>NZ_KB891912.1 GCF_000373585.1 Streptomyces sp. MspMP-M5
GAAGCGCTGACGGCCCACGACCCGCACCGGACCACCCACACCAGCCCCCACCCACCAGCTCCCCACCCACCCACGGGAGGGGACGGGTCGGAGGGGCAGGGGGTGTGTCCGGACGTAAAGCGAAGCAGTCCGGACACACCCCCTGCCCCGCAGACCCGGCACCGCACCCAACAGCCCCGCGCAGCGGACAACGCCCGCCGCCAGGTGCCACGGCGGGGAACCCGGCAACGTGGGAAGCCAGCCAAGCGCAGCGGACTCGCGCCGCAGGCGCAAAAAGACGAACCCCCGCGGCGGGGAACCCAAAAACGTGGGAGGCAAGCCAAGCGCAGCGGAATCGCATTTCGCCGCGCCATCCCCCTACAGCTAACCTCCAGGGAGTCACCTTTCTTACGCAGGAGAAACTCCCATGGCCCACGCCGCACAGGTCCAGCGCATGTCCCGCTTGATGTTCAAGACGTTGCGCGACGACCCGGCCGACGCCGAGGTGCTCAGCCACAAGCTCCTGGTGCGGGCCGGCTTCGTGCGCCGCACCGCCGCCGGTGTCTGGTCCTGGCTGCCGCTCGGCAAGAAGGTCCTCGCCAACGTCGAGCGCATCGTGCGCGAGGAGATGGACGCCATCGGCGGCCAGGAGGTCCTGCTGCCGGCCCTGCTGCCGAAGGAGCCCTACGAGGCCACCGGCCGCTGGGAGGAGTACGGTGCCGAGCTCTTCCGCCTCAAGGACCGCAGGGGCGGCGACTACCTCCTCGGCCCCACCCACGAGGAGATCTTCACCCAGCTGGTGAAGGACCAGTGCACGTCCTACAAGGACCTGCCGGTGATCCTCTACCAGATCCAGACCAAGTACCGCGACGAGGCCCGCCCGCGCGCCGGCATCCTGCGCGGCCGCGAGTTCCAGATGAAGGACTCGTACTCCTTCGACACCGCCGACGAGGGCCTCGCCGCGTCCTACGCCCTGCACCGCGCCGCCTACCAGCGGATCTTCGAGCGGCTCGGCCTCGACTACCGCATCTGCGCCGCCATCGCCGGCGCCATGGGCGGCTCCAAGTCCGAGGAGTTCCTGGCCCCGGCCGCGGCCGGCGAGGACGTCTTCGCCGACTGCCCGCACTGCGACTTCGCCGCCAACACCGAGGCGATCACCTACGAGCTCAAGCCGGCCGACGCCGCCGGTGTGCCCGCGCTCGAGGAGATCCCGACCCCGGACACCCCCACCATCGAGACCCTCGCCGCGCACCTCGACGTCCCGGCGTCCGCCACCCTCAAGAACCTGCTGGTGAAGGTCGAGGGGGAGATCGTCGCGATCGGCGTCCCCGGCGACCGCGAGGTCGACATGGGCAAGGTCGAGGCGCACTTCGCGCCGGCCGCCGTCGAGCTGGTCACCGCCGAGGACTTCGTCGGCCGCGACGACCTCGTCCGCGGCTACGTCGGCCCGCAGGGCCTGCAGAAGGTGACGTACCTCGCCGACCCGCGGGTCGCCCCCGGCACCGCGTGGATCACCGGCGCCAACAAGGAGGGCGTGCACGCCAGGAACGTCGTCGCCGGCCGCGACTTCGAGGTCGACACCTACGTCGACGTCGTGGTCGTCCAGGAGGGCGACCCGTGCCCGCAGTGCGGCACCGGCCTCAAGCTGGACCGCGCCATCGAGATCGGCCACATCTTCCAGCTGGGCCGCAAGTACGCCGACGCCTTCCAGCTCGACGTGCTCGGCCAGAACGGCAAGCCGGTCCGCGTGACGATGGGCTCGTACGGCATCGGCGTCTCGCGCGCCGTGGCCGCGCTCGCCGAGCAGCACGCCGACGACAAGGGCCTGTGCTGGCCGCGCGAGGTGGCCCCGGCCGATGTGCACGTGGTCGCCGCCGGCAAGGCCAAGCAGACCGAACTCGCCCTGGAGATCGGCGAGCAGCTCGGCGCCGCCGGCCTGCGGGTGCTGGTCGACGACCGGCCCGGCGTCTCGCCCGGCGTGAAGTTCACCGACGCCGAGCTGATCGGTGTGCCGACCATCGTCGTCGCCGGCCGCCGCGCCGGTGAGGGCGTCGTGGAGGTCAAGGACCGCCGCACCGGCGAGCGCGAGGAGCTGACGGTCGCCGAGGCCGTCGCCCGGCTCGGCGCCTGACCGACGGCGACGGGCCGGCCGGGGCACCCGCCCCGCCGGCCCGCTCCGGCACGCCACCCGGCCCCGGCCGCCCGCGGCCCGCTACACGTACGCCGCGAACTCCAGCAGCGCCTCGCCCCGCCGCCGGTCGCCCGAGGCCGCCTCGCGCACCCCGGCGCGCACCGCCCGGTACAGCGTCCAGCCGCGCAGCCGCTCCCGGTCCACGTCCAGCGAGTCGGCCAGTTTCGCCACCCGCCGCCGGGCCGCCGGGGCCGCCCCCGAACCGGCCAGCAGATCCTCGAACCGGTCCAGCACCAGCCGCGCCAGGTCGTACGCCCGCTCGCCGACCAGCGGCGACGGTCCCACCGTCAGCCACGGCGCCCGCTCCCCGGCCAGCACTTTCCCCTGCCGGAACGCCCCGTGCAGCAGGTACTCCTCCGCCGCCCCGGCCGGCAGCGTCCGCCCCAGCTCCAGCGCCTCGTCCAGCAGCGGCCCGGCGCCCGCCGGCTCGCCGGCCGCCAAGAGCCGCTCCGCGTCCGCCGCGGTCCGCTCCGCCACCGTCGCGAACGGATGCCCCGCCGGCGGCGCCACCCACAGCCGCCGCACCGTGCCGGCCGCCTCCAGCAGCGCCCTGGCCTCCGGCAGCGACCGCAGCGACACCGACCCCTGCAGCCGCTCCAACAGCAGTGCGCCGCCCGCCTCGTCGGCCCGCAGCAGCCGCACCGCGCCCCAGCCGTCCCAGGTCCGCAGCGCCGCCGCCTCCTGCGCCGCGGCCCGCCCCGGCACCGGGAACTTCAGCACCGCCGGCGACCCGTCCGACTGCCGCACGAACGCCACCAGACTGCTGCGGCCGCCCGGGGCGTGCACCCGCTCCAGCGTCAACTCCCAGTCCGCCAGCCGCTGTTGGGCCAGTTCCGGCAGCGCCTCCAGCCAGGCCCGGACGGGACCCTCCGCAGCGCCGCCGAGTGCGGTCAGCAGCCGTTGCGGCGGTTCGATGGGTGCCGTTGCCATGCCTGAGCTGTCCTTGTCGTGGGGAGTTGCCGGGTGGGGGAGTGGCCGCCGGGCGGCCGGTCGTTCAGAGCGCGTCGGCGTCGGTGCCCGCGGTCCCCGACGCGGTGGGCGCCGCGGCCCGCTCCACGAGCCCAGGGAAGGCTACGCCGCTGCCCCGCCAGCGCACCGCCCGCACCGCGGCCTCGCGCAGCGCGGCCGCCGCCTCCGTGCGGTGCGCCCCGCCGGCGGCCCGTACGAGGTCCGCGTAGACGGCCGCCACCCGGTCCTCCAGCTCCGCGGCCAGCCGCACCGCGGCGTCCGCGTCCGGCACCGGGAACGGCAGCTCGTAGGCGGCGGCCGAAGCCTGTGGTGTGCCGCCGAGGTCCCGCACGGCGCGGCGCAGCGCGTCCCGCCGCGCCCGGTGCGCGTCGTAGGCGCCCTGCGCCTCGGTCCGGCGCCCGGCCCCGATCCGCCCGCCGACCACGCCGTACCCGTACACCGCGGCGTGCTCGGCCGCCAGCGCGGCCTGCGTCGCGGTCAACTCGTCCCCGCCGCGCGCTCCGTCGCGCCGCGCGTGTGTCGTCGTCATCGCCCGCTCCTGTTCTCTCGCACGGCGCCCGTTCATTCCGCCTGGGCCAGCAGGTACGCGTGGACCGCCCCGGCCGCCGCGACGGAGGCCAGCAGCCGGGCCAGTTCGGGCGGCGCGGACACCAGCGCCGCCGCGCGGGCGTCGGCCAGCGTCCGTTCCGCCTCGGCGAGCGCCGAACGGGCGCCGCGCTCGTCGGCCGGTACGCGGGGCGCGTCCGCCCCGTGCGCGGTACCGGCGGCGGGTGCGGACGCGGAGGCGGCAGTGGAAGGCCCGTCGGAGGCGAACGCCCCGGCGTGGCGGGCGACTTCGGCCCGCAGCGGCCGCAGCCGCGCGCCCAGTTCCGGATGGGCCGCGAGCGTCGCGTCGTACCGCGCGAGCAGCGCCGTGCTGTCCCGGGCCGCCTGCTTGCGCACCCGTTCGGCGGCCGCCGAACGCTCGGCCGCCCTCGGGTCGGGCCGGGCGCCGTCGGCGCATCCGGCGAGCAGTGCCGCGCCCCCCAGGGCGGTGCCGGCCAGCAGGGTCGTTCTGCGTGTGAGCGCCACTTTCGGCACGTTGCACTTCCCGGGGTCTTCCGTCGTGATCACCGCAGGCGAGCGTATCCGTGCCCACCCGCCGAATCGTCAGTACCCCGCCGGAACCGATAGGCTTTGACCCGACACGCGACCTAACCACAACAGCACACGCGGCCGAGGAGTCACCCGGATGAGCACCACCCAGAGCGAGAGGCTGCGCGGACTGCTTGAACCGCTCGTCGCCGCGCGAGACCTGGATCTGGAAGAGATCGAGGTGACACCGGCCGGCAGGAGCCGTGTGCTGAGGATCGTGGTCGACTCCGACGCGGGCGTCCAGCTCGACGAGTGCGCCGCGCTGAGCCGCGAGGCGTCCGAGGTTCTGGACGACACCGACGCGATGGGCGGCGCCCCGTACACCCTCGAGGTCACCTCGCCGGGCGCCGACCGGCCGCTGACCGAGCCGCGGCACTACCGCCGCGCCGTCGGCCGCCTGATCAAGGCCCGCCTCCACGAGGGCGGCGACCTGGTCGCCCGGATCGTCGCCACCGACGACACCGGCCTCGACCTGGAGGTACCGGGCGTCAAGGGCCGCAAGCCGACCGCCCGCCGGGTCGCGTTCGACGAGATCGCCAAGGCCCGCGTCGAGCTGGAGTTCAACCCCAGGCCCGCCCGCCCCGCCGGCGACGAGGCACCGCAGAGCAGCGACCACCTGCGGAACAGCGCAGACACCGAGAACGACGTAAACGACGAGAACAAGGAGGAGGCGTAGCCGTGGACATCGACATGAGTGCCCTGCGGGGTCTGGTGCGGGAGAAGGAGATCTCGTTCGACCTGCTGGTCGAGGCGATCGAGTCGGCCCTCCTCATCGCATACCACCGCACCGAGGGCAGCCGCCGCCGGGCGCGGGTGGAGCTGGACCGCAACACCGGCCATGTGACGGTGTGGGCGAAGGAGAACGCCGAGGATCTCGCCGACCTGGAGGAGGGTGCCGAGCCGCGCGAGTTCGACGACACCCCGTCCGGCTTCGGGCGCATCGCGGCGACCACCGCCAAGCAGGTCATCCTGCAGCGGCTGCGGGACGCCGAGGAGGAGATCACCTTCGGCGAGTACGCCGGACGGGAGGGCGATGTCGTCACCGGCGTCGTCCAGCAGGGCAAGGACCCCAAGAACGTCCTGGTCGACATCGGCCGGCTGGAGGCCATCCTGCCGGTGCAGGAGCAGGTCCCGGGCGAGGAGTACACCCACGGCACCCGGCTGCGCTCGTACGTCGTCCGGGTCGTCAAGGGCGTCCGCGGCCCCTCGGTCACCCTCTCGCGCACCCATCCCAATCTGGTGAAGAAGCTGTTCGCCATGGAGGTGCCGGAGATCGCCGACGGTTCGGTGGAGATCGCCGCCATCGCCCGCGAGGCCGGCCACCGCACGAAGATCGCGGTGCGGTCCGCGCGCTCGGGGCTGAACGCCAAGGGCGCCTGCATCGGCCCGATGGGCGGCCGGGTGCGGGCCGTGATGGCCGAGCTCAACGGCGAGAAGATCGACATCGTGGACTGGTCGGACGACCCGGCCGAGCTGGTGGCCAACGCGCTGTCCCCGGCCCGGGTCAGCAAGGTCGAGGTGGTGGACCTGTCGGCGCGCTCGGCGCGGGTGACGGTCCCCGACTACCAGCTGTCGCTGGCCATCGGCAAGGAAGGGCAGAACGCCCGGCTCGCGGCGCGGCTGACCGGCTGGCGGATCGACATCCGCCCGGACACCGAGCACGCGCCGGCGCAGGGCTGAGCCACCGGCGGACGGGGCCGCGGCGCACGAAAAGAAGTGGTGCCGCGGCGCCCCGCGGGGAATTCTTGAGGAGCGGACCGGGCTTTACCCCATCGGGGTGGAGTGGCCGCGGGGAGGTAGACTTAAGCAGTGTCTGGCCGGACGCATGCCCGCGCATGCCCTGAGCGCACATGTCTGGGTTGCCGGGAGCGAGCGGCCAAGGGCGATTTGCTGCGCATCGTGGTGATCGAGGGCGAGTGTGTCCCCGATCCTCGCGGTACGCTGCCCGGCCGGGGTGCTTATGTGCACCGGACACTGGTCTGCCTCGACCTGGCGGTTCGCCGCCGGGCGTTCCCCCGGGCCTACCGGGGCCGCGGCCCGTTCGAAACGGCGGAGTTGCGCCGGTTCGTCGAAGGGGGCGCGCGTTGAGCAGCCGTGATGGCAAGAACGCACAGCAAGAAACGCACAGCGCACGGAAAACCGTGCGGTCAGGTACCTCGCGAGTCGGAAGTAGGTCGAGATTGCGATGAGCACTCGATGAGTACGCGATGAGTACGCCCATGAAGTAGCGACGGTCCGGTGGACACCCGGACCTAGAAGGAGCGAAGTGGCTAAGGTCCGGGTTTACGAACTCGCCAAGGAGTTCGGTGTGGAGAGCAAGGTCGTCATGGCCAAGCTCCAAGAACTTGGTGAATTCGTCCGTTCGGCGTCCTCGACGATCGAGGCGCCGGTTGTTCGCAAGCTGACCGACGCTTTCCAGGCGGGCAGCGGCGGCGGCCGTTCCGCCGGCAAGCCCGCGGCGCCGCGCAAGTCGGCCCCCGCGAAGCCGTCGGCGCCCTCTCCGGCGCAGGCGGCGCGTCCGGCTGCCCCGAAGCCGGGCGCCCCCAAGCCGGGCCCCGCGGCCCCGGCCGCCCCGGAGGCACCCGCTGCCCCGGAGGCACCTGCTGCCCCGGAGGCCCCGGTCACCCCGGCGGCCCCCAAGCCTGCCGCCGGCCCCACCCCGGGTCCGCGGCCGACCCCGGCGCGCCCCGCGGCGCCCAAGCCCGCCCCGGCCGCGCCCGCGCAGCCGGAGTTCCAGGCCCCGCCGTCCGCGCCGGCACCCGCCGCGCAGTCGGGTCCCCGCCCCGGTGCCACGCCCGGTCCGCGCCCCGCCCGTCCGGCGCCCGGCCAGGGCCAGCGCGGCCAGGGCCAGCGTGCCGGCGGCCAGTCGCCGCGTCCCGGTGGTTCCCGTCCGGCCGGTCCCCGTCCGGGCAACAACCCCTTCACCTCCGGTGGCTCCACGGGCATGGCCCGTCCGCAGGCCCCGCGGCCCGGTGGCGCCCCGCGTCCCGGCCAGCCCGGTCCGCGCCCGCAGGGCGGCGGCCAGGGTGGTCCCCGTCCGCAGGGCCAGGGCGGCGCGCGTCCGACCCCCGGTTCCATGCCCCGTCCGCAGGGTGCGGCGCCCGGCGGTGCCGGTCCGCGTCCCGGCGGCGGTAACCGCCCGAACCCGGGCATGATGCCGCAGCGTCCGGCTGCCGGCCCGCGTCCGGGTCCCGGTGGCGGCGGCGGTCGTCCGGGCGGCGCCGGTCGTCCCGGTGGCGGCGGCGGTCGTCCCGGTGGTGGCGGCGGCTTCGCCGGCCGTCCCGGTGGCGGCGGTGGCGGTCGTCCGGGTGGCGGCGGCGGTTTCGCCGGTCGTCCCGGTGGCGGCGGTCCCGGTGGCGGTGGCGGCGGCTTCGGCGGTCGTCCCGGCTTCGGCGGTCGTCCGGGTGGTCCCGGTGGCCGTGGTGGCACGCAGGGTGCGTTCGGCCGTCCCGGCGGTCCGGCGCGTCGCGGCCGCAAGTCGAAGCGCCAGAGGCGTCAGGAGTACGAGGCCATGCAGGCCCCGTCGGTCGGCGGCATCATGCTGCCGCGCGGCAACGGCGCGACGGTTCGCCTGTCGCGCGGTGCCTCGCTGACCGACTTCGCGGAGAAGATCAACGCCAACCCGGCGTCGCTGGTCCAGGTCATGCTGAACCTCGGCGAGATGGTCACCGCGACCCAGTCGGTCTCCGACGAGACGCTGCAGCTGCTCGCCGACGAGATGAACTACGTCGTCGAGATCGTCAGCCCGGAGGAGGAGGACCGCGAGCTGCTCGAGTCCTTCGACATCGAGTTCGGCGAGAACGAGGGCGGCGAGGAGATGCTCGTCTCCCGTCCGCCGGTGGTGACCGTCATGGGTCACGTCGACCACGGTAAGACCCGACTGCTGGACGCGATCCGCAAGACCAACGTGGTCGCGGGCGAGGCCGGCGGTATCACGCAGCACATCGGTGCGTACCAGGTCACGACCCAGGTCAACGACGAAGACCGCGCGATCACCTTCATCGACACCCCCGGTCACGAGGCGTTCACCGCCATGCGTGCCCGCGGTGCCAAGTCGACCGACATCGCGATCCTCGTGGTGGCGGCCAACGACGGCGTCATGCCGCAGACGATCGAGGCGCTCAACCACGCCAAGGCGGCCGACGTGCCGATCGTGGTCGCGGTCAACAAGATCGACGTCGAGGGCGCCGACCCGACCAAGGTGCGCGGTCAGCTGACCGAGTACGGCCTGGTGGCCGAGGAGTACGGCGGCGACACCATGTTCGTCGACATCTCCGCCCGCCAGGGGACCAACATCGAGCAGCTGCTCGAGGCCGTCGTCCTCACCGCGGACGCCGCGCTCGACCTGCGCGCCAACGCGGAGCAGGACGCCCAGGGCATCGCGATCGAGGCCCACCTCGACCGCGGCCGCGGCGCCGTGGCGACCGTCCTGGTCCAGCGCGGTACCCTCCGCGTCGGCGAGACGATGGTCGTGGGCGACGCCTACGGCCGGGTCCGCGCGATGCTCGACGACAAGGGCAACAACGTCGAGGAAGCGGGTCCGTCGACCCCCGTCCTGGTCCTGGGTCTGACCAACGTCCCGGGCGCCGGCGACAACTTCCTCGTCGTCGACGAGGACCGTACGGCCCGCCAGATCGCCGAGAAGCGCGCGGCGCGCGAGCGCAACGCCGCGTTCGCCAAGCGCACCCGCCGGGTGTCCCTCGAGGACCTCGACAAGGTGCTCAAGGCGGGCGAGGTCCAGCAGCTCAACCTCATCATCAAGGGCGACGCGTCCGGTTCGGTCGAGGCCCTGGAGTCCTCGCTGCTCCAGCTCGACGTCGGCGAGGAGGTCGACATCCGGGTGCTGCACCGCGGCGTCGGTGCGGTCACGGAGTCCGACATCAACCTGGCGTCCGGCTCCGACGCGATCGTCATCGGCTTCAACGTGCGGGCCGAGGGCCGTGCCACGCAGATGGCCGAGCGCGAGGGCGTCGACGTCCGGTACTACTCGGTCATCTACCAGGCGATCGAGGAGATCGAGGCGGCCCTCAAGGGCATGCTCAAGCCGGAGTACGAGGAGGTCGAGCTCGGTACGGCGGAGATCCGCGAGGTCTTCAAGTCGTCCAAGCTGGGCAACATCGCGGGTGTCATCATCCGCTCCGGCGAGGTCCGGCGGAACACCAAGGCCCGCCTCATCCGCGACGGCAAGGTGGTCGCGGAGAACCTCAACATCGAGGGCCTGCGCCGCTTCAAGGACGACGTCACCGAGATCCGCGAAGGCTTCGAGGGCGGTATCAACCTCGGAAACTTCAACGACATCAAGGTCGACGACGTCATCGCGACGTACGAGATGCGGGAGAAGCCGCGCGGCTGATGTGTCGCAGCCCGCGCGTAGCGCGGTCCACCAGGGGTGGTGGCCGGGCGACGGGCGGGCGTTCCGGGGCCGGTCGGCGGAGAAATTTCCGTCGATCGGCCCCGGCCGTTGCGTGTACGGTTCGAATTGACACCCACGCCCCCGGCCGACGCCGGGCGGCGCCCCCAAGGCCCCACGGGTGGCTTGACCCGTCTTGCATGTACGTAGGGACACTGTCCTTCGACCTGCTTCTCGGCGACGTACGGTCGCTGAAGGAGAAGCGTTCCGTCGTCCGCCCGATCGTCGCCGAGCTGCACCGCAAGTACGCGGTGAGCGTCGCGGAGGTGGGGGACCAGGACCTGTACCGCAGGGCCCGTATCGGCCTGGCGGTGGTGTCCGGGAATGCCGGACACCTGACGGAGGTCATGGACCGCTGCGAGCGCCTGGTCGCCGCACGGCCCGAGGTGGAGCTGCTGTCCGTACGCCGGCGGCTGCACGGCGACGACGACTGACCCGGGCGACCGGGCAGGTCATCGCCGGTGGAAGCACAATTGTGGAAGATTCAGAAGGAGACGGACCAGTGGCCGACAATGCGCGGGCGAAGAAGCTGGCGGACCTCATCCGGGAAGTGGTCGCGCAGAAGCTGCAGCGCGGAATCAAGGACCCGCGGCTCGGCACGCATGTGACCATCACCGACACCCGGGTCACCGGCGACCTGCGGGAGGCGACGGTCTTCTACACGGTCTACGGAGACGACGAGGACCGTGCCAGCGCCGCCGCCGGGCTGGAGAGCGCCAAGGGCGTGCTCCGTTCCGCGGTCGGTGCGGCGGCCGGCACCAAGTTCACGCCGACGCTGAGCTTCGTCGCGGACGCCCTGCCGGAGAACGCCAAGACGATCGAGGACCTGCTCGACCGGGCCCGCGCCTCGGACGCCGAGGTACGCGCGGCCTCCTCGGGCGCCGCGTACGCCGGTGAAGCGGACCCGTACCGCAAGCCGGGCAGCGACGAGGACGACGAGGGCGCAGCGGCAGAATGAAGCGGCACCAGAGCAACAAGCCGGGCGGCCTGGTCATCGTCGACAAGCCGTCCGGCTTCACTTCGCACGACGTCGTGGCGAAGATGCGGGGGATGGCCCGGACCCGCCGGGTCGGGCACGCCGGGACCCTCGACCCCATGGCGACCGGGGTCCTGGTCCTCGGCCTGGAGCGGGCCACCAAGCTGCTGGGGCACCTCGCGCTGACGGAGAAGGAGTACGTCGGCACGATCCGGCTCGGCCAGACCACGGTCACCGACGACGCCGAGGGCGAGATCACCGCGTCCAAGGCGGCGCACGGCCTGGCCCGCGAGGACATCGACGCCGGGGTGGCCGGGCTGTCCGGCGCGATCATGCAGGTGCCGTCGAAGGTCAGCGCCATCAAGATCGACGGCAAGCGCTCCTACAAGCGGATCCGGGACGGCGAGGACGTGGAGATCCCGGCCCGGCCGGTGACCATCTCCTCGTTCGTGGTGCACTCCGTGCACGAGGCCGAGGCCGCGGACGGCACCCCGGTGACCGATGTGCTGGTCTCCGTCGTCTGCTCCTCCGGCACCTACATCCGCGCCCTCGCCCGCGACCTGGGCGCCGGGCTCGGCGTCGGCGGTCATCTGACGGCGCTCCGGCGCACCCGCGTCGGCCCGTACAAGCTCGACCGGGCGCGGACCCTGGAGCAGCTCCAGGCGGCGGTGGACGAGCCCGAGGGCGAGGGTCTGCCGGTCATGCCGCTCGGGGACGCCGCGGCCGCCGCGTTCACCCGCTGGGACGTCACCGAGGCGCAGTCCCGGCTGCTGCTCAACGGCGCGCGGATCCCGATGCCGCACTTCGAGGGCGACGGCCCGGTGGCGGCCTTCGGGCCGGACGGGACCTTCCTGGCGCTGGTGCAGAACGAGGGCGGGCGGGCCAAGAGCCTGGCGGTCTTCGCCTAGCACCCGGGACCTCTGAGGCGGTCGGGGGGAGGTGGTGGAACGCGTGCCGTGCGGACGGGCGCGGAGCGTTCGGCCCGCGCTCCACCATCCCCCTCGCTGAGACTCTGTCCAGCGCGTTCTCATGATTCACCCCACCGAGCAGGCGCTCGGAGTGAACCAGGGGCGCGGAAGGGGGCGCGTTCGTCGGGCACCCTGTCGCGAAGATCACTGTCTGTCTACCGTCGTCGCCGATGAGCACGCACGGTAACGGGCGGGGAGGTTCGCGGATGGTGGTGCTGGACGCCGACACGGAGGCGTACGGGCAGGTGCGCGGCACGGTGTGCGGGGAGGCGCACCGGGTGCTCGGCGAGGGCGGGGTGAATGATCAACTGTCCGCGGAGTGGCGGGAGTTGGTGGTGGCGGCGACCGCCGGGACGGAGCTGCGCGACGGGGCGGCCCGGCGGCTGAGCGGGGTGCTGCTGGGGGTGCCGGACGCCACGCCCTATCTGGGCGTGCTGCGGCTGCTGGCCGATCTGATCACCGTGCGGTCGGCCACGGCGGGTGGCTTCGCGGAGACCGGACCGGCGGCGTTCGGGCCGGTGTTCTGGCGGTGCCTGGCGCTGACCGCGGCGGACCGCCTGGAGCTGCTGCGCCGGCTGCTGCCGGCCGACGGGCCGCGCCCGGCCGCGCGGCGCACCCGGCCGCCGCGGGCCTTCGCCCCGCCGCCCCGGGTCCGGGTGCACACCGCCGACACCGGGCCGGGCGGTGACGCGGACGGCGGCGCGGACGAGGGATGGGTGGACGCCCGGCGGTGGGCCGACGACCCCGCGGGGCCGCCCGAAGGGGGCGCAGAAGCGTTCCGCCCCGGTGGTGCGGGCCTTCGTCCCGGGCGGTTCCTCGACCTCGTGGCGGAGCTGCTCAAGGCCGACCCCGAGCGGATCCAGCCGCTGCTGTGCGGCTGGTTCGACGACACCCGGCCGCTTCGCACGGCCCCCGCCGCGCCCCATGTGGTCACCGTCGCGGACGCCGCCCAGGCCCTGCTGCACACCCATCGCGCCCGCGCGCTGGACGCCCTCGTCGAGACGCTCACCGGGGTCGCCCACCCTCGGGCCGCGGAGCTGCTGGACGCGCTCGCCGAGGACGAGCCGGCGGCCCTGCGGCGGGCCGCGGCGCGCCGGGGGAGCGGTCCCCGGGCGGGTGGGCGGCAGCCGGCGCCGGAGCCCTCGGGCGCCGCGGCGGAAACCGGCCGGTGGCCGGCCGGACCCGCGGGGTGGCCGATGCAACAGCGGCCAGGCCCCCCTTCGCGCGTAGCCGCACTCCCGGCATGGCAGTCTTAGACCTGCGCCATGCCGACATGGCGCAGTGGACGGACAAGAGTTCGGGCGAGGAGCGGGCAGAGTGCAGCGCTGGCGTGGCTTGGAGGACATCCCCGAGGGCTGGGGACGCAGCGTCGTCACCATCGGCTCGTACGACGGAGTGCACCGCGGCCACCAACTGATCATCGGGCGGGCCGTGGCCCGCGCCCGCGAGCTGGGGGTGCCGGCCGTGGTCGTCACCTTCGACCCGCACCCCAGCGAGGTGGTCCGCCCCGGCACCCACCCGCCGCTGCTGGCGCCGCACCACCGGCGGGCCGAACTGATGGCCGGGCTGGGCGTGGACGCGGTGCTGGTGCTCCCGTTCACCAAGGAGTTCTCGCAGCTGGCGCCCGCCGACTTCGTGGTGAAGGTGCTGGTCGACAAGTTGCACGCGCAGGTCGTCGTCGAGGGCCCGAACTTCCGCTTCGGCCACAAGGCCAAGGGCACCGTCGAGACCCTCGCCGAGCTGGGCCGGACCTACGACTACACCGTCGAGGTCATCGACCTCTTCGAGCGCGGCACCGCGGGCGGCGGCGAGCCGTTCTCGTCCACGCTGGTCCGCCGGCTGGTCGCCGAGGGCGACGTGACGGGCGCCCGGGAGGTCCTGGGCCGGCCGCACCGGGTCGAGGGCGTGGTCGTCCGCGGCGCGCAGCGCGGCCGCGAACTGGGCTTCCCCACCGCCAACGTGGAGACCCTGCCGCACACCGCCATCCCGGCCGACGGGGTCTACGCCGGGCTGCTGCACGTCGAGGGCGAGGCGATGCCGGCGGCTATCTCGGTCGGCACCAACCCGCAGTTCGACGGCAAGGTGCGGACGGTCGAGGCGTACGCCATCGACCGGGTCGGGCTCGATCTGTACGGGCTGCACGTCGCCGTGGAGTTCCTCGCCTACATCCGGGGCCAGGAGAAGTTCGACACGCTCGACGCGCTGCTGGAGCGGATGGCGGTCGACGTGAAGCAGGCCCGCGGGCTGATCGCCGAGGCGGGGCAGGACTAGGGCGCACGCACCCGGCGTCACAACGAAGGGGCGGGGCCCGGCAGTCAACTGCCGGGCCCCGCCCCTTCGTTCATGTCCGCTCATGCCGGGCGCGTGCGGCGTCCGCTCACTGCGGTGGCGGCTGCTGCTGCGTCCAGCCGCCCTGCTCCGGCAACGGCGCGTCCGGAGCGGGCTGTTGCTGCCAGCCGGCCGGTGGCTGCCCGGTGGGCTGCTGGCCCCAGCCGCCCTGCTGCGGCGGGTAGCCGGCCGGCGGCTGGCCCTGCTGCGGCGCCTGCTGGGCGTACTGCTGCCCGTAGGGGTCCTGCTGGGCGTACGGATCCTGCTGGGCGTACGGGTCGCCGGCCATCTGCTGCTGGCCCATCTGCGCCTGTGCGTACATCCCCTGGGCCTGTTGCTGGCGCGCGAAGTCCTCGGCGACCAGCGCGGAGAGGTTGAAGTACGCCTCGCGGGTCTTCGGCCGCATCATGTCGAGGTCGACCTCGGCGCCGGCCGCGAGGTGCTCGTCGAAGGGGACGACCACGACGCCGCGGCAGCGGGTCTCGAAGTGCGACACGATGTCGTCGATCTTGATCATCTTGCCGGTCTCGCGGACCCCGGAGATGACCGTGATGCCGCGCTGGACCAGGTCGGCGTAGCCGTGCGCGGAGAGCCAGTCCAGGGTGGTGCTGGCGCTGCTGGCACCGTCCACGGACGGGGTCGAGATGATGATCAACTGGTCGGCGAGGTCGAGCACACCGCGCATCGCGCTGTAGAGCAGGCCCGTGCCCGAGTCGGTGAGGATGACCGGGTACTGCTTGCCGAGGATGTCGATCGCGCGCCGGTAGTCCTCATCGTTGAACGTCGTCGAGACGGCCGGGTCGACGTCGTTGGCGAGGATCTCCAGGCCCGAGGGGGCCTGCGAGGTGAACCGGCGGATGTCCATGTAGCTGTGCAGGTGCGGGATGGCCTGCACCAGGTCGCGGATGGTCGCCCCGGTCTCGCGGCGGACCCGGCGGCCGAGCGTGCCGGCGTCGGGGTTGGCGTCGATCGCCAGGATCTTGTCCTGCCGCTCGGAGGCGAGGGTGGCGCCCAGCGCGGTGGTCGTCGTGGTCTTGCCGACGCCGCCCTTGAGGCTGATCACCGCGATCCGGTAGCAGGACAGCACCGGCGTGCGGATCAGCTCCAGCTTGCGCTGGCGCTCCTCCAGCTCCTTCTTCGCGCCCAGCTTGAACTTGGACGGCTGGGCGTTGGCGCCCGGCTTGCGCTTCTTGGGCTGGTTGCGCAGCAGGCGGTCGGAGGTCAGCTCGACCGCGGCGCTGTAGCCGAGCGGCGCACCGGGGGTGGCCCGCTGCGGCTGCTGCTGGCCCGGCTGGGAGTACTGGGCGTAGTTGGCCGCCGCGTTGGGGTCGCCGAACTGCTGGGCCTGGGCGGGCGGTTGCTGCCCCTGCTGGGGGTGCTGCTGCTGCGGCTGCTGCTGCGGATACGCCTGGGGCTGGGCCTGCGGCTGCGCCTGCTGGGGCTGCGGCTGCGCCTGCTGCGGTGCCTGCTGGGGGTAGCCCTGCTGCGGGTAGCCGTAAGCGGGCTGTTGCGGCTGGGCGTTGGGCTGCGGCTGGGCCTGCTGCGGCGGCTGCTGACCGTGCTGCGGCTGCTGGGGGTAGCCGTACGCGGGCTGCGGATAGCCGTAGCCGCCCTGCTGCGGTGCCGGGGCGCCCTGCGGCGGGTAGCCGGCCTGCTGGGGCTGCTGCTGCCCCTGCTGCTGCGGCTGCTGGGGATACGCCTGTGGCTGCGGCTGTGCGTGCGGCTGTGCCGGGGGCTGAGCCTGCTGCGGGGCCTGCTGCGGCTGGGGCTGCGCCTGCTGGGGCTGCGGCTGCTGGCCGGGCTGCGGCTGTGCCATCCGCGGGTCGGCGGGCTGGAACTCCGGCGGCAGCGGCGGCAGTCCGCCCTGCGCCGGGGCACCCTGGCCGGGCACCCCCTGCTGCCGGCCGTCCGCACCGGCCCACGGCGCACCCTGCGCGGGAACGCCCTGCGGCGCCTGCTGCTGAGGTGCCTGTTGCTGCTGCTGCGGCATGCCCTGCGGGGCGACGCCCTGCTGCGGCACACCCTGGGCGGGCGGCTGGCCCTGGACGGGCGCGCCCTGCTGCTGCGGCTGGGGCTGCGCCTGCTGGCCCTGGCCCTGGGTGGGCTGCGCGACGGGCTGGGCGGCCGCTGCGGCGGCCGCCGCGGCCGCGGCGGCAGCGTCCGGCTCGGGAGCCGGCGCGGGCTGTGCCTCGGGCGCGGGGGCGCCGTCCGCGGGCGCGGCGGGCGCGGCCTCCGGCTGCGGAGCGGCGGACTGCGGCTCGGGCGCCGCGACGGGTGCCGCGTCGTCCTCGTCGTCGTCCCACAGGGAGGCCGAGGGGTCCGGCCCGGTGCCCGTACGGACGTTGCCGCCGTCGCCGGCGTCCGCGGCCGGGGCGGCGTCACCGGAGGCAGTGGGGGCCGTGGGAGCCGACGGGCCGTCAGTCGCGGCGGCCGGGGCGTCGTCGCCCGCGTCCTGCGGGCGCAGCGTCGGGAAACCGGGAGGCGCGGTCGGACCGGGCGCCCCCTGCTGCGGAACAACGGGGGCCGGGGCACCCTGGGCGGGCAGCGGCTGACCGGTCGGCGGCGGACCCGCGGCCGGGTCGCCGGCGGGCGGCGTCGCGGCGGGGGCCGCGGCACCGGCGCCGCCACTGGTGTCACTGCTGCTGTACCAGGCGGGAGCCGCAAAATCGATCTTGAACTCGCCGGTCAGGTCGAACTCGGCCTGGTCGTCGTCAGGTTCGTTCCCGTCCGGGCGGAAAGCCTCCTGGTCTCTCACTGTGCCTCCTGGTCTACTGCAACGCACCTGAACGGCAGGACCGGATACAGGCGGATCGATCGGATGTCACGGAAGTCGGAGCACACCTTTCGGGGTTGCGCCACCACTGCTTAAGTCTCCATCCCCGTATCGACTGCCGTCGTGCACCGCCGTGCGGCGTGCTCCTGCGGCTCTCCCCACAGCCTAATCAACAGTCGGCCCATAACGGCAGTCGATGTCATGTCGTCTTCGAGCCCGGTCGCACGGCTACGGGCGCACCCCGTGGATGCGCCCGTAGTCCGTGTCCCGGCAACTGACCGGTGAGAGCGGTCAGTCCATACGGCGCGGACCGCCCAGCAGGTTGGTCTCCGCCTCGGTCGGCTGGGTCATGACGAACTGGTGGCCGCCGTCACGGCGGCACCACAGCATGGCGTTGTCGCTCAGCGTCGGCAGCACCGCGCCGACGTTCTCCGGCAGCCGCATGATCCGCGTCACAACCTCCGCCTCCTCGGGCGAGAGCCGCTGCAGACCGACCAGGTCGGCCCGGCCGAGCATCTGCGGCGAGCGCGGGCCGAGGAACGGCAGCACCGTCAGCACAGTCTGCCAGGGGCTCGGCGCGAGCTGGTTGCGCGGGGGGCGCGCGCCCATGTCGCGGACGACCAGAACGGGGCTGGAAACCGACGGTCCCTGCGGCGCGATCTGGCGCACGTCGAAGACCGAGACGCACTGCTGACCGCCGCCGGCGGCCTGCGCCATCTGGCCCCAGGCCGGCGGCCGGGCGGTCTCCACCGCGACCCGGGCACCGGTGGCGACCGTGCGCAGCGCCAGGGTCTGCGCCATCCACATGCTGCCGACGAGCACGATCTCCATCGGCGCGGGACGCAGCAGGCTCAGCACGGCCGGCTGGTTCTGCGGGTCTATGCCGATGATGACGCCGTCGTCGCCGACCGGCAGGGTGAGCGCGGCGAGCGACTCGGCTGTCAGGACGTGTGGGTTGCGCCGCGGACCGCGCAGCCCGAAACCGGGGCGCGGCTTCGGCCCCGTCGGCCCGGAGTCCTCCTCGTCCGGGCGCGGCTGGTGCGAGAGCCGGCCGCCGGCGATGCCGTGGTTCGTCGGGGTGCGCCAGCCGTCGCTGCTGACGCTGACGCGGGACTGATATGCGGGAGTGCCCATCAGCGGGTACCTCCGAGGGGAAGCGTGGCCAGCAGGCCGGGCAGCTGCTCGCGGTCGAGCCGGACGAGTCCGACCTTCACGGAGCCGGAGCGGTGCTCCAACTCGTTCTGCGCGGCGGAGAGTTCGTTGTCGCTGCGGGTCGACAGCCGGATGTAGCCGGAGATGGCAGGCAGCCGGCCGCTGCCGTGCGTCGCGGTCAGCGCGAAGGTGCTGGCCATCGCCCGGGTGCTGCTCAGCAGCTGGGTGACGGCGGCCAACGGGGCGCCGCCACGGCCGAGTTGGGGCCACCGGCCGATCCAGTAGGTGGAGTGCCAGCGGTCGTCGCAGCGCATTGCGCGGGTGGTCTCCTGGGTGCGGCGGGCGGCCCGGCCGTCCCGGCCCAGCGCGCCGTTCGCGGCCCGCGGGCTGACGCACACCGCGGTGCCGACCGCGGCCACCACCTCGCGCTCGTCGAGCACCTTGGCGCGCACACCGAGCGAGGTGAGGCGGCTGACGAGCTGGTCGGCGGCGCGCAGCAGGGAGCGCTGGGCGCCGCCCATGCCGCCGCCGCGGGCCTCGATGGCCTCCGCGCACAGCTCCGGGTCCAGTTTCAGCGCGATCCAGGTCAGCTGGATCGCGGGGGTCTGCGACTGGGCCTGGAGCGGCGCGTAGGAGCGGGCCGCGACGGCCTGCTCGGGCAGGTGCGGCGCCGGGGCGGGCTGGGTGTACTGGACGAACTGCACCGACTCCAGGTGGATGTCCTCGACGTCCAGCGCGGTGTGCAGCATCTCCAGCGGGACCATGTGGCGGCCGCGCTCCGGCCGCAGCGGCTCGTCCCGGGCGTCCACCTGGACGATCGCGGTCAGGAACGTGCCGTCGCCGACGAAGCCGACGGTGCGCTGCTCGTTGTCGGTGTACTCGTAGGTGCGCAGCGCCGGGTCGCACTCGACCACGGGGGCGAAGGCCGGGTCCACGCCCTGGGTGGCGGAGAGGTTCTCGCCCGCGGTCTTGTTGCGGCGGTTCATCGCGCGCACGGTGATGATCCACTCGGGCAGCGGGATCCGGCGCCGCCGGCCGAGGGCGAAGACGACGAGGACGACCGCCACCACCGCGGCCACGCCCAGCGCCACCGGGTTCTGGGCCGCCAGGCCCACCAGCACCAGCGCCGCGGCGATTTCGACGAGGGCCAGTTGCTGGACGCGTACGCCGCCGATGGTGCCGGCCTGCTGGCGGAGCCGGGGCGACACCGGTCCGGCCGCGGCCCGACCGTCATTTCCCCCATTGCCGGGAGCTGTACCGTTTTGGCCCTCATTTCCCGCGTTCTGCGGTGCAGCGGAAGGCTGTTGCTGCTGTTGCCGCCCGTTGCGGCGTCGAGCCCTGGTGGCGCTGGACATCCCCCGGCCTGCTCCTCTACTGGTGGTGTGCCTTAGGCGTATCGGCTGCCGCTTCGCGGACTGGTGCGTTGGAAGGTGGCACCCGTACCGTACGGCTCGATCGATACACGGCATAGTAGAGGGCGCTACGGCGTGAGTGCCGGGGGCGGTCGATGTGGATCCGACAGGCGGGGAGAGAAAGCAACAATGGCATCACGTCGGGACGAGCTGAATGCGTATTCGTTCGCGCGAAAGCGTACGAATGCGGCATTTCTGAAGCCGCTGCCGAACGGCTCGATCGAAAGCGCCCCCAGGCCGCTGAAAGCGGTGGTGCCCAGTGTGGTGTTGGCGGTCCTGGTGACCGTGGGGTTCGGCGCCGTGGGCGTTTTCAAGCCGGTCGCGCCGGAGGGCTGGGACACCGTGGGGGCAAATGTCCTCGTCGGGGACGAAAGCACCACACGCTATGTCGTTCTGGAAAGCAAGGACGCAAACGGCCAGAAGCAGAAGCTGCTGCACCCCGTTCTGAATCTGGCCTCGGCCAAACTCCTCCTCGACCCGAAGAAGTTCAAGGTCGTCAAGGTCAAGGAATCGGAGCTGGACGGAAAGCTGGCGCACGGCCCGGCCGTCGGTATTCCGTATGCCCCGGACCGGCTGCCCGACGCGAAACAGGTCGACAAGCCCAAGACCTGGGCGGTGTGCGACCGCCCCGGCAGCGGCGAGAACAGCAAGAGCCAGCAGGCGGTCTTCGTCCTCGACGGCAAGGACAAGCTGGACATCCAGAACACCAAGAAGGGCAAGCTCGACCTCCACCAGGCCCTGTACGTCGAGGACCCCGACGGGGTGCCGTGGCTGGTGGA
Organism: Streptomyces sp. MspMP-M5; assembly: GCF_000373585.1. GTDB lineage: Bacteria > Actinomycetota > Actinomycetes > Streptomycetales > Streptomycetaceae > Streptomyces. The sequence continues at coordinate 20,072 of NZ_KB891912.1, forward strand.
CAGCAACGGCTACGCCTTCCAGATGATCGCCGACACGGCGCAGGCGCTGAAGGAGGCGCAGACCGGCCTGAAGCACGCCGACGTCGAGGCCGACCGGACCCTGCGGCGGATCATCTTCGGCTCCCAGGCGCAACCGCAGAAGGTCTCCGCCGAGTTCATGAACACGCTGGTCAAGAGCCCGTTCCCGATCACCATGCCGACCATGGCCAGTGCGGGTGCCCAGTACCCCTTCGACGACGTCCCGCCCGAGGCGCGCAAGGTCGGCTCGATCCTCCAGGACGGCAACGGCCAGAAGTACGTGGTCCAACCCCTTGGCGTCGCGCAGGTCAGCAACTTCGTGGCCAACCTCCTGGAGCAGGGCCCCAACGCGGCGGCCGTGAACGGCAACACCGGCAAGGCGCTGCAACCGATCAACGTCGCCACCGGAAGCATCCGCCACGTGGAGCTGGGTGCCGACAACCGTCCGTTGGTCTTCGCCGGCAAGATCCCGGAAACGGACCTGGACAACCCCTGGCCCAAGGAGCCCGTCACCGCGGCCAACGACTTCGCGCACGGCTCGCAGACCGGTGGCCTGGGCTCGCCCACGTCGAACGGCGTCTCCTGCAGCGTCTACAAGGGCACCACCACCAAGTTCCCGGGCGTCGAGAAGCTCGGCTACCCCAACGGGCTCCCGGACATGAGCACCTGGGTCGGCAAGGACTACCCGGCCAAGATCGCCCCGGGTGCCTCGACCTACGTCACCCCCGGCAGCGGCCTGCTGTACCAGCAGGTCGCCAACCCCAAGGCGAACTCCGGCAGCCTCTTCCTGGTCACCGACACCGGCCTGCGCTACTCGATCCCGCGGAACAACGACTCCGCCAGCAAGGCCGGCAACGACAAGCAGGAGCAGGACCAGGCACAGGTCCACCTCGGCTACGGCGAGGCGCACCCGCCGCTCATCCTGGAGGCGTGGTCCAAGCTGCTCTCCGCGGGGCCGCAGCTGGACGTCCCGAGCGCGAGCAAGCCGCAGGCGTCCTGACGGCCGGGGGGCGGGCTGGGGGTCGCTCTCAGCGGCTCTCAGACCGCGTGAGGGGCGGCCTGAGAGCCGCGTAAGGCCGCGCCGGGAACCCTTTCTGGGGCCCGGCGCGGCCTCTTCCGCTTTTCGTTTCCATCTTTCGCTGTCGGTGCGCGTGCGCCCCTGGGGCGGTCGTGCTGCTGCCGGTGGCCGCATGCCCCGCAGCACGCCCCCGCCGGCCGCCACATCTCCCCGGAACCTTCACTACCGCCCGACCGAAACGCCCCATCTGTCTGTTTCCGCCGAACGACGCTTCCCTGCCGCCCAGTTGACATTGTTGTGATCCCGTCACAACAGCCGTCCCCCTGTTGGGAACAGGCGTGTGGAGTAGGTAATGTGACAGGAGGCGTCAGCAGGAGATGCCAACCGTGCACCGCCTCTTCCGGCACCGCGCGGCCGACGTACAAGTCTCATGGGGGACGTTGACCATGGCTGGTCAGTTCACACTCACGCACGAGGAGATGGTCGCGTTCAGCGGCAAGATCGACTCGGTCAACCACGCGATCACGGGGGAGCTGCAGCGTCTGCAGACGGTCGTCGACTCCATCACCTCGGGCTGGAAGGGCCAGGCGGCCTCTTCGTACCACCAGCTGCAGTCGCAGGTGAACGAGGACGGCAAGCGGATCAACCAGCTGCTGGCCGAGATCAAGGAAGCGGTCGACCAGACCACGGGCAACTACCAGAGCTCCGAAGAGGAGCAGGCCCAGTCGATCTCGCACGTCACCGCCCAGGCATCCCCGTTCGGATGATGGGGCCGCGCCGCTGACCCGGCGCCCGTGCCCACCTCGCCGTGGCCCGGCAGATCGGTTCCGGTTCCGGTCGGTTCCGATTTCGTTCCGCCGTCACGGCACGTGATTCGACTAGGCAGCATCAACTCCTGAGGAGACCCCATGTCCGGCCAGATCCTGGTCAATTTCCACACGATCAGCCAGGCGAGCTCCGACGTGCGTCAGACCGCCAACAACATCCGCCAGCAGCTCGACGACCTCGAGGCCGGCGTCAAGAAGGTCGCCGCGAGCTGGGAAGGTGCCGCGCAGGAGGGCTACCAGGCCCGCCAGCGCGAGTGGGACCAGCGCGCCGCGCACCTGCAGCAGACGCTTGAGGCCATCGCCAAGGCGCTGGACACCGCTGCTCAGAACTACCAGAGCACCGAGAGCAAGAACGCCAGCATCTGGGGCTCCTGACCTCGCACCCGCGAGGATGTAAGGCACAGATGGCACACGGCTGAGCAGCCCCCGACGGCTCGCACAGTGGTCAATGAGGGCGAGCGCGCTGGAGGACCAGTGCGCTCGCCCTTCTGCCGTCCGATGATGCCTCGCGGATGCGATGGGGTGACTTCTTCACAACGCTTCCCCCCGTCGCCACCAATCCCTCACCCGCCGTTCCTCACTCCGACCGCCTCCTCGTCTCCTTTGTCCCTGTCGTCTCCTGTCTTCCTGCAACCCCTCGCCTTGCCCCATCCAACCGCTATGGAGAGCAGAAAACCCGTGGGATCTCGCGCCATTGGTCTACGAACCGGGCACCGCCGCCGCGCGACGGGCGCACTGGTCACAGCGGCGTGCCTCGTCGGCCTGTCGACTGCCGCCGCCGCGCCGGCGGTAGCGGACGGGAACACCCCGCTGCAGAGCGGTGAGTGCAAGTTCGGCACCGACGACATCAAAGAGACCCCCTGGTCCCTCCAGCGTCTGCTCACCAACCAGATGTGGGCGAGCGGCAAGGGCGAGGACATCAAGATCGCCGTCATCGACACCGGCGTGGACGCGGGCAACAAGCAGCTCCAGGACGCCATCGAGGGCCCCGGCAAGACGTACGTCGGCGGCAAGCCGACCCAGGACAAGGTCGGTCACGGCACCAAGGTCGCCGGCATCATCGCGGCCCGACCCAGCGCGACGTCCGGCTTCTTCGGCCTTGCCCCCAAGGCCAAGGTCATCCCGTTCCAGCAGACCAGCGACGAGAAGGCCGGCACCGCCGACACCCTCGCCAAAGCCATCAACGATGCGATCGCCGCCAAGGTCGACGTCATCAACATCTCGCAGGGCACCAACGCCAGCAGGGGCCAACTGGGGCCGCTGGAGCAGGCGGTGAAGAACGCGCAGCAGGCCGGCATCCTGATCGTCGCGGCGGCCGGCAACAGCGGCGCCAGCGGCGAGGAGAAGAACATCTACCCGGCCGCGTACAGCGAGAACTACGACAACGTGCTGGCCGTGGCCGCCTCGGACCGCAACAACGAACGCGCGTCGTTCTCCCAGCCCGGCAAGTTCGTCAACATCGCCGCCCCCGGCGTCGACATGGTCTCCACCGTCCCGCTCGGCGGCAACTGCGTCGACCAGGGCACCAGCTTCGCCGCCCCGTACGCCGCCGGAGCCGCCGCCCTCCTCGTGGCCAAGCACAAGGACGGCAAGGGCAAGTGGAGCCCGCGCGAGATCATTTGGCACCTGGAGCAGACCGCCGAGCGCGTCCGCCGCGACCGCGACGACAACATCGGTTGGGGCGTCATCGACCCGGTCGCCGCCCTCAAGGACGACACCCGACCGACCGCCGAACCCACACCGGACAAACCGTCCGATGTGGCCGCCGGCTCCAAGATCCTGCCGGTCGTCGCCACCCTCGGCGAAACCACCGAGGAACGACGGGCGCGCATCTCCATCTACATCGTCGGTGGCGGCCTGCTGGCCGTCGCCGCGGTCGTGGGCTCCTCGATCGCCCTGCGCGACTGGCGCCGCAAGACCGGATTGACATCACACGGGGAGGCCAAGAATGGCTAATGAGCAGTATCGGGTTGACCTGAGTGCGCTTGAGGACACCATCAGGAAGCTCAACGGCATCCTGAAGGATCTCGGAGGTGCCCACTCCGACGCCCAGTACAAGACCTCGCTTTCGCCGAACGCGCTGGGGACCGGTTCTGCGGGCGTCAATTTCGTTGAGGCGGAAAAGCTGCACAAGGCCCACACGGAAATGAAGAACGCCATCGAGGGGATCATCGGGCATCTCCACGCGGTAACGGACAAGTTCGGCACCAAAACGAAGAAGGTGCACGGCAACTACCAGAACCAGGAAGCCGACACCGCCGCGAACATGTCCGGTACCTGAGATGGAAGCCGGTATGGGAGAGCTTGAGGTCAGCATGGAGAGCAGTAGAGGGGGAACCAGATCGTGAGCAGCGGTGGTGCGGAGTACGACGACTACGAGTACATCCCGGCGACGATGTGCTACAACGCCAAGCACGAGACAAACTTCGCCGAGTTGGACATGGACACCATGAAGGAGATGGTGAAGGCATCCAGCCCGAGTGAGGTCCACAATGTGGCGCGGGGCTGGTCGGATGTGCACAACCAGCTGGTCGGCGGCAGCGGCGGAGGCGTCAAGGGTGCCTTCGACGCTGCGGTGAACGAAGTGCTTCAGAGCTGGCACGGTGACGCTGCCGAGAAGTTCAAGGCTGAAGCGCAGAAAATCAGCAAGAAAATCGCCGATGGTGCGTCCTACGCTGACTACACCTCCAAGGCGATGACGAACGCCGCGACCATCCTCGAACAGCTCAAGCCAGAGATCGAGTCGATGGAGAAGCCCAGCGGCGCCAACAGCGCCGTCAACTGGCTTGAGGACGGCGGCAGTCGCGACGAGTCCGGCCTGAAGGCTGACCTGGCGAACAAAAACTTGTCCACGCAGGATGCTCTCGACAGAAACTCGGGCAATCTTTCTGCGGGTAAAGAGCAACAGCTGCGCATGGCGGTGAAGATGGAGCAGCTGGGGGCTGCTTATGCATCGCAGGCTAAGGCCATGGGCACGTGGAAGGTCCAGAAGCATGTCAGCGACCATGAGGACTACCCGGGGCCTCCCGGAGGCGACCCGCCGCCCCCCATTCCCATGCCGATCTCGTCTGGGTCAACGGCACCCCGCCAGGTAGGTCGCCCGTCGATCTCAGGGATGGGCCAGGGGCCTGGTGGCTCTGCAGGCGGAATCAAGGCACCGAAGCTCGACATGCCTCGCACGCCCGGCATCAGTGGCGGCGTCGGTGCTCCTGCGCCCGGCACGGGTTCGCTCGGACCCAAGGTGAACACGGGACTTGAGAGCTTCAATCCTCCGAGCGGTGGCGCCGGTGGCGCCGGTGGTACCGGCATCGGCGGTGGCGCCGGCGGGCTCGGTGGTGGTGTGCATGGCGGAGGCGGCATCGGCGGTGGCGCCGGTGGCGGATCTCTGGGCGGCGGCCCCGGAATCGGCGGCGGTGCTGGCGGCCTGATCGGTGGCAGCGGCGGCAGCAAGGGCGCCGGTGCCGGCATCAAGGGCGGCGGCGCCGGTGCCGGTGGTACTGGTGCTGCTGGTCGCGGCGCCGGGCGCGCTGGCATGCCCGGCATGGCCGGTGCCGCGGGAGCCAAGGGCGGCGCGAAGGGCGCCGGTGGCGCCGGACGTGGTAACCCCCTGGCCCGTCAGAAGGGCGGAGTCGTCGGCGCGGGTAGCGGCGGCAAGGCCGGCGCTGCTGGACAGGGTGGCTCGGGCCTGCACCGTAGCCGCGGTGGTGCGGCAGCCGGTGCCGGCTCCGGAGGCCGTCGTCCTGCCGGTATGGCGGGAGCGCCCGGCGCGCACGGTGCCAAGGGCAAGGACAACAAGGGCCAGAACGGCGAGCGCCCTGACTACCTGGTGGAGGACGAGGAGACCTGGACGCCGGAGCGGAACATTGCTCCGAAGGTCATTGAGTAGGAAGCTGTCGTTGGCAATTCGGCAGTAACAAGACGGGGCCCGATGCGTAGCAGAGGGCCCCATCCTGTTGAGAGAGGTGTACAGCATGAGCTTCACGCGGACGCTGCGTGCGGTCGGCGGCGCGGTTGTGGCGGGAGCGTTGCTCTTCGGCACCGCGCCGGTTGCATCGGCAGACCAGATCAGAGACGCGCAGTGGCCTCTACAGGCATTCAAGGCTGATGAGATCTGGAAGGTTTCTACGGGCAAGGGGGTAACCGTTGCAGTAATCGACAACGGGGTTCAGTCTCAACACCCGGACCTGAAGGGCAATGTCCTTCCAGGCAAGAGCTTTGACGACGGTGGCTCTGCGGAACCGAAGGCAGGTGACACTCACGGCACCTCCATGGCCGCTAACATCGCCGGCCATGGGCATGGGCCCGGAGGCGAATCGGGCGTTAAGGGGCTAGCGCCGGACGCCAAGATCTTGCCGCTGCGGGACAACGGCCTGAAGACAGAAGGTCTCGCCTCGTCTATCCGCTATGCGGTAGATCATGGCGCTTCGATTATCAACATCTCGATGACAGGCTCGACTGGCGAAGGAGAGGCTGAAGCCGTCTCCTATGCCCTCAAGCACAACGTGCTGATTTTTGCGGGAGCTGGCAACGACGGTAAGGGTGGCCCCGACGCCATCCAGTACCCTGCGCGCTACCCCGGGGTCGTGGCCGTCGGCGGAGTTCAAAATACCGGGGAAATTTGGTCCGGGTCCAACTACGGCCCACAGGTGATGTTGACGGCACCTGCCGTTGGCATCGTGTCTGCTGGCGACAGTGGTACCTCCAAGTACCAAAAGGACACCGGAACATCGGATGCCACTGCCTTCGCGTCTGCTACTGCGGCGCTTCTTCGAGCGAAGTTCCCTGATCTGTCTGCTGGCCAGATCCTCAACCGCATGGTCAGGTCCGCTGGGCTGCCCAACTCGGCCAAGGGCATCTCTCTCCCTGACCAAAAGTACGGCTACGGCTACATTCAGCCGCTCGCGGCGCTGACGCGTGATATTCCCGCCGGCCCGAAAAACGGCCCGTTGAAGATGCCGCAGGACCAGGCGTCTTCCGCAGGGACAGGCGGTCAGGCAGCTTCTGCGGGAAGCAACGGAAGCGACACCGCAACGCAGCCCGCGAAGAAGGGGAGCTGGAGTCCGCTCTTCATCGCGATGCTGGTTGGGGCCGGGCTCTTCGTCGTCGTTGTCATCGTCGTCATCGTGATGGTGGTGCGAAAGAAGGGTCGGCGTAATGGCCCGCCGCCTGGCGGCTCCAGCGGCTTCGGTGGTCCGGGCGGCCCGGGGGGCTACGCGCCCTACCCGCAGGCTCCGCCGCAGCAGCCCGGTGCGCCCGGTTCCTACCCGCCGCCGCCCGGCCGGTAAGGCTCTGCCGTAGGGCGAATCAGCCGAAAAGTAGACGAATTTGATTGGGGTCCGCACCCTTCGGGATGCGGACCCCAATGCGTTTGCAGCGCCCCACCCCGTGTTCCAGAGGACGGTGCTCGCCGTGTCCGTCAGGACGCGTGCGCTACGGCGAAGTCGACGAATGCGGACCAGGCGCTAGAGGACGCAGTCAGTGCGCACCGTGTGGTGTCTTTCGAGTCGCGAACATGCACGGCAGCGGTGCCCGGTGCGACCTCGACACATTCGCCGCCCGAACCGGTGCTGTAACTGCTCTTGAACCAGGCCGACTCGGGTATGGCCTGCGCAGTCTCTTCGATGTTCATGCTTCTCCCAGCAACTTCTCGACAAAGGACAGCGATTCGCGCGGTGTGAGCGCCTGTGCCCTGAGGATTCCGTACTGTTCCTCGATCTCCCGGACTACTTTCCGCGCCGTGTGCAGACGGCTGTTCTTGTACCCCTCCACGTAGGCGATCCTCCGCCCATCGTGTGTTTCGATCAAGGTGAAGGGCCCGTCCAGTCCTGCGTGCTCTTCCCGCTCGGTCGGCATCACCTGGATCTCGACGTTGCGGCGGTGACCGTGCAGCAGGATCTGTTCCAACTGGCCGCGCATAACGGGTCGTCCACCGAGAGGGCGGCGCAGCACCGCCTCTTCGATGACGAAACTGATGGTGGGCAGCGGCCTCCGGGTAAAGATCTCCTGGCGTTCCAGTCGTGCCGCCGTCCGCTGTTCGACCGTTTCCTCGTCCAGCAGGGGCCTCCACATGGTGAACCCAGCCCGTGCGTACTCCGGAGTCTGAAGAAGTCCCGGTACCGCCTTCGTCGCGAACACGTGCAACTCGACTGCCTTGGCCTCCAATCTGGCCGCATCCCGGAAGAACGCCGGATAGCGGGCCCGCGCCACCTCCTCCTTCATTTCGATGAGGACGCCGTGTGCGCCCAGGACCCCGTCCGCCTGGTCGATGAACTCCGGTGGCGGGATGCGCCGCCCCTGTTCGTACGAGGCGATGGTGGAGGGGGAGTAGCCCGTTCTCGCGCCGAGTTCGGTGCGTTCCATGCCGGCCCACTCTCGCAGGCGCTTGAGCTGGCGTCCGAACACCTTCAGGATGCCCGACTCAGGCTCGTACTCCGCCTGCTCATCGTCGTCGGTCCGCTGGCCGTCGTCGTCCATGTCTGTTGCCTTCCCGGGCCTGGCACCCGTTGCGTACCCACGCCTTCCGGGTGCGTACAACGCACCGTGGTCAGCGCATCACTCCTCGTCAAAGGTATGTCGGCGACGGGAGGGTTGGGGCCATGAACAGCACAGTCCGCTCTTCCGGGGTACTTTCCCGGATCGACGAAACCCAGTCCGGAATCGGTGAGTTCGCGATGCGTTTCACCTCCACGCGGCGCGGCGCCCGGCTGGCCCGGCGGCTGACCTCGCACCGTCTCGACGAGTGGGGGTATGCCTATGACACCGAGATCAACGAGTCCGTCAGCGCCATCGTCGGTGAACTCGCCGCCAACGCCGTACGGCACGGCCACGTCCCCGGACGGGATTTCGCCCTCCGCCTGACGGTTTCCGTGGCGGCGGCCGAAACCAGGGCCCTCCGCTTCCGTGCCGAGGTGTCCGATACGCGGAGCGAGAGGCTGCCGATGGTCCCTCCGGGCGGTGGAGCCGGTGCGGGTGCGGACGGGTGCGACGGGCTCGCGGAGAGCGGGCGCGGGCTGCTGATCGTCGCGTGCCTTGCGGACCGCTGGGGCGTCGTGCCACGGCAGGGCGGCCCGGGGAAGACCGTCTGGGCGGAGTACGTCCGGGTGGCAGGTGCGGCGGGGCACTGAGGCTGCCGTGGAGGACGGACGGGGCGGGGCGGTCGGCGGGGTACCGGCGGAAGGCAGGGGGCGGACGGAAGTCGGGAGGAGAAGCAGCGGCGACAGGGCGGCGGCCGCTGTGCCCGTCGAGGTGATGGCGACATCACGGCCCTGTGCGGCGAGCCCAGGGGGCCGGCCGTGGCCCGGTCGGATCGCGTTCGGCCGCCCGGTGGTGTGGGTGATCAAACTTCCCCGATCATCGGGGAGTTGGAGAGCGGGCGGGTGGCGTGGTCGGTGTGTGCGTCGGCGTGGAGGGGGGCGTGCTGCCTTCGGGTGGGCGGCGGTGACGGGGGGGAAGGCGGACCCATCGTCATGCATCGTGCTGAGCGCAGCGGTGACCAGTCGTTCGGGGGCAGTGGGTTGCGGAGGCGTATGCGAGAAAGGTTCTCCTGGGAGGGAGCGCGCTGTCGCTGATACCCATACATGCATTCGCCGCTCACTTACCCCCAAATTACCCATGAGTACCCCCTGAAGATCCCATATGGGATTCGGCGCCGTAGTCTGAGCCGAAGTCCCGATCTTGCTGCCGTCGCTGCCGTCGGCCTTGCCGTGACGCAGCAGCCGGGTCTCCGGTCCGTCAAAAAAGGGGGAGTATGTCCTACCAGCCCACCGAGCCGCCGAACGTGCCACAACAGCCTTATCCTGGTGGCTTTCCACCGCCTCAGCAGCAGCCGCAAGGGCCGCCGCCGAATGGATATGCGCCGCCTCAAGGGCCGTTTCAAGCGCAGCTCCAAGGACCGCCTCCCGGAGGATTCGCTCCCCCGCCGTTCATGCCCCCGGCCTCGCCCCGGCCGCCACAGCGCAAAACGGGAAAGACCGTCGGACTTGTCGTGCTGGGGGTGTGCGTCGTCCTGGCGCTGGGTATCGGTGCGCTGTTTCTGATCGGCCCAAAGAAGACTCCCGTCAAGGGCCTTGAGGGAACCAATCCGGTGTACGCGTCACTCACCGAGGCCCTCAAGAACAAGGACGAGAACGCGTATCTGGCCTCCTTCCAGGGGGACGAGCTCAAGGCGCAGCAGCGCAAGGTGTTCCGCAACCTGGTGAAGATACCGTTCACCGTCGCCCGCTACGAGAAGACCTCCTGGGCGGCCGGCGCCGCGGACACGGTGCAAGGCGTCAGCTTTGTCCACCAGATCAAGAATGTCGACGTAGCACCGGTATACGAGGAGTACCGGTTCACGTTCGGGTCGAATGCGGCGGGCCACCGGGTGATCACCGATGTCCAGGGGTCGCCCCATCCCTTCCCGGAGACCAGTTCCACGTTCTACCCGGCACCGTGGGACGTCTACGACGACATGACGGTGTGGAAGGGGGGCCGGGTCGTGGTGATCTCCGACAAGTCGCACGCCGCGGACACCCAGCGCTTCGCCCCGTACATCTCCCAGGCGGCTGATGACGATGTGACCGCTTGGGGCCGCAGTGGTGCGGACAAATCCGCGCTGTCCGCGGGTGCCCTGGTGGTGCTGGAGCCGAAGCGCGAGGTGTACTCGCAGTTCTACCGCAAGGGTGCGAAGAACGACTCGTTGGAAGCGGGCGTCAATCTCAGCCTGTCCAAGTTCGGTGCCAAGTACGACGACACGCTCCAGTTCGGTGGATCGCGCATCGTCATGGACTCTTCGCTGAGTCGGTTCACCGAACCTGACTGGAAGAGCGGCGTCAGGGAGATCGGCCGGCATGAGATCGCCCATGCCATGGTGGCTCCTTACAACAGCGCACGCGGTGACCTGCCCATCGAGGTCGACAGCTGGATCTCCGAGGGATTCGCCGGATACATGGAGTCGCGCGACAATCCCGCGGCGGCGAAGGCCGACACCGAACGGACCCTGAAGGGCTCCAAACTCGTCTTCGGCGAAACACCGGAATCGGACGCAAAAGCCTTCTATGCGAAGGACGCGAACGAGCGGCACCGGAACTACGTGCTGGCACGTCTTGCGATCCGGTACATGGCCGAGAAGTACGGTGAGAAGACGACCTTCGAGTTCGTCACTTCGATGTACCGGAAGCCGAACTACCACACTGAGCGTGGGTACTACGCGCAGCACATGAACACTGACCGGCGCACCTTGATGGAAGACTGGCGTGCCTTCGTCCGCAAGACCGTCCCCGGCGTCGGCGGGGAGGGCTGACGGCAGGGCCGACGTCGTCCCGTCACATGCCCCTCTGACCGAAGCCGTCGGCCGGAGGGGCGCAGCGTGAGTCGTGCCGGGGTGCCGTTCCGTCGTGAAAGCTGCAGGGAACGAGAAGGCTGCAGAAGGAAGGCGACGGGGCCGCTGCAGGACCGGGAAGGTCGGGGTGCAGCGGCCCTGGGGTGAGGCCGGCCGGGGCGGGGGTGGCCGGGCGGGAGGGGGCGGTGCTCAGCCGAAGACGTCCTGGACGCTGCCCTTTACGCCGTCCTTGACGGCGTCGGTGGCGCCCTGGTGGCGGGTGGCGGCGCCGCCGGTGTGCTGGTCCACCTGCTTCTGGGCGTGGTCCAGGCCGCGGTTGGTGAGGTCGTCCCTGGCGTGGTCGATGTACGTCTTGGGATCGGTCAGGTCGTCGGCGCCTTTCTTGACGCCGTCGACGTATTCCTCGGCCTTCTTCTTTCCGATGTCGGCGGTCTCGCCGAGGTTGATGCCGTCGCGCTCACCGAAGTGGGTTTCGATGCCCTGCTGCGCGACGTTCTGCGCCATTTCCTTGCCGGCCTCTTTGGCCTTTTCCTTGGCCGCGTCGACGACCTTTTCCTTGACGGTGTCCTTGACCGTTTCCTTGATCTGCTGCTTGGCGTAGTCCGTGACGACCTTGCGGGCTTCCTTCGAAACCGCCTTCTTCGCCAGCTTCTTGATGGCGTCCATGGTGGCGTGCTCCATGGCCTTGGTCGCCGCCTGCATCACCTCGCGCTTGATCTTTTCGAGGATCTCGCGGACGATCAGACGGGTCGCCTGGGTGGCGCCGGCCGCGGCGAGTTCGGACGTACCGAAAGTGAAAGGCGCGGCGGCCTGGGCCGCGATGATCTCGGCGGCCAGCATGACGAGTTGGGCGATGACCGCGACCTTGCCGGCGAGTACCGCGACGGCTGCGGCGTCGAAGGCCAGCGCGATGGCCTCGGCTGCCGCTACGGCGTCCCGGAAGTAGTTGTCGCCACTGCCACCGCTACCGTCGTATGCGCCCCACTCCTTCTGGAAACTCTCCACGGCTCCACCGGAGTTGGCGGAGACCACCGCGTTGGCCGCCGAAGCGCCTTGCCCGTGCGCCTCGTTCACCGATTCGGCGAAATTGCGCCAGACCTGGGCGCACTCGTGGAGCTTGTCCTCGTCGGCGTTCGGCCAGTTGTAGCCGAGGAGGTCCAGGACCCAGGTGACCTCGCTCGGCAGCGTCAGTGACACAGTGCTCGTCCCCCGTGCGGTGTAGGCGAATGCGGGTGATGGGGTGAAAGGGAGGTGCCGGATGACCGGAAGGAAAGGCGGCCGGCGGGGTGTGCGTCAGATGGCCGGGCGGCCGACGGCGCTGATGGTGTGGACGCCCTGCTCGTCGGACTCGGAGTACGAACGCGCCATTTCCTGGAGCTTGTCGCCGATGCCTTGCAGGCGTTCGCCCAGGGAATCCATCGACGTGAACATCCCGTCCCGGATGGGGGTGTAGATCGTGTCGAAGATGTCGCCGAAATCGCAGTCCTTCCAAGGGTCACCGATGCCCTTGAGGTCGTCCTGGAGTTTCTTCGACGCCTTGGAGAAGTCGTTGCCGACGTGGACGAATGCATTTCCCTGCGTCCGGAGTACGTCCGGATCGACATCGAATTCCTTGCCCGCCACCATTTCCCCTGTATTCCCCCTGAGATGCGCGTGCGCACCGCACCATGATCATTACGTGTCGTTAACGCCTGCCGGTTCCACAGTAGGCGATCTGCGCGCAATCATGTCAAGGCAAGTGGCGTGATCGCCAACTGGCGATGGACCCGGGTCAACAATCCTGAGATTGTAGAGAATTGGCCTGCCGGGAATGGGGTGAACCGGTGGAATTCGGGTGACGGATGGGTGGGGGGTTGGTGTGTGCGGAGTGCCGGGTGCGGCTGCGGCCTGATGGTGGTTCGCGCCCGCCTCAGTTCCGGTTCGGTTCCGGCTTGCGTCCGGTTCGCGGCCAGAACGCACTGAGGGGGCACCGTGGTTGTCACGGTGCCCCCTCAGTGGTCGATCGACCGGCCGGCGAGGATGGTTGGTACCGCCCTGGCGAAGGGCGGTACCGAAGGGCGGTACTTACCCGAAGGGCGTGTCGATCTTGGACCGGTCGACGCGGTAGGGCTTGGGCTCGTCCGAGAGGCCCGTGTCGTGCAGGATCTCCTGCTTGACGGCTTCCTTGTTGGTGTCGCTCATCAGTCCCTCCTTCGCCGCGCCCCAGGCCGACTGGCCCGCCGCCTTGCCGAAGCCCTTGCCGCTGCGGTCTTCGGCGAACGTCACGGGGTCGTCCTCATCGATGCCGAGGCCGGACTTGACCCCCGACTCGACCCCTTCCCTGATCTTGCCCGTGACGAACGAGTCGGCACTCTTGACACCCTGACGCAGCCCGGCGTCGATGAGCCGCTCCTCGGCGCCGGCGAGCGACCGGTTCTGGAAGATGTCCTTGCCCACCTTGCCCAGGCCCTCGCCGCCTTTGCCGAACTCACGCACCCCCTCAACGGCCTTCTCGACCTTCTTGATCCCGCTGAGGGCGTTCTTGGCGGTCCTGATGTTCTTGACCGCCTTGACCGCGGAGCCCAGTTCCTTGAGGGCCTTCAGCAGCTCCTCCAGCTTCGTGGCGAGCTCTTCGGACACCTTGGCGACGCGGGCGACGAAGACCGCGATCTCCGCCTCGGTGATCAGCGCGTCCGCGATGAGACCGATGCCGGCGGTGAGGACGGCGATCACGGCCTCGGCGGCGAGGGAGGCGATCAGCGCCTCGATGGCCTCGCTGATGATCTCGATGATCATGCCCTCGGCCTGTGCGCATTCCTGCGCGGCCGAGTTGATGATCTTCGCGGTCTGGGACATGCCCTCGGCGGTGGAGTCGAGTGCCTCGACCACCTCGCCCATGTGGCCGCTGAAGGCGCCGGACGCCTGCCCCTCCCACTGCCGGGAAAGGGGGTTGGCGTTGGTCCTCAGCTCCTCGGCCACCAACTGCACGGCCTTGGCCTGGTTCTGCCATGCGTCGGCCGCGGCGTTCAGCTGGGCAAGGTCTCCGGTGACCTTCTCCAGCACCTTCAACATGCCGGACTTCTCAAGAGCGAACTCGACGGCCTCGTCCAGCATGCCGCCGATCCCGCCCCGGGAGGGATGGGCCGCCTCGGGGAGCGGAGCCATCGGCGCGGGGTTGGGCTTCCGGATCCAGCCGTACGCGTCCCCGGCCGGTACCAGGCCCGTCGTCACGCCCGGGTAGCCGCCGCCGGAGACGCCCGGGTATCCGCCACCCGGTCCGGCCGGTGCGGGGAGAGTGGACCACGATTCGCGCCCACCGGCCTCTCCGCTACCTGCGCCCGCGCCGCCTTCGCCTGCGCCCGCGCCGCCTTCACCGCCGCCCGCGCCGCCTTCACCGCCCTTGTCTTCGGAGCCCCCGAAGAGCTTGTTCCCCGCCCACTCGCCGCCCTTTTCGCCGAGTTTCTGGGCCGCGGACTTGCCGCCCTCCTGGAGGATGCCCCGCCAGCCGCCCGGCGAGTCTCCGTCCGCTCCGGCATCGCCGCCGCCTGCGTCACCGCCGGAGCCGCCGTTGCCCGAGCCGCCGCCCGACCCGCCGCCGTCGTCGCCCTGCCGGTCGGAACGGTTGTGGTTCGGGTTCGGCTGGTCCTGATCGGGCTGCCGGTTCTGGTGCTGACTCGGCGTCTGGGGGTTGTCCCCGTCGGGATGACTGGGACGGGTGCTACCGGTGGAGCCCGAAGATCCGGTGGACCCGGAGGACCCCGTGGACCCACTCGATGAAGGGCTGGGGTGGTTGGACGACCCGTCGTGCGACGACCCGCTGTGCGACGACCCGGACGACCCGGACGAGCGGTGCGGAGTCGAGTGCGAGTGGCTTCGGCTCACCGTGCGCCCCCGAAGGACGAGCTGACCGCCTGGTCGTGCTCGGAGTAGTTCTGCGCCGTGAAGTGAAGCCCTTCGGCGGTGTTCGTCAGCGCGTTCACGAGGTCGGCGACGTTCTGCTTGCTCGCCTCGGCGTGCTCCTTGTACGCCTCCGCCAGGTTCTGCGCGTTCGGCAGGTGACCGAAGGCGGTGGACGAGATCTGGATGCCGGCTACCGCGTTCTGGATCGTCCTGAGCTGTTCCACCTGCTCACGGACCGTTGACGCATAACTTCCGATTGCCTCGGGCTCAACCCGAAACCCGGAGTCCCCCATGTCAGGTACCCTTCATAAGCGATTGTGAGCCTCACATCGTACTAAGGACTCGTCAAGGCGGGACCCCAGGGTGCGAGACCGGCCACACGCTCTGCGTACACTGCCCCTCCCACGGGCGGTTGAGCAGCCGTACGGGGGAGGACCGGTGGGATACGGCCGTAACAACTGGCGCCAAGTGGCCGGCTTCGCGGCCGACTTCATCCCCGGCGGCGGGGCCGTGCTCGGTGCGGTCGACCTGGTGCGCGGCGTCAGTGACAGCGTCGGGCTGAGCCGGCTGAACTACACCAAGGACGGTCACCCCTTGGTCGAACTTCCCTGGCAGCCGCCCGGCCCGCCGCCGAACCCGCAGCGGGCCGAGGCCGTCGGAGCGCAGGCGTGGAACGTGTTGTTCGCCGACGAGACCCGCTACAGCGCGCGGTCGCTGCTGGACCAGGTGGCGGGCCTCCTGGTGCCGCTCCCGCCGACCGAGCTGGACATGGTGGTCCGCCGCTGGGGCCGGCAGGGCCTGGAGCGATGGGACGAGCTCACCCACGTCGAGGACGAGCACGGCGAACCTGCCTACGACTGGCGCCGACAGGCCGAGCTGTTCGGCTGGCTGCTGCGCACGGTGAGCCCGTACGCGGCGATGCTGGTCGGCACCTGGATGGTGTGCAGCCAGCCCGAGTACGACCCCGACTGCGCCTGCGCGGACCACGGCTGGGTACTGCCCGAGGGGCCGTTCGCGAAGGTCGACGGCGCCTACTTCACCCAGAACTGGCAGCGGGTCTCCGGCTCGTCCGACGCGATGTCCTGGCAGGACATGGACCAGGGGCGGTTCGGCACCTGCTGGTTTCTCACCAGCGTCCAAGGGGTGATCCAGGCCAATCCCCAGCACGCACCCCGCCATCTCCGACTTGAGGCCAACGGGACGGTGACCTGCACCCTCTACGAGCAGGGGCGGCCGGTCGACATCACGACGGTGCCCGATCTGCCCTACGGCCACAGCATGTTGTGGGGCGCCAAGGGACACACGGACGACGCCCGTTACGCGGAGACCTGGCCCGGCTACTACGAGAAGGCCGTCGCGAAGCTCCGCGGCGGCTACGAACACGTCATCGGCGGCTTCGTGAACGACGCGTTCAGCCTCCTCACCGGCCGGGAGCCACAGCCGCTCGACTACCACTCGCCCTGGCTGTGTCACGAGATCGCCGACCGGCGGGCGCGCGGCCAGGCCATCGCCGTCGGCACCTGGGGCAAGGGGAACGACCGTGAGAGGCTGGCAGGCGGACGGCTGGCGGCCAGCCACGCCTACTTCGTGAAGGACGTCGACGTGGCCGGCGGCCGGATCTGCCTCGGCAACCCCTGGGGCGACGGTGCCACACGCAAGATGTGGGAGTGCTGGCTCTCCCTCGACGAGGTCCGGAACTACCTCAACAAGTGCTGGGCGATCGAGACCTGGTGACGCCGGAGCGGAGGGACCCTTCGGACTCCCGTAGCATTCCCGCTCATGGATGCAGCGGCGAGCAAGCAGGCTGAGCAGCCCACTTCCGGAGACGCGGGGGAGGGGGACGGCCAGGTCGAGGGTGGCCAGGCCGAGGGGGGTCGCATGGCGCTGACGCCGAGGCAGGCGCGCCGGGTGCGGGTCGTGCTGGCCTCGGTGATGATGGCCGCGATGGCGGTGCTGCTCGTGGTGCGGCTGGCGACCCGCCACTCGGTCCTGGTGGTCGGGGTGTACGGGGCGGCGCTCATACTCTGCGGGATCGTCATCGAACTCGCCCGCAACGGGCGTACGCGGCTGGGCACTTGGCTGCTCGGCGTGGGACTCGCGGCCGCGATTGCCACTGATTGGCTGCTGTTGCCCTGAGTAGCTCGGGCCGGGCGGTTACGGAATGGGGTCCAGGGTCGTATTGACTCAGCCTGGCTACCCCTCAATTCACCCGAAAACGGAGCCGGTTGGGGTGGTGCCCGTGGAGCGGGTGCAAGGGGAAGCCACCTCGGCTGTGAGCCGGACGGCGGTCGCGTCGAGGGAAAGGGTGAACGAGTGACCCACGCGATTTCCGGAAGTGTCGACCTCCCGCGCGTGCACGGTGTCTCCCGCCTCCGTCGTCTCCGATTCCCAACCGTTGGCGGAAAATTCCGCCGCCACCCGCGACAGCGCTCCGGGAAGCTCACCGGCCGGTACGAGATCGATGTGCCACACGTGCTTCGCGGAACACGGAGTGCGCAGGCCCTCGGCCCAGCAGTCCGCGCAGGTGATCACGGCAACGGGGTCCTGGCCCCCCACGCGTCCGCGCAAGGCTATGGCGTCGAGCAGCCTGCTGGAGTGCAGGTACAGGGCCTTCTTGACGGCCTCGTCCGGATCGGCGGGGGCCGATACCGACGGTGCGCTCCGCATGGCGCGGTAGTCCGCAATCTCCTGGTCCGTGCCCCAGTCGACCGTGTTCAGGATCTCGCGGAAGAGCTCGGCGTGGAGATCCCAGTCTTCACCCTCCTGCGAGCTGAGTTCAAATATCAGCATCTCTGCCGTGCCGGGCAGGGGGATATATGCCTGCATCTGCGACTGGGTAACCGGAAGCTCGCGGCCCGACGCCGACCATTCCGCGCTGATGATGTACGAGGACGTTCCGACGCGGATGAGGGCGGGCCCGCAGTTCAACTCCACGGGTTCCCAGTCGTCGTCCGGATACTTCCGTTCGAGGGTCTCGCGTGTCTTGCGCAGAGCCTCGGACTCGTCCGCACCGTCGTGCACCACCTGGCTGACGACCATGGTCGACAGGCTCGGCCGCCCCTCGACTTCGAGCGGGCAGAGGCCGGCGTAGATGACATCGGCCTCCACCATGGGTTCCAACTGCGCCGAAAGACCCAGCGCGAAGCGGTACTGATGATCCTGCGGATGATTCGGCAGGAGGTCCGTGACCAACTCGTACAGCTGCGTGGCTGCCGCTTCGTCATCCACGGCATCGACGGGGAGTTCGCGGACGAACGGCGGCATGATCCAGCCGATACGCAGTTTGGTTGATTTCTGCTGAGAGGGAGGCATCGTCGTAGTCATGGTGTCGCTGGTCTCATTCGGCATGTTCTGTTCCCTGCGCTGCGCCGGACGTCCTATTCTTCTTCACCGCCGGAGAGCTGCTTCGCGGCGCCATGGATGAACGACCCCGCCTTGATGGGCAATTGGATGCCGGCCTCCACGGCGCTCGGCACCTTTCCCTCCGGGAATTTGCCCTTCAGGAGCATGTTGATGCCCTTCTGGCTGAGGGGGGACCGAATCCCTTCGTAGATTTTTTCGCCGAGTTTCTCGCCCCGGACCAGCCCTTTCGCTCCGGCGGCTACCTTTCCCAGCGTGCTGGCGCCCTCTGCCAGACCCACAGCTGTTTTGGCGCCCCCGAGTGCCGACTTCCCGACGCCGCCGACTCCGGGAATGACCCCGAGTGCATCGAGCCCGATCTTCCATCCCGGTGTGCCGTTTCCGCGGGCATTGCCGATCCAGTGACCTGCCATGGCTCCGGCGGCGCAGACGGCGGAGGCGCCCGCGAGTACGCCGCCCGCCACCGTCCCCACGACCGGGACGAACTCGCAGGCGAGCGCGGCCGCGGCCAGTCCCGAGGAGATGGTCGACAACAGATCGGCGTGGTCCACCAGCCAGTCCGTGAATGCCCGGAAGCCGGACTTCAGGCCGTCGATGGCCCTGTTCCACCAGTGGATGTCCGGTGGGTGGTTCTCCGACGCCTTGAGGATCGCGCGTTCGGCCTCGCCGGCCCGGTCTTTCCACTGGGCGTGGATGCGTTCGGCTTCGCGTATGAGATGTTCCAGTTTGTCCTTGGACCTGTCGGCCGCGTCCTTGGCATCGGAACAATTATTGACGAGCTGCTTGAACCCGGGGTCATTGCCGTCCACCGTGGCCAGGTTGAGCGAGTTGTACTGCTTGGCCAGACTGTTGTAGTGGTCCTGGTCGGACTTCAGCTGCTTGCGGGCCGACGCGGCCTCGGCCTCGATCGTTCCGGCCTTGTCCTGGAACCCTTGCAGATGGGTGTGCCAGCCTCGTAGGGCCTTGGCGCAGTCGTGCATGGATTCACTGCCCTGGCGCAGGTACTTGGGCAGTTCGCCGAGTTTCTTCGCGAAGGCATGCGCCGCATCGCCTTCCCATGCGCCGTCGTTCTTGCCGATCGACTTGAGCATATGGTCGAGCTCATCCAGCTCGTCGCCCACGGACTTCACATCCGACGCGAGTGCCTGGATCTGGTCCAGGTCTCCCTTCGCCGGATTGAAGCCGACGCCGGGCCAGGCCGAGTCGTCCTCGATGAACATGCTGCGCCAAGACATGTGTCTCCCCCTGTGGTTGAACTGTTCTCTGCTGCCGGGCAGATCGGTGCCGGACTGCGTTGATGGTTACTTCTTGCCCATCATCTTGGCGTTTTCCTCTTCGCCTGCCTGGTAGGCGTCCAGCGTCATTTTGAGCTTCTCGTGAATTTCCTTTGACGCCTTCGTGATGCGCTTGATGCCGTCGCCCCACTGATCCTGGAACTCGTCACAGGCATCGTCGAGGCCGTCGGTGCCCAGAGTCTTCGGGCCCACCTTTTCGAGGCGGCGCTGTGCGTCCCGCATGCGATCGCCCGCCTCCGAGAGCTTGGTGAGCATCTCCTGGATACGCCCGACATCGATTTTGAAGTCCGTCGCCATAATGCGATTCCCCCTTCGCCCGGCTGTTTCGTCACAGTGAACCTGTCCGCAGCCGTACGGAATCTCGTTCCGCGCCGGTGGGGCAGGGTGCACCGACCGGCACGGCAACCGCGGTTCGGCGCATCTGGCCACCCTAACGCAGCCTTGTGGACGGGCCGGAATCCGGATTTGGCGCAAAACGCTGAGTGTGGGTCGTGAGTGCCCGTGCCCTTGCCTCTAAGCGCCGTACAGCACGGCCTGCGCGTAGATGAGGTTCACATCCGGAACTCCGGCGTCCGCGCGGTATCGGCCGTTTTGGAAGTCGAGGGCGGCCTTTCTCGGTCCGCTGCCGGCCCGCATGCGCCAGCGGGCGCGGTGGGGCTTGCTCCACAGTGAACGGCTCGGGTGCAGGTCGCCGTTGAGGAGGTAGACCAACGCCATTATGACCCAGAACGGCGAGCCTGCCCAATATGCCACCCAACCGCGGATATTCCCTTTATAGGCGACTGCGCTGCATTGCCGGGCCGCGTCCTCGATGCGCCATGCCTGGCGAATTCCCAGTGGGGAGCGCCCGTGAGTGATCCGACCGATGAACCGGCCGGATCCGTCATGTACCGCATACACGGTCTGGGAGGGAGTGGAATCGGCCTGGGGGGCGACGGTACACAGGGTATGGGCGGGCTCTGCCGCTGCCGTGAGGGCGAAGGCCGGCTCTGGGTTGTCGCTTCCGCTGTAGCGGTGAACTCGGGCCAGGGGGGACGCGGCATCGAACCGCCCCATTCCCGGTTGAAGAGCTCCCCATGCCTCAGAGCCGGGCAGTGCCATGAATTGCTTTGCGGACTCGTCCTGCGAAAAGCAGAACTTTATCTCGGTCATTCGGGATGCTCCCCTTGGTTGGTCTCTCGCCGGTGGACGGGCGAGTCAGGTTGCCACGGCGGTGTTGCCGGGGCCGGGGGTGGGCTCCGGGGCGGGTGCTGGAGCGGGTGCCGGGGCGAGGAACTGGCGTGCTGTCACGCGGTGCTCGGTGGCGACGAGGAGGATGCCCTCGGGGGACAGGTGGGCGGCGCGGAGCGGGGAGTCGGCGACCAAGGTGGTCGTCACGTCCCCGTTCTGCCGGGCGTACACCCGCAGGGTGTCGGCGTCGAGGTCGAACCCGTAGGGGGAAGAGGCCCGTTCGTCCTCCGAGGGGTGTCGTACGCGCCCGGGGTCGGCGTCGACGTAGCCGGGGCGGAGCAGGTCGTGGAGGAGGGTGGGGCCGTCGGGGACGGTCAGTACGGCCACCGGGCGGGCGCCGTCGGACGCCGTCGGTGCCGTTCCGTCGGCCGCCGCGGGCTCGTCCGTCCCGGCGGCCGGTGCCGTGAGCGCGCCGGCCGTCATCGCGACCACGCCCGTAAGCGGCACGCTCCACAGGGTGCGCCACGGCAGCTCCAGGCCCAGCCCGTGCAGCGCCTCCGCGTACGGGAGCAGGCCGTCCTCGACGAACGCGGTCTCCAGGAGCGCGGCCCGCAGGGCGGCCGACGTCCCGGGACGGGCGAGCAGGGGAGCGGTGCGCAGGTACGTACGGGCTGGGGCGCCCAGCCGGTCGAGCGGTACGGCCGCCACGGCGGTGTGCAGCGCGACCGGGTCGGCGTGGGTGAACAGGCCCGGGTCGGTGAGGAGTTGGGGGAGCAGACCGGCGTCGAGGGTGTGCGCGGCGATCCGGTCGCGGACGTAGGGGTCGGCCCGGGACCAGTCCTGGCCGGGCACCGCCTCCAGCAGCGCCATGGCGATCCGGGTCTGGGCGCCCCGGGGGTCGGGTGTACCGGAGCGGATCTCGGCGGCGAGGGCCGGGTGCGCCAGGCGGATCAGGGTGCGGGCGGCCTTCCCGGAGGCTTCCGGCAATTCCGGGTCCGCGGTGTCGGTCCCGTCCACGGGCAGCTCCACCGGCTCCACGAACGGGGCGGCGAGTGGCGTCCCTTCGGCGACGACCTGGCTCATGTCGCGCCCCGCGACGGCGTCCGCCAGCGGCCGCCACAGTTGGACCGGCAGTCCGTCGCCCTCGGCGAACGCCAGTGGCGCCAGCAGCTGCCGGAGCGTCCGCGGATCGGCGCCCAGGCGGCGGGCGTGCAGATCGAGGGCCTCGCCGGGGGTGGCGGGCAGCTGCGTCTCGTCGGTGGGGTCGAACCCGTCGGGGTGGGCGCAGAGCGACCGTACGGCCAGGTGGACGGTGAGCCGGCTGCCGTCCGCGCGCCGGGCCAGCGCCTCGGCGAGCGCCCGGCGCGCCTCCGGGGCGGTGGTGAACGGAAGGCGCGGGGCGCCGGCCTCCGGTGTGAGCGCGGTCTCGGCGTGCAGGGCCAGGCCCTCGGGGTCGGCCCACTCGGGCGCGTCGAGGTCGATCAACTGCGCCTGGCCGTGCGGCAGCGCCTCGGCCAGCTCGGATGCGAACTCGCGCGGGACGTCGGTGAGGAGGTGGACCGCGGGCGCCGCGGCGAGCGGGGCGAGGACCTCGCGCACCAGGCGCGCCGGCTCGCCGGCGGCGCGCACCGGGCCGGCCAGGTCCAGGTCCGGGACGACGACCGTCAGGGGCTCCTCGCGGGCCGCGAGTTCGGCGAAGACGTCCGCAGTGCGCCCGGTGGCCGGGCCGAGGTGGTCGGCGAGCAGCTCCCGTACCTGTGCGGCCGTCCGGCCTCGGGGGTCGGGCACGGCCGGCGCCGGGAGGTCCGGGGGGACCGTCGCCGGATCCAGGTCGTCGAGCGGGAGCTGCTTGCGGTGGTCCGGGTCGCACAGCATCAGGAAGCCCGCGACCAGGCGCGAACGCCCGCTGCCGGGGCTGCCGGTGACGATGATGACGCGCGGGGCGCCGGGCCACCGCATGCGCCAGGCGGCGAGCGCGCGGAGGGCGGCGGTGCGGCCGCCGACGTACGGGTGCGGTGCGTAGCGGGCCGCCGCGGTGGCCGCGTCGCCTGAGGCGCTCATGACTTCCTCGTCCCCCATCGATCCCGCCCTCCACTCACGTGGATCCGTGCATGTACCGGCTAGATCCTAGATCCGGTCCCGGAAGGCGGGACGGCCGAGGGGCGGCTGTTCCGGAATGGGCGGAAGAGGCGTGCGGGCGTGGTGTGCCGGGTGCGGGATTTCGTGAATTCCGGGCGGGAACGCGGCCTTCACGAGCATTTTGCGATCTTTGGCGCGCGAGACTGGCGGGCGGGGCGCCGCGAAATGAGGTCGGAAACACCGGAAAACGTCGGTCAGTATCGGAAAACGCAGAAGATCCGCTTTCGCAGGCCGGAACGGGCCGACGAAAGCGGATCATTCGGACGGAAAACGAGTGCCGGTGGGAATCTCAGCGGTGGCCGCGGGCGCCGCCGCGGCGCGGGCCGGTGACGAGGTCGAGGCTGGGGCCGTCGCGTTCGGCGCGCTCGCGGTCCTCCTCCTCTTCCTGCTTCTTCTGCCACTCGGCGAACTTGGCGCGGGACTCCTCGCGTTCGGCGGGCGTCTGGTTCTCGGCGTCGTGCCGGATCTTGTCCAGGCGGTCGCCCAGTGCGTCCATGTAGCCGGGCGTCTCGATGGCCTCCTTCATGCCCAGCCGGCCGGCGAGCACTTCCTGGGCCATCTCCTGGAGCTTGCCGCCCACACTGGGGTTCTCCGCGAGTACCTTCAGCGCCTTGCGCAGGCGGTGGGCCTGCTCCTGGTCGTGGGCGACGTCCATCAGGTCCTCGTCCTGGATCTGCCGCTCATTGCTCATGACTGCCCCCTCGTACGTGGTGGCACAGCAACCGCGCGTGCTGCACCGGCGTCCCGAGTGTAATGACGGGTGTGAACGGGTCGTCAAGGCGAGGTTGTCGGTATTGCCGCAAATTGCTCCGGCGTCCGTTACCCGCCTCACGGAGAAGCCGCTCTGCGCGGGGCTTCGGCCCTAATGCGGGTGTGCTAGACCTGAGGTGATGGTCAGCAAGTCGCTGTCATTCAATTCGGGGAGAAATGATGTCCGATGAAGTCCGGCTCAGTACCGAGGCGCTGCACAAGCTCGGTACGACCTTCGAGATTCGTGCGGAAGAACTGAGCCGGCAGCTGGGCGCATTCAGACGGCGCGCGGACGCCGACGCGCTCAGGGACGGTTTCGGCAGCGACGAGGCGTCCCGGTCCCATCGCGAGCTGTTCGAGGAGGCCGAGCGCGCCCTGGCGCAGCTGCAGCAGCGGCTGGCCGAGGTCGGCGGCGGCATCAAGGAGACCGTCGCCAACGCCCAGGCGGCGGAGGACGAACTCGTCGAGATGATGCGGAGCGCCAGGTGACCGACGTACGACGCAACCCCCATGCGCTGCACGAGGCGGCGGCCGGCTGGCGGGACATGGGCAGGCACCTGGACGGCCTGGTCCGCGACCTCGACCGGCACGTCGGCAACGCCGCGTCGGCCGACTGGCACGGGCCGGCGGGCGAGGCGTTCGCCGCCGAGTGGCACCAGCTGAAGCGGTCCGTCGACGAGACCCTGCCGGTCTTCGAACTCGCCGCGGCCGACCTGGAGAACGCGGCCGACACCCACCACACCGCCGGTGCCGCCGGCGACCACGACTCCGGCTCCGGGGATTCCTCGCAGAACGGCTCGCAGAACGCCTCGCAGTCGTCCGGCCCGCAGATGACCTACGGCTTCATGGCGCTCGGCCAGCTCGCCAACGGCCTCGGCGGCGCCTTCGGCAAGCGCGGCCGGGGCGGCGGAGGCGGCCAGAGCCAGGTCCCGCAGCTGCGGCACCAGTGGGAGTCGTCCACGGCCGCGCACGGGCCCGACCCGTTCGGCACGCCCCGGGACGGCGCGGCCGTGACACCCGGCGGCGCGGGCATCGCCAAGGGCGTGCGGACGAACCCGGCCGAGGCGCAGCGCGCGGCGGACGAGCAGGAGGCCGGGGAGGCCGCGCGGCGCAAGGCGGCGGAGCAGAGGGCGACCCCGGACAAGGCACCGGACAAGGCACCGGACAAGACACCGGCGAAGGGCTCCGGTCAGGCGTCCGGCAAGGGGCCCGGCGAGGGTTCCGACAAGGGTGCGGCCGAGGCCGCCGCGGCGACCGCGCAGCCCGGCCCTGACGTCTCCCAGCACGGCGCCTTCGGCTGACCGGAGCACGGCGAGGGGCCCGCAACGGCCCGTAGACGAACGGTGGGGCGCCCCTCCCGAAGAGGGGCGCCCCACCGTCGTTGTACCGGGTGCCGATTACTGGCCGCTGCCGCGGCCCTCGGGCAGGTAGCCGGTCTGGACCAGCTGTGCACCGCGCTTGCGCGTGATGAACATGGCACGTCCCGGCGTCAGCGACTGACCCTTGACGTTGCCCATCAGCGGCCCCTCGCCCGGGTCGGCCGAGAGGATCAGACCCTGCGCACCGAGTTCCTTGGTGCGCTGCATCACCGGCTCGAACGACGACCGGCCGGCCCCCGAGGAGCTGCGCGCGATGATCAGGCGCAGACCCACGTCACGGGCGAACGGCAGGTACTCGACCAGCGGCATCAGCGGGTTGCCGCTGCTGGTCGCCACCAGGTCGTAGTCGTCGACGATCACGAACGCGTCCGGCAGGTCGTACCAGCTGCGGTTGCGCAGCTGCTCCGGGGTGACGTCCGGTCCGGGCATCCGCCGGCCCAGCGAGCCGGCCAGTCCGCTGATGACCTCCTGGAGCTGCGGGCCCGATGCGCAGTACTTGTACATATGGCTGTCGGGCAGCTCGCCGAGCATGGCACGGCGGTAGTCGCCGACCACCAGGAGCGCCTTGTCCGACGCGTACCGCTCGGAGATCTGCTTCGCGATGAAGCGCAGCAGCGAGGACTTGCCGGACTCGCTCTCTCCGTAGATGACCACCAGCGGGTCGTTCTCGAAGTCGATGAACGCCGGCGACAGCGTCGTCTCGTCGACACCGATCGCGATGCCGTGCTCCGGGTAGTCGCCGCCCCGGGGCAGATCGCTGGCGTGCAGCAGCGTCGGCAGCATCCGCACCTTGGGGGCGGGCTCGCCCTGCCAGTGCTCGTTGACGGTCTGCACCAGGTTGGCGACGCCGTCGCTGAGGGTCTCCGGGTCCTGCATCCCGTCCAGGCGCGGCAGTGCCGCCAGGAAGTCGAGCTTCTCCGGGGAGAGGCCGCGGCCCGGCTTGCCCATCGGGACGTTCTCCGCGCGCTTGCGGTCGAACTCCGACTCCATCGGGTCGCCCAGGCGCAGCTCCACGCGGTTGAGGAGCTGGTCGCGCAGTGCGGGCCGCACCTCGGTGTAGCGGGAGGCCCCGATGATCAGGTGGACACCGAAACCGAGACCGCGGCCGGCGATGTCCAGGATCACCGGGTCGAGCTGCTCGTAGTCGGTCTTGAAGGTGCCCCAGCCGTCGATGATCAGGAAGACGTCGCCCCACTTCTGGTCGGGGAAGGCGCCCGAGGCCCGCCGCTGGCGGTAGGTCCCGATCGAGTCGATGTTGTTGGCGCGGAAGAACTCCTCGCGCTCGTTGAGGATGCCGACGACCTCGGCGACCGTACGGCGGACCTTCTCCGCGTCCAGACGCGAGGCGACACCGCCGACGTGCGCCAGGCCCTCCATGGACAGCATGCCGCCGCCACCGAAGTCCAGGCAGTAGAACTGCACCTCGGCCGGGGTGTGGGTGAGCGAGAACGCCGCGATCGTGGAACGGATCAGCGTCGACTTGCCGGACTGCGGACCACCGACGACCAGGCCGTGACCGGCACCGGCGGAGAAGTCCAGGTACATGACGTCGCGCCGCTGCTCGAACGGCTTGTCCACCAGCGCGACCGGCACCACGAGCTTGCCCAGCGCGGTGTACTCCGGCGCGTGCACGCCCCGTTCGGGGGTGACGGCCAGGGCCGGCAGCAGCTGGTTGACCGTGGGCGGCTCCTCCAGCGGCGGCAGCCACACCTGGTGCGCCGGCGGGCCCTGGCCCTGCATCCGCTGGACCATGACGTCCAGGACGGTGTCGGCCAGCGCGTCGTCGATCTCCGGCTCGGTCGGCTCGACGACCGGCTCCTCGACGATCTGCTCGATGACCGGGGCCGCGGTGAACGGCACCGGCATCCGCATCGACCCGCCGCCGCTGCCACCGCGACCGCCGCCGCCCGGACCGCGGTACGTACCGGAGACGTAGGCGGCCTTGAACTGGACCATCGTCTCGGTGTCGTACTTCAGGATGCCGGAACCGGGGACGTTCGGCAGGTGGTAGGCGTCCGGTACACCGATCGCGGTCCGCGACTCGGCCGCGGAGAAGGTGCGCAGGCCCAGGCGGTAGGACAGGAAGGTGTCCAGACCGCGCAGCTTGCCCTCTTCCAGACGCTGCGAGGCGAGCAGCATGTGCACACCCATGGAACGGCCGATACGGCCGATCTGGATGAACATCTCGATGAAGTCGGGCTTGGCGGCGAGGAGTTCGGAGAACTCGTCGATGATCATCACCAGTGACGGCAGCGGGTCCAGCGGGGCACCCGCGGCACGCGCCTTCTCGTAGTCGGTGATGTTGGCGTAGTTGCCCGCCGAACGCAGCAGCTCCTGACGGCGCTGGAGCTCACCGGTGATCGAGTCGCGCATGCGGTCGATCAGCGTGACGTCCTCACCGAGGTTGGTGATGACCGCCGCGACGTGCGGCATCTCGGACATACCGGTGAAGGTGGCGCCACCCTTGAAGTCCGCGAGGATGAAGTTCAGCGTCTCCGAGGAGTGCGTCACCGCGAGCGCGAGCACCAGGGTGCGCAGCACCTCGGACTTACCGGAACCGGTCGCACCGACACACAGGCCGTGCGGGCCCATGCCCTGCTGCGAGGCTTCCTTGATGTCCAGCATGACCGGCTGGCCGTCGCGGTCGACACCGATCGGCACCCGCAGCCGCTCCGAGAGCGTCCGGGGCCGCCAGGTGCGCGACACGTCCAGCGCGCCGGCGTCGCCGATGTTGAGCAGGTCGGTGAAGTCCAGGGCGGACAGCAGCGGTTCCTCGCCGTCGGCGCCCGAACCGGCCCGCAGCGGGGCCAGCTGGCGGGCCAGCGCCTCCGCCTCGGGGATCGACAGGGTGTCGCAGACGCCGTTGTAGACCGCGCCGCTCGCCGACTCCAGCACCAGCTTGCCCGGCCACACCTGGACGGCCAGACCGCCGCGGATCTCGTCCAGGTCGCCCGGCACGATCTCCAGGATGGTGACGCCCTGCAGACCCTCGGCCCCGGCGATCACCGAGTCCATCGGGACCTCGCCGCCGTCGAGCACGACGACGACGTGCGGGGTGTCGGTGACCGGCGCGCCCTGCGGGTTGAACCGCCCGCGCCCGTCCAGCTCGTCGGCCAGCAGCTCCTCGATCTCACCGAGGTCGCCGACGACCAGCCGGCGGGTGCCGGCGCCGTCGGTGGTCTTGTCCTGGACCTGCGGCAGCCACTTCGTCCACTCCCACTCGGCCTGCGCACCCGGCGCGGCGACCACCGCCACCACCAGGTCCTCCGGCGAGTGCAGGGTGCACAGCTGGGCGACGATGGCGCGCGAGGCGCCGTAGACGGTGTCCGGGTCGCCGGAGACCGTCAGGTGGTAGAAGGCGCGCAGCGACACCGCCAGCGGGAGGTTCTCCAGATGGCCGTGCTTGTCGAGGAATTCCTTCATCGCGTGCGCGGTCAGCGGCTCCAGCTCGTCGACCGGAGCGGTCTCCGGCGCCCGCAGCGGCGTGGCCAGCTGCTGGGGCCCCAGCCCCAGGCGCACCTGCGCGAAGTCCGGGTCGCTCGCCCGGCGCTCCCAGACCCGTTTGCCCTCGGCCACCACGGACCACAGCTGACTGGGGTCCGGATGGGTGAACAGCTGCGCGTCCCGCTGCCTGCGCGCGGTACGCCGCACCTCTTTCCGCTTCTGCGCAAGGTACTTGAGGTAGTCCTGGCGCTCCTGGACCATTTGTCCGGAAGGCCCCTGCCGGGCCTTGACGATCTGCATGATCGCCATCGCCAGCGTGGAGGCGACCATGAATCCGCCCATGATCTTCATGAACGGCTGGTTCCCCATGAAGAGGAAGCCCGCCGAGGACGCCATGCCCATCATGGGCATGAAGGTCATCAGCAGGTTCTCCGGTTCTCCCTCGCGGGGAAGCTCCGGAGGTGCCTCAAGTACCACCTCCTCCGAGGGGACTTCAGGTGGCAGCGCGCGGGGCGGGCGCTTGACGATGACAACGCTCACCGAGGCATCAGTCCTTCATGCATCTCGCAGTCTCGGACCGCCCCCGTTGGATTCGACGGTCCCCCGAGCCAAGTCCTTGGCCCGACGCAGGCGTTGATCCTACTGTTAGGCGTCAAGTCAAGGGGCGGGTGGGGCAGGCACCCGATCGGACGGTACGCTGACGCCCCGCGAGCGCGCCACGGCCCCGTACGGACGGCCATATATATAGGGCGCGCGACGCGACAAAACGCCCAACGGATAGGGGGAACCGCCAGGTGAGCACGAGCACTGGCACCGGCTTCTGCCGGGTCACCGTCGCCGCGCCGGACGCACGGATCGACGTGGCACTGCCGGAGGACGTGGCACTCGTCGATATCTATCCGGAGATCCTTCGGCTCTCCGGGCAGTCCCAGACCGAGGGCGCCCCGACCGGATACCACCTCGTACGCCGCGACGGCACGGTCCTCGACGCGGGGCAGTCGCTGGCCCAGCAGCAGATCCTCGACGGCGACCTGCTGCTGCTGAAGCCGTTCGCCGAGTCGCTGCCGCTGCCGGTCTTCGACGACGTCTCGGACGCCATCGCCTCCGCGGTCAAGCAGAACCGCAGCCGCTGGAGCGACGACCTGATGCGCGTCGTCGGCCTCAGCGCCGGCGTGCTGCTGCTGGTGATGATGGCGTTCGCCCTGTGGTTCTCCAACCCCGACAACCGCGACATGCACCGGCTCCCCGGCATCATCGCCGGCGTGGTGGGCGTCGTCCTGGTGGCCCTGTCCGGCGTCCGCGCCCGGGTCTACGACGACCACGCCTCCTCGATCGCGCTGGGCCTGGCGTCGCTGCCGCACCTGCTCATCGCCGGCTCCGGCATCTTCCCCGTCGACCCCGGCGCCGGCCCCGGCCGGCTGCACCTGCTCGTCGGCTGCGTGACGGTGCTGCTCGCGTCCGTGCTCCTGGTGGTGCTGCTGCCGCGCGGTGACGCCCCCTTCGTCGCGGCCGCCTTCCTTTCCGCCATCGGCACCCTCGCGGTCTTCGCCGCGATCCTCACCGACGCCGCCCCCATCGAGGTCGGCGCGGTCACCGCCGTGGTCTCCATCGCCCTGGTCGCCTGGCTGCCCGGCCTCTCCGCCCGGTTCGCCCGCCTCCCGATCGGCTACCGCTCGCCCGACCAGATCGCCAAGGGCGCCCTGGAGTCCGGCTCCTCCGAGACCGAGTCGGTCGACTTCGTCAAGATCGGCAACCAGGCCAAGCGCGGCCACGAGCTCCTGCTCGGCCTGGTCGCCGGCTGCTCCGCCCTGGTCGTCGGCTCCGCCGGCGTCGTCCTCGGCTTCTCCGACAACGTCTGGGCCCAGGTCCTGGCCATGGCCGCCGGCATCACGATCATGCTGCGCGCCCGGCTCTTCGACTACACCGCCCAGGTCGCCTGCCTGACCATCGCCGGCATCCTCACCATCGTGCTGCTCATCCTGGGCATCGCGCTGCACCCGCCGCTGGACATCTTCATGACCCTGGAGCGCTTCCAGGACTCCGGCCCGCTGAACGTCCGCACCGTCTGGTTCTCCAGCAGCATCGCGGTCGGTGCCGCGATCCTCGTCGGCGTCGGCCTGATCGTCCCGAAGAAGGGCGTCACCCCCTTCTGGGGCCGGATCTTCGACATCTTCGACGGCGTGGTCCTGCTCTCCCTGGTGCCGCTGTGCCTGGCGGTGCTCGACGTGTACAGCACGGTGCGCGGCCTCACCAGCTAGCCCGCCCCGTATCCAGGCGCCCGCGCGACGGCCCCCCGACCACCCGGTCGGGGGGCCGTTCGCAGCTGATACGCTGTCCGACGGTCCAACCGAGTCATCCAAGATTCCCTGTGACGTAAACCAGGGACGCTCGCGGACCGGAACCCGAAGGAGTACGCGTGTCGCTCGATGCCGCCACGAAGAAGCAGATCATGGCCGAGTTCGCCACCAAGGAGGGTGACACCGGCTCCCCCGAGGTCCAGGTCGCGATGCTCTCGCGCCGCATCTCGGACCTGACCGAGCACCTCAAGACCCACAAGCACGACCACCACTCCCGCCGTGGTCTGCTGCTGCTCGTCGGCCAGCGCCGCCGCCTGCTGCAGTACCTGGCGAAGAAGGACATCACGCGCTTCCGCGCGCTGGTCGAGCGCCTGGGCATCCGCCGCGGCGCGGCGGGCGCCAAGTAAGACGCGCTGAAGGGAGCGGTTCCCACCGGGGGCCGCTCCCTTTGCCGTACGCACCGGACAGCCGTCCCGCCGCGCGGTGGACGGAAGCTTTGTAGTCTGGTGCCATATCGCAAAAGCGAACGCGGCAGGAGCGCCTCCTGGCCGCCGGTCCTCGGTAGTGGCCCCCGGGCGGCGCATGGGCACCCCATGCGGCACCACTCCGGGTGCTTCGATCGAAGACCGGCCCGCACCGGCGCTCCGCCGAAGACGGTCCCCTGCCACACGGGCAGCGGACGCAGACGAGGAGATATTCCTGGTGGAGAACGAGACCCACTACGCCGAAGCCGTGATCGACAACGGTTCCTTCGGCACCCGCACCATCCGCTTCGAGACGGGCCGCCTGGCCAAGCAGGCCGCCGGCTCCGCCGTGGCGTACCTGGACGACGACACCATGGTGCTGTCGGCCACCACCGCCTCCAAGCAGCCGAAGGACCAGCTGGACTTCTTCCCGCTGACCGTCGACGTCGAGGAGCGGATGTACGCAGCCGGGAAGATCCCCGGCTCCTTCTTCCGCCGTGAGGGCCGCCCCAGCGAGGACGCCATCCTCACCTGCCGCCTCATCGACCGTCCGCTGCGCCCGTCCTTCAAGAAGGGCCTGCGCAACGAGATCCAGATCGTCGAGACGGTCATGGCGCTCAACCCCGACCACCTCTACGACGTGGTCGCCATCAACGCCGCCTCCTGCTCCACGCAGCTGGCCGGCCTGCCCTTCTCCGGCCCGGTCGGCGGCACCCGCGTCGCCCTGATCAAGGGCCAGTGGGTGGCCTTCCCCACCCACACCGAGCTGGAGGACGCGGTCTTCGACATGGTCGTGGCCGGCCGGGTGCTGCCCGACGGCGACGTCGCGATCATGATGGTCGAGGCCGAGGCCACCGAGAAGACCATCCAGCTGGTCAAGGACGGCGCCGAGGCCCCCACCGAGGAGGTCGTCGCCGCCGGCCTGGAGGCCGCCAAGCCCTTCATCAAGGTCCTGTGCAAGGCCCAGTCGGACCTCGCCGCCAAGGCCGCCAAGCCGACCGGCGAGTTCCCGATCTTCCTCGACTACCAGGACGACGTCCTGGAGGCGCTGACCAAGGCCGTCAAGGACGAGCTGTCGCGGGCGCTGACCATCGCCGGCAAGCAGGAGCGCGAGACCGAGCTCGACCGCGTCAAGGCGCTCGCCGCCGAGAAGCTCCTGCCGGAGTTCGAGGGCCGCGAGAAGGAGATCTCCGCCGCGTACCGCTCCCTGACCAAGACCCTGGTCCGCGAGCGCGTCATCAAGGAGAAGAAGCGCATCGACGGCCGCGGCGTCACGGACATCCGTACGCTCGCCGCCGAGGTCGAGGCGATCCCGCGGGTGCACGGCTCCGCGCTGTTCGAGCGTGGCGAGACCCAGATCCTGGGCGTCACCACCCTCAACATGCTCCGCATGGAGCAGCAGCTGGACACCCTCTCGCCGGTGACCCGCAAGCGCTACATGCACAACTACAACTTCCCGCCGTTCTCCGTCGGCGAGACCGGCCGCGTGGGCTCCCCCAAGCGCCGCGAGATCGGCCACGGCGCCCTCGCCGAGCGCGCCATCGCGCCGGTGCTGCCGACCCGCGAGGAGTTCCCCTACGCGATCCGCCAGGTCTCCGAGGCGCTGGGCTCCAACGGCTCGACGTCCATGGGCTCGGTCTGCGCCTCGACCATGTCGCTGCTGAACGCCGGTGTGCCGCTCAAGGCCCCGGTCGCCGGTATCGCCATGGGCCTGATCTCCCAGGAGATCGACGGCCAGACCCACTACGTCGCCCTCACCGACATCCTCGGTGCGGAGGACGCCTTCGGCGACATGGACTTCAAGGTCGCCGGCACCAAGCAGTTCGTCACCGCGCTCCAGCTCGACACCAAGCTCGACGGCATCCCCGCCTCGGTCCTGGCCGCCGCGCTGAAGCAGGCCCGCGACGCCCGCCTGCACATCCTCGACGTGATGAACGAGGCCATCGACGTCCCGGACGAGATGTCCCCGAACGCGCCGCGGATCATCACCGTCAAGATCCCGGTGGACAAGATCGGCGAGGTCATCGGCCCCAAGGGCAAGATGATCAACCAGATCCAGGAGGACACCGGCGCCGACATCACGATCGAGGACGACGGCACCATCTACATCGGTGCCGCCGACGGCCCGGCCGCCGAGGCCGCCCGCGCCACGATCAACGGCATCGCCAACCCGACCATGCCGGAGGTCGGCGAGCGCTACCTGGGCACGGTCGTCAAGACCACCACCTTCGGTGCGTTCGTCTCCCTGCTCCCGGGCAAGGACGGTCTGCTGCACATCTCGCAGATCCGCAAGCTGGCCGGCGGCAAGCGCGTCGAGAACGTCGAGGACGTGCTCGGCGTGGGCGCCAAGGTCCAGGTCGAGATCGCCGAGATCGACCAGCGCGGCAAGCTCTCCCTGATCCCCGTGATCGAGGGCGAGGACGGCGCTGGGTCCGACAGCGGCTCCGCCGCGGGCGAGAAGAAGGACGACGCCGACAAGTGACGTCCCGTACGCACCGGACGACGGCCCGCACCTCCACGGAGGGGCGGGCCGTCGCCCGTACCCAAACGCTCCTGAAGGGCGCCGCCGGCGCCGGCACGGTCCGCCGCACCACCCTCCCCGGCGGGCTGCGCGTGGTCACCGAGACGCTGCCCACCGTCCGCTCCGTCACCTTCGGCATCTGGGCGCACGTCGGCTCCCGTGACGAGACCCCGGCCCTGAACGGCGCCACCCACTATCTGGAGCACCTGCTCTTCAAGGGCACCCAGAAGCGCTCCGCCCTGGACATCTCCGCCGCGATCGACGCGGTCGGCGGCGAGATGAACGCCTTCACGGCGAAGGAATACACCTGCTACTACGCGCGGGTGCTCGACACCGACCTGCCGCTCGCCATCGACGTGGTGTGCGACATGCTCACCGGCTCCGTCATCGGGACCGAGGACGTCGACGCCGAGCGCGGGGTGATCCTCGAAGAGATCGCGATGACCGAGGACGACCCGGGCGACTGTGTGCACGACCTGTTCGCGCACACCATGCTCGGCGACACCCCGCTGGGCCGCCCCGTCCTGGGCACCGTCGACACCGTCAACGCGCTCTCCGCCGACCGCATCCGCCGCTTCTACAAGAAGCACTACGACCCCACCCACCTGGTCGTCACCGCCGCCGGCAACGTCGACCACGCCAAGGTCGTCCGCCTGGTCCGCCGCGCCTTCGAGCAGGCCGGCGCGCTGCACCGCCAGGACGCCACCCCGGTCGCCCCGCGCTCCGGCAACCGCACCCTGCGCACCGCCGGCCGGGTCGACCTGCTCGGCCGCAAGACGGAGCAGGCCCATGTCGTCCTCGGCATGCCCGGCATGCCCCGCACCGACGACCGGCGCTGGGCGATGGGCGTGCTGAACACCGCCCTGGGCGGCGGGATGAGCTCCCGCCTCTTCCAGGAGGTCCGCGAGAAGCGTGGGCTGGCGTACAGCGTGTACTCCTTCACCTCGGGCTTCGCCGACTGCGGCCTGTTCGGCGTCTACGCCGGCTGCCGTCCCAACCAGGTGCACGACGTCCTGAAGATCTGCCGCGACGAACTCGACACGGTGGCGGCCGAGGGCCTCACCGACGACGAGATCCGCCGCGCGATCGGCCAGCTGCGGGGCTCCACGGTCCTCGGCCTGGAGGACACCGGCGCCCTGATGCACCGGCTCGGCAAGAGCGAGCTGTGCTGGGGCGAGCACATGTCGGTGGACGAGATGCTGGCCCGCATATCGGCGGTGACCCCGGACGAGGTCCGTGCGGTGGCCCGTGATGTCCTGGGCGCACGCCCCTCGCTGTCCGTCATCGGCCCCCTGAAGGACCGGCAGGCGGCCCGCCTGGACGACGCCGTCGCCTAGGCGGCGGTACCGGCGGGCCGTCCCACCACGAAGAGAGAGCGGAAAACGATGAGCAAGCTGCGCGTGGCCGTCCTGGGAGCCAAGGGGCGTATCGGCTCCGAGGCCGTCCGGGCCGTCGAGGCCGCCGACGACATGGAGCTGGTCGCGGCCCTCGGCCGCGGCGACTCCCTGGAGACGCTGGTCGAGGCCGGCGCCCAGGTCGCGGTGGAACTGACCACCCCCGACGCGGTGATGGACAACCTCGACTTCTGCCTGCGGCACGGCATCCACGGTGTGGTCGGCACGACCGGCTGGACCGACGACCGCCTCGCGCAGCTGCGCAGCTGGCTCGACGCCGCCCCCGGCGCGGGTGTGCTGATCGCCCCGAACTTCTCCATCGGCGCGGTGCTCACCATGCGGTTCGCACAGGCCGCGGCCCGCTTCTTCGAGTCCACGGAGATCGTCGAGCTGCACCACCCCGACAAGGCGGACGCCCCCTCGGGCACCGCCGCCCGCACCGCCCGCCTGATCGCCGAGGCCCGCGCACAGGCCGGCTGCCCGCCGCAGCCGGACGCCACCACGACCGCGCTGGACGGCGCCCGCGGCGCGGACGTCGACGGCGTCCCGGTCCACTCGGTCCGGCTGCGCGGTCTCCTGGCCCACCAGGAGGTGCTGCTCGGCGGCGAGGGCGAGACCCTCACCATCCGGCACGACTCCCTCCACCACAGCAGCTTCATGCCGGGCATCCTGCTCGGTGTGCGGCGCGTGGTGGACACTCCGGGCCTGACGGTGGGCCTGGAGAACTTCCTCGATCTGGGCTGATCGGGGATCACGACCATGGGTGGAAAGATCACTTACGTCTTCCTGTCCACCGCGCTGGTGCTGGTTTTCGGCGTGGTGGCGATGGAGGGCGTACTGCTCCTGATGACCGGCGAGCCGGCCGCGATGGGCATGGGCGCCGTGGCCTTCGTCCTGCCGTGCCTGGGCGGCTGGTTCCTGTGGGCCAACACCCGCTTCGCGCGCGACGCGAACCGGCTGGCCCGCGAGCTGGCGGCGGAGGGCGGCCTGCCGCGCGACGACCTCGCACGCACCCCCGGCGGCCGGATCGACCGGGACGTGGCCGACGAGGTCTTCGCCCGGCGGCGGGCCGAGACGGAGGAGGCGCCCGGCGACTGGCGCACGTGGTTCCGGCTCGCCGTCGCCTACCGGGACGCCCGGGACACCCCGCGGGCCCGCGAGGCCATGCAGCGCGCCATCGACCTGCACGCCGGCCGGCCGGCGCCGACGAGACCCGGTGCCGACACCCCGGACCTCGCCCCGCACGGCCCGGGCACTCGTACGGATGACCGGGGCACCCACGCGGAATAGCTGCCCACCCCACCCCGTTGTGGCCCGTAGGGGGCGCTCCCGTCCCCTACGGGAAGCCCCCTACGAGATCCGTTCCCCTGCCCCCCGGGGCCGGTGCTCCGCCGCCCACGCCTCCAGCAGGTCGGCGGCCCGCTCGAACATCTCCGGGCGGCCCAGGAAGTCCGCGTTGCGGTCTGTCAGCAGGGTCCGCAGCGGCTCACCCTGTGTCCGCTCGACGCGCAGCGCCTGGCCCTGCACCGTCCGCGGCAGCCCCAGCCAGCGCACCGGCTGCTGCACCGTGCGGACCGCGCCGACCGCGGACCACGGCAGGGTCGTGGTCCGCAGCAGGTTCACCTGCCGCAGCCCCTGGGCGCTCACCCGGATCCCCACCCGCACCAGCCGCAGCGCCAGCGCGATCACCAGCACCCCGACCGCCGCGCAGACCGCCGCCCCGGCCGGCGATCCGGCCAGCGCGATGATCAGCGCCGAGAGCAGGACGAACGAGGCGAGCAGCAGAAACACCGCCGCCGCCGCCACCCGCCACGGTCCGGGGCGGTAGGGACGGCGCCACTGGTCGGGGCTGTCGTACGACGGGGAGGCAGGGGCCGCGCGGCCGTCGGCCTGGGCGCGGTCGGCCGTCAGGAAGGGCAGGGGCACGGCTGGGTCCTCACTCGCGGCTGGCCGGCACGGCGTGGAACGCCATGCCGGCGGAAGCTGTGAGCGGTGAGGCTATCGGGACCGGCGGAGCGGAACCACCCGGGCGGGACACCCGTGGCCCGCTCCGCCGCCGGCTCAGTGGTGCGCGGCCTCGGACTGGTGCACCCCGGTCGACGCGGAGGTGTCCTGCTGGAGGGCCGGCAGGCCGAAGAGCAGGGCGCCCGTCAGGCCGCCCACCACGGTGAGGGTGATCAGGGACTGGCCGAAGAGCTGCGCCCGCGAGGCACGCTGGCGCGGTGGGGGAGTGACATTGCTGCGGAACCGGTCTGCCTCGGCAACGAAGGCGAACGGGACGGGCTCTCGCCGGCGGAACATGAGGGGGCTCTCCTAGGAACCTCGTAGTGGGCACTGTCACAGACAAAGACGTCTGGGGCGTCCGTTTGGTGCCCGTTTTCCGTTACTTCTGTGAAAAATATCAACCGCGGTGAGCCGGCCCGCGAGCGGGGTCGGCTTTCGTCCGCTTTGTCGCCGTTCTGTTGCTAACGCCGTATCAGTCGCCCTTCCCGGCGCTGTCAGTGGCGGGCCGTAGGCTGGAAGCGCACGAGGATCGAACGGAAGGAACCGCCGGTGTCCCACACCCCCGACAGCGCCGAGAGCGCACCCGTCAGCTTCCGCAGTGAGGTGACGGTCGAGCTGGTCAAGCACAGCGCAGCGGACAGCGACGTGCTCTGGGCGGCCCGGGTCTCGACGGCCGGCGAGCAGTCCCTGGAGGAGCTGCAGAAGGACCCGGAGCGCTCCAAGGGTCTGATCAACTTCCTGATGCGGGACCGCCACGGCAGCCCCTTCGAGCACAACTCCATGACGTTCTTCATCAGCGCCCCGATCTTCGTCTTCCGCGAGTTCATGCGGCACCGCGTCGGCTGGTCGTACAACGAGGAGTCCGGCCGCTACCGCCAGCTCGAGCCGGTCTTCTACGTCCCCGGCGAGTCCCGCAAGCTCGTCCAGCAGGGCCGCCCCGGCAAGTACGAGTTCGTCGAGGGCACCCCCGCGCAGCACGAGCTCACCGGCCGCGTCATGGAGGACACCTACCGCCAGGCGTACGCCGCCTACCAGGAGATGCTCGCCGCCGGCGTGGCCCGCGAGGTCGCCCGCGCGGTCCTCCCGGTCGGTCTCTACTCCTCGATGTACGCCACCTGCAACGCCCGCTCCCTGATGCACTTCCTCGGCCTGCGCACGCAGCACGAGCAGGCGAAGGTCCCCTCCTTCCCGCAGCGCGAGATCGAGATGGTCGGCGAGCAGATGGAGGCGCACTGGGCCAAGCTCATGCCCCTCACCTACGCCGCGTTCAACGCCAACGGCCGCATCGCCCCGTAGCGCCCCCGGCCGCCGCATACCCGTCCGAAGTGTCCGGATTGCGGCGCTTTGAGTAGTTCAACTACGCTGAACAAACGGACCCGGCACTGCTTGAACCCCCGAGCAGGCAGTGCCGGAGTCCACATCCTTGGCTCCCCAGAGGCACACCCTGTTGCGCCCTACGAGTAGCGTGGGACCCATGGCTCCGACTTCCACACCGCAGACCCCCTTCGGGCGGGTGCTGACCGCCATGGTCACGCCGTTCACGGCGGATGGCGCTCTCGACCTCGACGGCGCGCAGCGGCTCGCCGCACACCTGGTGGACGCCGGCAACGACGGCCTCGTCGTCAACGGCACCACCGGAGAGTCCCCGACCACCAGTGATGCCGAGAAAGCCCAGCTGGTCCGCGCCGTGGTCGAAGCCGTCGGCGACCGAGCCTTCGTCGTCGCCGGAGCCGGTACCAACGACACCCGGCACAGCCTCGAGCTGGCCCGCGCCGCGCAGGACGCCGGCGCCCACGGTCTGCTCGCGGTCACGCCCTACTACAGCAAGCCCCCGCAGGAGGGCCTGCTGCGGCACTTCACCGCCATCGCGGACGCCACCGACCTGCCCGTGATGCTCTACGACATCCCCGGCCGCAGCGGCGTCCCGATCAACACCGAGACCATGGTCCGGCTCGCCGAGCACCCGCGGATCGTCGCCAACAAGGACGCCAAGGGCGACCTCGGCCGCGCCAGCTGGGCCATCGCCCGCTCCGGCCTCGCCTGGTACAGCGGCGACGACATGCTGAACCTCCCGCTGCTCTCGGTCGGCGCGGTCGGCTTCGTCTCGGTCGTGGGCCACGTCGTCACCCCGGAGCTGCGCGCTCTC
Source organism: Streptomyces sp. MspMP-M5 (assembly GCF_000373585.1). Classification (GTDB taxonomy): domain Bacteria; phylum Actinomycetota; class Actinomycetes; order Streptomycetales; family Streptomycetaceae; genus Streptomyces. Next base: position 59,496 of record NZ_KB891912.1, read on the forward strand.
CTCGACGCCCACCTCACCGGCGACGTCACCAAGGCCGCGGAGATCCACCAGAAGCTGCTCCCCGTCTTCACCGGCATGTTCCGCACCCAGGGCGTGATCACCACCAAGGCCGCCCTCGGCCTCCAGGGCCTGCCGGCCGGCCCGCTGCGACTGCCCCTGGTGGAGCTCTCGCCCGACGAGACCGAGCAGCTCAAGCGCGATCTCGCCGCCGGCGGGGTACAGCTGTAGAACACAGACTTCATAACTGCATACGGAACAACAACCGCCCCACAGCAAGTGCACGAATGTCATGCGCGCCACGTGCCTCGACGGCAGCGTGGCGCGCGTGGTGAGGAGAGTCTTTTGAGTCATCCGCACCCCGAGCTCGGCGCCCCGCCGAAGCTTCCCGAGGGTGGCCTGCGCGTCACCCCGCTCGGCGGCCTGGGCGAGATCGGCCGCAACATGACGGTCTTCGAATACGGCGGCCGACTGCTGATCGTCGATTGCGGAGTGCTCTTCCCCGAGGAGGAGCAGCCCGGAATCGACCTGATCCTGCCGGACTTCACGTCCGTCAGGGACCGCCTCGACGACATCGACGGCATCGTGCTCACGCACGGCCACGAGGACCACATCGGCGGCGTCCCCTACCTCCTCCGGGAGAAGCCGGACATCCCGCTGATCGGCTCCAAGCTGACCCTGGCCCTCATCGAGGCCAAGCTCCAGGAGCACCGGATCCGCCCCTACACGCTGGAGGTCGCCGAGGGCGACCGCGAGCGCCTGGGCCCCTTCGAGTGCCAGTTCATCGCCGTCAACCACTCCATCCCCGACGCCCTCGCGGTCGCCATCCGCACCCCCGCGGGCATGGCCGTCCACACCGGCGACTTCAAGATGGACCAGCTCCCGCTGGACCGCCGGCTGACCGACCTCCCGGCCTTCGCCAAGCTCGGCGAGGAGGGCATCGACCTCCTCCTCACCGACTCCACGAACGCCGAGGTCCCGGGCTTCGTCCCGCCGGAGCGCGACATCTCCAACGTGCTGCGCCAGGTGTTCGCGAACGCCAACAAGCGGATCATCGTCGCCAGCTTCGCCAGCCACGTCCACCGCATCCAGCAGATCCTCGACGCGGCTCACGAGTACGGCCGCCGGGTCGCCTTCGTCGGCCGCTCGATGGTCCGCAACATGGGCATCGCCCGTGAACTGGGCTATCTGAACGTCCCCGCGGGCCTGGTCGTCGACGTCAAGGCTCTCGACGACCTCCCGGACGACGAGGTCGTGCTGGTCTGCACGGGCTCCCAGGGCGAGCCGATGGCCGCCCTCTCCCGGATGGCCAACCGCGACCACCAGATCCGCATCGTCCAGGGCGACACGGTGATCCTGGCCTCGTCGCTCATCCCCGGCAACGAGAACGCGGTCTACCGCGTGATCAACGGCCTCAGCCGCTGGGGCGCCAACGTGGTCCACAAGGGCAACGCCAAGGTCCACGTCTCGGGCCACGCCTCGGCCGGCGAGCTGCTGTACTTCTACAACATCTGCAAGCCGAGGAACCTCATGCCGGTCCACGGCGAATGGCGCCACCTCCGCGCCAACGCCGAGCTCGGCGCGCTGACGGGCGTCCCCAAGGACCGCATCGTCATCGCCGAGGACGGCGTGGTCGTCGACCTCGTCGACGGCATCGCCAAGATCAGCGGCAAGGTCCAGGCCGGCTACGTCTACGTCGACGGCCTCTCGGTCGGCGACGTCACCGAGACCCACCTCAAGGACCGCCGCATCCTCGGCGACGAGGGCATCATCTCGATCTTCGTCGTCGTGGACAGCAGCACCGGCAAGACCGTCGGCGGCCCCAACGTCCACGGCCGCGGCTCGGGCATCGACGACAAGGACTTCGACGCCGTCGTACCCAAGATCGACGAAGCCCTGGCCAAGGCGGCCCAGGACGGCATCGCCGAGCCCCACCAGCTCCAGCAGCTGATCCGCCGCGCGGTCGGCAAGTGGGTCTCCGACAACTACCGCCGCCGCCCGATGATCCTCCCCGTGGTCGTCGAGGTCTGACGGACCGTCCGTACGAAGGTCCTCAAGTAGGAGCGGGGCGCCCGGATTTGCATCGGGGCGCCCCGCTCCAGTACGTTTACGGCTCCGCCGGAACGGGAAGCACCGCGCGCTGTGCGCACGGACCGCTCCCCGCAGGCCGCGGAATTCCGACCCAGAGCAATCTGATAAAGTCGGAACAGCCGAAAGGCAAACTCCTCCGACAGGAAATCGGAACCGAATTCCGAACCGCCCGCAACTCACTGAGAAGCGGACCGGAACGGAAAGAAGATCTGATAAAGTCGGAAAGGCCGAAAAGCGAAAGCGAAACGGCCGACCCCGCTCCAGCAGGGGGCCAGAGACGGAAACGGATCTGGTAAGGTTGGAACCGCGAGAAAGCCGAAAGGCCGGATCGCACCGGCGAAAATCAGAGCCGAAAGGATCTGATAGAGTCGGAGACGCAAGACCGAAGGGAAGCGCCCGGAGGAAGCCCGCGAGGGCAGGCCGAAGGAAGCGTCCGTTCCTTGAGAACTCAACAGCG
>NZ_KB891913.1 GCF_000373585.1 Streptomyces sp. MspMP-M5
GAGGAATCTCAATGATTGTGTCAAGCCGCCTGCGTGACCGGTGGGGCGGAGGTGAAGAGCCTCTTGTCGCGCAGCATCGCCCAGAGGACGTCGACCCTGCGGCGGGCGAGTGCGAGCAGGGCCTGGGTGTGCAGCAGTCCTTCGGATCGTTTCTTGAGGTAGTAGTCGCGGGAGGGGCCTGGTCGCATCATTGCCGTCTGGGCGGCCATGTAGAAGATGTGCCGCAGGCGCCGGTTGTATCGCTTGGGCCGGTGGTAGTTGCCGGTGCGGCGGCCGGAGTCCCGGGCGACCGGGGCCAGGCCGGCGTGCGAGGCGAGGCGGCCCACGTCGCGGTAGCCGGAGAGGTCGCCGACGATGGCGACGAACTCGGCACCGAGGATGGGGCCCATACCGGGCATGGATTCGATGATCTCGGCGCGGTCATCGGCGCGGAAGGTCTCGCGGATCTCCCGGTCGTTGTCCTTGATCCTCGCGTCCAGGTCCAGGAGCTGGTGGGCGAGATCGCAGACCAGCTTCGCCGCCCGCTTCTCGCCGGGCAGGGCGATCTGCTGGGACTGAGCCGCCTCCACCGCCTTCGCGGCGACCGTGTCGGCGCCACGAACCTTGCGTCGTTCCAGCCAGGTCGTCAGCCGTTTCACACCGATTCGGCGCAGGGCGGCGGGCGTCTGGTACTCGGTCAGCATGACGACGGGGCCCTTGGCCGCGGAGTAGTCGAAGGCCCGCTCCAACGCTGGGCAGATACCCACCAGCAGGTCACGGAGCCGGTTGACGAGTCGGACCCGGTCGGCGATCAGGTCGGCACGGTAGTTCGTCAGCACCCGGAGGGTGGAGACCAGCTCCGGGGGTGTGTCCAAGGCCGCGAAGGCCTTCGGGCGCATGCGGGCCTGATCGGCGATGACCCTCGCGTCCTTGGCATCGGTCTTCCCCTCGCCCTGGTAAGCGCCGGACATGCGGTTGACCGTGCGGCCGGGAACGTAGACGACGTTCTCGTCGTGGGCGACCAGCAGGGCCAGCAGCAGCGTGGAGGCCCGGCCGGAGATGTCCACCGCCCACCGCACGTCGTCGGCCCGTTCGCGGGCGGTGCCGATGAGAGTGAGGATCTGGGCCTCGTCGTTGATCACCTTCGTCGAGAACAGCGTCTCGCCGTCGGCGTCGAGGGCCACCGCCCAGTGGTGCCCCTTACCGGCGTCGATGCCGACCCATATCCGCTCCTGCCGCGTGCTCAACCGCGTTGCTCCGTTCCACCGTGACCAACACTCCCGTGGTCCGTAGAACACTCCGCCGACAGGTCCCTAACCAGCGATGACCGCAGTTCTCAATCAGTGGTCGGAGCGTCCCGGAGGACCGGGCGGCCATTCCTCTCGAGCCCTCAAGGGCAACCCACCATCAGCCACACCCGGTCCTCCCGGACCGCCAACATTCTTAGGGACACCACCATGATCGAGGTCGTCGTCCCCACTGGCCCCAGCACCGAGTGCGGCATCGGCGACGAGCCGCCACGTTCCCGATCATGGGTAGCGCGTGATGTGTCGGGGACGGCTACGGCACGGTCGGGCGCATTCCGGCTGCCCCCTCAGGTGGAATTCTGTGGCGCCTCGACGACTCGTCCGTGCTCCCAGGCGGTGAGCACACGCTCTCGGCCGTCCGTCTCCTCGATGACGCGGATGAACACCTGCTCATCGGAACCGTAGACGCCGACCCAGTCTCGCCAAGTCCGGAGGGCGGTGGTGTCCGAGGTCCACTCCCCGGTGGCCTTCGGGCCGTTCGCGGTGAACTGGAGGACGGCGAGGTACTTGGTCACCGGGCTGGTTCCGTCTGCTCCGCTGTGCGCGGGGCGGGGAGTTCGCCGGCCTGGAGGCCCGCGAAGTCGGCGTGGGCCTGGGCGACGGCTTCGGGGTATGCCTCGCGCTTGGCGTGCTCGGCGAGCGCCCGGTAGATGCTGGCCACCGAGGGGTTCTGTCCCTTGGGCTTGCCGGTGGGGGTGATCAGGTCGGGCTGGATCTGCTCGACGGACTCGCCGTTCGCCCTCCGCCGGAGCACGGTGTGGAGCATGTCGTCGGTGATGACCGGCGGCCGGCCGCCGTGCTTGCCCTTGCGGGCCGCGGTGTCGAGCCCCTCCAGTGTCGACTCGCGGATGTTCATGCCGCCGCACGAGCCGTCACCCGCGGCTGGCAGGGTGAGCAACGAACAGCACACCAGCCGACAAGCAACCCGGACATGGTGCTCGATCTGCCCGGCCTACTCGCCGACCACCTGCGCATTCCTGCGAGGTCGAGCCTGAGACGGCGTCAAGGGCGTGGACATGTGCCGACTCCCGGCGGATCACCTTGGGGACACCACTGGTAAACACCGCCACAGGCCGGAGCGGCAGCCCGGCGATCGACGCTCTGACCTGCGGCGACCCCTTAGCGTTCAATCCTGGAGCGATACCGGCGGGACCCCATATCGATTGGATGCGCGGTATGGGCCTGCTAGCCGGTCCGGACGCCGAGGCAAAGTACCGGCTGTGGAGTCCGGCGGAGGTCGGGGCACGCTGGTTCTACCTGGCCCAACGTGATGACCTGGCCCTGGGATGTGATGTCTTCGGCTGGTTCTTCGCCTTCGACGACCAATTCGATGGACCGCTCGGCCAGCAGCCTGAGTCAGTGGCCGCCGTCATCGAGCGCACCGCCGCGTTGCTGGACGGGGAATCCGACGCGGCGGCCGTCAGCGGCCATCCGGTGACCGCAGCCTTCGGTGACCTGTGGAGACGGGAGCGTGCCGGGATGTCTCCGGCATGGTGTGAACGCGCCGTCCGGCACTGGAAGCAGTACCTGTACGCCCACGTCACCGAAGCAGCCAACCGCGTTCAGGGAGTCTGGCCGAGCACGCCGGACTGCCTGGACCTGCACTACCGCACGGGGTTCATGCCCCCACTGCTGGACCTGATCGAACGGGTCTGGCACAGCGAACTCCCCACGCCGGTCTACGACAGCCCCGAAATGCGCCTGATGCGCTACGTCACCAATCAGAACATCAACATCGTCAACGATGTTCTGTCACTCGACAAAGAAGAGGCTCAAGGTGATCAGCACAATCTCGTGCTCATCATCGAACACGAACAGCGGTGCATACGCCGCGAAGCCATCGACAAGGCCCGTCGTATGGTCGACGAGTGGACCCGCACCTTCAACCACACCGAGCCCGCCATCGCCGACGTGTGCGACCGGCTCACTATCCCAGTCACCGACCGTACCAACGTCTACGGCTGCATAGAGGGGATGCGCGCCGCGATGCAACTACGACTGGTGTGCGCGGACCGGCCGCTACGCGGCTCACCGTCCCAGTAGCGCGCCGCGGCAGCCAGTAGCAAGCCCATGGGCACCGCCGTCCCCCTGACAGTCACCGAGGGGGATTGGTGGAGGACGGCGACGTCGGCAGACCCTGCAACCTGCCCGATCCGCGCCCGCAACGACGTCTGAGCTCCATCGCGCGACAAGCGGGGCAGGCTGGGACTTGCCAGTGATCCACTTCGGCCGATCGGTTTGCCCGCCATGCCCGTCCGCACTGCCTGTCCGATAGCCCCGAGTGCCGCCGAGCGCGCGCGGTTGAAGAAGATGGCCTACGGCCACAAGACCGAGCACCGGCTGCGGGTGCGTGCGCAGGTAGTGCTGCACGCGGCCAGGGGGCGCTCCAACGCGCGTATCGCCCGGGAGACGGGGCTGCACCTGGACACCGTGCGCCGCTGGCGTGGCCGGTTCGCCCAGGCGGGCTTGCCTGGGCTCAAAGACCGTCAACGCTGCGGTCGTCCTGCCTCGTTCACACCGCTGCAGGCCGCCGAGGTCAAGGCGCTGGCCTGCCAGCTGCCCGCCGAGAGCGGAGTGCCGATCTCCCGCTGGTCGTGCCCGGAACTGGCCCGAGAGGCCATCCAGCGGGGCATCGCCACATTGGTATCGGCGTCCACCGTACGCCGTTGGCTGGCTCGGGACTCGCTCAAGCCCTGGCAGCACCGCTCCTGGATCTTCCTCACCGGCCCCGGCTTCCGGCCCAAGGCCGCCCGGGTGCTGGACCTGTACAACCCGTACCTGGCAGGGCGAACAGCTGGGCGAGGACGAGTACGTGATCAGCTCCGATGAGAAGACCTCTATCCAGGCCCGCTGAGTCAGACCCCGGACCGGGGAAAGCGCCCACCCATCCTCCCGCCCCTCACGACACGTGGACCCCCGTTGTTCAAACCCGACCGTCGAGCCGGGACCATTCGACAGCTGGCGCCCACTGATGACAGCCAGTGGACGGAACAAGGAGATGGTGACGACGCGTGCTGCGACCGGCCTGCGGACGTCGCACCCTCACGGTTGGCTGAGGGCCGCTCCGGACTGCGGGCTGCCGCGGGTGAGTTCAGGTGGTGGGATGGTTGCCGCGCCGCGGGCGGTTGCGGAAGCCGAACAGGAGGGCCCCGAGGGCCAGCAGAATCACCACCAGGAGCGGGCCGTTGCCGCCGGTCAGTCTCGTCGCGTCGTCCTTGAGCTGGTCCCAGAAGCCCTGTTCCGGTGTCTGGACCGAACCGCCCAGCCAGATCGAGCCGTCGGCCGCAGTCACCCGGCGGCCGACGGAGCCCTGCGCGGACTGGGCGAGCTGCGGGTACCGCTCGCGCATCGCCGCCTCGGTGACGCCGGTCAACCGCACGTTCGTGAGGTCCGCGCCGCCGAGCATGTAGCGGGTGATGCGCCTGACACCTCCCTCGTCCGTCTCGCGGGTGATGTCGAACTCCTTGTTGCGGTATGAGCGTACGTAGTCGTCGAAGACCTTCTTGGGACGCCAGTTGCCGTCGAGCTTGGCCGGTCCCAGGTCCTTGGAATCAATGATCTTGTCGAACGAGGTCCGGTGCCCCTGCTGGTGTCGCTCGCGCACCCACTGCGCGATGATCCTGGCCATGAAGGCGCGGCGCAGCGGCGCGTACTCCGGATCGGTGTTGACCGCCTTCACGATCTTCGGCAGGACAAGGGTTCGTTCCAGGTTTTCGTTGTGGGCGTTCGTGGCCGGATCAGCGTTGCACGGCTTGGAATAAGGGTCGTTGATGTGCTCCGACTTCGTCTTCACATCGAGCAGCGCGGTGAGGACATAGAGCGATCCGCCGTCCTCACGCACCTCGACCTTTCCGGGCACGATCCACATCCGGGAGGAGAAACAGAGCGAGCCGTCCGCAGACGGTTGAAGCTCCCGCCAGTACTGCCTTCCCGTCGCCGAGTCGGGGTGCAGGATCTTCGCCTCCGTGCGCTTCATCTGGAGGTCGGCCTCCAGCATGGCCCGGCCGGCGTTGGTCTGCCCCAGGGCGGAATCGACGATGCGATTCGGCTCGGTGGGATTGAGGTTGACCCAGAACTTGTTCGGGTCGAGCACCAACCAGGTCCGCAGGTCGGCGCCCGCGTCGCGCACCACCCGCATTCCCAGTTCGGTGTTCTGCTGGTACTCCTTGGACAGGGGCTGCGACGAATATGCGTACTGCACCCCGTCCGAGCCGTCGGAGAGATAACGCATCTCCAGCGTCGAAAAGTCCACGCCGCCGTAAGCGTTGGCGCCGGACGGCGTGGCCAGTAGTTGGTTGAGAGCGCCCGACTGCGCGCCACCGTCTTCGTCGCCACAAGGGCCGGCGGCGAGGGGCATGGCCATCGCCATGACGGGACGACTGTGGCGGCTTCCCAGCGCGGTGCAGGGTTTATTCTCGTTTCCCGAGGCCGGAAAGGCCGCTTCGGCCTGCTGTTTCTTTTTCTCCTCTTCGCGTTTGAGGTCTGCTTTGGTGATGCTGTTGACGCCGTTCACCCGGTTCGCCGACGCCTTCTGCTCCTGCTTGGTCTTGTAGCCCGTCGCCGACATGAAATTTTCCTCGGGTATGTCGCTCGTGAGCTTTTCGCAAGGACCACAGCGACCGCGGTCCGAGAATCCGGCGACACCCCTCTTCTCCAGTCTTTCGATCGCCTTATGCCCCAGGCCGAGGCTTCGGAGGACGGGATACAGAAACTTGTTGTAGATGATGGGTTCGGAGTGGTTCTTACGCGGATCATTGACGGCGGTGAACTTCAACAGCGGACCATTCAGCGGACCGGTCTTCTTCAAGTCCAGATTCTTCTCTATCCGGTCGAAGAGCGCCTCGTTGCCCTCACGCGTCAATAGAGTGCCGTACCCGATGTAGTAGCCCCCGCGAAAAGGCTCATCACCGAACTGCCGTATTATAGAACTCACGTGCGATGTCTGAAAGTTCGTCAGGTTGAACCAGACGACGGCCAGATTGCGGGTCCCGTCCCACATATTGAGTTTCCTGTGGTCTTCGTACCCGGCTCGCCCGATGGGGTCGTTCAGGAGCTTGCGAGCGATCTCCGTGAACTCGCCACCGGCTTCGGGTTCCGCGGACGGGCCGGTGGCGGTGGCACCCGATGCCACCGCCGAGGGAGCCGGCAGGCCCGCGATCAGGAGGCCGACGGCCAGTAAGGCGGCGCCCGCCCGGCCCAAGCGCCCGGCGAGGTTGCGGCGAACTGTTCCCATGGTGTCCACCTGTTCATGCTGAGTCCGGCTGTTCCTGCTCGGTCCGGCGCAGGCAGCCGGAACCGGATCCTTCGAAGCGTCTTGCCGACGGCCCTCAAGGTTCATTGCGGCCCGGGCCGGGCGCCGACGAGGTCACCCCCGCGGCGTCCAAGTAGCCGCTCAGGGCCGGGCTCGGGCCCGATTTCCCGCCCTCCGGGGGCGTACCAAAACCCTGCTCGACCCTCCGGTACGCGACCCAGCCCGCCGCGGCGAGAGCGCCGAGGGCGAGGACGGCAACCGCGCCGGCACCACCGAGGGAGGTGCCTGTGGAGCATGTCTTCGGGTGGCGCAGGTCGCGGATGTCCAACGACGGCTTGTAACCGATCCCGACCGTACAGGCAGAGGCTGCCTGTGGCGTCAGGAGCAACACCGCACCGGCGAGCGCGAGGGCACTCACGGCCCGGCGCAAGGCACTTCTGAGATCGTTCACGGGGTCACCTCCGGCTGCTGCCCGCCCTTCAGCCGCGCTATCCGGGCACGCAGCTCGTCCATCTGCTGAACGGCCGTCTGTAGATCCGCCCGTTCACCTGCGTGTTCGCCTGCCTGTCCACTTGCCTGCCCCTCCGCCTGCGAACCGCTCGCCGGAGCCGTCCGCACGTGCTGACTGGCCAGATCCAACTGGACTGAATGCAGGCGGTGCAGCGCGAGGGCCGCACGCCGGCCGTGCCAGCGCCAGGTGCCTGCCACCGCCCAGAGCCGGAGCACGGGCGAGACCAGGACTGGCACCTCCGCCTGGGTGATGGCCGAGCCCGCCGCCACCTCCTTCGCCACGGCCGCCTTCAGCGCAGGGGCGCGAGCGCGCAGTCCGCGGGCCAGGAGTACGACGGCAAGGGCGATGAACGGCAGCTGTGGGAGCAGCCACAGCGCGGGAGAGACGACCAGGACGTCGAGCGTGCTGCCGACGTCGACCTGATCCCGGAGCTGTCCGGACAGCCACCCCGACAGTATGTCGGCACCCGTGGTCGCGCCGATCGCCGCCACGACCGCAGCCGCCGCGACGAGCCCGCGCTGCCGCGCTCGGGCCGCGACACCGAGCCCGGCCCCCAACAGCGCACCACATGCCACCTGTCCGCCGAGCAGGCCGACCGACTGCCGGATCCAGTACGCGAAGCCGCCGCTGCTCCCGAGCATGTCGCCCAACGAGCCGTAGATCTTGATGTAGAGGATGCTTTCCACGAAGTTGAAGCCGAGCCCGACGGCGGCACCGAGGATCAGACCGCTGACGGCATCGGTGACGCGGTGCCGGAACAGCAGGAACAGCAGCACCACGCCGCCCGCGATGGCGAGAGCGTCAACGACACTGAGATGCGCGAGCAGCAGGTCGATGCTGCGGAACTGGTTGTGGGCGAACCGGCTGATGTCGGTGAGGGAGGACTGGCCCAGGTAGCCGAAGATGGTGCCGAACGCGAGCCCGCTGTAGGCACGGCCAAGCCCGAACACGATCAATGCGCCCCAGCCGAACGCGGCCAGCAGCGCGGCCAGCGGCACCCGGGCGAACCGCACTCCGCCGCGGAGCAGTAGCAGGACACAGACCGTACTGGGCACACAGGCGAGCGTCACCGGTACGTACTCGATCACGACGACCAGCGAGAGCAATCCGAACGGCAACAGCAGGCACCCCAGCGTCAGCCAGGTCAACACGACCGGACGCCGGTCGGATCGACGCGTGGTGACGGCGGCGACGATCTGGAGGACCACCCCCGCCGCGATGCCCGCCAGGAGACACCAGAAGACGGCGCGTGGCATGGACAGCAGCCGGTCGAGCGAGTCCGCGAACCCGGGCATCTTGTCGAGGCCGGACGGCGCCTTGTAGAAGATCGACAAGGATGGTTCGCCGGGCATCACACGAGGGCGGGTCAGGTTCAACAACAACTCGACCAGATACAGAACGAGGGCGATCCGGGCGATCAACAGTGCCCTGGTGTGGGCCAGTTGGTCATTACGGATCGGCAAGGAAGCAAGGCTTCTCACGAGCCACCTCCCGTCAGACCGGTCGGCAGCGGCGGCAGACTCGGGAAGTTCGTGGGCAGGCCGGTCGGGAAGCCTGTGGGCAAATCAGTCGGCAGGTCCGTGGGCAGGCCGGTCGGCAACCCCGTGGGGAAGTTGGTCGGCATGTCCGTGGGTAGCGAGCCGGGGGCCGTCGGGAGGGAGGGGAGTTTCGGCATCTGCGGAAGCTTCAGCTCGTTGGAGCCACTGAGGTCAACCACCAGCGATGCGACCAGCAGTACCGCACCGCAGAGCCCGCCCGTCAGGACGAGCCGGGCTTGGGCCCGGCCGGAACCGTCACCCTCCCGGCCGGGGCCGTCATCCTCCCGACCGGTTCCGATACCCGCCGGCTCCGGCTGTGACGCGCCAGATGTATCCGCGCTGTCCACGCCTATGCGCCCCCTCTGAGGGAAGTTCTCACCAGAACAACTCCGGGATTCTGCCTACGCCTGACGGAGCCGGGCGACGATGCCGTCGAGGTCGCGGATCATCATCCCGGGCCGGATCTCATGGCCGCCGGGCTCCTCGTACCACTCGTACGGGATACCGGCGTTGTCGAGGAGACCGCGGAACTCCCGCTGCCCGCGGAGCACCTGGGTCTCGTTGCCCCAGCCGAACGGGTCGGTCGGGGCAGGGCTGGTACCGGCGACCAGGAAGATCCGTTTGCCGCGGTAGCTCTCGATGTGCTCGACCGGGTTGTCGGCGCTGACCTTGGTCTCGTCCCAGGGCTCGCCGTAGATCGTGCCGCCGCCGAGGTCCTTGACCGCCGCGGAGACGTTGGCCCAATGGGCCACTGCGCCCAGGTCGCGGCGCAGGCTGGGCGGGCCGGAGTGGGCGCTCACCGAGGCGAAGCGGTCGGGGTACTTGGCCGCGTACTTCAGTGCGCCGAAGCCGCCCATCGAGAACCCGGCGACGGCACGGCCGTCGAACTCGGCGTACGTCCGGAAGTTCGCCTCGACCCACGGAATCATCTGGTCGATGTGGAACGTCTCCCAGTTGCGGGGGCCGGTGTTGGAGTTGACGGGATTGGAGTACCAGCCCGCCTGTCCGCCATCGGGCATCACGACGATGATCGGCTTGCCGGCGGTCCAGCCGCGGATGTCCGCGGGCGCACTGTCGAAAGTCCGGAAGTCCTGCAGGCCGCCGTGGAGGAGGTAGAGGACGGGGTAGGTGCGGCCGCTGGTGTGGTAGTCGTCGGGCAGCAGGACGTTGACGGCCGGGTTCCAGCCGATCGCGTCGGTCTGGAACCGGTAGTACCACATGCGGGGATCGCTCTCATTGCGTTCCGTGACGCTCAGCCCGGGGACATCGCCGGCCGCAGTGGCCGTCGACGCCGTCGCAAGGACGCTCGCGCCGCCAAGAGCCACCCCCGCGGAGATTCCGCCGACGGCTTTCAGGAGACTCCTGCGGGTGGCGCGGTGCTCACTCAACTTGTCCTCCAGTTCGGGGCGTTCACCGTTTGCTCTGGCTTCCCTGCGACTGCGCTTCCCGGAGGATCACGGCAGATCCGGAGGTTTCCGGCGATCACCAGCGGTTCGTACGCGGGTCGCGGTGCTGTCTTGCCAACTCTTGCGGGAGGCGTTGAAATGCCGATGAAATCTCGATGATGCCGACAACGGCGCAGGCGGCAGAACGAGCGGCACGACGGGCAGTGAAATGGGCGGCGGGGACGGCCGGGAGCGGTGGCTTCGGGATGGGCGGGCAATCTCCTCGACGGCTGAGGCACTGGCCCTGTTCCGGGGCAAGCCCCTGGCCGGCATCCGGGGGTGCGACGGAGCACGCTCCCTGGCCTCGGGCACATCCGCGCCCGTGAAGGCTACGGCCCTCGTCTGCCGCATAACATCCCTGCCCTCGGCCACCGCACCCGCATCGTCACCGCTGCCCTTCCTATGCCGTCGAGGGCAGCGAGCCGGAGCAAAGCAAGACCGCGTCGAACACCACGCGCCAGGCTCACCCCGGAACGCAGAAACCCCCGCCGGAGCGAGCCGACAGGGGTTCCTCACCGCTCACTTGCTCTCACACGCGTCTCACCAACACCGTCGATGCAGCTGGACCACAAGGCCCCCACCTGCGCAAACGACCCCGATCTAGACCACGTGGACGCCAGAAGACGCTTCCGACAACCTGTGCCATGTTGTACCCAGGGCGGCACCCAGAACCAGGACTGGGGCGCCTTCTGGCCCGTCAGCGCGGTACTGGAGGGTGCGCGTCGGTGTCTCACTCACGCCCTGCACAGTCTCACATCTCACCTCCACGCCCTCATCCAGGTCTGCCCCTGGCCCCGGCACGCGCCGACGTACACGCGAATGATCCGAGCCGATCACGCTCGCCGCACACTGCTCACGCACGCCGAACGCCTCGCCCAGACCGCCACCGACACCACCCTGCCCAACCCGGCCACCAGCACCCTGGCCCAGGCCGACACGCTCGGACAGTTCCTGGACACGCTCACCGCACAGTTCACCCCGCACCCCGGCTCCCTGCCGCACACCTTGGTGCCGGACAACTCCGCGGGGCACAGCAGCGAGGAAGCCCTCGACGAGGAACGAGTCCTCCTCGCCACTGCCACCGCGCACCCGGCAGAGCTGAAGAACATGCGCTGGCTGCAGCCCGACGACTTCACGCTGACTCTGCACGCCACGCTGTGGCAGTGCATGACCGCCCTGGTCCACAGCGGGGAGCCCGTGGACCCGGTCACCGTGCTCTGGGAAGCACCGCGGACTCCTCACCGACGGCCTCGACCCCGGCGACCTCATCGCTCTGGTCTCCGCCCCCGCCGGCTCACCCGAATACTGGGGACAGCGAGTCCTTCAACGCGCGCTACCGGCCCGCGCATTCGGCGCCGGCACACGAATCGCCGCCTACGCCCAAGACCCGGCCAACACGCCGCACCAGCTGATCACCGGCAGCCGCCGCGCCCTGGCCGACCTCACCACCCTGCGAAACCGCTGGCAACGCAGCACCACCCCTGCGCCGCCGGCACCCCGCGCACCGCACGGCCCGGCCCTCTCCCGCGCCGGCCCGCCACCACAAGCCACCGCGGCCCGCGCACGAGCACTCCGATGAACCCGCCCCTCCGGCCGGCCCCACGTCGGCCGGAGCCATAAAAAGAGATTGCCGCACCCTGGGGCATCGCCGCTGCAAGGGACCGGGCACCGACGTCGCACTCCTCACAGCCGGTCAACGACCACATGCCCGTCTCTCCACTCGGCGAGAACCTGCTCACCCTCGCTGGTGTCCTCGACAACACGAATACTGACCTCTTCGAGGCTGCCGTAAAGGCCGATCCAGCCCCGCCAGGCAAATGCGTTCGGGAGAAGTTCGGGCCCGAGTTGGAGGAGAAGCTGCCGCACCGCACCACGTTGGCGAAGGTGTGGAAGGAGTGGTTCGGCCCAGACAGCACCCGGCAGCGTTACGTGCGCTCGGCCGCGGCGGTGGAGCCCGGCGGTTCGCCGGTGATCGTCTCCCGGCCGGGACAGGTGGTGGTGCTCGACACGCGCGGAGAGCACGTGCCTTGTCGGACTGATATCAGGCTCGCACTGCGTCCTGGACGATCGGAACGGAGATCTTGCGGTCTCGGGCCTGCATTGCGGCTTTCGCGGCGATGTAGATCGCATCACGAGGAACGCCCTCGGAGGCCCGAACGAGTTCGTCGAAGGCGGGCTCGGACGAAACCCCGGAGCCGGCCTGGCAGGGTCAGGTGCCGGCGCTCAACGCGGGCTGCGCCGGCTCCGGTAGGCCGCGACGCTGGCCCGGTGTGAGCAGGTTCGGGTGCAGTACTGCTTCGAGCCGTTGCGTGAGAGGTCCACGAAAGTGGCCCGGCAGGTCGGCCCGGCACATACGCCGAGACGGGCGGGACCGAGCGTGGCGATCACGGAGGCCAGTGCGCTGAGCGTAGTCGCGGCAAGGTGCGCCGAGCGGCGGTCGGTGTCGGAGGTCACCTCGGTCCACCAGCGGTCGTCCTCGTGGCGCAGTACCGGGGTGGCGCGGCTGCGACGCAGACCGTCGTTGATCAGAGCCGCTGCTTCGACCGGGTCCGTGTTCGCCCGTTCGAGCACCTCACGCACTGTCTCGCGCAACGCGCGGACTTCCGCCAGGTCGGCGCGGGTGAGATGCCGCGGACCGGCCCCTTGGTTCGCGGCCGAACTCGGAGGCTCAGCCGCGGGATGGTCGTCAAGGAAGTCCCGGAGCTGCTGCACGGTCTCAAGCGCGTCCTCTCCCTTGATCGGCCTCAAGGTGTTGGCCAGGTCGACGGCCGTCTGGACCACCAATGGGCTGTAATACGCATCCCGCATTTGACGTGTCTCCTCACTGCTCCGTAACGTTACACGCAAAGGAGCTTTTGCATGTCACAACATACCCGGCAGGGAGCGACGCCGCAGACGATCCCGTCTGGAGAGGCACCGGCACCGGAGCGAACCGACGCCCCGGACGGGCGTCGGCTGGGGCTGACTTTGGGGATGCTGGTGCTGCCGATGTACGTGGCACTGGGAGCGCCGTCGGTGGCCCTGCCGGCCATCGGCCGCGCACTCGCGGTGCCGTTCGGGACCACCGCATGGATTCTCGCCGCGTGGTCGCTGACCTCCGCGCTCGCGATGCCGGTCACGGGTCGGCTACTGGTCCGCTGGAGCCCCTTCCAGGTCCTCGTCGCCGGGGTCGTGGCGCTCGCCGCGGGCTCCGCGCTCGCCGGAGCCGGGCCGACACTGTCCGTCGTGATCGTCGGCCGACTGATCGGCGGCGCCGGGGCGGGCGCGACCGTGATCGCCGTCTTTGCCGCAGCCACCGCCCTTCCCGGGCGGCAACGGATCCGCGCCCTGGGAATCATCGCGGCCGCCAGCGCGACGGCGTCGGGGTGCGGGACGCTGTTGGGCGGGGCGGTGACCGCATGGCTCGGGTGGCGTGCCGTGCTCGCGATCCCGGTCCTCGCCTTGCCCCTCCTGCTGGCCGCATTGCCAAGTAGGCGCGCGCTGACGTGGAGCGGTAGCGGCGAGCGAAACGGCTCGACCGGGCGACTCGATATCTGCGGCGCGGCGGTACTGTCGGGACTCGCCGGCTCCTTGATCACGTTGCTGCAGGCACACTCGGTCGGCCTGCCCGCTCCGGTCACGCTCGTCGTGGCTGCCGCCGGGGCACTCGCCGCCGTGGGACTGTGGTGGCGCGTGCGAAGCACGCCCGACGGGTTCGTGCCTCGGCGGGTGATCGCATCCCGCGGCTTCCTGGCGGCCGGGCTCATCGGCGGGACCGTCTTCGCCGGCTACTACGGGGTGCTGTTCCGCGCCCCGTCCCTGATCGAGCAGGCCACGGGCGGTGGCCCCTTGGAAGCCGGCGTGCTCTTAGTCCCGGCCGCCGCCTGCTCGGTGCTGGCCGGGCGGCTGGTCGGCACCTTGACCGACCGGTTCACCGGCTGGCAGGTGTCGGCCGGGCTTGCGGCACTCACCGTCGTCGGCGTGCTCGTGGTCGCGATCTCCACCGGGCCGATCCCGATCGTCATCGGCACGGCGTTGACCGTGTGCGGGTTCGCCGGCGCCCAAGCCGTACTGGTGAGCCTCGCGCCGGACCTGGTCGCCGCGGACGACCGCCACACCGCACAGGGCCTGCTCAACTTCATGAACGCCCTGGGTGGCGGGATCGGTCCGGCCGTTGTCGCAGGTCTGTCCGGCATCGTGCCGGCGCCGATGGCCCTCGCCGTGCTCGCGGCACTCCCCCTGGCCGGACTCGTCCTCAGCCTGACCCGCTGCCCTACCGCCGACCACCGCCCCGAACCCGACGCCACGCATGGGAGCCCGCGCTGACGGTCCACCTGCCTCTGATCCGATAGCGCCTTGACCAGCAAGGAGCCTTGCCATGTCCGCCGAGCCATTCGAGGTCAGCATCACCGAAGCCGAGATCGCGGACCTGCGTGAACGATTGCGACGGACACGGTGGCCCGAGCGCGAGCCGGTGGACGACTGGTCTCAGGGGCTGCCGCTGGCGTATACGCAGGAGCTGTGCCGCAGCTGGGCCGAGGACTACGACTTCGGGTTCGCCGAGCGGCTGAACGTGTTCCCGCAGTACCGCGACACCATCGACGGGCTGGGCATCCACTTCCTGCACGTCCGCTCGCCGGAGCCGGACGCGTTCCCGCTCGTGCTCACACACGGGTGGCCGGGTTCGGTGCTCGAATTCCTAGACGTCCTCGGCCCGCTGACCGACCCGCGCACGCACGGCGGTGACCCGGCGGACGCGTTCCACGTGGTCGCGCCGTCATTGCCCGGGTACGGCTGGAGCGACAAGCCATCGACGACCGGGTGGGGCATCACTCGCACCGCGCGCGCCTGGGACACGTTGATGGTCTCGCTGGGTTACGAACGGTACGGCGCGCAGGGCGGTGACTGGGGTTCGGCGGTGTCCGGGGTGCTGGGCGAGGTGGCGCCCGAGCGGGTCGCCGGCGTGCACCTGAACCTGGGATCCGTGGCGGCGGGCACGTTCGACGACCCGACGCCCGCGGAGCTGGCGAATCTCAAGGCCGAGAAGGAGATGCAGCGCACCGGCCGGGGGTACTCGGCGATCCAGGCGACCCGGCCGCAGACGCTCGGCTACGGCCTCACCGACTCCCCGGCGGGGCAGGCCACCTGGATCGCCGAGAAGTTCTGGGCGTGGACGGACAACGACGGCCATCCCGAGGACGCGTTGTCGCGGCAGACGATCCTCGACGAGATCTCGGTCTATTGGTTCACCGCGTCGGCCACGTCGTCGGCGCGCCTGTACTGGGAGAGCTTCGCCAACTTCCGGGACAAGGTGACCGCGCCATCCGGGCTGTCGGTCTACCCGCGCGACATAACCCGCCCGTCGAGGCGGGAGGCCGAGCTGCGGTTCACCGACCTGCGCTGGTTCGAGGAGCTGCCGCATGGTGGCCACTTCGCCGCGCTGGAGCAGCCGGAGTCGCTGGTCAAGCAGGTGCGCGGGTTCTTCCGCCTGTTCCGCTGACTGTCCGTGTCACCCCCTGGGAAGCCCGCGCCCACGGACGCACCTCGCTGCTTCGGCCGTCGCCTGGGCGCTGACGACGAGCGGGGAGGTCATCTACGCCCCCACCACCACCTCCTGGCCCCCGAGGCAGATCGGGGAGATCAGCGTCGAAGCTCAACGACAAGCACGGGGACGGAGCCGCCGCGGGGCGGCGCCCTACCGGCTGTTGAGGATGGTGCTGAGCGAATACAGCGACGAACTCTCCACCCGCATCGACACGCTCGCAAGAGTCCCCGACTGGCGGGGCGCACGACATGGCCGTTGACACATGTATCGGTCGATCGATGAGCAAGATCAAAAATGGTCAGATATGAACGTGCCTCTGGCGGTCGGGCTTGGGTACGCGGGTGAGGGCCGTCTCCCTTGCTGGGTGCGAAGGAGACGGCCCTCACCAACCTCAGGCCGGGCCACTGCCGTCCGGCGTCCTCGCCGCGACCGGGTCGTCTCCCTACTCGAAGAGCGGCCTACCGTGCCGGAGCCTTCTCGGCGACGTCGACCTCGGTAGCGTGTTCGCCCCACATGAGCATGGCGAGGGAAGCAGGAACCAAGAGGCTCAACTGGCCAAGTACAACGCTCAGTGTGCGACACGAAAGTCGCTCCAGGTAAGTAAGGACAGCCACGTGAAGGAGGTATCGATCGGCTGAACTTCGGGCCAGTGTCCAGGGTCCGTCCCCGCGCTCCCATGCGTCGCTGGTAACGGCGGGGTGTGAAGCGGAGCGTTCAAGCCCAAGAGCGTCCCGGCCATCGGGGTGCAACAGGTGAGGGGAAGGCTGGACGGGCGAACGCAAGTGAACCCTCGATGATGCCTCGTGACTTTAAGACCGCGTCGATGGCGTGATGGCGGCGGTCACAGGACCCGGTGCTGAAAGGCGCCAAGCGACCTCCGGGTAACTGAGCCCGGAGGGAGGACACCGCTGGTCCCGGGGTAGAGGGGGCGCCCACCCCAGCCGCGTCTTACTGGTGCGGAACGTGGAAACCCCGACGGGGTCCAAGCCTCGGCTTGGTAGGCCGACCGCAAGGAAGGCTGAAGTCCCCGGCGGGAGAAGGAAGATCCAAGAAGCGAAGGCCAGCGGGCCGAAAGGCCAGAGGAAACCGGGAGATCGGGACCTTCACCCACTCTCGCATAACTCGCCGGATACGGGCCCGAGTTGGCCTGGCCCGAAAGGGCGCCCACGTGGATCAGGTGAGCCTTTGAAGTCACCACTGCAAGGAAGCCGGAACCGAGGGACAAGTTAGACACCGGAGGCGAACATGGAGATCACGGCACCTGTCGTGATGCCCAAGCCTGCGGTGAACGGACCCGAGGACGACTTACTCGACTGGCACGGCATCGACTGGGCCATCTGCGAGGAGAACGTACGGCGGCTGAGGCAGAGGATCTTCAAGGCAACGCAGGACGGGGACCTCAAGAAGGTCCGCAACTTGCAGAAGCTCATGCTACGAAGCCGCAGCAACACGCTCGTCAGCGTGAAGCGGGTGACGCAACAGAGCAGTGGTCGCATGACCGCTGGCATCGACGGGGAACGGGCCCTCACGCCGAAGGCGAGAGGTGCCTTGGCGGCCGAGATCCATCGGTCGTCGACGCCCTGGAAGGCCAGGCCGGTCAAGCGAGTGTTCATCCCCAAGAGCAACGGGAAACAGCGACCTCTTGGCATCCCGGTCATCCGTGACCGGGTTCTCCAGGCCCGCGTGAAGAACGCGCTGGAGCCCGAGTGGGAAGCGCGGTTCGAGCCGAGGTCGTATGGCTTCCGGCCCGGCCGCAGCTGCCAGGACGCGATCCAAGCGATCTTCTGGACGGTGAAGGGCAAGAACCCGAAGCGTCTGTGGGTCCTGGACGCGGACCTGTCGGCGGCATTCGACCGTATCGACCACAACCACCTCATGACCATGCTCGGCCAGTTCCCCGCCAGGGACCTGATCGCGGGATGGCTGAAGGCGGGCGTGATCGACCGCGGCCGGTTCGCACCGACCGAGGAGGGAACTCCTCAAGGCGGTGTGATCAGCCCTTTGTTGCTCAATGTTGCTCTGCACGGACTAGAACAGGCCGCAGGGTGTCAATACACGGTGCGGGCCGGGCGTGAGCCTGGCGCGATGCCGGGCACTCCGGTGCTGGTGAGGTATGCCGATGACTTCGTCGTGCTCTGTCACGACGAGGAACAGGTACACCAGGTCAGCGCCCGTCTGGAGGACTGGCTAGCGCCGAGGGGCCTTCGCTTCAACGAGGAGAAGACCAAGGTCGTCCACCTCGATGAGGGGTTCGACTTCCTCGGCTTTACCGTCCGCCGGAAGGGCCAGAAGAAACTGATCATCACTCCGAGCACAGCGGCCTGCAAGAGGCTCCGGGCGCGACTGCGGACCGAGGTGAGAGCCCTGCATGGGGCTAATGCCGAGGCCGTGTTGCGCAGACTGATCCCGATCGTTCGCGGTTGGGCGGCTTACTACCGGGCGGTGGCGTCCACGACGACGTTCTCGTCGCTGGATCACTACATGTGGCGGCTGACCTTCAAATGGGCCAGGCGTCGTCACCGCAACAAGTCGAGGTACTGGGTCGTGGACCGGTACTTCGGCAGGTTCCACCCGTCCCGGCGCGACCGGTGGGTGTTCGGCGACCGCGACAGCGGCGCCTTCCTCATCAAGTTCGCCTGGACCGGCATTGTCCGCCACCAGCTCGTCAAGGGGGGAGCGTCTCCGGACGATCCTGCGCTGGCCGAGTACTGGCGGAATCGCCGCCGCAGGAAAGCGCCGCCGCCGATGGACAAGACGAGTCTTCTCCTGGCGGTCAGGCAGCAAGGGCTCTGTCCTCTCTGCAAGCAGGCGCTGATCGTCGGAGCCGAGTACGAGCCGGACAGCCCACGTGAGTGGATCAACTGGTTCGCGGCCTCGAAGAAGATGCTCCACAAGCATCACTTCATCTACCGACGGGACGGCGGCACGGACGAGCGGAACAATCTTCGCCTCGTGCACTCCGAATGCCACCGCCAGCATCATGCTGGCGACGGCGAACGGGCCACATGACCCTGCTGACCTGCGAAGCCCCTCGGGGCTTGCTTGAGCCGGATGCGCTGAAAGGTGCACGTCCGGTTCTGAGGGGGCCGGGGATCAGCAATGGTCTCCGGCTACCCGACCACATGCGGTCATGTGACTGAAGCATTGCAGTTGACCGGTGAGCGTTGTACTTGGCCAGTTGAGCGCGACGAGTAGCGCAACCTGCTTTGAGCGGCCACGTCGGTTTGCAAATCGCTCACTCGCCAATTGATCAAGGTCGACTGAGCGCGCGAATGACCTGGCTGAGCGAAGAGGGTGCTTTCACCTTGTTTCCAGCTGAACGCGCCCCGCACGGTTCGTCGTTGGCTCCTGCCATCACCCACCTCGTCCGGGTGAACTGTTGCCCATGCCTTGCGAGGCTTGAGGCCGGACTAGGACGATCAGATTTTGACGGCACACCCACGTTCTCCCCACCGGAAACGACGGTGCGACGAAGTGCGTTGCCGTTCAGCCGCCCTCCGTCTTACTAGGAGAGTCCGATGTCCGTACGTTCTCGTCGTGCCACACGTGCCCTCGTATCGATGCTCGCCACTGCCCCGCTGTTCGCCGCACTGCCGAGCACGGCCCTGGCAAGCGCCCCGAGCATGCATACGGAGAACGCGGGGCAGTCCTGCGGAGGTAATCGGGACGCCTACCTTGGGACGTACCGCGGAACCGTCAAGGAATCGACCCGAACCGAGAGCCACACGCACAAAATCATCGTCCAGTTCTCCAAGGACCGTCGTACCAACTACTGGGCGACTGCCACCGTGAACGACAAATTCAGGGACCGCAGCGCCTATCGCCTCAATCTGGGTAAGAACCCCGCACAGGTCGAGTTCAACGCCATCGTCGCGCCCCCCAACGCGACGCCCCCGGACAAGTATCGCGAATCCTTCCGCTTGGCAGCCGTAGACTGCCCCGCCACCAGCGCTGTCCCAAGGCGCCTGGTGCGTAATGGCAGCATCGAACGCCCCACGTTCCCGGGTGTCACGGCCAAGAAGGTCCACCAGGTGGTGGAACTCCGCAGGCTCTGAACCGGTGTGCGCCGGGGCGGCGGACGTCCCACCGCCGCCGCCTCGGACGTTATCCGGGCACTCCGGGACCTGCTGCCGGCCCCGGGCGCCCGATCGCCCAGCTGTTGGCTTCTCCTGTCCCACTCTTCTCGCACGCTCAACTGACCAACGACGCTCAGTCACGGGTCATTGTGACTGAGCGCGCGAGTTGGCCTGTGAGTCTCTGAATTGGCCGGGCTGAGCGTAATGGCTGGCCCATAGATGAGCGTTGCATTTGGCCGATGAGTGCCTGAGCGGGCGGAGCGGCGTGTCCCGATCGCGGTAACCGATGCCCGCCCGCTCCGTGACCTGTGCGTCTCAGTCGATGACTTTGGCTACGACTCGACTCCGACGCCGACGGTCTTGCCGGCCTCGCGGATGGCGAAGCGCACACCCGCGTCCATGGCGATGGGGTGGATCAGGGTGACCGACATCTGGATGTTGTCGCCGGGCACGGCCTGCTCGATGTCTGCGGGCAGTTCGATGCTTCCGGTGACGTCGGTGGTACGGAAGTAGAACTGGGGGCAGTATCCCGTGACGAAGGGGGTGGGCCGGCCGCCTTCGTCCTTGCTCAGGAAGTAGACCTCCGCCTCGAACTTGGTGTGCGGGGTAATCGTGCCGGGCTTGGCGAGGACCTGCCCCCGTTCGATGACGCGCGTAGCGCGGTGTTGCTGTCTACATGACTCATGGCAGCGCATCCGTAGGGCGTACTGTACGCGAAACTCTCGACGACGGTTGAACCCTGGTTCGGGCTCAACTTCCGTGAGTCAGAACCAAATTCAAGAATCCTCATCAATGCGGGTGTGGACCGCGTCAATGGCTATTCAGCAGTATCCTTCGCGCCCGGACCGAGCCCAATTCCGCCAGGACATGGACAATCGAGGGGTTGGCCAGCCCACGTCGGGTGACAGGGGCACTCCAGGACTGGACCTCCACGGTCACGCCAGCGTCGGCGAACCGCGCGGGATCCAGATACGCGGCGCCGGGCGCGCCCGTCACGTAGGTGGTCCCGCCCACTTCCTGGACCAGCCGCAGCACCAACTCGCCCTTGGTGCCCTTGGCCGACAGCTGTGAGGCGCGCACGACGGGACGGTTCTCGCCGAGCAGGGACAGCGTAGCCTCGAACGTGCGCCGGCAAACGGCCTCGATCGTGCTGGCCGGCGGCCCGTAGACGTTCTCCAGATACGGCACCATAGCCCGCCAGTGCGGACGCTTGCCGTAGCAGCTCTGCAGCGTCTTACGGTGCTTGGTCCACCCGTCGCCAAGTTCCACCTCGCGCCAGGACACCTCGCGTGGCCCCCGGGCGGGCAACCGCAGCACGACAGGGCGCCCGTCCGGGGTCTCGACGAGCGTGCGGTCCTCCCATTTGGCCGAGGAACGTGCGAACTTGACGCTGTCCAGCCAGACGAAGAGATCGGCGGACAATACCCGATTCCACACATGGGCCCTTGCCCAGTAGGTGGGTTGGAGCATGGCCACCCTCATACCCGACACCCGCCCTCGACAAGGTGCAGCATCCGGAATGCCTCTGCATACGGCACCCCGACCGTGCTGCCTCCCAGCCTTGCCCATACCTCCACGACGTCGGGTGCGACGACAGTCCGCCCAGCCTGCGAGCGTCGACAACGCTTCACTGCCTTGACCTTCCTCGGGTGCTCATCGGAGATGTCAACGTAGTAGTTCA
The DNA here is from genome assembly GCF_000373585.1 of Streptomyces sp. MspMP-M5. GTDB lineage: Bacteria > Actinomycetota > Actinomycetes > Streptomycetales > Streptomycetaceae > Streptomyces. The sequence continues at coordinate 21,313 of NZ_KB891913.1, forward strand.
GCTGTGCTCATGGCCGTCGTGTCCCCAGGCAGATCCTGGGTACTCGTACGAGGCCACCAGGCGGGCGGTGTAACCGTTGCGGGACATCGGCCGGGTCGCGCTCACACCCGCCTCGAAGACGACGGTACGGTCGTGGTGATGAGAACGGGCTGGCAGGTCCTCCCAGTTAAGGAGACCCCTGATGCCTGCACCGACGGTGGCCATCGCCCTACACGACGGTTTCTACGGACACGGGAGCGGGGCAGGGCGTGCGAATCGTGCGTTCCTCGCCACGCTAGTGCCGATGCTAGCCCCCGGCGTCAGGCTCGTGGTGTTACCCGTGCGCCTCACCATGACCAGCCCCGAGTATGACGACGAATGGCTGCACGACACGCTGCTGGAGCTACAGCCCGCCAATCCACAGATCCTTCCCGTGGACAACGGCAGCGGCGGGCAATTCCGCTTCGGCGGACTGCCGCACTTCCGTCGTCTGACTCTGGACACCGCCCATGCCCTCAACCACCACGTCCTGCCCGCAGCCGAGCCCAGCCTGGTCATCGCGTTCGACGCACCGTTCTTCGGCCTCGCGCCGCTGCTGCGACAGGACCAGCGCCGCCACCTGCTGCTCGTGCCTCGCTCCACCGCCCGGCTTCACCGCCCCGAAGACCGTGAGCGCATCGCCTGGGAGCGCCACGGGCTGTACAGCGCCGCGGCCTCCGGCGCACGCATCGCCGCAATCTCCCAGCACATGCGGACCCACCTGATCGAGGACATCGGGCTCGCCCCTGAAGCCGTCATGGACCTCCCCGACGGGCTTGGCCCCCGTGACCAGATCTTCGACATCACCCGTCTCACGCTGTTGTCCCCCTCGGCCGCAAGGGACGGCTTCGTGCTCTGCTACGGCCGGGCCCGGCCCTACAAGGGGTTCGACGACCTGATCCACGCCCTCGCGCACCTCAGGGACCAGGGAATTCGTCTCCCGCACACCGTGATCGGGGCCGTGACCGAAGCCCCAGAGCCCAGCGCCTATCAGCGTCATCTCGCACACCAGATCGCCGAACTCCGCTTGAACGCCACCTTGGTCACCCGCTTCACGCCACGGCTGCGAGACCTGCTCGCCCACCCACGGCTTCGGGCCGTGGTGGTGCCGTCCAGAGCCGAGCCTCTGGGCTGGATACCACTGGAAGCCGCAGCGGCCGGCGCCGCTCCCGTCGTCGCGACCGACGCGGGCGGACTCGCCGAAAGCGTCATCGACGGCGTAACCGGCTACAGCGCCAAGGCCGGCGACCCGAACTCACTCGCGGCAGCGATCCACCGGGCACTCACCGCAGACGCCCAGTCCACCGCCCAACTACGGCAGTCCGCCCGCCAACTACTAGGCGGGCGTCACGACCTGGCGACCACAATCCGCCAGACCCTGGAGACGCTCGCGCCATGGGCTCTCCGAAGCGACGGCGACCGGGACCGTGCCCAAGATCAGGCCACGTAGGGATGGACTGGTGGCCCATAGCGCAAGGGCCTGCGGCGTCGAGGACGTCCGCTCCATCGCCCCAGCACACCCCGTTCGTGATCCGACAACACCGACTCGGCCAGCAGCAGGCTCCAACACGGTGACACCACACACAGACCCAGCAGTGGACACTACCAACGTCGCCCTTCACGCATCAGCACAGCCAACGAGTTCGAGAATCAGCGAACGACCCGAACCGCTGTACACGCAGCCCGAAAGGCTTTTTCGTTCATCCACTGCCCCGACGGATCGCGCCGCGCGGCCAACCCGCCCGCTGCCGACAGCGATACCCTGCCGCGGACGCCTGATCGGGCCATGCGACACAGGTGCAGACCGGTACCAGCGACACGGTGCGATACAGGGGCGAAGCCAGCGGTAGGGAGCGCAGACCTAACCGCATAAGGAGTGCAAGCACGACTCCCCCACCCACGCGACGACCGCTCAAGGCCCGCGTACGCCACAGCAGCGGCCAGCAGCCCCCTGCCGACCCGCCAGCGAACACGAACGTGACCCGCGCGGTGATGGCGAGAAGCTCCCTTGTTGGCGGTCCTCCAGGTCACTAGCTTCGCCGTGCGCCGTTCATGCGGCGGTGCGCACTCCGCGGCCGCCACCATGCCGATGCCGGCCGCGGAGCGAGCTGACAACCGAAGGGATCTGCCCAATGGACCAGAACCCGATCGCCCCCTGGGGCATGTCGCGACTCGTCCCCTCCTCACCACCGGATGAGGTTCCCGCAGTAACCGCCGAGCTGGACACCGCCTCACAGACTGCTCGGTATCTCGATGCGGCGGGCAAGCCCGTGGAATTCGACCTGGAGAGTGCCGGCCGATGCGCGCCGCCCGGCACCCGGTCGGAGAGCCAGGGTGACGTGTCCTCGGACGACGGCGAACCCGACGAGGGGAGCGCGTACTGACGTGGCATCGCCACCGGTCCTCGCCGTGACCTCGCTCGGCGACGTCACCTCGGATCTGGTGCTGGACGAGCTGTACGGCCGGGGCGTCCCGGTCGTACGGCTCGATCCGGGCACCGATTTCACCGCCGGAACCACCATGGCCGCCCACTTCGGCAACCACGGCCCCAGCGGAACCCTGCACACCCCCAGCCGCCGACTGGACCTCTCCGCCGTACGCTCCGTCTACTGGCGACGCCCCACGCCCTACGGCGGTGCAACACCGGCGACCGAATCCGCCGAGACCCGTTTCGCCCACTCCCAGGCCCGATCCGGATACGGCGGCACCCTCGCCGCACTCCCCGGCGCGCTCTACCTCAACCACCCCTGGCGCAACCGCGACGCCGAGTACAAACCCACACAGCTCGCCACCGCCGCACAGGTCGGACTCGACCTGCCACCCACGCTCCTCACCAACGACCCCGACGCGGCCAAACGCTTCGTCGCCCGGCACGCTCCCGCCGTCTACAAACCCGTACACGCGGTGCACCTCACCCCAGACAGCAGCGGTACCCCCGCCCACACCATCTGGGTCCGCACCGTCGAACCCGACGAGATCGACGACAGCGTGGCCGCCTGCCCGCACCTCTTCCAGGCGTGCGTGCCCAAGGTCGCCGACATCAGGCTCGCCGCCGTTGGCAATCGGTTCTTCGCCACGCGCATCGACATCGACGGCGACCACCTCGACTGGCGCCAGGACTACGACGTCCTGGCCTACACCCCCGTCGAAACACCCCCTGCCGTACGGACCGCCGCCCGCGCCTACCTCGACGCCTTCGGCCTCGTCTTCGGGGCGTTCGACTTCGCGGTGCGCGACGACGGACGCTGGATCTGGCTGGAGACCAACCCGAACGGCCAGTGGGCCTTCGTCGACGGTCCCACCCGTCGGAAGATCGCCACCGCACTCGCCGACCACCTGCAACGAGGCTCCGCCCGGTAGACGAAACCGTCCGTCGTCCGTGGACATCGGAGGCCGGCAGCGGGCCCGGTCACGTTTCGCTGTTCCGCGGTGCGTCTCCTGCCTGACGGAGGAGCCTTGCGTGTCGGCAACGCCGACGGCCAGATGCGGCGCGTCGCAGTCAGCGGCGGCCCGATAGCAGTAGTGGATTCCTGGTCGCCCAGTCCGGCGCCAGCCGCACCAGCGCCCACAGCCGAATGCGGCTCGGCCGCAATCATCACTCACCCACGGTCGCCAGGACCGAACCGACTTACTCCCCAGCTTCTCCGCCGGATTCTCCCCTCCGCCATCGGAGTACGAGGACGAGCGTGCAGTGCGGGCTGAGCAGGGAGATCCGCCTCCTGGCAGGGCAGGACCACGCCAGCGGCCGACTTGGCCGGAATCAGGCCGCACAGCGAGAGGCGGAGGATGAAGGTGGGCACGGACGGGGAGCGTTCCTCGGGACGCGGTACCCGGTCGGAGCCGGATTCCGGATGCCAGCCGATGCCTGAGGAGCGCCTGTGACGACCCGGACAGCCGATGATCTACTGGCCGAACACGGGGTGGATCCGCAGCGCGGCTTCCTCCCGCCGAAGGACCCGGTTCGGCGACTGCCGCCGGAGTTCACCGCCTGGGAGGAACTCACCGACGTACTGCCCAAGCTCCTCGCGGCCGGCCTCGTGCGCGAGGAGATCGACGCCCTGGGGCCGGCACCCAGCCTCTCGCTCCTGACCAGACAGGATCAGCGGGAGCGGGCGATGCTGCTGCTCTCCTATCTGGGGCACGCCTACGTGTTCGCCGATGCCCATGCCCCAACAGCACGGCTGCCCGCTCAACTCGCACAACCATGGTGCGCGGCAGCGGACTTGGCGGGACGCCCACCGGTGCTCTCCTACGCCTCGCACGCCCTGGTCAACTGGCGACGCTTCGATCCCCAGGGGCCGGTCGCGCTGGGAAACATCGCCCGCCTGCAGAACTTCCTCGGCGGCCTCGACGAGGAGTGGTTCGTCCTGGTCCACGTGGCCATCGAAGCCTGCGCGGGCCCGGGCCTGCTCGCCGCCGGCCGCGCGCAGGACACGGCCGAAGAGGGCGACCCGGAACGGACCGCGGAGCAGCTGGTCCTGGTAGGCGACGTGCTGGAGCGGATGCTCAGCGTGCTGCGCAGGATGCCGGAGGGCTGCGACCCGTACATCTACTACCACCGCGTACGTCCGTTCCTCTTCGGCTGGACGGGAAACCCGGCTCTGCCGGAGGGAGTCGTGTACGAAGGAGTCGCTGCGCACGAGGGGAGGCCGCAGAAGTTCCGCGGCGAGACCGGCGCGCAGAGCTCGGTCATTCCGGCCTTCGACGCCGTACTCGGCCTCGATTTCAGCAACGATCCCCTCGGAGCCCACCTCTTCGGGCTGCGGGAATACATGCCACCTCGTCACCGTGCCTTCCTCAACGCGCTCGCCCAGCGCACGCCGCTACGGCCCTTCGTGGCCGGCAACGCCTCCGTCAGCGTGCTTGTGGACGCCTACAACAGGTGCGTCACCCTCAGCGGAGCCTTCCGCCGACAGCACCACGCCTATGCGGCCTCCTACATCCGCGCCCAACAACCCGCCTCAGCCGCCAACCCGGTGGAGACCGGCACGGGCGGCACGCCCTTCATGACCTACCTCCACCAGCACGCAGAGAACACCGACCAGTACCTCCTCTCCCACCAACCACACCACTCACGCTGAAATCGCCTGACGTAGAGACCCGTACGACCGGCAACACACTCCGATGGGTGGTGGGCCCGTGGACCCGAGCCAAGCGCGGGCGAGGAACCGCTGCGTACCTGCCAACTCAGACGCTCACCCGCCGAGCGAAGCGTTGAGTCACAGAGTGGTGAAAGCGGCCGGGTGCGGTAGGGGAATGCGGGCAAGGCAGGGTCGGTCGGTCCACCTCCAACGTGTCAGGCTGACGCCGCGACTTGAGGGCCCATCAGGTCCGCCTGACCGGAGTTCCCGGGTCGCTCAGTGGCGACGGCGGTGGAAGATGCCCCGGCGCAGCTGCCCGTGGTGGGCCGCCGCCCCCGACAGGGGCAGGCGCCGAGGAGGGTGTCGAGGTAGCCGGGGCTGATGACGGCGCGCGGCTCGTGCTCGCATTGGCGGTTCGCTTCGGTGAGGCGCCCGCAATGGAGGGTGAGTTGGTCGCTGTGGTCGCCGAAGGCGACGTCAGACAAGCCGAGCGCCGCTCCGATGATGCCAGTCGGGGAGGTCGTTGACATCGCCGACAAGCCAGCACAGAAACCGATGATGTGCGCGTCGCGTTCGTGCTGGAGCCGACGTCGGAGACGGCCCGCCTTGGCCCGGTCAGATGTCGAGTGCCAGAGCTAGACACCCCATGCCCCCGGTCAGACCCGGTGGAGGTCGATCTCGATCTTCAGGCCCTTCTCGGTGCGGGTCTCGTGAAGGCGGCGCGGTTGATGGCTGCCGACAGAGCAGTCCGTCGCCTGGACGGAGAAGGAGATCACGGAATCCACGGCCCTGCCCTTGCGGTCCAGGTCCCGGACCTGACTCTCGCTCGTGACATCGAAGTTCGGGTCCATCGGATCCGGCTCGCCGACAACGTACGTCTCCGCGGTCTTCACATGGAACTCGGCTGCGGGCGCCGACTTGGAAAGATTCAGCCCGAAACCGCACACATCCGTGAATGGCTTGGCCCCCGGCTTGTGCTTGAGCGTGGTCACCTCGACCTTGCGGTCATTGCCGTCCAGGTAGAACCGGGCGGTGACGTCGTACGTCTCCGCCGCGAACTGCGCAACGCCCTCCCCGATGGCCCTGCCGAAGGAGCCCCCGGCATCCGCACCGCCGAACATGCTCCCGATCCCACGGCCGATCTCCGATGTGCCGTCCGGCAGCCGCACGGGCACGGCCTTGTACGTGCCCTTGTACGTGCCGATGTAGGACTCGAACGAGCCGCCGCACACCCGCGGTTCCTCCCTCGGCACCTCGGGCTGCTCGAAACGCCAGAACTGGAAGGGGCGGTCGTCGGAGGAGAGCGGGAGGCACTGCTCCAGCACGCCGCCCTCCTCGCGGCTGAGGTTCCGGATCCCCAGCCACATCCGGTAGCGAACGGTCTCTTCCGAGGCCCTCAAACTGGTGTCGTTACGAAGCCCGTAGCGGCCGTTCTCCTCGTCCGTGAGCTCCCAGTACGTCCGATCGACGCCCTGCCCCGCGCCGACCAGGTCCACGGCCTGAGCCTCGGCGCCTGATTTGCTCGGCACGTGAAGGTAGGTTCCGCGCTTCAGGTTTTGGAGGGTGTACAGGCCCGCGAAGCGCTCGCTCTCCTCGGGGGTGACCTGTTTCACCACCCACGACTGCTGGTCCTGGAACTTCGCGGCGAACTTCCGCTGCTGTGTGACGGTGTCCTGGGCGTGGTCCTGCACGGTCAAGTAGAGGCCGGTGGCCTCGTTCTTGATCAGGTATGTGCCTTCGGTGAAGCTCCCCACGAATTTCTCCTCGCTCGACGCGATCGCTACTTACCCACCGTATGTGAATCCGTGCTTTCTGTAAGGAATGGTCTCAGTCAAGCAGAACCGGGGATGGGGCTGGCGGCCCCGGGCGTCCGGGCGTCCGGGCGTCCGGGCGTCCGGGCGTCCGGGCGTCCGGGCGTCCGGAGTACGGTGACATGTGGACGTTCCGGCTTGGCGGACAACGGTCCGTGGGCCAATCCGGCTCCGTCGTCACCGGCCAAGGTGGCGGTAGACCGCGCCCCGCAACCAGGTCGGCCGGAATGACCGTTACCCGGCCGCCGTCGGCCTGCCACAGTCTCGGTGCGAACAATCCCCGTGGAAGCTCGTGTTCTTCCGGAGGCACCATGACGACCATTTCGAGCACACGGATCGACGTCACCACACACGACGACCAGCCCCCGGGCAGCTCGATCGCGGTCTCGGCCCGACTCCGCGTCACCACCGGCGGCCCCGAAGGCATCACCGATCTCACCGGCGAACTCAAGCAACTGGCCGCTGGATCAGCCGTCGCCGAGGGCACCCTGCACGTCTACTGCGGCCACACCACCTGCGGCCTGATCATCAACGAACGCGACACCGGCCTGGACACCGACATGCGGGAGGTCCTGGAACGCATCGCCCCGCACAGCGACAACCACCACTACTCCCACGACAAGGACCGCACCCCTGCGGAGAGGCTGCTGCACGGCGAACGCGACAACGGCCACTCCCACGCCCGCGCCATGCTCGCCACTCACCCCGAGCTGCACATCCCCATCACCGCCGGCAACCTCTACTTGGGCCAGTGGCAGGCGATCATGCTGGCCGAGTACGACGGCCCCCGCACGCGAGAACTCCTCGTCCGTCTCCACACCGCCTAGCAACGCCCGGGTAAGCCTCTGGCCGGACCTCTGGTATGCGTGCGCCACGACCGCTGCTGCCACCGCATCCCCATCCGGCTGCGGTGGCAGGCCACCGCAGCGGCACGATCCGACCCAGGCACCCCACTCCGCCTTGAACGTGACAACGTCTCGTCGACCTTATGGTCGAGCAGGCGGACGGAAGGCATGCCCACCCGCGCGGGTCCTCGCAGTGCCCTGGTGGCGCACCGTCCGGTAAAGCCAGGATCAGGGAGCCAGGGGACGGCGCCGCCGGGACTGTGTGTGATATGAGCCGGTGAATAGTCCGGCCGTCCGTTTCGGCTGTTCCAGGACCCCGATGCGCTGTCCTTGGAGCAGTTGCAGCGCGGGGAACCGGTCTTTTTCGAACAGCAGGATGTTCAGCGACCCGCCGTACTTGAAGTTCCCGATCTTCTCTCCCTTTTCGACCGGGATCGGCTGCTTGAGGGGGCCCTTGAACTTGGGTAGGAAATTCACGGAGGCGATCGAGTTGAGGCCGACGGGCACCACCCCGACGTACCCCACGCCTTGTGAATGTCGATCGGCGTCCGGGTACGTCGTCTTGATGATGGTGTATCCCCGGCGGAAGTGATCGAACATCGCGTAGTCGTAGCCGTAGCCGACGTTCCCTTTGTTGAGCAGTTCAGGGAAGTCCCGCATTCCGTAGTAGACACCGCCGATGTCGTCGCGGGCCTCCACCACCTCACCCGCCACCGGGGCGTGATACCAGTGGTAGCTGTCGGGCATGAGGATGCACGACACTGCCGTACCGCCGATGAAGCTGTCGGCGTACTGGGAGTTGTCGAGCAGCTGCCGGACGTTCATGGTCACGGTCTTGACGGGGATCGGCGTGGTTTCGGTCAATTCATCGACGATCATGTTGATGACGCAGTCGGCCGGCGCGACCACCACGCTGTTGTCATCCTTGGCGTCGATCGGCCGCTTACCCTCCTTGAGCTCCCGGACGAAGAACTCATTGAAGTTCGGCCAGTCCTCGATCTTGTAGTCGGCCATGCGCTTCGGCCCGAGCTCTTCGACCCACTTCTTGATGAGTTCTTTCGACTCCGGCGAGTCCATCTGGATGCCTTGCAGGTTCGTGAAGTCGGCGGTCATCTTGTACCCCGGGCCGGAGGTCACAAAGACCATGCCGTAGTCGTTCTCGTAGTTGAGCCAGCTGAACTTCTCGATGTAGTCCAGCCCGTTGTTGACCCCTGACTGCCAGTCGTACCATTGCTTGAAGAAGTCACACAGGAACTGAATGTCTTTGTTCTTCCAGTCGCACCGCACTTCCGGCGGCGTGTCCTCCGGGAATGGCACCACGTTCTTGACCGCCGCGTCATACATGGTCTTGAAACCCTCGTGGTCGGTTTCGTACCACCTTCTGATTTTTTTGAGAAACCCTTCGAGACTCTCCGAATACCATTCGTCGTCGCCCTGCATCATTTTCGCTTCCCCTGCCGCATGAAGGATGTAGTCCCGACATCCTTAACCAGGCACATTCGATCTGAAGCCAGCCGTCCCAGGACTTCACCAGCACGGCGCCCCACCCCACGGGCGTACCAGGAGCAGGAGATCCAGCCTTGGAGGGAACACGTCGACACGCCCGCACAGAATTTCCTACGGATTTAGACGGCGTCCTACCCGGCGAGGAGCACGAGGCGTTTTCAGCAGTACAGGGCGGCTGCGAGGCCGAGAACCCCGCCTTACCGAATCAGACTTTCCGGGCCCGGTAGGAACAGCGATACGACCGTTGAGGCTGAGCATGATCATGTAGCCAGTCAGGGCAGTCTGGGGCTGGCCGGCCACTGGCAGAGCCGATCGGCGCTGGGCCGACCGTTCCGCTACGGGCGCTGGGCATCTCGCCGAGTACGGCTCTCAGGAACGTTCCAGGCGGGGGCCACTGCCGATGGTTGTGCCGGCCCTCCGCTGATAGAGCGCACCTGAACTCCGGTGCGGCAGATCGACGGTCCGGACCTTCTCGAACCCTCGGCCTTCGTAATAGCGGCAAAGGTCGGCGTTGGTCTTCCACACATCGACGCGGAGCCAGCGCTTGCCTGCCTCTTTCGCTTCCTGTGAGGCCCAGTCGAGCATCGCGGCTCCCAGGGCCATGCCTCTGGCGGTAGGACGGGTGACCAGCCGGTGTGCATAGAGCGCGCCGGCAGGGGCATCACCCGGTAACCAGAATTCGGGATCGGCGAACCCGTCGACGGTGACCGTTCCGAGGTAGGAGGCGCCGTCGAGCGCGACGTATACGTTCCCGCGTGCAATGTCCCGGGAGATGTTCTTGGTGTCTGCCGGGTACTGCCACTGGTCGATTCCGCGAGAGCGGAGCCATGCCGCTGCCTCATCCCGCATAGTGGCGACGACGTCTGTCTCGTCGGCGCGGGCGGATCGAAGGATGAGGCGGTCACACATGTGACCCTGTCTCCTACTCGTGGCGTCGGACAAAGGAACCGGCGGCCTTGCGGCTTCGGTACACGATGCACCCGCGACGCCTGCTCCGTCTCGCAGGGGATCAGCCGGATGCGGCGGGCCTGGAAGGTGAGCAGGTCCAACAGCCACCGGCCGAACGCGACCACATAGTCCAGACACCGTCTGCCAGCCCGGCCGATGAGTGCGCAGCCCGAAGAAGCCCCGCCCCGCCGGCCCCGGCCGCCGCCGCCCAACTCCTCGCCCAGCTGCACGGCGACCGCCGCGCCGGCATCTGGGTGCCGGCTCTCGAGCGGGACTGGGCCGCGGCCTGGAAACCTCCCGGGACACCTACAGCCTCTTCCCGCTGCACGATGTCGTCCGCGCCTGGCAACTGCGCCGTGCCGCGGCCCCGGCCGTCGGCGCGTACCTGGACTCCGGCCGCGACGAGACCGACTTCGTGGACCTCGACGACATCCTCGGCGCCCGCCGGTGACCGGTGGACCGTGGCGGTGTGCCTGTCCCCACAGGCCGCGAGGACGCTCATCGAGCTCCCCGAGCCCGCGCAGGAGACGGTCCGCGACATCCTGAACATCGCGGGGCACTCTCCCTGGGGCTGGCCCCAGTGGCACGTCGGTGATCCGGAAGGCGAGGACGTCCGCGCTGCCTCCATCGGGCAGCTCTCCGTTGTCTACGTGATCAACCGCCTCACCCAGCACCTGTCGGTCCTGGACATCATCTGGATCGGGTAGCTCCGTACTCGCGCGTCGACCTCGGCATTGCAGCTGCCGGCGTCGATGCGTCCACTGTCGACGAGGACGCTGACGGCTACCGCGACGACGCCACCGTCCTCGTGCTCCTACGCCGCACCAGCTGACTGGCCGACACCGTCCTCGTCGCAGCCGCCGCCCCTCACAGGTGCCTGGCCCAGCGGATCGCCGCACGACACCGTGCCGCGTTCACTCCGGACAAGCCAAGCGCGGCGCGAGCTGGTCCCGCCGCGCTCCCCCCCGATTGGCGATGAGGAGGGCGGCGCGTCGGCTGCGGACGGGCTCGGGTGCACCGTCCGCAGCCGATGCCAGCCAGGGTGGTTGCTGGCGTGCCGGTGAGGGATCAGCGGACGATCTTGACGCCGAAGTGGTTGCCGATGCCGAGGGCGAGGCCGATGGCGCCGTGCATGTGGGCGTACATCTCCATGCCGCGGGCGGCGACGAGGTCGCCGAGGTCGAGGATGTCGGTCCAGCCGTAGGATTTCAGCAGCTCGGTGACGGTCTGCTTCGCCTCGGCGTCGTTGCCGGCGAGGAACATGGTGTGGTCGCCGCCGATGGCCTGGGGGTTGACGACGGTGTCCTGTTCCTGGGTGACGAAGGACTTGACGACCTTCACATCCGGCAGGGCGCGCTGGATCTGCTCGGCGAGGCTGTCGGTGTCGCAGGGGTCGAGCTTGGGCATGGTGCCGAAGGGGGTCGGCCAGGGATGTTGCATCTGGGCGCCGTAGAGGTAGGGGACGGCGTAGTCGATGAGGGTCTTGCCGGCGAGCTGGTCGGCGATGGCGGTCAGAGCCACTAGGGCGCTGGCGCCGTCGATGCCGTTGATCACGAGGTCGGCGGCGGCTGCGGCGTCGGCGAAGGTGTGCAGGTGGATGCCGGGGTGTTCGGCGAGGAATTGCTGATAGGGCGGGTTGCCCATCATGTCGGGTTCGGTGCGGGTGAGGGTGGCCTCGGGGTCGCGGGTGCCGACATGGACGTCGTGGCCGAGGTCGAGGAGCTTGGCTGCGTGGGCGCGGCCGCCGCCTCCGGTGCCGAGAACTGCGATCTTCATGGAGAAACTCCTGGTTGTGCGTGGGGTGTTGATGACTTCAGGCGTGTTTCGGCGGTCAGTGCTGTCGCTTTTGGGTGACGCCGATGATGTAGCCGTTGAGGTCGCGGAAGTAGAGCGCCACATTGCCGCTGCCGGCGTCGACCGGGCCCTTGATGACGTCGATGTGGTCGCGGTGCTCGTCGACCCAGGCGTCGAAGTCGTCGACTGCGAGGTAGTGCATGCCGCAGCAGCCGGGCGGGGTGTCCTTCAGGGGCGGCAGCCAGATGCCGAGCAGGTCGGTCTGCTGGAGCATGAAGGCGAACTCGCCGCCGTAGGTCAGGACGCGGATGTGGGCGCCGGGCGGGGCCGGGAGGGCCTGGAAGCCGAGCTTCTCGTAGTAGGCGATGGTCTCGTCGAGGTCGTTGACGCCGAGGCAGGCGGAGATGGCGGGAGTGTGCATGAGGGGACTGTCCTTCGTGCTGAGTGTTCTAGGCGGACTGGGTGCGGAACTGGTTGATGTCGTCGGGGCCGAAGATGCCGAGGATGTAGCCGTCGGGGTCGCGGAAGAAGAACTCGCGGCCGGTGCGGTCGTAGTTGGTGACGGTGTCCTTGACGACCTCGACGTGCGGGCGGATGCGTTCGACGGTGGCGTCGAAGTCGGCGACGGTGAAGTAGTGGATGCCGGAGCAGCCGTTGGTGGGCTGCATGGTGGGCAGCAGCTCGCGCAGGCTGGTGTCGGTCTGGATCATCAGGGCGGGTGTGCCGTCGTGGGTGATGATCAGCAGGGGGTGTTCGGGGTTGAGGGGGCCGGTGTCGAGGACGCCGAAGCCGAGCTTCTGGTAGAAGGCGGCGGTGGCGAGGGGGTCCTTCACGGCCAGGCAGGGGGCGACGTTCATCATGGGGATTCCCTTCCCGGGGGTTGACTGGGGCTGATCGGGGCTGGCTGTGCGGCTGACGGGAGTGGTCGGCCGGTGGGGGTGCTGGGGGTGGTTAGGCGTATTTGCCGAGGTCGCTAGCCCGGAGCGCGGCCTTTTCGTTGATGCCGATGACGTAGCCGTCGGGGTCGCGGAAGTAGAACATCCGCTGTCCGTTGTGGTCGGTGGTGACGGGCTTGATGATCTCGGCGTGCTGCGAGATGTGCGCGAAGGCGGCTTGGAGGTCGTCGACGCCGAGGTAGAACATGCCGGCGAAGCCGATGGGAGTGTCGGCCAGGACGGGGAGCCAGTTCTTCAGGTCGGCGTTGCTGTAGATCATCGCGACGAATTCGCCCTGGTGGAGAAGCATGTGGATGTCGTCGCCGGGGCGGGCGGTGCTGGAGTCGGCGTCGAAGCCGAGCCTCTTGTAGAACGCGAGGCTGGCGGCGGTGTCACGGACGCTGATGCACGGGGCGAAAGCCATGGTTGGTCTGCTCCCTGGTGTTCTTGGCGGTGGGCGAGGTGGGGCCGTCAGGCGCTGGGTGGGGTGGTGCTGAGGCAGAAGGGCTGGCCGGAGGGGTCCAGCAGGACGGTCCAGTGCGCGCCGGGTTGGTGGGCGGGCTTGGTGGCGCCCAGTTCCAGCAGGCGTTCTTCGGCCGCCTGAACGTCGTCGAAGGCCAGGTCGAGGTGGAAGGGCAGTTCGCCGGCGGGCCAGTCCGGAGCCTGGAAGTGGCGGGCGGTGTAGAAGACGTACGTCGTGCCGCTGGTACTGCCGTCGCTGATGAGCGTCGCCAGGCAGTTGCCGTCCTCGTCCTTGTGCTCCTCGGTGACCGCCCAGCCCAGAGCGGCGGCGTAGAAGTCTGCGAGCGCTCTGCCGTCGGGGGCCCAGAAGGCGGCCATGCGCACGATTCCGGTAGCGGTAGGGGTGGTCATGACGGACTCCTTGCGTCGAGATCGGGTGGCGGCGGGGGCGTCGGTACCGGGCGGGGTATCGGGTGGTTCGCCGCTACTGCCGCCGTGCGATGCAGTGGCACGTGGTGCGGTGTGGTGACGGCCATGCCATGCCGCCTGTGACGGCCGGCGGGGCACGCTCATAGCAGGCTCAAGGGGAGCCCTGCGAGCTCTGTGCTCCCAGGTCCGCGGAGACGCTCGGGGCGCCCCGCCCCTCAATTAGTACATACGTGCAGCACTCCTGTCGAGCGATACCAGCAAATCGGACACATGCCCCTGAATGATCAACCGTTCCACCTGCCCGAACAGCACTACGTATCGAGCAGAACACGGCCAAAGCGCCAGGCAGGCAGAGATCGTTTGACTAGCCGGCATTCCGCGAGGCGCTTTCGAAGAAAGATTGATACCTTCGTACATAAGTTGCTTCACCCAAGCATTCATCGCACGCACCTGAGCTCCTGGGAGGGATTCGGTCATGGCAGGGCAGGGCACCGCGAAGCGGCGGTACGACCCCAAGCGACGGATCGAGGAGATCGCCACCGCGACCGAGCAGGTCATCGCCGAGCGCGGCATCGAGGGGCTGACCCACCGGGCGGTCGCCGAGCAGGCCGGTGTCCCACTCGGCGCGACGACGTACCACTTCGCGACCAAGGACGACCTCATCCAGGCAGCCCTCCAACGATCCGTCGACCGCTACGCCGCCTACCTGGCCGACTGGGTCGCCCGGCGCCCCGAGCTCACCGAGGAGCAGCTCGTCGTGCTGCTCACCGACGCCCTCATGGGCTGCTTCGGACCTCAACGCGATGTCCAAGTCGTGGAGTTCGAGCTGTATCTGGCCGCCCTGCGCCGGCCCGCGCTGCGGCCGATCGCCGACCGGTTCATCGAGCTGAGCGTCAACGCGCTCCTGCCATACGTGGATCCGCTCACCGCCCGCACCGCGGCCGTGGCCACCAACGGCCTGACCCTGCGCGGGCTGGCCGGCAGCACACCGCCCACCCGGGCCGAGGTCGAAGGCATCCTGCGCCGCATCCTCACTCCGAACCCGAACCTGCCTACGCCCGCCGTAGCAGAGCAAGACGCCCCACAGACCTCCGAGTCCCCTTGAGGCTTCCTCATGAGTGCCGTCCCCCGCATCACCGACGCCCAGCGCCGTGCTCGCCTGGTCCGCCGCCAGCTGCCCGGTCCCGGCCGGCGGTCGGCGGCCACCTCGCAGGTGGCCGAGTCGGTGCTGGCCCTGCACGCCACCGACGCCGCCACGGTCTACCTCTCGGCCGCCGCCCGCCTGGAGAACCCGCGCTACGACACGATCGAGCGCGAACTGTACGAGCGGGAGTCGCTGTTGCGGATGACGGCGATGCGCTGCACGCTCTTCGTCGTTCCCACTGCGCTGGCGCCCGTGATGCTGGCTGCCGTCGGCCGGCCGAACGCAGCGGCCCGCACCAAGGGGCTGCTGCGCCAGCTGGAGGAGAACGGCTACGGTGACGCCTCCTGGCTGGAGGGCGTCACCCGCAGCACCCTGGAGGCCGTAGGGGAGCGTGGCGAGGCGACCACGGCCGAACTGGCGGCCGCCGTCCCGGGGCTGGACCGGCAGCTGGTCGTTTCCCCGGGCAAGCGGTACGAGTCGCGCCGCAGTATCGCCACCGATCTGCTCTTCGCGCTGGCCGCCGACGGTCACCTCGTGCGCGGCAGCCGCCGCGGCGGCTGGACCAGCAACCAGCATGCCTGGACCCTGGCTCCCGAACTGCCGGATATTCCTGCCCCGGTGGCCCGCGCGGAGCTGGTCCGACACTGGCTGGGCGCTTTCGGGCCCGGCACTGTCGCCGATCTGAAGTGGTGGACCGGCTGGACGGTCACCGAGACCCGTAAGGCCCTCACCGCCGCGGGTGCGGTGGAGGTCGCCCTCGACGCAGGGACGGGCTACGCGCTGCCGGAGGATGTCGAGGACCTCGAAGCGCCGGTGGCCGCCGGGCCCGAGCCGACCGCCGCGCTGCTGCCGGCGCTGGACCCCACCCCCATGGGCTGGCGGGAACGCGGCTTCTACCTCGACCCCGAGCACGTCCCCGCCCTCTTCGACCGGATGGGCAACATCGGCCCGACCGTGTGGTGGGACGGCCGCATCGTCGGCGGCTGGGCACAGCGCAAGGACGGCGCCCTGGTCTGGCGACTGCTCACCGACCCCGGACGCGAGGCCCGTACGGCCATCGAGGACGAGGTGGACCGGACGACCGCGTTCTTCGGGGAGCGACGCTTCACCCCGGCCTACCGCACCCCGCTGGAGCGCGAACTCGAATCCTGAGTACGGGAGATGCTCGGTCAACGGCAGGCCCGATAGGCCAGTCGATGTCCTATTGGGCGCATAGCGTCGGCGGCGATTGCCCATTCCGTACGCCCATCGCCTTGGCAGGGAGGCTTCGCCATGCCCGACGTCATCACCTTTCCCCAGGACCGTACGTGCCCCCACCAGCCACCGGAGGGCTACCGGCAGCTGCGGGAGCAACGCCCCCTGGCGCGCGTGGCTCTCTACGACGGACGGGTGGTGTGGGCGGTGACCGGCGAGGCCGAGGCTCGTCGGCTGCTGTGCGATGCGCGGCTGTCCTCCGACAACACCCATCCGAGCTTCCCGTCCTTGGCCGCCCGCTTCGCGGACCTGCAAGGGATGAGCCTGCCGCTGCTGACCGTCGACGACCCCGAACACCGGCGGCAGCGGCAGCGGCTGATCCCGTACTTCGGCGTCCGGCGCATCGCCGCGCTGCGCGAGACGGTCCAGCGCGTGGTGGACCGGCACTTGGACGCCATGGTTCGCCAGGGCTCGCCGGCCGACCTGGTCTCCGCGTTCGCGCTCCCGGTGTCGTCCACCGTCATCTGCTCTCTGCTGGGCGTGCCCTATGCCGACCACGACTTCTTCGAGGAACGGACGCGCTGGCTGATGCGTGGGGCGACGGCCCAGCAGACGCGGGACGGGTACGCCGAACTCTGCGCGTATCTGGAGGCGTTGGTCGACGGGAAGGAGTCCCGGAGCGCGTCCCGGACAGAGGCTGGGAAGGAGGTGGTTCATGGCGATCACGGTTTGCTGGACGAGTTGGTGGAAGGGTGTGGCCGGGGCGGTGGCCCGGATCGGGATGAGTTGGTGGCGCTGGCGCTGGTGCTGCTGATCGCCGGGCACGAGTCGACCGCCCACTCGATCGCGACCAGTGTGCTGATGCTGTTGGAGCATCCGCGGCAGCTCGCGGCGCTGCGCGCGGATGAGTCGCTGTTCCCGTCCGCGGTGGAGGAGTTGCTGCGGTACCTGTCCACCCTGGACGGCCTGGTACGGGTGGCCGTCGAAGACATGGAGACGGATGTAGCGGTGATCAGGGCCGGGGAGGGCGTGGTGTTTCCCCTGGCGGTGCTCAACCGTGACCCCGCGGTCCACCCTCGTCCCGACGAGGTGGACGTGCGCCGCGCCGATCGCCGTCATCTGGCGTTCGGGTTCGGCGTCCACCAGTGCCTGGGGCAGCATCTAGCCCGGCTGGAGCTGGAGGTCGCCCTGCGGACGTTGCTCGCCCGGCTCCCGGAGCTGCGGCTTGCGGCCCCGGCCGGGAGCCTGGTGTGCACGCCCGGTGACGCCTCGTTCCAGGGCGTCACCGCGCTGCCTGTCACCTGGTAGGCCGTGGCCGGCAAGGCCGCCGGGCGGCGGTGGCGCGTCAGGCGGCTATGTCGGCGCCATCGCTGCCGTTCTGGGGGAGGTAGCAGTTGGTCTCCCAGATGACGCCGTACTTGTCGCGCACGGCACCGTACGCGGCGCCCCAGAAACGGTTCTCCAGCTCCTCCAGGACCTTGCCGCCCTTGGCAAGCTTGTCGAAGGCCACACGTTGCTCGGCGGGGTCCTCGTAGACCAGGCCGATGTGGATGTTGTTGCCGATGATGTGCTCGCCGCCTTCGGCCTTGGTGTCGGCGGTCAGCTCGGCGACGCCCAGCGCACTGCCGTCGGTGAACTGGAGCTTGGAGTAGACGACCGTCCGCTCCGCGCCCGGCACGTTGTCCATCCCCGGCACCTGGGACAGCAACATGGTGCGCTCGGTGAGTTCCTCGACGCCGAAGGCGTCGGTGTAGAAGGCGATCGCCTCCAGGCTGTCCTGCACGTACAGCAGGGGGACGAAGCGCTGGAAGATTTCCTTGGTGGCCACGGTGGGCTCCCTAAGAATGTTGGCGGTCCGGGAGGACCGGGTGTGGCTGACGGTGGGTTGTCGTTGGTGACTCGAGAGGAATGGCCGCCCGGNCCTCCGGGACGCTCCGACCACTGATTGAGAACTGCGGTCATCGCTGGTTAGGGACCTGTCGGCGGGGTGTTCTTCGGGCCATGTGAAAGTGCTGGTCACGGTGGAATGGAGCGACGGGCTTGAGCACCTCTCACGCGCGGATATGGATCGGNATTGATGCCGGCAAAGGACATCACTGGGCGGTAGCGGTCGATGCCGACGGCGAGGCGCTGTTCTCGACGAAGGTGATCAATGACGAGGCCCAGATCCTGGCCCTCATCGAGACTGCCCGCGAGCGGGCTGACGAGGTGCGGTGGGCGGTGGACATCTCCGGCCGGGCCTCCACCCTGCTGTTGGCCCTGTTGATCGCGAACAGCCAGCAGGTCGTCTACGTGCCCGGACGGACGGTCAACCGCATGTCCGGCGCCTACCGAGGCGAGGGAAAGACCGATGCCAAGGACGCCCGCGTCATCGCCGATCAGGCCCGCATGCGCCCAAAGGACTTCGCCGCGCTGAGCACGCCGCCGGAGCTGGTCTCCACGCTCCAGGTGCTGACCAACTACCGGGCCGACCTGATTGCCGACCGTGTCCGGCTGATCAACCGGCTCCGCGACCTGCTGGTGGGCATCTGCCCTGCCCTGGAGCGGGCCTTCGACTACTCCGCGGCCAAAGGCCCGGTCGTCATGCTGACCGAGTACCAGACCCCGGCCGCCCTGCGCCGGATCGGCACCAAACGGCTGACGACGTGGCTGGAGCGCCGCAAGGTCCGCAATGCCGACACCGTCGCCACGAAGGCGGTGGAGGCGGCCCAGTCCCAGATGACCGCGCTGCCCGGCGAGAAACGGGCCGCGAAGCTGGTCTGCGACCTGGCCCACCAACTCCTGGCCCTGGACGAGCGGATCAGGGACAACGACCGGGAGATCCGCGAGACCTTCCGCACCGACGNCCGCGCCGAGATCATCGAATCCCTGCCCGGCATGGGCCCCATACTCGGGGCGGAATTCGTCGCCATCGTCGGCGACCTGTCCGGCTACCGCGACGCCGGCCGCCTCGCCTCGCACGCGGGTCTGGCCCCGGTCGCCCGAGACTCCGGACGCCGCACCGGCAACTACCACCGGCCCAAACGCTACAACCGGCGCCTGCGCTGGTTGTTCTACATGTCCGCACAGACGGCCATGATGCGGCCCGGTCCCTCCCGCGACTACTACCTCAAAAAGCGATCCGAAGGGCTGCTGCACACCCAGGCTCTGCTCGCGCTCGCTCGACGCCGGGTCGACGTGCTCTGGGCCATGTTGCGTGACAAGAGGTTGTTCACCTCCGCCCCACCGGTCACACAGGCGGCTTGACTTCGTCATTGAGATTCCTCTCTCACGGTCTGAAAGCCGGTCGCAAATAGGGAGGAAACGGGGTGTTTCGCTCCGTGTCTTCGACGGTAGAGGTCCAATAGGTCAGTGAACGTCCGAACAGTCGGCGAAGGTGACCGGCATGAGTTCCGAACCACGAGAGACCCGAGGTGCAAGGGATCCCGCCGCTCGTCTGCTGGAGCTGCTGTCGCTGCTGCAAGCCCCGCGGGACTGGACGGGTGCCGATCTGGCCGAGCGGCTGCGGGTAACGCCCCGGACCATCCGCCGGGACATCGAGCACCTGCGGGAGCTGGGCTATCCCGTTCAGGCGACTCAGGGGAACATCGGCGGTTACCGGCTGGTCGCCGGGACCGCCATGCCGCCGCTCTTGCTGGACGACGATGAGGCCGTGGCCATCGCCATCGGCCTGCGCGCGGCGGCCACGGCGGCGGTCAGCGGCATTGAGGACACCTCGCTGCGGGCGCTGGCCAAGCTGGAGCAGGTACTGCCCTCGCGGCTGCGGCGGCGGGTGTCCCACCTCGCCGAGGCAGCCACCTTCGTCTCCCAGCCGGTCCAGGGCCCGGACGCCGAGCTGCTGGCCGCGCTCGCCGCCGCCTGCGTCGCGCACGAGAAGATCCGCTTCGGTTACTCGTCAACGCGCGGGGCCCCGTCGCGGCGGCTGGCCGAGCCCAAGCGACTGGTGGCCGCCGGGCGCCGCTGGTACCTGCTCGCCTACGACCTCGACCGCGCCGACTGGCGCACCTTCCGCGTCGACCGGATCAACGCCCTGCACCGCACCGGCGCCCGCGTCCCCGAACGCGAGCTGCCCGACCGGCAGGACGCCGCCGCATACGTGGCGGACGCACTGGCCGCCGGCCCGGGCGACTGCCGCGCCGAACTGATCATCCACGCGCCCATCGACCGCGCCGCCGAGGGCGTGCCGTCTTCGCTCGGTGTCCTGGAGCAGCTGGACGAGGGCCGCTGTCGACTGCGCACGGCCGTGGATTCCCCCGAGTATCTGGCCTTCCGTATCGCCGCGCTGCGCCTGGACTACACCCTCCTAGGCCCGCCCGAAATCGTCCCGCACCTGCGGCGGATCGCCGAACGGGCCCTGGGCGCCATCGTGACAACCCAGAGCCCCGACGGGTGAGGTGCGGTGAGGGGTTATGCCTGCTGGTTGATCTTCCGGCGGATGTCGAGGGTGAGCTGGAGGCCGTCCAGTGCGCTCTCGGGGGCGATCCGGGAGGTGTCCTTTCCGGCCAGGCAGGCCAGTACGTGGTCGATGACGGCGGCGTAGGTGTTGCGCTCGGGCAGGTCGACGGGGCGCTGGCCGGCGGCGGTGTACTCGACCAGGCGGGTGCGCCCCTGCCCTTCGAAGCCGCCGGTGAACTCCGTCTCCAGCACGCCGTCGGCGAAAACGATCCGCGAACCGCCACGCAGGCCATAGGACTTGGGCATCAGGGCGGAGGAGGCGCAGCGCGCCAGTACACCGCCGGGGTAGGTCAGCAGCGCTTCGCCTGCCGAGCCGCGGTGCTCGCCCTCGATGCCCCGTGCGGTGAGGGACTCCGGGTGGCCCAGGGCGGTGGCGAAGAGGTCGAGTTCGCAATGCATGGCGTCCATGACGAGGGAGTCCAGGCGGATGTCGTAGCCCTCCCACAGCAGTGCGGTACGGACCTCGATCTCCCAGGTGCGCAGTGGCCCGTAGGTGCCCTCGGCGATGGCGTTGAGGATGTACTCGTTGACGGGGTTGAAGCGGGCGAAGAGATCCACGAACGCCTGCCGTCCGGTGGCGCGTTGGGCCTGGATGATGCGGTGTGCGTCCTCCATCGTGGTGGCCAGCGGCAGCTCGCACAGCACGTCCTTGCCCGCCTCCATGGCCCGTACGGCGTGGTCGGCGTGGAGCGGGGTGGGTAGACAGACGTCGACGAGGCCGATGTCCGGGTCCCCGTAGATGTCGTCGAGGTCGGTGGTGGTCTCGAAGCCGAACTGCTCGGCCAGCGGCTGGAGTTTAGCCGGGGTGCGGCCGAAGACGACGACCTTCTCGACGTCGGGGCGGGCGGCGTAGACGGCGGCGTGCGCGCGACCGAAGCCCGTACCCAGCAGGCCGATCTTCATCGTGCGTTCTCCTTGTTGCTGTCGTTGTTGCTCTCGTGGTGGTCGGAGCCCGTGGTCAGCTGACCGCGGGCCGGCGGGGCGTTAGTCGTCCTGGCTCTTGGCGGACGTGGAGAACAGGCCGAAGCGGTTGCCGCGCGGGTCCAGCAGGCGGGCGAAGTGGCAGCCGTCGGGTGAGGTCTCGGGCCCCTGCTCGGCGCGGGCGCCGGCCGCGACGGCCTTCTCGACCCGGGCCGTGACGTCGTCGGCAAGGAAGCACGGCATGGCGTAGTCGGCGCCGCCGCCTGCCCGCCCGCTGTGGTCGTACAGGCCGCCGACCGGGTACGGGCCTCCGGTGAGGATGGACTGGTACGGTCCCTCGCCCTCGAACCGCCAGCCGAAGGCGCGGGCGTAGAAGTCGCGGGTGGCCTCAGGGTCGGTGGTGCCGATCTCGAACCAGGCGAAGGCGCCGGGCCGGGGCTCGAAGGCGACCTGCTCCATCTGCTCGTGACTGGCCTCCATGCGGTCCTCGAAACGGGCCGCCGTGCTCTGGGAGAAGAGGGAGAAGACGTTGCCCTGCGGGTCGCGCAGCCGGGCGAAGACCGTGACGTCGCTGACCTGGGTGGCCGGCACCTCCACGCTCGCGCCCAATGCGCGCAGCCGCTCGACGTCGGCGGCCACGTCCGTGGACAGGATCGAGAGGTTGGACGCCTCGCCGACGCCGGCCCCGCCTTCCCGGCTGGTGATGGCACCCATCGGCCAGGGCATACCGGGGGCCATGATGCGGATGTAGATGTTGCCGTCGATGGAGGAGTCCGGGTCCTTCTCGAAGGACCAGCCCAGCAACGGGCCGTAGAAGCCCTGGATCGCCTGCGGATCGGCGGTGGCGAACTCGAACCAGACGACGTTTCCGGGGGACATGAAGTTCATGGTGTCTTCCTCATACGTGAGTTGGTGGTTCCGGGTCTTTGGTCGGGGTGCGGTGTGCGAGGGGAGTTGCCCGCGTGGATTCGACTACGGGAGGCACGCGCACTCCGAGAGGGGCGCGGCCGGGCTCCGGGCCGCCGCTCCGGCCCGCCGAGGGCGGTATCCCCTTTCCACCCTCAAAGCCCGTGACTGCGCCCAAAACCACAGTAGGAGTCCTTTAGGGCGCATTTCGTCCTAAAGTCTCCACAGCTGGCCCGAGGCCGGTGAAGTGTCCAGATCGGCGCGCAGGGCCTCGGCGGTGTGGGATGTGGGGTGCTCAAGGAGCTGGGTGGGGGTGCCGGTGAAGAGGACTTCGCCGCCGTGGCGGCCGCCGTCGGGGCCCAGGTCGATGATCCAGTCGGCATGTTCGATGACGTCGAGGTCGTGTTCGATGACCAGGATGGTGTTGCCTGCGTCGACCATCCGGTCCAGGAGCGACAGGAGGGTCTGGGTGTCGGACATGTGCAGGCCGGTGGTGGGTTCGTCCAGGACGTAGACGCCGCCTGTCTTGTGGAGCTCGCCGGCGAGTTTGAGGCGTTGGCGTTCGCCGCCGGAGAGCGTGGACAGAGGCTGGCCGAGGGTGAGGTAGCCGAGGCCGACCTCGTTGAGCAGACCGATCTTGCGGGTGAGGGTGCGGTCGGTGAAGAAGCCGGCGGCTTCCTCGGCGGTGAGGCCGAGGACGTCGACGATGTTCTTGCCGCCCAGGGTGTGGGCGAGCACCTCGGGGTCGTAGCGGGTCCCCGCGCAGTGCTCGCAGACGGTGGTGACCGGGTCCATGAAGGCCATGTCGGCGGTGATCTCGCCCTTGCCGTGGCAGACGGGGCAGGCGCCGCGCGAGTTGAAGCTGAAGTACCCGGCGTCGACTCCGCCCGCCTTGGCGAACGCCTTGCGGATCGGGTCCATGATGCCCAGGTGGCTGAGCGGGGTGGAGCGCGAGGAGCTGCCGATGCCGCTCTGACCGACCACGACGGCTTCCGGATGCTGGGCGGTGAACACCTTGCTGACCAGGGTGGACTTGCCGGACCCTGCGACCCCGGTGAACACGGTCAGCACGCCGGTGGGGATGTCGACGGTGACGTTCTTGAGGTTGTGCGCGTCGGCGTTGCTGATCGTCAGTTGGCCGGTGGGGGTGCGGACCCGTTCCTTCAGCTCGGGGGTGCGGCGCAGGCAGCGTCCGGTGGGGGTGCTGCCGTCCCGGAGGCCGTCGGGGGTGCCCTGGTACACGGCGCGGCCGCCATGGGTGCCGGCGCCGGGGCCCATGTCGATGACGTGGTCGGCGGCGGCGATGACGTCGCGGTCGTGCTCGACGACGAGCACGGTGTTGCCGCGGTCGCGCAGCTCGCGCAGCAGGGCGTTCATGCGGCCGACGTCGCGAGGGTGCAGGCCGGTGGACGGCTCGTCAAAGATGTACGTCATGCCGGTCAGCGACGAGCCGAGGAAGCGCACCATCTTCAGGCGCTGCGCCTCGCCGCCGGACAGGGTCGAGGTCTCGCGGCCCAGGTTGAGGTAGCCGAGCCCGATGTCGTCGAGGCGGCGGAGTCCGGCGGCGGCCTGTTCGGCGAGCGGGGTGCCCAGCGGGTGGTCGATCTTCCCCAGTGTGTCGGTGAGCTCGGCGACCTCCATCGCCATGTAGTCGGTGATGCCGTGCCCGTTGACTCGGGTCTGTCGCGCGGCCTCGTTCAGCCGTGCCCCGTCACAGGTCGGGCAGGTGCCCTGGATTGTGAACTCCTCGACTGCCTTACGGGTGCGGGTGGAGAGGGTGGAGATGTCCCGCCCCAGGTAGAGCCGTTGGAAGCGGGGGGCGAGGCCCTCGTCGGAGGCAGAGGTGGAGCCGGGTTCGCCGCGCAGGAGACGTTGCCACTCGGCTTGTGAGTAGTCCTGCAGAGGCTTGTCGAGGTCGAAGCGTCCGGTGCGGGTGAGCAGGTTCCACTGCACACCGCCGATGTTGAACAGCGGGAACAGCAGCGCCCCCTGGTTCAGCGACTTGGCGGTGTCGAAGAACTTCTCCAGGTCGGGCTGGATGGTCCGGCCGAGTCCGGCGCAGGTCGGGCAGGCGCCCTCGGGCGTGTTGAAGGAGTACGCCGTCGCCATCCCCGCCGACGGCTCCCCCGCGCGGGAGAACAGCAGCCGGATGACCGAGGCGATATCGGTGGCGGTGCCGACGGTGGAGCGGGCGTTGGCGCCGATCGGCTTCTGGTCCACGACCACCGCGGTGGACAGGTGGTCGATCCGGTCGGCGTCGGGCTTCTCGTAGCGCGGCAGCCGGTTGCGCACGAAGGTGGTGAAGGTCTCGTTCAGCTGCCGCTGCGCCTCCACCGCGAGGGTGGAGAACACCAGCGACGACTTGCCCGATCCCGACACACCGGTGAAGACCGTGATCGTGTTCTTGGGGATGCGCAGCGAGACGCCTTGGAGGTTGTGTTCGCGTGCGCCCTCGATGACGATGTGCTTGCTCATGAGCTCTCTCAGGGTGTGCGGCTGCGACGGGACCCGGTCGTCCCCAGGGCGTCGATGCGGGCGACGGCCTCGGCGTCGAGTTCGAGTTGGGCGCCGAGGAAGTTCTCAAAGATGCGTTCCGGATGGCCCGACTTGGGGATGACCGGGATCCGGTGCGCCACATGCCAGGCGATGACGATCTGTGCCGGGCTCGCCTCGTATGCGTCAGCGATCTCGACGAGCGTGGGGTGCTCCAGACCGGGCTTGCGCGGGCGCAGCGGGCTGTGCCCGGCAACGAGCACCCCGCGTTCGCGGTGTCCTTCCACCACGGCCGCGTCGTACAGCGGCGGGTTGAGCCGGATCTGGTTGACGGCCGGAGTGTGACCGGTCGCGGCGGTCAGCGCGTCGAGCTGGGCCAGGCTGTGGTTGCTCACCCCTACGTCGGTTGCCAGGCCCTCTTCGGCGGCGGCCAGGAACGCATCCCACACCGCGGCGCTCTCGCACGGGTCTTTGAGCGGGAAGTGCACCAGCCACAGGTCGACGTGGTCCAGGCCGAGCCGGTCCAGTGACCGCTCCAGCGCCTCCGGCTCGCCGCCTGCGCGGCGCTGGGCGAACTTGGTGGTCACGAACACCTCGTCGCGCGGCAGCCCACTGGCGGCCAGCACCTTGCCGACCGCCTCCTCGTTGCCGTACAGCATGGCGGTGTCGAGGTGCCGGTAGCCGGTCTCCAGGGCCAGCGAGACGGCCCGGTAGGCGTCGTCGCCCTTGAGCTGCCAGGTCCCGAAACCGAGTGGCGGCATCATCGGTTGGTCTGCCGCAAGGGCGCTGCCTTCGGTCATGCTTCGTCTCCTTTCTGCGGTCTCTTCCCGCGACTCAGCGGCCCCGGGAAGGGCGGTGAGTCCTCGGCGTGATGTTGCTGGACCGGCTACACGCCGCGGAGCGGTTGCCACTCGGGCTGATGTTCCGGAAGCGGATCGGCTGCGGTACGTGCCCCTCGCGCGGGAGACACATGGCGCGTGGTCCCTTCCAAGGGGGCGCGACCGGAGCCCTGGGCCGCAGCTCCGGCCCCTTTGGGGCGGTTTTCGTCCCCACTTCGTCCCGGAGCCCCGGCCGCGCACACTCCCACCGTAGGACCCATTTAGGACTTAACTCGTCCTAAAGGAGTCATTGCCCTAGCCCGGCTCCACGCACGGCGAGTCGGGGATTCGCGTGGTGAAGGGTGGGGCCGCGCCGCGGGGTGGCGGCACCGCCTGCCGGGTCACCGGGCGGATGCGAGGTCCGCGGCCTCATCCGGTGCCGCAGCGCTGTCGGCCCCCTCGCTGTCGCCGGCGTCCTTGTACTTGCGTCCGGCCTGCCGCGGGACCGCGAACAGCACCGCGAAGGCGACGAGGAAGGCCGCACCGACATACGGCAGGGTGTGCGCGAAGGCGTCCGGCATCTTCGCCGCCTGGGTGACGGGATTGTCGCCGCCGAGGTGGTTGAAGAAGATCAGCGAGGACAGGGCGGTGCCCACGGCCTGGCCGAGCTGGGTGGTGGTGTTGTTCAGGCCGGAGGCGGATCCGGCGTGCTCGTGCGGGACTTCGGAGAGGATGATGTCCGCCAGCGGCGCGACGATCAATCCCATGCCGATGCCCATCGGCACCAGCGGCAGCATCGTCTGCCACAGCGTGATCTCCGCCCCGTAGTGGCTGACCATCCAGGCGAACAGGCCCATGCCGGCCGCGGCGATCAGCGCACCGGTCTGGAGCACACGGCGGCCGAATCGCGGTACCAGGACCTGCATCGAGACACCGGCGCCCACCATCAGCAGCAGCGAGAGCGGCAGTCCGGACAGGCCCGCCTTCAGCGGCGAGAAACCCAGCCCCAGCTGCAGGTAGAGCGCCCAGGCCAGGAAGAACACCCCGGAGGCCAGCCCGAACAGCAGCTGCACGCCCAATCCACCCGAGAAGCTCTTGCGGCTGAAGAGGGACAGGACGACGAGCGGGGAGCCGCCGCGGGCGATCACCCGGCGCTCATACGCGACGAACAGCGCCAGCACCGGTACCGAGGCCGCCATCATCACGTACGTCCACACCGGCCAGCCCAGCTCGCGCCCCTGGATCAGCGGCAGGACCAGGAAAAGCAGGCCGACGGTGGACAGCAGCATCCCGCCCACGTCGAGCCCGGCCGCACGCTCGGCCTTCGACTCACGGATCAGGACCGCACCGACCACCAGACCGATCACACCGAGCGGCAGGTTGACAAGGAAGATCGGCCGCCAGCCCCAGCCGAACAGGTCACCTTCGACCAGCAGCGCACCCACCAGTGGCCCGGCCAGGACACCGAGCGAGGTGACCGCCCCGTAGACACCGAAGACCTTGCCCCGCTCCCCCTTGGGGAAGGAGACGTGGATGATCGACAGCACCTGCGGCACCATCATCGCGGCCGCCGCGCCCTGCGCGATCCGGCCGGCCAGCAGCACCTCGGGGGAACCGGCGATCCCGCACACCAGCGAGGTGAGGGTGAATCCGGCGACCCCGGCGAGGAAGACTCGCTTGCGGCCGAAGAGGTCGCCCAGGCGCCCGCCGGTGATCAGGCCCAGCGCGAAGGCGAGGGCATAGCCGCCCACCACCCACTGGATCTGGGCGGTCGACGCCCCGGTATCGGCCTGGAGGTGGGGGACGGCGATGTTGACAACGGTCACGTCCACCGCGTCCATGAAGGTCGCCACGAGGAGGACGATCAGCGCCGCCCACCGGCGGGGGTCCGCCGCCGGTGAGGGAGCGACCGGCGCATCGGCAACCGCCGCGTTCACGGCGGTACGAGAGTTTCTGTTGCTTTTGTTCTCGGACATGACGTCGACGCTAGATGCCCTTTAGGACACCTCACGTCCTTAAGCGCTGGCAGAGTGGACGGCATGACCACGGACATGCCCGCCCGGATGCTGCGCCTGCTGTCGCTGCTCCAGACGCGCCGCGAATGGTCCGGCTCCGAGCTCGCCGAACGCCTGGGTGTCACCGGCCGCACCGTCCGCCGCGACATCGACCG
This sequence comes from Streptomyces sp. MspMP-M5, assembly GCF_000373585.1. Taxonomy (GTDB): domain Bacteria; phylum Actinomycetota; class Actinomycetes; order Streptomycetales; family Streptomycetaceae; genus Streptomyces. The sequence continues at coordinate 49,243 of NZ_KB891913.1, forward strand.
CCTGCGCGAACTCGGATACACCATCGACGGCACCACCGGCACCGCCGGCGGCTACCGCCTCGCCCCCGGCGCCGACCTGCCACCCCTCACCCTCGACGACGAGGAAGCCGTCGCCATCGCCGTCGCCCTGCGCACCGCCACCGGCGGCGTGAGCGGCATCGAGGAAACCGCCGTCCGTGCCCTGGCCAAACTCGAACGCGCCCTGCCCACCCGCCTGCGCCACCAGGTCGCCGCCCTCCAGCAGACCACCGTCCCCCTCACCTGGCCCACCGGCCCCCAGGCCGACCCCGCCACACTGACCGTCCTGGCCGCCGCCTGCCGTGACCACGAGATCACCACCTTCACCTACACCACCCGCCACCGCTCCCCCAGCACCCGCCGCGTCGAGCCGCACGCCCTGGTCTCCTCCCACGGCCGCTGGTACCTCGTCGCCTACGACACCGAACGCACCGACTGGCGCACCTTCCGCCTCGACCGCCTCACCGACCCCACCCCCACCGGCCACCGCGTACCACCCCGCGAACTCCCCGCCCCCGACCCCGCCACGTTCGTCGCCCGCACCATCGCCCGCGCCCCGGTCCGCCACCGCGCCCGCGCCACCGTCCCCGCCACTGACGCGGACACCCTCCGCCAACGCACCGGCGCCCTCCCCGACCGCATCACCCCCCAAGACAACGGCACCTGCACCGTCGACATCTCCGCCGACAACCCCCTCCACATCGCCCAACGCCTGCTGGCCCTCGGCCCCGACGCCACCCTTCAGGCCGACCCCGAACTCGCCCCGCACCTGGCCGCCCTGGGACAGCAACTCCTCGACGCCGCCCAGCACATCAGCACCACAGCCGACCCTCACCCCGACCGAGCAGCCCCATGACGCCCACCGAACCGCAGCCGGCCCTCTTCCCAACCTCCGCAGTCACTCCCGAGCCACCCCCATCCCCCGACTTCCACGGCGTCACCTTCCACGAGATCCAGGCCCGCACCCTCCTCAACCGCCTGCGCGGTGCCGCACCCGACGGCATGGGCTGGACCCTCAACCCGTACCGCGGCTGCACCCACGCCTGCACCTACTGCTTCGCCCGCGACGGCCACCACCACCTCGGCCACGACACCGGCGCAGACTTCCAGACCCACCTCTACGTCAAGACCAACGCCGCCACCGTCCTGCGCCGCGAACTGCGCACCGGCAAGACCGGCGACCAGTGGGTCATGGTCGGCACCTCCACCGACTGCTACCAACGCGCCGAAGGCCGCTACCAGTTGATGCCCGGCATCCTGCGCGCCCTCACCGACTACCGCGTCCCCTTCACCACAACCACCAAGTCCGCCCTCCTCCGCCGCGACATCCCCCTGTACGCCGAAGCCGCCCGCGTCACCGACATCCTGGTCATGACCTCCCTCGGCTCCCACGACGACCGCGTCTGGCGCGCCTTCGAGCCGGCCGCCTCCCCACCCCGCGCCCGCCTCGACACCCTCCGCGCCCTCCGCGACGCAGGCGTCCCCGCCGGCGTCCTCATCGCCCCCGTCATCCCCCACGCCGCCGACCACCCCGACGCCCTCAACGCCCTCGTCGACGCCTGCGCCGAAGCCGGAGCCGTCACCGTCTTCCCCGACGTCATGCGCCTCAGCCCAGGCGCCCGCACCTGGTTCCTCAACCGCTCCGCCGAAGCCCTCCCACCCCACCTCCACAGACGCCTGGCCGCCTCCTACGCCAACAGCCGCACCATGCCCCCGCCCTACGTCCAACAGGTCACCGACCACATCCACACCCGCGCCGCCCACCACGGCATCCCCCGCTGGCAGGACTACCTCAGCAGCCTGAACCGCGGCGACCACACACCGACCCAGGAGCGTGTCTCAAAGATCGTGTAAGTCCGTAATGTGACAGGCTGGCCGAGGCCCAGCCTCGGGCCCTGGCCAGCCGGGACGGCTGAGCATGACGGACAACGAGAAAACCCCGGCCATCGAGCCGGTCGAGGACAAGCTGGTGGACGAGGTCGTCGAGCGGCTTATGGACCGCGCCGAGGCCTCAGGAGCATCCCTGCTTGGCGAAGGTGGGCTGCTGACCGAGGTCACCCGGGCCGTGCTGGAGCGGGCCCTGGACGTCGAGATGACCGACACCTGGGCTATGAGAAACACGATCCGGCCGGCCGTGGCTCGGGCAACAGCCGCAACGGGACCTCAGCGAAGACCGTGCTGACCGACGCAGGCGCGGTCACGGTTGCCGTGCCTCGGGTTCGCAACGGTTTGTTCGAGCCGAGGCTGGTGCCCAAGCACGCGCGTCGTCTGGCGGGTTTCAACGAGCAGATCCTGTCGCTGTACGCCCGCGGTATGAGTGTGCGCGACATCCGCTCCCATCTGGCCGGCTGTTACGGCGTCGAGGTCTCACCGGGTCTGATCAGCAAGGTCACCGATGCGGTCGCCGATGAGCTCGCGGCCTGACAAAACAGGCCGCTGGATGCGATCTGGCCGATCATCTGCATCGATGCGCTGCGGGTGAAGATCCGGTCCGGGGCGGTGGCTTCCAAGGCGGTCTACCTCGCCGTCGGTGTCGACATGGACGGCTGCAAGGACGTGCTCGGTTTGTGAGTCGGTGACGAGGGTGAAGGCGCCACGACCTGGATGACCGTCCTGACCGAACTGCGCAATCGCGGGGTGGAGGACGTGTGCATCGTGGCCGGCGACGGGCTCAAGGGCCTGCCGGAGGCGGTCACCACGACCTGGCCCAAGGCCTCGGCGAGGGTGGCGGTGGCGATGCGGGGAGGGAGGCCACCGAGATCTTCAAGCCAGGACGGCGCGCGGGTCGACGGTGGGCAGGGGGAGGGAGTCGGGGAGTTCGGCGCGGGCGGCTTTCCAGTCGGCCGTGGAGAGGTCCTGACGGAGCCGGACGTGGGTGTCGGTGGGGCGGCTGCACAGGGTCGGCGAGGTTGCCCAGGGAAGCGGCGAGGGTGGCGTTGGCGCGATATCCGGCCCAGGTCCACCAGCGGACGGCGTCCGCGTCTCCTCGAAGGGCAAGAAGGTCGGTTCCACTCAGTCCCAGGCGAGCTGGCCGGTGGCCGTATTCCGTCGTGGTACCGGGACGGTCCGCTGAGCGACGGTGACGCGATGGGTCAAGGCGGTGTTGCGCCGGAGAGTGCGATTGTTGGCGATCGCTCGCTCGACTGCCTCGGCATGCCCGATGAGCAAGACTCCGTGGCGAGCGCGAGTGACAGCGGTGTACAGCAGATTTCGCTGGAGGAGCAGATCGCCGGTCTCTCTGATGACCGGGACGATCACGTACGGATACTCGCTTCCTTGCGAGCGGTGAACGGTCAGTGCGTAAGCGTGAATGAGCTCGTCAAGTTCCGCGAACGGGTAGATGGCCTGTTCTGAATCGTGGAACGTGACGGTAAGCCGATGCGCCTCCAGGTCGATGGCGGTGACAGTGCCACTGCTGCCGTTGAAGATGCCGTTCTCGCCGCGTTTGGGGTTGTTGCGGATCTGCTGGACCTGGTCGCCGAGACGAAAGACGATTCCGTCGTGGTAGTGCTGGGGCTTGTCGTCAGCGGGCGGGTTAAACCGGAGTTGTAGGCGCAAGTTGAGGTCAGTCATGCCAGCGATGTTCTTCTTACCTGGACACAAGAACTGGATGTCGGTGGGAGGCACACCAAAGTGACGAGGCATGATGTCGGCGACCAAGTCAACTACACGTTGGGCTACTTCCTCCGGGTTGGGTACGTGCCTGTTCCAGAAGGCATTCCGGTCGTCCTCAGGTAGATCGCCGCGGAGAATGCGGTGGGCGTTTCTTACGATCGCGGCGCTGTCATCGTGCTGGCGGAAGACTCGGGTCAACCGTGTGCGGGGGATGCCGGCCACGTCGAGTAGGTCGCGCAGGACTCGCCCGGGTCCGACGCTGGGCAACTGGTTTACGTCGCCAACCAGTAGCAGGTGACAGCCGTCGCGAATAACGGCGGTGAGCTTGCGGGCGAGGTTGACGTCCAGCATGGAGGCTTCATCGATCACGATGAGATCGGCTGAGTCGAGCGGGCTGGAGTGGTCGAAGAGCGTGTGGCCATCCGCGGGCCGGATGAGGCGGTGCACGGTCATGGCATCCCGGCCGGTGGTTTCTTCCAGCCGCTTTGCGGCCTTTCCAGGGGGCGCCGCGAGCACAACGCACGCCCGGGCTTCGTCGGCAATCTCGACAAGGGTGCGCAGGGCGTGGGTCTTTCCACAGCCAGGGCCACCAGTGAGGATGGAGATGGGGCTTGTCAGAGCAGTGAGGATCGCGTGGTGTTGTTCCTCCGTCAGCCCGGCCGTCTCGGTGGTGGTCAATCCAGCCAGCCGATCGGCCCAGGGAGCGGCTTCGGCGAGGAGGGACCTGGCGTTGACCAAGCGTCTTACACGTTGGGCGAGCTGGGTCTCGTCGCGGTGCAGGCGTGGGAGTACAGCGATCTCGGTGTCCACAAGAGTGCCGTTGCCGTCCCTGGCAGGCAGCGGCAGAATTTCGGTGATCACCTCGCCCTGGTCGCGTAGAACTTTCAGGGCGTGGCGCAACACCACGTCGTCCAGGAGCTCGGCGGTCGCCGGGTCGTCGTCCTTCAGCAGTGTTCGGGTCCGGGACAGCAGTACCCGTACGGGCAAGTGGCAGTGTCCTGCCTGGCCGGCAGCGAGGTCGAGTTCGTGCGTGAGCGCGGCCTGCAGACGCTCGTCGCTGTGCTTCGGGACACCCACGGCAAGGGCGATCTTGTCGGCTTTATCGAAGCCGATGCCGCGCACATCACGGCACAGCTGATAGGGGGTGTGCCGAACGATGTGCATGGGGTCGTCGTCGGTATCGGCGTAGACGGTGTAGATCTTCACCGCGAGTGCGGGAGTGATGTTCAGGCCCTGCAGGAACACCATAATCTCGGCGATGGACTTTTGCTCTTGCCACGCTTCGCTGATCCGGGCCAGTCGAATGTCGCCGATGTTGTGGACCTCCAGCAGGCGCTCCACTTCGGTGTTAATGATCTTTAGGGTCTGGTCACCGAACCGGTCCACGATCGCTCCAGCGAGTGCCGGCCCGATGCCGCGGATCATGCCCGACGCGAGATACATCCGGATAGACCGTTCGTCGGAGGGCATCGTGCGATTGCAGCGCTCGGCCATGAATTGACGGCCATAGCGGAGATGATGTGTCCATCTGCCGCTCACGCGCACGCTCTCCCCTGGCCGCACGCCGAAGAGCGCCTTTCCGATCACAGTGATGCTCGGGTCGTCGTTCGCCGTACTGGTCAACCGCAGCACCGTGCGTTCGTCGTAGCTGACGTGCAATAGGTGCTCGACTACTCCCTCGACCACATCAGGGAGGTTCAAGTCCGGCTTATCGGACACGGCCTCTACCTCCGGAGATACGTGCGACGAGCGTTACGGAAGGCTGTTCTTTCAAAATGGATCAGCGCTGGGAGCTTGATGCCAGATGTCACCTGACCTGGCGAATCTCCTGCGCTGAACGAGCGGTTACAGGGGCAGCTCCATGACGTTCAATGCCGACCCCCGGAACTTGGCTGCCTTCCCCTCCCGCCGACGGTGAATCCGTCCGGGCCTGCGGCCGGACGGGCTGCACACGACCGGGCCGAATACGAGACGACTCGGTGGTCGTTGGTTCAAAGGCTCATGGACGGTGGGGCTCGCACGGTATAGAGGAGGGGCTGCGTCAGACGTACAGGGAGGGGCCCAGGTGGGAAGCCAGGGGGCGAGCGGTCATCCGGGACGACAGGGCAAGGCGTGGACCACGAACGAAAACGAGCAGTTCATCGCGGAGGTGCGTGAGGGGCTCACCGCCGAGGTGATCGCCGCACGGCACGAGCGGACGGCATCGGCTATCCGTGCGCGGGCCATGGTGTTCACCCCTCGGGCCGAGGCTGTCGACCGGGATCACGCTTTCGAGTGGTTGGCTCGCCGGCTGACGACGGATAGCGCCTACGACTGGCGTACCGTGCTCGCCGACCGCAGACGCCGCGGAAGGGCAGTGGAAAATGGGGCTCCTACCAGTGGGCAGGTGCCGGTCCAGGCTGTTTGGAATGAACCACTGGCGCAGAGTGACAGCTCAGCCTCGATATTGCCGGCGCTGCGGAAGGAGCTGAGCCAGCTGGTGTCGGCACTGTCCCGCGCCTCGGGACTGGCCTTCGGGCAGGTCAATCAGCGCCTGAACATCAAGCTCTCGGCATTGCCTCGCGAGTCGGCGCGGATGCGGTCCTGCTACAGCGGGCGGTCGACGCCGCCGGCGAGTGGCTCTCCGAGCTTGAGCAGCCACGGGAACGAGCGGTGGTGCAGGCGACGGCCGCGCGGAGCGGGGCACGAGTGCCAAAGGGGCCCGCGCCCACCCAGGAACAGCAACAGGCAGTGGATGTCTTCGGAAGCGGGGAACATCTCGTGCTCCAGGCGGGAGCAGGGACCGGGAAGACCACTACGTTGACAATGCTGGCTCGCAGTGTGCGCAGGCGCGAGCAGTACATCGCGTTCAATAGGCCTGTGGCCCAGGACGCGGCAACCAAGTTCCCTGACAGCGTGGAATGCCGTACGGCGCACTCGCTGGCGTACCGGGCGGTTGGCCGGGACTTCCAGGAGAGGCTGGAGTCGCCCCGGCAACCCGGGTGGGTGATGGGCCAGGCACTGGGCATTGCTCGGAACATGCTGGTGCGGCTCGGGGAATGCAAGGTCACCAACAAGGCGCTCTCCTACGTGGTCTTCGAGGCCGTCCGCCGGTTCTGCTACAGCGCCGACCGTGAAATCGGCCGGCGCCACGTTCCGCCACTGCGCGGCCTGGAGGACGCCCGACTGCACGGCACGCTCGTCGATATGGCCTTGCCGTTCGCGCAAAAGGCCTGGGCGGACCTGCAGAATCCGGAGCGCGGCGTTGTCCGGTTCACCCACGACCATTACCTGAAGATTTGGGCGCTGCAGCGGCCCGTCATCCGCACTGACTACCTGCTCCTCGACGAGGCACAGGACACCAACCCAGTGGTCGAAGAGGTCTTCAACGCTCAGCGCGCCCATGCCCAGTTGGTGATGGTCGGCGACTCGGTGCAGGCCATCTACGGCTGGCGTGGGGCCCGGGATGTCATGACCGGGTTCGAGGGGCAGCAGCTGTCCCTGTCGCGTAGCTTCCGGTTCGGGCCCCGTCTCGCGCATGAGGCGAACCGGTGGCTGACGATCGTGGATGCCCCGATCAGACTGCAGGTATCGGAGGATCTGGACACCAACCTCGGTCCTGTCAAAACCCCGGACGCCGTGCTGTGCCGCACCAACGGCGGCGCAATCGAAGTCATCCTGAAGCTTCTCGAAGAGAACAGCCGGGTGGCCTTTGTCGGCGGCGGCGGTGCGCTGCTGAACCTGGCGAAGGCAGCCATCGACCTCAAGGAAGGACGCCGTTCCAGCCACCCCGAACTCATCCTCTTCACCAGCTGGGGCGAACTACAGGAGTACGTCACCTACGATCCGTCCGGCGCTGACCTGCTGCCGCTCGTCGACGTCATCGACGACCACGGCGCCGACGTCATCCTCGACGCCCTCAGCCGGCTCGACGATGAGCACCAGGCCGACGTCGCGGTCTCCACCGCCCACAAAGCCAAGGGCCGCGAATGGCCGAGAGTGATCGCCCGCGACTTCGAGCCCTCCGACGACGCCACCCACGACGAGTACGGCAATCCCGTCGCGGCAGAAATCAACCTGGCCGAGGCACGCCTGGCCTATGTCGCCGTCACTCGGGCCCGTCAGCGACTCGATCCAGGTGCGGTTGAAGCGATCAATAGATGAGCCCCCGCCTCCCTGGCCGTTCCCCGGGCGGAAGGCGTTCTTGCCGGCCTGGCCGGCGTCCTTTTTGGACCCCCGCCCGCCTTCGGTGCCCAAGCCGGCGGCCCCGGCCTGCCCACCGCGTCCGACGAACACCCGCAGCTTCCCGCCCGGGTGCACCTTGAACGTTCCATAGACGTAACCGCCGCTGCTGCCGCCCGTGCCACCAGCACCGCCGCCGCCACCTCCGCCTCCATGCCGGTAACCCGAGACGAGGGACCACTTGGTGCCGCCGCCACCGCCGCCACCGCCACCGGTGGCCCACACGTAGCCGGTGACCGTGTGCACGCCCTTCGGAACGGTGAACACGTAATGTCCAGGGCCCGTGTACTGCATCTGGCACTTGTGCGCTGTGCATGTCGGAGCGGCTGCGGCATGGGATTCGGTCGCCAAGCCGCCGGTCAGGGCCGTGGCAACCAACGGCGCTGCAAGCAGCGCGCGGAGCAGACGGGACATCGGCAACGCCCTTCTGATCGGATCAATCATGCGTGTCACCAGTGAAGAGCTGCTACCGATCGTCAGACCATCGCTTCGCCCCATTCCACCCCAATGAGGGGCTGGTCGAAATTAGGCGCGGCGATGCCAGGTTGGTGACGTCTGTCCGCCTCACGGTCGGCGGCGTGGACGCGGTCACAGGGTGATCCGGTCGGCGTCGGCTGCGGGACAGTGGTGATGCGGCGTATCAGCGCGGCGGTGATCGGCTCAGCGACGCCGGCTCGGGGATTTCGGGCGAGCGTCGTGAGCGCGTCATGGACGGCGCGGCGGGCGTGGGGAGGCACGCGGGTGGTCTCCTCGCCGAGTCGGCACGGCGGGAGGCGCGCGGGCGGTGTCACCTGCCGAGGATCGACCTCAGGACGGACACATAGTCTGAACCCGTATTGAGGGGCGGGAACTTGGGAGGGCCAGCTGGGCCTGTCAGTGCCTCCAGGGGTGCGACGACAACGCCGTAGTCCGGCCGGTGCTTGTACTGGATCGACATCCGGCTGCTGCGCACTCCGCGCACCCGGTGCGGCGCAGCGCGGTGCAGTCCGTTCGACCAGCGTTGCACGTAGTCGGCGAGGAAGACGAACAACGCGTCTGGGATGGTGGGGACTTGCGACCACGTGCCTCGGGAGTCGCGTACCTCCAGGCCCGACTGGTCTTGGTGCAGGACCGTCAAGAGCGACAGGTCGATGTGCGGTGACATCGCGTAGTCCACCGGGGAGTCGACCTCGGAAAGATGGTTCGCGCCGTAGTAGTTGAGACCGAGACGGTGCAGCGGGGTGCCCATGTACTTTTCGAAGAAGCTCTCCCCGAGCCCCAGGTCGAGGGCGCAGGCGGCCAGGATGCCGTCGCCCAGCGCGGTCAGCTGATGGAAGAGCTCCATGGACGTCGGAAAGTGCTCATGGTAGAAGTTCACGGGCTGCGTCAGGGCGAGGTCGCCCGTGGTGTTCCCGATGCGGTACTGCTCACAGGCTTCCGTGCCGCCATGGATGCGGCTGCGCTCCCTGCCGAGGGCCCGGTAGCCAAGGAACTGGGAGCCTTCGACGGCCTCGTACTTGTTCTTCTCGTCCAGCGGCAGGGCGTAGAACCGCTTCGTCTCGGAGTAGACCTCTTTGATCAGTTCGGCCGGGATTCCGTGGCCGTGAACGAAGAAGTAGCCCTCACTCCTACAGATCTGCCCGATCCTGGCCGCGACGTCCGCCCGGTCGTGCGAGGTCCAGTTGGCCGCGTTCCCCGGCAGTTCGACATGCGGTATCACGTGCTGCCCTCCCCTTTCGTCGCCGATCCGAAATGCATCAAACCGTCGCCCCGACTGCTACGGGACAACCCGCCGACGCCGTCGCGGCCGCACCCGTGCCGTCTGAGAAATTCCCTCGTGCGCTCACGGCACGGTGTCCGCCGCGACAGCGCGAGGCTGGCGTGCGCGTGCGTCCGGGAGAGGGACGTGGTGGCGGCAACCGCGGACTGGCTCCGCAGAGGGGCCTGGCCCGTTGGGCTTCGGGAGGGAGGGGGACCGAGCCGTGATGGGGCCGCTCCGTGGTGCCACGCCCGGTGCTCGTATGCCCATCACGACTCACGCCTCCCGGCCGGACACGCTCGCAGGGGTACCTACCTGCCACGGGGCGCGAGGCGCTGCAAGGCCGCAAGGCCCGAACGGCCATGACATCTTGTGAGTCGAGGCGAACGACCGCAACCCCGGAGAACCGACTTTCGGTCAACTCTTGTCGGCGTTGGCTGAGGAGTTCGGCCGTCGCCGAGAACTCCGGCAATGTCCTCCTCTCCATCCCGGCTGGACACGACGGTTGAGCAGTGGGCCTTGCTGTGGCGAGATGACAGAAACCGGCGCGGGCGCCGCCGAGGGCGGTTCTACCATGACAGCCTGGCCCCAACGGCGGCTGGCGGTCACGTCGACGCCCCACATCAGCTCACCGAGGTCAGCTTTCCCAACGGCCATGTCGCCATCGCGGCCGGACTGGCTTTCACGGCCGTACTCGTCTCCTCCCCACGCACCCACCCCTACGTCGCCGCCGGTTCACTCTGGCTCGCGGTCACCGCCGCAGCCGTCCAGGCTCTCTACTGGCACCGGCCCAGCGACGTCCTCGGCACCACGTTGCTGGCCTACGCCTGCTACGTCACGGCCAACGCCCTGCTGACGTCGGCCGTCCCCGACACCGCTCGGCGCCCGCGCTTGCTGCCACCGTTGGCCCTCGCCGCGGCCGGCGCACTGCTGGCAAGCGCGCGAGAGGATTCCGTCGCGCGCCCGCTCGTGTTCGCCGGGACGGCTCTGGCGTGCTCGATCCTGCTGTGGAGCACCACGACGAACAAGCCACTACTGCTCACGCCACGGAGCGACCTGTGATGTGTCCCGCCGTGCAATCCGGCGAGGCGGCAGCCGCACGAGCGCAGGACGACGCCTGTAGACCGCCGACGGCTCAGAACCACAACAGCTGGAAAACGTCTTGTCTTCTGTGAACCGCGGGCCCCTCGCCGGGCTCGACCAGGCGATCATGATCTCAGCAGGCGTGGCCATCTCCGGCACGCTCGTGGTGGGACTGTTCGCGGTCTCCCGCGTCACCCGCAGACTGCACCACAGCGCGGCCGTGGCCCACCGGATCAACGAGGACCGGCTGGAGATCTCCCGGCTCGACTCCGACACCGAACGGGCCGATCTCGCCGCCCACGACCTGGGCGAGCTGGCCCGGCAGACGGTACGGTCGTCGTCGTACACGACCAGCGCGTGATCACCGACCGTCGGCGCCTGGAACGCGTCCTGGGCTACCTCATCGCCAACGCCCACCGGCACGGACGCCCACCGGTGTCCCTGACGGTCGACGGCCTGGTCATCACGGTCCCGTCGGGCACTGGCTGGGGCTCTACAACGTCTTCCAGGGCGGTTGCACCGCCCCCGGCGACTACGTCGACGACACCCCCTTCGAAGCAAGCCCCGCCTACGGCTGCCCCGTAGGCCGCAACACTTGCCCCAGCCCGGCCTGGACCCCATCCACAACTACATGAACTACACACGCGACGCCTGCCGCAACAACTTCACCCCCCACCAGGGCACCCGCATGCATGACATGGCCGCCCAATACCGCGGCCTCTAAGTGGGCGGTTCGCGAGTTGATGTCCGTTTCGAAGTGAGGCTTGGGGCAGGGGTGCTGGCCACGGTGCGGGCTACTGCTGCCGGGCAAAGCAGCCGGTGTCGGCTTCGGTGAGGATGCCGAGTTTGACCAGGCGCTTCAGCTTGGCCCGGGTGCCTTCGATGTTCTTCGGCAGCAGTGCGTGGTCGAGGGCCTGGCAGACGTCCTTGGCCCGCAGGGGGCCGGTCGACTCGTTGAAGGCGGCGAGGATGCGCGGGTAGTCCGGGTGCTCGGGCAGCTCCGGCG
>NZ_KB891914.1 GCF_000373585.1 Streptomyces sp. MspMP-M5
GCCCCCTGCCCCCTGCCCCCTGCCCCACCCTCGCTCAGACGTCGACGAGCACCGTGAACGGCCCGTCGTTCGTCAGCGACACCTTCATGTCCGCGCCGAAGCGCCCGGTCGCCACCTGCGCGCCCAGCGCCCGCAGCTGTGCGACCACCTCGTCGACCAGCGGTTCGGCGACCGGGCCGGGGGCGGCGGCCTGCCAGGTGGGGCGTCGGCCCTTGCGCGCGTCACCGTAGAGAGTGAACTGGCTGATCACCAGCAGCGGCGCCCCGTTGTCCGAGCAGGACTTCTCGCCCTGGAGGATCCGCAGCGTCCACAGCTTCCGGGCGAGCTGTGCGGCCTTCTCCGGGGTGTCGTCGTGCGTGACGCCCACCAGGGCGCACAGCCCCTCCCCGACGATCTCCCCGACCGTCTCGCCCGCCACGTCGACGCGTGCGCCGTTCACCCTCTGCACCACAGCTCGCATACCCGCCATGATGCCCGGCCGCCCCGGCGGCCCGGCGCAGGTACCCCCACAAGGGCCGTTCGAGTGCCATGGCCCTGCACACGGCCCGCACACAGTGGCACGATGCGTGCACGCGGTGCGTTTCACGGACACCATGCCCTGGATGCGGCACCGGACGAGGGGACGGAACGATCCATGACCACACTCGGCGCCGGCCGGACACCCGGCCCCGTGCCAACCGCCCGTACGGCACCGGCAGGCAGCCCGCCGCCGGCCCGCCCCACCCCGCCGTCCGGCGGTGCGAGACCGGCCGCCCCGGAGACCCCGACCGCCACGGAGGCCCCGCACGCCCCGACCACCACCACCCCGGCGCCGGCTCCGGCCGCGCCCGCCCGTATCGAGGACGGCCCCATGCTCCAGGCAGGCCAGGCACAGACCGCCCGCCCCCCGCAGCAGCGCGACCGCTTCCGGCCGTCCGGCCCGCCCGAGCTGTCCGGGCTGACCCTGCCCGAACTGCGCGTGGTGCGCCGCGACTGCCAGCAGGAGGAGGCCGACCTCAGCTATCTGCGGCGGCTGCTGCAGGGCCGGATCGACATCCTGCGCGCCGAGACCGCCCGCCGCACCGGCTCGCACTCGCCGCTGCTGGACCGGCTGCCGGAGATCCTCACCGACCTGCCGTCGCGCCAGCGCTCGTCCGCGCGCCATGTGACGCTGGGCACCCCGCACAGCGAGGAGTACCGCCGGCTCGCCGACGAGATGCTGGGCGAGGTCGGGCTGTCGGACCTCACGGCCCGTACGGACGAGGAGTTGCAGGACGGGATGGGGCGGCTGATCCGCTACGAGCGGCAGATCTCTCAGCGCCGGCAGTCCCTTCAGCGCACGACCGACGATTGCAGTGCGGAAATCGCGCGACGGTACCGTGAAGGCGAAGCACAAGTAGACGACCTGCTGTCCTGACCGGTCACGAGCCGCCTCCGGGAGCGGGTCCCCGTCCCCGGAAGGCCGGCCGTGACCACGTCGAAGACCTCGTCCTCGTCCACCCCGACACCCGAGCAGGCGCCGGCCGCGGCGACCGCCGTCCCGTCGGGTCCCGCGATCCCGTCGCCGGTGCTCGCCGAGGTCGTCCGCTCCGGCTTCGTCGAGGGGCGGCACCGGGGGTCGCTGGTGGTGCTGGCGGCCGACGGGAGCGTCGAGCAGGCGCTCGGCGACGTGGCCGCGCCGGTCTTCCCGCGGTCGTCGAACAAGCCGATGCAGGCGGCGGCGATCCTGCGGGCGGGCCTGGAGCTCTCCGGGGAGCGGCTGGCGCTGGCCGCGGCGAGCCACTCCGGCGAATCGTTCCACCTCGATCTGGTGCGGACCATGCTCGCCGAGCACGGGCTCACCACCGAGCACCTTCAGACGCCGCCCGACCTGCCGCTGGACCCGGAGGAGGCGGAGCGCTACCTCGCCGCCGGCCACGTCCGCGAACCGCTGGCCATGAACTGCTCCGGCAAGCACACCGCGATGCTCGCGGCCTGCGCGCTGAACGGCTGGCCCCTGGAGACGTACCTGGAGCCGGACCACCCGCTCCAGCAGCTGGTCCTGGACGTGGTGCGCACCGCGGCCGCCGAGGAGGTGGCCCACATAGGCACCGACGGCTGCGGGGCGCCGCTGATGTCGCTGTCGCTGACCGGACTGGCCCGCGCCTACCGCCACTTCGTCCTCGCCGAGCCGGGCACGCCGGAGCGGCGGGTGGCCGACGCGATGCGGGCCCACCCCGAGTACGTCGCGGGCACCCGCCGGCCCGACACCTGGCTGATGCGGGCCCTTCCCGGCACTCTCTCCAAGATGGGCGCCGAGGCGGTGCAGGCGCTGGCCCTGCCGGACGGGCGGGCCCTGGCCTTCAAGATCGACGACGGTGCGTCCCGCACCCTGGGACCGGTCCTCGCGCGGGTCCTGCGGGGTCTGGGCGTCGACGACCCGGTGCTCGCGCGCATCGAGGACGTGCCGCTGCACGGGGGCGGCAGCCGGGTCGGGGAGATACGAGCGGCGTTCTGAGGTCCGCGGGCGCCGGGCACCGGGCGGCGGGCCCGGGCCGGGGCTCATGCGGGCCGGGTGATCCGGCGGGCTCCGGCGTGGCCGGCGGCCCGTCGCGGCCCTGGTCGGGCGCCGGTCGCCGGCCCCGACCCGGCGGAATCCGCGCCCCCGCATCCGCCCCGCGGGGGGCCGGGAAAACTTACAGTGGCCGTGCATCCGTCACGCATACTCACGACCACAGCAGGAGGCCGGCGACATGAGCGACACGAATTCCGAGCCGCGGGGGCCCGAGGCGATCGAGCACGCGCACGACCCCGAGGTGCTGCAGCTCGCGGCCAAGGTGTTCGACCTGGCGCGCCACGGGGACACCGACACCGTCGCCGCCTATGTGGACGCGGGCGTGCCGGCCAACCTGACGAACGACAAGGGCGACTCCCTGGTGATGCTCGCCGCCTACCACGACCACCCGGCCACCGTGGAGGCCCTCCTGCAGCGCGGCGGCGACGCGGACCGCGCCAACGACCGGGGCCAGACCCCCCTCGCCGGCGCGGTGTTCAAGGGCGCGGACGAGGTCGTGAAGGTCCTGCTGGCGCATGGTGCCGATCCGGCGGCGGGGACGCCGTCGGCGATCGACACGGCCCGGATGTTCCAGAAGACGGAGCTGCTGAAGCTGTTCGGGGCGGAGTGACGGCGGCCCGCGGCGGCGCGGGTCGGCGCGGGTCGACGGCGGCCGGTACCGGCGCGGGTCCACGGCCGGCCGGTACCGGGGCGAGTCGCCTTCTTCGCCCCTCCTCGCCCCGCCGCCCCCGGCCGCTTGACCTCAAGTTCGATTGAGGTTTTAACGTCGTCGGCGTCGCACCCACCCCGCCACGAAGGGCCCGAGATGTCCGCACCCCGCTACACCCTCGCCGTGATCGTCGCCAGCACCCGCGAGGGCCGGTTCGCCCCGGTCATCACCGAATGGTTCACCCGGCACCTCAGCACCTCCCACCCGCAGCTGACCGTCGACGTCATCGATCTGGGCGAGATCCGGCCCTACGAACTCCGGTACGGCAGCGAGGAGTTCCTCGCCTACGCCAAGCGCGTCGAGCAGGCCGACGCGTTCGTGGTCGTCACACCCGAGTACAACCACTCCTTCCCGGCCCCGCTCAAGCACGCCGTCGACCTGCTGCGCTCCGAGTGGCAGGCCAAGCCGGTCGGCTTCGTCTCGTACGGCGGGATCTCCGGCGGCCTCCGCGCGGTCGAGCAACTGCGGCTGGTGTTCGCCGAGTTGAACGCCACGACGATCCGGGAGACGGTCAGCTTCGTACTCTCCGGCGGCCTCTTCGACGACGAGGGCCGGCTGCACGACCCGGTCCCGCCGGCCCAGGCCGCCGACGCCCTGCTGAACCAGCTGGCCTGGTGGGCGGTGGCCCTGCGGGAGGCGCGCCTGGCCCGCCCGTACGGCAGCTGAGCCGGCGCCCTCGCGCCGGGCGCCGTGCGGGCGTCCGGCTCCGCCCCCGATCGCCGATACTGGACGCGGGGTCGCGCGCACCGGCGCGCCCGGTGGCGCGGTGCGGTCCGCGCAGGAACGCGAGGGGGATCGGCGTGGGCGGGCGGAAGGGCCCCTACGAGTGCGGCCTGGATGCCGCCGTGGACGTCATCGGCGGCAAGTGGAAGGTGCTGCTGCTGTGGGCGCTGGCCCAGGGGCCCCGGCGGTTCGGCCGGCTGCGCCGGGAGTTGCCGGGGGTCAGCGAGAAGGTACTCGCCCAGCAGCTCCGCGAGTTGGAGGCGGACGGCATCGTCCACCGCGAGGTGTTCGACCAGGTCCCCCCGAAGGTCGAGTACACGCTGACCGAGCTGGGCACCTCGCTCAACGAGGCACTGGTGCCGCTGGGCGCCTGGGGTCGGCGGCACATGGCCCATCTGGAGGCCACCCATCCGCGACGGCATCCGGACGGGGCGGCGTGAGCGGAGACGCGAGCGGAGCGGCGAGGCGCGCTGCCTGCTCGTCTCCTACTCGTCGCCAAGGGGGCCGGCTGGACCGGCGGACTCCGTGCCGGTCGGTTCACTCGCCCCCTCCTGCACCGCCCAGCCGTTGCCGTCCGGGTCGCTGAAGTAGACGAACGAGTTCCACGCGCCGCCGGGGCCGTCCGCGAGCGCCCCGTTCTCCACATGCCGGACGGGGCCGACCGGCACCCCGCGGGCGAGCAACTCCCCGCGCGCCGCGGCCACATCGGGCACCACCAGCTGCACCCCCTGCACCGAACCGGGCCACGCCGGCGTCACACCGTCGCCCGCGCCCAGGACGATCGAGCAGCCGGAGCCGGGCGGGGTGAGCTGGACGATCCGCCCGCCGTCGTCGAGCCGGACGTCGAGATCGACGGCGAAGCCCACCTGCTCGCTGTAGAAGCGCTTCGCGCGTTCCACGTCGCTCACCGGAATCGGCACCAGTTCGAGCTTCCATTCCATGGCGTGTCGCCCGCCTCGGCCGGTGTGTGTCGGTCGCCCTGCCTTCGCGAGGTCTCCGCTCGCGTTTGTCAGAGCCTCTCGCCTCTTCAGAAGTCTAGGGAGGGCCGGGCGGCCGCGCCTCCCGCACACCGACACCGACACCGACCGTTGACGGGCCTTCCGCACTCCGACCCATTGACGGAGTGAGTACTCACTCCATACTCTGGCGTCATGTCGTCAGCGAACCGAACCGCAGACAGTCGGCCGCCCCGCCGCCGTGCCCCCGGTATGAGCGTCGAACAGCGGCGAGCCATGATCGTCGCCGCCGCCCTCCCGCTGATCGCGGAGCACGGCGCGGCCGTCACCACCAGTCAGATCGCCCGCGCCGCCGGAATCGGCGAGGCCACGGTCTTCCGCGCGTTCAAGGACAAGGACGAGCTGCTGGACGCCTGTATGGCCGAGGCGGTGGGCGTCGACCACGTCCTGCGCGAGCTAGCCTCCGTCCCCCTCGACCAGCCCCTGACCACCCGCCTCACCGAGGCCGCCGAGGCGCTCTGCGCTCACATGGAGCGCATGGGCACCGTCGTCCGGAGCCTCTACGCCACCGGGCACCGCCGCGAGCGTCCGCATCCGCCGGAGCCCCGCGCGGGCGAGGCGCCCCCGGAGGACGCCCGGACCCGGTCCTTCCGCGCCATGCAGGACGCCGTGGTCGAGCTGATCGAACCGGACCGGGAGGCGCTGCGACTGAGCCCCGAGCGGGTCGCCGCCGCCTTCCTGGGCCTGCTCTTCAGCCGGCTGCCGTCACCGGCCGGCCCGGCCCACGGACCGCTCACCCCCGAGGAACTCGTCTCCGTGCTGCTCCACGGCACCCTCACCGAACCCCGGAGCGCCTGATGCCCGTCACGCTCAACCACACCATCGTCCCGGCCGCCGACCACCGCGCGGCGGCCCGCTTCTTCGCCGACGTCATGGGCCTGCCGGAGCTTCCGCCGGACGGCCGCGACGGCCACTTCGCCCCGGTCCGGGTGAACGCGACGCTGACCCTGGACTTCATGGCCGTCCCGGACGCCCAGGGCCACCACCTGGCCTTCGACGTCGATCCCGAGACCTTCGACGGAATCCTCGACCGCCTCCGGTCGGCGGACATACCCTTCGGCAACGAGCCGGGCCAACCGGACAACGGCCGGACCGACCACCCGCTGTGCGCCCGCGGCCTGTTCTTCCGCGACGCCGACGGCCATCTCTACGAGGTGATGTCGCCGGCGTGAACCCGACGGGCCGGACGGGGCGGACGGCCGGACTCACCGCCCCACCGCCGCACCGCCCCACCGCCCCACTGGCTCACTGGCTCACTTGTTGACGAAGGACAGGCTCGTCGCGTCGTAGCGGGTGCCGGCGACCTGGTCGGCGGGGGCCGCGGCGTCGATGGCGGCGAGCTCCTCGGTGGAGAGCCGCACCTCCAGGGCCGCGAGGTTCTCCTCCAGGTACTTCTGGCGACGGGTGCCGGGGATCGGCACGACGTCCTCGCCCCGGTGCTGCACCCAGGCCAGTGCCAACTGGCCTGTGGTGACGCCCTTTTCGGCGGCCAGCTTCTCCAGCGTCGCCACGATGGCGAGGTTCTGCTCCAGGTTGCCGTCGGCGAAGCGCGGCTGGGTGCGGCGCAGATCCGACTCCGGCAGGCCCTCGACCGAGGTGTAGCGGCCCGTCAGGAACCCGCGGCCGAGCGGCGAGAACGGCACCAGGCCGATGCCCAGCTCACGGCAGACCGGGGCGATCTCCTGCTCCAGTTCGCGGGTCCACAGCGACCACTCGCTCTGCAGTGCGGCGATCGGGTGGACCGCATGGGCCCGCCGGACGGTCTCCGCGCTCGCCTCGGAGAGGCCGAGGTGGCGCACCTTGCCCGCGGCGACCAGCTCGGCCATCGCGCCGACGGTCTCCTCGATCGGCACGTCGGGGTCGACGCGGTGCTGGTAGTAGAGGTCGATGTGGTCGACGCCGAGCCGGCGCAACGAGGCGTCGCACGCCTCGCGGACGTAGGCGGCGTCACCGCGGATCTGCACCGGCTCACCGAGACGGTTGGCGAAGCCGAACTTGGTGGCCAGCACCACCTCGTCACGCCGCCCGGCGATCGCCCGGCCGATCAACTCCTCGTTGTGGCCCGCCCCGTAGAAGTCGGCGGTGTCCAGCAGGGTGACGCCGAGGTCGAGCGCGTGGTGGAGGGTGGCGATCGACTGGTCGTCGTCCGAGGCGCCGTAGCCGTGGCTCATCCCCATGCACCCGAGGCCCTGCGCCGACACTGCGAGTCCACCGAGGTGGCGGGTGGGAATCTCCATCATGCTGCTGCCTCCTGGCACGTACGACGAACGGGAGAGCCGGGGGAACGAACTGCCGCCGCCCCTCGACCCGTTCATGACGGTAGGAGTTGGAGTGCACTCGAAGTCAACCGATCTTGGCGGGACGGGCTCGGGGCGGCGCCTCGCGGTGGCTGTCGGCCGGTCCGCCCGACGGCCCGGGCGGCGCGCCCGGTCACTCGTCGGCGCCCGGTCGATCCCCGACGCCCCGGTCAGTCGTCGGGACGCCCCGGTCAGTCGTCGGCACCCGCTATGGCGCGCAGCGCCCGGCAGTGCGCGGCGAAGGCGGTCCGGCCGTCCGTCGTGAGGGCGAGCCAGGTGCGCGGGCGCTTGCCGACATAGCCCTTGGTGACGGCGACATAGCCGGCCTTCTCCAGAGTGGCGACCTGCCGCGACAGGACCGAGTCGCTCACCTCGACCGTATCGCGGACGAACGCGAACTCGGCCTTCTCGGCGGCCGCCAGGGTCGCCACGATGGAGAAGCGCACCGGGGCGTGGATGACCTCGTCCAGGCCGTGGCGCGGATGACTTCCGGCCGGTGGGGCGGCTCCGCCCGCCGGGGCGGAATCCGTGGCCGCCGCGGTCCTCTCGTGCGCCTCCGTCACCTCCGGGCCTCCAGATATCCGCCTATCAGGCCAGGGAGAGCGACGGCCACCGCGCCCGGTACCCACCAGGCCACCACACCCTGGAACCAGATGAGTCCGGGGATGAACACCGCCCCATAGAGCAGGCCCCAGGCGCCCATCATGGTGGCCATCCGCCTTCCGTGCCCTTGCCGGACGACAGGCCGCCGCCCCGCATAGACCCCGAGCCCCGCCATCGCGAGACCCACGAGCACGCCGCCGAACGACGCACCGTACGGGGCTTTCAGCAGCCCTACAGCGAGCATCTGCAGCCCCGTGGCACAGCCGAAGACGACCTGATACCACACGAACCACTTCGAGTTCCTGCGGACCGCTGCCCCCAGCTCCGCCGCGCGGGCCAGCGCGGCCGCCGCTTCACCGGACGCGTACTCCCCCATGACCATCCCCCTCATCAGTCCTGCACCTGCACTGCCGTCGCTCACGCTTTCGACACTCACCATACTGACAAGAACTTTCCAATGTGACAAGTACTTTCTGTCCAGTCCGAACTGACGCAGCGACGGGCGGGCCACTCCCCTCCTGACCGTTGATCACCAGGTCGGGTACTGTGGCCCCGGCCGTCGGCGACCCGGGTGTGGTTGCCGACGGGTTCCGCGTTCGCCCGTGTACGCAACGGCCCCGAGGAGGTGAGACCGATTCCCCGCCAGTCCCGGCAGGTGCTCCCGGCTCACGTCCGTGCGTCCGTCCCTCTCAGGTGACCGACCGACATCCGTGACCCGGGATGCGCCCTCGGCATCCCGAAAGGCTCACCACCATGTCGTCATTCCTGTCGTCGTCCCATTCGTCGTCCCATTCGTCGTCCCTTCCCGCGCTGCCGTCCGCCGTCGTCACCAGACTCCGCGCCGCCGGCTGCGTCTTCGCCGAGGACGAGGCCGCGCTGCTCGTCGCCGCGGCCCGTACACCGGAGAACCTGGCCGTCATGGTGGAGCGGCGGGTGGCCGGGCATCCCCTGGAACACGTCCTCGGCTGGGCCGAGTTCGGCGGTCTGCGGGTGCGCGTGGACCCCGGGGTCTTCGTGCCGCGTCGGCGCACCGAGTTCCTGCTGGGGCAGGCCGTCGCCCTCGGGCGCGCCGCCGCGCGGAGCGGCCGGCGGCCCGTCGCGGTCGACCTGTGCTGCGGCTCCGGCGCCGTCGGGGCCGCGCTGGCCGCGGCGCTGGGCGCGGTCGAACTGCACGCCTGCGACATCGAACCGGCCGCGGTGCGCTGCGCCCGCCGCAACGTGGCCGCGGCCGGCGGCCGGGTCCACGAGGGCGACCTGTTCGCCCCGCTGCCCGTCGGCCTCCGGGGACGGATCGACGTCCTGACGGCGAACGTCCCCTATGTCCCCACCGAGGAGGTCGGCCTGCTGCCGCCGGAGGCTCGCGACCACGAACCGCTGGTGGCGCTCGACGGCGGCGCGGACGGGCTGGACGTGCTGCGGCGGGTGGCGGCGGAGGCGCCCCGGTGGCTGGCGCCCGGCGGCCACCTGCTCGTCGAGACCGGTGAGCGGCAGGTGGACCGGGCCGTCGCGGCCTTCCGCCGCAGCGGGCTGCTCCCCCGCGTGGCCGCCTCCGACGAACTCTGCGCCACGGTCGTGATCGGCACTCGCCCGCCCGCCGCGGCCGGACCGGAAAGCTTCTGAGCATTGTCGGTGGCGCGCCGTACGGTGGTCGTATGGCTTCGATGAGCTACGACCGCCACTGTGCCGAAATCGTCGCCCAGACCGCCCTGTTGAGGACCCGGGTCGAGGGTGCGGACCTCTCCGCGCCGGTGCCCACCTGCCCTGGTTGGACCCTCGCCCGGCTGCTGCGCCATCTGGGCGGGGCGCACCGCCGGGCGGAGAGGCTCGTCCGGACGAGAGCCACCGGCCCGGTCCCCGAGGGGCCGGTCCCCGACACCCGAGTCAGCGACGTCGACGTCCCCGGTCCCGCCGACGGAGACGGGTCCGCGCTCGGCGCCTGGCTGACCGAGGGCGCCGGACGGCTGGCCGACACCCTGCGCGCCACCGGCCCCGAGACGGCGGTGTGGACGTCGGGCCCGGGTAGGACTCCGGCGTTCTGGGCCCGGCGGATGACGCACGAGACGGTGGTGCACCGCGCGGACGCCACGTTCGCCATCGCGCAGGCCCCGGGCGGACCGGCCGTGGCCGACCACCCGTTCGCGGTCGTGGAGGACGTCGCCGTGGACGCCCTCGACGCGTGGATGTCCTTCGGCTCCCTGCCGGCCGTACTGGAGCGCGGCCCCCACATATCCGCCTTCCTGGGCACCGGCCGCACCCTCCGCCTCCAGGCCACCGACGGCACGCCCGAGGCCGCCGCGGACTGGCTGGTCGGCCTCGGCGCCGACGCCCTCACCTGGCAGCGGCCGCCCTCCCCCACCCCGGACACCGCACCGGCCACCACCACCGTCCGCGGCGCGCTCAACGATCTGCTGCTGCTCGTCTACGGCCGGCTCCCCGCCCGCGGCCCCGCCCCCGCCCCGGTCGCCGCCGGCACCGGCCCGGTGGAGATCCTCGGCGAGGCCGCGCTGCTCGACGCCTGGCTGGAGGCCGTCGGCCGCTGGCTCAGGGAGTGAGGCGGCGCGAGGGCGGGATACGGGCCGGCCGGGTGCCGCCCAGCACCACGGCGTCGAAGAGCGGTCAGCCGTCAGAAGCGCCCTAGTTCCCGTACTTCGGCGGGCGCGGGCAGCTCGCCGCGCTCCGCCGCGGTGTCCAGCAACCGCCTTACGACGCCCGGCTCATGGAGGTCGAGTGGCCGCCGCCGGCCGTCCATGACCGCTCCGGAGTGCAGCAGGCCGTCGGGGACGAAGCGGCCGGGCCCGGGGCGGAAGACGATCCGCAGCACCCCCCGGGTGCCCTCGTGGCGCAGCGAGCGGACCTCCCGGCACTCGGGGTGCCGGTGGCGCACGGTCCACAGCCAGCACTGATCGCCCACCACGAGCCGGCGGGGCCGGTGTTCCTTCCGCATGCGCCCGACAGTCGTGGTCCGGCGGGAGGCGGGCACCCCCGGGACGGGCACGCGGCGGACAGAAGACGGGCGGGACACCGGCAGCGGGCCCGTGCGACAACGGGCGGTCGCGGCAGCGCCTCAAGCCGCCGGCCAGAGCTCCCCACCACGCTCCGCCACCACAGCCGCGATACGGGCCACCGCCTCGGCAGCCGGGAGCGGCGCCGGGCGGCGCCCGTCGCGCAGGCGAAGGGCGACGAGGTCGGCGGGGGCCTCGCGGGAGCCGATGACGGCCTGGTAGGGGACGTGCCGGGCGGCGCGGATACGGGCGCCGAGGGTGCCCTGGGCGGGGCCGGCGAGTTCGGCCCGCAGGCCGCGTTCCAGGCAGCGCCGTACGAGCCCTTCGGCGTGCGGCAGTTCGCCCTCGGAGACCGGGAGCACCACGAGCTGGACGGGGGCGAGCCAGGCCGGGAAGGCGCCGCCGTGCTCCTCGATGAGGTGGGCGACGGCGCGTTCGACACTGCCGATGACGGCGCGGTGGACCATCACGGGCCGGTGCCGGGCGCCGTCGGGGCCCACGTAGGACAGGTCGAAGCGGCGCGGCTGGTGCAGGTCCACCTGGACGGTGGAGAGGGTGGCCTCGCGGCCGGCGCGGTCGGCGATCTGCACGTCGATCTTGGGGCCGTAGAAGGCGGCCTCGCCCCCGACGGCCTCGTAGGCGACCCCGGAGCCGTCGAGTGCCTCGGTCAGCAGGGCCGATGCGCGCCGCCACATCGCGGGGTCGGCGACGTACTTGCCGCCCTCGCCGGGCAGCGAGAGGCGGTAGCGGGCGGCGCGGATGCCGAGGTCGGCGTAGGCGCGGCGGATCAGGTCCAGGGCCGCACGGGCCTCGTCGGCGACCTGGTCGAGGGTGCAGAAGATGTGCGCGTCGTTGAGCTGGATGGCGCGGACGCGGGTGAGGCCGCCGAGCACCCCGGAGCGCTCCGAGCGGTACATTCCGCCCAATTCAGCGATCCGCAGCGGGAGTTCATGATGGCTGTGCGGGCGCGAGCGGTAGATGAGGGCGTGGTGGGGACAGAGGCTGGGGCGCAGTACGACCTGTTCGCCGCCGAGGTCCATGGGCGGGAACATGTCGTCGCGGTAGTGGTCCCAGTGCCCGGAGATCTCGTACAGCTCCCGCTTGCCGAGGACCGGCGAGTAGACGTGCCGGTAGCCGGCGCGGCGCTCGGTCTCGCGGATGTACTCCTCCAGGGCGTGCCGCACCGCCGCGCCGGCCGGCAGCCAGTAGGGCAGTCCGGCGCCCATCAGCGGATCGGTGTCGAAGAGGTCCAGCTCGCGGCCGAGCCGGCGGTGGTCGTGGGCGGGGGCGGTGTTCATGGTGGCGTTCATGGCGGTCTCCTCGCGTGTACGGGGCGAGTGACCACACGGCGAAGCCCCGGGGCACTCGCCCCGGGGCTTGACGACTCGTAAGTCAGCGGTCAGCGCGCCGGGACTCTCTCCGGCGTCGTCGTGAAGAACAGATCTGCGCGCTGCATGTGGCAGACCGTAGCAGGGCGCCCCGGCGGCCGCACCGGATTTCTCATCGGATGAGGTGCGGCACGAACCGCGCGTACTCGTCGGTGACCAGACCGGCCGACTCGCGGATGCCGAGCCCGGCCGCCTCATCCCCGACGACCCAGGCGCCGAGCACCACCCGGTTGCCGCCGAAGTCCGGCAGCGGCGCCAACTCCTGGTAACAGCAGGGTTCGTCGCGCAGCGCGGCGGGGGTTCCCGGCGGATGGACGGTGACCCCTTCGCCTTCCCTTCCCAGCAGCGGTTTGGCGACGTGTCCGGGACCGGCGGGCAGTTCGCGGGGGCCGTCCAGATAGGCGGGCAGGAGGTTGGGGTGGCCGGGGAAGAGCTCCCAGAGGACCGCCAGCAGCGCCTTGTTGGAGAGCAGCATCTTCCAGGCGGGCTCGATCCACAGGGTGGAGCCGGTGGCGCCGCCGTTGTCGAGGGTGTCCAGGACGTGCGGGCCGAAGGCGTCGGTGGCCAGCCACTCCCAGGGGTACAGCTTGAAGCAGGCGCGGACGAAGCGCAGCCGCTGGTCGACGAAGCGGCCGGAGAGCCGGTCCCAGCCGATCTCCTCCATGGCGATCGCCTCGGTGGCCAGGCCCGCCTGTTCGGCCGTCTCGCGCAGATAGGCGACGGTCATCAGGTCCTCGCCCAGCTCGTCGGCGGCCGAGTGCGCGAAGTGCAGCGGGGCGCCGGGCGGCAGCAGGTCCGCCTGCCGCTTCCAGGCGGCCACCAGCCGCTCGTGCAGCGAGTTCCACTGGTCGGCGGCCGGGAAGCGGTCCTCCATCCAGAACCACTGTGGGCTGGCGGCCTCCACCAGGGAGGTGGGGGTGTCGGCGTTGTACTCCAGCAGCTTGGCGGGGCCGGTGCCGTCGTAGCGGAGGTCGAACCGGCCGTAGAGGGAGGGGAGTTCGGCACGGCGGTGCCATGCCTGGGCGACCCGGGCGGCCAGGCGCGGATCGGTGAGGCCGAGGTCGGCGAACCGGTCGTGGGTGACGATGTGCTCGGCGGCGGCCAGGCACATGCCGTGCAGTTCCTCGACGACCTCTTCCAGCGCGTCGATCTCGGCCGCCGAGAAGGAGTAGTAGGCGCTCTCGTCCCAGTAGGGGCGCAGCGAGTCGTCGGGGTAACGGGTGAGCGGGTAGATCAGCCCCTGGGCCTCGACGGTGCCCTGCCAGTCGGGGCGGGGCTCGATGGTGTGGCGGCGCATCCGGTGTCAGCCGCCCGAGGAGCCGTGCCGGGAGCCGAAGCCTCCGCGGGTGACGGCGGCACTCTTGTCGAACGTGCCGCCCTTGACATAGCGGCCGGAGCCGCCGGAACCGTAGTACCAGCGGCCGGACGTGGCGCCCGGCGAGGAGCACTGCGCCGGGCTGAGCACGCGGTATCCGTGGACGCTGTCATAGCTCCTGGGGTCCACACAGCGCCTGTCCGGCTCCGACCCGCAGGAGGTGAGCGCCGCGGCCAGCGCGCCCATGCCCCCGAGAATGACGGTGCCGGAACGCAACCGCCGCCGCATCTGTCCTGATTCCGCCTTGCGCACCATGCCGACCCCCGTCTGTCCGTACGCGAACAATCCCTGACGCCCGCCCACCCTAGGTGCCCGCTCCACGACTCGATACGGGGGGGCGGGTACCCGTTCCGACGTGGCCGTTCGGCGCCCGCCCGCAAGGAACACGCCACTCTTGCTAGCGCTTGCTTGCAATAGTTAGCACTACCGTGCAGTATCGATACATGGCATCACTCAACGTCGGCAATCTCGGCGAGTTCCTGCGGGAGCAGCGGCGCACGGCGCAGCTGAGCCTGCGGCAGCTGGCGGATGCCGCGGGGGTGTCCAACCCGTACCTCAGTCAGATCGAGCGCGGTCTGCGCAAACCGAGCGCGGAGATCCTCCAGCAGCTCGCCAAGGCACTGCGGATATCCGCCGAGACGCTGTATGTCCAGGCCGGAATCCTGGACGAACGGCGCGCCCCGGACGGCACCGGGGTGCAGACCGCGATACTCACCGATCCGTCGTTGAACGAGCGGCAGAAGCAGGTCCTGCTGCAGATCTACGAGTCCTTCCGCAAGGAGAACGGGCTCGGCGGCGGCGCCCCGGACGGCGGCACCGCGCCCCGTTCCGGCGACGGGCCCGAGGACGGCGACCAACCCCATGAGACAGAGGCCGACGGCGGCCCGCACGCCACCTGAGCAACCCCATCGTTTCCAGGAGGAACCACGTCATGGCCATCACCACCGATGACCTCCGCAAGGCCCTGACCGACGCGACCCCGCTGTACGCCGTGGCCGGCACCGTCGACCTGGCCGCCGAGAAGCTGGGCGAGGTGCCGCAGCTGGTCGAGAAGCTGAAGGCCGAGGCCCCCAAGCGCTTCGAGTCGGTCCGCAGCACCGACCCCAAGGACATCCAGGCCCTGGTCACCAAGCAGGCCAAGGAGGCCCAGGAGAAGCTGGGCGAGCTGCTGGGCTCGCTCGACGGCGATCTGAAGAAGTTCCGCGACCAGGCGCAGGAGCTGGCGCTGCGCGGCGTCGGCCGGGCCGCCGAGGTCGCCGTGCAGGCCCGCGAGACCTACGACGAGCTGGCCGAGCGCGGCCGCGGCGCGGTGCAGAACTGGCGCGGTGGCGCCGCCGAGCAGGTCGAGGAGCTGGCGGTGGCGATCGAGCCGGAGCCGGAGCGCAAGGCCGAGACCAAGAACGGCGCGGAGACCGGCGGCCGTGCCAAGACCGTGCCGGCCAACGGCACCCGCCCCGAGGCGAAGGCCACCGCCTCCACCGAGCCGAAGGCCGCCGGGGCGCCGAAGCCGGCCGCCCAGCGCAAGCCCGCCGCGGGCCCGGCGAAGAAGAGCACCCCGCCGTCGGCGAAGTGAGCCGCCGGTGAGCGCCGGCCATCGGGCGGGCCGGGCACTTCCCACGTGTCCGGCCCGTTGTCCCGGTACGGTGGGGCTCCAGGACCCACACGAACCCCGATGACAGCCCGGCTCCCAGGGCGAACGGCTAACGGCAGGTGGACGGCGTGCTGATTTACGGATTCCAGAGCATTCTGAGCTGGGTTCAGCTCGGCCTCGGCGTCTATTCCGCCGTGATGCTGATCGACGCGGCCACCCGCCGCGAGGACGCCTACCGCGCGGCCGACAAGCAGAACAAGGGCATGTGGCTGATCTTCCTGGGCCTGGCCACCGCGCTGCTGTTCCTGCTGCCGATGCTCTCGTTCCTGCCGATCATCGGCGTGATCGCGGTGATCGTCTACACCGTCGACGTCCGGCCGGCGCTGCGCGCGGCGGCCGGTGGCGGCCGTGGCGGCCCGCGCCGCGGCTCCAGCTCCGACGGCCCCTACGGGCCGTACAACGGCGGTCGCTGAGCCCGTCGTCCCCGGTGTCGGCCGGGCCCGTCTCCGCTCCGGGCCCGGCCGGCCGGCGGGGCCGGCCCCGTCAGAAGCGCCCTAGCGCCGGTCCAGCAGCAGGACCGCCACATCGTCCGTGAGTTCGCCGCCGTTGAGGGCGCGGACCTCGCGGACCGACTCCTCCAGCAGTTCCTCGCCCTGCAGGCCGTTCGCCATCTGGCGGGCGACGAGCGCGGTCATGCCCTCCTGGCCCAGGCGCCGGTTGCCCTCGCCGATGCGGCCCTCGATGAGGCCGTCGGTGTACATCAGCAGGCTCCAGGCGGCGCCCAGCTCGACCTGGCGGCGCGGCCAGCGGGCCTCCGGCAGTAGCCCGAGCGCCGGGCCGCCGAACTCGTAGGGCAGCAGTTCCGGCCGCTCCCCGGCGCGGGCCAGCAGCGGCGCGGGGTGGCCGGCCAGGCACACCCCGGCCCGCCGGCCGTCCTCGGAGATGTCGACGGTGCACAGCGTCGCGAAGATCTCGTCGTCGGGGCGCTCGTTCTCCAGCACCTTCTGGAGGGTGGCCAGCAGCTCGTCGCCGTACAGCCCGGCGAAGGTCAACGCCCGCCAGGCGATGCGGAGTTCGACGCCGAGCGCGGCCTCGTCGGGGCCGTGGCCGCAGACGTCGCCGATCATGGCGTGGACGGTGCCGTCCGGAGTGCGGACGGTGTCGTAGAAGTCACCGCCGAGCAGGGCGCGGCTGCGGCCGGGCCGGTAGCAGGCCGCGAAGCGCAGCTCGGAGCCGTCGAGCAGCGGGGTGGGCAGCAGGCCGCGCTCCAGGCGGGCGTTCTCCTGGGCGCGCAGCCGGGACTCGGTGAGCTGGCGCTGGGCGAGGTCGGCGCGCTTGCGTTCCACGGCGTAGCGCACCGCGCGGCTGAGCACCTTGCCGTCCAGCTCGTCGCGGAAGAGGTAGTCCTGGGCGCCCACCCGCACCGCGTCGGCGGCCCGCTCGGCGTCCGTCTCGCAGGTGAGGACGAGGACGGCCTGCGAGGGCGCCATGCGCAGCACGGCCCGCAGGGCGGCCAGCTCGTCGCCGGAAGCACCGGCGGCGTTGGGCTCCTCGCGGCCGTGCGGCTCGGCGGGGGTGAGGTCGAGCAGGATGCAGTGCACGTCGTCGGTGAGCAGCCGCTCGGCCTCGGTGAGGTTGCGGGCGGTGCGCAGGCGGACCTTGCGGCCGGCCCAGTCCCACATCTCCGGGACGTGACTGTTCGGGTCCTCGCCTATGAGGAGCAGGGTCAGCCCCTGGGCGGGCGGCTCGGGCGGGGGTTCCGGCAGCGGCTCGTCGGCGGCCGGGGCGTCGGATGTGGCGGAGAACACGGTGCCGTTCGCCGGGTCGGGGGCATGACCGGCCGCCGGGCGGGCAGCGGTCCGTCCGGCCGGGAGCCGGTGGTCCGCGGCCGGGCGCGGCAGTTCGGCCGCCGGCAGGTCGCGGGGCAACGGGGCGGGGCCGGCGGCGGGGAGGGGCGTCGTGGGCGCCTCCGGCGCGGTCCGCGGCGGATGGGAAGCCCCGGAGCAGCCCCCGTGCGCCGGCATGCCGGCGCCGGCGGCGCGGGTGGTCTCCGCGCAGCCGGGGTCCACCGGTCCTGCCTGGTGCGGCAGCACGTCCGTCCGCGGGCGCGGTACGGGTACGGGCATGGGTCTGCTTCCTTCCCTCCCCCCGAGGGGTGCGGCGGCGTGCCGACCGGCACACCGCCGTGCCCGGTGCGGTCCCGCTCGTCGGTCAGCCGGGCGGGGGCGCCATCGGGCATCGAAGGGCGACCATAGCGTCCGGACCACGGGGCGCGGAATGCCCTTTGGCACGCGGCCTTCGTCATATGCCAGAGCCGTGCGGGCATTTCACCTGCGAAGGCCGGAACGGGGAATGACGAACATCACCCCGGCCGGACGCATTTCACTGCCGGACAGCTACCGCGCCACTACGGAAAGACATCCTCCGGCGGCTGCCGCGAGCGCGCTCTTCGGAATTCAACAATCCGGCCGCGCGGCGCCGTCCGGCACCGCCCCGCATTCCGTGCATTCCGCTCGCACGGAACGGAAAAGCGTGAGGGCGGTGGGCGGAACGGGAGGGGCGGAAGACCCGGAAGAGGCGGCCGGAAAATGTCCGGAATCATTCCCCGGACTGCCGCCGCCGTCGCCCGGCGGCGCGGGTGGCGCCGGCAGCCCGGGCGGGCGTCCGCTCAGCGGGCCGGGTCCCCGTCCGGGCGGACTACGCCGAGGATGGGCATCGAGCCGGCGCCCGTGAGCGTCACCTGCCGGCCGGGCCGCGGGGCGTGCACGATCGCGCCGTCGCCGACGTACATCCCGACATGGCTGGCGTCGGAGAAATAAATGATGAGATCGCCCGGCCGCATATCCTTGAGTGCCACCCGGGGCAGCTGCCGCCACTGCTCCTGCGAGGTGCGCGGAATCGTCCGCCCGGCGGCCTGCCAGGACCGCAGGGTCAGCCCCGAGCAGTCGAAGGTGTCCGGGCCCACCGCGCCCCAGACGTAATCCTTGCCGATCTGCGAAGTGGCGTACGAAATCGCCTTCTTGCCCTGCTCGGAGGCTTTGCCGGTGATGTCCTTGAGTGCGCCGGAGTCGAGCCATTTCTGCTGGGCGAGCAGAGCCTGGTCGTCCTCCAGTTTCCGCAGCCGCTCCTTTTCCTTGGCGGCCAGCCGGGATTCCAGCTTTTTCGCCGCGTCGATCCTGTCGTTGATCTCCGTACGGGCGGCGTCCTTCTTCTTGCGGTCGGCGTCCAGCTGCCCCCAGCGGTGGCCGGCGTCCTGGGCGTAGCCCTGCAAGTCACGCTGGAGGTGCGTGAGTTGGCTGATCACGCCCTTGACGGCCTGCTGCCCCTTGCGGGTCAGATCGGCGTTGGCGAGGAAGGACTCGGGGTCGGGGCTGAGCAGCAGCCGCGCCTCGGGGGGAATGCCGCCGGTGCGGTACTGGGCGCTGGCCAGCGCACCGGCCCGGCGCTTGAGGGCGGCCAGCCGCTGCTGGCCGGAGTCGATGGTGCGGGCCAGCTGGACGATCTTCTTCTGCTGGAGCTGGACCTGCTCCTCGGCGGCGTTGTAGTCCTCGGTGGCCCGCTCCGCGGTGCGGTAGAGGCCCTCGATCTCCTTGCGCACCTCGTCGAGGTGGCGGGCGTCGCCGTCGGGGGGCGGCGCCGGGTCCGGGGACCGCTGCGCCGCCGTGGCCGTCCCGCCGAGCAGCCCCGTGGCACAGAGGACGACCGCGGTGCAGACCGCCAGCCGGCCGCCCCGCCCGCCCCGTAGACCCCACCCCGCACCCGCGTCCCGAACGCCCTGTTGTGCCCCCTGGCTCCCCACCAGTCACCTCCGGTCGTTCCGCACCGATTCGTGTGCTCGCCTTCGGCGCGGATGCTGCCATACCGGCCGGTAATCCAACAGAGCGACGGGCCGGTTCGCGGAGGGGAAAGGGGGACGCCCACCCGGAACGAGGCACTCCGGGCGGCGCCGCCCACCGGAACCGGGCGCTCCCCGGCGGCGCTTCGCGACCGCACCCCGCCCCTGCGCACGCCCCGGAACCGGCCGCCCGAGCCGGCTTGCACCCCGCTCGCGTCGAACTCAGCCGACGGCCGAGGTTCACCGTGCGTTCACTCCGCTCCATCGGCTGCTTCACCTGACGTGCCTAATTTCGGCCGTGCTCGGTGCGCGTCAATACGCCGGAGACGGCGGCGCGGCACCGCTTCGTCCTGTCACACCCCGCACGCCGCGGAATCGGCGCGCACCAGGAAGGAACTCTCGACAGTGAAGCTTCAGCGCAAGAACCGGGTTCGCGCCCTCGCCGTTGGCGCTCTCGCCGTCTCCGGTGCCCTGGCCCTGACCGCGTGCGGCTCCGACAACACCACGGGGGGCAGCGGCGGCGGCGCCGGCTCCGCCAAGGCCGCCAACATCAAGTGCGACGGCAAGGGCAAGCTGCTCGCCTCCGGCTCCTCGGCGCAGAAGAACGCGATGGACGTCTGGGTGCAGAACTACGCGGGCGCCTGCCAGGGCACCGAGATCAACTACCAGCCCACCGGCTCCGGTGCCGGTGTCACCACCTTCCTCCAGGGCCAGACCGCCTTCGCGGGCTCCGACTCCCCGCTCAAGCCCGAGGAGATCACCAAGTCGAAGTCGCTCTGCAAGGGCGGCCAGGCGATCGACCTGCCGATGGTCGGCGGCCCGATCGCGGTCGGCTACAACGTCCCCGGCGTGGACGGCCTCGTCCTCGACGCGCCGACCCTGGCGAAGATCTTCGACTCGCAGATCACCAACTGGAACGACCCCGCGATCAAGAAGCTCAACCCGGGCGCCAAGCTCCCCGACCTGAAGATCCAGGCGTTCCACCGCTCCGACGACTCGGGCACCACCGACAACTTCACCAAGTACCTCAAGGCCGCCTCCGGCGGCGCCTGGAAGCACGAGCCGGGCAAGAAGTGGGAGGGCACCGGCGGCCAGGCGGCGTCCGGCTCCGCCGGCGTCTCCTCGCAGGTCAAGCAGACCAGTGGCGCGATCTCCTACTTCGAGCTGTCCTACGCCACCGCCGGCAAGATCCCGACGGTCAAGGTCAACACCGGCGCCAAGGCCCCGGTCGAGGCGACCGTCGACAACGCCTCCGCGGCGATCGCCGCGGCCAAGCCGGCCGGCCAGGGCAATGACCTCGCGCTCAAGCTCGACTACGCCACCAAGGCCGAGGGCGCCTACCCGATCACCCTGGTGACCAACGAGATCGTCTGCGACAAGGGCAACAAGGCCGACACCCTGCCCGCCACCAAGTCCTTCCTCACCTACGTCGCCAGCAAGGACGGCCAGGACGCCCTGAAGGCCCTCGGCTACGCCCCGCTCCCGACCGAGATCGCCGACAAGGTCCGCAAGACCGTCGCGACGCTCTCCTGACCCGCCGGCGGCGGCCCCGGTTCCCCCGGGGCCGCCGCCTTCCGGTGCACCGCCGCGCCGGGGCCCCCGCGGGCTCCGCAGACCGGAGAAACCCATGGACTACTCGACATCGCCGATATCCGACACACCCGCACCGCCACCGGCCGCGAGCCCGGTCTCCGGCAAGGCGGTCCGCCCCGGTGACCGGATCTTCCTCGGGCTCTCCCGGGGCTCCGGCATCGCCCTCCTGGTGATCATGGCCGCCATCGCGGCCTTCCTCACCTACCGCTCGGTCCTCGCCATATCCGGCGACAAGAGCAACTTCTTCACCACCCTCGACTGGAACGCCACCGGCACCGAGCCCAAGTTCGGCATCGCGGTGCTGGCCTTCGGCACGGTCGTCAGCTCGCTCGTCGCGATGCTCCTCGCGGTGCCGGTCGCGGTCGGCATCGCGCTGTTCATCTCGCACTACGCGCCCCGCAAACTCGCCTCACCGCTGGGCTACGTCATCGACCTGCTCGCCGCCGTCCCCAGCATCGTCTACGGCCTGTGGGGCGCGCTCTTCCTCGTCCCGCACCTGGGCGGCCTCTACGGCTGGCTGAACGACTACCTCGGCTGGACCGGGCTCTTCAGCTACAGCAACGGGGCCGCCCGTTCGCTGTTCACCGTCGGCATCCTGCTCGCGATCATGATCCTGCCGATCGTCACCAGCGTCAGCCGGGAGGTCTTCCTCCAGGTCCCGCGGATGCACGAGGAGGCCGCGCTGGCCCTCGGCGCCACCCGCTGGGAGGTCATCCGGATGTCGGTGCTGCCCTTCGGCCGCTCCGGCGTGATCAGCGCCTCCATGCTCGGCCTCGGCCGCGCGCTGGGCGAGACGATGGCGGTGGCCACGGTCCTCTCCCCGAGCTTCCTGATCAGCGCCAGCCTGCTGGACCCGGGCGGCGGCACCTTCGCCCAGAACATCGCCAGCAAGTTCAGCGAGGCCGACACCTTCGGCCAGGACGCCCTGATCGCCTCCGGCCTCGTCCTCTTCGTGATCACCCTGCTCGTCAACGGCGCCGCCCGGCTGATCATCGCCCGCCGCAAGGAGTACTCGGGGGCCTCCTCATGACCGTCGCCACCAGCCACCGCCACCGCAAGGTCGCCGAGCCGCGCGCCTCGCTCGGCCTGAAGCAGTCCCGGCTCCCCCGCTGGACCCTGCCGGTCCTCGCCCTGGCCGCCGTCGGCGCCGGCTGCGGCACCGGCCTGGCCGCCGGCCTGGACTCGACCGTCCAGTGGGGCCTGATCGCCGCGCTGCTCTTCGTCGTCGTGACGTTCGTGCTGACCGCGGCCGTCGAGGGCACCCGCCAGGCCAAGGACCGGCTGGCCACCAGCGTCGTGTGGACCGCCTTCCTGCTCGCCGTGGTTCCGCTCGCCTCGCTGCTGTGGGAGACCGTCGCCCGCGGCACCAAGGTCCTCGACGGCTACTTCCTGTCCCACTCGATGGGCACGCTCCCCGACGCGATGCCCGGCGGCGGCGTGTACCACGCGATCATCGGCACCCTGGAGCAGGTCGGCCTGGCGACCCTGATCGCCGCCCCGCTCGGGCTGCTGACCGCGATCTACCTCGTCGAGTACGGCCGCGGCACGCTCGCGAAGGTCGTCACCTTCTTCGTCGACGTGATGACCGGCATCCCCTCGATCGTCGCGGGCCTGTTCGTGCTGTCCGTGTGGATCCTGATCCTCGGCTTCGGCCCGTCCGGCTTCGCCGGCTCGATGGCGCTGGCGATCCTGATGATGCCGGTCGTGGTCCGCTCCACCGAGGAGATGCTCAAGCTCGTCCCGAACGAGCTGCGCGAGGCGTCCCTGGCCCTCGGCGTCCCGAAGTGGCGCACCGTCCTCAAGGTCGTCCTGCCCACGTCGATCGGCGGCATCACCACCGGCGTGATGCTCGCCATCGCCCGCATCACCGGCGAGACCGCCCCGGTGCTGCTGCTGGTGTGGGGCGCCAAGACGATCAACAACAACCCCTTCGACGGCGCCCAGCAGTCCCTGCCGCTCTACGTCTTCCAGCAGTGGCAGCAGGGCTCCGACGCCTCCTACGACCGGGCCTGGGCCGCGGCACTCGTGCTGATCGCCTTCGTCATGGTCCTGAACCTGGTGGCCCGCGGCATCGCCCGCTGGAAGGCCCCCAAAGCCGGCCGCTGACCAGCCGCCGATCCCGAAAGAAGTAGTGATCCCCATGGCCAAGCGAATCGACGTCAGCGGCCTGAACGCGTACTACGGTGCCCACAAGGCCATCGACGACATCTCCATGACCATCGAGCCCCGCTCGGTGACCGCCTTCATCGGCCCCTCCGGCTGCGGCAAGTCGACCTTCCTGCGCACCCTGAACCGGATGCACGAGGTCACCCCCGGCGGCCGCGTCGAGGGCAAGGTGATGCTGGACGACGAGAACCTCTACGGCTCGGGCGTCGACCCGGTCGCCGTCCGCCGCACCGTCGGCATGGTCTTCCAGCGCCCCAACCCGTTCCCCACGATGTCGATCTTCGACAACGTCGCGGCCGGGCTGCGCCTGAACGGCAAGTACCGCAAGAGCCAGCTGAAGGACATCGTCGAGCGGTCCCTGAAGGGCGCCAACCTCTGGAACGAGGTCAAGGACCGCCTGAACAAGCCCGGCTCCGGCCTCTCCGGCGGCCAGCAGCAGCGGCTGTGCATCGCCCGCGCCATCGCGGTCGAGCCGCAGGTGCTGCTGATGGACGAGCCCTGCTCGGCGCTCGACCCGATCTCCACCCTCGCCATCGAGGACCTCATCGGGGAGCTGAAGGAGCGCTTCACGATCGTCATCGTGACGCACAACATGCAACAGGCCGCCCGGGTCTCGGACCGCACCGCGTTCTTCAACCTGGCGGCGGTCGGCAAGCCCGGCAAGCTCATCGAGATCGACGAGACCGAGCGGATCTTCTCCAACCCGTCGGTCCAGGCGACCGAGGACTACATCTCCGGCCGCTTCGGCTAGGCCGGTTCCGGCACCCGGCCGGTCCGGCGACCGCCGGCGGCCCCCCAGGTGTCCCGCGGTGCTGCATGGCGGTGCCACCGCAGGACGAAGGGCCCGCCCCCTCCCAGTGGGGGCGGGCCCTTTCGCCGCGCTACGGGTGCCGGGCGCCGCTACGGCGCCGGTCGGCGGCCGTCAGCCGAAGGCCAGCTTGATCAGCCAGAACGCCAGGGCCGCGACCAGCGCCGCGGCCGGCATGGTGATGAACCAGCCCATCACGATGTTCTTGGCCACGCCCCAGCGCACCGCCCGCGGCCGCTTGGTCGAGCCGACGCCCATGATCGAGGCGGTGATCACATGCGTGGTGGAGATCGGCGCGTGGAACATGAAGGACGCCACGTACATCACCGAGGCGGAGGTGGTCTCCGCGGCGAAGCCCTGCGGCGGGTCCAGCTCGATGATCCGTCGGCCCAGCGTCCGCATGATGCGCCAGCCACCGGCGTAGGTGCCCAGCGACATGGTGATCGCGCAGGCCAGCTTGACCCACAGCGGAATGGCGTCGTCGGCCTTCTCGACATCGGCGATGACCAGCGCCATCACCACGATGCCCATGGTCTTCTGGGCGTCCTGGAGGCCGTGCCCGAGCGCCATGCCCGCCGCCGAGACCGTCTGCGCTATACGGAAGCCGCGCTTGGCCTTGTGCGGGTTGGCCTTCCGGAACAGCCAGAGGATCACGACCATCACGAGGTAGCCGAGCACCAGCCCGATCACCGGCGAGATGAACATCGGGAGGACGACCTTCGAGATCACTCCCGACCAGATCACCTCCGTCCCGCCGGCCAGCGCCGCGCCGACCATGCCGCCGAACAGCGCGTGCGAGGAGGACGACGGCAGACCGAAGTACCAGGTGACGAGGTTCCAGACCACCGCGCCGAGCAGCGCGGCGAAGAGGATGCCCATCCCCTTGTCACCGTGCGGGGTCGCGATCAGCCCCTCGCTGACCGTCTTGGCGACGCCGCTGCCCAGGAAGGCACCGGCGAGGTTCATCACGGCCGCCATGGCCAGCGCGGCCCGCGGCGTCAGCGCCCGCGTCGAGACGGAGGTCGCGATGGCGTTGGCCGAGTCGTGGAAGCCGTTGGTATAGGTGAATCCGAGCGCGACCCCGATGGTCACGATGAGCGCGAAGGTGTCCATGGCTGAGGGCTCAGGACTCCTTGACCGCGATGGTCTCGACGGTGTTGGCGACGTGCTCGAAGGCGTCCGCCGCCTCCTCCAGGATGTCCACGATCTGCTTGAGCTTGAGCACCTCGATGGCGTCGTACGTGCCGTTGAAGAGGTGCGCCAGCAGCTTGCGGTGGATCTGGTCGGCCTGGTTCTCCAGCCGGTTGACCTCGATCCAGTACTCGGTGAGGTTCGACATCGTGCGGAGGTTCGGCATCGCCTCGGCGGTCAGCTCGGCCGCCCGCGCCAGCACCTCGATCTGCTGGTCGATGCCCTTGGGGAGTTCCTCGATCTTGTAGAGGACGACCAGATCGACGGCCTCCTCCATGAAGTCCATGATGTCGTCGAGCGACGAGGCGAGGGCATAGATGTCCTCGCGGTCGAACGGCGTGATGAACGAGGAGTTGAGCTGGTGGAAGATCGCGTGCGTCGCGTCGTCCCCCGCGTGCTCCGCCGCCCGCATCCTTTCGGCGATCTCGGCCCGTGCGGAGGCGTCCGCCCCGAGCAGTTCCATCAGGAGCTTGGAGCCTGTGACGATGTTGTCCGCGGACGCCGCGAACATGTCGTAGAAGCTCGTCTCCCTGGGGGTCAGACGAAAGCGCACGTGAAATCCTCGGGGTACATCGGATTCGGTCGAGTTGATGCTAGGCGCATCATCCAGCCACAGCTAACCCGGCTAACCGGCATTCCTTCAGTGTCGCCCATCGGGCAGCATGCTCTGCACGGGGTACCGCGGGTGCCCGCAAACTTCGGTACGATATACCCGCTGGGGGTATACGGATCGCTTCAATACCACGGGAGATGGCCATGACGACCACGGACGCGGGCACCGGCGGCGGCACCGCAGCCGCACCGGCCTGCCACGGCCCCCAGCCGGAATCCGCCCCCCGCACCGGACCGGAATCTGTGACCGATACCGCTGTGGAGACTCCGGCGCCGGGCGGCCACGGCTACGCCAAGCAAAAGGACGCGCACATCAAGCGACTGCGCCGCATCGAGGGCCAGATCCGCGGTCTGCAGCGCATGCTCGAAGAAGACGTCTACTGCATCGACATACTCACCCAGGTCTCGGCGAGCACGAAGGGCCTGCAGTCCTTCGGTCTCCAGCTGTTGGAGGAGCATCTGCGGCACTGCGTGGCCGATGCCGCAGCCCAGGGTCCGGACGCCATCGACGCCAAGGTCCAGGAGGCGACCAGGGCCATCGAGCGGATGCTGCGGAGCTGACGGCCGCGGGGCCGGCGCGTCACGGCGGGTCCGGGGCCTCCCGCTCGGCCCCGCCGTCCCGCGGGGGCCCGGCCACATGCAGGAGTTCGTCGATCCGATCGGTGCTGAGCCGGTCCTCGCTCGCGGCCGCGGCCGCGATCATCAGCTCACCGGTGAGATCGATCTCGGCGAGGGCCACCTGGTCCTGAACGGTCGGATGGCGATGGGCGGGCACGTCCGACACCTCCTCCCTTCGAGCGCCTTCCCACGCCGCGGTGGTTAACGCCAGCGTAGGGAGGGCCGCCCGCCGCGCACATGGCACGGAAGGACCATTTCCGCACCGGCGGCCCCGGCGATCCCCCGCCTCCCGCGCTACGAGGACGCCGAGGCGATCTTCCCGGTGTAGATGTCCTCCCGGTCCGGCAGCCGCACCGCGACCTTGGACCCGAACCCGTACAGCTCGGTCGTGGACGTCACCGCCGCCCCGGCCGGCGCCCCGTTGGCGAAGTGGAACCGCTGGCGGACCTTGCGCAGCCGCCCGGCGTCGTCCAGATACGCGTCGAACGGCACCACGTCGGTGGTGAACCCTTTTTCCGCAGCCACCAGCGCGGGCCTGCTCCGGGCCGACGCCGCCCCGGCGGCCGCGGTCAGATCGGTCGTCCCGCGGTAGTGCCGCACCACCGCACCGCCCAGCCGCTCCTCCCCCTGGTACGTCACCTCCCGTGCGCCGCGCAGGAGTTCGGCGGCGGCCAGCGGATCGGTGGCCCCGCCGGTGACCAGATTCCCGTCGGAGAGCGTCGCGGTGTCCACCCGCACCCACTTGTCGGCCGGCACGCCCGCCCCGCGGTTCTTCATGAACAGCGCGCCGGGCGCCAGGATCTCGGTGATCGGCTGGTGGCCGCCGCTGGGCTTGCCCTTGAGATCCGGCAGCACCACCCGCAGCTGCCCGCTCGCGGCCCCGAAGTCGTAGCCCCCGGCGCCCCGGATCGCCACCCGCGTCCCGCCGCTGACCGTCTCCATCACCGTGCGCACCTTGGCGGTGCCGGCCCGGACCAGCGCCTCCACGCTCCGCCGCAGCTGCACCGCGGCCGCCGCCGGCCCGGGCACCAGCTGGTCGTCCGCCGCCGCCCCGTTCGGCGAACAGCCCGTCGTCACCAGCAGCCCCGCCATCAGCCCCGTCCCGCACACCACGGCCGCGGCGACCGCGCCCCCTCGCCTGTCCTGCACCACCATGCGTACGAGCCCCCTCGGCCGCTGTGTCCGGGACCGCCTGGGCCGGCCGGTCCCCTCGGGACGGTCGGACGTCCCGCCCCGACTCGTCTGACGGTGCGTCGACCGCTCCGTTCAACGACCGTTGGGGGGCCTCGTCACGCACGGGGGGAGGGAGCGCAGCCCCTGTCGTCGCACTCCCGTCGTTCGCCCGGAGTGCGTGCCGGGCGGCGACCCGGCAGACGGGAGTTCGACGACAGGGGCTAGCGTGGCGGGGTGCCCGAATCAGTACCGCACCGCACCTTCACCATCGAGCGCGGTTCCTTCTGTCTGGCCCGTTGCGACTGCGGGTGGACGGGGATGGCCCGGCGTGCCCGCTCCCAGGCGCGGGCCGACGCCGAGCGGCATCTGGCCGCCGTGCGGGGCGACTCCGGCGCCGGCTTCGAACATCCGGCGGAATGACCCGGTCCGTTCCGGGAACCCCGCACCCCCCGCGGCGCATCTCATGGGGGTAGTGGGGGTCACAACAGCACCGCGCGGCAACGGACTTCACTCGCGATACCGGGCGTAACGGCACAAGGGGGACGTGCCCGGCCGGTCCCGCCGAGGGCGATGTCCCGCCCGGTGCGGTGTCCCGCACACGCCCCGCGGCCGACGGCCGGACGAACGGCGGGCCGGGGCCGGACCGTACGACAACCAAGGGGGATTCATCCCAGTGAAGCGGCGCACACTCCTGACGGCCGGCGGCGGACTCGCGGCCACCTCCCTCGCCTGGGCGACCGGCTGCGACGGCCCGGGCGGCGAGCGCGCCGCGGCGGCCACCGGCACGGCCGGCAACACCATGAGCAGCGCGGCCGCCGCCAAGAGCCCCGCCACACAGGCCGCCTGGAGCGCGCTCGGCAAGAGCCTGGACGGCGACCTGATACGCGCGACCGACGCCTCCTACGCCTCCGCCCGACGCCTCTACAACACCCGCTTCGACACCCTCAAGCCGTCCGCCCTCGCCTACGTCAAGCACCCCGGCGACATAGCCGAGTGCCTGGCCTTCGCCCGCCGCTACAACGCCCCGGTCGCCATCCGCAGCGGCGGCCACTCCTACGCGGGCTACTCCAGCGGCGACGGCAAGCTCGTCATCGACGTCTCGGCGCTGAACAAGGTCGGCGCGCCCTCCGGCGGCATCACCCGGATCGGCGCCGGCGCCAAACTCATCGACGTCTACGAGGGCCTGGCCCCGCACGGCGTCACGGTGCCGGGCGGCTCCTGCCCCACCGTCGGCATATCCGGCCTGACGCTGGGCGGCGGCCATGGCGTGGTCTCCCGGGCGTACGGGCTGACCTGCGACAGCCTGGTCGGCGCCACCGTCGTCACGGCCGACGGCAAGACCGTCGACTGCGACCAGGACCACCACCCCGACCTCTTCTGGGCGCTGCGCGGCGCCGGCAACGGCAACTTCGGCGTGGTCACCGAACTCCGCTTCCGCACCCACCCGGCACCCCGCGCCGTGATGGCGTACCTGACCTGGCCATGGTCGAAGGCCGCGGCGGTACTGGGCTCCTGGCAGAAGTGGGG
This sequence comes from Streptomyces sp. MspMP-M5, assembly GCF_000373585.1. Lineage (GTDB taxonomy): Bacteria > Actinomycetota > Actinomycetes > Streptomycetales > Streptomycetaceae > Streptomyces. The sequence goes on from NZ_KB891914.1 coordinate 28,761, forward strand.
CCCGGACCAGGCCGACGAGATATGGTCCGCGGCCCACTTCGACGCCCGGCCGGGCGGCACCCCGGCCGTCTCCGTCGCGGCCTTCTCGCTCGGCAGCCGGCGCGACCTCCAGAACGCCCTAGACAAGCTCGCCGACCAGCCCGGCGGCCCCGGCCCGGCCACCCACGTCCGCCTCACCCCGATCGGCTACCTGGACGCGATGGAGGCGTACGCCGGCTGCTCGTCCAAGTCCACCGCGCAGTGCCACATGCCGGGCACGCTGCCCGGCCACACCGGCGCCGGCACGCTGGGCCGGGAGACCTACGCCGCCCGCTCGCACTTCTTCGACCGCTCGCTGTCCGCGGCCGGCATCCACACCCTGCTGACGCAGATCGAGGCCGGCGGCCGCAAGGGCGTCACCGGCAATGTCGCACTGACCGCGCTCGGCGGCGCGATCAACCGCGTGGGCACCGGCGACACCGCCTTCGTCCACCGCCGCTCCCGCTTCCTCGCCCAGTACCTGGCGTCCTGGCCGGCCGGGGGCTCCGGCGCCACCCGCACCGCCTGGCTGAACGGCTTCCACACCGCGATGCAGCGCCACTCCTCGGGCGCGGCGTACCAGAACTACACCGACCCCGGCCTGTCCGACTGGAAGTCCGCCTACTACGGAGCGGCCGGCGCCCGCCTCGACAAGGTCAAGCAGACCTACGACCCGCAGCGGCTGTTCAGCACCTTCGCCCAGGCCCTCTGACGTCGCACACGCCCCGCAACAAGGCGATGGCCCGGCCCCTTTCCCCAGGGGCCGGGCCGTCGTCCTGCGCGTCGTCAGGCGGCCAGGTCCTTGTCCCGCTCGCGGTGGTGCAGCGCCGGCTCCGCGGCGGCCACCGGACCGGCTCCGGCTCCGGCCCCGGCCTCGTCGCCGCCCGCCGCCGGCTCCGCCGGGCGGCCCCCGGCCCGCACCAGCCGGCTCAGCGGCGACCGCTCGACCGCCGTCGTCAGCGGCACCAGCAGCGCCTGCGCGAGCGGCGCCAGCAGCAGCGCGACGGCCGTGCCGAGCGCGAACCCGCCGATCACGTCCGTCGGGTAGTGCACGCCCATGTAGACCCGGCAGAAGCCCTCGAGCAGCGCCAGCCCGATCCCGACCAGCCCGAAGCGGCGGTGCGCGATGAAGAGCCCGACGCCGACGGCCATGGTGAGCGTGGCGTGGTCGCTGACGAACGAGAAGTCGCTCTTGCCGGGGATCAGCACCGCGAGCCCGGCGTGGTCCTTGAACGGCCGCGGCCGCTCGACGAATCCGCGGATCGGGATGTTGGCCAGCAGCGCCAGCCCGGCGGCCAGCGGCGCCCAGAGGAGCCCGGCGATCGCGGCCGCTCCGTCCGGCCGGCGGCGGGCGCCCCACCAGGCGAGCAGACACAGCACTCCGAGGGCGGCGATGATGCCGTACTCACCGATGAACTCCATCGCGCCGTTCACCCAGTGCGGGGCGTCCTTCGCGAGGCCGTTGATGCCGTCGAGCACGTCGACGTCGGGGTTCGGCCCCTCGAATGCGAGTCCAGCCATCTACCGTGGCCCCTTATCTTCCGCGCGCCACGCGAGCGCCGCCTAGTGCTACCAACCCCCGTTGCCGATCTGTGTGGCCGTCGAGCCCGTGCTGCCGTGCGCGCTGCGGTGTCCCCACGCCAGGGAAACGTGCCGCGCACCCCCGGCGTTCCACTCTCCACGGGATGATCACCAGGACGTTATCCAAGCTTGACACGTCACCGCAGTTCAGGACTTATGTTCACCCGCCGTTCCCGGTCGGGAGCGCTTTCGCGCCATCCGACGTGACGCGGGTGGCGCCGATGTAGTCCGGTGTGTCGATCTTGTCGAACCGGATGACGGCGCCGGTGTAGGGCGCGTTGATCATGTACCCGCCGCCGACGTAGATGCCCACGTGGTGGATGGAGCGCGGGTCGTTCAGGTCGTGGGCGAAGAACACCAGGTCGCCCGGGAGCAGTTCGTTCCGCTTGGGGTGCGGGCCGGCGTTCCACTGGTCGTTGGCCACCCGCGGCAGCTCGATGCCCACCGACTCGTACGCGGCCTTGGTCAGCCCGGAGCAGTCGAACCGCCCGCCCTGGTCCGGGGTGCCGGTGCCGCCCCACAGATACGGCGTGCCGAGCTTGCTCTGCGCGTAGTAGATGGCCGCCGCGGCCTGCCGGGAGGGCGCCACCGGGCCGGCCGGCGCCTCGAAGCTCTTGGCCAGCGTCGTGATGGTCTTCACGTAGTTCTGCGTCTCGCGGTACGGCGGTACGCCGTTGAACTGGATGACGCGGTAGGCGCCGGCGTTGTACGCCGCGAGCATGTTCTCGGTGGCGTTGCCCGCCGCGTGCTTCACATAGCTCGCCAGCTCGCAGTCGTACGACGCGGCGGACGGGATGGCGTCCTCCGGGTCCCAGATGTCCTTCCTGCCGTCGCCGTTGCCGTCGATGCCGTGGGTGGCCCACGTCTCCGGGATGAACTGGGCTATCCCGCGGGCGTCCGCGGGGCTCTGGGCCCGCGCGTTCCAGCCGCTCTCCTGATAGAGCTGGGCCGCCAGCAGCGCGGGGTTTATGGCCGGGCAGAGCGTGCCCCACTTCTGCACCAGCGACTGGTACGCGGCCGGCACCGCGCCCTTGGCCAGCCCCACCGCCCGGCCGGCGGCCCCCGCCAGTCCGGCCGCCGCCCCGTACGTACCGATCACAAGCAGCCCTACCAGGCAGAGCATCAGCCCCACCCCGAGCCCGCCGGCCACCCAGAATTTCCGCACCCCCCAACCCTCCCCCATTCAGGCGCGGTTCACAGCCCTTTCGCCGGCCGCCGCACGCGGGGCGGCCGCACCGCGGCGCACGGGGCGGCGCATGGGGCGCTTCGAACGGTGTGCGATCCCCGTCACATCCGCGCTCCGGCACGACCCGACCGCCGCCCCGCCGCTGCCGCTCAACCCGGAAGACCCCGACAGTCGTTGCTCAGCGTTATAGCCCGTGATACACACGGTGATGACGGGGCGGGGGCGGGCGACGCAGGGACCCGCGGACACCACACCCCCACCGGATCCGTCGAAGAATGCCGCCAAGTCGACATCTGATGGCGTCTTCGTCGGCGAAGATAGAGACTGATCCCGTGCCGAACGGCACGGTTCGGCAACTACCCATCAAGGGGCGGTGAGTTCACACATGTTCATTGCGGCCGAAAAGGGCGACATCACCACCATCATCGGCGGAATCGCCCCGGACTGGGGGCCGTTCGGCAGCCTGGGCAACGAGGCCCGTGTGATGGTCGAGGTCATCATGGCGGTGGCGATCCTGCTCTGCCTCGGCATCGCCATCTGGGGCGCCGCCAAGCAGCGCATCGGCGCCACGGCACTCCGCGACACCTTCAGCGCCGAGCAGGGCAAGGGCCTGATCGTGGCCGGCCTCACCGGCGTCTTCATCATCGGCTCACTGGGCACGCTGTTCACCATCGTCTACGGGATGGCGGTCTAGGGCGCTTGCGCGGGGTCGGTCCGGGGCGGTGGACGCCCCGCTCGCCGACCGGCCCCGGCACTCCGCGGTCCGAACTCCGCACCGTCCAGGCGTCGGGAGGGCCACACTGCGGGCCACACTGAGGGCGGCACGGAGGGCGACGCCCCCCAGCCCTGCCCGCCGCCACCGGTCGCCACACCGCGCACGTCGGCACGCGCGCGTCCCGGCGCCGCACCGTGTGCGCCCCCGCCCTTCTTCCCTCCGCCGTCCCGTGCCCTCCCGTACCCCCGGATGTCCCACCCTCCAGCCCGAGGCCCCATGCTGACGCCCCCACACCCCGGCCCGCGGGTCCCTGAGCCGCGCCGTGACGACGCCCGCCACCAGCGGGCCGATTGGGTCGCCCGCAGCGCGGGGACAGGTGCTTCCGGAGACCGGCAGCCCGCGGCGGGCGTGCGACGGGCCGCGGGCACAAACCGCCCAGAGTCCCCCATTCGCCCCCGTCGCCCAGCAACTGAGGACCCGTCACGGTGAGATGTACTCGTACCACTTCACCCGAGCCGCCGCCCACGCGGCTACGGTCATATGAAGGCGGCACACCAACGGCACGGACGGCGAGGGCGGCAGCGGCGATGGCGGCAGAGGGGGCACAGGCGCGATGAGTATCGGCGACGACGGAGGCTACGGCGACGGCCGCGGCTCCGGCACGGGCCAGACCAGAACCAGACTCCCGGACGGCGAGAGCGACAGCTACGGCACGCCCCGCCGCGGCCGGTCCGGTCTTTCCAGCCGCAACCTCGTCACGGTCGTCGGCGTGGTCGTCCTGCTGATCGCGGCCATCGCCTTCGCCAACCGCGGCGGCAGCGGCAACAGCGAGACCGGCACCGGCTCCACCGGCTCCCCCAAGGACCAGGCCGCGGCCCAACCCACCGCCCCCACCGGCACCAAGCCGGTCACCGGCACCTCCGCGGGCATCGCCACGGGCTTCCCGAAGACCGAACAGGGGGCCCAGTCGGCGGCGGCGAATTATGTGGTGGCGTTGGGCTCCAGCGGCATGTTCAACCGCGACCAGCGGCACCAGATCATCGGGACGGTGATGGCGCCGCCGGCTGTCGATTCCTTCCAGAGCAAGCTCGATGCCCTCTACTCTCCGCAGTTCTACAAGAACGCGGGCCTGAAACCGGATGGCACCGCCCCGGCGGGCATGACGTTCGTCAACCGCACCATCCCGGTCGGCACCAAGAACACCGCGTTCTCCGCCTCGTCGGCAACCGTCGAAGTGTGGTGCACCGGCCTGCTCGGCCTGGCCGGCGAGGGTTCCACCAAGCCGGTGACCACGAACTGGCTCACCTTCACCGTGAAGCTGGCCTGGACCGGCGGCGACTGGAAGACACTGAGCTATTCGGAGAAAAACGGTCCGGCGCCGGTCAGCGGTGACGTCCCCGCTTCCGGGGCGAAGGAGATCGCGGGAGCGGTCGCAGGGTACGGAGGTTTCACCTATGCCCGGTAGTCCGCTCGGCCGCCGCACGCTGTCCCGCGTGTCCGTGGTGGCGGCTGTCCAAGCCTCGGTGATCCTCTTCGCCACCCGGGCGTTCGCCGATCCGAGCCCCAAACCCTCCGGTGACACGTGCGACCTCGTGCCCGGTGCCGCCAAGCAGTTCTGCGAGAACGGCGACAAGGCAGGAACGGGTACACCCAAACTCCCCAGCGGCAACCCCCTGGACAACAACCCCCTAGACCCCCTCGGTTCGTTGGCGCAGGGTTGTGCGAAGGCTGCTGCGTGGATTGTCGACAAGCTGTCGGAGGCGGTGAAGGCCACTTCGCAGGTGGACTTCACCAATTCGGCGTTTCTGCGGCAGTACGCGGTGGTCTTCGCCGCGTCCACCGTGCTGACGCTCGTGCTGTGGCTGCTGGCCGTCGCCAAGCGGGCGGTGCGGGGGGTGCGGCTGACGGAGGCGATCAGCGAGGCGGTCGGGTTCCTGTGGCTGACGGTGCTGGCGTCCGCGTTCACGCCGTTGATCCTCTACACGGTGGTGTCGGCGACCGACGGCGTCACCGAGATCATCGCGAAGGGGACGGGGGCGCAGACCGACACGTTCTTCGGGGCGTTCTCGCAGGCGTTGACGAAGGGAACGGACATCGGCGGCGGGCCGATCATGCTGATCGTGGTCTCGCTGGTGTCGGTGCTGGCCGCCGGTGTGCTGTGGCTGGAGCTGGTGATCCGGGCCGCGCTGCTGTACGTCGGGGCGCTGCTGGGGACGGTGGTGTACGCCGGGCTGGTCGACAAGAACATGTGGGGCCATGTGCGGCGTTGGGCCGGCATCATGATTGCGGTGATCATGGTGAAGCCGGTCATCGTGATCGTGCTGGGGATCGCCGGCGCGCTGTCCGGGGACAAGGGGCCGAACGCCTTCTCGGCCGTGGTGTCCGGGCTGGCCATCATCGTCCTGGCGATCTTCGCCAGTGCGGTGATCTACCGCTTCGTGCCGGGCTTCGGTGACGAGATGGTGTCGGCGCGGAGCAGCAAGGGGCGGGCGACGGACGGGAGTCAGGCGGCCGCGATGATCTCGTCGCCGGCGGCGCTGGTGTCGCAGGGCATCAAGACGCACAGCTCCCGCCGGTCGGGCGGGGACGGCGGCGGTGCCGCGCAGGGCGGGCAGTCCCGGCCGGCCGACGCGGTCTCCGGCGGCGTCGCCGCGCACGGCTCCCGTTCGGCGTCGTCGGCCCCGGCGGCCCCGTCGCCCCGGACGAACCCCGGTACCGGCGGCGCCCGCCCCGGTAAGGCACCTGGAGGTGAGGGGCGTTGAGCGCGCCGTCCCAGCCGATCGCGCCGCGGCGCACGTATCTGATCGGCCGTGCCCGGCCCAACGCGGTCATCGGCAAGAACCGGGAGACCGGCGAGGTCGCGCTGATCATCGCCGGGGCGTTCCTCGGGATGATGTGCGGGCTGCTGGTCCCCTCGCTCCCGCTGCGGATCGCCTCGCTGACCGGCTTCCCGATGCTGGGGCTGGCCGTGGTCTACGTGCCGTACAAGGGGCGCACGTACTACAAGTGGTTCGAGGTCCGGCGGAGTTTCCGTCGTACGGTGCGCAAGGGAGGGGCGGTGTACCGCTCCGGGGCGATGGAAGCCGGCGTTCGGCTGGACGGGAGGGAAGTGGAGATCGGGCCGCCGCCCGGTATCGGGCGGATCAGTTGGCTGTCGGCGCCGTTCGGGCCGGACGAGATCGCGGTGCTGCTGCACGCCGACCGGCGGACGGTGACCGCGGCGATCGAGATCGAGGGGCCGGGCGTCGGGCTGCGGGACAGCGAGGACCAGGAGGCGCTGGTCGACCGGTTCGGCACGCTGCTGAAGCACGTCGCCAACGGGGACGGCTTCGTGACGCGGCTGCAGATGCTGGCGCGGACGCTGCCCGCCGATCCGGACGCGCACGCCAAGGACGTCGCACAGCGGGGCGCCGTCGACTCCCCGCGGTGGCTGCAGGAGTCCTACGACCAGCTGCAGTCGATGGTGTCCACGTCCTCCGAGCAGCACCGGGCCTATCTGGTCGCGTGCATGCACTACACCCGGGAGCTGGCCACGGAGGCGGTCACCATGGCCCGGGCCGCGGCCGCCCAGCGCAGCGGGCTGCTGCGCCGGAAGCTGGACCGGGACGCCGGGCTGGCGGTGGTGATGGCGCGCGAACTGACCGACATCTGCGCCCGGCTGACGGAGGCGGACATCCGGGTGCGGCAGCCCCTCGGGCAGGCGCGGCTGGCGTCGCTGGTGCACTCCATGTACGACCCGGACCACCCGATCGACCACATCCAGGCGATGAGCAGGCGCAACGCCTGGCCGGCCGAGCTGGACGCGACCGAGCCGACGTACCTCCAGGCCAAGACCCGGGAGTCGTCGACGCGGGCGCCCTGGTGCCACGCCACCGCCTGGGTCAAGGAGTGGCCGCTGACCCCGGTGGGCGTCAACTTCCTCGCGCCGCTGCTCGTCCACACCCCGGACGTGATCCGGACGGTCGCGGTCTGCATGGACCTGGAGCCCACCGAGGTGGCCATCGAGCGGATGCTGACGGAGAAGACGAACGACGACGCGGAGGCCAGTCGGGCGGCGAAGATGAACCGGGTCGTCGACCCGCGGGACGTGGCGCACCACGGGCGGGTGGACCAGCGCGGCGAGGACCTGGCGTCCGGCGCGGCCGGGGTCAACCTCGTCGGCTACCTCACCGTCTCGTCCCGTTCGCCCGAGGCGCTGGCCCGCGACAAGCGGACCATCCGTGCCTCGGCGGGCAAGTCCTACCTCAAGCTGGAGTGGTGCGATCGGGAACACCACCGGGCGTTTGTGAACACCCTTCCGTTCGCGACCGGTATCCGCCGCTAGACCGGTAGCCGCCAACGCCGCTGTAAGCCCTGGGAGGCGCGTACGTCATGGCCATGTTCGATCCGCTCGGTGCCCTCACCGAAGCCTTCACCAGCTTCCTGTTCGGGAAGGTGGAGACGACACGGCTGCCCGTACGCACCTCCACCGGCCAGGCGCAGGCGGTCTACCTCCCGACGGCGGCGCCGGGCCTGGGCGACTCGGGCGTCATCATCGGGCGGGAGGTGTACTCCGGCAAGGGGTACATCTACGACCCGTTCCAGCTGTACGGGCAGCAGCTGCCGGCGCCGCACTGGCTGGTCCTCGGCGAGTCCGGCAACGGCAAGTCGGCGCTGGAGAAGACCTATGTGCTGCGGCAGCTGCGGTTCCGCGACCGGCAGGTCGTGGTGCTGGACGCCCAGGGCGAGGACGGCGTCGGCGAGTGGAACCTCATCGCCCAGGAGCTGGGGATAACGCCCATCCGCCTGGACCCGTCCGCCGCTCTCAACGGCGGCATCCGTCTCAACCCGCTCGATCCGTCGATCACCACCACCGGTCAGCTGGCCCTGCTCCGGACGATCATCGAGGTCGCCATGGGGCACGGTCTGGACGAACGTTCCGGCTTCGCCCTGAAGGTGGCGCACGCGGCGGTGCTCAGCCCCTACGAGGACACGGCGGACGGCGAGGACGGGGAAAACGGGGCGAGGAGCGCGTCCCGCGGGCGGCAGCCGGTGCTCTCCGACATCGTCGAGCAGCTGCGGCACCCCGAGCCGGCGTCCGCCGAGGCGATGAACGTCGACATAGACGACGTCCGCGCCTGGGGCCTGGACGTGGCGCTGGTGCTGGACCGGCTGGTCGACGGCGACCTGCGCGGCATGTTCGACGGCCCGACCACGGCCGGTATCGACCTGGACGCGCCGCTGATCGTCTTCGACCTCTCGCACATCGACCGGAACTCCATCGCGATGCCGATCCTGATGGCGATCGTCGGCGTCTGGCTGGAGCACACCTGGATCCGCCCGGACCGCAAGAAGCGGATCTTCCTGGTCGAGGAAGCCTGGCACATCATCAACTCACCTTTTGTGGCACAGCTGTTCCAGCGGCTGCTGAAGTTCGGCCGTCGGCTGGGCCTGTCGTTCGTGGCCGTCGTCCACCACCTCAGCGACGTGGTGGACGGCGCGGCCGCGCGGGAGGCCGCGGCGATCCTCAAGATGGCGTCCACCCGGACGATCTATGCGCAGAAGGCCGACGAGGCGCGCGCCACGGGGCTGGTGCTGGGGCTGCCACGCTGGGCGGTGGAGATCATTCCGACCCTGACCCCCGGCATCGCGGTGTGGGACGTCAACGGCAACGTCCAGGTGGTCAAGCACCTCATCACCGAGGCCGAGCGGCCGCTGGTCTACACCGACCGGGCGATGACCGAATCGGCCTCCCTGCCGACGGACGAGGCACGGGCCCTGTCGCTGGCGGCGGACGCCGAGGCCGAGGCGCGTGCCGAGGCCATCGCGCTGGCACGGCAGTTGCGGGACGAGTCGAGCGAGACGGTGGCGTGAGTCGCGGATACGGCGTGGAGCGCGGGTACGACGGCGAGGACGGCTACGCGTACGGCCGCGGCGGTGGCCGGCCCCGGAGCCGGGGCGTGCCCGACGCCCTGCTGGTGGGGCTGATCGGCTTCCTGCTGGGGCTGACGCTGGTGGTGTGGACGGCGACCGGCCTGGCCGGGCTGTTCGCGCACGGCGGCTGGCCGTCGGGGGTGACGTACGGCGGTACGCCGCTGGCGCTGCGGCATCTGGTCACCGCGCCGCACGACATGGCGGCGGCCTGGCCGCACACCCCGAAGGCGGAGCTGTCGGGCTACGGGCTCTTCTGGGGGCTGTTCGTCGGCGAGTTGCTGGTGCTGCTGGTGCTGGGGATCTTCGTGCTGGGGACGGTCGCGCGGTACCGGGCCGTCCGGGCGGCCCGGCGGGCGCCGGCCGTGCCGGTCGCTCCGCAGGCCGCCTTCCCGGCCGCGCCGGAGCCCACCGCGGCACCGGCAGCACCGGCGGCTCCCGTGCCCGCACCCGCCGTTCCCACCGTTCCCACCGCGCCTGTCGTGCCCGTCGTCCCGCAGGCGCCGCTCGGGGCCGCGACGTCCGCGCCCGCCCCCGCGTCCGCCGGCCCTGAACCGGCGCTCCCCCGCGTAGCGTTCGGCCCCGACCGGGCCGCCGCACGGGCCGCGACGCTGGCCGTCGCCACCGCCGCACCCGGCCCGCTGGTCGTCGCCACCACCGACCCGGCGCTCTGGGCCGAGACCAAGGACGCCCGCGCCAAACTGGGCCCGGTGCCGGTCTACGACCCCACGCACCGCCTGGACACCCCGGCCCGGCTGCGCTGGTCGCCCACCGCGGGCTGTGAGGAGATCGGCACCGCCGCCGCCCGGGCCGTGGCGCTGCTGGCGCCGGTCCGGCCGGCCAGTGCCCTGGACTCGGCCGTCGCGGACGCCGCGCAGACCCTGCTGCGCTGCTGGCTGCACGCCGCCGCGCTGGACGGCCGGCCGTTCGGCCAGCTGCACCGCTGGGCGCACGCGGCGGGCGGCGCCCAGGAGCCGGTCCGCATCCTGCGCACCCACACCAAGGCGGCCGCCGGGCAGGCCGGGGAGCTGGAGTCGGTGCTCACGGCGCACGCCGAACGCCGGGAGCTGGCGCGGGAGTTGGTCGGCCGGTCGCTGACCGCGCTCTCCTCGGTCCATATCCGTGACGCCAGCAATCCGCTTCGCTCGGATGTGCTCGTCCTCGAATCATTCATCGCCGAGGGGGGAACGCTGTACGTGGTGGGCGAGTCCATCGAGGACCCGCGCACCGACCCGGGTGCGATGCCGCTGCTCACCGCACTCCTCTCGCACGTGGTCGAGCACGGCCGCCGCATGGCCGAACGGTCATCCGACGGTCGGCTCGACCCACCACTCACCCTCGTCCTGGACGACATCGCGGCACTGGCCCCGCTGCCCGCGCTGCCGGGCCTGTTGGAGACGGGCCGGGCGCGCGGGCTGCTGACGCTGGCCACGATGCGCTCCCGCGAGCAGGCCCGCGCCCGCTGGCCGCAGGACTTCGCACCGGCCTGAGGACGCCCGCCGGGCCAGGCCCTACCCGACCGCCGCCGCCACCGCCCGCGGCGGCGCGGTGACCAGGTGATCGGCCAACTCGGCCCAGTGGCCGGCGAGATAGAAGTGGTCGCCGCCGGGGAAGACCCGCAGCCGGAAGCCGCCGGTGGTGTGCTGCTGCCAGGCGGCGACCTCCTCGACGTCGACCAGCGGGTCGTCGTCGCCGGTCAGCGCGGTGACGGGGGCGGCCAGCGGCGGGCCGGGCCGGTGCCGGTAGGTCTCCACCGCCCGGTAGTCGCTGCGGACCACCGGCAGCGCCATGGCCAGCACGTCCGGGTTGTCCAGCAGCCGCGGGTCGGTGCCCCGGGTCCGCCGGATCTCGTCGACCAGGCCGTCGTCGTCCCGGAGGTGGACGGTGCCGCCGCGCACCCGGGACGGCGCCCAGGCGCTGGAGACGAGCAGATGCGCCGGGCCGGTCCCGTCGCGCTCCAGGAGGCGGGCCACCTCGTAGGCCACCAGGGCGCCCATGCTGTGCCCCAGCAGGATCAGCGGGCGGCCGGCCAACGGCGCCAGCGCCCGGTGCACCCCGGCCGCCAGCGCCCGCAGGTCCTCGACGCGGTCCTCCCGGATCCGGTCGTTGCGGCCCGGGTACTGGACGGCCAGCACCTCGTACGGGCGGCCGCCGGCGGTGCGGGCGGCGACGGCGGTGGCCAGCGGCCGGTAGGTGCCGGCGCCGCCGCCCGCGTGCGGGAAGCACACGACCCGGGCGGCGCCGGACGCGGGGTGCGCCGGCCCCGGGCGCAGCCGGCGCAGCCACGGGTCGGCGGCGGGGGCCGGCCGGGGCCGCGGCAGGGTGAGCGTCGCGCGGTCACATCCCACGGGTGTAGCCCCCGTCCACGGTCAGGGACTGCGCCGTGATCGCGGCCGCCCGGTCGGAGACCAGGAAGCCGATGAGCTCGGCGGCCTCCCGCGCCTCGACCAGCCGCCGCAGCGGGATGGACTTGCGCGCCTGGCGCAGCATCCGTGCCGGGTCGGCGCCGATCTCCTCGGCGGAGGCGGCGATCTCGCGGCGCAGCATCGGGGTGTCGATCCAGCCCGGCAGCACGGCGTTGACGGTGATGCCGCGGGCGGCGAGGTCCAGGGCGAGGCCCTTGGTGTAGCCGATCAGGCCGTGCTTGGAGGCGCAGTAGGCGGTGTTCCGCATCTTGCCGGCCTTGCCGAGGATCGACGAGACGTTGACGATCCGGCCCTTGTCGACGAGGTGTTCCAGGCAGGCGGCGGTGACCGCGAAGGTGCCGTGGAGGTTGATCTCCAGCACCCGCAGCCAGGTCTCCTCGTCGTCCGGGCCGTTCTCGTCGGCGACGCCGGCGTTGTTGACGAGGATGTGCAGCGGCCCGGCGGCGCGCAGCGCGGTGCGCAGGGCGCCGCGGACCGCGTCCCGGTCGCGCAGGTCCGCGGCGAGCGCGGTGGCTTCGGCGCCGAGGTCGCGCACCTCCTTGGTGACGGTGTCCAGTTGGGCGGCGTCCCGGTCGAGCAGGACGAGCCGGCCGGCGCCGGACTCGGCCAGCAGCAGGGCCACTTCGCGGCCGATGCCCTGGGCGGCGCCGGTGACCACCGCGGTCCGGCCGGCCAGCTCGCCCGGTACCGGGGCTGCTACGGGGGTGTCCAGTTCACTCATGGCCGGCTCCTCACGCCATCTTCAGGCCGCCGTCGACGTGCAGTACCTCGCCCGTGGTGTAGGTGTTGCGCGGGCTCGCGAGGTACGCCACGGCGTCGGCGATCGTCTCGGGTTCGGCGTACTTCTTCAGCAGCAGCCGGCTCATGATCTCGTCCTCGCCGTGGGCGCGGATGGTGTCGGTCATCTCGGTGTTGATCACGCCGGGGGCGACCGCGTTGACGAGGATGTTGCGGGAGGCCAGCTCCACCGCCATCGCCTTGGTGAAGGACTCCAGACCGCCCTTGGCCGCCGCGTAGTTGGACTGGCCGCGGCCCGGCTTGGAGGCGGAGGACGAGGAGATGTTGACGATCCGCCCGTAGCGCTGCCGCAGCATCGCGGGCGCCACCGCCTGGACGGTGAGCATGGGGGCGACGAGGTTGGTGCGCAGCACGTCCTCGATGTCCGCGAGCCGCTGGTTGACCAGCAGTTCGTCGCGGGTGATCCCGGCGTTGTTGACCAGCACGTCGATCCGGCCGAAGGCGGCGCGGACGTCGGAGACGATCCGCTGCGGCACCTCGGGGTCGGAGATGTCCCCCTGGTACAGCTCGACCTTCCGGCCCAGTTTGGCGATCTGCTCGGCGACCTGTTCCGCCTCCGCCGTGGCGCTGCGGTAGTTGAGGGCGATGGCGCAGCCCTGCTCCGCCAGCCTGACGGCGATGGCGCGGCCGATGCCCCGGCTGCCGCCGGTCACCAGTGCCACCTGGCCTGCGAATTCCATGACGCTGACGTCCTCTCAAGTCCTTTGGGGTCAAGCCCTTTGGGGGGTACGGCACGAAGGGCCGGGCGCCGCACGCGGGAAAACCTGCGACGGGTCGCGTGCGGCGCCCGGGGCTCACACGGAGTGCGCGCTCTTGTAGTCGGCCAGCCGCAGCCCGTGGGCGTCGGCCAGTGCGGCGATGTCGATGACCTGGCGGCGGGTGATGTTCCCGTAGGAGTAGTGCCGGTCGATGCCGGCCAGGCCCATCAGCGCGGTCTCCGCCATGCAGGCGAAGAGCTGGCCGGCCTCCAGGAAGGCCCGCGCCGAGGGGTGCAGGCTCTCGCCGTTGGGGGTGGCGACGATGCCGCCGAGCATGTACGCCAGGTCCGGGCGCCGTGCGGCCAGGTCCGGCACCGCGTTGTTGGGGACCGCGATGTCACAGACCACCGCGTCCGGCGCGAAGTGCTCGCCGGTCAGGAACGGTTCGGGGCTGTTGGAGGCGCACAGCACCAGCTGCGCCTTGTGCAGCGCCTCGGTGTCCTGGGTGACGGTCAGGAACGGGTCCTGGCCGTACCGCTCCTCCAGGTAGGCGGCGATCTCCTTGCCGCGGTCGGCGTCGGCCGGGACCTCGGCGGACGGCCCGTCGGCCAGCCACTTGGCGATCAGCGGCTCCTCGGCCAGCCGGGCCGGGATGCCGGCCAGTTCGCCGCCCTCCACGATCCGCGCCCATGCCTCCTGGTAGATGCCGTGCACGGTGGTGCGCAGCCGCCGCGCGGAGCCGTCCCGGCGGCTGCCGACCAGCACGATCCGGCTGAGCTGCTCGGCGAACAGCTGGCTGTAGACGGAGGCGATGTTGCCGGCGGCGCCGACCACCGCCAGCGTGGCGTCGCCGACCGCGAAGCCGCGGTCCCGCGCGCCGTGCTCCATGGCTTGCACGCCCATGGCGACGGTCAGCGCGTTGCCGGAGGTCAGCGCGATGCCGGGGACGTTCAGGGAGGTGCAGTTGTTGGTGACGATCGAGGTGTACATGCCGAGCCCGGCGACCTCGCAGCCGTCCTCGCGGGCCGCCTGCACCCGCTCCTCGACGTCCGCCCGGATCCCGGCGACGTCGCCGGAGGCGAGATAGCCGCCCATCTGCTCGGAGCCCACCATCAGCGGGTAGAGCGCGAACTCCACGGCGCTGCCCAGCGGCGAGTCGATCCGCACGCCCGGGTAGGGCGCCGCCTTCTTCACCGGGTCCATGCCGAGCACGAACGAGCGCAGCGCGGCGTCGCTCAGGTCGGCCAGCGCCGGGTCCACCTGCCGCAGATGGGCCGGGGTGATCAGGTGGTTGACGAACGCCACCTTGCGGACCGGGCCGGTCACCGGGCGCGGCGCGGGCTGCTCGTAGCCCTCGATGGCGCCGCGGAAGTCGCGGATCTCGGCGCGCGGCTTGGGGATCGTCCGGTCGCTGGCCGGGTGCACCAGGTGCAGGGTGTCCTCGTAGCGCAGGATGCGGCAGAGCCGGTCCAGTGCGCCGCGCAGCCGCTCGATCTCCTCGTCGGTGAGGTACGCGGACGGCTGGATGCGCAGCACGTTGCCGGCGCTGCCGGTCGGCGCGATCCGGATGCGTTCCTGGCGCAGCAGATAGCCGGAGAGCAGATAGCCCAGCGCCCCGGTGTAGGCGCTGCCGCGCAGCACCATGGAGCGGGCCTCGCCCTGCTCGCGCAGCTGGACGCCGACGAACAGGCCCTTGCCGCGGATGTCCTCGATGACGTCCGGATAGGCGGACTTGAGGTCGGCGAGCATCTCCACCAGCCGCTCGCCGCGCTCGGTGACCTGCCGGTACACCTTCCCGTCGTCGGCCTCCAGCATCTCGACGACCTTGCGGGCGATGGACGAGGAGAAGTCGTCCATGGCGAACGTCGAGCTGTGGATGAGGTCGAACTCGCCCTGGTACAGCGACCGGCGCACCAGCATCGCGGAGACCTTGGCCAGGCCGCCGCCCAGCGACTTCGACAGCGTGTAGTAGTCGCCGCGCAGCCCGATCAGCGAGCTGGCCAGGAAGGCGCCGCAGCGGCCCATGCCGCTCTGCACCTCGTCGATGATCAGCGCGGTGCCGACCTTGTTGCAGAACAGCCGGATGGCGCGGCCCTGTTCGGCGGTGAGCGCGTGGATGCCGCCCTCGCCCTGCACCGGCTCGACGAGGAAGGCGGTGATGGCCGGGAAGTCCCGTTCGACGACCCGCACCCGGCCGTCGGCCAGCTCGGTGTCGAGCAGCACCACCCGCTCGTCCTCGGCGATCTCCGCCAGCAGCTCCGGCCGGTCCATGGGGACGAAGCGGACCCGGGTGCCGAGGTTCTGGAACGGGGCGCGGAAGCCGGCGTTGTAGGTGAGCTGGACGCTGCCGACGAGCTTGCCGTGGAAGGACCGCTCCAGGGCCAGGAAGAGCGGCTTGGTGGCCAGCGCCGCCGCGTTGTGGGCGCCGACCGCGGCCAGCAGCCCCTCGATACCGGCGGCCGGGGCGGCCTGCCCCTGGAGGGCCGGCAGCCGGTAGGCGTCCGGGTCGACGGTGGCCGCACCGCGGCGGACCGCGTCCCGGGCCGCCGCCACGTGCGCGGCGACCTCCTCGGCCAGCGCCATGGCCGCGCGCACCCGGACCAGCTCGGCGTGCTTGACGGCCGACTCGACGGCCTCGGCGCCGCTGTTGCCGAAGGTGGCGAGGTACGGCTCCTTGATGCCGGTCTCCCGGCGGACGACGTCGCTGAGCGCCGCGCCGAGCCGGCCGGCCTCGCCGCGCAGCGAGAACTGGGCGTGCACGGCCCGGTTCTGGTCCAGCAGCTCCCTGGCGTGCGCGACGATCTCCGGGTGGTTGTGGCCGAGGATCAGCGAGCCGTAGCCGCCCATCAGGTCCAGGACCGGCACCTGCTCGCCCTGGTCGTCGCGGTGGTAGAGGGTGTTGCCCTCGGCCCGCTCGTACTCGACGTCCAGCCCGAGGGCGGTTAACACCCGCCCCATCTGCGGCTGGACGAACTCGGTGAACGCTGACGTGGTGGACATGACTGGTGGTCTCCTAGACGAGGTGCGGCCGCTCGGCGAGCAGGGCGCCCGCGAACCCGTTGAAACTGCTGTGCAGACTGAGGACGGTGTCGATCCGCCGCTTCCGGGCCGTCCCGGTGACGAAGTCGGTGCCGTCGTCCGGCGGGGTCGCCAGATGCGCGATCGGCGGCAGCTCGCCGGCCGCGAACAGGCTGGGCGCCAGCGCCAGTTCGGCCAGCGGCCCGGCGGCCCCCAGGGTGCCGGTGACCGGCCGCACCGAGCTGACCGGCACGCCGCTGTCCTTCAGCAGCGCCCGCAGCAGCTCGGCCTCGACGGCGTCGTGGTGGACGGTGCCCTTGCCGTCGGCGAGGACGGCGCCGAGGGTGTCCGGCGTCACCCCGTGCGCGGCCAGCAGTCCGCGGGCGCTCTCGGCCAGCGCGGCCGGGCCGACACCGCTGTCCACGGCCGGCCGCAGCGCCGCGCCGAGCACCGTGACCAGCGGGCGGGCCCCGCGCGCCACGGCGTCCCCGGCCCGCTCCAGGACCAGCGCCACCGCGCCCTCGGCCAGCACCGTGCCGTCCCGCCCGGCGTCGAAGCTGCGCAGCGGGGCGGTGCCGTCGGCGCCGGCGGTGAGGTTGCCGGCGCGGTACTGCGCGGCCAGCTTCAGCGGCTCGTTGTAGCTGCCGGCGCCGACGACCAGCGCGGTGTCGCAGTCGCCCTGGCGGAGGCTGAACGCGGCCCGCTGGAGGGCGCCCAGCGCGGCCCCGGCGTCCTGGACGAAGGCCGCGCAGTCGCCGCGGAACCGCCGGGCGATGCTGACCAGCGCCAGGGTGTTGTTGTTCAGCGCCCGGATGACGGTGAACGGGTTGAAGGTCGCGGCGTTGCCGAACGCCTCCGCCACCACCCGCGTGAGATCCGCGCCGACCTGCGGCGAGGTGTCGGTACGGGCCTGGTCGAGCGCCTTGTGGAAGGCGGCCACGCTCAGTTCGGTGGAGTCGTCCTGGGCGACGTAGAGGCCGCGCCGCTCCTCGGGGATGGCCTGCCAGCTCTCGCCGGCCTGCCCCATGGCGTCCTCGGCGGCCAGCACCGCGTTGAAGGTGAACGCGGTGCCGAACTTCCGCAGTTTGTGGGGAACGCTGTCCCGGCTGAGCTGCTGGAGCTCGGCGGGCACGTGCCCGAAGTGGGTGATCCTGCTCGTCCGGACGTAGGGGTCCTGGTACGGCGAGAGCGCGGTCCGCGCCTCCCGCCACGCCGTCCACAGGGCCTCGGGCCCGCGCCCGGTGGGCAGCACCGCGCCGATGCCGGTGACGACGATCGCGTCGGGGTCGAACGCGCCGGGCGAGGCGCTGCCGAAGCTCTCGGCACGGTCGGCGCCGGGAAGGATGTCAGTACTCGAAACGATGTCAGTGCTCATAACCACGCACCACCAGACTGGCGTTGAGTCCGCCGAAGCCGAAGGAATTGCTCACAGCCGCCGACACCTCCTGGTACCGCGCCTTCTCCGGCACGTAGTCCAGGTCGCAGGCCGGATCCGGGTTCTCCAGATTCAGCGTCGGGGGCACGATGCCGTCCCGTACGGACAGCACGGTGGCGATCAGCTCGGGCGCGCCGGCGGCGGCGATCAGATGCCCGAGCATCGTCTTGTTGGCGGTCACCGCCAGCTTCCGGTAGTGCTCGCCGGCCGCGAACACGTCCTTGATCGCCCGGGTCTCGATCGGGTCGTTCAGCGGGGTGGAGGTGCCGTGCGCGTTGACGGAGTCCACCGCCTCCGGCGCCACCCCGCCGTCCGCCAGCGCCCGGCTCATCGCCAGCGCCGCGCCGTGCCCCTCCGGGTGCGGGGCGGTGACCTGGTAGGCGTCCAACGAGCTGCCGAAAC
Source organism: Streptomyces sp. MspMP-M5 (assembly GCF_000373585.1). Lineage (GTDB taxonomy): Bacteria > Actinomycetota > Actinomycetes > Streptomycetales > Streptomycetaceae > Streptomyces. The sequence continues at coordinate 46,948 of NZ_KB891914.1, forward strand.
CTGCCAGTTCGGCGTAGACCGCCGCGCCGCGCCGGCGGGCGCTCTCCTCGCTCTCCAGCACCAGCATGGCCGCGCCCTCGGCGGCCACCAGCCCGCTGCGGTCCCGGTCGAAGGCCCGGCACAGCCGGTCCCCGAACAGCTCGGAGGTGGACGGCGCGCCCAGCAGGTGCAGCCCGGTCATGGTCGGCAGGTTCAGCACCGAGTCGGCGCCGCCCACCACCATCGCGTCCACCTCCCCGCGCCGGATCATCCGCAGCCCGTGGCCGATGGCGTGGGTGGCGCCGGCGCAGGCGGTGGAGAAGTTCAGCGCCGGGCCGCGCAGCCGGTGCCGGGCCGCGATCCCGGCGGCCAGCGCGTCGTTGGTGCAGAACAGGCCGCTGGCCCGGTCCAGCCGGTCGCGCCGGGCGAACAGCGTCTGCCAACTGGGCAGGCCGTCCTCGCCGATCGCGTGCAGCAGCTCGTAGGGGTCCCGCTCCGGTACGCCCGAGCCGACGGCGGTGCCGATCCGGCCCACCGTGCCCGGGGCGTCGAGGCCGGCGTCGGCCAGCGCCTGCGCGGCGGCCGCCAGCCCGAAGCGGGTGCGCCGCTCCAGCGGCCGGTCCGGGTCCGCCTCGGCGCCGTACCGCGCGGCGAACTCCGCGTCGTCGACGGGCGCGGCGTAGCGCACCGGGAAGTCGTCGACGCCGGGCGGTCGCCAGGCGCGGATCGCCGACCGGCCCGCGGTCAGCCCGTCCCACATGGTCTGCCAGTCGAGGCCCAGTCCGCAGACGGCGCCCAGCCCGGTCACCACGACGCGGCGGCTCATTTCTCGGCTCCTTCCAGTACGACGGCGCACACCTGGCCGCGCGCGCCGCAGGCCAGCACCAGGGCCCGCGGGGCGGGCAGCGCCTCCTCGCGCACCGTGTCGCCGTCGGCGGCCAGCCGCCGCCCGGTGGCCAGGCCGTGCAGCGCCAGCAGCGTGTGCGCCAGCGGGTGGGCGGGGCCCAGCACCCCGGTGGCGCGCTCGGTGGTGAACGCGGCGGGCCGGTCCGCGGTGCCCGCGAAGACCCGGTCCAGGGCGGCCTGCTGGGCCCGTGCGCTGTCCGCCGTCCAGGCGGCGTCGGGCAGCACCCAGCCGATCCCGCCGGCGTCCGTACCGGCCGTCTCCAGGGCGGCGTGGACGGCCTCGGCGATCGCCTCGGCCCGGTCCTCGGGCCCGGCGCCGAACGCCCGCCCGAAACCGGCCAGCCGCGCCCCGGGAGCGCCGTCGCCCACCACGGAGCCCACGCCACCGCTCGCGACACCGTCCGCGCCGCCGCCGGCGGCCCGCTCGGCGAGCAGGAAGGCCGCGCCCTCTCCGGGCACCGCCCCGTTCCAGCCCAGTTCCTCGTACTGCGCGAAGAGCAGCGGATGCACCTTGGGGCTCACCGCCCCGACCAGCGCCGCCTCGTTCTCCCCCTCCGCGACCGACAGCGCCCCGTCGATCAGGGCCTGTAGCCCGGCGTCGGAGAACGGCGAGTACGCGGCCATCGCCCCGGTCAGCCCGAAGACCGCCGAGATGTGCGCGGCCGCGGTGCTGTTGAGGTGGGACAGCCCGCTGAACGGGGGGACCTCCCGGCCGTAGAGGGCGGCGACCTCCGCCGGCGAACCGGCCGCCTTGTGCAGCCGGTCCAGCGCGGAGAACCGCAGCAACTCCTCGTCCACGGTGGGCAGTCCGAGGTAGAGCCCCCACCCGGGGCCGCCGACCGGGCCGCGCGCCGCCGGGCCGGCGAGCGCCAGCCGCGCCCCGTAGAGCGCCATCCGGGCCTGCTTCTCCGAGGTGCGCAGGACCCTGCGGTGCACCCCGAGGGTGGCCGCGTCCGGGTCGTCCACGAGGAAGGCGGTGTCGAACTCCGGCCACGGGCCCGCCAGCGCCTCGGCCGGACTACGGGTGTCCTTGCCGGCGACCAGGGTCTCCCACAGGTCGCCCGGACCGGTGCCGGCCGCGGTGTAGAGCCCGGGCGCGGTCAGCCGTACGTGATGCCTTGTCATCGCTGTCATCGCCGCGCTCACCCCGCCTCGGCCAGGATCAGGGAGCAGTTCTGGCCCCCGAATCCGAAGGAGTTGGACAGCACCGTGGTCACCCGTGCCGGGCGCCGCTCGGTGACGACGTCCAGCCCGGCGGTCACCTCGTCCGGTTCGGTGAAGTTCAGCGTCGGCAGCAGCGTCTGCCGCCGGAGGCTGAGCACCGACAGCACCGCCTCGGCCGCCCCGCTGTTGGCCAGCGAGTGCCCCATGGCGGACTTGTTGCCGGTGACCGGGAGCGTCGCCGCGCGCGCCCCGAAGACGGTGTGCAGGGCCGCCGCCTCGCAGGTGTCGTTGGCCTCGGTCGAGGTGCCGTGCGCGTTGACGTGGTCGATGTCGTCCGGCCCGAGCCCGGCGTCGGCCAGCGCGGCCCGCATGCACTCCGCGTAGTCCGAGCCGTCCCGCGAGCTGGACGTCATCTTCACCGCCTCGGTCACCCCGGCGTACCCGGCGACCCTGGCCAGGATGCGGGCGCCGCGCGCCTCGGCGTGCGCCCGGGACTCCAGGACGAGGAAGGCCGCGCCGTCCCCGATGACGAAGCCGGAGCGGTCCTTGTCGAAGGGGCGGCTGATCCCTGCCGGGTCCCGCCCGTCCACCGGAGCGAGCGCGCCCACCCCGTGGAAGGCGGTGATCGAGGTCAGCGTCGTCAGGCTCTCGGCACCGCCGGCGAGCGCCACGTCCAGCGCGCCGCTGCGGATGTAGCGGTAGGCGCTGCCGATCGCCATGCCGCCGGCGGCGCAGGCGTCCGCGTGGGTCTCCATGACGCCGGCCGCGCCGAAGTAGTCGGCGAGCGCGGCGGTGGCGGTGTCCGGCTGGATCCTGGTGTGCCGGTGCGGGTCGAGCCCGCCGGCCGTGTCGGCTCCGCCGGGCGCCGCGGCGCCGTCGAGCGCGTCCAGGTAGCCGTCCAGGTCCAGGGCCCCGGCCTCGTGGTCCACATGGGCGGCCAGCGTGGTGAGTTCGGCCGGTTCCATGACCATCCGGTTGCAGGCGAGGAAGAGGCCGCCGCGCTCGCTGTCCAGCCGCCGCGGCAGTCCGCTGCGCTCCCATGCCTGGGCGGCGGCGTGCCAGGCGAGGACGCCGGCCGGTCCGAGCGGCCCGGCCTCTTCGGGCGCCGCGTCCGTGAGCGCCTGCCGGACGTGGGGGTCGATGTGGGCAGAGACGGCGCAGGGGACGCCCCACTCCTTGTGGAGGGGGTGCTCGGCGATGAGCGTGCGTCCTTCCGCGATGTGGTCGAACAGCGCCTCGGGGTCGGTCAGTTGCCCGGCGACCAGACCGATCCCGGTCACCACGACCTCGTGTTCGGCCCCGTCGGATATCTGGGGTGTCACTTGCATTCCTTTCGCACGACTCGCACGACGAGCGACGCCTTCCGCACCGGCCGCCGGACGGTCAGCCGACGGGCTGGGCCTGCCCGAGGGCGGCCAGCGCGCTCCGGACGCCCTCGGCCATCACCTCGTCGCCGGTGGCCGCCTCCAGCGCGGCACCGCAGCCGGCGCAGACCGCCTTGCCGGACGCGGCCGGCTCGGCCTTGTCGGCGCCGCACTCGGTGCAGTTCTCGGGCAGGTGGTCGAAGATCGCGTGGGTGAAGGCGGCCCAGTGGGCGCTGGTGGCCGCCGCGGCGACCTCGTAGGGCCGCTGGCCGGCGTGCACCTGCTCGGCGGAGTAGCCGAACGCGCTGCGGCGCAGGACCTCGGCGGCCAGTTCGGTGATGCCGCCGCGCTCGTCGTAGAGCCGCTCGGAGCCGCCGAGCACACCGGCGAGCTGGTCCAGGACGTTGGACTTCGGCAGCGCCACGCCCAGCTTGGTCTCCATCTCGAAGCGGAATTCGACCAGGTCGAGGGATTCCGCGCCGAGGTCGCCGACAAGGGTGGCGTCCGGGGTGATCTCGTCGGTACCGGTACCCAGGACCTGGGCCAGCCCCTCCCGCACAATCTCCTGGATCTGCTCGGGCTCGTAGGGGTTCTGCATGGTTCTCTCCTCGTTTCTGAGCACTCTGAAGACCACCGTCGACCAGCCATGGAAATTCCCGGAAAACGGCAGCAGAAATATCCGGCAGCGTTCTCCCGAAAGCTCGCACCAGCGCCCCCGGAAATACACAGGACGCAGTGAATGCGATGAAGGAAGTCCGCTCCGCAAGCCCTGTGTGAAGTCGTCCGGAATTTCAACGGAAGACCGTCATCGCAGGCTGCCGCGCGGCAGACGACGGATGAGTTGATGATGGATGACGCACCCGAGGCAGTATTCGGCGCCGTCAGAAAGTTGGGCGCACGCACCCTACGGGCGCAAGAGAAAGGAAGCGCTTCCGGAGATGCGGAAGCCGCGATTCACACGCCGCAGAAGGCGTTACACATGATGACCATCCCCCGATAGCAAATGATCCCCCGACACCTGCTTACACAAGAACAGGCCGTCAATCGCCGGTGGCCACCTCGTCGTGACGCACTCGCAAAGCCCGCTCCGCCTCTACTGGAGGCGCGATAAAAACGTTAGCAGAGCCACCCGTGATCGTCACTCGTTTGTGCGATAGGTCACTTGACCCAGAGCACTCAGGAAGAGGTCCGCGAGGAAAGTTCCGTGGTAATGGAGAAATTCACGCGCCATTCATAATGATAGGGGTTCACCATTCGAACCGGAGGCGCCAGCTGTTACCCCCCATAAACCCCCCTACCTTCCATCGCTTTCCGGCCACGGCGCAGAAATTCGGCCACTGGCCGGATGTCGCCGCTCAGCCGGCGGCACCGCCCCCGGCCGCCACCTCACCGGACACCCGGGCCAGCGCCTCACCGGACACCCCCGCCGCCCCCTGCTCCTCCTGGAGCCGCCGCGCATACCCCGCCAGCCGCTTCCCCAGATTCACACTCACCGCACCGACCAGCCGCCCCTCCCGGTAGTGCGCCTCCACCAGCTTCTCCGTCCCCGGCTCGCCCTCCTCGGCGACCACCCGGTCCCCGGTCCCCGGCAGCCCCACCGACTTGATCCGCAGCCCGAACGCCGACGTCCAGAACGACGGCACATGCACATACGGCTCGGCCCCCGCCGGCCCCGCCAGCAGGTTCCGCGCCGCCAACTCCCCCTGCGCCGCCGCATTGCTCCAGTGCTCCAGCGCCACCGGCCCGTCCGCCGACCGCACCGCATCGCACCGCGCCACGTCCCCGGCCACCACGATCCGCGGATCGACCACCCCGGCCGCCTCCGCCACTCCCGCCGTCCCCGCCGTCCGCGCGAACAACCGCTCGTCGCAGTGCACCCGCCCGCCCGGCAGCGCCAGCCCGGCCCCCGTCAGCCACCCCGTGGCCGGCGCCATCCCGATCGCCACCACCGCCACCTCGGCCGGCAGCACCCTCCCGGCGGCCAGCTCGACCCCGGCCACCCGCGCCCCCTCCGCACGGAAACCCGTCACGCCGATGCCCAGCCGCAGCACCACCCCGGCCCGCCGGGCCGCCCCGGCCACCACGTCCGGCACCGTCCCGCCCAGCGCCCGCAACGGCCGCCCGAACGGCTCCACCAACGTCACCCGCACCCCGAGCCCCAGCCCGACCAGCGACGACGCCAGCTCCACCCCGACGAAACCCGCCCCGACGACCACCACCTCACGGGCCCCGCCGTCCACCGCCGCACGCAGCGCCCGGACGTCGGCCAGCCCCCGCACCGTCAGCACCCCGGCCGGCACCTCCCCGGGCCAGGCCCGCGCCCGCGCCCCGGTCGCCAGCACCAGCCCGTCGTACCGCAGCTCCGCACCGCCGGCCAACCGCACCCGGCGCCGCTCCCGGTCCAGCCCCACGGCCGCGGTCCCCCGGACCCAGCGGGCGCCGAAGTCCTCGGCGCCCGCCAGCCGGATGTCGTCCGCGGTGAGCGTCCCGGCCACCACCTGCTTGGTCAACGGCGGCCGGTCGTACGGCAGTTCCGCCTCGTCCGACACCACGGTCAGCGCCCCGGAGAACCCCAGCGCCCGCAGCGCCTCACCGGCCCGGACACCGGCCAGGCCCGCGCCCACCACCACGACCTCACGCAAGGTTCAGGCCCCCTCGACCGAGATCGCCCGCACCGGGCACGCCCGCGCCGCGGCCGCCACCTTCCCCGCCAGCTCCGGCCCCGGGTCCGGCGCGACGACCAGCTGCTCGTCGTCGTCCAGCGCGAACACCTCCGGCGCCACCAGCGCACACTGCCCCAGCCCGTCGCACAGCCCGTAGTCGACCGTGATCCGCACCGCCATGTCCCCCAACTCCCCTGTGTCTCAAGCCCGTCATGCGACCGGGGAACGCCCCCGCCGCACCCGCACCCGTCCCGGCCGGCGGCACGACCCGCACCGGGCCGCCCCGCCGGCCGCCGCGACGTCCCTACTCCGCCGCCCGCGCATAGCGCAGCGGCAGCTCCTCCAGCCCCCGGATCGCATCCGAGGCCAGCCACCGCACCTCGTCCGCCGGCACCCCGAGTTCCAGCGTCGGGAACCGGTCCAGGATCTCGGTCAGCGCGATCGTCGCCTCCTGCCGGGCCAGCCGCTGCCCCAGGCAGAAGTGCGGCCCCATCCCGAACGCGACATGCTGCGCGGTGGCCCGCCCCAGGTCGAAGGTGTGGCCGTCCGCCCGCACCTCCGCGTCCCGGTTGGCCGCGTTCAGCAGGAACCGCACCAGCTCGCCCTTGCGGATGGTGACCCCACCGGCCTCGATGTCCTCCAGAGCCACCCGGTTCACCGTGGTCATCGCCGACCCCCGGAACCGCAGCGCCTCCTCCACCGCCGCCCCCACCAGCGAGCGGTCCGCGCGCAGCGCCGCCAGCTGCTCCGGGTGCGTCAGCAGTTCGTGCAACGCGTTGGCCAGCAGGTTCGTCACCGTGTCGTGCCCCGCGATCAGCAGCACCGCGGCGAACGACGACAACTCCTCGTCCGTCAGCCCGCTGCCGTCCTCGAACCGCGCCGCGATCAGCTCACCGAGCAGGTCCTCCGCCGGCCGCGCCCGCTTGGCCCCGATCAGCCCGATGCAGTACGCGAACAGCTCGCCCGCCGACGCCTGCATCGCCTCCAGCGACGGCGCCGCAGAGATGTCCATCGCCCACTTCCGGAACGGGTCCCGGTCCTCGTGCGGCACCCCCAGCAGATCGCAGATCACCTCCAGCGGCATCGGGTAGGTGAACGCGTCGATGAAGTCCACCGTCCCGCTGTCGCCCAGCTTCTCCAGCAGCTGCCGGGTGATCTCCACGATCCGGGGCTCCAGCTGCCGCACCGCCTTCGACGCGAACGCCGCGGTCACCAGCCGCCGGTAGCGGGCGTGCCCCGGATCGTCCTGTTCCAGCAGCATCACCTGCAGCCCCGGAACCAGCGCCCCGTGCGGCGCGTGCGTGTGCACGTCGTTGGACAGCCGCGGATCGCTCAGCAGCTCCCGGGTCAACGGCGCGCTCAGCACCGTCCAGGTCTCCTGACCGCTCAACTGCCGCGTACGGATGATGCCGTGGTCCGCGGCGAGCCGTGCGAGCTCCTGCTCCAGACCCGCCGTGGCCGCCAGTTCGGCCAGATCGATTGCCTCGGACATGACGAATTCCCCCTGAATGTGCCATGGATGACGGGCCGCCGGCCCACACCGCGGCGCACCCGCCACGGCCATGGGCCGACCGGCCCCGAGAAAACCGCCCCGGACACCGCTGTCCGACGGCAAAACGCACCGGACGCCGACGTCCGGCGGCTGAAATGACGCCCGGGCCCTCAGTCCCGGAGCAACTGCACTGCCTGTCGGGCGAGTTGCTCGTCCATCGCGCCCGACCTGCTTCCGGCGATCCCCGACCGCATCAGGGCCGCCCCCTCGACCAACGCCACGAACGTCTCGGCCCGCGCCCGGCAGAAGCCGGCGGACCACTCCGGCCGCCCCTGCTGCACATACGCCTCCACGTGCGCCACGTACTTCTGGTAGAACTCCCGGACCACCGCGGCGATCTCGTCGTCCCGCGCCGCCAGCGCCCACACCTCGACATACAGCCGGACGAGCTGGGGGTCCTCCTGCTCGGCCAGGACCACCGCGACGACCTCGGCGGGCTCCGCCCGGCCGCCCTCCGGCACCTCGATGACCGACGGGTCCGCCCGGCTCATCCGCAGCCCGGTGGTCTCCGCCAGCCGCTCCAGCGAGCGGTCCAACGCCCGTTCCAGCACGGCCTTTATCAGGTCCGCCCGGGTCGGGAAGTAGTGCTGCAGATGCCCGACCCGCACACCCGCCTCACCGGCGATGGCCCGCAGCGACGCATCCGCGTTGCCCTTGGCGACCAGTACGGACTCGGCGGCATCCAGCAGACTCGTCCGCCGCAGGTTCCCCTGCCGCGTCAGCTGCGGCTTGCCGCCGCCCTTCTCCTCGCTCATGACACCGTGACCTCGACCCCCGCCTTCTCCAGCGCGGAGACGACATCCTGCGGCACCGGCGTCATCTCGGGGAACACCACCCCGGTGGGCGCCTCGGCGCCGTCCGCACCCAGCACCCGGCGCAGCCCCAACAGCCCGCCCACCGCGGTCAGATGCGCCTGCCCGGCGGCATCCTTGACGATCGCGGTACGCCGCTCCCCGCCCCGCCCGCGGACATCGATCCGCAGCAGCGCGCAGCCGCCCTCACCCGGCGAGTACAGCATCCCCCGCCGCGTCTTCTCGAACGAGTCGCCCCGCCCCCACCGGAAGAACCCGGTCTTCTTCAGCGCCAGCAGCGTGGACGTCGACGAGTTCGCACTGAACCCGATCCGGGTGATCGCCGTGTCCAGCCCCAGCACCAGCGGCAGCGTGAACTGCTCCGGCGTGTCGATCCGCGCCACCTTCGTCCGGTGCTCACCGATCTGCACGAACCCGGCACCGGTCAGCGGCATGATCATCCTCCGCTCGCCGTCCTCCGTGACCTCGTAGTCCAGCCCCAGCCGGTCCATGAACTCCACCGAGTCGGTACCGGCCCGGTCCTTCAGGTCGTACCGGATGGCGATCTGCACCCCGGCCGCCCCGCCCACCTCGGCCGCCAGCGCCGCGGTGACCAGCGCACTGACCCCGCCCATCCAGCTCGACGACAGCAGCACCGGCGCGGTCGGCGGGTTGACCACCGCCACCGCCGTGGCCCGCTGCAGCCGCGCCGTCCACCGCGTGATGTCCACATACGGCACCCCGCCGCGGAGGGCGGCCAGCATCACCCGGTCGTCCGGGTCGTTCACCGTGCTGATCACGGCCCGCACCTTCGCCGAGAACGGCTCCGGATCACCCAGGTCCCAGCGCCGCACCTCCGCCCCGACCTCGTCGGCCAGCGCCTGCCCCTTCTCGGGCGTGCGCCCGGTGAGCAGTAACGGCCACGAGGGGGNGGCGAGCCGGGTCAGATCGCCGCCGACGGTCCCATAACCGCCGACCACGAGCACCGGACCATTCACATCAAGCTGGAGGTCATCGTCCACACCGCAGACACTAGGTCACGCGACCTAGAATCGGCAACGCCCGTCATTGTCGCCCCCGTCACATAGAGTCGTCACCCCACGGGCCATCACCTCCGGCCCCCACCCGAGGAGTTGAGCCCCCCATGCTCATCGAGCACGTCCTCCCCCCGCACGCCGTAGGCGAGGACGCCCTCGGTGACCCGCCCACCACCGACCCCACCGGCCTCTTCCCCATCGAGGAACGCGAGATCGCCCACGCCGGCGAGAAGCGCCGCCGCGACTTCGTCACCGCCCGACAGTGCGCCCACCGCGCCCTCACCCGCCTCGGCCTCCCCCCGACCCCGGTCCCCCCCGGCCCCACCGGCGCCCCCACCTGGCCCCTGGGCATCACCGGCAGCATCACCCACTGCGACGGCTACCGCGCCGCCGCCGTCGCCCGCACCACCGACCTCCCCCACCTGGGCATCGACGCCGAACCCCACGCCCCCCTGCCCCCGGTCGTCCGCGCCGGCATCACCACCCCCACCGAACGCACCCACCTCCAGGACCTCGCCGCCGCCCACCCCGACATCCCCTGGGACCGCCTCCTCTTCAGCGCCAAGGAATCCGTCTACAAGACCTGCGCCGCCCTCTCCCCCCGCCCCCTCCAATTCGACGACGCCGAAATCACCTTCACCCCCGACACCCGCACCTTCACCGCCCGCCTCCTCCTCCCCTGGCCGGCCGGCATCCCCGCTCCCGTCCTCCCCGGCCGCTGGCACACCGCCCACGGCATCCTGCTCACCGCCACCACCCTCCCCCGCCCCACCTGACCCACCGGCGCACGCAGGTACAACGCAAAAAAAGCCTCGTTCCCCGAGTCGAAACTCGGGGAACGAGGCTTTATCAAAATTAGTTCGGCGGCGTCCTACTCTCCCACAGGGTCCCCCCTGCAGTACCATCGGCGCTGAAAGGCTTAGCTTCCGGGTTCGGAATGTAACCGGGCGTTTCCCTAACGCTATAACCACCGAAACACTATGAAACTTTAGAACAACCGTTGGTCTGTTCATGGCTTCAGAACCAACACAGTGGACGCGAGCAACTGAGGACAAGCCCTCGGCCTATTAGTACCAGTCAACTCCACACCTTACGATGCTTCCATATCTGGCCTA
>NZ_KB891915.1 GCF_000373585.1 Streptomyces sp. MspMP-M5
CAGCCCGCAGCCCGCAGCCCGCAGCCCGCAGCCCGCAGCCCGCAGCCCGCAGCCCGCAGCCCGCAGCCCGCAGCCCGCAGCCCGCAGCCCGCAGCTATGGCCTGGCGTGCGCTGATCTTGTGATGCCGCACTGCGGGCGCGCGTCTTCTGCCGCCACCACGGCCAACGGGGTGGCCTATTCGTTCGCACCGCTCATGTAGCCATCTCCTTCCTCCCTCGCATCTGCTCCTTTTCATCACGGCCGTTGGCACGCCGGACTCGCCCCGGCCGCCGTCTGGTTCGCAGGCCATGGGCCGGAGTCGAGCCGCCCGGCGTGCAGGCTCTTCTCCCGCCCGCGGTGAAGCCGGCCGAGAGCCCACACCGCAACCCCTGTCAGCGCGACCGCGCCGAGCAGGCCCGCGCCAGTGGTGCCCGCTGACGAGTCCGCCGTTTTATGCGCCACTGGCGCCGGCTGTTCATGATGCGGACGGACTGGTCCGGGTTCCGGGACGGCTTCGGGTTCGGGGATGCCGAAGACCGGGAGCAGTCGCGAGGGGCCGTTGCGGAGTGCCTCGGGTGGAAGCAGCGAGAGCGGGTTCAGATAGGCCGTACCGCGGAGCAGGCCCCAATGGAGGCACGGGGCACGGCAGTGGTACGGCCCGTCCTCCAGGACGCCGACGGGCTGACCTGCGGCGACGTGCTGTCCCTTGCGGGCGGTGGCACGGATCGGCTCGTAGGTGGTGCGTAAGGGCGGATGACCCGAGTCGGCGACTTCGATGGTGAGGACGCCGCGGCCGGCCACAGTGCCGGCGAAGGCGATCCGGCCGGGCGTGGCGGCCTTCACGATCGCGCCACCGGATGCTGCGAGGTCTACGCCTCGGTGCCCCGGCGCCCATGGGGTCGGGGGCGGGTCCCAACCGCGCAACACCACAGGGTGCGTGCCGGCGGGACCGTCGACCGGCCAGGAGCGGTCCGCCGCCGGATGGGGCGGTCCGGGTACCGGTGCGGCCACGGCGTGGGGGGCCGCGGCGTCGGCGACCCCGGCGGAACTGATCACCGCCGCCGGGGGCGCGGCCCACAGCACGCACATGGCGAGCGCAGCGAGTGAACGTCTTCCGCCCTGGCCACTTAGGGCGGCGGACGGCATGTGCTCCCAGACCTTCCTGGCCGGCGCCGGTCCCGGCACTGATTCGGGTCCCGTTCCCGACCCTGATCCCGATCTCGGTGCCGATTCCCGTCCCGTCCTCGGCCCCGGCTTCAGCCGCGCCGGCCCCGCATCCGATTTGTGACCGCCCGGACCGCCCGTACCGCCCGGTGTTCCCGGCGCCCGCGGGCGGGGCGTTTCAGGGTCCGGAGGGACAGGAGAGTTGGGAGGGTCGGGAGGGGCATGACGGATGCGCTTGCCGAGGTGGCGTTCTCCCGGCCGGTGCCCGTCGCGCTCACCGCGTCGTCGTGGGGCGGAGCGTCGTGAGTGGGTCACGGTCGGTCGTAGGGAAGGCGGGCGGGTGGTCCGGGGTCGGCGCCTGGCGGGGCCGGTGAGTCGTCGCATGGTTCGACCTTGGCGGATGCCGGGCTGGCGCGGGGATCTTGGTCAAAAGCTGTGGACGACGGGCCGATTGTGGACAACGGCGTCACCCTGCGGGGGCACGAAATGGTGCGTGTCGCCCGGTGCGTCGCCCGTCCCGTACACTTCTGATGGCGATCCGGGTCACCGGGTCGACTTCGCACGCCCCGCCACCAGTGCACCAGTCCCGTTCGGGCAGCACGTCGGCCGCGCTCCTCGGTCCTCGGAAGGTTCCACCCGGTTCCTCCCCTGGCAGGCGCGTCGGGGCGTCAGGCACCGCGGCCGGCCGGTCGTGGTGGAACCGAGAACAACAAGGAGTACGGCCATGGCCGTCGTCACGATGCGGGAGCTGCTGGAGAGCGGCGTCCACTTCGGGCACCAGACCCGCCGCTGGAACCCGAAGATGAAGCGCTTCATCTTCACCGAGCGCAACGGCATCTACATCATCGACCTGCTCCAGTCGCTGTCGTACATCGACCGCGCCTACGAGTTCGTCAAGGAGACCGTCGCCCACGGCGGCTCGGTCATGTTCGTCGGTACGAAGAAGCAGGCCCAGGAGGCCATTGCCGAGCAGGCGACCCGCGTGGGCATGCCCTACGTGAACCAGCGCTGGCTCGGCGGCATGCTGACCAACTTCTCGACCGTCTACAAGCGTCTGCAGCGCCTGAAGGAGCTCGAGCAGATCGACTTCGAGGACGTGGCCGCCTCCGGCCTCACCAAGAAGGAGCTCCTGGTCCTCTCGCGTGAGAAGGCCAAGCTGGAGAAGACCCTCGGTGGTATCCGCGAGATGCAGAAGGTGCCCAGCGCCGTCTGGATCGTGGACACCAAGAAGGAGCACATCGCCGTCGGCGAGGCGCGCAAGCTCAACATCCCGGTTGTCGCGATCCTCGACACCAACTGCGACCCGGACGAGGTCGACTACAAGATCCCGGGCAACGACGACGCGATCCGCTCCGTCACCCTGCTCACCCGCGTGATCGCCGACGCCGTCGCCGAGGGCCTGATCGCCCGCTCCGGCGCCGCCACCGGCGACCAGAAGCCGGGCGAGAAGGCCGGCGAGCCGCTCGCCGAGTGGGAGCGCGACCTGCTCGAGGGCGACAAGAAGGCCGACGACGAGGCCGCCAAGGCTGAGGCCCCGGCCGCTGAGGCCCCGGCCGCCGAAGCTGAGAAGCCGGCCGAGCAGGGCTGACCTCAAGACCGGTTGATGACGGCGGGGGAGGGTGCCACAGGCGCCGCCCCCGCCGTCCACCCGTAGATCTTTCGACTTTCGCGATTCCGAGAAGAGATTCACAGACCATGGCGAACTACACCGCCGCTGACGTCAAGAAGCTCCGCGAGCTCACCGGCGCCGGCATGATGGACTGCAAGAAGGCCCTGGAAGAGGCCGAGGGCGACGTCGACAAGGCCGTCGAGGTCCTGCGCGTCAAGGGTCAGAAGGGCGTCGCCAAGCGCGAGGGCCGCTCCGCCGAGAACGGCGCTGTGGTCTCCGTGATCGCCGACGACAACACCTCCGGCCTGATCCTCGAGCTGAAGTGCGAGACCGACTTCGTCGCCAAGGGCGAGAAGTTCCAGTCCGTCGCCAACGCCCTGGCCGCGCACGTCGCCAAGACCAACCCGGCCGACATCGAGGCCCTGCTCGCCTCCGAGATCGAGGCCGGCAAGACCGTCCAGGCGTTCGTCGACGAGGCCAACGCGAACCTCGGCGAGAAGATCGTCCTGGACCGCTTCGCGCAGTTCTCCGACGGTTACGTGACGGCGTACATGCACCGCACCATGCCCGACCTGCCGCCGCAGATCGGTGTCCTCGTCGAGCTCGACAAGGACAACGCCGAGGTCGCCAAGGGCATCGCGCAGCACATCGCCGCCTTCGCCCCGAAGTACCTCGCCAAGGACGACGTCCCGGCCGAGGTCGTCGAGGCCGAGCGCCGCGTCGCCGAGGAGACCACCCGCGCCGAGGGCAAGCCCGAGGCCGCGCTCCCGAAGATCGTCGAGGGTCGCCTCAACGGCTTCTTCAAGGACGCGACGCTGCTCGGCCAGCCGTACGCGCTCGACAACAAGAAGTCGGTCGAGAAGGTCCTCCAGGAGGCCGGTGTCACCCTGAAGCGCTTCGCGCGTATCAAGGTCGGCATCTGAGCCTGCCACGAAGGCAGCGAATGACCTGCGGCCCCGCTAGGGTCGTACGCAGTCGGCCGCTCATCGGTCGGCCGCAGATGTGACGAGGAGGCCATTGCCGGACAGGGATCTGACCCAGACCCACGGCAGTGGCCTTCTTCGTATGTGCACGAGGAGAGCTCAATGAATCACGGTGCCGACGGCGCGGACACACACAAAGCCGACAAGGGCGACAGGAGGCGTTTCCTTCTGAAGCTCTCGGGTGAGGCGTTCGCCGGCGGCGGCGGACTGGGCGTCGATCCCGACGTCGTGCACGCCATTGCCCGTGAGATCGCCGCAGTCGTCCGCGACGGCTATGAGATCGCCATCGTGATCGGCGGCGGCAACTTCTTCCGCGGTGCCGAACTCCAGCAGCGCGGCATGGACCGGGCCCGCTCCGACTACATGGGCATGCTCGGTACGGTCATGAACTGCCTGGCCCTCCAGGACTTCCTGGAGAAGGAGGGCATCGACTGCCGCGTCCAGACGGCCATCACCATGGGCCAGGTCGCGGAGCCGTACATTCCGCTGCGCGCGGTCCGCCACCTGGAGAAGGGCCGGGTCGTCATCTTCGGCGCCGGTATGGGCATGCCGTACTTCTCCACCGACACCACTGCCGCCCAGCGCGCCCTGGAGATCGACGCCGAGGCCATGCTCATGGGCAAGAACGGGGTGGACGGGGTCTACGACTCCGACCCCAAGAAGAACCCGGACGCGGTCAAGTTCGACGCCCTCGAATACGGCGAGGTCATCACCCGCGACCTGAAGGTCGCCGACGCCACGGCCATCACGCTGTGCCGGGACAACAAGCTCCCGATCCTCGTGTTCGAGCTGCTCGCCGAGGGGAACATCGCGCGTGCGGTGAAGGGTGAGAAGATCGGCACGCTCGTCAGCGATCAGAACACCCGGGCCTGACGGCCCCAACTGCCGTGATTCCGTGCGGGCGCAGGCCCGTACGGGCGGCAACCCCCGGCCGCGGGAAGACCTCGGTACGGGGATGGACAACCGCCTGCCGGTCGGACACCGTGCAGGAGAAGACGCGCGGCAGGGGCGAGGCTCTGCTTCCTACCGAAAAGACCAGGAGCAAGTGGTGATCGAAGAGATCCTCCTCGAAGCCGAGGAGAAGATGGAGAAGGCCGTCGTGGTCGCCAAGGAGGACTTCGCCGCGATCCGCACCGGGCGTGCGCACCCGGCGATGTTCAACAAGATCGTGGCGGACTACTACGGTGCCATGACGCCTATCAACCAGCTGGCGTCGTTCTCGGTTCCGGAACCGCGGATGGCCGTGGTGACGCCGTTCGACAAGAGCGCGCTGCGCAACATCGAGCAGGCCATCCGCGACTCGGACCTCGGTGTCAACCCGAGCAACGACGGCAACATCATCCGTGTGACGTTCCCGGAGCTCACCGAGGAGCGCCGCCGCGAGTTCATCAAGGTCGCCAAGAACAAGGCCGAGGACTCGAAGATCTCGATCCGCAGCGTGCGGCGCAAGGCCAAGGAGTCGCTCGACAAGCTGGTCAAGGACAAGGAGACCGGCGAGGACGAGGTGCGTCGCGCCGAGAAGGAGCTCGACGACATCACCGCGAAGTACGTCGCGCAGGTGGACGAGCTCCTCAAGCACAAGGAATCCGAGCTCCTAGAGGTCTGATGAACGAGTCATCCTGGGGGACCCCGCCCGGCGCCGGCCACTGGGGAACGCCCGACCACGGACCGGCCGCCTCGCTGCGCGGGGCGGCGCCTCCCGTCCCGGCGGGTCCCGTGCACGACGGGGGCGGTGCGGCGCAGACTCGGCCCATGCCCATCGTGCCCCAACCGGGCGGACACCAGGACGACGATCGGGACATCCGGGATGACCAGGACAACCCGGACGACCGGGGGGCTGCTCGCCTGAGCGGCCCCCTGTTCCGCGACGACAGGCCGCAGGAGCCCATGCCCACCTCGCTCCCCGGGTCCGACAGCGACCCAGTGAAACCGCAGAAGAAGAGCGCGGGGCGCAATCTGCGCGCTGCCATAGGGGTCGGCGTCGGACTCGGCGCAGTGATCCTCGCGTCGCTCTTCGTCTACAAGCCGGTGTTCATCGGGGTCATCGCGCTCGCCGTCGTCGTGGGCCTGTGGGAGCTGACCTCGCGTCTGGCGGAGCGCAAGGACATCCGGGTGCCGCTCGTTCCGCTCGCGGTCGGCGGCACCGCCATGGTGATCGCCGGATATGTGCGCGGTGCGGAGGGGGCGTGGGTGGCGATGGCGCTCACCGCACTCGCGGTCCTCGTCTGGCGGATGACCGAGGCGCCCCAGAACTACCTCCGGGACGTCACCGCCGGGGTCTTCGCGGCCTTCTATGTCCCGTTCCTGGCGACGTTCGTGGCCCTGATGCTGGCGGCCGAGTACGACGGGCCGCAGCGGGTGCTGACGTTCCTGCTGCTGACGGTGGTCAGCGACACCGGGGCGTACGCGGTCGGCTGGCGCTTCGGGAAGAAGAAGCTGGCGCCGCGGATCAGCCCCGGCAAGACCCGCGAGGGGCTCGTGGGCGCGGTGCTCTTCGCGATGGTGGCGGGCGCGCTGTGCATGCAGTTCCTGATCAAGGGCGGTGCCTGGTGGCAGGGCCTGCTGCTGGGACTGGCGGTCGCGGTCAGCGCCACCCTCGGCGACCTCGGCGAATCCATGATCAAGCGGGATCTGGGCATCAAGGACATGGGCACTCTGCTGCCCGGCCACGGCGGCATCATGGACCGGCTGGACTCGCTGCTGCCGACCGCCCCGGTGATCTGGCTGCTGTTCGTGATCTTCGTGGGATCGGGCTGAGCGCCGCCGGTTACCCTTGAAGGGCGCGCCGCTCGTTCGCGGCGCGCCCTTTCCGTCCCCGCGGCCGTGGGGACGATCCGTGAGGTCTCCTGCTTCCCTCCCCGCCCGGCCCCTGGTCGCGCGCCGGCGGAAGCCGCCGGGCCTCGTCGCACAGAGGAGTTTCCGCCCATGGCACGCCCGGCCCCGGGAGAACTGACGTTCGTCGCCCCCCGCGGCGCCAAGAAGCCTCCGCGGCACCTCGCCGACCTCAGCCCGGCCGAGCGCCGCGAGGCGGTCGCCGCGATCGGTGAGAAGCCGTTCCGCGCCAAGCAGCTGTCGCAGCACTACTTCGCCCGCTACGCGCACGACCCGGCGCAGTGGACCGACATCCCCGCGGCGGCGCGCGAGAAGCTGGCGGCGGAGCTGCTCCCGGACCTGATGTCGGTGGTGCGGCACATCTCGTGCGACGACGACACCACCCGCAAGACCCTGTGGAAGCTGCACGACGGCACCCTCGTCGAGTCCGTCCTGATGCGCTACCCGGACCGGGTCACCATGTGCATCTCCTCGCAGGCCGGCTGCGGCATGAACTGCCCGTTCTGCGCCACCGGCCAGGCCGGCCTGGACCGGAACCTCTCCACCGCCGAGATCGTGCACCAGATCGTCGACGGCATGCGGGCGCTGCGCGACGGCGAAGTGCCCGGCGGCCCGGCACGGCTGTCCAACATCGTCTTCATGGGCATGGGCGAGCCGCTCGCCAACTACAAGCGGGTGGTCGGCGCGATCCGGCGGCTCACCGACCCGGAGCCCGACGGACTGGGGCTGTCCCAGCGCGGCATCACCGTCTCCACCGTCGGGCTGGTGCCGGCGATGCTGCGGTTCGCCGACGAGGGCTTCAAGTGCCGGCTCGCGGTGTCGCTGCACGCGCCCGACGACGAGCTGCGGGACACCCTCGTGCCGGTCAACACCCGCTGGAAGGTCCGCGAGGTGCTGGACGCGGCATGGGAGTACGCCGAGAAGTCCGGCCGCCGGGTCTCGATCGAGTACGCCCTGATCCGCGACATCAACGACCAGGCATGGCGCGGTGACCTGCTGGGACGGCTGCTCAAGGGCAAGCGGGTCCATGTCAACCTCATTCCGCTCAATCCGACGCCGGGCTCGAAGTGGACCGCTTCGCGCCCCGAGGACGAGCTGGCGTTCGTCCGGGCCATCGAGGCACACGGCGTGCCCGTGACCGTCCGGGACACCCGGGGCCAGGAGATCGACGGCGCCTGCGGACAGCTCGCGGCCTCGGAGCGCTGACCGCCCGCTGGTACGGTGGCGTCGAACAAACGCACATTCCGACAGGGGAGCGCCACAGCGCTGAGAGTGCGGAGACGTCGTGGCGACGCTACGGCGCCCGCAGACCCTTGAACCTCGCCCGGGTCATTCCGGGTAGGAAGTTCGGTCGTCACTCATGCTGTTGCGCCCCGCCCACCGTCCGTCGCCGAACGTCACCGACGCAGAACGCAGCGGACACCGGGCGGGGCCGCGTCTCTTCCTGGCCAGCCAGGAGGAAATCAGTGAGCACCACCAGCAGGATCACCGCGGCAGCGCTGGCCGCCGCGGCCGGCATGACCGCACTCGCCGGGTGCGGCGGCTCGGGCAGCGGCGACAGCGCGGACGCCAAGACCGTGACGCTCGTCAGTCATGACTCGTTCAACGCCTCCAAGTCCGTGCTGGCCGCCTTCGAGAAGGAGAGCGGCTACAAGGTCAGGGTGATCAGGGGCGGGGACGCCGGCGAAGCCGTCAACAAGGCGATCCTGTCCAAGGACAACCCGCAGGGCGATGTCTTCTTCGGCATCGACAACACCCTGCTCTCCCGCGGCCTGAACGCCGGCCTCTTCACCCCCTACAAGGCCAAGGGCCTCGACAGCGTCCCCGCCGGCCTGCAGCTCGACAAGGACGGCCACCGGGTCACGCCCCTCGACTACGGCGACATCTGCGTCAACTACGACCGCGCCTACTTCACCCAGCACAAGCTGGCGCCGCCGCAGACCTTCGACGACCTGCTCAAGCCGCAGTACAAGGGACTGCTCGTCACGGAGAACCCCGCCACCTCCTCTCCGGGGCTCGCCTTCCAGCTGGGCACCATCGCCACCCACGGCGAGGCCAGTTGGCCGGACTACTGGAGGAAGCTCAAGGCCAACGGCGTCGAGGTCGTCAACAGCTGGGAGCAGGCGTACAACGAACGCTTCTCGGGCTCCGCGGCCGGCAAGGGCAAGGGCGACAAGCCGCTCGTGGTCTCCTACGCCTCCAGCCCGCCCGCCGAGGTGATGGGCAAGAAGCCCGCACTCAAGGAGGCCCCGACCGGCGTCGCGACCGGTACCTGCTTCCGGCAGACCGAATTCGGTGGACTGCTCAGGGGCGCCAAGAACGAGAAGGGCGGCAAGGCGCTGCTCGACTTCCTCCTGTCGAAGACGTTCCAGGAGGACATGCCGCTGCAGATGTTCGTCAACCCGGCCCGCAAGGACGCCAAGGTGCCGGAGCTGTTCACCCGCTACGGCACGGCGATCGACAAGCCGACGACGCTCGCACCGGAGACGATCACCAAGAACCGCGACCAGTGGATCAAGCAGTGGTCCTCGCTCGTTCTGAAGTAGCCCGCACCCTCCGCAGGGGGCCCGCGCGCGCAACGGCGGTGCGGCTCGGTCTGATGGCCGTGCCGCTCGCCTTCTTCGCGCTCTTCTTCGCCTACCCGGTCGCCGCGATCGTCGGACGGGGGCTGAAGGACGGCGGGCAGTGGCAGCTCGGACGGTTCGGGGCGGTACTCGGCGACCCGGACGTACTCCATGTGCTGTGGTTCACCCTCTGGCAGGCCGCCGCCTCGACCGCCTTGACGCTGCTGGTCGCCCTGCCCGGCGCGTATGTCTTCGCGCGCTTCGACTTCCCCGGAAAGCAGCTGCTGCGGGCGGCGGTGGCGGTGCCGTTCGTACTGCCCACCGTCGTCGTCGGCGCGGCCTTCCTGGCCCTGGTCGGCCGGGGCGGACTGCTGGACCACCTGTGGGGCGTGCGGCTGGACACTTCGGTGTGGGCGATCCTGCTGGCGCACGTCTTCTTCAACTACGCCGTCGTCGTCCGCACCGTCGGCGGACTCTGGGCGCAGCTCGACCCGCGCCAGGAAGAAGCCGCCCGGGTGCTCGGCGCCGGACGGTTCGCGGCCTGGCGGAAGGTGACACTGCCCGCGCTGGGGCCGGCCGTGGCGGCCGCGGCACTGATGGTGTTCCTCTTCACCTTCACCTCCTTCGGCGTCGTGCAGATCCTGGGCGGGCCCACCTTCTCGACGCTGGAGGTGGAGGTCTACCGGCAGACCGCCGACTTCCTGGACCTGCCCACCGCCGCCGTACTGACCCTGATCCAGTTCGCCGCCGTACTGGGGCTGTTGGCGCTGCACGCCTGGACCGTGCGGCGCCGCGAATCCGCTCTGCGGCTCGTCGACGCCTCGCGGACCGCCCGCCGGCCGCGCGGCCGCGGCCAGTGGGCGCTGCTGTGGGGCACGCTCGTCGTCATCGCCGTGCTGCTCGTCCTGCCGCTGGCCGTACTCGTCGAGCGGTCCTTCGCCGGGCCCGACGGCTACGGGCTCGTCTTCTACCGGACGCTGCGCTCCGCAGCCTCCGCCGACAGCACCTTCGCCGTGGCACCGCTCGACGCCCTGTGGAACTCCCTCGCCTACGGCGTGGCGGCCACCGCGATGGCCCTGCTGATCGGCGGCCTGGCCGCGGCCGCGCTCACCCGCTCCCGGTCGCGGAGTGGGCCGGCCGGGCGGACACCGATGCTCACCCGGCTCCTGCGCGGCTTCGACGGGCTGCTGATGCTGCCGCTCGGCGTCTCCGCCGTGACCGTCGGCTTCGGCTTTCTGATCACCCTCGACAAGCCCCCGCTCGACCTGCGGTCCTCGTGGTGGCTGGTGCCGCTCGCCCAGGCGCTGGTGGGCGTGCCGTTCGTGAGCCGCACCATGCTGCCCGTGCTGCGCGCGGTCGACGGCCGGCTGCGGGAGGCGGCGGCCGTCCTCGGCGCCTCGCCCTGGCAGGTCTGGCGCGAGGTGGACCTGCCGATGGTGCGGCGGGCCCTGCTCATCGCGGCGGGTTTCGCCTTCGCCGTGTCGCTCGGCGAGTTCGGCGCGACCGTCTTCATCGCACGGCCCGACCAGCCCACCCTGCCGGTGGCCGTGACCCGGCTGCTGGGCCGCGCCGGGGAGTTCAACTACGGCCAGGCGATGGCCCTGTCGACCATCCTGATGGTGGTCTGCGCCGGCGCCCTCCTGGCCTTGGAACGCATCCGCCTCCAGCCCCGGACGGGCTCGGCCGGGGGCGCCCCCATCGACCACTCCGGGGAGTTCTAGATGACGGTACGGACCGGGACCACGGCACCGGAGATGCTGCGGCTGGACGGCGTCAGCGTCCGTTTCGGTGCGCCCGGCGCCCGACCCGCCCTCGACGCGGTGGACCTCGACGTGGCCGCGCAGGAAATCGTCTGCGTCCTGGGCCCCAGCGGTAGCGGCAAGTCCACCCTGCTGCGGGTGGTGGCCGGACTGCAGCACGCCGACCAGGGCGCGGTGCTGCTGGAGGGCCGCGACCAGACGGGAGTCCCCACCCACCGGCGCGGCGTCGGGCTGATGTTCCAGGACCACCAGCTCTTCCCGCAGCGCGATGTCGCGGGCAACGTAGCCTTCGGACTGCGCATGCGGCGCACCAACCGCGCCGACCAGGAGCGCACGGTCGCCCGACTGCTGGACCTCGTCGGGCTGCCGGGCGCCCACCGCAGGGCCGTGGCATCGCTGTCCGGTGGCGAACAGCAGAGGGTCGCGCTGGCCCGGGCGCTCGCCCCGCGCCCGCGGCTGCTGATGCTGGACGAGCCGCTCGGGCAACTGGACCGCGGGCTGCGTGAGCGCCTCGTCGTCGAACTGCGGCGGCTCTTCCGCGAGTTGGGGACGACGGTGCTCGCCGTCACCCACGACCAGGGGGAGGCGTTCGCGCTGGCCGACCGGGTCGTGGTGATGCGGGACGGCAAGATCGCGCAGAGCGGCACCCCGCTGGAGGTCTGGCAGCGGCCCGCGAGCGCGTTCGTCGCGCGCTTCCTCGGCTTCGACAACGTCGTCGAGGCGACCGCGCAGAACGGGGTCGCCGTCACCCCTTGGGGCAAGGTGCCGGTACCGGACGGTACTTCGGACGGACCCTGTCGTCTGCTCGTACGCCCGGCCGGCGTCCGGCTGACCTCTGCGGCGGACGGTCTGCCCTGCACCGTCGCGGCCCGGACGTTCCGCGGCACACATGTCGCGCTGCTGCTCCAGCCTGCAGGCGGGCCGCAGATCGAGGCGGCGTGCCCACTCCACGAGGCGCCGGAGACGGGAGACCGGGTGGGGATCTCCTTCGCCGCCGAGGACGTGGTGATGCTGGACGATGACACGGCGGAGTAGCCGCGCCGCAAACCGTTGCCATGCCATGGATCGCTCCTTGAGGGATGGGCGCCACTAGGCGCGTGGGGGAGGGGCGGGGCGTCGGCCCTGCGGCACGACCAGCCCCAGCTCATAGGCGAGGATCACCGCCTGAGCGCGGTCACGGAGGCCCATCTTCGCGAAGAGCCGGTTGATGTGGGTCTTGACGGTGTGATCGGTGATCGTCAGCCGATCGGCGATCTCCGCGTTGGACAGTCCCTGGGCGATGTGGACGAGCACCTCCACCTCGCGGCCGGTCAGCTCCTGCACCGTGCGTACGGGAACCGGCGCCGACCGCTGCTTGACGAACTCCGCGATCAGCCGCTTGGTCAGCTCGGGCGCCAACAGCGCGTTGCCCTCCGCCACGACCCGCACGGCATGCAGGAGTTCGGGAAACGTGGTGTCCTTCAGCAGGAAGCCGCTCGCCCCGGCCGCGAGCGCGTCGTACACATACTCGTCGAGGCCGAACGTCGTCAGCATCAGTGCCTTGGTGGAGCCACCGGATGCCCGGGTGATCTCGCGGGCCGCCTCGATACCGTTCTTGTGCGGCATCCGGATGTCCAGCAGCGCGAGGTCCGGGTGCTGCTCCGCGGCGAGCCGGACCGCCTGGACACCGTCTTCCGCCTCGCCCACCACCTCGATGTCGTCCTGTGTGCCGAGGAGGTTGACGAACCCGGTGCGCACGATGGCTTGGTCGTCGGCCACGATTGCCCTGATCACCACGGGATTTCTGCCTCCACGAGAAAGCCGCCGTCCCGGCCCCGGCCGGCGGAGAGCTTCCCGCCGAGCAGCGCCGCCCGCTCCTGCATCCCGGCCAGGCCATGGCCGGAGTGGACCACGACCGGCGGGCCCGGCCCGTCGTCCGCGATCCGCACCGCCAGCCGATCGGGCCGGTAGTCGATCTCCACCACCGCATGGGCTCCCGGGGCGTGCCGACGCACGTTGGTCAGCCCCTCCTGCACGATCCGGTAGGCGGACAGCTCGCAGGACGTGGGCAACTCGACACGGTCTCCGCTGATCCGCAGCTCCACCTCGCCGCCCACCGACCGGTGTTGCGCTATCAGGTCGCCGAGCCCGTCCAGAGTCGGCTGGGGCGCCGTGCCGGTGCGGTCCTCGCCGTCCGTGCGCAGCACCCCCAGCAGCCGCCGCAGCTCGGCCATCGACGCGCGGGCGGACGCGGCGATCTGCTGGAAGCCGTCGCGGGCCTGCGGCGACAGCCCCGGCGTGGTGTAGGTGGCGCTCTCCGCCTGCACCGCGATCACCGACACCGAGTGCGCGACGACATCGTGCAACTCGCGGGCGATAGCCGCCCGTTCGGCCTCCGCCGCCTGCCGCCGCTCCATCGCGAGGACCCGCGCCTGCGCGGCCGCCCGCTCGCGCTGTGTCTCCTCGCGCGCGCGTACCGCGTCGCCCATCGACACCGCGGCCAGGATCGCCACGGTCAGCACGAACCACTCGGCGAGCAGGTCGACGGAGTACGGCCTCGGGTGCCGGGACGCGATGTGCCAGACGTTCACCGCGAGGGAAAGTGTCGAACCGCCGCCGACGAGCAGCGCCGGATGCGCCACGCGATGGCGACCGAGGGTGTAGCACGCCATGAGTCCGCTGATGGCCGCCGCAATATAGAGGTCTGAGCCGGCCGCGAAACTCACCAGCACCGCCGAGGCCGAAAGGACCGCGGTGGCCGGGCGCGCACGACGCCACGGCAAGATCGCCGCGGAGAGCAGCACGCAGGCCGCGATCACCAGCGAGTGCCGCGGTACGACCACCAGCTCCACGGCCGCGAACGCCGTGAGTGCCCCGCCGGTGGCCCAGGGATAAGACGGCGACACGATCCATGCGCGAAGCCGCTGCCGGAGAGAAGTGCTCATGGCCGATATTTTTTCGGCTCGTGGCAGTCGCTGGCGTCGCCGCACGGGTTGATCCACGACAGGCATGTCATGCCACGGGTTGACGCCGAAGTTCGGTTGCTCGTTTGACGCTTCGCGGCCCGGCCGTCCATAGCCTCGTGATCAATGCGAGGAAGGGAGCGTCATGAAGACTCAACTCGATCGTGCGAAACGGAACTTGGCGTTGATCGGGAAGGCGCTGCGGCATCCGCGCGCGCCGCGGTGTTCGAGCGCTGCGCACCGCGGACGCGGGAGCGACGAGGTCAGAGGATGGGGTGTGTGCGCGCTCACCGCACTGGGCCTCGGGCTCTTCACCACCCTCCCCACGCACCGCACCTGGGGTCTCTTGGCGGCGGCCGGATACGGCTGCGCGGCACTGGCCGCGGCACTCCGCGCGAGAGGGCGCGATACGGCACGCGCCCCCACCGCCTCCTCCCAACTCCCGCTGATACTGGCCTTGATGGGCGCGGTGGCCCTGCCACTGCTGCTGCTTGTGCTGGCCGGCAGCGCACAGCTCGAAGTGAGGGTCGTCGAGCGCTCGGGCGATCTGCTGCTGCACTCCGGGAGCCCCTACACAGCCGCCCCCACCACCGTCGGCGACTACAACCCCTACCTGCCGGGCATGGCGGCCTTCGGCCTGCCGCACGCGCTGTTCGGCGACGGGCCCCTGACGGACGCGCGAGGGTGGATGGCCGGCACCTTCTTCGTGTCGATGAGCGGCGCGGTGGCCACCATGCTCGTCCGCCCTCGACGGGCTGGGACTCATCACCGGCCCGGCTTGCGTACCATGCCCCATGGCTACAGCAGACCCGTAGTGCGCTGGCTCGCGGCCTGCCCACTGGTGGCCCTGCCACTGGCGGTTGGCGGGATCGACCTCCCCGTCATCGGCTTGATGTGCTGGGGCCTGGCCACGGCCGGACGCGGCAAGCCGGGGTGGGCGGGACTCCTGCTGGGCCTCGGCGCAGCGCTGAAGTGGACGGCCTGGCCTGCCGTCCCTGTCGCCCTTGCCCTGATAGCCGCCCGCCACGGTCGGCGCCAGGTCATCACCTGTGGCGCCATCACCACGCTGACGACGGCAACAGCGGTGCTCCCCTTCGCACTGACCACACCCGGCGCCTTCGCCGAGAACGTCCTGGCGTTCCCGATGGGGCTGGGCATGACGGCATCCCCTGCCGAAAGCCCGCTGCCCGGTCGGCTCCTGGCTGCCTACGTTCCCGACGGGACGCTCCTCGCCATGGTCCTGCTGGCGGTCGCAGCCTTCGGTATGGCCGCCTCCTTGTTGATACGGCCACCGCGGACGGTGCCGGCGGCGGCCGATCGCCTGGTGCTCGGCCTGGCCCTCGCCATGGCGCTCATGCCGGCCACCCGCTTCGGGTACCTCGCCTATCCCCTGGTGCTCTGGGTGTGGCCACGCCTGACGTCTGCGGCGCTGGCACGACGCACGGCGAACCGTCGCTTCGTACTGGCCCCGTCCCCGGCGGACACCGCGGTACGAACCGGTCCAGGGGAAAGCCGCTTGTGCGGTTCGCTGCACACCACGGACGGGTCTGACCGGAAGCGAGCGAAGCCCGAAATCAGAGAGGAGGCCGCTCGATGAACCGCAACGCTGGAGTGACGGCGCACCCACGCCGTCGGCAGTTGCCTCACACCGCAGCGCGACGAGACCTGTCCGTCGGCTGGACCTCGCGGCTGACGGTCACACTCTCGGCCGGTCGAGCAGAGCCGCCGGCCGGCCCGACCCGCTCTCGTCCTCCGTCCCGGACGCCGGATCGGCACCCGCTTCAGGGCTCGGTTCTGCCTTCCGGTCCTCCGGACCCCGCTGGCCCTCCTGGTCTGCCCCCGCTGCTCCAGGGGCCGCCTCCGGTTCGCCGAACCAGGCGACTGCGACCGCCCCGGCCACTGCGACCACAAAGCCGAGGATCGCCATCCAGGCGAAACCCGGACGAGAGGAGTCACCCAGCCACAGCACCCCGAGGATGCCGGGCACCACGGTCTCACCCACCACCAGGGCCGCCGTGGCGCCGTTCACCGAACCGATCTGCAGGGCGACGGTGTGGAGGTACATGCCGCCGATGCCCGCGACGAGGATCGCGTACAGCGCCGGGTCACCGAGGAGGGACGGCAGATGGAACGGATCCAGACCGTTCAGCACGCGCACGCCGACGCCGAGGGCGCCGAAGCCGAGGCCGGACAGCAGACCCGCGAGGATCGCGGCCCGCCCGCCGAGCAGCCGCACGATCAGGGTGCCACCGCCGATGATCACGACAGAAGCGACCAGCAGCCACCAGTGGGTGTCGATCGGTGTATGCCCGCTGCCTTCCGGCCCGGCGGCGGTGGCCAGCAGCACCAACGCCGAGCAGACCACGCCGATGGAGGCCCATTCGGGACGGGTGAGCCGGATGTTGAGGAGCTTGGTGCTCAGCACCGCCGTGATCACGAGGTTCGCGCTGATCACGGTCTGCGAAAGGAAGAGCGGCAGCATCCGCGCCGCGAGCGCGCCGAGCCCGAAGCCTATGAAGTCCAGCACGGTGCCGACCATGAATTCCCAGGTCACAGCTGCCTTGGCGGTCGACGACAGGCTGGGGCCGCCATGCTCGGTAACGGCGCTGCCGGCTGCCTTCGCCGCCTCCTGGCGAGCGGACTTCCGCGAGCCCACCGCCTGCAGGACCGAACCCGTGCCGTAGCAGACGGACGCTGCTATGGCCGTCAGAAGGCCGATGATCACCGAGAGCTCCGTTCGCGCACTGCATTACCTGTTCATTACCTGGACTGGCAGACGCGCATTTCGGGACGTGAGTTGCCTCGGCGGGCAAAAAGATCTTTCGGGTGTTGTCGCGCCGTGAGCATCACCGCAGTCCCGAGCAGCGGCTTCAGGACAGCCGGCAGCAAAAGGCGATCACGAACAGCCGCCGGGAACGTCGCCTCGGAAGTGACGGTCACGATCGCGAGCGACGGTCAGGAAGGGAGGTCGCCACGGTTGGTCTCGTCAGGAGAGACGCGGATCAGTGCCTCCGGGGCGTCGTCCACGGAATCGACGAGGGCGATCCGGGGCTCCATCGCCTGGTCCGCCGCGAGCGGCCGGAGCAGGGGCCAGGCCGGCAGGGTCTCCGTCCAGTGCTCGCGGTTCACCAGCACCATGGGGGTCGGCGCGCCGTGCGACCGGTAATAGTTCAGCGTCGCGGCGTCGAAGAGCTCCTGCACGGTCCCCGCCGCACCGGGAAGGAACACCACGCCGGCGTTGGACCGGGCCAGCAGCCCCTCCTCGCGCAGCGTCTTGACGAAATACTTCGCGATATGGGTCGCGAAGGCGTTCGGCGGCTCGTGACCGTAGAACCACGTGGGCATGGCGACGGACTGTCCGCCGCCCGGCCGGGCCCGGAGCACTTCGAAGGCGGCGCCGGCCCAAGTCGTGACCGAGAGCCTGAAGTGCGGCGCCTGGGCGAGGAGTTCGAGTGCCTTGTCGAGCATGGCGTCCTCGAACGGCGCGGTGTAGGCCCCGAAGTTCGCCGCCTCCATCGCGCCGGGGCCGCCGCCGGTCGCGACGGTCAGGCCACCGCGACTGAGCCGGCGCCCGAGCCTGGCCGCGCCCGCGTAGGCGGCGGAGCCGCGCTCCATGGCGTGCCCGCCCAGGATGCCCACCGCGCGGGCACCGGCGAGGTGGCCGTCGAGCGCGTCCGAGACGGCATCGTCGTGGATGCTGCGCAGCATGCCGGCGACCACGTCGCCGACCGCCTTGGTCTCCTGGTACCAGCGGTAGGCGCGGGCGTCCAGGGTGGTGTCGTAACCGGCGTCGAGCAGCCCTGAGAAGAGCTCGTCCGGTGTGTAGAGGGTGCCGCGATACGGGTCGAACGGCAGGCCCGGCACCGGAGGGAAGACCAGGGCGCCCCCGGCGCGCACCTTCGCGGCGGCGTCCGGTTCCCTCGCGCAGCCGAGGAAGACGGAGTCCGCGGTTTCCGTGGCGAGCAGGGTGAACGTGCAGTCCGTCAGGTCGAGGGACTGGACGTGGTAACCGGCGAGACTGCCGGTCGCAGCGATCCGGTCGAGCTCCGCGAGCGAGTCGGTCTCATGACCGCGCTCGCGGCGCCTCGGGGCGTCGCGGGCTCGCTACTCGACTGCACATCCGCCATGTTAGGACCGCAGCGACTTCACCAGGGGGCCGAGCAGACCGTCCTCGGACGCGGTGTCGAGGGCGGTGCGCAGTGCGCTGTCGTACGTCGGGCGCGCCAGGCTCTGCACTTCGCGGCCCTGGTCGGTGATCACGCTGTAGACGCCGCGCCGGTCGTCGGGGCACAAGTCCCGGCGGGTCAGGCCGGACGACTCCAGGCGTGAGGCCAGCCGGCTGACCGAACTCTGGTTGAGGCCGATCAGATCGGCGAGTTCCTGCATCCGCAGCTCGCCGTCCTCCGACTCCGCCAGGCGGGCCAGCGCGCGGTACTCGGAAAGGCCGAGCCTGTGGTGCTGCTGCAGTGCCTTCGCCAGCTCCTGCTCGACGCGGGTGTGCAGCGCTCCGAGCCGGTCCCAGTGCTCCGCGTCCATCGATTCCGCTCTCTTCCGTCGCCGCCTGCCCCGGCGCCCTTCTCCGGCGCGTTCCGAGGCATTTCGCTTTGCGCTCTTGACATCAGCGTACATGCGCCTGAAACTTATGTATGTGCATGCAAGAGATGTGTGTACATGGATCAATGAGGGGGCGTCATGACGTCGACGGGTGTCGCAGAGGCGGGCAGTGTCCGGGAGATCGAGCGGATCGCCACCACGCCCGACTGGTATGAGCCGTACAAGATTTCACAGGCCATCAAGGCCGGTGGGCTGATCCATGTATCGGGTCAGGCCGGGATCGACGAGCTGGGGCGGACCGTCTCGGACGACTTCCTGGCGCAGGGCCGGCAGGCGTTCGCCAATGTCGAGAGGGTCCTGGCCGAGGCAGGCGCCTCGCTCGCCGATGTGGTCAAGGTGGGCATCTTCGTCACGGACATGGCCGCCGATCTAGCCCATGTCATCACCCTGCGCGAGGAGTTCCTGTCCGAGCCCTACCCCGCGGACACCTTGCTCGAGGTCTCGTCGCTGGCCCAGCCGGAGTGGCGAATAGAGGTCGAGGTCACCGCTCTCGCCCGCTGACGCCCGTGCCCGGGTCGGGGCCGGGACATGGTCCGGCGCCGGCCGTTCCCGCCCCAAGGGCACGAGGGACGACGGCATCCAATCCTGCGGAACGTCGCCGAGCCGACCCCCCTACGACCGCCCCGGCTGCGGCCACTCCACCCACCGCATCCACCACACCCACCGCACGCATCGCCCCGCGCCGCGGCCCGACCGAACCCTGCCCACCGCCACGCCGTCACAGACCGCCGTACCGTCAGCCGACGCCCCAACCCCGGCGCCACCAAACCAACACGCCCCAAGGAGCCCTACCGCAAGCAACGTCCCCTTACGGAGCACCACTTCAGAACCTCAGACACACCAACCCACCACCCAGACCAGACCACTCCAGCCTCACCGACCCAGCCCCAACACCCCTGCATCGCCCGCACTCCCACCCCCACTCCCCACCTCGCCCCACAACAGCCCCACGCGCCCCAGTCGACCCCCAGGCCGCACAGGCCCGAGCCCCCGCCGCGGCTCAATGCACCAGCGGAAGGGTCGCCATCTCGGCGACGGTCCAGGTCAGGGGGCCGAGGACGAGAGCGAGGGCCAGGGCGCGGAGGGCCGTGGCGCGGTGGAGGGCGAGGGCGGAGGCTCCGAGGCGGCGCAGGGCGGCGGTGGTGCCGGCGCGGGCCGCCCGGGATTCCAGGGTGGCGCTGAGCGCGCTGACGGTGACGCAGGCGAGGACGATCGCGGCGCCGATCGCGGTGAACGGGCCGACGGGGCGGGAAGGAGCGGATTGATACACGACACCGGCGGCATAGGTGCCGGAGGCGACCGCGCACAGGACGCCGAGCGGGTGGCCCAGGCGGTGCGACTCCTGCTGGAGGACGCGCCCGGACAGTAGCCGCAGGGCACCGGGGCGGCCCGTGCACAGCAGCTGGCCGGACAGGTGGACCAGGCCGGGGCCGGCGAGTACGAGGCCGAGGGCGGCGAGGGCCCAGCCGGCCAGGACGCCCGGAGGGCTGCCGATCAGCCGGCCGGGGAGGGGCAGCAGGTCGCCGCGGGCGCCCGCGGCGGGGCTGGTGTACGCCTCGATGGCCAGGCCCGCGGCGGCCAGGGCGACACCCCACGGCAGGCCGGAGGGGGCTTCGGTGGCTGGTGTGGGGCCGGTGTCGACGTCGCCGGCCTCGGCGCGGGGCCGGAGCGAGAAGGCGGTGGCCGCTGCGGCGGTCAGCGGGATGACGGACAGCAGCATGAGGGCACCGACCAGCGGCAGCGGGTGGCCGGCGCCGAGCAGGCCGGTGTCGATGGCGCGGGAGCCGGTGCCGGAGCCGTCGCCGAGGTCGCCGCGTAGGGAGAGGAAGGCGAAGAGGGAGAGGAGGACGCCGAAGGCGCAGGAGAGAGCGGTGGAGGCCGTGGCGAGCAGGGTGAGGCGGAACGGGCCCAGGCCGGCGGCGGTCATGCCGCGCTGGAGGCGGGCGGCCGGATCCGTACGGGCCACGGCGACCGCGAGTTGGGCGGTGGCGGCGAGCGGGGCGGCGCACCACAGGAGCCGGTCCAGGGAGGGGCCGTCCGCGGAGGGATGGGCGGCGGCGTGGCCGAGGGCGGCCAGCACCAGGAAGCCGGTACCGGCCGCGGCGGCGGTGACGAGGAGACGGCGCAGCAGGACGAGGGGGTGAGTGCCACGGGCTAGACGGAGAGCGAGCACGCTGCCCTGCTTTCCTCATCGGAGGCGCCGGTGGTCTCGGGGACGGCGCCCGAGCGGCGGCCGTCGAGCAGAGTGAGGGTCCGGTCGGCGAGTGCGGCGACCTGGGGATCGTAGGTCGCCAGGACCACGGTGATGTGGTGCGAGCGGGCCGCGGTGGTCAGGGTGCGCAGCAGCTGGGTGCCGTCGGCGCTGTGCAGCGGGGCGGTGGGCTCGTCGGCGAAGAGCAGCTGCGGGGTGCCGGCCAGGGCGCGGGCGATGGCGACGCGCTGGCGCTGGGACTGGTCCAGCCGGACGGGGCGTTGGCGGGCGCACATGCCGACGTCGAGGCGCTCCAGCCACTCGACGGCGGTGTGCTTGGCTGCCCGGTGGCCGGTTCCGCGCAGCAGGAGCGGGAGGGCGGCGTTCTCCCAGGCGGTGAGTTCGGGGACGAGATGGGGTTCGGTGTCGATCCAGCCGAACCGGTCCAGACGCAGCCGTTCGCGGCTGGGGGAGGAGAGGGTGTGTACGGGGGTGTTGTCGAACCAGATCTCGCCCTCGGTCGGGACGAGCTGTCCGGAGAGGCACTTGAGGAGTGTGGTCTTGCCGCTGCCACGGGGGCCGGTGACGGCGAGGATCTCGCCCTTGCGGACATCGAGCGAGACATCGGTCAGGGCGACGGTGGTTCCGTGTGTGTGGTACAAGCCGCTAGCCCGGAGAACGTCGTTGTCAGGCAGGGCCACCATCTGCACACCTCTCGCTTGTTCGCTGCGCGCTTCCCCCGGCCGGGGGAACGACCACGGAGGGTATCGGTCACCAGCACGGTAAGGAATCGCCTCCCCGGTCATTTGTGGCTCGGCAGCCAGAACGGCCCAGATTCACTCGTATGGATGAGAACGAGCGAATCCAGGCCGTCGGATGTTCGGTTGTGCACTGTTGTTCAGTTGTTCTGCAGTGCACCGGCGCACCAGGAGGTGACGCGATGATCAGAGCTTGGTCCACGCCTCGGTCAGGACGGAGCGGAGGATCTGCTCGATCTCGTCGAAGACCGGCTGGTCGGCGATCAGCGGCGGGGCCAGCTGGATGACCGGGTCGCCACGGTCGTCGGCGCGGCAGTAGAGGCCGTTGTCGTAGAGGGCCTTGGAGAGGAAGCCGTAGAGGACGCGCTCGGTCTCCTCCTCGTTGAACGACTCCTTGGTGGCCTTGTCCTTCACCAGCTCGATGCCGTAGAAGAAGCCGTTGCCGCGGACGTCGCCGACGATCGGCAGGTCGTGCAGCTTCTGCAGGGTGCTGAGGAAGTTGCCCTCGTTGTCGAGCACGTGCTGGTTGAGGCCCTCGCGCTCGAAGATGTCGAAGTTGGCGAGCGCCACGGCCGAGGAGACCGGGTGGCCGCCGAAGGTGTAGCCGTGCAGGAAGGTGTTGTCGCCGTTGTAGAACGGCTCGGCGAGGCGGTCGGAGATGATGCAGGCGCCGATGGGGGAGTAGCCGGAGGTCATGCCCTTGGCGCAGGTGATCATGTCCGGGACGTAGCCGAACTTGTCACAGGCGAACATCGTGCCGACGCGGCCGAAGGCGCAGATGACCTCGTCGGAGACGAGCAGCACGTCGTACTGGTCGCAGATCTCGCGGACCCGCTGGAAGTAGCCGGGGGGCGGCGGGAAGCAGCCACCGGCGTTCTGCACCGGCTCCAGGAAGACCGCGGCGACGGTGTCCGGGCCCTCGAAGAGGATCTGCTGCTCGATCTGGTCGGCGGCCCAGCGGCCGAACGCCTCGGGGTCGTCGCCGTGGAGCGGGGCGCGGTAGATGTTGGTGTTCGGGACCTTGTGCGCGCCGGGGACCAGCGGCTCGAAGGGGGCCTTCAGGCCCGGCAGACCGGTGATCGACAGGGCGCCCTGCGGGGTGCCGTGGTACGCGACCGCGCGGGATATGACCTTGTACTTGGTGGGCTTGCCGACGAGCTTGAAGTACTGCTTGGCGAGCTTCCAGGCGGTCTCGACCGCCTCGCCGCCGCCGGTGGTGAAGAAGACCTTGTTCAGGTCGCCGGGGGCGTAGTGCGCCAGGCGCTCTGCCAGCTCCACGGCCTTGGGGTGGGCGTAGGACCAGACGGGGAAGAAGGCCAGCTCCTGGGCCTGCTTGTAGGCGGTCTCGGCGAGCTCGACCCGGCCGTGGCCGGCGTTGACCACGAAGAGGCCGGCGAGGCCGTCGATGTAGCGCTTGCCCTTGTCGTCGTAGATGTTGGTGCCCTCACCGCGCACGATGGTGGGCACCGGGGCGTTCTCGTACGAGGACATGCGGGTGAAGTGCATCCACAGGTGGTCGTACGCCGTCTTGGAGAGGTCGCCGCTCATTGCTATCTCGTTCCCCAGGTGTAGGTCTGCTTCCGGAGCTTGAGGTACACGAAGCTCTCGGTGGATCGGACGCCGGGAAGCGTGCGGATCCGCTTGTTGATCATTTCCAGAAGGTGGTCGTCGTCCTCGCAGACGATCTCGATGATGAGATCGAAGGAGCCTGCCGTCATGACGACGTACTCGACCTCTTCCATGGTCGTCAGGGCGTCGGCCACGGGGTCGAGGTCGCCCTCGACGTTGATGCCGACCATTGCCTGCCGGCGGAGACCGACCGTGAGGGGGTCGGTGACCGCGACGATCTGCATCACGCCTTGGTCGAGCAGCTTCTGTACGCGCTGCCGCACCGCCGCCTCGGACAGGCCGACGGCCTTGCCGATCGCGGCGTACGGACGGCGCCCGTCCTCCTGGAGCTGCTCGATGATCGCCAGGGAGACGGAGTCGATCGACGGAGTGCCGGTTCTGTCAGGACTGCTATTACGGGGCGCCACGTCATTCACTGTGCACGAGGTTCGACGGTATGGCAACCCCGAATCAATGAAATCAGTTGTTGATCGATCGAGATTTCACGGATTCCGTTGTTCGAGTGGTGTGGGTGTGTTGAAAACGTGGTTCGCGCGGCTACTGTGGGAACGATCCAACCACCGGTACATCCGACACTGAAGGGGGCGCACAGTGACCACCGCACTGCGTCGTCTGCGCAACTACATCGACGGGGAGTTCCGGGACGCCGCCGACGGCCGGACCACGGAGGTGGTCAACCCGGCCACGGGTGAGCCGTACGCCACCGCCCCTCTCTCCGGTGCCACGGACGTGGACGCGGCCATGGCGGCCGCCGAGGCCGCGTTCCCCGCCTGGCGCGACCTGATCCCGGCCGAGCGCCAGAAGGTCCTGCTCAAGATCGCCGACCGCTTCGAGGAGCGGGCCGAGGACCTGATCGCCGCCGAGTCCGAGAACTGCGGCAAGCCGATCGCCCTCGTGCGCTCCGAGGAGATCCCGCCGATGGTGGACCAGATCCGCTTCTTCGCGGGTGCCGCCCGGATGCTCGAAGGCCGCTCGGCCGGCGAGTACATGGACGGCTTCACCTCCATCATCCGCCGTGAGCCGGTGGGCGTCTGCGCGCAGGTCGCGCCGTGGAACTACCCGATGATGATGGCCGTATGGAAGTTCGCCCCGGCGCTCGCCGCGGGCAACACCGTCGTCCTCAAGCCCTCCGACACCACCCCCGCCTCGACGGTGCTGATCGCCGAGATCATCGGCGGCGTCCTGGACGAACTCGGCCACTCCCGCGGCGTGTTCAACGTCATCTGCGGCGACCGGGAGACCGGCCGTCTGATGGTCGAGCACCGGACCCCGGCGATGGCCTCGATCACCGGCTCGGTCCGGGCCGGCATGCAGGTCGCCGAGTCCGCGTCCAAGGACCTCAAGCGGGTCCACCTGGAGCTCGGCGGCAAGGCGCCGGTCGTGGTCTTCGAGGACACCGACATCGCCAAGGCCGTCGAGGACATCGCCACCGCCGGCTACTTCAACGCCGGCCAGGACTGTACGGCCGCCACCCGGGTGCTCGTCCAGGAGTCCATCCACGACGAGTTCGTCGCCGCGCTGGCCAAGGCCGCCTCGGAGACCAAGACGGGCGCGGTCGACGACGAGGACGTGCTCTACGGCCCGCTGAACAACGCCAACCAGCTGGCGCAGGTCAAGGGCTTCATCGAGCGGCTGCCCGCGCACGCCAAGATCGAGGCCGGCGGCGAACAGGTCGGCGAGAAGGGCTACTTCTTCGCCCCGACCGTCGTCTCGGGCCTGAAGCAGGACGACGAGATCGTCCAGCAGGAGGTCTTCGGCCCGGTGATCACCGTGCAGTCCTTCGCCGACGAGAAGCAGGCGGTGGAGTGGGCCAACGGCGTCGAGTACGCCCTGGCCTCCTCGGTGTGGACCAAGGACCACGCCCGCGCGATGCGGATGTCCAAGGCGCTCGACTTCGGCTGCGTGTGGATCAACACCCACATCCCGCTGGTCGCCGAGATGCCGCACGGCGGCTTCAAGAAGTCCGGCTACGGCAAGGACCTGTCGTCCTACGGCTTCGACGACTACACCCGGATCAAGCACGTGATGACCTCGCTGGACGGCTGAACCGGCCGTCCCCGAAGGGGGATCGGCGGCGTCGGGCGGTACGGAACGCTCGACACACCGTCGCGGGCGGAGGCCCGGCAATGGACGCTCTGTCTCTTGCCGCCTCCGCCCGCGGCACGTGAGAGTGCTCACCATGGCTGATCTTTCGCGGCGTTGGCTGCTTCGGGGCATGGGCGGAATCGGTGCGACCGGGGCGCTGGCCGCTCTGACGGGATGCGGAGTGCCGCCGGCGTACGTCGAGGCAGCCGACCGTGAGGCCCCCGACCGCTCCGACCGCGACCGCCGACTGGTCTTCGCCAACTGGCCGCTCTACATCGACGTCGACGACCACGACAAGCAGCGCCGCCCCACGCTCGACGCGTTCCAGAAGCGCACCGGGATCTCCGTGACGTACACCGAGGAGATCAACGACAACGACGAGTTCTTCGGCAAGGTCAGTCCCGCGCTGATGAACCACCAGCCCACCGGCCGCGACCTGGTCGTCATCAGCGACTGGATGTGCGCCCGCTACGTCCGGCTCGGCTGGGTCGAGACGATGGACCGCGCCGCCCAGCCGAACGTCGCCCGCCACCTCGACCCGCTGCTGGCCTCCCCGCACTTCGACCCGGGCCGCAGGCACTCGGTGCCCTGGCAGTCCGGGATCACCGGCATCGCCTACAACCGGAAGAAGCTGGGCCGGGAGATCAAGCACACCTGCGACCTGTGGAGGCCCGAACTGCGCGGCCGGGTCACGCTGCTCTCCGGGCTCGACGAGGCGTTCGCCATGCTGCTGCAGGGCAACGGCGTGGACATCACCCGCTGGACCGCCGACGACTTCCACCGGATGATCGACCAGATACGCGGGCTGGTCCACAAGGGGCAGATCCGCCGGTTCACCGGCAACGACTACATCAAGGACCTGGACTCCGGCGACGTGCTCGCCGCCCAGGCGTACTCCGGCGATGTGATCCAACTCCAGGCGGACAACCCAGACATCGAGTTCGTGGTTCCCGAGGAGGGCGCGGAGCTGTGGGCGGAGAGCATGATGATCCCCAACCTCGCGGCCCACAAGCGGAACGCGGAGCGGCTGATCGACTACTACTACCAGCCGGAGGTCGCGGCCGAACTGGCCGCATGGGTCAACTACGTCTGTCCGGTGCCGGCCGCGCGGGAGGTGCTCGCCTCCTCCAAGGACAAGGAGCGGGCGCAGCTCGCGGAGGACCCGCTGATCTTCCCCGACGCGGCGATGCGCAAGCGGCTGGCGATCGCGCGGGACATCACGGCCGAGGAGCGGACCGGGTTCGCCAAGGAGTGGAACGCGATCGTGGGGCTGTAGCCGCGGGAGCCGGGCCGGGCCGGGCCGTGCCGTGCCGGGCCGGGTGCCGGCGGGGCCTGCCCTCCGCGGAGCGGTGGGCGGTGGACCGGTGAACTGGCGGGGTGGCGCAAGGGGGCGTCAACGCCCGTGTCAGACTGCGGAGTCATGTCGTCCGAGAGAACATGGCCGCCGGTTCCGGCGCTGCCGTCGAAGCCGTCTCCCTGTGCGCCGTCGCCGGCCGTCACGCTGGGGCTGTTCGCCGCCTGGGCGCTGCACGACGCCGAGGAGGTGGCGTTCGGGCCGCGCTGGGTGCGGGAGAACGTACCGACGCTGCGGAAACGGTTCCCCCGGGTGCCCGAGAAGGTGTGGCGGGCCCTGGAGGGCGTCACCCAGCGGGAGTTCACGGCGGCGGTGGGGGTGATGGCGGTCATCGTGGGCAGCGCGGTGGTGAGCGGACACCGCACCGGCGGCCGGTCGGCGTACTTCCAGGCGGTGCTGGACGGCTTCGGGCTGCACGGTCTGATGCACCTCGCGCAGGCCGCCGCCGTCCGCGGCTATACGCCGGGCTCGGCCACCTCGCCCGTGCTCGTCCTCCCGTTCACGCTCTGGGCCCGCGGCCGGCTGCGGCGGGCCGGAGTGCTGCGGCCCGCGACCCCGGGCGGCGCGGCGCGCGGTATCGCCCTCGCGGCCGCCGCCACCGTCGTCTCGCACGGGGTGGCGCGGCGGCTGATCGAGAGGTAAGGGGCGGGCGGGGCGACCGTCACTCGGCCCCGATCCCGCTGGGATGCCGGCTAGCCGTGCCAGCCCTCCGTGTACGTGTCGATCTCGGCCGCGAGGCGGGCCTTGGCGGTGTCGTCCATGAAGGAGGCGGTGACCGCGTTCTTGGCGAGGGCGGCCACGCCGGTGGCTTCCAGGCCCAACAGGCGGGCGGCGACGGCGTATTCGGTGTTGAGGTCGGTGCCGAACATCGGCGGGTCGTCGCTGTTGATGGTGACGAGGACGCCGGCGTCGACCATCTCCTTCACCGGGTGCTCCTCCAGGGTGCGCACCGCGCGGGTGGCGATGTTGGACGTCGGGCAGACCTCCAGCGGGATGCGGTGCTCGGCGAGGTGGGCCAGCAGCGCGGGGTCCTGGGTGGCGCTGGTGCCGTGGCCGATCCGCTCGGCGCGCAGGAAGGTCAGGGCGTCCCAGACGGTGCCCGGGCCGGTGGTCTCGCCGGCGTGCGGGACGGAGTGCAGCCCGGCGGCGATCGCCCGGTCGAAGTACGGCTTGAACTGCGGCCGCGGCACGCCGATCTCGGGGCCGCCCAGGCCGAACGAGACCAGGCCCTCGGGCT
This sequence comes from Streptomyces sp. MspMP-M5, assembly GCF_000373585.1. GTDB lineage: Bacteria > Actinomycetota > Actinomycetes > Streptomycetales > Streptomycetaceae > Streptomyces. The sequence goes on from NZ_KB891915.1 coordinate 27,703, forward strand.
GCAGCTCGCAGGCGATCCGGGCGGTCTCCTCGGCGGCTTCCAGCCCCGCCTCGCCGGGGATGTCGAAGCACCAGCGCAGCACCACGCCCAGCTCGGCCTCGGCGGCCTTGCGGGCGTCCTCGATCGCCTCGACGAAGGCGGCGTCCGGGATGCCGCGGCGGGTCGAGCTGTAGGGCGTGATCGTCAGCTCGGCGTAGCGGATCTGCTGACGGGCCATGTCGCGGGCGACCTCGTACGTCAGCAGGCGGACGTCCTCGGCGTCGCGGATCAGGTCCACGACGGAGAGGTAGACCTCGATGAAGTGGGCGAAGTCGCGGAACGTGAAGTAGTCGGCGAGCGCCTCGGGGTCGCTGGGCACGGCGGAGTCCGGGTGCCGGGCGGCCAGCGCGGAGACGATCCGCGGCGAGGCCGAGCCGACGTGGTGGACGTGCAGCTCCGCCTTGGGCAGGCCCGCGATGAAGGCGTCGAGGTCGGACAACGGTTCCTCCTGGGTGAGGGGGCGCGGGACGGGGTGCGCGGAGCGGACGGTGCGGTCGGGCCATCGTAGGGGGGAGGGGTCACGCCCCGTCGGCCGCGTCCTGCCGCTCTTCGGCCAGGTGCTGCCGGGCCGCCATCAGGGCGAAGCCGAGGAGGTTCAGGCCGCGCCAGCAGGCCGGGTCCGCGGCGCGGTCGTCGTCGGCGGCGAGGCCGATGCCCCATATGCGGTCCAGGGGGCTGGCCTCCACCAGGACGCGGGAGCCGGTGCCCAGCAGGAACTCCCGCAGCTCCGCGTGCTGGCCGAACTTGTGCGTGCTGCCCTCGACGACGAGGGCGAAGCGGTGCTGCCGCCAGACCTCCTCGTCGAAGCCGCGGACCGTCCGCCCGGCGTCCTTGGCCTCCTTGGGGTGGGCGGCCGCGAGGGCCCGGCGCTCGGCCTCCGCGTCCCCGAACAGGCGGGCTTTGGCGGCCATCATCCAGTGCTCGGCGGTGGCGTACCGGACGCCGTCGACGGTGAACAGGGCGGGCCACCACTGGCTGAAACAGCTCGCTCCGACTCCGCCGCCGCGGGGCGGGCGATGGCCCCAGAAACAGACGTACTCGAGCCGCTCACCGCGGGCGGTCAGGGCGGTCAGTTCCTCGACGGAGCGCGGTCCGTCGGCGGTGTGGTCGGTGGCCGTGGCCGGGCTGTTGTGCATCATGCCGGGATTCTGTCAGCGGGCACCGACAACGTGTCGGGCACCCCCGCCACTGAATTCGCAGAATTCGTCGCGTAACCAAAAGGCAACAACGGAATCACTTGTTGGTTGCCTTCTGCTCTGCCAGGATCGGCCATCGATTCCGGAAATAGCTACGCCTGGCAGTGCCGCTGAGCGGCCCCGGCGCTCGGCGGAGGAGAGCACGATGGATCAACGGTTCCAGCGCTTCGAAGTGACCGAACGATTCGCCGAGGGCGCGCAATTCATCGCCGGAAGCCTCCGGAGCGGCACCTCCGGCCGTACCCAGGACGTCGTCGACCCGGCCACCGGCGAGACCGTGCTGCGCTACGAACTCGCCGGCACCGACGAGGTGGACGCCGCGGTGGCCGCGGCCGCGGCGGCCTTCCCGGGCTGGGCCGGGGCCACGCCCGCCGAGCGCTCGGACACCCTGCACCGCTTCGCCGCGGCGCTCGCCGAGGACGCCGCGGACCTCGCCGCCGCGGAATCCCTCAACTGCGGAAAACCCCTCAAGCTCAGCAGGGAGTTCGACGTTCCCGGCACGGTCGACAACGCCGCGTTCTTCGCCGGCGCCGCCCGCCACCTGGAGGGCAGGGCGGCCGCGGAATACAGCGGCGACCACACCTCCATGATCCGCCGGGAACCGGTCGGCGTGGTCGGCTCCATCGCGCCGTGGAACTACCCGCTCCAGATGGCCGCCTGGAAGGTGCTGCCGGCCCTCGCCGCGGGCAACACCATCGTCCTCAAGCCCGCCGAGATCACCCCGCTGACCTCGCTGCTCTTCGCGCAGGCCGCACAGCGCGCGGGGCTTCCGGACGGCGTCCTCAACATCGTCTCCGGGGCCGGCCGGGACGCCGGTGAGCACCTCGTCGGCCACCCCGGCGTCGCCATGACCTCCTTCACCGGCTCCACCGCCGTCGGCAAGCGGGTCGCCGAGCTCGCCACCGGCACCGTCAAGCGGCTCCACCTGGAGCTCGGCGGCAAGGCCCCGTTCGTGGTCTTCGACGACGCGGACCTGGATGCCGCCGTCCAGGGGGCGGTCGCCGGTGCGCTGATCAACACGGGCCAGGACTGCACCGCCGCCACCCGCGCCTACGTCCAGCGGCCGCTCTACGACGCGTTCGTCGGCGGCGTCGCCGACCTGATGGCGACCGTGCGGCTGGGCGACCCGTTCGACCCGTCCACCGACCTCGGACCGCTGATCTCGCACACCCAGCGGGACCGGGTGGCCGGCTTCGTCGAGCGCGCCCGCGGCTACGCCACCGTGGTCACCGGCGGCGCGGCCCCCCAGGGCGAGCTGGCCAAGGGCGCGTACTACCGGCCCACGCTGATCACCGGGGCCGCACAGGACAGCGAGATCGTCCAGGCCGAGATCTTCGGCCCGGTGCTGGTCGTGCTGCCCTTCGACGGCGACGACGAGGGCATCGCGCTGGCCAACGACACCCCCTACGGGCTGGCCGCGTCCGCCTGGAGCCGGGACGTCTACCGCACCGGCCGGGCCACCCGCGAGATCAACGCCGGCTGCGTCTGGGTCAACGACCACATCCCGATCATCAGCGAGATGCCGCACGGCGGCGCCAAGGCGTCCGGTTTCGGCAAGGACATGTCGGCATACTCGTTCGAGGAGTACACGCAGGTCAAGCACGTGATGTACGACATCACCGGGGTGGCCGCGAAGGACTGGCACCGGACGGTCTTCGGGGACCGCGGCTGACCTGAGTCCGGTGGGGCGCCCGGGGTGCCCCGCCGCCCGCGGCCGGGGCCGCGCACCACCGTCACCACCGGCCGCACGCCGGGCACACCCTGAAAGGCCACGCGCATGGAGCACCACGAGCAGCAGCCCGCACCCCCGGCCCCCTTCTCCCCGGCCGAGCTCACCGCCCTGCGCCGCAGCCTGACCACCGGCCGGCTCGCCATGACCCGCCGCTCGCTGCTGCGGGCCGGCGGGGCCCTGGCGGCCGCGGCCGGCGGCGGCGCGGCCCTGTCGGCCTGCGGGATCGCGCCCGCCGGCCGCACCGACGCCGCACTGACCGTGGACCACTCCCCGGCGGAGAAGCGCCTGAACTTCTCCAGCTGGACCGAGTACATGGACGTCAGCGACGACGGCAAGCACCACCCCACACTGGACGCCTTCCAGCGGCGCACCGGCATCGCCGTCACGTACACCGAGGACATCAACGACAACGACGAGTTCTTCGGCAAGATCCAGGCACAGCTCGCAGGCGGGCAGGACACCGGACGCGACCTGATCGTGCTCACCGACTGGATGTGCGCCCGGATGATCTCCCTCGGCTGGATCCAGCCGCTGGACGCGGACCGCCTCCCGCACGCCCGCGCCAACCTGTCGGCGCAGTACCGCGACCCCGCCTGGGACCCCGGCCGCAAGCACTCCTACGTCTGGCAGGCCATCCCCGCGATCATCGCGTACAACACCAAGGCCACCGGCGGCCGTTCCGTCGACTCGATCAGCCAGCTGCTGGAGGACCCGCAGCTCAAGGGCCGGGTCGGCTTCCTCTCCGAGATGCGCGACACCGTCGGACTGACCCTGCTGGACATGGGCAAGCGGCCCGAGGACGTCACCGCCGACGACTACGACGCCGCGCTGGCTCGGCTGCAGAGGGGCGTCGACACTCGGCAGATCCGCCGCTTCACCGGCAACGACTACACAGGCGACCTGGACAAGGGCGACCTCGCCGCGTGTGTCGCCTGGGCCGGCGACGTCGTCCAGCTGCAGAGCGACAACCCGCACATCCGCTACACCGTCCCCAAGGCCGGCTACATGACCTCCACCGACAACCTGATGGTGCCCAGCAAGGCCCGCCACAAGGGGAACGCCGAACGGCTCGTCGACTACTACTACGAGCCGAAGGTGGCGGCCCGGCTCGCCGCGTACGTCAACTACGCCTGCCCCGTCGACGGCGTGCGCGGGGAACTCGCGAAAATCGATCCGGAACTCGCGAAGAACCCGCTGATCCTGCCGGACGAGGAGATGGCCGCCCGGTCCCACTCCTTCCGCGCCCTGACCCCTTTGGAGAACCGGGTGTTCAACCAGAAGTTCTCCGACCTCACCGGCACCTGAGCCGGCCCCGCGGCGCCCGGTCCGCACCACCGGTCCCGCCCGAGCCGTTCTGCCCCCTCCGACCCACGGGACGACCCACATGACCACTACCGAGACCCCGCAGAGCAGCGGCGGCGACGTCCGTCTGCACCGGATCAGCAAAACCTACGGCTCCTTCACCGCCGTCCACCCGCTCGACCTCACCATCCCCGCCGGGTCCTTCTTCGCACTGCTGGGTGCCTCCGGCTGCGGCAAGACCACCACCCTGCGCATGATCGCCGGCCTGGAGGAGCCCACCACCGGCACGGTCGCCCTCTCCGGCCAGGACGTCACCGCCCTGCCGCCCTACAAGCGCCAGGTCAACACCGTCTTCCAGAACTACGCGCTCTTCCCCCACCTGGACATCTACGAGAACGTCGCCTTCGGCCTGCGCCGCCGCGGCATCAAGTCCGTCAAGAAGCAGGTCGAGGAGATGCTCGACCTCGTCCAGCTCGGCCCGCTGGCGCGCCGCAAGCCGCAGCAGCTCTCCGGAGGCCAGCAGCAGCGCGTCGCGGTCGCCCGCGCACTGATCAACCACCCGCAGGTGCTGCTGCTGGACGAGCCGCTCGGCGCCCTCGACCTCAAGCTGCGCCGCCAGATGCAGCTGGAGCTCAAGCGCATCCAGACCGAGGTCGGCATCACGTTCGTGCACGTCACCCACGACCAGGAGGAGGCCATGACGATGGCCGACACCGTGGCCGTGATGAACGGCGGCCGGGTGGAGCAGCTCGGCGCCCCCGCCGAGCTGTACGAGAACCCCGCCACCACCTTCGTCGCCAACTTCCTGGGCACCTCCAACCTCATCGCGGCCGAGGTCACCGAGGCGGGCGGCGCGGAACTCGTCCTCGCGGCCGGCGGTGCCACGCTCCGGCTGCCCACCCGGCGATGCAGCACCCCGGCCCGCCAGGGCGACAAGGTGCTGGCCGGTGTCCGCCCCGAGAAGGTCGCCCTGGCGCACGCCGACGACGCCCCGGCGGTCCCCGAGGGCCACAACCGGATGACCGGCCGGGTCAGGGTCGCCAGCTTCATCGGCGTCTCCACCCAGTACGTCGTCGACGTCCCCGGCGTCGGCGAACTCTCCGTCTACGAGCAGAACATCGGGCGCGACGGCCGCCTCGTCCCCGGCGCGGACGTCGTCCTGCACTGGGAGCCGGAGCACACCTTCGGGCTCGACGCCGACCAGTCCCTGCTTGCCGGGACAGTGGGCGACGCCGGCGCGGACCTCGACGAGGAGGCCGCATGACCGCCACCGCCGCCCCCGCACCACCGGACGAGCAGTCCGAGGACGAAGCACTGCCCCTCCGGAAGGCCCCGACCCGCAAGCGCCTGGTCCCCTACTGGCTGCTGCTCCCCGGCATCCTCTGGCTGATCGTCTTCTTCGCCGCCCCGCTCGTCTACCAGGCGTCGACCTCGATCCAGACCGGCTCCCTCGAAGAGGGCTTCAAGGTCACCTGGCACTTCGCCACCTACTGGGACGCGCTGGCCGAATACTGGCCGCAGTTCCTCCGCTCGGTCGGCTACGCGGCCGTCGCCACCGTGCTCTGCCTGCTGCTCGGCTACCCGCTGGCGTATCTGATCGCCTTCAAGGCCGGCCGCTGGCGGAACCTCGTGATGATCCTCGTCATCGCCCCGTTCTTCACCAGCTTCCTGATCCGCACCCTGGCCTGGAAGACGATCCTGGCCGACGGCGGCCCGGTCGTCGGCGCGCTCGACGCGCTGCACCTCCTCGACGTCACCAGCGCCCTCGGCATCACCGAAGGGCACCGGGTGCTGGCCACCCCGCTGGCGGTGGTCTGCGGCCTGACCTACAACTTCCTGCCGTTCATGGTCCTGCCGCTGTACACCTCGCTGGAGCGGATCGACCCGCGGCTGCACGAGGCCGCCGGCGACCTCTACGCCCGCCCGGCCACCACCTTCCGCCGGGTCACCTTCCCGCTGTCCATGCCCGGCGTCGTCGCCGGCACCCTGCTCACCTTCATCCCGGCCGCCGGCGACTACATCAACGCCGAACTGCTGGGCTCCACGGACCAGAAGATGATCGGCAACGTCATCCAGTCGCAGTTCCTGCGGGTGCTGGACTACCCGACCGCCGCCGCGCTCTCCTTCCTCCTCATGGCGGCCATCCTCGCCATGGTCACGCTCTACATCCGCAAGTCCGGGACGGAGGACCTGGTCTGATGGCGGCCACCGACACCCCCACGAAGGACGCGGCCGCGACCCCGGCCCCGGCCCCCGCGCCCCGGCGCACCCCGGGCAAGGGCCTGCGCCGGCTGCGCCGCAACCTCGTCACCCTGGCGGGACTGGCCACCCTGGCCTATCTGATCCTGCCCAACGTCGTGGTGATGGTCTTCTCCTTCAACAAGCCCAACGGGCGCTTCAACTACCAGTGGACGCGGTTCTCCACCGACGCCTGGACCGACCCGTGCGGCGTCGCCGACATGTGCGGCTCGCTCGGGCTGAGCCTGGAGATAGCCGTCTGGGCCACCGTCGGCGCGACCGTCCTCGGCACCATGATCGCGTTCGCGCTGGCCCGCTACCGCTTCCGCGCCCGGGCCGGCGTCAACACCCTGATCTTCCTGCCGATGGCGATGCCCGAGGTCGTCATGGCCGCCTCGCTGGCCACCCTCTTCCTCAACATGGGCATCCGGTTCGGCTTCTGGACGATCCTCATCGCGCACATCATGTTCTGCCTGAGCTTCGTCGTCACCGCCGTCAAGGCCCGCGTGATGAGCATGGACCCGCGGCTGGAACAGGCCGCCCAGGACCTCTACGCCACACCGGTGCAGACCTTCCTGCGGGTGACGCTGCCGATCGCCGCGCCCGGCATCGCCGCCGGCGCCCTGCTCTCCTTCGCGCTCTCCTTCGACGACTTCATCATCACGAACTTCAACGCCGGCTCCACCGTGACCTTCCCCATGTTCGTCTGGGGATCGGCACAGCGGGGCACACCCGTTCAGATCAATGTCATCGGAACGGCGATGTTCCTGGTCGCCGTCCTGTGCGTGTTCGTCGGCCAACTGGCCGGGAAACGACGTCAGCGCAGTAAACGCAGCTAGAGGAGCTGAGAACCATGGCACGAGCTGCCATGCCGAACACCTCGGGGACCCCGGGGGCCGCCCCGGCCCCGTCCCCCGTCCACGCCCTGGCCGACGCCGCCCTCACACCGTTCTGGCTGGAGGATCCGGCCCGGCCGGACGCCGAGCCGGCCCTCGTCGGCGACGAGCACTGCGACCTGCTGGTCGTCGGCGGCGGGTACTCAGGACTGTGGACCGCGCTGCTCGCCAAGGAGCGCGACCCGCAGCGCGACGTCGTCCTCATCGAGGGCCAGGAGGTCGGCTGGGCCGCCTCCGGCCGCAACGGCGGCTTCTGCGCCGCCTCCCTCACCCACGGCCTGGGCAACGGACTGGCTCGCTGGCCCGGCGAACTGACCAAGCTGGAGGAGCTGGGCGCCCGCAACCTCGACGCCATCGAGGACACGGTCGCCCGCCACGGCATCGACTGCGACTTCGAGCGCACCGGCGAGATCGACGTCGCCACCGCCCCGCACCAGGTCGCCGAACTCCGTGAGATGGCCGAGGAGGCCGGTCAACTGGGCCTGGGCGGCTACGAGTTCCTCGACCGCGAGGCGGTCCGCGCCGAGGTCGACTCGCCCACCTTCCTGGCCGGCCTGTGGAACCGCACCGGCGTCGCCATGGTGCACCCGGCCAGGCTCGCCTGGGGCCTGAAGCGGGCCTGCCGCTCCCTGGGCGTCCGGATCTACGAGCACACCCCCGGCACCCAGCTGTCCTCGCGCGGCGCGGGGATCGCCGTCCGCACCCCCTACGGCCGGGTCTTCGCCCGGCACGCGGCGCTGGCCACCAACGCCTTTCCGTCGCTGGTCAAGCGGCTCCGCCCGTTCGTCGCGCCGGTCTACGACTACGCGCTGATGACCGAGCCGCTCACCGACGGGCAACTCGCCGCCCTCGGCTGGAAGAACCGGCCGGGCCTGAGCGACAGCGCCAACCACTTCCACTACTTCCGCATCACCGCCGACCACCGCATCCTGTGGGGCGGTTACGACATCATCTACCACTACGGCGGCGGCGTCCGGGCCGAGTACGACCACCACCCCGACACCTACCGCAAGCTTGCCGAGCACTTCTTCACCTGCTTCCCGCAGCTGGAGGGCATCCGCTTCACCCACACCTGGGGCGGCGCGATCGACACCTGCTCCCGCTTCTCCGCCTTCTTCGGCACCGCCCACGGCGGCCGGACCGCGTACGCGCTCGGCTACACCGGGCTCGGTGTCGGCGCCACCCGCTTCGGCGCGGAGGTGATGCTGGACCTGCTGGCAGGGGAGCGCACCGAGCGCACCGAGCTGGAGATGGTGCGGACCAAGCCGCTGCCGTTCCCGCCCGAGCCGGTGCGCTCGCTGGGCATCGGCCTCACCCAGTGGTCCATGACCCGCGCCGACGAGAACGGCGGCCGGCGCAACCTGTGGCTGAAGGCCATGGACAAGGTCGGCCTGGGCTTCGACAGCTGACCGGGCCCGCCTTCCGGCGCCCGAACGGGGCGGACGGCCTGCGTGGCCGTTCGCCCCGTTCGGGCGCTCGCCCCGGTCGGGCAAGGCACGGCCGGGGCGGCGGCGCTCGCGGTGGCGTGCGGCCGGCGAGCACTCTCGGGCGGGTGCGGCGCCGCCACGCAGCGCTCCCGGGGCGATCGCCGATCCGGCGGTTGGCTCCTAACGACTCGTGTGCGGTCGGGAGTTGATGGCGCGTCAGGGATAGTCGGTGTGCCCGTCAGTGCCCGTCGTCCTGCCGCCCGTCACGCTGTCTGCCCCACCGGTCGCACACCACGCACCACAGCGGCAACAGCACACCCGCCAGACACCAGCCGCCGAGCACGTCCAGCGGCCAGTGGTATCCCTGCCGCACCAGTCCCAGCCCGACGCCCGCGTTGAGCAGCCCGGTCACCGCCGCGACCACCCACGTGACGCGGACCCCGGCGCGGCGCTGCCGCTTCGCGTACGCCCGGAGCAGCAGCAGTGCCACCAGCCCGTACGCCACGGCCGCCGTCGCCCCGTGCCCCGACGGATAGAACCCCTCGTGCACGCCGGCCATCCGGGGCGGCCCCGGCCGGTCCAGCCATACCTTGAACGGGACGACGAGGGCCGGCACGGCGGCCAGCGCCCCCACCGCTGCCACCGGCGCCGGCCACACCCGCCCCGGTCCGGCGCCTCCGCGGCGGGTCCGCCACACCGCCCACCCGGCCGCCGCCAACAGCACCGGCACGGCCACCGTCGCATTGCCCAGATCGGCGAAGAACTGGGCGAGCGGCCCGGGAACCGCACCGGCCGCCACCCCGCGGCCCAGCCGCTCGTCGAGCCCGCGCACCGCCCCGTGGGCCGCCACCTGCCAGGTGACCAGCCCGAAGAGCAGCGCACTGCACAGCGCGAGAAGGGCATACCGTCGAACCGACCGCCCCCCGAAGGAACGCCGGAAACCCCGCCCCATCACCCACACCCCATCAGCCACACCCGTTCAGCCACTCCCGGCCAGAGCCACCCCCTCACACCCCCTCCGCACACCACCACGTCAAGTCATCGACCGCCCCATGAAGCACGCCATCAAGCGCCCGTGAAACTCCCCGCAACGCAAAAACCCGTGAAACTCCCCGCAAGGCAAAAAGATGCGGCCGCTCCGGAACAGGGGGGGTGGCTCCGGAGCGGCCGCGAGGACCGGTGTGCCGCGCGCCCCGGGGGGTCTGGGGCGGGCGGACAGCCGATCGGTGAGGATTCCCGGAGCCCCGTGCCAGGGGTCCCGGTGGTGTGCGCGAGGGCACAGCCAGGTCGAAGCCGGGAAGCACCGACCGGGCGTCGCCCGCAGTCCCCTGCGGGCGGGGTGTTTCTCTCATCTGCAGAAACCGTACGGCACCGGAAGCGCGCCCGGTAAGCCGCATCACGCGCCCGCCATTGCCCCCGCACATCTTCTTCACGCCCTCCGGGCGCCCGGAAGGCAGGTCCCGCTCAGAGCGTGCCGAACGCCGACTCCAGGATGTCCAGACCCTCGTTCAGCAGGTCCTCGCCGATGACCAGCGGCGGCAGGAAGCGCAGCACGTTGCCGAACGTACCGGTCGTCAGCACCAGCAGGCCCTCCTGGTGGCACGCCTTGGCGAGCGCCGCGGTGACCTCCGGGTCCGGGTCCTTGGAACCGGGCTTGACCAGCTCGATCGCGATCATCGCGCCGCGGCCGCGGACCTCGCCGATGATGTCGTACTTCTCCTGCATCGCGGTCAGGCGGCCCTTCATGACCTCCTCGATGCGCCTGGCCCTGGCGTTCAGGTCCAGCTCGCGCATGGTCTCGATCGAGCCGAGCGCGGCGGCGCAGGCCACCGGGTTGCCGCCGTAGGTGCCGCCCAGGCCGCCCGCGTGCGCGGCGTCCATGATCTCGGCGCGGCCGGTGACGGCGGCCAGCGGCAGACCGCCGGCGATGCCCTTGGCGGTGGTGATGAGGTCCGGCACGACGCCCTCGTCCTCGCACGCGAACCACTGGCCGGTACGGCAGAAGCCGGACTGGATCTCGTCCGCGACGAAGACGATGCCGTTCTCCTTCGCGAAGTTCGCGATCGCCGGGAGGAAGCCCTTGGCCGGCTCGATGAAGCCGCCCTCGCCGAGCACCGGCTCGATGATGATCGCCGCGACGTTCTCCGCGCCGATCTGCTTGGTGATCTGCGTGATCACCTGGTCGGTGGCCTCCTGTGCGCAGTTCTCCGGGCCGGTCAGCCAGCGGAAGGGGTAGGCCAGCGGCACGCGGTAGACCTCGGGCGCGAACGGGCCGAAGCCGTGCTTGTACGGCATGTTCTTCGCGGTCAGCGCCATCGTGAGGTTCGTCCGGCCGTGGTAGCCGTGGTCGAACACGACGACCGCCTGGCGCTTGGTGTACGCACGGGCGATCTTGACGGCGTTCTCGACGGCCTCCGCACCGGAGTTGAACAGCGCCGACTTCTTCGCGTGGTCGCCCGGCGTCAGCTCGGCCAGCTGCTCGCAGACCTCGACGTACGGCTCGTACGGCGTCACCATCGCACAGGTGTGGGTGAAGTCCGCGAGCTGCGCGGCGGCCCGGCGGACCACGGCCTCCGCGCTGTTGCCGACCGAGGTCACCGCGATACCGGAGCCGAAGTCGATCAGGGAGTTGCCGTCCACGTCCTCCAGCACACCGCCGCCCGCGCGCTTGACGAAGACGGGCAGCACCGCGCCGACACCGGCGGCCACGGTCTCCTGCTTGCGGGCCCACAGCTCCTGGGACTTGGGGCCGGGGATCGCGGTGACGACGCGACGCTCCTGGGGGAGGGCGGGCCCTCCGGACAGTTCGGTCATGGCAGTCTCCTGGGGTGGAACACGGACGTACAGAGGTCTTGTTCTCGCAGGTTAGGGGCGGTGGGGCAGGTGTGGCATGTTCCGTTCGGGAGAAGTGCGCGTGTTGCGTTGTCCGCACCGGACATAGCGGCGGGGCGCGGCCAGTAAATTGAGCGGCGGCACGCCCGGCGACGGCGCGCCAGCGCGGGCATGACAACGACAGGCCGGCGAACCGACGCGGCAGGCCACGTCTCAAGGGGGACAAGGGGCACCGGATGGACACCGAGGGCACGCAGGACGCACAGCACACCGCCGCACCTCCGCCGTCCGGGGAGCGGTGCCCCGGCCCCGCGGTGCCTCGGCCGGCGGCGCCGCCGACCCCACCGCGGCCCAGCGCACCGCCGGCGATGGCGGCAGGCCAGCCGCCCCTGCTGAACTGGCTGCGCACACCGCGGCCCGCGGCGGCGCCCGGCATCTGGACATACGGGCACCGCCCGCGTGCCACGGAAGAACCCGAACGCATCCCGCTGCGGCAGCTGATCAGCGGGGCCGTGATCTCGCTCCTGTGCGGCTGGCTGCTGTGGTCGTTGCTGTCGAACGGATACCTCGGCAACTACTGGCTCTGGCCGCTCCTGCTGCTCACTCCGGATTCCTGGCGGATGCCCGGTGGCGACAAGATGGCGTTCGTCTGGGCCACCTACATCTATTACGGATTGCTGCTGGCCCTCATCACCGTCATCTTCGGCCGTCTCGGACGCTGGCCGGAGCTCGGCCGTCGGGTCCTGGGGCCTGTCCTCCGCCACCTCCGCACCCGTGACCCCGCCGCCAAGCCCCAAGCGGCCACCGACCCCGCGCAGTGGCCCGAACTCCGTGCCCACGGTGCCCCGGACGCCGCCGACAGGCTCGCCGCCGAGGCCCGCTCGGGTGCCATGAACGACGTGGACGTGGCGCGCATTTCGCGGGCCTGGCGTTCGGTGCGCTCGGGGCGGAACTCCCTGGCCTCCTTCACCGACACCGTGCTGCGGCACGGCGCCGCGGCCTGCGCCCACCCCTCCGGGCAGCGCGACCTGGCCCGCCGCACCGCCCCGCACGACCTGCTCGCGCACCAGGTGCGGATCGGCACCGCCGCCGAGCATCCGCGCAACCCGTACCAGCACCGGGGCAGCGGCTGCGCCCTGGAGCCCCGGGTGCTGGGCACCTCGCTGCTGGCGGTCGGGCCCGCCGGGAGCGGCAAGACCACCCGACTCGTCCGCCCGGTGGTGGAGGCGATGTGCCTGCAGGCGCTGGCCGGGCAGTGCGCGGTGGTCGCCGTCGGCCCGGCCGGTTCCGCGCTCGGTCCCGACGACGCGTTCGACGTGGTGGTGCGGATCGGCCGTCCCGATCCGGACTGCGATCTGGACCTCTACGGCGGCACCACCGACCCCGACGAGGCGGCCGGGATTCTGGCCGAGGGGCTTGTCGGGGACCTTGCGGAACAGCTTCCCGGTGGTGACAGCCGGCGTGCCGCGACCGCGTTGGCCCAGTTGCTCGGGCCGTTCCGTGCCGCCCATGGCCGCTTCCCGACCGTGCCCGAGTTGCGCGAGTTGCTGGACGGCGCGCCGCAGGCGGTGGCCGCACTGCGCACCGCCCTGGAAGCGGTCGGCGACCACACCCTGCTGCGCGAACTCGACGCCCGTGCACGCCAGTCCGAGCGTCCCGGCGATGTGGCCCTTCTGCTCGCGGACCGGATCGCGCTCCTCGACCGCCCGGCCTTCGCCGCCTTCTTCGACCCCACGGGAACCACCCGGCAGGTGTCGCTGCGCGCCCTGGACCACCCCCTCCGGGTCCGTATCGAGCTGCCCGAACGCGGCCACGCCGAGGCGTCCCGGATCCTGGCCCGGCTGGTCCTGGCGCAGTTCACCGAGTGCGCGGTGGCCCGCGCGGACCGTTCGCTGTTCGCCTGCCTGGTCCTCGACGAGGCGGCGCACACCATCACGGCCGAGGCGCTGCGCGGTCTGCAGCGTCTCCGCTCGGCCAACGCCGGGGCGGTGCTGACGCTGCGTTCGCTGGACGACGTCCCCGAGGCGCTGCGCAGCGCGCTGCTCGGCTCGGTCGGCTGCCGGATGGCGTTCGCGGGCGTCACACCCTGGGACGGGGCGCCGTTCGCCGAGGTGTGGGGCAAGGAGTGGGTGGAGACGCGTGATGTGACGGACCGTCAAATCATCGCGCACGGTGCCGGGATGAAGGCGTTCCACCTCGTCCGCCAACTGGTCACCGGCAAGGCCGCCACCTCCAAGGCCATCACCGTCCGCACCGTCGAACGCGAACGCTGGTCCGCCTCGGACCTCGCGAACGCGCTGCCGGCCGGCCATGCGGTGCTGTCGGTGACCACGGTCGAGGGGGAGCACGCCCCGCCCGTTCTCGTCGATCTCCGTTCCTGACCGCCCGGCCCGTATACGTGCGCGCCCGCCCCCGGCCCCCGGTCCCTGGGCGACCGGCGCCGGGGAGTGTCCTCGAAACCCTCCGTTGAGGCAGAATCGACAGCAGCCGTTCATACAGGGCGGCGTACACGTCAGCCGTTCATGCGGGCGGCGCGGACGATCGGCGGGAGCCGGCAGGAGGCCGGCAGGGGTACTCGGCAGCCGGTCGCGGTCGTGCCGTCCGCCGGAGCCATCGAAGGTCTCATGCCGCACACCCTCGCCTCCCTGGTCAACCACACCGCGCTCAAGCTGACCGTGCTCGCGGGCGAGGACCGGCTGGACGCCCCGGTGCGCTGGGCACACGCCAGCGAGCTGATCGACCCGGTGCCGTACATGGAGGGCGGCGAGCTGCTGCTGATCACCGCGCTCAAGCTGGACGCGGAGGATCCGGATACCGCCGACCGCTATGTGCGGCGGGTCGCCGAGGCCGGCGTGGTCGGGCTCGGGTTCGCGGTCGGGGTGAACTACGAAGGCGTACCGGAGGCACTGGTCGAGGCCGCGCGCCGGCACCACCTGCCGCTGCTGGGGGTGCCCCGCCGCACGCCGTTCATCGCGATCAGCAAGGCGGTGTCGGCGGCCGTGGCGGCCGACCAGTACCGCGCGGTCACCGCCGGCTTCGAGGCGCAGCGGGAGCTGACCCGGGCGGCGCTCGGCACCGAGGGCCCGGCCGAGCTGCTGGCCCGGCTCGCGGCGCACCTGGGCGGCTGGGCGGCGCTCTACGACGCGTCCGGAGCGGTGGTGGCGGCCGCCCCCGACTGGGCGGCGCGGCGCGCGTCCCGGCTCGCCGAGGACGTGGCGCGGCTGCGCGAACGGCCCGCGCCCGCCAGCTCCGTGGTGAGCGACACCGACGGCGACGACCGGGTGGAGCTCCAGTCGCTGGGCACCGGCCGCCGGGCCCGCGGGGTGCTCGCCGTCGGGACCGACGCGCCGCTGGGCACCGCCGCGCGCTATGCGGTGCACTCGGCGGTCGCGCTGCTGACCCTGACCACCGAGCGGTCCCGGGCGCTCCAGGACGCCGAGCAGCGGCTGGGCGCCGCGGTCCTGAAGATGCTGCTGGCCGGCGAGCCGGACCACGCCCGGGCGGTGGCCGGACGGCTCTACGGAGGGCTGCTGGACGCCCCGTTCCGGATCGTGGTGGCCGAGCCGGTGCCCGCCGACGAGCAGCCGGCCTCCGCCAAGCTCCCGGCCAAGCTCCCGGCCTCGTTCGACCAGGGGGGACCGTCGTCGTCCTCGGGCGCCGGCACCCCGTCCGCGCTGGACGCGCTGGCCGACGCCGTGGAGTCCGCCGCCGCCCGCGCCGGCGAGGCGGTGCTCGCCGTACCGGGCGGCGGCCGGCTGATCGTGCTGGTCACGGACGGCGGCGCGGCCGCGGACGCCTGTACCGCGTTCGCCGCCTCGACCGACGCCCGCCGGGGCGAGCACCCGCGCCCGCGCGGCCGGAACTCCCGCAACGGCACCGGCCGGGAGGGCGAGGTCCTGGCCGTCGGCCTCTCCGCGCCCACCGGCCCGATGGCCGCCGCCAACGCCTACCGCCAGGCCGAGCAGGCGCTCTCGGTGGCCCGCCGGCGCGGCCGCACCCTGGTGGAACACGAGGACGTGGCGGCCGGCTCGGTCCTGCCGCTGCTCGCCGACGACGCGGTCCGGGCCTTCGCCGACGGACTGCTGCGGGCGCTGCGCGAACACGACAAGACCGGCCGCGGCGACCTGGTGGCGTCGCTGCGCGCCTGGCTCGCCCGGCACGGCCAGTGGGACGCGGCCGCCGCCGACCTGGGCGTCCACCGTCACACCCTGCGCTACCGCATGCGCCGCGTCGAGGAGATCCTGGGCCGCTCGCTGGACGACCCGGACGTCCGGATGGAGCTGTGGCTGGCATTGAAGGCGACGTCGGGGCCGGTGGGGGAGTAGCGGGAGCGGGGAGACGCGACCCGCCCGCGCCCCACCCCGCCCCGGACTCCACCACGGAGGGACGGCCCCGCGGATTACGCCGCTTCGGACAAGCGCCACGAGGCCGCCGCACCCCTACGGTGGGCTGCAGAGTCCTGTGCCAAGCCGCTCCCAGAGCTGCGCGCGCACCACCCACCATCACTGAAGGGCCGGGATCCACTGTGCCGAACACTGCTGCAGCCCCCACCGCCTTCTGGCTCGCCGGCCGTGAGGCCACCGGCGAGGCCACCTTCGATGTCACCTCCCCGTGGGACGGACGTCTCGTCGGCACGGTGAGCGTTCCCACCGAGGCCCAGGTCGAGGAGGCCGTGGCCGCCTCCGTCGCCGTCCAGGACGAGCTGGCCGCGACCCCCGCCCATGTCCGGGCCGCCGCCCTGGACCACGTGGTGCGCGGGCTGGTGGAGCGCACCGAGGAGCTCGCCCAGCTGATCTCCGCGGAGAACGGCAAGCCCATCAAGTGGGCGCGCGGCGAGGTCGGCCGCGCCATCTCGGTGTTCCGCTTCGCGGCCGAGGAGGCCCGCCGCTTCAACGGCGGCGAGGCGCAGCGCCTGGACACCGACGCCGGCGGCGCCGGCCGGCTCGCGCTCACCCGCCGCTTCCCGCGCGGCACGGTCCTGGGCATCGCCCCGTTCAACTTCCCGCTGAACCTCTGCGCCCACAAGATCGCCCCGGCCATCGCCGCCGGCGTCCCGATCATCCTCAAGCCCGCCCCGGCCACCCCGCTCTCCGGCCTGGTCATCGGCGAGCTGCTGGCCGGCACCGACCTGCCCGCCGGCTCCTGGTCGATCCTCCCGGTCCCCAACGACCGGATGCCGGCGCTGGTCCAGGACGAGCGGCTGCCGGTCATCTCCTTCACCGGCTCCGACACCGTCGGCTACGCCATCCTCGACTCGGTGCCGCGCAAGCACTGCACCCTGGAGCTGGGCGGCAACGGCGCGGCCGTGGTGCTGTCCGACTGGTCCTCCGAGGAGGACCTGGACTGGGCCGCGCAGCGCATCGCCACCTTCGCCAACTACCAGGGCGGCCAGTCCTGCATCTCGGTGCAGCGGGTCGTCGCCGACACCTCGGTCTACGACCGGCTGGTGGCCAAGGTCGTCGAGCGCGTCGAGGCCCAGGTCACCGGCGACCCGACCGACCCGGCCACCGAGGTCGGCCCGCTGGTCAGCGAGGACGCCGCCAAGCGGGTGGAGTCCTGGGTGGACGACGCCGTCGAGCGCGGCGCCCGCCTCCTCACCGGCGGCAAGCGCGACGGCGCCTCCTACGCGCCGACCGTGCTGGAGAACGTCCCGGCCGGCGCGACCCTCGCCACCGAGGAGGTCTTCGGCCCGGTGCTCACCCTCCAGAAGGCCGACGGCGTGGACGCGGCGTTCGCAGCCGTCAACGACTCCAAGTTCGGCCTCCAGGCCGGCGTGTTCACGCACGACGCCCGGACCGCCTTCCGCGCGCACCGCGCGCTGGAGGTCGGCGGCGTGGTGATCGGCGACGTGCCGTCCTACCGCGCCGACCAGATGCCCTACGGCGGCGTCAAGCAGTCCGGCGTCGGCCGCGAGGGCGTCCGCTACGCCATGGACGACTACACCTACGAGCGGGTCCTGGTCCTCACCGGACTGGACCTGTAGCCCCCGGGAGATCCCGGCACCGTGCGGGCCGGCGGCCCCGGCCCGCACCACGTCCCGAACCGGCCTGGCCCGGTGGACAGCGACGGCCATCCCTCGGGCCGTACCGCCCGCCAGGTCCCGGCCGGCGCACCCCCCGGCGCCGGCCACCTCGCGCGGCGCGCTCCGGCACCCTGTTTCCGGAGCGCGCCGCGCCCCCCGTTCTCCGGCACCGCCCCCGCCGGCCCGGACTTCAGACGCTACGGCCCCGTTCCGCCCCGGTTACTCCTGACCGAGGCGGATGCGGGGCCGTACGCGGGGGGGAGGAGGAACCACCCGCGCGTACAACCAGCGCGGTATGCCGCACCCCCCGGAAGGCCGGGCCGCGCCGGCCCGCGCACACCCCGCGGGCACCGCCTCCGGGACCGCCCGGCCCACCGGTGGCAAGGACCCGCCCCCGGCCTCCCCTCCGCTGGTGCAACCCGCCCGGATCGGGTACTTGTCACAAGTAGCACTGCCCGGCGGGCCGACCGGTCCGCCGGCAGCACCCCCGATTCGCGGCGAGGTGAGTTCCTGATGACCGCTCCGTCCATCCGCAACGTTTCCGAACGCGAAGCCCGCCAGGTCGCCGAGGCGGCCCGTGAGCAGGACTGGCACAAGCCCAGCTTCGCCAAGGAGCTGTTCCTGGGGCGCTTCCGGCTCGACCTCATCCATCCGCACCCGACCCCCGCGGTGGACGACGTCCGGCGAGGGGAGAAGTTCCTGGCCACACTGCGGGAGTTCTGCGAGACGGAGATCGACGGCGCCCGGATCGAGCGCGAGGGCCGGATCCCCGACGAGACCGTGCGCGGCCTGAAGGAACTGGGCGCCCTGGGCATGAAGATCGACCCCAAGTACGGCGGTCTCGGCCTCACGCAGGTCTACTACAACCGCGCCCTCGCCCTGGTCGGCTCCGCCAGCCCGGCGATCGGCGCGCTGCTCTCGGCGCATCAGTCGATCGGCGTACCGCAGCCGCTGAAACTCTTCGGCACCCAGGAGCAGAAGGAGACGTTCCTGCCGCGGCTGGCCCGCACGGACATCTCCGCGTTCCTGCTCACCGAGCCCGACGTGGGCTCCGACCCGGCCCGCCTGGCGACCACCGCGGTCCCGGACGGCGAGGACTACCTCCTCGACGGCGTGAAGCTGTGGACCACCAACGGCGTGGTCGCCGACCTGCTGGTGGTGATGGCCCGGGTCCCCGCCTCCGAGGGCCACAAGGGCGGCATCACCGCCTTCGTCGTCGAGGCCGACGCACCCGGCATCACCGTCGAGAACCGCAACGCCTTCATGGGCCTGCGCGGCCTGGAGAACGGCGTCACCCGCTTCCACCGGGTCCGGGTCCCGGCCGCCAACCGCATCGGCCCCGAGGGCGCCGGCCTGAAGATCGCCCTCACCACCCTCAACACCGGCCGGCTCTCGCTGCCCGCGATGTGCGCCGGCACCGGCAAGTGGTGCCTGAAGATCGCCCGCGAGTGGTCCGGCGCCCGCGAGCAGTGGGGCCGCCCGATCGCCGGGCACGAGGCGGTCGGTGCCAAGATCTCCTTCATCGCGGCGACCACCTTCGCCCTGGAGGCCGTCGTCGACCTCGCCTCCCAGATGGCCGACGAGAACCGCAACGACATCCGTATCGAGGCCGCCCTCGCCAAGCTCTACGGCTCCGAGATGGGCTGGCGGATGGCCGACGAACTCGTCCAGATCCGCGGCGGCCGCGGCTTCGAGACCGCCGACTCGCTCGCCGCCCGCGGCGAACGCGCCGTCCCCACCGAGCAGATGCTGCGCGACATGCGCATCAACCGGATCTTCGAGGGCTCCACCGAGATCATGCACCTGCTGATCGCCCGCGAGGCGGTCGACGCCCACCTCTCCGTCGCCGGCGACCTCATCGACCCCGACAAGTCCCTGGGCGACAAGGGCAGGGCGGCCGCCAAGGCCGGCGGCTTCTACGCCCGCTGGCTCCCCAGGCTCGTCGCCGGACCCGGCCAACTCCCGCGTACCTACGCGGAGTTCGGCGAGCTGGCGGGCCATCTGCGGTACGTCGAGCGGACCTCCCGCAAGCTCGCCCGGTCCACCTTCTACGCGATGTCCCGCTGGCAGGGGAAGATGGAGACCAAGCAGGGCTTCCTCGGCCGGATCGTCGACATCGGCGCCGAGCTGTTCGCGATGAGCGCGGCCTGCGTCCGCGCCGAGCACCTGCGGCTCACCGGCGACCACGGCCAGGAGGCCCACCAGCTCGCCGACGCCTTCTGCCGGCAGGCCCGGATCCGCGTCGAGGAGCTGTTCCACCGGCTGTGGACCAACACCGACGCCCTGGACCGCAAGGTCGTCTCCGGCGTCCTCGGCGGCCGCTACACCTGGCTGGAGGAGGGCGTCGTCGACCCCAGCGGCGACGGCCCCTGGATCGCCGACGCCACCCCCGGCCCCAGCACCCAGGACAACGCCCGCCGCCCCTTCCGCTGAGCCCCGCACGTCTCGTACGGGCGGCCCGCGCGTCGCCCGTACGGGGCGGGGGCGCCCTCGGTGGCCGGGGCGCCCCGCCGACCGGCCACAATGGACCACATGACGGACACCCTCGCCCACCCGCACCTGCGCTTCGAGCCGGCCGCCGGCGACCCCGCCGGCCCCCGGGAGATCGTGATCCTCGGCTCGACGGGTTCGATCGGCACCCAGGCCATCGACATCGTGCTGCGCAACCCCGGCCGGTTCCGGGTCACCGCGCTCGCCGCGTCCGGCGGCCGGGTCGAGCTGCTGGCCGAGCAGGCGCACCGGCTGCGGGTCACCGCCGTCGCGGTGGCACGCGCGGAGGCGGTGCCCGCGCTCCGCGAGGCGCTGGCCGCGCGCTACGGCGTGGGGGAGCCGCTGCCGGAGATCCTCGCCGGCCCCGACGCGGCCACCGATCTCGCCGCCTCGCCCTGCCACACCGTCCTCAACGGCATCACCGGCTCCATCGGCCTCGCGCCCACCCTCGCCGCCCTGAAGGCCGGCCGGGTGCTGGCGCTCGCCAACAAGGAGTCGCTGATCGTCGGCGGCCCCCTGGTCAAGGCCCTCGCCCGGCCCGGCCAGATCATCCCCGTCGACTCCGAGCACTCCGCGCTCTTCCAGGCCCTGGCCGGCGGCACCCGCGCCGAGGTCCGCAAGCTGGTGGTCACCGCCTCCGGCGGCCCGTTCCGCGGCCGCACCCGGCGCGAACTGGCCGGCGTCACGCCCGAGCAGGCGCTGGCCCACCCCACCTGGTCGATGGGCCCGGTCGTCACCATCAACTCCGCGACCCTGGTCAACAAGGGCCTGGAGGTCATCGAGGCGCACCTGCTCTTCGACGTCCCCTTCGACCGCATCGAGGTCGTCGTCCATCCGCAGTCCTACGTCCACTCGATGGTGGAGTTCACCGACGGCTCCACCCTCGCCCAGGCCAGCCCGCCCGACATGCGGATGCCGATCGCGCTGGGCCTGGGCTGGCCCGAGCGGGTCCCCGACGCGGCCCCCGGCGTGGACTGGACCCGGGCCCTGAGCTGGGAGTTCTTCCCGCTCGACGAGGAAGCCTTCCCGTCCGTGCCGCTGGCCTGCCGGGTCGGTGAACTGGGCGGCACCGCCCCGGCCGTCTTCAACGCCGCGAACGAGGAGTGCGTCGAGGCGTTCCTCACCGGCGGGCTGCCGTTCACAGGGATTGTGGATACGGTCGCGGCAGTGGTCGACGAAGGGCTGGCAACCGGAGTGGTGATGAAGCAGAGCCAGGACGGCGCACGCCCGGACGGCACGGCCGCCGACGGAACCTCCCTCACCGTCGCGGACGTCCTGCAGGCCGAGACCTGGGCGCGCGCCCGCGCCCGCGAACTGGCCGCCGCGGCGGCACGCACCCCCTCGGAGGCTCGCGCATGACGACCTGGATGACCATCCTCGGCATAGTCGTCTTCGTCGTCGGCCTGCTGTTCTCCATCGCCTGGCACGAACTCGGCCACCTCACCACGGCCAAGATGTTCGGCATCCGGGTGCCGCAGTACATGGTGGGCTTCGGGCCGACGATCTTCTCCCGCAAGAAGGGCGACACCGAGTACGGCATCAAGGCGGTCCCGCTGGGCGGCTACATCCGCATGATCGGCATGTTCCCGCCCGGCGACGACGGGAAGCTCCAGGCCCGCTCCACCTCCCCGTTCCGCGGCATGATCGAGGACGCCCGCTCGGCGGCCTTCGAGGAGCTCCAGCCCGGCGACGAGCACCGGCTGTTCTACACGCGCAGGCCCTGGAAGCGCGTCATCGTGATGTTCGCCGGGCCGTTCATGAACCTCGTCCTGGCCGTGGTGATCTTCATGAGCGTGCTGATGGGCTTCGGCATCAACACCCAGACCACCCAGGTCAGCTCGGTCTCCGACTGCGTCATCTCGGCCTCCGCCAAGACCGACAAGTGCCCGGCCGGCGCCAAGGACTCCCCGGCCAAGGCCGCCGGGCTGCGGGCCGGCGACAAGATCGTCACGTTCAACGGCCACCCCGTCCCCGACTGGGGCACCCTCCAGGACCAGATCCGCAGGACCACCGGCCCGGCGACCCTCGTCGTCGAGCGGCACGGCACCCGGCAGACCCTGCACGCCGACCTCATCGAGAACAAGGTCGCCAAGACCGACGGCCACGGCGGCTACGTCCCCGGCCAGTACGTCACCGCCGGCTTCCTCGGCTTCACCCCGGCCAGCGGCATCGTCCAGCAGACCTTCGGCCAGTCCGTGGACCGGATGGGCAACATGGTCTCGCAGGGCGTGGACTCGCTGGTGCAGGTCCCCGGCAAGATCCCCGACCTGTGGAACGCAGCCTTCAACGGCGCCGAGCGCAAGCAGGACTCCCCGATGGGCGTGGTCGGCGCGGCCCGGGTCGGCGGCGAGGTCTTCTCCCTGCACATCCCGCCGGAGCAGCGGGTGGCGACCATGCTCTTCCTGGTCGCCGGCTTCAACCTCTCGCTGTTCCTGTTCAACATGCTGCCGCTGCTGCCGCTCGACGGCGGCCACATCGCCGGCGCCCTGTGGGAGTCGCTGCGCCGCGCCTTCGCCAAGATCGTCCGGCGCCCCGACCCCGGCCCCTTCGACGTCGCCAAGCTGATGCCGGTCGCCTACGTCGTCGCCGGGATCTTCGTCTGCTTCACCCTGCTCGTCCTGGTCGCGGATGTGGTGAACCCGGTGAAGCTCACCTAGGTTCTGCCCCGCGGGGCAGAACCGGCCTCGTAAAACCCACGGCCGGGCACGCGGCGACCGTATGGGCGTGCCCGGCCGCCCCCTTTCGAGGGGCATAAGGGTTCGATGTGCCTCCCGCGAGCCGGGTGCCGTAGGCTCGATGACCGGAAGCCCGCCGAATCAGGGCCCTGATCCATACCTTGGGGTTGCTCGCCAGATGACTGCCATTTCACTGGGAATGCCGGACGTACCGACCAAGCTCGCCGACCGCCGGGTCAGCCGCAAGATCCAGGTCGGTACGGTCGCCGTGGGCGGAGACGCACCGGTCTCGGTGCAGTCGATGACGACCACCCGCACCTCCGACATCGGCGCCACGCTCCAGCAGATCGCCGAGCTGACGGCCTCCGGCTGCCAGATCGTCCGGGTCGCCTGCCCCACCCAGGACGACGCCGACGCGCTGCCGGTGATCGCGAAGAAGTCGCAGATCCCGGTGATCGCGGACATCCACTTCCAGCCGAAGTACGTCTTCGCCGCCATCGACGCCGGCTGCGCCGCGGTCCGCGTCAACCCCGGCAACATCAAGCAGTTCGACGACAAGGTCAAGGAGATCGCCAAGGCGGCCTCCGACGCCGGCACCCCGATCCGGATCGGCGTCAACGCCGGCTCCCTGGACCGGCGCCTGCTCCAGAAGTACGGCAAGGCCACCCCCGAGGCCCTGGTCGAGTCCGCCCTGTGGGAGGCGTCCCTCTTCGAGGAGCACGGCTTCCGCGACATCAAGATCTCGGTCAAGCACAACGACCCGGTCGTGATGGTCAACGCCTACCGCCAGCTCGCCGCCCAGTGCGACTACCCCCTCCACCTCGGCGTCACCGAGGCCGGCCCGGCGTTCCAGGGCACCATCAAGTCCGCGGTCGCCTTCGGCGCCCTGCTCAGCGAGGGCATCGGCGACACCATCCGGGTCTCGCTCTCCGCGCCGCCCGTCGAAGAGGTCAAGGTCGGCATCCAGATCCTGGAGTCGATGAACCTCCGCCCCCGCCGCCTGGAGATCGTCTCCTGCCCCTCCTGCGGCCGCGCCCAGGTGGACGTCTACAAGCTCGCCGACGAGGTCACCGCCGGCCTCGAAGGCATGGAGGTCCCGCTCCGGGTCGCCGTCATGGGCTGCGTCGTCAACGGCCCCGGCGAGGCCCGCGAGGCCGACCTCGGCGTCGCCTCCGGCAACGGCAAGGGCCAGATCTTCGTCAAGGGCGAGGTCATCAAGACCGTCCCCGAGTCCAAGATCGTCGAGACCCTCATCGAAGAGGCCATGAAGATCGCCGCACAGATGGAGGCCGACGGCGTCGCCTCCGGGACGCCGACGGTCAGCACCGCCGGCTGAGCGGGTACCTAGGGCACGGGCGAACAGATCCCGTAGGGGGTGCACGACCCCCCTGCGGGGCCCCAACGTGGCGGGGCCGGAGCGGTATTCCGGCCCCGGCCCCGCCGTCCCGCTTGCCGCCGCACGTCCCATGACCGGGCGCGTGATGCCAGGTCCCGTCCGCACGGTCCGTCCCACCGCTGCCCAGGTGGCCGTCGGCCCGGTGGAGGTACAGTGCCAGGACCTGCTCCCGCCTGGCCTCCCAGGCCCCACAACGGTGAGGCTTTCCGACTCGTGCTGACGACCACCGCCCTCAAGGTCCTCGAACCGGGAGAGCTCGACGCGGCCCTCGCGGTCCTGGACCGCGAACCGGTCGCCAACGCCTTCGTCGCCGCCCGCGTCCAGGTCGCCGGCCTCGACCCCTGGCGGCTCGGCGGCGAGATGTGGGGCTGGTACGTCGGCGGCCGGCTGGAGTCCCTCTGCTACGCCGGCGCCAACCTCGTCCCCGTCTGCGCCACCCCCGAGGCCATCCGCGGCTTCGCCGAACGCGCCCGCCGCCAGGGCCGCCGCTGCTCCTCCGTCGTCGGCCCGGCCGGCCCCACCGCCGCCCTCTGGGAGCTGCTCGAACCCCACTGGGGCCCGGCCCGCGAGATCCGCGCGCACCAGCCGCTGATGGTCACCCGCACCCCCTCCGCCGAGATCGCCCCCGACCCACGCGTCCGGCGGATCCGCAAGGACGAACTCGACATGATCATGCCCGCCTGCGTGGCCATGTTCACCGAAGAGGTCGGCATCTCCCCGCTCGCCGGCGACGGCGGCCTGCTCTACCAGGCCCGGGTCGCCGAACTCGTCGGCGCCGGCCGCTCGTTCGCCCGCATCGACGACGGCAAGGTCGTCTTCAAGGCCGAGATCGGCGCCGCCACCCCGCTCGCCTGCCAGATCCAGGGCGTCTGGGTCGACCCCGCGCACCGCGGCCGCGGCCTGTCCGAGACGGGCATGGCCGCCGTGCTCCGCTACGCACTCGCCGACGTCGCCCCCGTCGCCAGCCTCTACGTCAACGACTACAACACCGCCGCCCGCGCCGCCTACCGCCGAGTGGGCTTCGAGGAAGTCGGCGCCTTCATGAGCGTGCTGTTCTGAGCCCCGGCCTTGTACGCTCCGAGCATGGATGACGTCGCGGTGGGCCCCCTCGATCTCACTGCCCGCGTGGACGACGCGCTCGCCGTACAGGCCCTCGCCTTCGGACTCGGCGACGAGGAGATCGCCGTCCGCCGTCACATCGTCCTCCGCCACCTCGGGTGCCGCGGCGCCCGTGCGCTGGGCGCCACCACCCCCGCCGGCCGCCTCGTCGGCTTCGTCTACGGCATGCCCAACGAACGCACCCACTGGTGGTCCACCGTCGTCGAGCCCTACCTGCGCAGCCAGGGCCTGGACCACTGGCTCGACGACTCCTTCGTCATCACCGAGCTGCACGTCCACCCCGCCTACCAGAACCGCGGCATCGGCCGCGCTCTGATCACCCGCCTCACCGACGTGGCCACCGAACCCCGCAGCATCCTCTCCGCCATCGACACCGACAGCCCCGCCCGCGGCCTCTACCGCTCCCTCGGCTACCACGACATCGCCCGCCGCGTCCTCTTCCCCAGCGCCCCCACCCCCTACGCAGTCATGGGCGCCCCCCTCCCCCTGAAGCGCTGACGGCCCACGACCCGCACCGGACCACCCACACCAGCCCCCACCCACCAGCTCCCCACCCACCCACGGGAGGGGACGGGTCGGAGGGGCAGGGGGTGTGTCCGGACGTAAAGCGAAGCAGTCCGGACACACCCCCTGCCCCGCAGACCCGGCACCGC
>NZ_KB891916.1 GCF_000373585.1 Streptomyces sp. MspMP-M5
GAGCGGAACCACGAGGAGGAATGATCCTCGTGGTTCACAGCGTCCTCGCTGTGTGCCTCCCAAGCATGTTGGGAGGTCTTTCAAAGGAACCTCGTCCCAGCTTGTGCTGGAGACGGGGTATCAACATATCTGGCGTTGACTTTTGGCACGCTGTTGAGTTCTCAAGGAACGGACGCTTCCTTCGGCCTGCCCTCGCGGGCTTCCTCCGGGCGCTTCCCTTCGGTCTTGCGTCTCCGACTCTATCAGATCCTTTCGGCCCTGATTTTCGCCGGTGCGATCCGGCCTTTCGGCTTTCTCGCGGTTCCAACCTTACCAGATCCGTTTCCGTCTCTGGCCCCCTGCTGGAGCAGGGTCGGCCGTTTCGCTTTCGCTTTTCGGCCTTTCCGACTTTATCAGATCTTCTTTCCGTTCCGAGTCGCTTGGCGACTGGTTCGAATTCCGTTCTGAAATACCCGTCGGACGGGTTTGTCTCTCGACTTTTCCGACTTTATCAGAGGTATTCGATCCATATGACGGACCGAAGCTTCTGTCAGTGGTCGGTGCGCTCCGCCGACTGTGAAGTCCGGCTGGAGCGGAGATGAAACTAACCGTTGCGATCGAACCTGTCCAGTTCCTTGCAACCGTTTGAATCTACCTCCCCCTGTCACCCGTGTCAACGGGTTGCGGGGCGAAGAGGAGATTAGCAGGTCAGGAAGGGTGTGTGCACATCAGGCGGCGGTGGGGAGGAGGGCTGCGCGGTCGGTTGCGTCGACGTCGCCGGTCTCGCCGGCGCGTACGGCGCGGCCGCCCAGTACGTAGACGTAGGTGAGGAACGCCAGCTCGGCGAGGACGCCGATGGTGATGCGGGCCCAGGTGGGGAGGCCGGAGGGGGTGACGAAGCCTTCGAGGACGCCGGAGACGAAGAGGACGGCGGCGAGGCCGACGGCGACTCCCAGGGCGGTGCGTCCCTCCTCGGCCAGGGCGGTGCGGCGGGTGCGGGGGCCCGGGTCGACGACGGTCCAGCCGAGGCGGAGGCCGATGCCGGCGGCGACGAAGACGGCGGTCAGTTCGAGGAGGCCGTGCGGGAGGATCAGGCCGAGGAAGGTGTCGAGGCGGCCCGCCGAGGACATCAGGCCCAGTCCTGCGGCCAGGTTGAGCATGTTCTCCAGCAGGACCCAGAGGACGGGGAGACCGAGGAAGGCGCCGAAGACCAGGCAGAGGGCCACGGCCTGGGCGTTGTTCGTCCATACCTGGGCGGCGAAGGCCGCGGCGGGATGGTTGGAGTAGTAGGTCTCGTACTCGCCGCCGGGGCGGGTCATGTCGCGCAGTTCCTGAGGGGCGCCGAGGGCGGACTGGACCTCGGGGTGGGCGGCTATCCACCAGCCCAGGAGGGCGGCGGCGGTGAGGGAGAGCACCGCGGTGGGGATCCACCAGTGGCGCAGGCGGTAGACGGCGGCGGGGAACGAGGTGATGAAGAAGCGGGCGGCGTCGCGCCAGGAGGACTTGCGGGCGCCGGTGACCTTGCTGCGGGCGCGGGCCACGAGGGAGGTGAGGCGGCCGGTCAGGGCCGGGTCGGGGGCGCTGGAGAGGAGGAGGGAGAGGTGGGTGGTGGTGCGCTGGTAGAGCGTGACGAGTTCGTCGGCCTCGGTGCCGGTGAGGCGGCGT
This sequence comes from Streptomyces sp. MspMP-M5, assembly GCF_000373585.1. Taxonomy (GTDB): domain Bacteria; phylum Actinomycetota; class Actinomycetes; order Streptomycetales; family Streptomycetaceae; genus Streptomyces. The sequence goes on from NZ_KB891916.1 coordinate 1,645, forward strand.
TTGCGGCCCAGCAGGGTTTCCAGGCGGTCCCATTCGGCACTGTGGGCCGTGACGAAGACATCGAGGTCCATACCGGGGTCGCTCCTCGCAGCGCGGTGGGTGGGTGTCGGGCCAGCTTGGCAGACTGGCCGGGCGCGGGGCCCTGGACCTCAGGGCGGGACCGCGGTGTCACGGGCGGTCGCGCAGGGCGGGCCGGGGAGCAGGGCCGAGAGGGAGTGGGGCGTGTGAGTCAGCTGGTGACGGGTGAGGCGGTGGTGCTGGGACTGCGGCCGGCCAGGCTGGCGAGCCGGGGGCTGGCCGTGGTGGTCGATCTGGCGGTGGCCTGGGGGACGTACATCGCGGTGACGCTGGTGATGGTGAGCGCCGCGTCCTCGTTGGACGGTGCGGTGCTGGCGGCCCTGCAGGTGGCGACGCTGGTGCTGGTGCAGGTGGGGATTCCGATCGCGGTGGAGACGCTGAGCCACGGGCGGTCGTTGGGAAAGCTGATCTGCGGGTTGCGGGTGGTGCGGGAGGACGGCGGGCCGATCCGGTTCCGGCATGCGCTGGTGCGGGGTGCCATGGGGGCCGTCGAGATCGTGATGACGTTCGGGGTGGTGGCGTCGATCGCTTCGTTGGTGTCCGCCCGGGGGCGGCGGCTGGGCGATGTGTTCGCCGGGACGCTGGTGATCCGGGAGCGGGTGCCCGAGGCGGAGGGCGGGGGCGTGCTGCTGCCGGCGCCGCCTGCGTGGCTGACGGGGGAGGTCGGGGGGCTCGATCTGTCGCGGGTGCCGGACGGCTGGTGGCTGGCGGTGCGGCAGTACCTGGGGCGGCTGGGCGAGCTGGATCCGCAGGCGGGCGCGGTACTGGCCGCGCGGCTCGCCGGGGATCTGCGGGGCTTCACGGGGGCGGAGGTGCCGGCAGGGGTGGACCCGGCGGTGTACCTGGCCGCGGTGGTGCAGGAGCGGCAGGGGCGGGAGTCCCGGCGGGCGTTCGGGGAGAGCGGTGTGGCCGGGGTGGAGCCGGGAACGGCCCGGGCCGCGGGGGCGGTTGCGGGGGCGGCGCCTTCGGGTGGCGTCCCCGGGGGCGGTGCGGTCGCGGCCGGTGGGGCGTGGGTGGTGCCCGGGGGTGCGGGGACGACCGAGCAGGGGCCGGTGGGCGGTGCGTCCGGTGGTGCCGGGGCAGGCGGGACCGTGGGGGCGGCCGGGCAGGTGCCGGGAGCGTCGGGCGCGGGCGGTGGGCAGGCGCCGCCGACCCGCGGGACGGGGTTCGCGCCGCCCGTGTGAGGCGGGTGGGGGCGGTGGGCGACTCCGGGAGGGCTGTGACGGAGCCGGGGTCTTTGGGGTGCCGTGCCGTGGGGCCGGTGCCCGTCGGGGCGTCAGCTGAACGTCGACGGCGGGGTGTCGAGGGATTCGAGTTCGATGCCGGGGGCGGCGAGGACGACATCGCCGGCGAGATGGACGGCGTGCTGTTCGCCGGTTTCGAGGTCGGTGACCTGGTACTCGTCGGCGACGAGCGGGGCGATGTCAGTGGCGTGTGGTGTGCTGGAGAGCAGAGCCCAGCCCTGGTCGAGGGTGCGGGGCGCGAGGACGGGGGGTGTGAGGGCGACGAGGCGGACGCGGGTGGCGCCGGCGCCGAGCGCGGGGCGCAGCAGGCGGGCGGTGGCGACGAGAAAGGCCGGGGAGGCGCCGGTGAAGGCGTGGGCGGCGGCGTTGCCCTCGGTGGCGTGGGTGCCGGTGGGATCGGTACGCACCCAGGTCACGCCGTCCAGGGCGGCGCCGCGGACCTGCCAGGCGGCGCAGGTGAGTTGGAGGCGGATCGGGCGGCCGAGGTCGTCGAGGGTGAGGTCGACGGACCCGGTGTGCTCGCCGGCGGTGTCGAGGATCTGGGAGACGTAGCGCCAGCCGGAGGGGCCGGTGGCGCAGTGGAAGTGTTCCTCGCCGAGGGGGGTGTGGTCGTGCGGGTCGTGGAGCGAGTAGTGGCCGCGGGGCATGGTGGTGCGGTCCTTGCGACGGGCGAGTGGGGCGGTGCGCCGGGGGCGCGGGGGTTTCCGGGGTTTCTGCGGGCCAGGCCCCCGCCGGGAGGGCGAGGGCCTGGTGCCAGCGGCTGCTGGGGGTGCCGGTTGCCGGCCCGCGGACGGGCCGGCGGCGGCTCAGTAGCGGTAGTGGTCGGGCTTGTAGGGGCCCTCGACCTCGACGCCGATGTAGGCGGCCTGCTCCGGGCGCAGGGTGGTGAGCTTGACGCCCAGCGCGTCCAGGTGGAGGCGGGCGACCTTCTCGTCCAGGTGCTTGGGCAGGACGTAGACGTCGGTCGGGTACTGCTCGGGCTTGGTGAAGAGCTCGATCTGGGCCAGGGTCTGGTCCGCGAAGGAGTTCGACATCACGAACGACGGGTGGCCTGTGGCATTGCCGAGGTTCAGCAGGCGGCCCTCGGAGAGCACGATGAGGACCTTGCCGTCGGGGTGGGTCCAGGTGTGGACCTGCGGCTTGACCTCGTCCTTGACGATGCCCGGGAGCTTGGCGAGGCCGGCCATGTCGATCTCGTTGTCGAAGTGGCCGATGTTGCCGACGATGGCCTGGTGCTTCATCCGCGCCATGTCGGAGGCGAGGATGATGTCCTTGTTGCCGGTGGTGGTGACGAAGATGTCGGCGGTCTCGACGACCTCGTCGAGGGTGGTGACCTGGTAGCCGTCCATCGCCGCCTGCAGGGCGCAGATCGGGTCGATCTCGGTGATGATGACGCGGGCGCCCTGGCCACGCAGGGACTCGGCGCAGCCCTTGCCGACGTCGCCGTAGCCGCAGACGACGGCGGTCTTGCCGCCGATCAGGACGTCGGTGGCGCGGTTGATGCCGTCGACGAGGGAATGCCGGCAGCCGTACTTGTTGTCGAACTTCGACTTCGTCACCGCGTCGTTGACGTTGATCGCGGGGAAGAGCAGGACGCCGTCGCGCTGCATCTCGTAGAGGCGGTGGACGCCGGTGGTGGTCTCCTCCGTCACGCCGCGGATCTCGGAGGACAGGCGGGTCCACTTCTGCGGGTTCTCGGCGAGGGTGCGGTTGAGGAGTTCCAGGATGGCGCGGTGCTCTTCGTTCTCCGCGGTCTCGACGGCGGGGGCCTGGCCGGCCTTCTCGTACTCGACGCCCTTGTGGACGAGGAGGGTGGCGTCGCCACCGTCGTCGAGGATCATGTTCGGGCCGCCGGTGGGGGTGCCGGGCCAGGTCAGCGCCTGCTCCGTGCACCACCAGTACTCCTCCAGGGACTCGCCCTTCCAAGCGAAGACCGGGACGCCCTGCGGGTCCTCGGGGGTGCCGTGCGGGCCGACGGCGATGGCCGCGGCGGCGTGGTCCTGGGTGGAGAAGATGTTGCAGGAGGCCCAGCGGACCTGTGCGCCCAGTGCCACCAGGGTCTCGATCAGCACGGCGGTCTGCACGGTCATGTGCAGCGAGCCCATGATCCGGGCGCCCTTGAGGGGCTGCTGGTCGGCGTACTCCTTGCGGATCGCCATCAGGCCGGGCATCTCGTGCTCGGCGAGGGTGATCTCCTTGCGGCCGAAGGCGGCGAGGGACAGGTCGGCGACCTTGAAGTCCTGGCCGGTGGCTGCTGTCGTCATTACGGGCTGCTCCTCGGATGTCGAGGTCGGTGGGGCAATTCGGGCAGTCTGCGGCGCGGGTCGGGGTCCCCGGTGCGTGACCGGGCGTACGTGAGCCTACGTGGAGGCTGCTACACCTCTCCCCTTGCCGCAGCGCAGTCCGTCGGAGGCCCTCTCTCCCTCGGCCGGTCCGCGAGCGCGGGCCGCCCGACCGCCATCAGCAGCGACGTCTGGCACTGCCCTCGAATCTACACTGATCGGCTCCGTGGCCCCAGACCGCGTCGGGGTGCGGGTTGGCTTGATCTGTGCGCCGCGCGGGGTGCCTGGGCCGGTTCGGTCCGTGGCGCGGGATGCGTGCGGCCCCGCCTCCCTGGGGTGGCGGGGCCGGTGGCGGGTGGGGCGTCAGGTGCCGCTGGGGGGCTGGGCCGCGGCGGCCTTCTCGTCGTAGATGTCGGGTTCGAGGTAGATGACGCGGGCGATCGGGACGGCTTCGCGGATGCGGGCCTCGGCGGCGTCGATGGCGCGGGCGATCTCGGCGGCGGTGTCGTCGTGCTGGACGGCGATCTTGGCGGCGACGAGGAGTTCCTCGGGGCCGAGGTGGAGGGTGCGCATGTGGATGACGCGGGTGACGACGTCGCCGTCGACGAGGGCTTCGCGGATCCTGGCGACCTGTTCGGGGCCGGCCGCCTCGCCGAGCAGCAGGGACTTGGTCTCGGCGGCGAGGACGAGGGCGATCAGCACCAGCAGGGTGCCGATGGCCATGGTGCCGATGCCGTCCCAGACGCTGTTGCCGGTGGCGAGGGTGAGCAGGACGCCGGCGAGGGCGAGGACGAGGCCGATCAGGGCGCCGAAGTCCTCCAGCAGGACGACGGGGAGTTCGGGGGCCTTGGCGCGGCGGATGAACTGTATCCAGGACTGCGTGCCGCGCAGCTCGTTGGACTCCTTGACGGCGGTGCGGAAGGAGAAGCCCTCGGCGACGACGGCGAAGACCAGGACGCCGACCGGCCAGTACCAGGCGTCCAGGGGGTGCGGGTGGTGGATCTTCTCCCAGCCCTCGTAGAGGGCGAAGACGCCGCCGATGCTGAAGAGGACGATGGAGACCAGGAAGCCGTAGATGTAGCGCTCGCGTCCGTAGCCGAAGGGGTGTTCGGCGGTGGCGGCGCGCCGGGACTTCTTGCCGCCGAGCAGCAGCAGGCCCTGGTTGCCGGAGTCCGCGAGGGAGTGCACGCCTTCGGCCAGCATCGAGGACGAGCCGCTGAAGGCGAAGGCGACGAACTTGGCCGCGGCGATCGCCAGGTTGGCGCCGAGCGCCGCAACGATCGCCTTGGTACCGCCGGATGCGCTCATGAGGTGCGCCGTGTCCCTTCCGTAGACCGGGCCGCTGTGCCGCCCTTTCCCTGCCGTGCGGCGGTCATTGTTGCAGCCCGGCCCGGGGGCGTCGTGCGGTGGCCGGATCGCGGACGGGCGTCAGACGACGACGGTGGCGCGGAAGAGGGTGCCGTCGCCGGTGAGGGTGAGGTGTTCGCCGGCGGGGGCGAAGACGGCGGCGCCGGGGGCGAGGGTGAGGTCGCGGGTGGTGCCGGTGTCGCTGGTGAGGTGCACGGTGCCGGCGGTGCAGAGCAGGATCTGCGGGGTGCGGGCGGGCAGCGGGCGGGGGGCGCCGCCGGGGGCCGGGACGAAGCGGGAGAGCCGGAACTCCTCGATGGGGGTGTCGTAGACCTCCTCGCCGTCGGTGTCCTCGGGGCGCAGCACGCCGGGATCGCCGGGGGTGAAGCGGACGACGCGCAGGAGTTCGGGGACGTCGACGTGCTTGGGGGTGAGGCCGCAGCGGAGCACGTTGTCGGAGTTGGCCATCAGTTCGACGCCGAGTCCGCCGAGGTAGGCGTGCGGGATGCCGGCGCCGAGGAAGAGGGCCTCGCCGGGCTGGAGGCGGACGTGGTTGAGGAGCAGGGCGGCGAGGACGCCGGGGTCGCCCGGGTAGTGGTGGGCTATGCCGGCGCAGGCGGCATACGCGTCGGCGTGTATGCCTCCCTGGGTGGCGAGTTGGGCGGCGGCCGTGGCGGCGCGGTCGACGGTCTCGGCGAGGGCGTGGGGTTCGGCGCCGAGGACGGCGGTGAGCACCTCGCGCAGGGCGGCCTCCTCGGGGGCGGCGCGCAGGATGTCGACGTACGGCTTGAGGTCGGCGACGTCCAGGCCCTCCAGGAGCTCGGCGGCCTCGGCGGGGTGCCGGAAGCCGCAGAGACCCTCGAAGGGCGTGAGGGCGCAGAGGAGTTCGGGCTTGTGGTTGGCGTCCTTGTAGTTGCGGTGCGGGGCGTCGAGGGGGATGCCGCGGGCCTCCTCGTCGGCGAAGCCGGCCTGGGCCCGGGCGCGGTCGGGGTGGACCTGGAGGGAGAGCGGGGCGCCGGCGGCGAGCACCTTGAACAGGAACGGCAGCCGGGGGCCGAAGGCGCGGACGGTGTCGGCGCCCAGTTCGGCCTCGGGGTCGGCCTCGATCACCTCGGCGAGGGAGACCGGGCCGTGGCCGCGGTCCAGGCGGGAGGGGGCGCCGGGGTGGGCGCCGAGCCACATCTCGGCCTGGGGTTCGCCGGTGGGCGGGACGCCGAGCAGCTCGGGAAGGGCGGTGGTGGAGCCCCAGGCGTAGGGGCGCACGGTGTTGACGAGGCGGTCCATGCGGCGACTGCTTCCTGACGTGGCGTGGGTGGTCCGGCGGGGCGCCGGGCGGCGGCCCCGGGCCCCATGATCACTCGGTGCCGGCGAGCGCCAGGTAAACGGCGCCGAAATCGGCGATGGCGAGGAGTTCCGCGGCGCGTTCCAGGTCGCTGCCGGGACTCGGCTGGAGTTCGCTGAGGGGGGTGTCGCGTTCCTCGGCGAGCTGCTGGGCGGCGCGGGTGGCGGAGAGCGGGCCGGCGTCGGCCTCGCGGAGCAGGACGATCCTGGCGTGCAGGGCGGCGGACTGTTCGACCCGGTCGCGGAAGAAGTCGTCCGGGTCGGCGCCGGCGGCCAGCGCGCCGGCCAGGAGGGTGCGGTGGGTGGTGAGCGCCTCGGGGAGTTCGGCGGGGAGGGCGGGGCGGCCGGCCAGTCCGGCCAGTTCGGTGGCGAAGTGGCGGCCGACGGCGCCGGCGACCGGGCCCTCGGTCCAGATCAGCGGGAGCGCGTCGGCGAGGTCGGCGGCGAGGGTCTTGCCCGGGTTGGTGTAGGTGGGGATGGCCGGGCCGCAGCGTTCGGCGACCTGGTCGAGGCGGTCGGCGAGCTTGCTGACGGCGTGCGCGGGGGCGTTGATCAGGCCGATCCGGTCGGCGAGCACCAGCAGCGGGATGAGGACGGACCAGAGGGTGCCGGGGGCGGCGGGCGGGGCGCCCTCGACGTCGAACTCGGTGTCGTAGGCGGTGGTGGCGAGGGGGACGGGCAGGCCGCGGGCCTGGACGACGGCCTCGGCGAGCGGGCCGCCGGCGGGGGTGACGGCGACGACCGCGCAGCCGCGGCGGTAGGACTGCTCGACGAGTTCGGCCAGGCCCGGGTCGGCGGCGTCGGGGCCGGCGACGAGGAGGAGGTCCAGGGGGCCGGCCCAGCCGGGCAGTGTCCAGCGGAGGGCGCCGGGCACGGGCGCGACGCCGGTGGGCTGGATGAGGCTGACCGGGCAGCTGCCGCCGCTGAGGGCGCGCAGCAGGTCGGCGACGCCGGCGGCGGCCGGGCTGGGCCCGGCGACGAGGACGGCGCGCGGCCGCCCGTCGGGGCTCAGCTCGGGGATGCCGGACTCGGCGGCGCCGCGGGCGGCGGTGCGGACCCGGGCGCCGGATTCGGCGACGCCGCGCAGCAGGCCGAAGCGGTCGGCGCCGGCCAGCGCCTCGGGGGCGTCGAGCAGTGACTCGTCGAGCATGGTGGCGCGGCCTCCGATCGCCGGGTGGGCAAAGTGACGCCGGTCAGGCGGGGCGGCGGGCTTCGTCGACGAGGAGGACCGGGATGCCGTCGGTGACGGGGTAGGCCAGGCCGCAGTCGGCGGAGGTGCAGATCAGCTCGGCCGGGTCGGCCGCGGTGCGGTCCTCCAGCCGGGCGTGGCAGGCCGGGCAGGCGAGGATCTGGATCAGGCTGGCTTCGACCGGCATCGGTGCTCCTTCGGCGTGGTTGCGGCGTGGCCAGCGTACCGCCGGAGCGGGGGGCCGGGCCTGCCCGGAGGGGTTTTCGGCAGGTGGGAGGGCCGCCGTGCGGGCGGCCCTCCCCGGGGGGCGGTCAGCCGCGGATGAGGGCGAGGGCCTCGTCGCGGATCCGGTCGACGGTGGCCCGGTCGCGGGCCTCGGCGTTGAGGCGGAGCAGCGGCTCGGTGTTGGAGGGGCGGACGTTGAACCACCAGTCGGCGGCGGTGACGGTCAGGCCGTCGAGTTCGTCGAGGGTGATGCCGTCGCGGCCGGCGTAGGCGGCCTTGAGGGCGGCGAGGCGGCCGGCCTGGTCGTCGACGGTGCTGTTGATCTCGCCGGAGGCGGCGTAGCGGTCGTAGGCGGCGACGAGCCCGGAGAGCGGGCGGTCCTGTTCGCCGAGGGCGGCCAGGACGTGGAGCGCGGCGAGCATGCCGGTGTCGGCGTTCCAGAAGTCGCGGAAGTAGTAGTGGGCGGAGTGCTCGCCGCCGAAGATGGCGCCGGTGCGGGCCATTTCGGCCTTGATGAAGGAGTGGCCGACGCGGGTGCGGACGGGGGCGCCGCCGTGTTCCTCGACGACCTCCGGGACGGACCAGGAGGTGATGCAGTTGTGGATGACGGTGCCGCCGGGGTGCTTGGCCAGTTCTCGGGCGGCGACCAGCGCGGTGATGGCGGACGGGGAGACCGGGTCGCCGTTCTCGTCGACGACGAAGCAGCGGTCGGCGTCGCCGTCGAAGGCGAGGCCGAGGTCGGCGCCGACCTCGCGGACCCGCTGCTGCAGGTCGACGAGGTTCTTCGGGTCGAGCGGGTTGGCCTCGTGGTTCGGGAAGGAGCCGTCCAGTTCGAAGTAGAGGGCGTCGAGGTCGAGGGGCAGGCCCTCGAAGACGGTGGGGACGGTGTGGCCGCCCATGCCGTTGCCGGCATCGACGACGACCTTCAGGGGGCGGATGCCGGTGAGGTCCACCAGGGAGCGCAGGTGGGCGGCGTAGTCCTTGAGGACGTCGCGGCGGGTGACGGTGCCGCGCCGCGCGGCCGGCGCGGGGGCGCCCTGCTCCGTCCAGCGCTCGACCAGCGCGCGGATGTCGGCGAGGCCGGTGTCCTGGCCCACGGGGGCGGCGCCGGCCCGGCACATCTTGATGCCGTTGTACTGCGCGGGGTTGTGCGAGGCGGTGAACATCGCGCCGGGCAGGTCCAGGGCGCCGCTGGCGTAGTAGAGCTCGTCGGTGGAGCACAGGCCGATCTCGGTGACGTCGGCGCCGCGGGCGGCCGCGCCGCGCCCGAAGGCGGCGGCCAGGCCGGGCGAGGAGGGGCGCATGTCGTGCCCGATGACGATCGCGTCGGCGGCGGTGACCTCGACGAAGGCCGCGCCGAAGAGTTCGGCCAGCGGCTCGTCCCACTGGTCGGGGACCACACCGCGCACGTCGTACGCCTTCACGATCTGCGACAGGTCAGTCACAGCCAGCCCTCCTGGAGTCGCTACGGGTCCACAAACCTACCCGTAGGGCCGGAGCGGGGGCCGGGAAACAGCCGTGATCGGCGGCGGGCCGGGGCGGCGATCAGGAGTCGGGCGAGCGCAGGACCCGGAGGTGGCCGCGGCGGGCGACCTCCATGGGGTGGCCGTCGCGGCCGGAGGGGGCGGGGGTGCCCGTGCCGCCGGCGGCGCGCTCCTGGGGGCGGGCGGCCTCGCGGACGGCGTTGGCCAGCGCTTCGAGGTCGTCACCGCTGGGGCGGGCCGGGCCGGGGTCGACGGCGAGGCGGACGACCTCCCAGCCGCGGGGGGCGGTCAGCCGCTCGGAGTGCTCGGCGCACAGGTCGTAGCAGTGCGGCTCGGCGTAGGTGGCGAGCGGTCCGAGCACGGCGGTCGAATCCGCGTAGACGTACGTCAGCGTTGCGACGGCGGGGCGGCCGCACGCAGTGCGCGAACAGCGACGTACAGGGCTCACGACGTTGGACGGTACCGCACTCTTGAGCGGGCCGCGACGACTCTCCCCCGGCTCACCCAACCGTGTCGTCCCGCTTCGTCCGATGCGTCTGACCTGCACCCGTCGGCCGGGACCGCTCGGGAACGGGACGGGGGCGTGCGGGCCGGGAGCGGATTCCCGTCACGAGGTGGCGCAATTGGTGTCATTCCGCGGCACCGGGTGGGAGCGGGGCGGTCCGATGCGGGTCCGCAAACGAACCGAACCGGGGCCGGTCCGGTCACTCGACGACAAGTGGCGCGTTGTCGCACAACGCCGTACGGGCCGTGCCGGGAGGGCTACGCTCGATCTGATGGACAGCCCCGTACCTCCCCGTCCCGCGGAGCCGCGGCCCCGCCGCCGCGACCGCCACGGCCGTGGCATGCGCGGCCCGATCGCGCCTCCCCAGGTACCGCTGTCGGTGACCCGCGCCGACGCGTTCGCGGATCTCGTCTACGACTCCCGGGACCGCCTGGAGCGGCGCTGGCCGCAGCTGGCGCAGGTCGATTTCCTGGTGCTGGAGGTGCCCGGGTCCGGGCCCGACGGCGGGCCGGACGCGCTCGCGGAGGAGGACGGTGTGCCGCTGGGGCGGGTGCTGCCGTCCGGCGGCGGATATCGCGACCGGATCGTGATCTACCGCAGGCCGGTGGAGATCCGCACCAAGGGCCGCGACGAGCGGGCGCTCCTCGTCCACGAGGTCGTGGTGGAACAGGTCGCCGAACTCCTGGGGCTGGCCCCGGAGTCGGTGGACCCGCGCTACGGGCAGGAGTGAGCCGGCGCCGCGCAACAGGAGGTGTCGCCGTGCAGCGGCGCCGGTGAGGGGCGGTGGCCGGAAGGACCGGGACGGGTCAGCGGGTGAGCAGGGACAGGTCCTGGCCGGCGGTGGGGACGAGGACCGAGCCGCGGTCGTCGGGCAGCGGCTGGATCGTGAAGGCCGGCACCCCGCCCTGCGGCAGCGCCAGTATCCGGGCCGCGTAGACCGGGCCGCTGCCGGTCTGCGGCTCCATGGTCAGCGCGTAGGTGCCCTTGAGGCCGGACGGCTGCGGCGGCGGGACCGCGAGGCTGGTGCCGCCCTTGACCGTGTACGTCTTCGAGACGGGGGTGCCGCCGCCGCTCCCGGCCGACGCGGTGACCTTGACCTTGGCGTCCTTGCCCTTGGTGGGGGCGACGAGGGTGAGGGTGCCGCCCTGGGCGCGGTTGTCGGCGACCGTGCCGCGGGTCTCGATCGGCCGGGTGGCCGGGACGAACGCCGTCTCCTGGTTGTCGCCCTTGCCGCGGACGACCTTCACGGCCGCGGTGACCGGGGCGCCGGCGTCGCCGCCGGCGGGCGTGAGGACCAGCGAGCCGGCCTCGCCCTTGGTGACGTCCTTGAGGTCGACGGTGGTGGTCATCCCGCCCTTGACGTGCAGGCTGTCGAGTCCGGTCGGGGTGATCAGGCCGGTGGGGGTGGCCAGTTGCACCTTGAGGTCGGCGTCGGAGTCGCCGGGGGCGACGGCCACCAGCTGGACGTCGGTGGCGTCGGCCGGGATGCCGGGGAGGACGACACCGGCGGACGGGTCGGCGGCGGGCGGCAGCCAGTCGCCGCCGGCCTTGGCGTCGGCGGCCTGGACGGCCGCGCCGACCCGGCCGGAGCGGACGCTGACGTGCAGTGCGGCGCCGTCGGTGGGGGTGCCGGTGAGGGTGGAGAGCCGAACCGGGACGGTGGTGTGCGGCGGCACGGGGATGTCCTCGCCGCCGCCGCTCGCCGTCAACGGGCCGTCCTTGCCGCGCATTTCGAGGTCCACGACGGCCGGGGTCGAGTCGGGGTTGGTGAGGTGGACGTAGTCGGTGCGGCCGGCGGCGGTGCTGACGCCGGGGAACCAGAACTGGGTGTCGGGGGCGGTGCAGCTCAGGCCCTGCAGGCCGCGGCCGGAGCCGGCGGCGATGGCGGTGGTCTGCTGGACCGTCCAGCCGGGGGCCGGCCCGCCCTCGGCGGAGCCGGCCAGGGCGGGCGCGTCGGGGCTGTCGGTGGTCGCCACGACGGGCTTCCCGGCCTGCTGGAGCGGCACCACGGGCTTGGTGTCGGGCGGCGGGACGGTCTGCAGGCCGCCGGAGTCCGCGGCGCCGCCCTTGCCGCCCTTGCCGCCCTTCCCCTTGTCCTTGCCGCCCTTGCCGGCGGGGTTGCCGTGGCTGTCGGCGACCGTGCCGGTGGGCAGGAGCTGGGCGGTGCCCTTCCCGGTGCCCGCGCCGGCCGCGGCGCCCGGCGGCGAGAAGGCGGTGTAGGCGGTCTCGGCGACCTCCGAGGAGCTGGGCGCCGGGCACACCAGCGTGGAGCGCTGGACGGGCTGCCGGGTGCCGCTCGCGGGGGCCGCGGCGCCGTCGCCGCCGGGGGCCGCGACCGCGGCGACGCCGGTGACGGCGGCCAGCGCGGCGGCCGCGGCGGTCAGGGACACGATGGTGCGCTTCACTGCTGCTCGCTCCCGTCACGGCGCGGCTCGGGGAAGGCGCCGGGGTACGTCGTGCCGTCGTAGGGCGGCTGCGGGTGCTGGTGCTGGTCGGGCCCGGCGTCCGGGTACGGCTGCTGCCCGCCGTAGCCGTACGGGTCGTAGGCGCCCGCCTGGTACGGGTCGGCCGGGTAGCCGCCGTACTGGCCGGCCTGGTACGGGTCGGCCGTCGGGTAGGGCTGCTGCTGCCCGCCGTACGGGTCGGGCTCGTACGGGTCGGGCTCGTACGGGTCGGCGGCCTGTGGATAGGGCTGGTCCGCGGCGGCCGGGTCCGGGGCGGCCTGCCAGTCCTCGTAGGCGGGCTGGGCGGGGACCGCGGCATACGGGTCGACGGCCGGGACGGGGTCCGGGACCGGGGCGGCGGCCGGGGGCTCCTCGGTGCCGGCGGCCGGGATACCGGCATCGGCGTCGGCGGGCGGCGCGGCGGTGCCGGCGGCCTCCGCCTGGGCGCGCAGCCGGCGGGCCCGGCGGCCCTCCCCCGGGACCTGCGGCGCGGCGAGCACGGCGGCGTCCTCGGGCAGGTCGTCGTCGATCTCCCGGCGCCGGCCGGGCAGCGCCATCACGACCAGGACGAGCGCGAGCAGCCCCTGGGTCCACAGCCAGAGGGTGTGGCCGAGGGCGTTGTCGTGGGTGAGGTCGAGCCGGCCGCCGGAGGACGGCAGCTGGAATCCCTGGGCCCAGCCGTCGACGGTGACGGGCTTGAGCGGGGTGCCGTCGAGGGTGGCGTGCCAGCCGTCGTCGGCGGCGTCGGCGATCCGCAGGATCCGGCCGGCGGGTCCGACGGGCACCTTGGCGCCGTGTGCCTCCACCGGGCCGGCCGCCACCGGGACGGGTGCCACGGCGTCGCCGTTGCCGGTGCCCTCCTTGGTCTGCCCGGAGACGATCGTGATCCGGGAGACCCGCTGGTCGACGCGCCACAGGGCGCTGCCGTCCTCCTGGCTGAGCCGGGTCAGGCCGGGGGTGGCGTCCAGGACGCGGCCCATCTCGCGCGGGGCGCCCTTGCGGACGAGGACGTAGCGGACCGCATAGCCGCCCAGCCGGTCCGTCTGGTCGGCGCCGGAGCCGGCGACGAGGTGGGCCACGACGTCGTCCAGGCGGCTGTCCGGGCCGGCCTCGGCGGCCAGGTCGGCGTCCCCGAGCACGGCCCCGGAGCCGCGCACGAGGGAGTACGAGACGTGCCCGGCGGTGCCGTCCAGGACGAGGGTGCGGGCCCGGTCGGTGGTGGTGGCCTCCTCGGCGACGAACGCCGGGACCTGGGTGGCGTCGCGCCGCTGGAGCGGGCCGGACGCGCCGGTGATCATCCAGCTGGCCGCGGCGTAGAGGGGAGCGATCAGGCAGGCCAGCGCGACCAGTACGGCGGCCGGCTGCTTCCAGCCGAAGCCGAGCGCGGTCATCCGGGTGCGGATGCCCTCGGCGCCGACCGCGGCCGCGCACAGCAGCGCCAGGCCGTAGACGAGCATCGCCGGGCCGGTCCAGCCGGAGCCGTTGCCGAGCGCCGCACACAGCAGCCCGGTCAGGGCCACCGCCCAGGCGGTGCGGATCGCCCGCTGCCGGGTGTCGCGCAGGGTCGCGCCGAGGGCGGCCAGCACGATGCCGAGCAGCAGCAGCCCGCCGACGGCCTTGGGGCCGCCCGGGCTGAGCCCGACGAGGTCCAGCACGGAGGCCGAGCCGGCGCCGTAGTCGAGGCCGGCCTCGCGGAAGAACTGCGCCGGGTGCGCGAGCAGCGACAGCGACCAGGGCGCCAGCACCACCAGCGGGGCCAGCACCACGGCCAGGAACCGCAGCGCGTACGCCAGGATCACGCCGCGGCTGCCGTCGAGGAAGCGCAGCACCAGCAGCGCCGCCCCGAGCACGACCGCGATCGGCCAGACGATCGGGGTGAAGGCGGTGGCGACGGTGACCAGCAGCGCGTACGCCCAGGCGGCGCGCCAGCCGGGCCGGGTGCCGGGCGCCAGCCGCAGCCCGGCGGCCGCGATCCCCGCGCGGGCCATCAGCGGCAGCAGGACGGCCAGCAGGGCGGTGCCCAGGCGGCCGCCGGCGAGCGCGCCGGTGGCGGCGGGCAGGAAGGCGTAGGCGATGCTGCCCCAGGCCCGCAGCAGCCGGGAGGCGACCAGCGGGCGGGACGCGAAGTAGGCGGTGAGGCCGGCCAGCGGGACGGAGCAGACCAGCAGCAGGGTGAGGGTGAAGCCGGTGCTGCCCAGGAAGACCGTGGACAGCACGGCGAGCACCGCGAGGTAGGGCGGTGCGGAGGCGGTGTCGCCGACGCCGACCGGATGCCAGCCGGCCACGTAGGAGGACCACAGGCCGCCGAGGCCGTCCGGCGCCGGCAGCAGGGCGCCGCCGACGAGCGAGCCGCCGCCGAGCAGGTCGCGGCAGGCGATCAGCGAGACGACCAGCAGGACGAGGAAGAGCACCGGCGCGGGGCGGCGGGCGATCCGCTTGAGCCGCGCGAACTGCTCGATCTCCAGGTAGTCGGCGTCGTCGCCGCCGGGCCCGGACTCCACGGCGCCGTGCCGGCCGGAGGAGGCGACGTCGGGGGCGGCGCGGCCGGCGAGATTGCCGGCGACCTGTTCGACGGTGGCGCGGACGGTGGCGCCGGGCGGCGGGAACAGCGACCGCAGTTCGCCCGCGTCGACCGCCGGTTTCCCGCGCCGCCTGCGGGCGGCGAGGATCTTGCCGGGGCGGAGCAGGGTGCCGAAGAGCCCGGCGAGTTCGTCCAGCGCCTGGCCGGGGACCTTGCCGACGAGGTAGGCGACGACTCGCAGCAGGGTGCCGATCAGCAGCCGCAGCAGGGTGTACGGGACCAGCGCGCCACGGGTGTTGGCGAGCAGGGTGTAGACGGCGCCGGCCTTGTCGACGCGGTGCGGGGTGGGACCACGCAGCGCGAAGCGCTTCGATGAGGGGTGGCGGTCGGGCGACGGGCGGGCCGACCGGCCGACGCAGTCGATGGGGCGGCGCTCGCGGGCGGCGGCCTCGGCGTGCCGCAGCACGGCGTCGGGGGCGACCAGGACCTGGTGGCCGGCGGCCTGGGCGCGCCAGCACAGGTCGACGTCGTCGCGCATCAGCGGCAGCCGGCGGTCGAAGCCGCCCAACTGCTCGTAGACGTCGCGGCGGACGAGCATCCCGGCGGTGGAGACCGACAGCACCGGGCGGACCTGGTCGTGCTGGCCCTGGTCCTGCTCGCGGCGGTCCAGGCCGGTCCAGCGGCGGCCGCTGCGGGCGATGCTGACACCGGCCTCCAGGAGCTGCCGGCGGTCGTACCAGCTGCGGAGCTTGGGGCCGACGACGGCGGTGGAGGGGCTGGCGTCGGCGACCCGGAGGAGTTCGGCGAGCGCGTCCGGAGCGGGCGCGCAGTCGTCGTGCAGCAGCCACAGCCACTGGACCGGCTCCCCGTGCGGGAGTTCCGGCATGTCGTACGCCTCGTCGTGCCAGGTCCGGCTGACCGGGTCCCAGCCGCTGGGGCGGCGCAGATAGGCCAGGTCGTCGGGGCCGAGGACGGGGGCGGCGCGGACCGCCTCGTCGACGGCGGTGCCGAATCCCGAGCGTCGGGCGAGGTGGAGCACGCGGTCGTCGCCGATCGCCTCGGCGAGCAGGCGGGCGGAGTCGTCCGCGCTGCCGGTGTCGGCACCGATGACGTTCTGCACCGGACGCTCCTGGGCGAGCAGTCCGGCGAGCGCGTCGGGCAGCCAGCGGCCGCCGTCGTGCGAGACGATCACGGCCGTGACGACGTGCCGTGGGAACTCTGGTGTGGCGGCTGCATACGGGGCGGCCTGCGCCGCCGGCTGGCTGTGCACGGACATCGAGGTACGGGCCCTCCGGACCCGGGAGTCCGGGGCCCGGGCGAAGTCGCTCAAGGCCCCCGCCCCCGGAAGACACTGCGACGGACTACGAGGGACACACACGCGCCGCGCCGGCGGTGCGGGCGTGACCCGGACGGGGCCCCACACTAATGGTTCGCGCCGGCCCGCCGACCGGCTCCGTACACAGCAGACCGCCTCCGGCGGGCAGTGCGCGGGAGGCGGTGCGTTCGCTATAGGGGGATATGGGGAGTTGGGGTGGTGCGGCGGCGTGGTCGGCGCGGCCGCGGGCGGCGGGTGCGGGGGACTGGCCTGTCACGGTTCAGACGGCGGCCTTCTTGAGGCGGCGGCGCTCGCGTTCGGACAGACCGCCCCAGATACCGAAGCGCTCGTCGTTGGCGAGGGCGTATTCGAGGCACTCGGACCGGACTTCACAGGCGAGGCAGACCTTCTTGGCCTCGCGGGTGGAGCCACCCTTCTCCGGGAAGAAGGACTCGGGGTCGGTCTGGGCGCACAGTGCGCGCTCCTGCCAGCCGAGCTCCTCGTCCGCCTCCTCGACCAGCAATTCCTGGAACAGCTCGGTCATGTGCGCCCCTCGTCTGTCTTT
The DNA here is from genome assembly GCF_000373585.1 of Streptomyces sp. MspMP-M5. Taxonomy (GTDB): domain Bacteria; phylum Actinomycetota; class Actinomycetes; order Streptomycetales; family Streptomycetaceae; genus Streptomyces. The sequence goes on from NZ_KB891916.1 coordinate 18,185, forward strand.
ACGTCCCCGTGATCAAGCCGTGATCGAAAACGGCTGAACGACACGAGTGAAATTACAAGTGTGCTGATCCGGGCCAGTCAAGCCGAGATCTGCTATTGGGCCTCTTATTCACTCTGCGGAACCAAGCGTATGCGGAAAGTGTTCAAATCATGCAAAACCAGGACACTTCCCCGGGTGGTTGACCCGTGGCCCTCTTCTCACCGAGTGAGACGCCGACTGGCGGCCTTCGCGTTGCACCGCGACCCCCCGGAGCGGGGAAGATCACAGCCGGATCACAGGACGGCAACGCCGCCCCGGGCGCGGTTGCTGACCGCATCTCCCCGCCGTGGGCTGCACAAACCTTTCTCCGGGCCGGGTAACCGGATGAGGTGAACGAGACCCGGCGCGCCGCTCCCCGTTTGACAGCGCACCACCGCCCCGTGTCTCCTTGACCGCATGCTAGCGACCTCCGCGCACCGACTGACCCGTTCCTACGGGTCGCTCTGCGCCGTGCAGGCCCGCTGTCGCTGTTCCAGCTGTCGCAGCCACTGAGCTCCAGCCGCCCGCGCCCGCCTCATCCCGGCCGGCGCCCCGCTCCGCCCGCGTCCACCGCGCCGCGCCCCCACCGGGAACGCCCGCGCCGTGGCGCACCCCGTCCCCCGCCACCGCGGGACCGGGACCCCAGCGCGCCACTTCGCACTTCCGCCGAGGAACCCCGTCATGAACAGCGACGTCCAGATCGCCGGCGACCCGCTCGCCATCCCCCACCTGCTGCCGCCCGTCCCCGCCCACCCCACCACCGTCGCCGGCTTCGCGGGCCTGGCCCGCGCGATCGCCGCCGACCGCGCCGCCTGGGCCCCGCTGGTCCGCTACGACGCCACCACCCGCTGGTACCACCGGCTGCGCACCGGGCCGGGCTACGAGGTGTGGCTGCTGTCCTGGGTCCCCGGGCAGGGCAGCGGCCGGCACGACCACGGCCCGTCCTCGGGCGTACTGACCGTCCTCGAAGGCGAGTTGACCGAACACACCGCCGGCGGACCGCACACCCTGGCCGCCGGCGCCCAGCGGGTCTTCGCCCCCGGCTACGCCCACGAGGTCGTCAACGACGCGCTGGCGCCGGCCGTCAGCCTGCACGTGTACTTCCCCGGCCTGACCGAGATGCCGATGCTCGCGCCGTCCCACCCCGACGCGGCCGAAACGGCCCCCCTCGCCCCGTACAGCGCCCGCTGCGCGGCCCCGTCCGAGGAGACGGCGGCCCACTGACCCCGGCCGCCCACCGGACCTCCGCCCCTCAAGGGTCAGCCTGCGGCTGACAGCCCCGCCCGTCGCCCGACCACCACCCCTCATGGCTCAGCCTGCGGCTGACAGACTTACTGCCATGCGCATTGTGGTTCTGGCCGGCGGTATCGGCGGCGCCCGCTTTCTGCGGGGACTGAAGGCAGCGGCTCCGGAAGCGGACATCACCGTCATCGGCAACACCGGTGACGACATCCACCTGTTCGGGCTGAAGGTGTGTCCCGACCTCGACACCGTGATGTACACGCTCGGCGGCGGCATCAACGAGGAGCAGGGCTGGGGCCGGACGGACGAGACGTTCCGGGTGAAGGAGGAGCTCGCCGCGTACGGCGTCGGGCCGGAGTGGTTCGGGCTGGGCGACCGGGACTTCGCCACCCACATCGTCCGGACCCAGATGCTGGGCGCCGGCTACCCGCTGAGCGCCGTCACCGAGGCGCTGTGCGCCCGATGGCAGCCCGGGGTGCGGCTGCTGCCGATGTCCGACGACCGGATCGAGACCCATGTCGCCGTCGAGGACGAGAACGGCGAGCGCAAGGCCGTGCACTTCCAGGAGTACTGGGTGCGGCTGCGGGCCTCGGTGCCGGCGCTGGCCGTGGTGCCGGTCGGTGCCGAGCAGGCCAAGCCGGCGCCCGGCGTGCTGGAGGCGCTCGCCGCGGCCGACGTGATCCTCTTCCCGCCGTCCAACCCGGTCGTCAGCGTCGGCACGATCCTGGCCGTACCGGGCATCCGGGAGGCCGTTGCGGAGGCCACGGCTCCGGTCGTCGGGCTGTCGCCGATCGTCGGGGACGCCCCGGTGCGCGGCATGGCCGACAAGGTGCTGGAGGCGGTCGGCGTGGAGTCCACCGCAGCGGCGGTGGCCCGGCACTATGGAGCGGGCCTGCTGGACGGCTGGCTGGTGGACGGCGTGGACGCGGGCGCGGTGGCGGACGTCGAGGCGGCGGGCATCCGCTGCCGGGCGGTGCCGCTGATGATGACGGACCTGGCCGCCACCGCCGCGATGGCCCGCGAGGCGCTGACGCTGGCCGAGGAGGTACGGGCATGACCGGAGCGGCGGAGGCCCCCGGATACCGCGTGTGGACGCTGCCGGGCCTCCCCGAGGTGCGGCCCGGCGACGACCTCGTCAAGTTGATCGCGGCCGCGGCGAGCGGCCCGGGCGCGCCCCAACTGGCCGACGGCGACGTGGTGTTGGTCACCTCGAAGATCGTCAGCAAGGCGGAGGGCCGGATCGTCGAGGCGGCCGACCGCGAGGCGGCCATCGACGCCGAGACGGTGCGGGTGGTGGCCCGCCGCGGCACCCTGCGGATCGTGGAGGACCGCCGCGGCCTGGTGATGGCCGCGGCCGGCGTGGACGCCTCCAACACCCCTTCCGGCACGATCCTGTTGCTGCCCGAGGACCCGGACGCGTCGGCCCGGGCGCTGCGGGCCGGGCTGCGCGAGACGCTCGGCGTGAACGTCGGCGTCGTCGTCACCGACACCTTCGGGCGGCCCTGGCGCAGCGGACTGACCGACGTCGCCATCGGGGCGGCCGGGGTGCGGGTGCTGGACGACCTGCGCGGCGGCACCGACGCGTACGGCAATCCGCTGGTCGCCACCATCGTGGCCACCGCGGACGAACTCGCCGCCGCGGGCGACCTGGTGAAGGGCAAGGCCACGGGGCTGCCGGTGGCGGTGGTACGGGGGCTGGCGCATGTCGTGGTGCCGGGGGCGGGGGGCGTGACCGCGGCGGCTTCCGGCTCGGTGTCCGCGTCCGGCTCGGCGTCCACGTTTGGCTCGGTGTCCGTGTCCGGCTCCGGGGACGGGGCCGGGGAGGCGGAGGATCCGGGGGCGCGGGCGCTGGTGCGGAACGCGGCGGACGACATGTTCCGGCTGGGCACGTCGGAGGCGGTGCGGGAGGCGGTGACGCTGCGGCGCACGGTCCGGGAGTTCACCGACGATCCGGTGGATCCGGGGGCGGTGCGGCGCGCGGTGGCCGCGGCGCTGACCGCGCCGGCGCCGCACCACACCACGCCGTGGCGCTTCGTCCTCCTGGAGTCGGCGGAGGCCCGGACCCGGCTCCTGGACGCGATGCGGGCCGCCTGGGTCGCCGACCTGCGGGCGGACGGGAAGTCGGAGGAGGCCATCGCCAAACGGGTGCGGCGCGGCGATGTGCTGCGCAACGCGCCGTATCTGGCGGTGCCGTGCATGGTGCTGGACGGCGCGCACGCCTACCCGGACGCGCGGCGCGCCGCCGCCGAGCGCGAGATGTTCGTCGTCGCGCACGGCGCGGGCATCCAGAACTTCCTGGTCGCGCTCGCCGGCGAGCGGCTGGGGTCGGCGTGGATCTCCTCGACGATGTTCTGCCGCGACGTGGTCCGCGAGGCGCTGGAACTGCCCACGGAGTGGGAGCCGATGGGGGCGGTGGCCATCGGCCGCCCGGCCGCGGCCCCGCGGGAGCGGCCGGCACGACCGGTGGACGACTACCTCAGCGTCCGCTGAGGCTGCTGCTGAGGACCGCCGGCAGCGTCCGCTGAGCACCGCCGCTGGGGACCCGCACGCTCGGCGGCGGCGCGCCGCACATCCGAGGCTGAGGTCCGGCGCGCCCGTGTCTCCGGTGGGTGGCACCGCGACCGGTGTGTGGCACGCCTCGGCCACGGCCGGGTCCGGCCGCAACCGGGGTCACAGCCGGGCGATGTCGCCCACCGGGAAGCGCGGGGCGCGGCGCGGCGGTACCAGGCCGGAGAGCAGGATCAGCCGGGCCGCGCGGTGCCGCTGCCCCTCGTAGGGCGCGAGGAGCTCCAGCATCTCCTCGTCGGTGGTGCCACGCCGGCCGGTGAGCGCATAGCCGATGATCTTCGGCAGGTGCAGGTCGCCGACGGTGATCGCGTCGGGGGCGCCCAGGGCGCGCTGGAGGGTCTCGGCGGCCGTCCAGGGGCCGATGCCCGGGATCGCGGTCAGCCGGCGGGTGGCGTCCGCGAGGTCCATCCGCGCGGCCTCCTCCATACGGGCCGCGACCCGGACCGCCCGCAGGACCGCCGACGACCGCTTGGCGTCGACGCCCGCGCGGTGCCACTCCCAGGACGGGATCAGCGCCCAGCCGCGCGGGTCGGGCAGCACCCGCAGCCGGTCCCAGGGGCCGGGTGCGGGCGTGCCGTGGCGCTGGAGCAGCAGCCGCCAGGCGCGGTACGCCTCGTCGCTGGTGACCTTCTGCTCCAGGATCGACGGGATCAGCGACTCCAGGACCAGTCCGGTGCGGGCGAGCCGGACGCCGGGGTGGCGGCGGCGGGCCTCGTGGACGACACGATGGCGGGCCGTCAGGGCCTCCGGGTCGTCGGACTCCCCCAGCAGCTCCGGCAGACGGTCCAGCAGCCACTCGGCGCCGGAGCCCCAGGCCGTCGCCACGACGTGGCCGTCGGCGGGGCGGGCCGCCAGGCGCAGGGTGCCGGGGCCGGCGGGCGTGCGGCAGGCCCGCCAGATCTCGTCGCCGCGGACCGCGAAGGCCGGGTCGCCGGGACCGCGGCGCAGCACCCCGAGGGTGCGGTGCAGGTCGTACGGGCCGGGCGGGACCCAGGTGCGGGTGGCGGGCATGCGGCCAGGCTAGGCGATGGGCGGGCGGTCGGGTGAGGCGATCGGGGGTGGGCCGGGCGTTGGGCTACTGGTCGGAGGAGAAGCGGACGGAGGCGGCGGGGAGGTGGGCGTCGCACCAGATGCGGATGCCGTCGCGGAGTTCGTTGTCGGGGCCGATCACGGCGCCGTCGCCGATCACCGCGCCGTCGAGGACCGTGTTGGCCCCGATCCGGGCGCCGGCGCCGATCAGCGAGTCGCGGACCTGGGCCCCCGGTTCGATCACCGCGCCGTCGAGGACGGTGCTCCCGTCGACCCGGGCGCCGGCGCCGACCCGGGCGGCGGAGCCGACGACGGTGCCGCCGGTGAGCTTGGCGTCCGGGGCGACCTCGGCGCCGTCCAGGACGAGGCGGTCGCCGCAGCGGCCGGGGACGGCCGGCGACGGGGCGCGGCCCATGACCAGGTCGGCGGAGCCGCGGACGAACGCCTGCGGGGTGCCGAGGTCGAGCCAGTACGTGGAGTCGACCATGCCCTGGAGGTGGGCGCCGTCGGCGAGCAGGCCGGGGAAGGTCTCGCGTTCGACGGAGACCGGGCGGCCGGTGGGGATGGCGTCGATGACCGACCGGTTGAAGACGTAGGCACCGGCGTTGATCTGGTCGGTGACGATCTCCTCGGGGGTCTGCGGCTTCTCCAGGAAGGCGGTGACCCGGCCGGTGTCGTCGGTGGGGACGAGCCCGAAGGCGCGCGGGTCCTCGACCCGGGTCAGGTGCAGGGAGACGTCGGCGCCGCTGGTGCGGTGGGTGTCGACGAGGGCGCGGATGTCCAGGCCGGTGAGGATGTCGCCGTTGAAGATCAGCACCGGGTCGCCGGGGGCGGAGTGCAGCCGGGAGGCGACGTTGCGGATGGCGCCGCCGGTGCCCAGCGGTTCCACCTCGGTGACGTACTCCAGGTGCAGGCCGAGCGCGGAGCCGTCGCCGAAGTACGGCTCGAAGACCTCGGCGAGGTAGGAGGTGGCCAGGACGACGTGCTCGACGCCGGCGGCGCGGGCGCGCGCCAACTGGTGGGTGAGGAAGGGCACGCCGGCCGCCGGGACCATGGGCTTGGGCGTGTGCACCGTCAGCGGGCGCAGCCGGGTGCCCTTGCCGCCGACCAGGAGGATCGCTTCAGTCACTGTGTCCTCAGTTCGCTTCTCCGCCCGCGCAGCGGTGCGGCACTCGACGACGTCCACCACAGCCCGGTGGCTGCACGTGCGACGCTCACGTGTCCTCTGTTCGCTTCTCCGCCCGCGCAGCGCAGCGGTGCGGCACTCGACGTCCACTGCGCGCGTGCGACGCTCACGTGGTCCTCTCTGCTTTCTGCTGGTTGCCACTGGTTCGGCCGGTCGGCGGACCAGTGTAGGCAGACGGTCCGCCGGCTCCAGTAGCCGGGACGCGGCCGGGCCGGTGACGCGGCGACAGGGCACCTGCGGTCCTTAGGACGCGGCGGGGCCGGGAGAGGTTCAGCGGCCCTGGAGGTGGGCGGCGGCCTGGCGGACGGCGGGGAGGTCGGCGTACAGGCGGGTGCCGGGGCATTCGGTCTTGAAGCCGTCGCGGTGGCCGGAGATGACGTGCTGTTGGACGGTCTTCCCCCTGCGGTAGAGGTTGCCGCCGCTGGAGGTCATGGGAGCGCGGCCGCGCGGGTCGGCGCCGTACAGGCCGAGCTTCCAGGCCGTCAGGCGGGCCAGGGCCTCCACGGCGGGGCGCGTCGGGGCGGCCTTGTTGAAGGAGCCGAGGAGGGCGATGCCGGTGCTGTCGTTGTTGAAGCCGAGGGTGTGGGCGCCGAGTACGGGTTTGGCGACGCCGCCGGCGCGGCCCTCGTAGACGGTGCCGCACTTGTCGATGAGGAAGTTGTAGCCGATGTCGCGCCAGTGGCTGCTCTTGACGTGGTAGCGGTACAGGCCGCGGATCACCGAAGGGGCCTGTGCGCAGGTGTAGTTGTTGCCGGTGGCGCTGTGGTGGACGAAGGCGGCGCGGACGGTGTGGGTGTAGACGAAGCGGGCCTCGCGCAGTCGCTCGTCGGCGCCCCAGCCGGCGCGGGTGACGATGCGCGGGCGGGCGCCGATGTGGGCCGGTCCGGTGGGGAGGTGGCCGCCGGCGGCGGCGATGTCGGCCTGGGCGGCGGCCTGGTCGGCGGCGGGGATCTCGGTGGCGCCGGGCGGGGCGAGGGGGGCGTTGGCGGCGGTGCCGGCGGCGGCCGCGGGGGTGGGGGGCGGGCCGCCGCGTACGGCGGGGGTGTCGGGGCCGGGGTCGACGAGTTCGAGGCGGAGGCCGTGCGGGAGGGCGCCGGCGGCGCGGTGCGGGTCGTCGAGGGTGAGGCGCAGTTGGATGGCGTCGCTGGCGCCGACCCAGAGGGGCGCGGTGCTGCCGCGGGCGCGGGTGCCCTGGGGTTCGCCGCCCGGGTCGGGGGCGTCGTCGCTGTCGGTCTGGAGGTCCTGCCAGTCGGACCACTGGGCGCTGCCGCGGGCGCGGGTGCGGACCTGGGCGCGGCCGCGGAGGGCGCGGGCGGCGTCGTCCCAGACGACGCCGACGAGGGAGAACGGGCGGACGGCGCGGGGCGGGAGTTCGTGGACGGTGTTCTCCTGCGGCGGGACGGTGGCCCGGGCCGCGCCGTGTGGGGCGGTCAGGCCGAGGCCGTCCAGGGGCAGGGACTGGGTGGCGCCCGGCAGGTCGCCGGCGCTCGCCGTGCCGGGCCCGGCGGCCGCCTGCGCGGGGTGCGCGGGCGGGGCGAGGGGCAGGGCGAGGGCGGCCGTGCACGCGGCGCCGAGGCAGGTGGCGAGGATGGGGCGCATGGGGAAATCCTGGGACGGCCCGGGGCGGCCCGCCATCGCTGGTGGGGCGGGGCTTCGGCCGAACCGGTGGCGGGTGCGGCCGGACCCGACTGCCCGTCAGGGTCCGTCGCGCGTACGCTGGCCGCGATGAACGCCATCGATCGCACCCCCGCCGACCTGCTGGGTTCCGCGCTCGCCGCGGACCCGGCCCGCCCGCTGGTGACCTTCTACGACGATGCCACCGGCGAGCGGGTGGAACTGTCCGTCGCGACCTTCGCCAATTGGGTGGCGAAGACCGCCAACTACCTCCAGGGCGATCTGGCCGCCGAGCCCGGCGACCGGCTCGCGCTGCTGTTGCCCGCGCACTGGCAGACCGCGGTGTGGCTGCTGGCGTGTGCGTCGGTGGGGGTGGTCGCGGAGGTGGGCGGTGATCCGGGCGCGGCGGATCTGGTCGTCAGCGGCCCGGATGCGCTCGATGCGGCGCGGGCCTGTTCCGGGGAGCGGGTGGCGTTGGCGCTGCGCCCGTTGGGGGGCCGGTTCCCGCAGCCGCCGGCGGGGTTCGCGGACTTCGCGGTGGAGGTGCCGGGTCAGGGTGACCGGTTCGTGCCGTTCGCCCCGGTGGATCCGAGGGCGCCGGCGCTGGTGGTCGGCGGCGAGGAACTGACGGGCGCCGGGATCGGGGAGCGGGCGCTGGCGGATGCCGCGGCGGCCGGGATGCCGCCGGCGCCGCGGGTGTTGTCGGGCCTGGCGTACGACAGTTGGCGGGGGTTGTCGGCGGGGCTGTACGCGCCCCTGGCGGCGGGGGGTTCGGTGGTGCTCTGCCGGCATCTGGACCGTTTGGACGGGGCGGCGCTGGCCGGTCGGGAGGCCGCGGAGAAGGTCACGTTCACGGTGCCGCGTTCCTGAGGACGGGGCCCGAGTCCGTTCCGGGAGTTCTGTGCCCGCCCGTTCCTGAGCGCCGGTTGAGTGCCCGGTGGGGTGCCCGGTGGGGTGCCCGCTCCCCCGTCCGGCGGAGGGTGGTTCCCGTCGGGCGGGCCGGTTCGTCCGGCCGGGGCCATGCTCGGGTTACGTACGCCCGGCGACGCCGGGTGCGTACGGGCTCCCCGGCGCGGGGTCCGGCGGTCTTCCCGGTGGTGCCGGCGCGGGGGCGTCCGGTCGACTCCGAGGGAGGCCCGCCCACGTGTCCGAGAGCCCCGACACCCCGTCCGGCCGCCGGCGTCGTTCCGAGGGCGGTGGGCGGGCGCGGTTCCGGGGCTGGCCGGAGCGGCCCGCGGGGCTGCTGTGGACGGACCGGCCGGGGCCGCCGCGTACTCCGCCGCCGCGCCACCGCCGCTGGCTGCGGGCCGCGGCGCTGGCGCTGACGGTGGCGGTGCTGGCCTCGGCGGGGCTGGGGTGGGCCGTCTGGACGCGGTTGGACGGCAACATCCGCTCGGACAGCGCGACGGAGCGGGAGCTGGAGAAGTACGAGTCGGAGCGGCCGCCGGCGGGTCCGAAGAACGCGCAGAACATCCTGCTGATCGGCTCGGACAACCGGGGCGGCGGGAACGGGGAGTACGGGGAGGACAGCGGCACCCAGCGGTCGGACACCACGATCCTGCTGCATCTGGCGGCGAACCGCCAGAGCGCGACCGCGGTGAGCGTGCCGCGCGATCTGATGGTGCAGGTGCCGCACTGCAAGCGGTCCGACGGGTCGGAGTCCGTGCCGCAGACGGTGCAGTTCAACTGGGCGTTCGCGTTCGGCGGGGCGGCGTGTGCGATCCGCACGGTGGAGCGGATGACGCGGATCCGGATCGACCACCACATCGTCGTGGACTTCACCGGTTTCAAGAACATGGTGGATGCGGTGCACGGGGTGCAGATGTGTCTGCCGCGTCCGGTGCAGGACGACGAGGCGCATGTGTCGCTGCCGGCCGGCCGGCAGACGCTGGACGGGGAGGCGGCGCTGGGTTATGTGCGGGCCCGGAAGAGTCTGGGGGACGGCAGTGACACCCAGCGGATGGCGCGGCAACAGCAGTTCCTGGCCGCTCTGGTGAGGAAAGTGCAGAGTAATGGTGTGCTGCTCAATCCGATGCGGCTGTATCCGGTGTTGGATGCCGCGACGAGTTCGCTGACGACGGATGCCGGGCTGGCCTCGCTTCGGGGTTTGTACGAATTGGTCCGCAGTATGCGGAGCATTCCCACGGCACATGTGCAGTTCCTGACGGTGCCGCGTACCGAGTACCGTTACGACCCGAATCGCGATGAGCTGGTGCAGCCGGACGCGGATCGGCTCTTCGGGCGATTGCGCAGTGATCAGCCGGTGGCGGTGGTGCCGCAGCCGCCCGCGGGGGCACCGCTCGGCGGTGGGGACGACAAGGCGGCGGGGCCGGGGCGCGGCGCGCGGCCGGCGCCCGGTGCGAGTTCCACTCCGGCCTTTCCGGGGAGCACGGCGGAACACGGCGGCTGCGAATAAAAACGCCGCAAAGAGCGCCCGGAACCCGTGAAGGGAATGGGCGGATTGCCCAGTTGTAGGGAAGTGGAATTTGTCACGGGCGTCGCCCGGGGCTGAACTGGGCGGATAGTGTGAGCGATCCGGTCCGCTCGACCAGCCGACCGATGACCGTTGCCCGGCGACGGTTGACCCAGTACCGAACCACCTAACGCACGATCGACCGACCGAGCGCCTTGAGGGGATGGCGCCGCGTGGTACCGACGGAGGACTCAAGGCACCGTGGACGCGCAAGGCCGTGGGCAGGCGGGCGACAACAACGTCGATCCCGCTGATCAGTGGGTGTTCAATCCGAACACCGGCAACTACGAGTTGCGGCTCGACCCGTCGGGTCAGGGCCCTGCTCGGCCCGCCGACCGCAAGGCGCCCGGCAGACGTTCCGCGGGGAGGCCGGGTGCGGGTGGCGGCGACAGCGACACCCGTCCGCTGCCGGTGCAGCGGGGCGGCCGCGGGGACGGTGACGCGGAGCCTGCGGAGCCCGCGGCGGGCGGTCGGGCGGCGCGCCGGGCGGCCGGCCGGGCCGGCTCGGCGGCGGCGACGGCGTCGGCCGGGGGTGCGGCGAGCCGCCGCAAGCCCAGGCCGAAGGCGTCGGGGCGGCGGAAGTTCCTGTACTGGACGGCCGGTGTGGTGGGCTTCGTGCTCGTCGCCGGCTGCGGTACGGCGTTCGTGATCTACCAGCAGCTCGACGGCAACATCAAGAAGGTCGACGTCGGCGAGGAGAACTCGGCAGTCACCGACGGCCCGGTGAACCTCCTGGTGATCGGCACCGACGCGCGCACCGGCAAGGGCGACACCGGTTACGGCGACCAGGGCAGCGTCGGGCACGCGGACACCACGATCCTGATGCACGTGTCGAAGGACCGGACCAACGCCACCGCGCTGAGCATTCCGCGCGACCTGGTCACCGACATCCCGGACTGCCCGACGAAGCAGCCGGACGGTTCGACGAAGGTCGTTCCGGGCCAGCGGCATGTGCGGTTCAACACCAGTCTGGGCCAGGAGGGCCGGGATCCGGGCTGCACCTGGCGGACGGTGGAGAAGCTGACCGGCCTGAAGATCAACCACTTCATGATGGCGGACTTCAACGCCGTCAAGGACCTGTCCGACGCGGTGGACGGTGTCGAGGTGTGCACCGCGAAGGACATCGACGACCCGAAGTCGCACCTGAAGCTCTCGGCGGGCCGGCATGTGGTCAAGGGCGAGCAGGCGCTGGCGTTCGTGCGGACCCGGCACTCGGTGGGCACCGGCAGCGACCTGAGCCGGATTCAGCTGCAGCAGCAGTTCGTCGGTTCGCTGATCCGGAAGCTGAAGTCGAGTGCCTTCGGCAGTCCGGGCAAGCTGCTGGACGTGGCGCAGGCGGCGACGAAGGCGCTGACGGTGGACACCGGTATCGGCACCGCGGGCAAGCTGATGGACTTCGGGGACGACCTGAAGAAGGTCGACCTCAACAAGATCACCTTCGCCACCGTGCCGGTGCTGGACAACCCGCGGGACAAGGCCACCGTCGTCCTGGACACCGCGAAGGCCGAGCCGCTGTTCAAGATGGTGCAGCAGGACCACGCGCTGGCCAAGGGTGCCGGGAAGGGCAAGGGCGGCAAGCCGAGCGCGCCGGTCAAGAAGGCGCCTCCGGAGCTGGTCCGGGTCGATGTCACCAACGGGGGCGGGCCGTTCGGCGCGGCCCAGGAGACCGTGGACTGGCTGCAGAACACCAAGGGCGCGCGGCTGTCGACCAACGCCGGCAACGCGCCGGAGAAGCTGTCCGCGACGCGTCTGGAGTACGCGCCGAACCAGGCCGACCAGGCCGCGACGCTCGCCGAGTGGATGGGCCTGCCCAAGAGCGCGCTGAAGCAGACCGGTGCGAACGCCGGTCCGCGGGTTCCGATGAAGCTGGTGCTGGGCAAGGACTTCACCGCGCCGGGTTCGCCGATCGAGGCGCCGACCGAAACCCCGGAGGGCGTTCAGCACGTCAGTGCAGATGACAAGAACATCTGCGCGAAGTGATCGGGCCGGGCGCTGAGCCCGGGCACGGAGCGCAACTGCACGGAAAACGGGGGAATGGCGAATGCCGCAGAGCGGTGTGCGCGGTGAGGGGCGGCAGCAGGAGCCGCGCCGGCTGGGCTGGACGGACGGCGGTGCCTTCGAGAACAAGGGGCTGCCGCCGGACGCGCCGGACTGGGCGGCCGACGGGGCCGTGGGCGGCCCGGCCGGCGGCGCGGGCGACGCTCCGTCCGGCGGGACGGCCGGGGGCCGCGCCGCGCGCCGCCGGGACCGCCGGGCCGCGAAGGCCGCGCGGGGCGGGAAGGAGGGCGGTACGGGCCGCCGGGTGCTGCGCTGGACGGCGTTGGGCCTGGGCGTGCTCCTGGTGGCCGGGGCCGCCGGCGGTTATCTCTACTACCAGCACCTGAACGCGAACCTCCGCAAGGAGGCGCTGGACCTCGGGCCGGGCGGGCTGAAGAAGCCGGAGCCGAACGCGTTCGGGCAGACGCCGATGAACATCCTGCTGCTGGGGTCGGACGGCCGGAACACCGAGAAGAACATCGAGCTGGGCGGGGCCCGCCAGGACGCGGACCGCAAGCCGCTGGCGGACGTCCAGATGCTGGTGCACGTCAGCGCCGACCGCAGCAACATGTCGGTGATCTCCATCCCGCGGGACACCCGGGTGACCGTGCCGCAGTGCACCGACCCCAAGGACGGCCACGTCTATCCGGAGACCACCGCGCCGATCAACGAGTCGCTGCAGCACGGCGGTCCGGGCTGCACCGTCGCCACCTGGAAGGCGCTGACCGGCGTCTACGTCGACCACTTCATGATGGTCGACTTCTCCGGGGTGGTGGACATGGCCGACGCGGTCGGCGGGGTGCCGGTCTGCGTCGACCGGAACGTCTACTCGCACGACCGCAGGGGCCACGGCAGCGGGCTGCGGCTGACCAAGGGCACCCACCCGGTCAAGGGTGTGCAGGCGCTGCAGTGGCTGCGCACCCGTTACGGCTTCGAGGACAACACCGACATCGGCCGGGCCAAGGCCCAGCACATGTACATGAACTCGATGATCCGTCAGCTCAAGCAGGGCACCAAGCTCACCGACCCGGTGCAGCTGCGGGACCTGGCGGAGGCCGCGACCAGTGCGCTCACCGTCGACGAGGGGCTGGGCTCGGTCAAGAAGCTCTACGACCTGGGCGGCGATCTGCAGCGGGTGCCGACCGGGCGGATCACGATGATCACCATGCCCTGGGAGTACGGCCCCGGGGAACGGTATGTCGTGCCGAAGCCCGGGGACGCGGAGGCCACCTTCGCGATGCTGCGCGACGACGTGGCGCTGGACGGCAAGGACGCCAAGGGCGGCCAGGGCGGCAAGGACGCGAAGGGCGGCGGGCCGCAGCCGGCGGCGCCGTCCCCGTCAACTCCCAAGGGGAAGCTGGCCGTTGTCGTCCAGAACGGCACGGACGGGGCGCGCGGCCCGGCCGCCGGGCGGGCGAACGACATCCAGGAACGGCTGGTGGCGCTCGGCTACACGGGCGCGCGCACGCATTCCCGGCTCGTCAGCCAGGCGGCGACCACCGTGCTCTACAAGGACGCCGCGCGGCGCGGCGACGCCCTGGCGCTCGCCAAGGCGCTGGGGCTGCCCACCGGTGCGGTACGGGAGTCGGCGGAGGCCGCCACGGTGCGGCTGGTGGTCGGCAACGACTGGCGGACCGGCACGGACTATCCGGCGGCGTCCGGCGCGGGCGGCGGGGCACCCGCGCACCAGGCGCCCAAGAGCGCGGACCCGCTGAACGCGGAGAAGGACTCCTCGGCCTGCATGAAGGTCAATCCGCAGTACACGTTCTGACGTGCCGGGCCCGGATACGGGGGTGCGCATCGCGGGGCGCGCACCCCGGGAGGGCTACTCGGCCGGGGCGGGAGCCGGGGCCTTGACGGCCGGGCGCCGGCTGGCGATGACCTTCTTCGCGAGGGAGCGCGGGCTGGTGAGGAAGCCGGCGCCCCAGGACATGTGCATGGTCGCCAGGGCGACGGGGATCTGGGCGCGGGCCTTCAGCGACAGGCCCTTGCCGGCCGGCAGCGAGCCCGCGGTGATCGCGGCGAGGTAGCCGGCCGGGACGACGAGGCCCCAGGGCGTGACGGCGACGCCGACGACCAGGCCGGCGGCGATGGCGCAGACCGCGGCCGGCGGGGCGAGGTAGCGCAGGTTGATCGACCCGGAGTGGTAGCGGGCGACGACGTGCCGCCACTTGCCGTAGTCCTTGTACTGCTTGGCGAGGGCCTTGATGCTGGGGCGCGGCCGGTACTGGACCCGCAGCTCGGGCGAGAACCAGATCTGCCCGCCGGCCTCCCGGATGCGGAAGTTCAGCTCCCAGTCCTGGGCGCGGATGAACTCCTCGTTGTAGCCGCCCTGCTGCTCCAGCACCTCGCGGCGGAAGACGCCGAGGTAGACCGTTTCGGCGGGGCCGGCCGCGCCGCCGGTGTGGAAGGCGGCGTTGCCCACGCCGATCTTGGAGGTCATGGCGGCGGCCACCGCCTCCTCCCAGGCGTTCTCGCCCTCGGCGTGCATGATGCCGCCGACGTTGGCGGCGCCGGTCTCCGCAAGGAGGCGCACGGCGGTGGCGATGTAGTTCGGCGACAGCATGCCGTGGCCGTCGACGCGGACCACGACGGGGTGCCGGGACGCCTTGATGGCGGCGTTCAGGGCGGCGGGGGTGCGGCCGGTGGGGTTGGGCACGGTGTGCACCCGGGGGTCCTCGCGGACCAACTCCGCGGCGATCTCGTCGGTGCGGTCCGTGGAGGGGCCGAGGGCGATCACCACCTCCATCTCACCGGCGTACTCCTGGGCCAGGATGTGCCGGACGGCGTTGCGCAGGTGACGTTCCTCGTTGAGCACCGGCATGATCACGGAGACGGCCGGGAGCTGCTGCTGGGGCATGGTTCCTCGGGGGTACGGCCCGCGGCGAGCCGCCATGGGGGGGCGGCAGCGCCCGCCGGGAGACTGCGGTGTTCCGCCTCACGGTACCGCGAACGGGGGACCTCTTCGGACGGCAACCGGGTGGCCGGACGCCGACCACCCGGTGTGTGGCATTTTGATGCAGATCGTACGGGTTTACGGTGACCGGGTCCGTTCCGTGACGGGCCCGCACCGCACCGGCCCGCGCACCGCGCGGGGCCCGCCGGTGGGCCCCGCCACCCCTGTCCCCGTCCACCGCGGAGGTGGCCCGTGCCCGTCCCCGCGCCGTCGACCTCCTCGCGCACCGTCCCGGGCCGGCGCCCCCGGCGGTCCCGGTGGCGCCGCCCGCGCCGGGGCCCCCAGGGGCCGCGCTGGGGACTGCGGATCAGCGCCGCGGCGACCGCCCTGCTGCTGTCCGCGAGCGGGGTGGGGCACGCCATGGTCACCGACGTGGAGACCGGGATCGGCCGGGTGGACGCCTTCCAGGGGATCAACGACCGGCCCGTGGTCGGCGCCGGGCTGACGTTCCTGGTCGTCGGGACCGACGGCCGGGACAACCTGACCGACGAGGAGAAGGAGCGCTACCACCTGGGCGGCGACCCCTGCCACTGCACGGACACGCTGATGCTGGTGCACCTCTCCGCCGACCGGAGCCGCGCCAGCGTGGTGAGCCTGCCCCGCGACTCGTACGCCGAGGTGCCCGCCCACCAGGACGCCGACGGCCGGCGGCACCCCCGGCACGCGGTCAAGCTGAACGCGGCCTACGCCGAGGGCGGCCCCAACCTGACCGTGCGCACCGTCGAGCACATGACCGGGGTGCACATCGACCACTACCTGGAGATCGACTTCACCAGCTTCATGCGGACCGTGGACGCGGTCGGCGGGGTGGAGGTCTGCAGCGTGCGGCCGCTGCGGGACCGCTACTCGGGGCTGGACCTGCCCGCCGGGACCTCGCGGCTCAACGGCGGCCAGGCCCTCCAGTACGTCCGCTCGCGCCATGTGGACGGCTCCGCGGACCTGGGCCGGATGCAGCGCCAGCAGCGGTTCCTGGCCGCGCTGCTGGACCGGATCACCTCGTCCGGGGTGCTGATGAACCCGGTCCGCTTCAAGGAGGTGGCGGACGCCATGCTGCAGTCCGTGCGGGCCGACGACGGCTTCGGCGCGGGCGAGCTGGCCGATCTGGCGCAGGCGATGCGCGGCTTCGGCCCGGCGTCGTCGGAGTTCGCCTCGGTGCCGCTGCGGGGCGAGGCGGAGAACGTGCCGGGGCTGGGCTCGACGGTGCGCTGGGACCCGGTGCAGGCGCCGCGGCTGTTCCGGGCGCTGCGCGAGGACCGGCCGTTCGCGGTGCACCGGCGGGCGGCGGAGCCCGGCACGGTCGTGGACGTCCCGCCCGGGCAGGTGCGGGTGCGGGTCGACAACGGCACCGGCCGGCCCGGGCTGGCCGCCCGGGTCACCCGGGAGCTGGCGGACACCGGCTTCGCCACCGTCGGCACGCCGGGCGACTCCGGGCACGGCGCGGCGCCCCGCACGGTGCTCTCCTACGACCCGCGCTGGGACCGCTCGGCGCGCTCGCTGGCCGCCGCGCTGCCCGGTGCCCGGCTGCGGCCGGCGGCCGGGCAGGGGCCGCTGATGCGGGTGACGGTCGGCGCGGACTTCCGGGCGGTGCGGCCGGTGCGGGCCGAGGAGCCGGCGCCGGCTCCCGGCACCCTGGCGGCGATCACCGGCGACCAGGCGGTGTGCCGATGACCGTGCCCGCGCCGCGCCGCACCGCCGCGGGGCCGCCGGCGGCCGGGCCGGACCGGCGGCGCCGGGCGGGCCGGGCCGCGGCCGCCGTCGCCGTGCTGGGCCTGCTGGCGATGACCGCGGCGGCCGTCCCGTCGGCCCCGGCCGCGCCGACCGGCTGCGGGGTGCTGCTGCTCGGCCGGCTGTGCCTGCGCGGCCCGGTCGGTGCGACCGGCGTCTACACCGCCGTCTACCGGCGGGACGCCCCGGCGCCCGGCGAGATCTCCGTCCGGCTCGGCTACCAGCGCAAGAACTCCCGGATCACCGCGTTCCCTGGCTGGTTCGGCGCCGGGCGGACGCGCGGCGGGGTGCTCCGGCTGAGCGGGCGGGTGGAGATGCTGCCGGACGAATGCATCCGGGGCGTGATGGAGCACGGCGCGACGGTGTTCGTCACCAAGTGGAGCTGCGGCTGACCCGGGCCGTGCGGCGTCCGGTGTCCGATGTCCGGAAAGGTGGTGCGGAGCATGTGGCGGATCGTCCTGGCGATCACCCCGGCGACGGTGGTGCTCTTCCTGCTCGGGGCGCTGGCGCTGGCCCTGGCCCTGGCGCTGTGGGCGCTGCAGGCCCCGGGGCGGCGCGCCCCGCGCACCGCGGCCGGGGTGCTGCTGGCGGTCTGGCTGGTGCTGCTGCTGGCGGTCACCCTCGCCCCCACGCAGCCGGTGGGCTCCGGCGACGCGACGTTCTGGTGGCGCCCCGGGGAGGGGCTGCTGGAGCTGGGGGCGCAGCTGGAGCCGGGCGAGGTGGCGATGCTGGTGCGGCGGCAGATCGCCGGGACCGCGCTGTTCGTCCCGGTCCCGCTGCTGCTGCGGTTCGCCGCGCCCCGCTGGTCGGCGGCCGGGGCGTTCCTGCTCGGGGTGGGGCTGAGCGTCGCCGTCGAGCTGGCGCAGCTGCTGATGCGGGCCGGGCGGGTGGCCGACATCGACGATGTGCTGTGCGCGGCGGCCGGGACCGTCACGGGCGCGGCGCTGGCGCTGCTGGCAAAGGGGACGGCAGCGGCGCTGCACCGCCGGGCGCTGCCCCGCGGCGCGGTCCGGCCGGCCGCGGCACCCGCGCCGGAGGAGGCGTGAGGCGCCAGGGCCGGCCGGTCAGGCGTCGTCTGGATGAGTGAGTCCGAAGTCCCGTCGTCCGCCCGGAGGGCGGGCCGCGGGACTTCGGACTCACTCATCCAGCCCCTCGGCGGCGCGCCGTTCGCGGAGTTCCCGGATGGCGCGGCGGCGGGCCAGTCGGTGCGTCCGGCGGATCTGGGCCTCCTGGTAGCGCCGCTTGTCGCGCTCGGTCTCGGGGATGACCGGCGGTACCGCCCGGGGCTTGCCGTGCTCGTCGACGGCGGCGAAGACGAGGTAGGCGGAGCCGACCTGCTGGGCGGGGGTGGATTCGTTCCAGCGCTCGGCCAGCACCCGGACGCCGATCTCCATGGAGGACCGGCCGGTCCAGTTGACCTGGGCCTTGACGTGGACGAGGTCGCCGACCCGGACCGGCTCCAGGAAGGCCATCTCGTCCATGGAGGCCGTCACCGCCGGGCCGCCGGAGTGCCGGCCCGCGACCGCGCCCGCGGCGTCGTCGACGAGTTTCATGATCACGCCGCCGTGCACCGTCCCGAGGAGGTTGGTGTCGCCTGCGGTCATGATGTGCGACAGCGTGGTGCGGGAGACGGAGGTGGGCTTGCCCGCGGGGGCGTCCTCCGGGGAGTGGGTGACGAGGTCGGTCATGCAGCCAAGCGTAAGCGGGGGCCGTACGGTCCCGTACGGCGCGGGCGGCGGGAGCGGGCCGGCGTGACGCGGGTCTCGCCGGCCACGTGACGCGGGTCTCGTCGCCGGCGTGAGATGGCTCTCCCGCCCTCCGCCGGAAACCATCCGGAATGGATGCTTCCGTTGGCCGCGGCCGGAATCGCCGGGCCCTTCGCGGTATGGCCCGTTAGCGCTCCGCCGCTTTGCATCAGCTCTGCAACAGCCACGGCCCGATCCCGTACCCGCCCTATGGAGCGGGCCCCCGCGGCGTGCACACTTCCCCGTATGAATGAGTGGCCCCAAGGACGGTCCGGCGAGCAGAGCGGCAACCGGTACGGACGCGGCAGCAGCGGCGAGCCGGAGGGTGCGCGCGCCATGCCGCACGTACGGCGCGACGCAGGCCCCGGCTACGGCCGGAACGAGCCCCCGCTGCCGCCCTCGCTCTCCCCGCGGCGCGGCGGCGGGAGCGCCCCGCAGCAGTCCCAGGGCTACGACGACTACGACAGCGGCTACAACACCGGCCAGGTCTACGGGGGCGGCCGGGGCGGCCGCGGCACCGGTGGCGGCGGCTACAACGGCGACGGCGGCGACGGCTACGCCGCCCGGCCGCGCCCGCGCTGGGGCCGCCGCATCAAGTGGGCGCTGATCACCCTGGTCGTGGTGGTGCTGGCCGCCTCCGTCGGCACGTACTTCTGGGCGGACGGCAAGCTGCGCCGCGAGGTCGACCTGAGCAAGGTCATCGACCGCCCCGCGACCGGCGACGGCACCAACTACCTCATCGTCGGCACGGACAGCCGCGAGGGCATGACCGACGAGATGAAGCAGAAGCTGCACACCGGCGGCCCCACCGACGGCGGGCGCACCGACTCGATGCTGATCCTGCACGACGGCAGCAACGGCCCGACGCTGATATCCCTGCCCCGCGACTCCAACGTCGAGATCCCCTCGTACGTCGGCTCGAAGTCCGGCAAGCAGTACCCGGCACGCGGCCGGCACACCAAGCTGAACGCGACCTACGCCGAGGACGGCCCGGCCCTGCTGGTGCGCACCGTCGAGTACAACACCCACCTGCACATCGACCACTACGTCGAGATCGGCTTCGCCGGCTTCGCCAACATCGTCGACGCGCTCGGCGGGGTGGAGATGGACATCCCCCAGGCGTTCAAGGACAAGGACTCCGGCGCCGACTTCAAGGCCGGCACCCAGACCCTCGACGGCGCGCAGGCGCTCGCCTTCGTCCGGACCCGGCACGCGTTCGCCTCCCAGGACCTCCAGCGCACCAAGAACCAGCAGAAGTTCCTGGCCGCCGTCGCCAAGCAGGCCGCCACGCCGGGCACCCTGCTCAACCCCTTCAAGCTCTATCCGACGCTGGGCGCCGGCCTGGACACGCTGAAGGTGGACAAGGACATGGGCCTGTGGGACCTGGGCCAGATGTTCTTCGCGATGAAGGGCGTCACCAGCGGCGACGGCAAGTCGATGAACATGCCGATCTCCGGGAGCGCGGGCGGCAACCTGGTCTGGGACCAGGCCAAGCTCAAGCAGCTCGTCCAGCAGCTCAACAACGACGAGCCGGTCACCGTCGCCGGCAACTGACCGGACGGACCACGGGACGGGCCCCGACCGCAACCGCGGCCGGGGCCCGTCCCGTCGGGCGCGAGACGTCCCTACGGAAGGTTCCGCGCCATCACGATCCGCTGCACCTGATTCGTGCCCTCGTAAATCTGCGTGCTTTACGGAAATCACCCCTCTGACCTGCGCGAACATACCCCTCATGGGTTGCTCCCCCAGCATTTCCCCATGATCACTAGGTCACTCCAGGGACGCCACCGCATCCGCGATCAGAGAACGCGCTGCCGCTCCCCGTGCGGCCCCTTGGGAGAGCCGCTCAAACGCTCGGGCGTACAGCTCGACCTGACTGGGCTGCGTGAGCGTGGAAGCAGCGTCCAAGGTGTCCGCGTGCACCCGGCCGTCATCGAAGATCGTGAAGGTTGGCATGGGCCACACGGTCCGTTGTGCCGAGAACGGGACGATGCCCACCGCGACGTTCTGAAGGTCCATGACCCCGAGCAAGTGGCCAAGCTGTGCCGCCATGGTTTCGGCGCTGCACAGCCGGTAGCGCAACACCGACTCCTCCAACACGAACGAGAAACGGTGTGCGCCATTGCTCAGCACCGCGTTCCGCCTCATGCGGGCCGCCACGGCATCGCTCACATCATCCGGAGTTCCCCGGAAATCCGCGATGGAGGACAGCAGAGCAGCGGCGTATCCGGGCGTCTGGAGGAAGCCGGGGATCACGTCGGAGACGTAGACCCGGAAGGTCGTGGTTTGTTGGTACAGATCCCCGGTGGACTCTTGCAGCCGCCGCAGCCCGCTCCGCTGGAGTCGTTTCCACTGCACATGGGCATCGGCGGACTGCCGGTTTGCCGCGATCAAGTCGGGGGCCTGGTCGCCAGCGGCGCAGGCGCGACACCAGGCCCGGATGTCCGCGTCAGAGGGCGGCGTCTTGGCGTTCTCGATCCGGGATGACTTCGACTCCGACCAACCGCACCTGACGGCCAGCTCCCGCCCGCTGATCCCCGCGTCCTTCCGGATCTCCCGCAGACGCCCCGCAAGATCCTCGCGGGCCTTCTGGACGCGTGAAGAGGGGTGTGGGGGCATGGAGCTGGCTTTCGTCAGACCTCGTACTGGTGGTGCGGGATCGCTCGCTCCCAAACCGCTTCGAAGGCAGCAGAGCACAGCTTCACGGCTTCCGGATCCTCTGTGATCTCGTCCTCCACCACCGCGCCGTCACCTGAGAAGTGGTGCACCCGGAGCAGCGCATCATCAAACAGCCAGAAGTCGTTCCCCGGCAGGGCGACAGCCGTGGCCCGCCGCCGTGGCAGCCACCGGACTTCCTCGCCGGCCGTGACGTTGGCATGAGTGACGTAGTGCTCCCACCGGATGTAGTCCGATACCGGCTCGGAGACCACCCGAGCCCTGCGGATCACCACGCCCCTGGCCACGGTGTCCGCGATCAACTGGTCATAGGGATGCCACCAGGAATCGCGATCCTCCCAATTGATCCGCTCCCCACGCTTCCACGCCTCGAACCGGTCCGTGGTGGCGTACGAGTCGCGCAGTTCCAGGTGGACGGCGGATCGCTGGCACTGGCCAAGCAACTCAGCGAAGCTGGGCACGCTCGACGGCATCACACGCCTCCCTGATCATCGGAATCATCCGGGCCGGAATCCTGACGATGGCCTCACTGTCGGGCACCGAGCCGTTCGCGGGGCTGGTTCCCTCGCACTCCGCCTGAGTCTCGGGGTTCGGCTTCCACCCCTGCAACAAGATCTCCTGAGCTTCCGCGTCCGCCCACACGGTGGGGCAGTGGTCCCGGTCGGTGTTGGGGTCGATCCCAACGAACTCTACGGCCATGGCAGGCTCCCTGGTCTAGGTACTTGCTCGGGCTTGCATCAGCTTCTTTGAACTGGAGAGATAGCGTCAATACCGCTACGAGCCATGCCAATTGACGTGCAAGCTCATGCAAGTTTGTGGAGCCCGGCACTCCCTGATTCCTACGGTCGGCACATCGACCTCGGAAGCGATCGGGAGGGCGCGGCGCGATGACCGAGAGCAGGGCGCAGGGCAACGAAGCGGCTGACCAGATGGGCAGCAGTGAAGCTCGACGGCTTCTCTCCCGTCTCTCTGACGCGTTCGGTGTCGGTGGGGTGCTCCTGGTGCACAAGTCGACCCCTGGGCCGGAGGGGGCGGACGTTGCCCCTGGCGATGGTCTGAAGTGGCCCAAGTGCCAGTGCGGTAGCCCGAAGTGCCCCGACTACGAACCACCGACGGAGCCGTTAGGCGACGGGTCAGCGTCAGGGTGGCCGAAGCCAATAGGCGGAGCAGTAGGGGCGGGCTGTGAGCCCGCAGACGGCGACGAAAACGGCCAGGAAGCGTAAGCCTCGCAAGGCGTCGCCGAAGCAAGCGGCCAAGGCTCCCGCGCCCGTGATCACGTGCTGCGGTGTGTGCATCAGTCACCGCTCGATCTGGTGTCCCGACTGCTGCGGATTCGCCGGGTGCCGCACCTGTCACCACACGTTCAGGGTTCCCTGCCCGCTCTGCGCGGGCGGCACGTTGGAGCCGATCAGATGGTGATCCCATTCTCCGCCCCTGCCGGATGTAACCGAACCGGGCTCCCCCGGGCCCATTCGAAATCCCGGCAGTGGCGGCGCAAGCTCCGTCCCGGTGGTGGAAACCCTGGACAGGTCGAGCGGCCAGGGACGGGTTGCAGGTCGGCGCGGGGACCGCTTCCCCGCACGCATGGAGAAGGGATAGGCACGATGACCGCAGTCCCCGAGTTCGAGTTCCGCACGTCGAGTGCGTGCAAGTACGACCCGAACGACCGCAGGTGTGTCGAAGTCGCCACCAACGTGCCCGGCAAGGTGGTCGTCCGCAATTCCGTGACCGGTCAGACGGTCGAGTTCACGGCCGTGGAGTGGACCGACTTCATGGGCGGTGCCAAGCTGGGGGAGTTCGGCCTCTCGGCGTAGGGAGTCACATGTACCAGTGCCCGCATTGCGGCGGTAGCGCGGAGGCCGACCCGGAGCACTCCGGGATGATGCGCTGCATGTCGTGCTGGCACGTGTGGATGACCACTGAGAAGCGGCCATGCCCCGGTAAACGGAACCTTCTGGCTCCTGGGTTGCAGATGCTGGAGGAGTGCCGGGAACTGAACCGCTGAGCAACGAAGGAACGCCCCTGCCGAGGACGGCAGGGGCGTTCTTCGGTCCCTTCGAGCGCTCAGAGCAGCGCCATGAAGGGATTGGTGCTGGCGAGCGGTTCCGACCGCTTCATCGGCTCCGGGGTCTGCGTGAGGGCCGGGCGGTAAGCGTCCATCTGCACGACCGTGGCGCGGTTCACGTCGTCACGCTCCGCGCTGGCCGGCTGGGGGGTCGGGGCCTCGTTCGGCTGCTCTGCGTAAACGGGAGTGTCATCGCGGAGCGTCAGAACGGTCTTCGGACGACCGGTTTTCCCTTCCCGTTCCACGGTCACGACGATTCCGGGCAGTGCCTTGACCTCAGCGGCCGTCGCCCCCACGTACGGGAGCACCTGAGACGACGTGGCGGCACCGCCATGCATGGCGATCCTGGCCTTCACTTTGTCCGCGAGGCTGAGCGGCTGCCGCTTCGCCTTTGGAGCGTCGGCTCCCTTGCTGATCCGGACCGCATCCTGGACGGACCGCCGTACGAGAGCGAACGCGGCGGCCAGCATCTCGTCCGTGATGGTCTCGGCGCACTCAGAGGCGGCCAGGCAGGCCGCGACGCGCAACGTCTGCTCTGCGGTTCGTTCTATGAACACCGCCTGAGCTTCCGGCAGTGTCTCCCCGAGGATGCGGGCGTACCGGCGCACGATCCTCCACAGCGGCCGGGCGTCCTCCCCCAGCGTGATCACGCGTGGTCGAGCGGTAGCCCAGCCGTATGCGTCGGGCAGTTCCCGGCCGTCCACCTCCGGCAGGCTCACGCGGTCGTCGTCCAGCATCGGCACCGACCTGAGCAGGAAGGGAAGGATGCGGTTGTACGAGCCTCCGGCCGCCTCCGACTCACCCACGTACTTGGCCCAGTCGGAAGGGGTGATGTGGGAGTGCAACGCCATGGCGGGATCGCGGACTTCCTGCGCTTCCTCCTTGGTGGTGTTCCGCAGTGTTGCGCCGTCCCAGGCTGCGCGGAGTTTGGTGGTGAATGACGCGTCCCGCTTGACCCTGCGGAGCACTTCCGACCATTCCTCTTCGACCACCAACGCCCGTACGTCCCGGCCGTGTTCGGTCTCCGCCGTGGCCTCTTGCTGCTCCCACAGGTGGTTGACCATACTCGCGCCGGAGGTGATCCCGGAGGTGGTGTGCGTGGCCAGGAAGCGACCCAAGGAGGCGTCCAGGACATGAAGCGCGGCCCGCAGCGCGGTCCCCTTCCCCCTGCCTGTTCCGGCCACCAAGGCCGACCACAGCAGCACTGGGCGGGAAGAACCACGGGACGAGACCTTGACCGTGCCACCGATGGCGGCCGACCACATCGACAGCGCAGCGACGTACACGCCCAGGGCGTCAGCTTCGAGGAACGGGGCGATCTTGCGGACCGCGCGGCCGATGGGGCCGTACAGAACGGGGGTGTTCATGCTGTTGCGTTCGCTTCCTTGGTTGACCGATCGGGGAGGAGGGGCCGACCGCCCCGACCGGCGGTCGGCCTTGTCAGAGCGAGGCTCAGGCTGCTGCCACTTGTCCCCCGGACGCGTCCCCGTGCGTCAGTTCGTACGCGTGGCGGACGTGTATGGGGATGCGCCCCTTGGTGGGGATGCTGTAGCCGTTGGCGCGTCCCCAAGCCCTGACCTTGGCGTTACGCTCCCGCCCACTCATGGCCTCGGGACCGACCTTGGCAGGTTCCGGAAGCGCGTCACCACCCACGAACTCACCAGCAAGAACGGCGGCCTTGAACCGGCCGGGAAGGGTTGCGTCCATCACGGACAGATCGCGTTCCCGTGCATCGCGCAGCTTCGTGGCGTTCCGCTCCGCGCCGTTGCCGCAGATGAACAACACCGTGGAGTCGTCCGCGCGCCCGACCACCTCATAGCCCAGGTTGCGGACTGCCTGGCGTGCGTCCTCCCAGTCGTACCCGTCAATCTCGCCGGAGATCATCACGGACGGGACGGGCTGAGGATCGGTCGCCTCCTCGCTCACGCCCTCCGCATCGCACTCCGACTCGACAACGGGCGACGGCTCAGCCACGGGCACAGAGTCAACGACTGCCACAGACTCAGGGTCGGAAGTCGCCGGGGCAGGCTCGACGGAAGCGTCCTCTGGTACCCCAAGAGCGTCCACGAGGTAGCGGCCGAAGATGACGTTGTGCTCAAGGCAGAGATGCCAGGTGGAGTCCCCGAGAGCCAGCGCCTCGGTTGCCTCCACCTCGGACCCGTCGCGCGCTATGTGGGCGTCGCAGAACGTTCGAACCACAGGGACAAGGACGGTCTTACGCATGGCGCTGCATTCCTTTGATTCAGGCTGGCAGTGAAGTCTCAGTGAGTGGCCGGAGCATTGCTCTAACGGCCGCCGCGTTCGATGTCGCGGAACTGATCAACATCCTGCCTCACCATGAGCCAAGAAAACCCCCGATCCAGGTAACGAAATAATAACTTCACGGAAATGCGGGTGGGGGTAACGGGAATTAGGAAGTAATGAGGACCCACCGGGGGTGCCTTCCTCCCGCCGTGTACGGGTATGAAATTTTCAGGACGCCGGCCGCCCGGACTCTATATGGCCTGCCGATACTTCATTCCGATGCCTCGGGAGCGTGAGAACTGGTGGATTGCAGCCGGGAACGGTGAACGGATGGACTATCAAGCCAGTCCGCGGTGACCTCGGTCTCACTTTGATGAGCCGCCGATACGGTTCAACGCCAATAACAGGTACGTATTTAATGCGAGGGTTATATATTCTCGCGAAGACCGCTCTTGAGTGAGATACTTCTCCGTCCACTTACTCACCCGTTTTCGCCTTCTTCACCAGCGCCTCACGCTCAATATCACGGATGATTCTTGCCCAATAGTGGCACTTCACGGCCAAGGTTGTAATAAAGGTTCGGGTTTCAGAGGATCCCACTGCATAATTTGCAAATTCCTCCAGTTGCTCAACAACGGCGCATCGGATTCTAAAATCGTTCCAATGGTCGCGACCCTGAAGGGTTCCGCGCAGGACATCCACTACTAACTTCTCTGTCAGGCCTTGGCCAGCGAGGTCGCGGGGTTCCAAAGAGTAAAGGAAGGTATGGATGGTGTTCAGATGACGGCAGAATTCCCTTTCCGCCCGTCTTCTATCCACTTGAGGGGAAGCGACCGGGGCTGCAGCCGCAGTCTGATCACCTACCTCTCCGACTTCCCTGCGTCGCTCCATCCAAGCGGCCACGTCACCACCCCACGCCTTGACCATGCGCGCCAGCGTTTCGCGAGTTGGCAACTGAGTGCCGTTCAACACGCCGTAATAGGTCGCTCGGCTGATCTCAGCGGTGTCGCAGGTTTGCTTCAAGAGGCCGCGGGTCCCAGCCCTGTCACGCAACGTCCGGAGGTCAGAGATGAAGGCGTAGTGCGGGTGGTTGGGATCGAGTGGTTTGGTCGGCCTCCCCATGCCAGTCTCCCTGAGTCCTGAGTAGTCCAAGCAACGGCTGAAGTAGTCCGGAATCCTAGTCCAGCCCCGTGCCTGCGCAGATGCTGATGTTGGTCATCTCGCATGTACACAACGGAGGTTGAAGTGGGGCTGTCCCTATACGTCAGGCTGCTCGTGGTCTTGGTGGCGGCGCTGGCAGCGATCATCGTCGGCATCGTGGCCGGCCTTCTCGCCCGGTGGGAGGGAGCCCCCACTCCAACGTGCATCAGGGGCGGCTCAGCCGCAGCTGGCGCCGCGCTGACGCTCTTCGTCTTGGTGCTGACGAGTCTCCACGCCCTCGGGTGAGCCGCCGAGCACGACGTGGAGCACTCGTAGTTGATGAGAGGTCCCTCGCGGCAAGGGCCCTCTCATCAACCTCATGCTGACCAGTCCACGGCAACCTTGCAGATCCCCTTGGTCGGCTTGGATTCATCGAAGGTGTTGTCAGCCTTCTTGGTGTCCAACTCGGGGTATCGCACGATCTTTCCGCCGTACAGGTGCAGGGTGTCGATGTAGTCGGCTCGGTATTTCTCCGACTGGCCCTCGCGGAATCCCGTGAACTGGCTGGCATAGGTGGCGAATTCCTTGTGCCCGGCCACGATGTCCGCTCCCTTCGGCATTGCGGTGGTGGACAGCACCGTGAAGCCAGCGAGCTTGGCAACGACGCCGTTTGCCGTCACTCCGCCTTCGCCGTACGCGGCAGCGTTGGCGACGGCCGGATGCTCGATCAGGTAGCGCTTCACGCGAGGTGAGACGACTACGTAACGGCCTGCGGGAATGTCGTTGTCGTCCAGGGCCAGCATCATGTCCAGGATCGCGCTGTAGAGCGCCTGCGGTGCCGTGGCCGCCGATGCCTTGACCGTCGGACGGGCCGTGGCGCCCTTGGCGATGATGTCGCCCATGAACGTGTCGGCCTCACGTGCAAGGGAACGGATCATCTGCTGATTGATCGGAGAGCTAAGGTTTCCGCTGGCGAGTTGGATACGCTCCGCGTCCTCCACGAGGACCTGAAGGTACTTGGCCTCTGTGATCGGGAGCTTCTGGTCAACAGTCTCCGGCCGCTGGGCAGTCATGCCGTCCGGGAGCTTGTAGTCACCGACAGAGGGTCGTAGAAGCGAGTTGATGTGGACTACATCGCCCTTCTTTCGGATATTTCCCTCATACTTGTTGTTCGAGACGATCGGGGAAGCCCAGACCAGCAGCGGGTCAAACTGGGTCAGCAGGTCGGCATTCCATATCTCCGGGACGAAGCTATGGGAGGCAGGATTCTGGTAGGCAAAAGTCATAGGGGTACTCCTGGTTAGCGGTTACGGGCATCGAGGGAGACCGAACTGCGGGCACCTATGCCGTTGTAGTGGCCCATGCCCATGAGCTGCGGGAACTTTGGCTGCGGCTCAGCCTGAAAGGGCTTGAGTGCCAGTGCGATAGCGTCTGCGGCAGGCTCGCCGTCCTCCCCGAGGAGCTTGGATAGGTCGAGAAGGTCAATGAACCCGTCGGGAAAATCCACACCGGCCTTGGCGGCCTCGGCCCTCAGTTCGGCTTGGGCCAGCCTCCTTGCATACTCCCGCTGGATCTCGGCCCGAATCACCTCGGCAGGGTCGGGAGCATTGGCGGGTTCAGATTCGGCCGGCTGGGCCTCGAAAGCCTCGGCCGCATCGAGAGTTACCGGGTTCTCCGGAGTCTCTGAAATTATTTCCGCGTCGCTCATGGCGACACCTCCTCAAGATCTGATCAAGCTAGAAAGCGGAAAGAGATAGGGGCCGCTCCCAAGGCGGCCTTATAGCTCACAACAGGACGACGTAAGAGAAGACAGGTCCCTTACCCCGTTCATTTACTTCACAGGGTGTGGGGACTGACTCTGTGTTGCCGCTGCCGTGGTCTCACAGGCAGGTGTCCGCAGAGCTGCATTCGAGCACCTTCACAACATGCTCAGGACTTCAAACAGGCCCGGACTCTCGTCCGCGTCAGGGGACCGCCGCCCAGCGGCCTTGACTCCAAGGGAAAGCTCCCTCACTCCTATAAATAATCGGACAGGGCTCCACCAGAAGCTCTGTCCGTAACGTTCACCCGCCCACGCTGAACGGCTTCATGCGTTCTGCGATCCCCCGGGTGCACAGGAGGGCCCCTGGCTGCTCCGCTTCCCTCCACGGGCGGGCGGAGCCGATAACCGCTAGCTTCCGCTTGGCGCTGGCTGTCTGGCCGAGGTAGTCACCGGACTTGGCCGCTCGGCTCTCCAGGAACCAGCGATCAACCGCCTTCCGGTCTACCTCGGTCGAATACCGGACGATGCTGTCCACTTCAGCCAGGGCATCGCTTCGCCATTCGTCCCAGAGATAGAGGTGGTATCCCCCATTGAGGTCTGCCGTCCGGCAGCTACGCCACCAAGGACGTTCGATGACGTCGCGGCGGGCGGTCTCCTCCTCTACTGTCAGGTTCTCGGCCTTATCCGCCGGACGGATGTTCCACGTCTCGTACTCGATGCCCTGGCGCTTCTGCTGTCGCCGGATGGCCCGATTCTGGTTCTGCCGCTTGCCTCCGCACTGCGCGTGATCAGGATTGGTTACCGGGTTCGGTCCACGCTTTCCTTTCGGCCGGTAGAACGTCCACTCTTCCTTGCACCAGGCGCAAATCAACCCAACAGGCTTGGTCGCTACGGCTGTCATCCGGAACTCAGCTCCAAATGGAAATAAAAGGCCCCCGGTTGCCTCGGGGGCGCGGTTCGTCGTGCTGTTCAGTCCTGGCGGTCTAGCCACTTCTCCAGGTCGGCCGGGCGGCATCGGAGCGACTGCCCAACCTTTCGGAACGGGACCTGTTCGCGCTTCCAGTTGTCGTACACCCATGACTTGGGCACATTCAGATGCTCGGCCACGTCGTCAACAGTCATCAGCTTGCTCAATACGTTCTCCCGGAAAAGGAAAACCCCCGAGGGGCCTCGGGGGCTGTGGTGCGTTTGTGGATGACGGGGGTTCGGCTACGCGTCCGGCTCGGCGGTGATTCTGGAATCGAGTACGGCGTTGGCCTTGTCGGTCAGCTCCCCACCGGCCTTGCCCGCAATGGTCGTGAGGAAGCCGTCCCTGCGGGCCTGCTTCAAATGCCCCTTGACCGTCTCGGGGCTTCGCTTGATGCGTCGCGCCAGCCACTGGACGGGCGCAGCCTCGCCAGCGTCCGCAGCGCTCTTGTAGACGGCCGCCAGGAACGCCAGGTACGTCTCAGACACACCTTCGCTTTCAAGCAACGCGCCGGCCGTATCCCCGGCTTGCTGCATCGCTTCGGTGAGTCCCTGCATGACCTCTTGGCCCTTCGGGCCCATCTCGGCTGCCATCTTCACCGCGCCAGGGAGGTCGAGCCTCCGGAGAACGGTCGTGGAGATGCCGCGCGCCACGTCGCGAGCTGGCGCACCCTCAGCGCTCTCGATGGTGATGCGCTGCGGCCCGCCATTCACCGGGCCCGGGGGCCACCACATGCGGATCACCCAGGCGCCTTGCTCCTGGGTGATCTCGAATCCGCTCTCATCCGCCTTCATGATTCCGACCGTACCACACAGGGTTGCCCACCCTGTGTTGACAATCCAGGGTGGGTCATGTGCATTCTGGAGGCAGAGGGGCTGGCCACACGGGGGCGGGCCCAACAAGGACGAGAAAGGCCAGCTCAGACGTGGCAAGGGCATGGGTAGCGCGCTCCAAGGACGATCCGAAGAAGTGGACAACCTTCTGGTACGACCCGGACGGCAAGCAGCGGCAGAAGACGTTCGAGACCAAGAAGCGGGCCGACGACCACCGCAAGCGCAAGGAACAGGAACTCGACGCCGGGACCTACCTAGACGACAAGTTGGGCAAGCAGCCCGTGACGGCCGTCTGGGAACAGTGGGCGAATCAGAGGAAGCTGGAGAACAGCACCAAGAAGCAGTACCGATCGATCCTGACCACAACCATTGAGCCGTTCTTCAAGGCCCGCTCCATCGTGTCCCTGAAGGTGGCGGACATTGAGCAGTGGCTCTTGTGGATGGAGGCGAACCGCAAGCTGTCCGCGCGGACTCGGCGTCAGCGGTTCTCGTTCTTCTCCGGAATGATGGACTGGGCCGTCGTCAACGAGATCATCGGCCGCAACCCGTGCAAGAAGATCAAGCACGCGGGGAGCCGCGCCAAGGAGATCCGCGAGCATAAGAGCAAGGCCCGGCGGCTCACGACGCGGGAAGTCCTGGCCATGCTCGACGGGGCTCCGGCCCGGTACAGGGCGATGCTGTGGCTGATGGCGGGATGCGGTCTGCGCCTCGGGGAAGCCATGGCTGTCTCGCGGGATCAGATCGATTTCAAAGACGAAGTTCTGCGCGTTGACTTCCAGATCGCGGAGGACGGGCAAACCGAGTCCGGCAAGAACAGCGCGCTACAGCGTCGGCACATCAAGGCCCGTGACGAGGAGGAGCCAGGGCGGGTGGTGCCGCTGCCTCCGAACGTCGCCTTCGAGCTGCGGCGGCACATCAAGAACCACGGTGTTTGGGGGCCGGAACGGCTGCTCTTCCCCAACGTCAGCAGGACTGGCTACCTGTACGCGTCGTACTTCTACCCAAAGATTTGGATGGTCGCCCTGTCCAAGGGCGACGTGACGTACACGAAGCCCCACGCCCTACGGCACTACTACGGGTCGCGCCTCCTGTACGCGGGCGTCCCTGAGAACGACGTGGCCGACTGGATGGGGCACAGCAGCACGGACGTGCTGAGGGAGCACTACCACTACATCTTTGAGGGCGCGGAGCAGCGCGGGCGGGCAGCCATCGCAACGATGCTGACGCCCGGCGCGGACGACCCCACCGAAGGACAGGCGGAAGTCGCCTGACAGAGCCAATGCGAACGGCCCCCGGCATCGTGCCGGGGGCCGTTGTGTTTGTGCAGGTGAGAGGCGGTTTACTGCCCAGCGTCAGCCCAGGATTCCCCCAGCATGACGCCCATGATCGGCCCGAAACGGGCCCGAACGGACCGGAAGCCGATCACAGCCAGCGAGCCATCAAAAATGGCCTATGACCTGCGAAAACCCTGCTACGGCAGGTTCCTCGCCATGACGATCCGCTGAACCTGATTCGTGCCTTCATAAATCTGCGTGATCTTGGCGTCCCGCATCATCCGCTCCAGCGGGTAGTCGCGGGTGTAGCCGTAGCCGCCGAGCAGCTGGACCGCGTCCGTGGTGATCTCCATGGCGGCGTCCGAGGCGTAGCACTTGGCGGCGGCGCCGAAGAACGTCAGGTCCTCGCCCTTGCCGCCGGCCGAGACCCGCTCGGAGCGGGCCGCCGCCGCGTAGGTGAGCTGGCGGGCCGCCTCCAGCTTCATCGCCATGTCGGCGAGCATGAACTGGATGCCCTGGAAGTCGCCGATCGGCTTGCCGAACTGCTTACGCTCCTGGACGTAGCCCTTGGCGTAGTCCAGCGCGCCCTGGGCGATGCCGAGCGCCTGGGCCGCGATGGTGACGCGGGTGTGGTCCAGCGTCTTCATGGCGGTGGCGAAGCCGGTGCCCTCCGCGCCGATCATGCGGTCGGCGGGGATGCGGACGTTGTCGAGGTAGACCTCGCGGGTCGGGGAGCCCTTGATGCCGAGCTTCTTCTCCGGCGCGCCGAAGGAGACGCCCTCGTCGCCCTTCTCGACGACGAACGCCGATATGCCCTTGGAGCGCTTCTCCGGGTCGGTGACGGCCATGACGGTGTAGTAGTCCGACACCCCGGCGTTGGTGATCCAGCGCTTGACGCCGTTGAGGACGTAGAAGTCGCCGTCCCGCACCGCCTTGGTCTTCATCCCCGCCGCGTCGGAGCCGGCGTCCGGCTCGCTGAGGCAGTACGAGAACATCGCGTCGCCCTTGGCGAGCGGCGCCAGGTACTTCTTCTTCAGCTCCTCGCTCCCGGAGAGGATCACCGGGAGCGAACCGAGCTTGTTGACCGCCGGGATCAGCGACGAGGAGGCGCAGACCCGGGCGACCTCCTCGATGACGATCACGGTCGCCAGCGCGTCGGCACCGGCGCCGCCGTACGACTCCGGTACGTGCACGGCGTGCAGGTCGTTGGCGACCAGCGCGTCCAGCGCCTCCTGCGGGAAGCGGGCCTCCTCGTCCACGGCGGCGGCGAACGGCGCGATCTTCGCCTCGGCGAGCGAGCGCACCGACTCGCGGAGCATGTCGTGCTCCTCGGACGGCCGGTACAGATCGAAATCAGCGGCCGCGTTCTTTCCCGATGGCGCCAAGGTCTCTCACTCCCCTGAGGTGCCGGCAGTGCTAACTACCGTTAAGTAACCCTTACTGAGAAGGGATTCTAGGGCGGATACCGGGACCGCCGATAGGTGAGGTTGCCGACAGTCCCCCGGGGTGCGCACCGCGTGCGGGAAGGGTCCGTTCCGTGCGCGGATATGCTCGGTCGGCACCACTTTCCGTCAGACCCAGGGAGCCCCGCAATGGCCCTCAAGATCACCGTGATCGGCACCGGCTACCTCGGTGCCACCCACGCCGCCGCCATGGCCGAGCTGGGCTTCGAGGTGCTGGGCCTGGACGTGCAGCCGGAGAAGATCGAAATGCTTCGCCGGGGCGAGGTGCCGATGTACGAGCCGGGCCTGGAGGAGCTGCTGCGCCGCCATGTCGCCGGCATCGAGGGCTCCACCGGCCGGCTGCGCTTCACCACCTCCTACGAGGAGGCCGGGGCCTTCGGCGACGTCCACTTCGTCTGCGTGAACACCCCGCAGAAGCACGGCGAGTACGCCTGCGACATGTCCTACGTCGAGGCCGCCTTCGACGCGCTGGCGCCGCATCTGACCCGGCCCGCGCTGGTGGTCGGCAAGTCGACGGTGCCGGTGGGCAGCGCGGCCCGGCTCGCGCAGCGGCTGGCGGCCGCCGCGCCCGCCGGCGCCGACGCCGAACTGGCCTGGAACCCGGAGTTCCTGCGCGAGGGCTTCGCCGTCCAGGACACCCTGCACCCCGACCGGATCGTGGCCGGCGTCACCAGCGAGCGGGCCGAGGCGCTGCTGCGCGAGGTCTACGCCACTCCGATCGCCGCGGGCTCCCCGTTCATCGTCATGGACTACCCCACCGCCGAGCTGGTGAAGACCTCCGCCAACTCCTTCCTGGCCACCAAGATTTCGTTCATCAACGCGATGGCCGAGGTGTGCGAGGCCGCCGACGGCGACGTGGTGAAGCTGGCCGAGGCGATCGGCCACGACGAACGGATCGGCAGGAAGTTCCTGCGGGCCGGCATCGGCTTCGGCGGCGGCTGCCTGCCCAAGGACATCCGCGCCTTCATGGCACGGGCCGGCGAACTGGGCGCCGACCAGGCGCTGACCTTCCTCCGCGAGGTCGACTCGATCAACATGCGGCGCCGCGGCCACATGGTCGAGCTGGCCCGCGACGCGGTGGGCGGCAGCTTCCTCGGCAAGCGGGTCGCCGTCCTCGGCGCCACCTTCAAGCCCGACTCGGACGACGTCCGCGACTCCCCCGCCCTCAACGTCGCCGGCCAGATCCACCTCCAGGGCGGCCAGGTCACGGTCTACGACCCCAAGGGCATGACCAACGCGGAGAGGGTCTTCCCGACCCTCGGTTACGCG
The DNA here is from genome assembly GCF_000373585.1 of Streptomyces sp. MspMP-M5. Taxonomy (GTDB): domain Bacteria; phylum Actinomycetota; class Actinomycetes; order Streptomycetales; family Streptomycetaceae; genus Streptomyces. The sequence continues at coordinate 52,471 of NZ_KB891916.1, forward strand.
GAGAGCGCCCTGGAAGCGGTGCGCGGCGCGCATGTCGTCCTGCACCTGACCGAGTGGCGCGAGTTCCGGGAACTCGACCCCGCCGTACTCGGCGAGGTCGTCGCCGAACGGAGCGTCCTGGATGGCCGCAACGCGCTTGATCCGGAGCTGTGGCGCAAGGCGGGGTGGCTCTACCGAGCCCTTGGGCGGCCTCGCTCCTAAGGTTTTTGCTGCGCTTGGCAGCGCTTGCTTTTGCCCGCTGCGCGGGGCCGGTCCGCTGCGCGGGGCTGTTCGGCCGCGGTGCCGGGCCTCCGGGGCAGGGGGTGTGT
>NZ_KB891917.1 GCF_000373585.1 Streptomyces sp. MspMP-M5
GTAGGTGGTGAGGTTGCCGCTGACCAGCCAGTCGTCGGTGGCGGGATGGACGGGCACGATGCGGGCGACGACGAACATCCCCTTGCGGAGCTTCCCAAGAGCACGGCGCCCCATGTTGGAGTGGGTCCGGTAGACGAGATCGTCGAGCAGGTTGTGCAGGACGACGGCACCGCGGTCGAGGCGCTGCACCTCGAAGATCCCCTCGACCACGTCACGCCAGCCGAGCAGCATCGCCCGTTCGTCCTCCGGTAGCGGCGGCTGCCGCTGGGTCACGAACCGTCCGACGACGGTGGAGCCGTCTGCCAACCGGTGCTGTAGCGCGAAGTGGTCGATCGTCTGGATGGCGGTCATCTCGTCGAGCCAACCGTGCCGGTCGGCGGCCTCATCGAGTCGGGCATCCAGACGCCTGGCGAATCGTGGACTCTGCGCGAAGGCCACCAGCTCGCTCTTGAGATCCCCGCTCCGCGCCACCAGCCTCTCGACTTGGGGGGTTACCGTGGAGGAATCGCTCTGTCCCACTTCTTCGGCCTGTCTTCCTCTGTCCTTTTCTCCGTGCTTTGCTTGCTGCCGCGAGCCGTTGGCGTCACCAACCTGACGGTCGGCCGGGCCGACGTTGCGCGGCCAGGGCCGCACGAGGCTCCTGCCGCCGCCGGACTCACGACGGCGGCTCTTCGGCATGCCTACGAGTCTGGCAGAGGAGGGCAGGGGCGCGAGGCGGGTGGCCGAGGTTATGGGCCTGGCCACCCCTTGTTACCGGAGGTTGTGGCGGTCGAGGCGGCGGATGAAGCCGGGGCGGCGTTGGTGGTCCTCGCGCAGGCGGGTCAGGCGCCGGCCGAAGTCCGTGCGCTGCCCGGTGTGGTCGTAGGCGTCGCGCAGCTCCATGAGGAGGGTGACAGTTGTGTCGTAGGCGCTGGCCTTCTTGGTGGCGATGTGCGCCTCGATCTGCCGCCAGACGGATTCGGCCTCGCGGGCGAGGGCGGTGAGATGCTCGGCACGGGCGGCGGCCCGTTCGTGTTCGGCGCGCTGTCGGCGTTCGGTGCGCACAGCGTGGGCGGCGTCCAGGAGACTGGCGACTGATCGATGCCGTGCGACAGTGGCGGGGACGGTGGTGCCGCGCAGGCGGTGCAGGAGGTCGGTGCGCAGCCGGGGTTCGGGGCCGACCGCCAGCCGCAGCAGCAGAGCGTCCTTCTCCTCCTGGGGGAGGGCGGCGATCAGCCGGGCGAGGTCCTTCTTCGTCGGCCCGGCCGGTTCCTTGGGCATGGCGGGGCTGGCCTGGGCCGCGACCGCGAGCAGGTCGGTATCGACGCGCAGGAAGTCGGCGAGCGCGCGCTGAGGGGCGGTCAGAGCGTCGAGCCCGGCTGGGATGGGTGGTTCGAAGGCGGTCTGGTACTCCTCTTCTTCGTCGTCTTCGAGTTCCCAGGCGGTGAGGGCGGAGAGCCAGGCGAGGTAGAGGGGGCGCAGGTCGCCGGCGGCGAGTTCGTCGCGTACGCCGATGAGGGCGGCTAGGCAGTCGTCGGCGTCTTCGACCCAGTCGGCGTCCTCGTCCTCGTTGGTGAGGTCGAGCAGGAGGTGGGTGCGGGTGGCCCAGGCGTCGACGCGGTGGTCGAGGCAGTACGGCCGTACCGCGGCAAGGTTCAAGGCCGACTTAGGTAGGCGGAGCATCAGCCGGTGGGTGCCCCAGTTGGTGACGTACAGGTGGGCGTCGAAGTAGCGCTCGACCATGTGGCGCGGATCGCCGCGCAGGTCACCCCAGTTGTAGCCATTGGTGAAACTGGTCGCGGTGATCCGGGCCCGAGTGGAGATGGCCCGCAGCTGTTCCTGCTCGTCGTCGCTGAGCGGCCGGTCGAGGGCTTGGAACTCGTAGTACTGGTACTCGCTCACACGGCGGACCCTACCGCCGCCGCTGGCGGGTGGGGACGGGAACCGGGCGAGGTGGCAGGGGGCGCTCAGCCGCTGTGCCGGTGCGGCGTGGGTGAGCCGGTGCGTGCGGTCATGAGGAAGCAGGCTGTGACGGCCAGGTGAGCCTGAACGGGCCGCGGAGCTGGGGGTGTGGGCGGAGGCCGTGGTGGTGCTGGAGCTGGCCGTGGTGGGTTGGATCCGCGGTGGGTTGGTTGTGGTGCAGCGACAAGACGCGGTGGGGTGACGGTGGCTCGCGGGTCGGCGTGGCCCGGGGGACAGGGCAGGGAGAGAGCCAGGGCGGTGGTCGGTTTGGTCGGCTCCGCTACACGCTGAGCACGGTGTTCGGCCCGCCCGTGATCGGGTGGGCGGTGTGCCAGGCGCACCAGATCTCCGCGCGAAGCCTGCCTCGAAGCGGTACGTCCATACCCTGGCTTCGCGCCCAGGCCCGGACCACGGCCACGTTCGGTGCCGGCATCGTGGTCCGTGATTCCCGGGCAGCGGGGACAGGTGTGGTAGGCAGCGTGGGCGGCAGGTTCTCAGGACTGGTCGTGGTGAAGCCGCGGCGTTCGAGAATGCGGCGGCGTTTCCGGTACATGCGCTCCAGTAGGGGGACACCGGCGTCGAGATAGTCGTGGGCTTCGACGTGGGACTTCCTCGCCTCGGTGTTGCGCATGATCCGGCCGACTTGCTGGATGACGCGCCCTTTGAAAGAGATGGGGCTGGTGAGGAACAGGGTGTCGAGCCGCGGTGCGTCGAAGCCTTCGCCGACGAGTTTGTCGATGGCCAGCAGTACCAACGGTGTGTCACTCTCCTCGGCCAGCACTGCGCGGACCCGGGCGCGCTCGGCCGACGGCATGCCGCCGTGGAGGACCAGCGGGGTGATGCTGCGCGGTGTGAGGGCTTCGGTGAGCTGGTGGAGGTGTTCGACACGGTTGGTCAGTGCCAGGCTGCACCGGCCGCGTCGGAAGGCGTCGGCGATGTCCGCCGCGATCAGCTGGTTGCGATCGTCATGGTGGGCGAGTTCGTTGTAGATGGCCTGGATGGAGGCGCCGTCGAAGCCCGGCTCGTCGGTGGTGAAGGGTGTGGGGTGCACGACGAGGTGCTTGTCGAAGGTGCTGGCGTCGTCGATCTCGTGGCGAATCGGTCCGCACTGCATCGTGATCACCGGATCCATCTGGTCCGCGCGGTAGGGGGTTGCGGACAGCCCGACCCAGCGTGGCGCCTTCGCGCTGCGGATCGCGGCCTCGGCACCGGGTGCGCCGACGGCGTGGCACTCGTCCACGATGACCAGCCCGTACCCGTCGAGCAGGCCATCGGGGGCGTCGCGGTGGGACAGCGTCTGCAGCATGATCAGGTCGACGACATGGCCACGGCGATCCTTGCCTCCGCCCAGCGTCCCCACCTGCTCGTCGCCGAGATCGAGGAAGGCCGCCAGCCGCTCCTTCCACTGGGTCAGCAGCTCCGCCCGGTTCACGATCACCGCAGTCGGGGTGCGGTGCCGGGCGATCAGAGCGCAGGCCATAACGGTCTTGCCCGAGCCGGGCGGTGCGACCAGGGTGCCCGTGGGATGCTTGGCCATTACTTCCACTGCGGCCTGCTGAGCGGCAGTCAACTCACCAGTGAACCGGGCTCTGATGGGTGCGGGTACGGGAAGATCCTTGGTGATATCGAGGGTGCCGCCCGCGGCGGAGATGAGCTGGGTGGCTTCGTCCGCCAGGCCGCGGGGCAGCCTGAGCCAGTCGGGATCTGACGCGTCGAAGCAGCAGACGAGGCGCGGAGTGTTGAAGGTGGAGAAGCGCTGGTTCTGCTTGCGGTAGAACTCCGGGTTGTGGAACGCCGCCGCGTGCTTGAGCGCGGCCAGCAGCTGCGGCGGGAGCCCGGTTGCGGAGACCGCCAGCATCGCCGCGAGCCGGGCTGCAACGTGTGCGGGCGCCTTGCCGAGGGTCTTGCGGCGGGGCTTGGACCCCGGTTCCGGGGCGGTGTGGGACGGGCCGGCTTTGACGGGGCCGAGGTTGTCCACCAGCGCCTCGACGTCGACCTGAGAGAGCCTTTCGGTGTGCGAAAGCTGGGCGAACTGGTCGGGATAAGGCTGCCAGGTCTCGGGATCCACGAAGACGGTAGTGCCCTTGACGCGGGAGACACCGTGCAGCGGCAGCGCGATCAGGCTGCCGAACCGGAAGCTGCCCTTGGCGTTGATCGGCAGGAAGTCCTGGGCGGGGAAGAGCCGGTCGTAGCTGGACAGTGCCATCTGCCCGCGGGCGTCGATCGCCTGGCGCAGCAGCGCCATCCCCAGCGCACGGGCGGTGGCCGCGGCGACGGGGGAGGTGAAGAAAATCCAGACATGTGCCCCCTTCCCGGAGCGGGAAACCTCGAGTAGCGCGGGGACCCCCGCCTCGCGGCAGGCCGTGATGTACGCGACGGCGTCGCCGCGCCAGTCGCTGCCGTCCTTGCCGTCGAAGTCGACCGCGAGCAGTCGGCAAGTGTCGTCCGCCAGCAGCGGATACAGACCGATGTGCAGCTCGCTGCGGCCCTGCCGGGTGGGGTCGAGATGGCGGTAGACGGTCTCGTCGGTCAGCGGCCAGAACGCCCGGTCCGCCTCGGCCTTGTTCTTGTCGAACGGATTGTCCTCGGCCGGGCTCCAGCCCGTCCGGCCGGACTTGGCGCTCACCCAGCGCCGCGCGTACACGTCCTCGCGCCCCTCGAACAGGGCTCTGAACAGGGCGATCTTTGCCTCAGCGTTGGAGGAGGCATCTGCGTACGGAAGCCCTCCGACGGGCGCCGCCGGTACGGACACGGGAACGGGCGGCATCGAAGGGGCGTCGGTGCGAACACCCGGGTCCAGAAGGCTGCGAAGCCGTGCATTGTCAGCTCTCAGCCGGGAGAGCTCGTCGCGTAGTTCTGCGTTTTCCTCCAGTGCCACGTCGAGGCGGATGCGCAACTCGTCAGGGTCGAAGCAGTCGGACCAGTCCTTCACACCCCCTTATGATCCAGACCGTGCGTTCCTCGCGTAGCGAAAACGGTCACGTTTTTCAGTCTCCGGCCATCCTGTGCGGCTTCCGAGACCTATGCACACCGCGAGCGTCTGCTGCCCGGATCAGCAGCAGTTCGGCTCAAGTGCCGTGCCGGTCCGCCGTCCGAGCGGACCATTCTGGTCATGACTGATGAGAAGCCCAGAGGGCGGCGACCCGAGCCGGCCGGCGAAGCGCTGCAGAGCTATCAAGCGCGAGCGATCCCCCCCCGTGCGCTCCAGCGGCTCGTTGACCACCCCGAGGGCGTCCGGAAGGGAGACGAGAGCGAGTGAGCCAGCCCTTTATGGAGCGTCGCGGTAGGACGTGAACCTGCGGCTTGCGCGCAGTCGTTATCACGGCGCCGGTCACATTCGGTTGACCTGCTGGTTTTGACGGGCAACGGGCCAAGCGGATGGCATGTACGCGATGTGCGTGCCCTATGGGCGCGCGCATCGCGGCGCTGCGCTAGCCGCGCGCACCGGCTACGACCTGCGCATTTCCGCGCAGAATCAAGCCGCAGGTTGGGCGCCCCGGCGGGAGCCGACGACTAGGGCTGGTCGTGCCGCAGCCCCTGTGAGCTGCAGAGATTCGCTCGTGGTGACCATGTCGACGCATCTGCCGAAGACGCGTGCCAGGTGACGTGGTGATCACGCTTCTCAGGTCTCTCCTGCTCTGCGCGGGTTCGAGCCCTCGCGGGGCGCGATACAGATGGGAACGGGCATGACGTGCGGTTCTCCGGATCCGTGGTCACCGCCGAGGGCCTGTACGACCTCTCGTAGTCACTGGAAGCCCTGGGCAGGAGCTGCAACGGGGAGGGACGCGAGCGGCGCGGATCCCCATCGAACCGAGCCGTGGAACTGCTCCAGCGTGGCCACGAAGTCGCTGGACGACAGGTCGCGCAGACAGATAGGCAGCAGCACCTCACCAATCTTCGGGAACTTGCGGCATCAAGGCGACGGGGGAGCCTCCCGGCCAAAGGCTGGGGGCGATCGCCCCGGAGAATCGCTTGTGCTCGCCGGCGGCCTCGTCGACGCGCCTATCGTTCACCCGCGCGACCTTCACCTTGACCACCCGGCAGTGGTCGATACCTTCCTCGGCTGGTGATGGCCCGCCGCAGACCACCAAGTGACGCCCATGCTCGTCACACCGAAATCCGCCAACACCCATATGTATACGCACAGTTGACTCATAACCATGACGTCGCCCGATGTCGCAGACAGCGCGGCGTGGCGCTCACCGCCACCAGGCCAGTGGGTGAGAAGGTTCGAGACGTAAGGACGTTCGGGCTTCAGTAGCCGGTGATGGCCCGCAGGGGCGGGCTGGAAGGGAAGGTACGCGATGCGAGTGCTCTTGGCCGAAGATATGCAGCTTCTGCGTGGCTCGTTGGCCAGCCTGCTGCGGCAGGAACCGGACATCGAGATCGTGGCGGAGTTGGAACGTGGGGACGCAATTGTGCCGACCGCACTGCGTACGGAACCCGATCTCGCGCTAATAGATATCGGCCTACCAGGTATGGACGGGCTCACTGCTGCGGCCCGATTGCACGAACGCCTCCCGTCATGCCGATGCCTCATCGTCACAAGCCTGGGTCAGCCCGGGAATGTCAGACGTGCTCTGGAGGCACACGCCACGGGATTCCTGTTAAAGGACACCCCGCCGGACCAACTGATCCTCGCCATACGAAAGGTCGCCAACGGCGAGCGGGTCATCGATTCGGAGCTGGCGGCAGCAGCGTTGGAGAGCGCTCCGAACCCCTTCACCGCACGGGAGGCCGAGGTGCTGCGGCATGCGGCCGAAGGTGCGCGACCTCAAGAAATCGCCGAGCGCCTCCACCTGGAGCTCAGCACCGTACGGAACCACCTGTCGAGGGTCGTCACCAAGTCAGGCGCCAGAAATCGTGTCGACGCCATCCGGATTGCCCTACATGAGGGATGGATCTGACGTCTTCCAAGGGAGCAGGCGCCGTTGGGCCAGAGAAGCGCTGTCAGCGCTGGCTGTGCCTGTGGCCGGACGGTCGGCCAGCAGGCGGGCCTCCAGCCGGAACTCTTCTCCCCGGGCAGTTGCTGAGCGAGAAACGAGCAGGGTACCTCCTAGGAGGGCAACGCGTTCAGCCAGGTTCCGCAGCCCGTTCGCGTTAGAGGACTCGCCACCACCTACGGGATGGGGACGATCGTTCACGACGATCAGCCGCGTAGCGCCCTTGTGCTGGGTGATCCGTACAGTGCAGTGGCGTGCCGTACTGTGACGCACGACATTGGTCACCGCCTCCCTGAGCACCGCGGCGAGGGTGCTGCCGGCCCCCGGCGACAGGGCAACGCCGTGGCACCAGAAGTGGGGCACTATACCGGCCGCCTGGAGAGTCAATCGGGCGGAAGCCAGCTCCGACTCCAAGGATAGGTGGCGATAACCGTGGGCTACCTTGCGTACTTCAGCGTGAGTCTGTCGGATGGCCTTGGTGAGCTCGACGAGCTCGGCACGAGCGGCCTGGGGGTTGCCCTGCGCGAGCAGACGGTGGGTCAGCTCGGCCTTGACCGCAGCGCTGGAGAGAGTGTGGCCCACCAGATCGTGGAGGTCCCGCGCGATCCGCAACCGCTCCTGTGTGACGGCCAGCTGCGTCAAATCTCTACGCAAGGCGTGGACCTCGCGGATCTGATTGGCCAGTCGCATCACGGCGAACAGTGTCAATCCAATCAACGCGGTGATCACCTGCCCCTCCAGGGCGCCATGCACCTCGTGGCTCCCTACGTAGCCCAGCAGCGGGTTGGCGACAGTCACACAGCCGGCAAGGAGCCAAGCCGCCCGGCCATGCACGCTGAACAACAAGGAGCCGACGAAAAGGCCCGGCACGCCATTCCACAGCTCTCCGAAAAGGAGATACGGGAGGTGGGTCAGTAGACCCTGAAACGTCAGAATTAAGGGCCTCCAACGTAGGGGATTCCCGCGCAAGACACAGGCACTGACCTGTATCTGCACTGCGATGAGTACGGCCGCTATGATTCCACTGACGGTGATGGTAGCTGCAGTCGCTGAGGCCCTGGCGATACGTAAGATCACCATGCCCAGGAAGCCAGCGGAGACGGTTGTAACGATAACCAGTGTCCATACGTGCGCTCTTGGCAGCGTGCCGAGCTCCCTGCCGAACTTCGGTGATACGTCCCCCATGAAATCCTCCGAAGTGAGTGCATTTCCGTTGATCATGCAGACGTCGGCTCCGGGAAGTCGCACCGCCTGTCTTCCGGGGCCGGCACACCTTCCGTAGGTGCCAACGACGTCGCGAAGACGTTCTCGCCCTCACGAAGATCGGCGGCAATCATAGGTGGCGCCGCGAATCATGACCTTTTGTTTTTCGCCAACCTGAGCGAGATTGAACTCGACGCTTGCCCAAGCAGCAGCCCTGAGTCGCTGGGACCGGATTACCGGATTCCGGTTTTTGCGATGCGAGGCGCCGCCTGCCGGCAGCTTGCCACGCTGACTCAGGCGGCCGCTGCCCCGCAACTGTGAAGTATTAACAGAAGGTTTCAGGAGTTTCTCTCTCGTCACGAGGCGACTCACCAGACAAGATTCATGTTGCGCCGACCAAGAACGCGGGGCGCCGACTGGGATCCTCCGGATCGCCAGGTCGGGGGGAACTGGCAGATAGCAGAGGGGAATTCGATGGACAAGCGCTATGAGAACTACTGCATGGCCGACCCAGTCTTCTTCGAAGCCCCAGGCCGGTTCGGCAACGGTGCTAGCGGTACCGACTTCGAGGTCTCCGGTCGCCCCGTTCCAGAAGGGTGGCGACAGCATCGAGGGGACATGTGGCTTGAGCTCCACCCTCTCGGGGAGCACATGCTGGAACAGGGGTGGAAGGTGCATGCCTCGGGTACCGTAGACAACGCCGAGAGCATCATTGAAACGGTGTGGGATTTCTGTGTTCCTCGCCGCTATGGATTCAAATTTCTGTCCAGCCTGCACGCCTTCCTGGGGCAGAACGGCAAGTACTCTCCGCGGGGTGCGAGCGGCAAGCTCATCACGATATACCCACGCAACGAGGCAGAGCTGACCGACGTACTGACCGGTCTCGCCGCTCTCCTGGAAGGAGAGCCTGGTCCGTATATTCTCAGCGATGCACGCTATGGATCCGGACCGCTCTACGTACGTTACGGAGGATTCCGCAAGCGGGAAATCCTGCTGGAGAGCGGCGACGTGGTCCCAGCCATGCAGAGGCCGGACGGCGAACTCGTCCCGGATATACGCAGGCCGATCTTCGAGGTGCCGGACTGGGTGACCCCGCCAGACATTCTGAAGAAGAGCATCGAGGCACGCGCCGTGGCCTCGGAGGATATATTCCCGTACCAGATTCTCAAACCGCTCCATTTCTCGAACGGCGGTGGAATATATGTGGCCAAGCGCCTCTCCGATGGACTCCAGGTCGTTCTCAAAGAAGCACGTCCACACGCGGGGCTCGACATGGAGGCAGCCGACGCGGTCACCCGGCTGCTTCGTGAGCGGGATGTCTTGGTCAAGCTCGAAGGGATGCAAGGGGTGCCACGGCTCTATGAGCACTTTACCGCTTGGGACCACCACTTCCTGGCCATTGAGCATTTCGACGGCGAGCGGCTGAGCTCCAAGGAGGCTCAGACCTATCCGTTGCTCGGCACCGACGAGGACGAAGAGCAGAAAGCTGCCTACACCCACTGGGCCATGGATATCTGTCGGCAGGTGGAGACACTGCTCGGCGAGATTCACGACCGTGGTGTGGTGTACGGCGACGTGCATCCACACAATGTCCTGGTGCTTGAGGACGGTCGCGCAGTGCTCGTCGACTTCGAGACCTCCTCCTTCGACGTCGAGGGATTCCAGCAGGCTATGGCTGCACCGGGTTTTGCGGCGCCTCGTGAATACCGCGGCACGAGGGTCGATATCTACGCGATGGCGATTCTGCGCCTTTGGCTCTTCATGCCCCTCGTTCCGATTCTCACGCTGGACCGGGAGAAAGTCCACGACCTGATCGACGCAATGCGGGAGAACTTCCCCGTACCGGCAGAATATGTCGAGGCCATCCTCGGCGGCCTGGGAGCGTCCATACCCAGGACGAAGGCCGTTCAAGCGGGCGTCGGTCGGCCCCAGATACGAGTCCAGGGGGAGGCCACCGATTGGTCACGACTGCTGGACTCCATGGCAGCGGCAATCAAGGCCAGTGTGACGCCCGAACGGGAGGATCGGCTTTTCCCTGGCGACGTAAGGCAGTTCTCGCACGTAGGCGAGACCTTTGCGTTCGGCGCGGCAGGGGTGCTTTATGCGCTACGAGAGAGCGGCTATGAGGCCCCCGAGGGGGCGGACGAGTGGCTATTGGCCGCCGTGGGGCGGAGCAGCACCAACCAACCAGGATTCTTCGACGGCTTGCATGGAGTAGCTCACACACTCCAGATGGTCGGCCGTGAGGAGGAAGCCCTGCGACTGATCGAGCAGATTGACCCCACACTCGACCAATTGACCAACCCGAATCTGTTCGGCGGGCTCTCCGGTATCGGGCTGAACTTGCTGCACTTCGCCGAGATCACCGGTGACAGCACAATGAGCGGCCGCGCCGCGCAACTGGCCGAGAGGGTAGCGGAATCGATCGCCAGTGGTAGGTTCCCTCGGGTCGCCGGCACCCGATCCGAAGCGGAACTCGGCCTGGTCCGAAAGTCGAAGGGACCAGCTGGCCTCATGCATGGCTGGTCAGGTCCCGCGCTGCTGATGTTGCGAATGTACGAGCACACCAGCGACGACTCATGGCTGAACGCGGCATTCAAGGCGTCCCATCTCGACCTGGACCGCTGCGTGGTTTCGAGCTTCAACACCTTGCACGTCGACGAGGGATGGCGACTCAATCCATATATCGAGACCGGTGCCGCAGGAGTCGCCATTGTCGGTTCGGAGCTGCTGCGTCACCGTGAAGACGATCGGCTGTTGGATGCCGTCGGAGCGGCACGCAAAACCTGCGCCGGCGGATTCTTCATACAGCCGTCCCTGTGGAACGGCCGCGTCGGCCAGATGGTGGCCCTGCAACACATCACAGGCCCCGGTGATTCCGATACGGTCCAGGTCACCCGACGCCATCTCGAACGACTGTCCTGGCATCAGCTCGGGCTTCACGGAGAAGTCGTCTTCCCCGGCTTCCAACTGATGCGGATTTCGATGGACTACGCGACTGGAAACGCGGGCATTCTGCTCGGCCTCAAGAGCGCTCTGAGCGGTACCGCACGTTTCCTCCCATTCCTCCGTCGGGCTCCTCAGGAGTCCTGACGGCGGGTTCACACCCACCATGGGCCGTCTTGGCCCGCACTATTCAGGGAGAATCGTTATGGCGAACATTCTTGACCTGCAGTCTCTGGAGCTTCGTGACGAGGACGTCCACGCTCTGGACTCCGGTCAGAGCGACCACTGCAACGACACCAGCGGCATCAGCATCGGCTGCTGACCCCACCACCCCCTACTGATTCAAGGGAGCGCCATCATGGCGAACATTCTTGACCTGCAGTCCCTGGAGCTTCGTGACGAGGACGTCCACGCTCTGGACTCCAACAACAGCCAGCACTGCAACGACACCAGCGGCATCAGCATCGGCTGCTGAGTGTCTGGCTGAGACCGGATGAGTGCGGGGCGGCGTATGCCGCCCCGCACGTCGTTTCCGGCCGCGGCGGTCACCCCAGGACAGCACGGTAGCTGAAGGAGGAGCGATGAACGACGGGCAGCAGGACCGAACTGGTCGGGCTCCGGGCACATGGCGTCGGATCGCAGAATGCGCCGCGCCCTTTCGAAGCCGCCTTATAGGCTTCTTCTTCCTCGTACTGTTGGAGTCGGCGCTGATAGTCCTGCCGGCGCTGCTCACCCAACGCATTGTTGATGAGGGAGTATTGCGTCACGACAAGAGTCGAATCATCGAATTAGTGGTGCTGCTCATCGTGTTGGCAACCGTCGCCGTCGGGGTGACCTTGCTCGAACGGCGTTTGGCGGTTGTCATCGGGGAGGGCATGACCCTCAGTCTCAGACAGCGTTCCTTTGCCCACGTGCAACACATGCCTGTCTCCTTCTTCACGCGGGTGCCGACCGGAAGCCTTGTCACTCGTCTCGACTCCGATGTCTTGTCGGCGCAAAGGGCATTCACCACCACTGCCTCCACCCTGCTGTCGAACCTCGTGGCGGTCGTCGCGGTAGCCATCACCCTGATCTTCATGTCCTGGCAGATCACCCTGCTGACTGCCGTATTGGTGCCCGCATGCCTGCTGCCGACTCGGGTGCTCAACAAGCGCGTGCGCAAGCTGAATCAGAGACAGCTGACGGAGAACGCCGCACTCGCGAGCTTCATGACCGAACGGTTCAGTGGCCAGGGGGCAGTTCTCACCAAGCTCTACGGCCGGCCCGAGACCGAGGCCAAGCACTTCGAATGCCGAGGCAGACGGCTACGTGATGCCGGTATACGGCTGACTGTTAACAACGCTCTGCTCGCGCTAACGGTCTCCTGGCTTGCGACCGTGGGAACTGCCGCGGTCTATCTGGCAGGTGGGTTCCTGGCAGTCGACGGTGGCATCACCGTAGGCACGCTCATGGCCATGGTTACCCTAATGGCTCGTCTCTATGGACCAATCACCTCTCTCTCACAGGCTCGCGCTGAGGTCACCGCCGCGGTCGTCAGCTTCGAGCGCATCTTTGAGGTTCTGGACCTTGTTCCCGACGTTCACGACAGCCCCACGGCCGTGGCACTCCCCCCGGAGGCTGCGTCCATCACTTTCGAGAACGTCCGCTTCCGCCATCATGTCTCACCAGGTTCCAGCCTCGCCTCGATCGACGAAGAGACCCCGCACCGTGGACAGGAACGGGACATTCTCCGAGGTATCGATCTGCACGTCGAGCCTGGCTCGACCATCGCCGTGGTCGGCCCCTCAGGTGCAGGCAAGTCGACCCTGGTCAACCTCGTGTGCCGGCTATACGACCCAGTTAGTGGCACAGTCCGGATCGGCCAGCACGACCTGCGCTCCGTCACGCAGGAGTCATTACGAGATGCGATTGGAGTGGTGGCTCAGGACAGCCACTTCTTCCACGACACGCTACGGGTCAACCTCACCTACGCGCTCCCTGACGCAAGCGATGAGGCATGTGAACGTGCCTGTCGGGAGGCCATGGTCTGGGATACCGTGCAGCGCCTGCCTGAGGGCTTGGACACCGTGGTCGGCGACGGCGGGCACCACCTCTCCGGCGGTGAGCGACAACGGCTCGCAATCGCCCGACTGCTGCTGAAGAATCCGAGGATCGTGGTGCTCGATGAAGCAACCGCGCATCTCGATTCGGAGTCCGAAACAAAGGTCCAGCAGGCACTGGCGCGGGCCCTGCAAGGCCGTACGGCGCTGCTAGTGGCGCACCGACTGTCCACCGTGCGCGGGGCTGACCGGATTGTTGTGCTGCAGGACGGCGGCGTGGCCGAGAGCGGCAGCCACGAGGAGCTGCTAGCCGCTGACGGGCTCTATGCCTCGCTCTACCGCGCGCAGTTTGGCGATCGTGTGGCTGGAACTGGACGCACGGTCGGCGTCACTGCTTGAGAGAAGCCAGAACGACCAACGCCTTGTATTGAATAGGACTATGAAGACGACGCCACCGCCCCCCATCGACGACCGGCCCGCCGCGGACGAACACATGGCTGTCCAGCTGAGTTCCTTACGCAAGGTGCACGGCAAGGGGGCCGCCGCCGTAACCGCCCTGCACGGCATCGACCACGGTTTCCCGGCAAGCACGTTCACCGCCGTGATGGGGCCCTCGGGGTCGGGCAAGTCGACATTGCTGCACTGCGCGGCCGGGCTGGAGCGCCCCACTGCGGGTACCGTCGTCCTAGGCGGCCGTGATCTGGGCGCGCTGTCCGAGCGGAAGCTGACACTAATGCGCCGAGACCGCGTCGGCTTCGTCTTCCAGGACTTCCACCTCATCCCCGCGCTGAACGTCGCCGCCAACGTCGAGTTGCCACTGCGCTTGGCCGGGAGCCAACCCGACGCCCACCGCCTGGACGACCTCCTGGCGCGCGTGGGCCTGAACGACCGCCGCCGCCACCGCCCTGGTCAGCTCTCCGGCGGCCAGCGGCAGCGCGTCGCCCTCGCCCGCGCGCTGATCACCCGGCCCGAGGTGGTCTTCGCCGACGAACCGACCGGCGCCCTGGACCGAGCCTCCGGCCGCGAGGTGCTCGCCTTGCTCCGCGGGGCCGTCGACGACTTGGGGGCCACCGTCATCATGGTGACCCATGACCCGCAGGCGGCGGCCTGGGCCGATGAGGTGCTGCTGCTCGCCGACGGCCGACTGGTCGACCGGCTGGCCGGGCCCGAGGCCACCACCGCCGAGACGATTGCGGCTCGCCTGGCCGCACTGGGGGTGTGAACAACCGTGCTCTCTCTCGTCTTTACTTCCGTCCGTACTCGCCTGGGGCAGTACGTGGGCGTCCTCCTCGTCTCCGCCATGAGCGCGGGTCTGCTGACACTGCTGGCCTCCGTCCTGGACAGCGTCCACCGCGCCGACCCAGGGCACCGCGCCGAACGCTCGGCACAATCCCTGCTCGGCCTCGTCGGCGGCACCTCCGGCTTCGCCGCCCTACTACTGGTGGCCAACACCCTGACCCTGGTGGCCCAGCAGCGACGTACCGAGATCGGAGCGCTGCGGGTCATCGGAGCGACCGCGGCGCAGATCCGGACCCAGATCGTGAGTGAGGCCGTGGTGGTCGCCGCGCTGGGCGGCGTGGCGGGGGCCGTCGGCGGAACCGCCGCCCTCGGCCCTGTACTGGACTGGCTCATCGACCACCACGTTCTGCCGACCGGGCCTCAACCCGACTTCTCCCCCATCGGCTTCGCCGTCGGGCTGCTCTCCACCCTCGTCATCGCCGTCCCGGCCGCGCTGGCGGCCGTACGCGGCCCGTTGCGTACCTCCGCGGTTGCCGCCCTCCGGGACGCCACGGTCGAGCGCCGAGCACTGCCCATCGGTCGTGCGATCGCCGCAGCGGTCACGCTGCTCTTGGCCTGGACAATCTGGGACCGCTACGCTCGCAAGAGCGGCGCACACCAAGCACTCAACGGCGCATTGGTCCTGTGCATGATCCTGCTCATCGCTGCCTGGCTGCTTCTTCCGCTCCTGGTGCGCCCTGTGGCTGCACTCAGCGCCCTGCCCGGACGAGTCCTCTCCCGCAGTACGGGTCGCCTGGCGGCAGCGAACAGCGAGGCGGCGGGACAACGGGTGGCGGCCATGGCAGGCCCAGTGATGCTGGCAGCCGGCCTCAGCGCCATGCTGCTGTGCCACAACGCTGTATCACAGGCGACCTCCCCCGCTCATAACGCGCTCCAGCAGGAGAACAACGCCGTGGGCATGCGCATCCTCATGACTCCCTTGATCGTGTGCGCAGCCCTGGGAATTCTCAACACCCTTTTGCTGGCGACCCGCCAGCGCCGTGGTGAGTTCGCGGCACTGCGGTTGGCCGGATGCACGCGGGCCCAGCTGCTGCGCATGCTGGGCTGGGAGTCTGTCGTCGTAGTGCTTAGCGGGTTGCTGACGGCCGGGTTGGTGATCGCGGTCTTCCTGTCCGGGCTTTCGACCCGGATCAAGCCCTATCTCACGGAGGTACCTGCTGTGTTGCCCTGGGCAGAACTTGCTCAAGTGGCGGCGGTCTGTGCCGGATTGGGCGCGCTGGGGGTGCTCGTCCCCGGTGTGCTGGTGCTGCGGGTAAACGCCGTACACGCGGTGGAATAGGGCCGTCAGGCGGGATGGTGCTCTCCGTCCCTGGAGATGCCCAGGCCCCGCTGATCGCGAGCCGGGTCCTGACCGGGCGTTCCTGCCAGGCGGCACCAACTGCGGCTTTCGGGGCTACGAGGCCCCACGATGCCGATGCGAGACTCCGTCAGCAGCCGAAACAGGGCCGGCCCGGGTCGACTTCGGTGCGCTGCGGCACCCGTTGATGTCGGCGATGCCTACGGATACCCCCATGTCTGGTGCTATTCGTTGCCGCGTGCCACTCCGCGGGAGCGGCGGCGGGTCACCACTGTCCCTATGCCGAGTGCGAGCAAGAGTGCGGCTGCAACGGCACCCACCGTGAACACGACGCTCTGTCTGCCGACGAGTTGGCTCCATGACGCAGCGCTGGCGTAGCCGACGCCAGTCTCGGTGCAGGCCCAGGCCACTCCCGCCGTGACGCTGAAGGGGGCCAGGCTGCGGTAGGGGATCCTGGCGGCGCCTGCCGCATGTGGTGCCAGGGTGCGGACCAGCGGTACGAAGCGGCAGACCAGCAGGGCCGGTCGGCCGCAGCGGCGGGTTGCGGCATAGGCCCGGTCCCAGACCGGTCCCGGTACCCGTCGACCGAAACGGCCGGTGCGCAGGCCGTCGCCGAGCCGGCGTCCGGTCCAGTGCGCCTGGAAGTCCCCCATGATGGCGCCGGCCGCGGCACAGGCGATGACGGCGGGCAACGTCAGCGTGCCCGCGTACGCCAGGCCGCCCGCGACCAGTAGAAGTCCGAGGGTGGGCACGAACGGGCCGATGAAGAGCACCGATTCCAGCACCACCAACGCGGTGATCAACGGGTACGCGGCTAATGGTGGCAGCGTTGCCAGCAGGTCGCCGGGCGTCATCGTCATCGCTGACCGAACGAATCCGGGTCCGTGACGTCTACACGCCGCTGGGGTGCCCTCAGATGTGAAACCCGGGCGGGCGGCAGGTTGCGCCATTCGACGCTGCCGCCGTCCCGGTCGCCGTAG
Source organism: Streptomyces sp. MspMP-M5 (assembly GCF_000373585.1). Lineage (GTDB taxonomy): Bacteria > Actinomycetota > Actinomycetes > Streptomycetales > Streptomycetaceae > Streptomyces. The sequence goes on from NZ_KB891917.1 coordinate 16,649, forward strand.
CGGGCGGAGAACTCGGCCAGTACGGCGGCCACCGCGCGGTATCGGGCGGCCTCGGTGCGCTGGGCGAACAGGGTCCGTAAGGACAGTGTGCCGAGATAGCCGAAGAAGGTCAGATGCCCGCCGGGGACCAAGGCGGCCATGTAACGCTCCATCAAGGAACGCACCATGTCGGGGGCGAAGTTCATGAAGGGCAGACAAGAGACGATCACGTCGTAGCTGTTCACGGGCAGCGGGGTGTGGCAGATCGACTTCGGGATGATCCGGATCCGCTCGGAGGCGGCGGCCAGCGCCGGATCCGTCCGCAGCGCCTCGGTCAGCATCTGTACAAACCGAGGGTTGAGTTCAACGGTGTCCAGCCGGTCGCCCGGCCCGAGGCGCTCGGCCAGCGCGCGGGTGACCGTACCGGTTCCCGCTCCGACCTCCAGGACGCGCAGCGGGCTGCGGCCGCTGGGGGCGGGCAACGGCTCGGCGAGCCGGCGGGCGAGAGGGGAGCCGCTCGGTGCGACCGCGCCGGTGGTGTACATGGAACGGGTGGCCTCCCGGAGGAATGCGGTGGCGCCGTTGTGTCGTCGAGGGCCGGTCAAGGAGGTGATCGCGGGAGCGGTTGCGGTGGTAGTCGTGGACTGATTCATGTCCACGACGCTAGGCAGCGGCCAAACCTTTTCCATCGGCCGTTCCGCCGTGGGTACCCCGTACGAAAGTAGGGGGTGGTGACCGCCAACTGGCAGAGGTGGCAGGGGCGTTGCGTAACTATGCTGACATGGTGAACAAGGTGAGGGGCCGGGCCTGGCCGTGGTGGGCCGAGACGCTGATGATCTGCGTCGTCGGCGTGGGAACGGTGCAACAGGCATATGTAGGTGCGGAAGGCGCGCTGCTCAGCCCCCACGTCGCGGTGGCCGTGGCGGTGACCCTCTCGGTCCTGCTACGGCGCCGTTGGCCGATGTTCGCCACGGTGAGCACCATGGTCGGCGCGTTGCTACTGGGATTGTTCTTCCCGTTACTGGTCGTCTTCTTCTATCGCGTCTCCCGGGGTCGGTTCGCCTTCGAGGGGCTGTGCGTGGTGGTCGCGATGGTCGGCAGTTCGCTGGCGCATCCGGGGAACAGCCTGTGGATGACCCGTAAATACGGGCCGCTGATGGTGCTGCTGCTCGCGGTGGTCATCGGACTGTGGACGGGCAACCGCCGCCGACACGTCGCCTCACTCGCCGAACAGGTCAACCGCCTGCGGGTGGAGCGCGAACTCCGGGCCGAGCAAGCCCGGTTGGAGGAACGCACCCGGATAGCTGCCGAGATGCACGATGTGCTCGCCCACCGGCTTACGGTCATCGCTCTGCACACCGGTGCCCTCCAGCGGCGGTCCGGTGAGCTCCCCGAGCCGGTGGCCGGCCGGATCGGCCTGCTGCGCACCGCGTCCACCGAGGCGCTCGGCGATCTGCGAGACGTGCTGGGTGTGCTGCGCGGCCATGACACCGGGGAGAGGCCGGCCTCACGGGTACCCGGTCTGCCCGAACTCTCAACAGTGATCGACGAGGCGCGGGCGGCCGGCCAGCAGATCGAAGCAGTCATCGAGGGCGCCCCCGAATCCGTACCGGCCAGCCATCGGCTCGCCATTCACCGACTTGCACAAGAAGCCCTGACCAACGCCCGTAAGCACGCCGCCGGAGCGACCGCACATCTGGAGGTGCGCTACGGTCCGCCCCAGTCCACGGTGGCGATCCGTAATCCGGCCGGCGCCTCGTCCGAGGCCGCGACCGAGGGCTCCGGCTACGGCCTGGTCGGACTGGCCGAGCGGGTCACCGCGCTCAACGGTCATCTGGAGTACGGTCCTACGGGATCGGGAGGCTGGCAGGTGGCCGCAACCATCCCACTCGATGACCAGCACCGCAGGGGGGCGGCATGATCCGGACGATGATCGTCGACGACGACGGCCTCGTGAGGCTGGCGCTCGCCGACATCCTTCAGGATGCCCCCGGCATCACCGTCGCCGCACAGGCATCCGACGGCCGGGAAGCCATTCAACGGGCCACTGCGCAGCGCCTGGACGTCGTGCTGATGGACGTGCGGATGCCCCACATGGACGGCATCGAGGCCACCAGGCGGCTCATCGCGTTGCCTGAGCCGCCCAAGGTGGTGATGCTCACGACGTTCGATCTGGATCAGTACGTCTACGACGGGCTGGCCGCCGGCGCGGTCGGTTTCCTGCTGAAGGATACCGACCCTGCGGAGATCATCCGGGCCGTCGAGGTCGTCGCTGACGGGCAGGCGATGCTGCACCCTTCTGCTGCCCGACGGCTCATCGAGCACCATCACCACACGGCGCGCGGTGCCTCGGCCGCCGCCCGGGCCCGGATGGAGCGCCTGACACCGCGCGAGACCGACGTGCTCAAGCTCCTGGCCGGCGGTGCGTCCAACGCTGAGATCGCCACTGGACTGGGTATGCGGGAGACCACGGTGAAGGCGCACGTCAGCCGGATCCTTGCCGCCCTCGAGGTGGACAACCGGGTGCAGGCGGCGCTGTGCGCCAAGGACGCCGGGTTGACGCGCTGAAGCCGCGGCGAATCGGGCGGGCTTGGCCGCAGGCCCGAATGCTCGGCGGGAGCCGCAAACAAGGGCTGGTCGTGCTGCACCCCCTATGAGCTGCGGAAATACGCTGGTTGTGACGACGTCGGTGCGTCTGCCGAAGACACGTGTTGGCTGATCTCGCTGGTCATCCTGCGACCAGCGAGCAGTGGCTCAGTGGTGGTCGATTCATCACGTACCCAGGCTCCTCCCGCGATGCGGCGGGCCGCTCGGCGAGCAGCCCGCCCGCTCTCGCCTCACCGCTGACCGTGACGTCCTGATCTGCACGCCGTGCAGTACCCAAGAAGCCGTACGGGACGCAGCCAGCGCCCCGCCCATCCCCTTCGGGGAGTGGCCGGTGAAGTAGGTGCGCCTAGGGAGAAGACCGTGGTTCACAGGGGCTGCGGCCTTCTCCCCATCTTGGTAAGGCCCTGTTTGCGCCGACGAGTTCACGCCAGGGTGTCGATCTTGACGCTGCACGCCGAGCGAAGCTTTCCCAACTGCGCGGCGGCTTCCTGGCTCGGCGGCGCACCGGGGTTGGCGATGGCCTCCTGCACCACCGCCTCCAGCTCCTTTCGTGCCTCGGACGGGATGACGAACGTTCCGTACAGGTGGAATCCGGTCTCTACCTTGTTGCTGAGAGTCCGGTTCAAGTCGTCCCAGGCGTCCTCGGCGGCGTCGCGACGCTGGCTGCGTTCCGCGATCGGGCTGCGCGACAGCCTCTCCAAACACCGCTCCACCTTCTGCGCACGGCTGTCCAGTTCTGTGGCGAGCTTCCGTACGCGCGAGAACACCTTCAACGACGTCACCCCCACGATGCCGAGCACAACGCTGATGCACGTGGCGAAAACCGCGGTCGCGTAGCGCCCGGGGACCGGCAAACTGCGGACCAGGCAGACGGCACCCAGGGTTCCGTAGACCATCGCGGTCACCTGAAGGGCAGCCGCCCACGAGAGGCGGCCCCGCAGCCGCTCGAAGGCGAAGGACGTCGGCTCCCGCACCCCTCCCCCGACGTGGAAGCCCCAGATCATGATCAAGGCCAAGCCTGCTTCTAGGGGGCGGCCTGGTAGGAAGCTGGCCGCCGCCACGACCACCAGGCCCTGAGCCCAGATGTACGCGGTCATCGGCACGAACGTGATCACCCGGTGCCAGCGCTCGGAGCGAGCCACGAACCACGGTTTCGCAACCCAGTACGCGCCGATCAGCAGAACGGCCGTGAGGACAGCCGAGTTGCGGAACAACACCACTGACGTATGGCCGACCGCCACGACCGTGAGGACTACGGCCGCCGTAATGCAAGCTGCGGCGGCCCACAACCGCCAGGTGGACGAGGTGGCCCCGGTTCGGGCGGGTGCCGGTTGGACTGTCACAGCGGGACTCCTTGCGTCGGCGGATGCCCGCTTTCCTTGTCGGCACCCTGCCGACAAGGAAAGCACCCGCCACTGACACGATCAGCGACTGCGCCCTGACCAGCCTGGTGAAGGTGAAGAGGCTGGCCACAGCAGCGGCGGAAAGATCAGTGGTCGCCGGTGAAGATCTCGCGCACTTCGCGGATCGCGTAGTACACGAGGACGTATCCGGCGGCCGGGTCAGCCCACCACCAGCCAAGGGTGGCGTTCAGAGCGAGGCCGAGGAGGACAGCGGCAGCCAGGAGGCCGTCGATGAGGGTGACACGTCCCTCGGTCTTGAGCACCGGGTTGTCCAACGCCGCGCCGGTGCGGGCTTTGCCGGCGGCGAGCGCGAACATCACCGCCGCCGTGACTGCCGTCCACCCGATGCCCAGCAGGGAGTGGTGCGGGCGGAAGCCGGACACGAGTACGAGGGTGGACTGCACCAGCAAATAGATCGCGAGCAGCGCGAAGCCGTACCCGATCAGTTTCAGTGCGCGGTGCTGGCGCTCCTCGCCGGTGCCGGACAGTTCCCAGACCACGACGGTGGAGGCGCCGATCTCGATCAGGGAGTCCAGGCCGAACCCGGCCAGCGCGACCGACCGGGCGTTGATCGCCGCGATGGCCAGGATGATGATGCCGACCACGTTCCAGCCGAGGGTGGCGGACTCCAGGGCGAAGCCCCGACGGAGCAGGGCCTTGTGTGTGGTGGGGTCCGAGACGGTCACCGCACGAGTCTGGCAGCCCTTGGCGCCACCGGCCGCACCGCCGCTCGCTCCTCCCGCAGCGGGCGTCCCTTGCTATCGATGGTGGGGTGGATGAGGCGGCGGTGGCGGCAGGGTGGCACGGTGCGCCGCCACAACAGCGTGGCCAGGGACCCGGCATAGGTGAGGTTGGGACCGATGTTCACTCCCAGCAGCATCGCGATGAGAGCGCCGGGACCGGTGGGAGCAGTCACCGGCAGCAGCACCAGCACGCGGGCAGGTTGTTGATGATGTTGGCCAGCACAGCAGCCAGCACCGCGATGCCTAGCAGGGCCACAAACCCGGTGCCGCCGGGCATCACATGGCCCAGCGCGCCGGCGAGGCCATTGTCGACGACCGCACGGACCACGACGCCCAGGCAGGAGGCGAACCTGCGTCACCCGCTTTAGGGAGTTTTTTCTGGGCGGGGCTGCGACCTGCGAAAACGGTCACCGTAGTGCGGTTGACCTGCGGAAACACGCCCCGCCAGTTCTTAGCGCCACCGCATGGTGCGCACCTGGCAGGCTCGCGATTTTGCCATCTTCCAACGCCTCGCGGAGTTGCCGCCCCGGCAGCACGTGCAAAGCCCCTGGGCCGATCGGCAAGAGCACGTCGAGGGGTCCCATCGCGGAATCATGGGACGCGCTGGCTGCTGCCTCTGGCAAAGTAATCGTCATTGCTAGACGATTCTCGTGAGGAACCTTGTGAGCACGCTCGGTAGCTTCATCTGGTCCATCGCTGACCAGCTTCGGGGACCCTATCGCCCCAACCAGTACGGGACAGTGATCCTTCCGTTCACGATCCTGAGACGGCTTGACTGCGTACTTGACCGGGACCGTGCGGCGGTACGGGAGCTGGCTGCGAGGTACGAGAACCCGAACCGGCTGAAGGTCGAGGTCAAGAAGGCCACGGGGCGGACGTTCTACAACACCTCCAATTACGAGTTCGCGAATCTGCTGGCCGATGCGGACGGGCTGGCGGACAACCTCGCTGACTACATCGACCGGTTCTCCGCCGACGTGGATGTGTTCGAGTACTTCGACTTCAAGAAGGAGATCCTGGCCTTGGAGAAGGCCGGGCTCCTGCGCGAGATCGTCAAGTCCTTCGGCGCCGTCGACCTGCATCCGGACGTGGTGTCCAACGCGGACATGGGGGATGCGTTCGAGTACATCATCCGCAAGTTCAACGAGGCCGCGAACGAGACCTCCGGAGATCACTACACGCCGCGCGATGCGATCCGGCTGCTGGTCGACCTGCTCTTCGCGGAGAAGGAGATCGACCTCTCCGAGGGCGGCATCATCCGGTCGCTGTACGACCCCACCGCCGGCACCGGCGGCATGCTCTCCCTGGCGGAGGAACACCTGCTCGCCGAGAACCCCGAAGCGAAGCTGAGCCTGTACGGCCAGGAGTACAACCCGCAGTCGTACGCCATCTGCAAGTCCGACCTGCTCGCCAAGGGACACGTCGCGACCAACATTGCCTTTGGCAACACGCTCACCGACGACGCCTTCAAGGGCCGCCAGTTCGACTATTGCATGTCCAACCCGCCCTACGGGGTGGAATGGAAGCAGTACGCCAAGGCAGTCAAGGCGGAGCGCGACTCCGCCGGCCCTTACGGTCGCTTCGCGCCGGGACTCCCCGCGACCTCAGACGGCCAGATGCTCTTTCTGCTCCATCTGGCCCACAAGATGCGCGCACCCGAGGACGGCGGCGGCCGCGTCGGCATCGTCATGAACGGCTCGCCGCTCTTCACTGGCGCTGCCGAATCCGGTCCCTCCAACATCCGCAGGTGGCTGTTGGAGAAAGACCTCGTCGATGCGATCGTCGCCCTGCCGACCAACATGTTCTTCAACACCGGTATCGCCACCTACATCTGGATTCTCGACAACACCAAGCACCCCGACCGCCAGGGCAAGGTCCAACTCATCGACGGCACGTCGTTCTGGACCAAGATTCGCAAGAACCTCGGGTCCAAGGGGCGCGAGATCAGTGACGATGACCGTGCCAAGGTCGTGAATTTGTACGCCGACTTCGAGGACGCTGACCCCGAACTCTCCAAGGTGCTGCGCAACGATGAGTTCGGCTACTGGACCATCACCGTGGAGCGTCCTCTACTCGATGAGGACAGGGAACCTGTCGTAGACCGCAAGGGCAACCCGAAGCCCGACGCGAAAAAGCGTGACACCGAAAACGTGCCTTTCACCTACGGCGGCTCAACCGCTGGTGCGGCAGGGAAGCGCGAAGTCATCCAGGCGTACTTCGACGCGGAGGTAAAGCCGCACGTGCCTGACGCCTGGATCGACTGGGCTAAGACCAAGACCGGCTACGAGATCCCCTTCACCCGCCACTTCTACAAGTACACCCCACCCCGCCCTCTCGCGGAGATCGACGCCGACCTGGAGAAGCAGGTCGCCAAAATTCTCGAGCTGCTGCGAGAGGTGGAGCAGTGACACGCTTCGGCCACGCGATGGAGAAGATCGACGAGCGAATCCCCGGTGTCGACCTTCCGCTCATGTCGGTGTCGCAGACGCGAGGTGTCATCCGGCGAAGCGAGTTGACGGACGCTCCTCAGCGGGCTGAGTCCCTCGATAACTACAAGGTTTGTCGGGCCAACGACATCGTCTTCAACAAGATGAGCATCCGTTCTGGCGCTATGGGCGTCGCAGCAGAGGACGGGTTGGTCACCTACCACTATGAGGTCATGCGACCGCGCGAAGGGACGGATCCACGCTTCATCGCGTACCTGATGAAGTCTTCGTGGTTCACCGGGGAGCTCATCAAGCGCGAGCGGGGAATCGGTGCAGGCGACCAAGCCAACGTTCGGACCACGGAGGTGCCGTTCTCGGTCCTGAAGACGATCGAGGCCTACATTCCCGACCGCGCCGAGCAGCGGGCTATCGCCGACTACCTAGACCGCGAGACGGCCCGCATCGACATGTTCATCGAGGAGCAGCAGCGGTTGATCGAGTTGCTCCGTGAGCGTCGTGAGGCAGTCATCGGTGCCGCTTTCCTCGACGCTCAGGCTCAGCAGCCCCTGAAACGCGTAGTCCAGGACGTCACCGTCGGCATCGTCGTGCAACCTTCACGGTGGTATGCAGAGGAAGGCGTACCTGCCCTGCGCGGCCTCAACATCAACCGAGGTTCCATTTCCACTCGTGACCTGGTCTATATCTCCACTGAAGGAGACCACGCAAACCCAAAATCTCGCCTCAAGGAAGGCGATGTTGTCGTCGTCCGAACCGGTCAGGCTGGTGCTGCCGCCAAGGTCCCTAAGACGCTTGACGGCGCCAACGCCATCGACATTCTCATCATTCGGCCGGGGACAGAAACCGACGCAGACTTCCTCGTCTGGTTCCTTAACTCCCCTTTGGCCGCCTCCCGCATTGCGGAAGGCTCTGTTGGAGCGCTCCAAGGGCACTTCAATGTTGGGGCTCTGCGCCAATTGCTGTTTCCGGCCATCTCTCCGGATTCGCAGCGCCAGGTTGCTATTGAGTTGGATGCGAAGATCACTGCTATCGACACCTTGATTGTGGAAACCGAGCGGTTCATCGAGCTCTCGCGAGAGCGCCGAGCCGCGCTGATCACGGCGGTGGTAACTGGCCAGATCGACGTAAGCGGAGCCGCGTGATGGCCGACCATAACGAGGTTGTCTTCGAGAATGAGATCTGTGAGTACCTCGCGGCCCAGGGGTGGCTCTATTCGGCCAATGACACCGGATATCACCGTGAGCGGGCACTGTTCCCCGAGGACCTGTTCGCGTGGCTGAAAGAGACGCAGAGGCCGGCGTACCAGAAGGCACTGAAGGCAGCGGGGTCGCAGGCGAAATTCCTCGACGTGCTAACCGCAGCGCTCGACCGGCCGCTGGAACATGGCGGTGGGACGCTAAACATCCTGCGTAACGGGGTGCAGTACATCGGCGGTGGTCGGTTGAAGATGGCGCAGTTTCGTCCGGAGACGTCGCTCAACGAGACCACGACCGCACACTACGAGGCGATGCGCGTGCGGGTGGTGCGGCAGGTGTACTTCTCGACCGCCGACCAGCGCAGTATCGATCTGGTGTTCTTCGTCAACGGGCTCCCGGTGGCCACCGCGGAGTTGAAGACCGACTTCACCCAGTCGCTGGACGAGGCGGTCAACCAGTACAAGCAGGATCGCAATCCGTTGACGAACGGGCGGCCGGAGCCATTGCTGTCGTTCGGTCATCGGGCGTTGGTGCACTTCGCGGTCTCAAATGACCTGGCGGCGATGACCACGAGGCTGGAGGGGGAGAAGACCCACTTTTTACCGTTCAACATCGGCTTCGACAGCGGTGCCGGCAACCCACCCGGCGCGGACGGTCGGTCGGCGACGGCGTACCTGTGGGAGCGGGTGTGGGAGAAGCACGCCTGGCTGAACATCATCGGTCGGCTGATGGTCGTGCAGACCAAGGAGGAGTGGGACGTCACTACCGGTACCTCGGTGCGGCGTACGAGCATGCTCTTCCCACGGTTTCACCAATGGGAGGCCGTCACGAGCATCGTTGAGGCGGTGAAGGAGGAGGGTGTCGGGCAGCGGTATCTGATTGAGCACTCGGCCGGGTCGGGGAAGACGAACACCATTGCCTGGACGGCCCACCGGCTGGCGCGGCTGCATGTTGATGATCGGAAGGTCTTCGACTCGGTCATCGTGGTTGTGGACCGCACCGTGCTCGACTCCCAGCTGCAGGAGGCGATCCGTCAGATCGACGGTACCGGCAAGATCGTCGCGACTATCAGCCCCGAGGACGTACGCAAGGCCGGAGCGAAGTCGAAGTCCGGTCTGCTGGCGCAGGCGTTGAAGAACGGCGAGCTGATCATCGCGGTGACGGTGCAGACCTTCCCGCATGCGCTGGACGAGATACGGACCGACGCTGGCTTGAAGGGCAAGCGGTTCGCCGTCATCGCCGATGAGGCGCACTCCTCGCAGTCGGGTCAGATCTCCTCGAAACTGAAGCAGGTGCTGACGGCCGAGGAGGTCAAGGAGATCGAGGAGGGTGGCGAGGTCGATGTGGAGTCGGTGCTGGCCTCGGAGATGACCGAGCGGGCCGAGTCGGAGAACATCTCCTACTTCGCCTTCACCGCGACGCCGAAGAGCAAGACCCTCGAACTGTTCGGCCGCAAGGGGCCCGACGGCAAACCGTATGAGTTCCACCTGTACTCGATGCAGCAGGCGATCGAGGAGGGCTACATCCTCGACGTGCTCAAGGGCTACCAGCACTATGACACCGCGTTGAAGATCGCCGGCAGGGCCGAGAGCGGTGACGGAGGGGAGGTCGAGGAGGGCGCCGCTCGCAAGGGTCTGATGCGGTGGGTGCAGCTCCACCCGACGAACATCAGCCAGAAGGTGCAGATCATCGTCGAGCACTTCCACGCCAACGTCGCCTACCTCCTCGAAGGCAAGGCCAAGGCGATGGTGGTGACCGGCTCACGCAAGTCCGCGGTGAAGTACAAACGGGCCATCGACGCCTACATCGCCAAGCGCAGCGCCTCGGACGCCTCGTACAACTACCGCACCCTGGTCGCCTTCTCCGCTGGGGTGACGATGCCCGAGGACGAGACCTGGCACAGCGACTGGGGCCCGCAGCCGTCGAAGGATGACGAGTTCACCGAGGCCAACATGAACCCTGGCGCCGGGGCTGATCTGGCAGCCGCGTTCAAGGGCGAGACGTACAAGATCATGCTGGTCGCCAGCAAGTTCCAGACCGGCTTCGACCAGCCCCTGCTCTCGGCGATGTACATCGACAAGAAGCTGCCGGGGATCACGGCGGTGCAGACCCTCTCGCGGCTCAACCGCACCCACCGCACCGCTGGTGGGGAGCAGAAGCGCAAGACGTTCGTCATTGACTTCGCCAACAAGCCCGAGGACATCAAGGCGGCCTTCGAGCCGTACTTCAAGAACGCGACCCTGGAGACCGAGACCGATCCGTACGTCGTCGTCCACCTGGCTAACAAGCTCGCCCAGGCCGGAATATACACCGAGGACGACGTCCGCAAGGTCGCCGAGCTGTGGGTGACCCGCAAGGGCAACAACGCGCTCTCGGCGGCGATCAGCCCGGCGCAGCACGACTTCCGACGCCGCTACGCACGGGCGATCGAGGAAGAGGACAAGGTCGCCCTCAACGCGCTCGACCTGTTCCGCAAGGACGTCTCCACCTACGTACGCCTCTATGACTTCATGTCTCAGATCGTCGACTACGGCGACCCATACATGGAGATGCTCTCGATCTTCCTGCGCCTGCTGGAGAAGGTCATCGCCGAGTCCGCCTGGGCGGCCGACGTCGATCTCTCCGACGTGGTGCTGGTCGGGGTCAAGCACAACAAGGCGAACCCGGTCGACATCTCACTCGTGGGCGACGGGCAGCTGAAGGGCATCAGCGCCGCCGGCACGGGCACGAAGAAGGAACCGAAGTACGTTGCGCTCCAAGTCGTCATAGACAAAATGAACGACCTCTTCGGCGCCGAATCGTTCGCCGAGTACCAGATTCGGGAGTTCGTGCAGGGGCTCGTACAGCGGTTGCTCGCCGACCCGAACCTGATCAACCAGACTAAGGTGAACTCCAAGAAGCAGTTCCTGGAGTCACCAGACTTCCAAGCAGCCGTCACGGAGGCGGTTGCGGACAACCAGGACGCCCACAACACGATGGCTGACTACTTCTTCACCGATGGGCCGGCTATCAACTCGATCATCGTCGCCCTCGCGGACGCCTTCTACGAAGCAGCGGTCGATCAGCAGGTGGATTCTTAGATACAGCAGCATGCATGCCCCGCATGTTTCGCCCCAGCGGACCACCCCCGCTGCGGAGGTGAGGGCAGCAGGGCCCGTGGGCCCTGCTGCCCGAGCCCGACCCAGTAGGCCGCGCTTACCACTTCGCGCAGCGCGGCGTGGAGACGGCCGCTGACCGGCATGGGACGGTCGGACTTTGGCTCCTTGGCCTCCAGGCCCCAGGCCGCCGCGATACTGGGCGACGCGAAGACCGTACGGGCCGCCAACGAGCAGGAGCCCTCCCGGCCGCTGGACGGAAGGACTCCTGACCTGGTGTGCCCCCGGCGTGGGACGTGGAACATGGGAACTAGGAGCGGTTCATACCGCGTCTCGCGCGGGGCTCACTGACGGCGCGTGGCGGATAAGGCCGTCGAAAGTCGTGAAGTTGGGCGGCGGGCGGGCTGGGGCGCTGGCAGTGCCTGTCTCTGGTGGGATACCGAGCTGTGCCAGCGAGGGCGCTGGAGACGGCTCAGTCGTGGTGAAGTGGTGGCGCGAGTACCTCTACTGAAGATGTCAGTGCCCTACGGCCCCCGAATGTCTCCCTAGCCAGCGATCATGGCCCTTGATGTATCCGCTCGGCGGCACGCCCGGCATTCTCAAGAGCTACCCGTTCTCCGCAGCGACGTGAATTCGCACTCCCCGCGCCCCGTCTCGCACGGTATCGTGCCCGTGGCATTCCGTTACAGCGGGGACCTGGAGGTGGCTCGTCGTGGCCCGAGCCTGGGAAGCTGACCTGTCGGCGTTATTCGTCAAGCGGTTGGGGAAGTCGGCGGAAGAGCTGGGCAACTCGCAGGGCCGGGAGCAGTGCCCGGACATCTGGCAGCTCAGCAACGGCGATGTCGCTGTCATCGGCCGCGACGTGACCGACCACTACGGTTCGCGCCTGCCGGAGGGCGTGACCCTCGGGGATGACGAACGGCTCGTCGTCATCCCGGGCAACATGCTCATCGCAGCGAAGCCGGACATTCCCGATGCTTGACGTGCATGCTCCGGCCCTCCCCGTGGAGCGTGGCCGGCGGCTTGGCAACGAGGAGTATCTTCGCGATTTTCGTGCCAGGGATGCGGCGATCCGCAACGGTGACTCGTGGAAGCTTGAACGGCTACAGCACTTCGAAGAGGTAGGTAGTCCGTCACGGGACGCGTTGCGACGTGGCGACTGGGCCACCGCACTGCGCTTGTTCGAAGAGGGCCGTGACAACCTACGCGGGATCCAAGCGGATGAAGAGGCCCGTGGCTCGGTGTTTCACCGGGTGCGCGTGGTGGAGGAGCCGCTGACGCCGTATGTGCAGTGGGAGCTGCATTCTCTGCGGATCAGTGCTGAGTACGGGGAGCGGGTGCGGATCCTGCCGGCGAAGGCGGTCGCCGCGGCTGAGGTCGACGGACTGCTTCCGGAGCTGACCATTCAGGACGGCGAGGTGCTCTTCCGCGTCCTGTACACCGATTCCGGGGTGCCGGATGGTGCGATCCGCTTCACTGAACCGGATGTTGTCGATTCGTGGGTGGCGTACGTGCGGAGCGCCTACGCGGCTGCGGAGGACATCGTGTCCTATTTCGACCGTGTCGTCGCACCGCTTCCGCCGCCACCGGCGGCCTGACCAGAAGGGATGCATTCAGCGGCATGTCGGCAGGCGCCAACGGGTGGTCCGGTGACTCGACCAACGACCTCTCGGGAGAGTCTCGAGATGTGGTCCAGGCCGGGAGTGTCTCCGGTGGCGTTCACTTCCATCAGGCGCCGGGAGCACCTGACCGCCCGTTGACTACCCCTCGGCAGCTTCCTGCGGACGTGCATGCCTTCGTCAACCGCACTGTCGAACTCGGGCAGTTGAACGCCGTCCTGACGGGGCGAGATGGCGGTCAGCTCGTCGTCTCTGTGCATGTGGTGGCCGGTACGGCCGGGGCGGGCAAGACTTCCCTGGTCCTGCACTGGGCCCACCAGGTCAAGGACCGCTTCCCTGACGGGCAGCTCTTCGTGAATCTGCGGGGCTACGACCCGCGTGAGCCGGTCACCGCAGAGCAGGCGTTACGCCGCTTCCTGACCGCGTTCGGCGTGCCCTCGGGCGACGTACCGCAGGATGTGGACGACGCGGCCGCGCTCTACCGTTCTCTCCTCGCTGACCGTCGGATGCTCATCGTGCTCGACAACGCTGCCACCGTCGGTCAGGTACGGCCGCTGATTCCCGGCAGCGGAGACAATCTGGTCTTGGTGACCAGTCGCAGCCGCTTGGCAGGCCTCACCGTGCGCGACGGCGCTCGCAGGATCACCCTCGGCACGCTTCCCGAGCCGGAGGCCGTCGCACTGTTGCGGGCCGTCACGCAGGACTACCGCCCGGGTGACGCTCCGGACAAGCTGACGGAGCTGGCTCGGCTGTGCGCACACCTCCCGCTCGCCCTGCGGATAGCAGCCGAGCGCGCCGCCAGTCACCCGCACCTGAGCCTTGATGACCTGCTTGCCGACCTGCACGACGAGTCCGCACTCTGGGACGCGCTCAGCACGGGAATCGACGAGGAGGCCGAAGCCGTCCGGACCGTCTTCGCCTGGTCCTACCGCGCGCTGCCACCGCAGTCGGGACGCCTCTTCCGACTCCTCGGCCTGCACCCGGGACCCGAGTTCGGGCTCCACGCGGCTGCCGCGCTCGCCGACCTCACCCGCAGCCGCGCCCGCCAGCTCCTCGACGACCTCGTCGGCGCCCACCTGCTGGAGCAGACCGGCCCCGACCGCTACCAGTTCCACGACCTCCTGCGCGCCTACGCCTCCGACCAGGCCCACGACGAGGAACCGGCCGAGGAGCGCGAAGCCGCCCTGCGCCGCGCGCTGGACTGGTACCTGCACACTGCCGACGCGGCACAGACATGGCTCCAACCCGGCGAGGACCATCTACCGCTACCTGAGGCGACCACTCAACTGCCGCCACTGGCCTTCGCCGACTACGACGCCGCCGCCGACTGGGCAGAACGCGAACGCGCCACCTTCCCACACGTCGTACGAGCCGCTGCCACGGCCGGGCTACACCAGCACGCCTGGCAGCTCACCGCAACGCTCTGGAACGCGTTGTCCGCTTCCGCTGCCTTCGCGGACTGGCTCGACTTCGCACCCATCGGCCTGGCCTCCGCCGAGCAGGCAGACGACACAGACGGGCAGCTGCTGCTGCTCAACCAGCTCGGTATGTCCCACCGTTCCGTCAACCAGCTCGACCAGGCAGTCGCCTTCTTGAACCGCGCCCTCGTTCTCGCCCGCACCGCGGGGAAGCGGATGGACGAGGCGCACGCCCTCAACCTCCTGGGCCTCATCCACCTGCGCACCCGCCGACTCGAGGCGGCCGCCGCCCACTTCGTAGAGGCCATCGGTATCTTCCGCGACGTAGGAGGCGAACGCTGGGCCGCCTCAGCCCAGTCCAACCTGGCCGGCGCCCACCTGGAAGCAGGCCACCTCGGGGAAGCGGACACCGCGATCCAAGCCGCCCTCGCCGCACACCGCGCCCTGGACAACCAGCAGAGCGTCGGCAACTCCCTGTGGCTCGCCGCAGAACTCCATCGCGAGCGGGACGAGATCGAGGCCGCCCGAGAGGCCATCGACGAAGCCCTCGGCATCGCGCTGAGCCTGCGCAATCGTGGACTGGAGGGCTTCTGGCTGCTCACCCTCGGCGGCATCCAGCGCACCGCCGGTCAGCACGGCGATGCTCTGGCCTCCTACCGGCAGTCGGCCCTGCTCCACCGGCGCCTCGGCGATCGCAGCCGTGAAGCCCTGGCCTGGCGCGGCACGGGCCAGACGTACGCCGCAATGGACCGCTGCAGCGAGGCCGCTGCCTTCCACCGACAAGCCGCAGCGGTCCACCGCGACCTCGGGGACGAGTGGGAGCTCGCCGTGGAGCTCGACCACCTGGCCGCTGCCGTCCACCCGCAAGACCCGGAGGCGGCTCGCACCCACTGGGCCGAGGCCCTGACCTACCTGATCCCGTACACCGATCCCCGGGCCACGGCCATGCGCTCACGCTTGGAGAGGCGGGTGGCTGAAGCCGGCGACTGAACACGTTGCCTACCCTCTCTCGGTACCGTGGGTTGCGGGGCCGCTGTGGCGGGAGTACTGAGGCCGTTGCCAGGTAGGCCGGCTGACCGGCCCGCTCTCGTCTGCCGTCAGCTCACCGGGGAGTGACGTCTGCAATTCGCTGTGCGCGCGTGCGCTTTACCCGCAACTGTTTTGGATCGGTCGCCGGCCACTCCGGGTACCCCGGCCTCCGGAGGATCACTACGTCCTCCCTGATGTCCGTCACGATGGCAACGCGGTCTGGCGCGTACTCGACCTCATCTCCCACAGCGGGATTGATGGTCATTCGATGGTCTCCTCTTTGCCGGGGTGATGAGGGCGACTGTGCAGGTCTGACAGACAGGTAGTTCACCGGGCCGGGGTACTCCTTCCATCTCGGACGTATGCCCACTTCCGGATGGAATTGGAGTGCATGCAGGTGCTTGAGCTAGCCATGACCTCCGCCGATGACGCCAATGGTGAGTACAAGGGTCAGCGCGACGAGGCACGTCAGATAGGTGAGCATGCGCCGGTGATCAGGAGTCACGGATGCCTTCCGAGGAGAACGGCACCCCGTGTAGGCCGGTCACAGTCGCCGAACGTCGTGGCCGTCCGACCGCCGACCTTGACGATGCGCCGTTGAAGCAGCTGACGGTGCGTGGCGTCGGTGGCCAGCCTCTCCCAGGTGTGCACCAGGCACACCACTTCGCGCCGACCCGCCTCCGTCCGCATGGCAGCCAGCATGCTGTCCAGCTGCGGGCGATGTGTGCTCAGTGCATGGTCGCCGAGGTCGAACCAGCGGCCGGCAAGGCCCCAGCCCATGCGCTCGGCGTAGTGGTGGCAGCCCTCCAGCCGCATGTGGAGCTGGCGGTGAGAGCGGCTGGCGCACCGGTCGTAGACGAAGGCCAGCGGGGCGCGCGTGACTGTCATCGCCGCGACCCCGCTGTGTGCCAGGCCAGCAGGTATTGGCAATCCCGAGCGAGCTGGTGCACCCGGATTTGAGCGGACAGTACGCCCCGCCCAAGGCTCCGCTGGGTCTGCCGCCAGATTCCATCGAGACGAGCGTGCAGCCGGTGCGCTTCGATGCTGTTGGGCCACAGAGATCGAGCCGACTCACGTACCTCAGGGAGGAGGAGAGCAACGTGCCCACGCAATTCCTCTTCCAACTCGGTCAGCGCGTCTGGGTCCGGTCGGCCGGACCCGAGACGGAGCGCGCGTTGAATGGTCGCACTGATGAGTTCGACATCGACCGGTAGCGACTCACCTCTGGAGCCGGCGTTTACGAGGTACGCGACCCGGTGGGCAGTTTCCTGCTCATCGCCGTATTGCCCGACCTCGTACCCGTAGGCCGTGACGTATCGGCCATTGACGGCGGTAACGTCCTCGTGGACTGCTGAGTTCAGCGGATGCGAAACGGAGACGGCGGCTGAGTCAGCCCAGACGACTGCGACACCGTTCGCTTCGAGATGCTCGGCCAGAATGGCGGCCGAGTCGTTGCTCGTGTCCATGGCTCTAGTGCACCGTGACATGAACGGACACGGCAGCTGACAACCTATGACACGGACTTGATCATGGCTCTGAGCATTACCATCACCGGCACACGGTCAACCGCATGCCACGAACTCACCTGGTACACGGACCTCTTCGCCTGCTACCTCGGGCCGTTCGCAAACGACGACGCCCATTTCCATATCGGCGGAGCGAAGGGGATCGACTCGCTGTCGCTTCTGTGGCTGGCCAGCAATGCGCAGTCCGCGATCACGATCGTCGTGCCGGGGACTATCGACCAGCAGCCGACCGAGGCACAAGAGGCGATCAGCCAGTGCCGGAATCGGATCACGAACGTCATCGAGCTGCGTGCTTCGGAGCTGCGGTCGCCTGCCTACCATGCCCGCAACCAGTACATGGTCGACCGGTCCGACATGGTGATCGGGTTCCCTCTCGGCGAAGGTGACAGCACGTCCGGTACGTGGCAGACGATCAATCATGCCGCGGCGGGCGGGAAGCCTCGCCTGATCGTCCCCGTGTGACCAACGGCCCGGGCATGATGGGGACATGAGCGAGCACGATCGCCATCTCGGTGCGGCCACACTCAAGCGGCTGCGCCGCAGCCGCGGCATGTCCTTGGCCGACACCGCCCGCGCGTTGATTGACGTGGCCGCCCGTCTTGGGCAACCCATGGGCAGCAGTGTCGCCAGCGTTCAGCGGTCCGTCGCCCGGTGGGAGAGTGCCAGTCCGATCCTGCCCAGTGAGCGGTACCAATTGCTGCTCGCCCACCTGTACGCCCGGTGCCCCGACGGCGAGACGGCCCTTGGTGCCGGCTCCGATTTCGCTGAGCTGCTCGATGCTCTGCGGCACCTCGGTGAGAGCGAGCGAGCCGTAGACGAACTTCGCCGCCTGCTGGTTCGGACCTCGACGGACGCCGGCTTCGACCTGCTCGCCCTGCTTGGCCCACAGGCGCGCACCACCCTCACCAAAGTGCTCGCGGATCCGGGGCAGGCGGACGAGGCGCTGCTCGAAGTGATGAGCACCGCGGTCAGCGACGTGAACCGTGAGGTGGGCAGTCTGCCCTTCGTGCGGCTGCAACTCCTCCTCGCGCCCGTCGTCGAATCATGTCGGCGGCTGCTTGCCAGCGATGTACCCGCGCCGTTGCTGCCGGGTTTGTGGACGGTCGCTGCGCAGACGTACACCCTTGCCGGCCGTCTCGCCTTCGAAACACGCGATGACATCGCTGCGCACAACTTGTACACCGCCGCCACCACGGCGGCGGGGAACATCGGGACGCCGTGGCGCCGAGCCGTGGTGCACATGAGCCACGCTCTGGTCACGCTGTATTCCACGCCGGGATTGGAAGCTGCTCGTTGTCTCGTCGACGCTGCGGTGCGCGATGCCCGTGCCGGCGAAAGCGCCACCGTTCGTGCTCGTGCCCATGCGCTGCAGGCAGAGATCATCGCGCGGGCGGGAGGAGGGCACGCGCAGCGGCAGGCGCGGGCGGCTCTCTCCTTGGCCTGGTACGACCTCGACGGTGACCGCGTCGGTGATCCAGCGACATCGTCCTTCACGGCCGCACACCTGCGCGGGTTCGAAGGTGTGACGTCGTTGCATGTCGGCGACGCAGCCGCCGCGCACGACGAGTTCGCCCGTTCTGCGGCGGCCCTGACCCGGCCGCGTGAGCAGGTACAGCGAGCCATCGTCACCTCTGACCAGGCAATGGCCCGGCTGCGTCTCGGCGACCCGCAGTCGGCAGCCGCGCTCCTGCACGCATGCGTCGACGCCGCGTCGGCGACGGGAGGCCGGGTAGCGATGATCCGGCTACGGCGGGCCCGACGAGAGCTGCGGCCCTGGCGCCGGGAGGACTGGGTTGCCGACCTCGACGATCACATGATCGAGTCCCTGGGCGCGTAGGTGCAAGGGCCGCCCGTGCCGGCCTGCGGGAGACGCTGTTGACGGGGGTTGCGTCGCCTGCGGACATGTCGGTCGACAGGCAGCGACAGCTGGGTACGCGGCCGGGTAACGACGGCCCCGCACCCGTGTTGCGCTCTACCGGTGAATGATCATGCAGGCCATGCCGGGCAGAACGCGGCCCGAAAGGTCTTTCCACTCAGTGCACAGTCGCGAGCCGTTGGGGAAGTTCTCGTTGATGCTCCAGCTCGTGTGGTCGGTATCGCCCGTGGTGTTGGCCGGCGTCCAACCTCGAAGGTTCCGCTTCCACTTCCCGTTCTCGCGGAGCGTCAGGAATGCCTGGGCTTGAATCCGGTGCGGCGTGCGGGCCGTGGTCACGCTGTCCACGTGCAATCCGTCCCCGTACACGGTGATCCGGTTCCCCAGCCGAGTGGCCGACCCGGTGGCTTCCGCCGGCTGTGTGCCGCCCAACGCAGCGAGCGCGGCAAGAACCATCGAAATCATCATGTTTCTGCGCATACCGAACGAACGAGTGCAGAAGGCTTACGTGCCGAATTCAGATCAAGATCATCCATCGGCGTGAAGCTCGGCGAACCGTCTCATGCAGCCGTACCGCCACTTCGCCAGAGTTGCTTGAAACGCCGCTAAAGACCTCTTGACCAGTGGGTTCCGCTCTTCGCAAGCACCACGGTTCGGTGGTCGCGTTCCGGCCGCGACCACCGTGGAGGTCTTCCGAATGACCCCTGTCCTATTCGTCGCCGTCTCCCTGACGCTGTTGCTCACCCACGCGGGCTGCGAAGCGAGCATGTGCGTACGTCCGGGGCGCGGCCGCCACCGCCGCGTCACCCGGGGGCGGCATGCCGCGCGAGGGGGTCGACGATGACCCAGCCGCTGTACCAGAGAAGGCACGGTGTCCACGTCCTGTGGCGCTGGACCCGGGAAACGCCTCATGCAGCGAAGCGCGCCCGGGCTGCCCTGAGCTGCGCTTTGGACGAACTCGGGTACGGAGGCGAGGCAGTCGTCGACGCCGTACTGGCGGCGTCCGAGCTGATCGCCAATGCTCTTGAGCACGCGCCTGGCCCATACGAGATGCGCTTGCGCTTCACCGCGGCGGACCTGATCTGCGAAGTGGTGGATCGGGATCCCCGCATTCCCGCGGTTCCCGGCTTCCCGGCGACTGCCCCGTTCGAACCGGCGCCAGAGAAGCGTGGGGGCGGCATCGATGCCTTGCTCGAAGTGCTTTCGGAGCGAGGGAGGGGTCTCCATATCGTCAATCAACTCACCTGTGGGGCCTGGGGGTTTGTGTCCCGGAGGAGGGAAGGGGTGAAGGTGGCCTGGATAGTGGTCGCCGAGAGCTGAGGCCGTCGTTGATGGACGCACCGTGCCGGTTGCCGCCCGCCCGGGCGGCGACCGGCACGCTCTTTGGGGGCGCACCGCGGTCAATGGCTCATGCGGAGATAAGGAGGGGCGCTTCCTCTTGTGGTGGGCTGCGTGGCGCTCGGTAGCGCCAACTTGCAATTTCGTGACAGAGAGTGGTTAGTTAGGTTCGTTCGGTGATGGAAGGTGGGGGTCGTAATGCGCGATGGGCGACTGAGGCGGCAAATCGGCTGGGCTTGCGCAGCTGCCACTGTTCTGGCTTTTGTGGGCGGATGTGCGGGAAACGCGTCCGACACCACACCGCGCCCCCAGAGGACGGGTGACTCGACACCGTCCCAGAAGCCCAGCTCGGAACACGCAGACGCACTTGCTGTCTACCGGGCCATGTGGCGTGACTTCGCGAAAGCGTCAGAGACATCCGATGCGATGTCCCCGGTGTTGCGCGTGCACGCTACGGGCGGAGCGCTCGAATTGATGAAGTACAGCATGCGGAAGGCCAAGCAAGACCAGGTCGTCAGCAAGGGTGCGCCGAAGGTGGACCCGCAAGTGGTGTCGGCGACTGGCCAAGAGGTCACACTGCGGGACTGCGTGGACGGCACAAGGTGGTTGCTTTACAAGCTGAACGGCGAGCTGAAGAACGACGTGCCGGGGATTCACACCAAAGCCGACGCGACGGTGCGGTTCGATGGCGGCACGTGGAAGGTATCCAAGCTCTACCTCCACCAGGCCGGGTCGTGCTGATGCCCTCGCTGCGGCCAGCGCTGTCAGCAACGCTGGCGGTCGCGCTCGCTGGTGGTTGGGTCGTGAGGGCGCCGATCTCGGTGGCAAGAGCTGACGGGACGACCCAACTTGCCGCGGGGGTCAGTTGCGCCCCCGGCGGCTGCGACGCCGTGGCGAAGAGCATCACGAAGCCCCCAGGCGGTGGGAAGGGCACGCCCGCACCGCAGCAGCACGAACAGTCGGCCGGGCATGGCGGTGGCAACCCGATCGACGAGGCAACGAGCGCCCTGTCGTATGGGTGGGAGCGCGACGAAGTCCCTGCTGGTCTGCTGGCCGCTGGAAAGGGCATGGTTCCGCGTGTCGAGGGTGAGGATGCCAAAGCACCTGATACGGGCGGGCGGCGGAAGGCCGGGGTGAGGGAGATCGTGCGGCAGGCAGTGTCGCGGCTGCGGTTGCCGAAGCCGGTGATCCATACGAGTCCCCGCGAGGACCTTGCTCAGGTGGTTCGGGTGCCGACATGGATATGGGTGGACAAGGGAACGTGGGGCTCGGTGGCAACGTCGGCAGCCGTGGACGGGGTGAGCGTGACGGCGAAGGCCCGGCCGCGGAAGGCGGTGTGGTCGATGGGCGATGGCGCCGTTGTGGAGTGTCGGGGCCCGGGGACGCCTTACTCGGATCGATTCGACCCCAAAGAGTCTTCACCCGACTGTGGTTACACGTATCAGCAGGCGTCGACTTCCATGCCAGGCAAGGCATTCCCGGTGAAGGTGCAGGTCGTCTGGGACGTGGAGTGGGAGGGAGGCGGGAAGTCCGGGGTGGTGCCGGGACTGGTGATGGCTGCTGAGCGGCCGTTGGTCGTCGATGAGGTCCAGGCCGTCGTGACGCACTGACGGGCCGCGTGAACGAGCGGTTCGGTTCTAAAGACACCGCTCGGTGGAAGTCGGAATGTTCTTTCTGTGGGGAGAATTGTGGGTACCTCCTTGTCTTCTTCAGCTCCGAAGAGCGTCGGGGCCGGCGTGCCGGGGGCGCGCGGGCCGGGTCCGGAGCGGAAGCCGACACCGACAGGGGGCCGGAGACGTCGGTTGGGCTGGGTGTGGGCCGGGGTGGGGGCGGTGGTGGTCTCGGCCGTGGGTTTCACGATGGTGGCGAAGGTGGTGGGGGAACGGGATCGGGTGTTGGTCCTGGCGCACGATGTGCCGGTGGGAGAGGTGCTGAAGCCGGCAGATCTGCGGGTGGTGGAGGTGGCTGCGGAGGCAGGTGTCGTGCCGGCCGTTGACCGTGGGACGGTGCTGGGGCGGCGAGCGAGCGTGCCGCTTGTAGCCGGGGCGCTGCTGGCGCCAGGACAGGTAGGAACGCGTGCCGGATTCCCACCGCTGGGTTCTTCGCAGGTGGCGTTCGCTGTGGAGCAGGGAGGTGCACCGCCGGATCTCTCCCGGGGAGAACGTGTGGCGGTTCTGCCTGGGCCGGCTGGTGTCGGCCAGGTGCGAGGCGACGATGAGGCGCCGACCTCGGCGGTGACAGGCACGGTGACGGGGGTGCGGGCGCCGGAGTCGGCGGGTGGGCCTCGGGTGATCACGGTGCTGGTGGAGACCGCGGCTGCGCGACGGGTCGCGCAGCTGGAGCATCCGCGTGTGGTGGTGCTGTCCGCCCAGGGACGTGAAGCTCCGTGAGGCGCCTGGTGATTGTCGGGTCGGTTACCGGTGCGCCGGGGGTGACGACGACAGCGCTGGCGTTGGCTGCCGCGTGGCCGTCTGAGGCGGATGGTGGGGTTCGGCCGGTGGTGGTGGAGGCGGACGGGTCTGGTGGGGACCTGATGATGCGGTTCGGACTGCCCCCCTGCTCCATCGCTGTTGGATGTGGCGGCCACGGTCGGAAAGCCGCATCCGGGTTCCTTGTTGGGGGCGGTGAGCGAACTTCCCTTCGGGGTGCGGGCGGTGGTGGCCGTGCCTGGGCGACGCCCGTGCACCGGGGCGGTGCGGTTGTTGGCCACCGAGGGCGGCCGGGGCGTACTGCTCGGGGAGGAGGGTGACCAGGGCACGGTGCTGCTGGACGTCGGGCGGCTTGGTGAGGAGACCACGTCCTTGCTGCGGGCTGCTGATCAGGTGGTCCTGGTGGCGAGGGGTGGGGCGGAGCCGTTGACGCATGTGTCCGCGTACGGGCTGGAGGCCGAGGCGTATGCGGGGCGGTTGACGCTGGCCGTGGTCGGGCCGTGCCCGTATCCGGCGAAGGAGATCGCAGAGGCGTTGTGTATCAAGCGGGTGGTCTTCCTGCCCTGGGATGCCAAGGCTGTCAGCGCGATGAGCCGCGGTAGGCGTGGGGCGTTGCGGACGACGGGGCTTCGGGTGCCACCGCTGATGGCGGCCGTGAAGGTGCTGGCTCGACAGCTGGCTGGGACGGCGGAGAGCGACGCTGGGCTGAAGGTGGTCGAGCAGTGGCGGCCGGGGCCGGTGCAAGTACCGGTAGATGACGGGAGCGCGTCGTGAGCGAAGGGCTTATGTCGCCGGGAGCGGTAGCCACTGGTGGCGAGGGAGAGTTGGCTGGGTTTGTGCGGCAGCGGGTGGTGGCCCGCCTGGCGCAGTACGCCGGCGAACGGGAGTCGGCGGGGTTGCCGGCGGAGGACGAGGCGGCGCGCCGGGCCACAGTGGATCGGCTGTTGGCCGAGGAACTGGGGGCCCAGCGGCGTCAGGCTCTCGCACAGGGCCGTCAGGTCGTCGACCCGACCGTTGAGGAGCGGGTTGCGCAGGCCGTCAAGGACGGGTTGTTCGGCACGGGCAGCTTGGAGCGTCTGCTGGCCGATGCATCGATCGAGAACATCTGCGTCAACGGTTGCGACGTGGTGTGGGTCAAGGACGCGGTGGGACAGTGGCGCCGCGAGCGTCCCGTGGCCGGCTCGGATGCCGAGCTGGTGGACATGGTCCGTACCCTCGCGGCCGGTACGGGTAGTGAGGAGCGGCGCTTCGACCGCGGTGTTCCCCGGCTGAACTTGCAACTTCCCGACGGGTCGAGGTTGTTCGCGGTGATGGCCGTCACGGGAAGGGTGTCGTTGACCATTCGACGCCACCGTTTCCCGGCGGCGTCGATGGCCGAGCTGGTGCGGCTTGGCGTGTGTGATCAGCAGTTGGCCGAGTTCTTGACGGCGCTGGTGCGGGCGCGCAAGAACATCGTGATCGGTGGCGGGACGAATGTCGGCAAGACCACCGTGCTGCGGGCCTTCGCACATGAGATTCCGCCCATGGAGCGGCTGGTGACGATCGAGGACACTTTCGAGCTCGGTCTGGACGCCGATCCGGTGGCGCATCCGAACGTGGTGGCGATGCAGGCCCGGGAGCCCAATATCGAGGGGCAGGGCGGTATCGACCAGGCGGAGCTGGTGCGTTGGGGGTTACGGATGTCTCCGGACCGGGTCATCGTCGGGGAGATCCGCGGGGCCGAGGTCATCCCGATGTGCAATGCCATGTCACAGGGCAATGACGGCTCCCTGTCCACCATCCACGCCTCCACCTCGCGCGGTGTGTTCACCAAACTCGCCTCCTACGCAGCACAAGCCCCAGAACGGCTGTCGCTGGAGGCAACGAACCTGATGGTCGCCTCCGCGGTCCACTTCGTCGTGCACCTGGGCTGGGATACGGAGGGGCGGCGGGCGATCGACTCGGTGCGCGAGGTCATCGACGCCGACGGGGCACAGATCGTCTCCAACGAGGTCTACCGCCCAGGTCCCGAAGGGCGGGCCGTTCCCGCAACCCCGCTGCGCACGGAGACTCTCAACGACCTGGTCGCGGCCGGGCTGCAGCCGCAGCGCGCAGACACCTCGTGGTGGGGAGCGGCGTGATGACCTCGTTCAACTGGGGAACGGGAGCCGTGACGGCGGTGGCGGTGGGCTGCGGTACGGTCTGCGGCCTCGGGCTGGTGGCGATCGGGTACGGCGCCGCCCGGCGGGCGGCGCGCGAGGAGGAGCCCGGGTTCGGGCGCCGACTGGCCGAGCGGTGGCCTGCAGACTGGTCCTCGCGACGTGTCGTGATCGCGGTGATGGCCGGGGTGATCGTGGGCGCGTTGACGGGTTGGCCGGTGGCGGCCGTACTGACCACGGTCGCCGTGTTGACCTTGCCCGGGCTGCTCGGCCCGGACCGTGCGACGGCCTCGCGTACGGAGCGAATGGAAGCGCTGGCGGCGTGGACGGAGATGCTGCGCGACACCCTCTCCGCCGCGGCCGGCATGGAGCAAGCAGTGCTGGCGACGGCGGACATCGCGCCGGCCGCTCTCGAGTCCGAGATGCGGACGCTGGCTGCGACTGTCCGGTCGGGCCGCTCGCTGCCCGCGGCGCTGAGGGCGTTCGCCGTGGAGGTGGACGATCCTTTGGCGGATGTGGTGGTAGCCGCGCTGGTCATGGCGTCCGAGCAGCAAGCAGGGCAGTTGGCGCCGCTGCTGGGTGAGCTTGCGGAGTCGGTGCGAGAGCAGGTGGCCATGCGGCAGCGCGTCGACGCGGGTCGGGCGAGCGTGCGGACCGGCGTGCGCGTCACGGTGATCGTCACGTTGGGGATGGCGGTGGGGATGGTGGTCTTCAATCGCCCGTTCCTGGATCCGTTCAACACGTGGACGGGGCAGGCCGTACTGGCGATGGTGGGGGGCTTGTTCGCCGCCAGCTTCACCTATCTGTCGGCGATCGGCCGCGTCGACGAGCCCATCCGTCTGATCACCCCCGCCGCAGTCGCCGGCACGAGCCCGGCACCGGGAGGCCAACGGTGATCGTCATGCTGCTCGGAGCACTGTTCGGCGCCGGAGCGACCACCCTCGTCTATGGTCTGCGTCCTCCCAGACCCGCGCTCGCCGACATCCTCAACACACTCAACGCGCCTGTGATGGTCGTGCATTCGCAGACGCCCGAAGCGGGGGAGATGGAGTGGGCAACCCGGTTGGGGCGGCGGGCCGTGCCGTTGGTGCGGGCGCTCGGCTTCCCCACCCGCTCGTTGCGCGCGGACCTGGCCGTGTGCGGGACGGATGAAGAGCAGCATCTCGCGGGCAAGGCGACGTGCGCGATGACCGGGCTGGTCGCGCCATGGGCTGTGGTCGCCCTGCTGCGGCTGGGGGCGGATGTTGCGGCCGGGTGGTGGGTGCCGCTGGCCGGCTCCCTCGCCTTGGCGGCGGCGCTGTTCTTCGTCCCGGACCTGACTCTGCGGCGGCAGGCGGAAAGGCGACGCCGGGAGATGCGGCACACGCTCAGCCTCGTCCTGGACCTGACCGTGATCGCCCTCGCCGGCGGCGCCGGCGTTCAGCAAGCCCTCACCCAGGCCATCGCCGCGCCGCAAGGTTGGGCAGCCGGCGCCCTGCGCCACGCCCTGCACGTCGCCCAGCTCACGCGCACCAGTCCCTGGGGCCATCTAGGCGAACTCGGCCGACAGTTGGACGTTTCCGACCTGGTGGAACTCGCCTCGACGCTGAGCCTTGCCGGCAGCGAGGGTGCCAAGGTCCGCAGCTCGCTGGGAGCGAAGGCGAAAGCGATGCGACGGCGACGTGTCTCCGAGGCCGACGGGGCGGCACAGGCGGCCACCGAGCAGATGTCGCTGCCCGTGGTGGGACTGTTCGCTGCCTTCCTGCTGCTGATCGGATACCCGGCCCTCGCCCACGTGCTGTCTGTCACTTAAAAGCCCGTAAGAGAACGAGGAGAAAGACAGTCATGCCCGACCTGAAGACTCTGGCCCATCTGCTGCGGGCCCGCCTGGCCCAGGTCCGCCGACTCGCACGCGACGACGCCGGCTACACCACCGAAACCGTCCTGATCACCGCCTTGCTGGTCATCTTGGCCTTGAGCGTGGTGGGCATCATCGTCGCCAAGGTCACGGCCAAGGCCAAGTCCATCGACCTGGGGTAGATGTGACCGCTTTCCCGTGCAGGCGGCGCGACGACCGGGGAGCGGCGACCACGCAACTGGTGCTGGTCGTGCCGGTTCTGCTGCTTCTGGCCATGATGGTGGTGCAGTTCGCGCTCGTCTGGCACGCCCGGCACATCGCCCAGTACGCCGCCTCACGGGCTCTGGCCACTGCCCGCACCAAGGAGGGTACGGCCACGGAAGGCCGAGCCCAGGCCAGGCGCAGCCTCGCAGCGTTGGGCAGCCGGATCCTGACCGCCCCCTCCGTGACGGTGGACCGAAACGCCACGCAGACCACCGTGCGAGTCCGCGGCACGGTGATGGCCGTGGTGCCCGGCCTGAGCCTGCGCGCATCCGGCACTGTCTCCGGCCCCACCGAACGCCTCACCACCCCAACCGGAGATCGGCCGTGATGCTCCAGGAACCTCGTGCTCGCCATACGAACGATCGCGGTTCGGCGGCGGTGGAGCTGGTGCTGGTCGCCCCGCTACTCGTCCTGATGCTGCTCGTCGTCGTGGCTCTGGGGCGGCTTGCCGACGCACGCCTCGTCGTGGCGGACGCCGCCCACCAGGCCGCCCGCGCTGCTTCCCTGGCTCGCACCGAGCGCGCGGCCCGCAGTCAGGCCGTCCACGCCGCGATGACGGCGCTCAAAGAAGCGCGCGCCAGCTGCGCACATCCGAGCGTCCGCGTCACAACCGGCGGCTTCACCCCGGGTTCCGACATCTCGACGGCGGTTTCCTGCACGGCTGACCTGGGGGGTCTCACCCACACCGGAATGCCCGGCCACGTACGCCTGGCCGGCACGGCCTTTTCTGTCGTCGACACCTTTAGAGGCAAAGCATCGTGAAGACACGTCTCCGAAGGCATCTGGCCTGCGTCCGCGCCACGTTCGTACAGGGAGACGACCGGGGACAGGCCACGGCCTTCGTCATCGGCGTCGCCGCCGCGCTCTGGCTGTTCGCCGGAATCGTCGTCGACGGGGGCCTGGCCCTGGCCGGCAAGGCCCGAGCTCTGGACGTGGCGCAGGAAGCCGCCCGCAGCGGAGCCCAGCAGCTCGACACCGGCCAGCTGCGCCACCACGACGAGGTCCGGCTCGTCCATGCCGAAGCTGCCCGCGCCGCCCGCGCCCACGTCGCCTCCGCCGGAGACAGCGGCAGCGCGACTGTGAGAGGCAACGCCGTCACCGTCCACGTCACCCACCACTACCGCACACAGATCCTGCAGCTGGTCGGCCTGCGCACCCTCACCCTGCACGCGACCGCAACCTCGCACGCCGAACGCACCACCCCCTAAAGACCGTTCACCACGTCCGCCGCGGAGGCCACCCGGCCATGACCCACCACGTCGCACTACGCCAGCGCCTGACCGCGGCCGTCACGGCCATCGGCACCCTCGCCCTCACCCTCGCCCTGCTGGCCGGCATGCCCTACGTGCTGTGGCAGGCGGTCGGCATCCCCTGGCCCGACAGTGTCCACTCATGGCACGAGCTGGGCGAGCGACTCGCACAGCCGATCAGCGATCCCCTGGTCATCGACCTGCTGGCCATGGTCGGCTGGGTGTGCTGGGCCGCCTTCGCCTTCACCGTGATCCGCGAAGTCTGCTGGTACTCCGCCCACCTCCCACAACTGCTGCACGACCGACGCACTCACCGCGACCACGTGGCCAACCTGTCTCTCAAGGGCTCGCTGGCCGCGCTGTGCATCGGCACCCTCGTCGTCGCCCTGCTCAGCCTCTGGCGCCCCGCGACAGCCGCCGCCCAGCAGCACTCCTTCACGAACGAGGCCCCGCACCGGATCACCGCGACAGCTCCCCTCAACCCCGTGGTGGCGCAGCAAGCCACACCTGGCACCGCAACCACGGTGACGCTGTCCAGTCCGGAGGCCACCGAGTCTCGGGCCAGTGCCAAAGCGGTCCGGCACATCGAGTACACGGTGGTGGAAGGCGACACGTTGTGGGACATCGCCGCCGAACATCTCGGTGACGCGCTCAAATGGCCACGGATCTACGCCCTCAACAAGGACCGTGTGCAAAGCGACGGCGCTCGGCTTCACGATCCGGACCGCCTCCAGGCCGGCTGGCGACTGACGATCCCCACTAGCGATCACGGCTCCGCTTCGCGAGCAGCTCCCCCCGCTACCGACGACCGCACGCCAGATTCCGTATCAAAGCCCTCGTCTGGATCGCCTACTCCACCTCGACCGGCCCCAGAACACAGCCCCGCTACCAGCCAACAGGTCACTGGCCCGCACGCCCTCTCCACACCACGACCGGACGACCGCGCCTCGGGCCGCAAGGAAGAGGCGGAGGCAGCGCCGGGACCGGCCGCCATCGGGTTCGGGGAGGCGAGCCTGATCGGCATCACCGCGGCAGCAGGGCTCCTGGCCGCGCGCCGCTACTGGTACGTGCACCAGCGTCGCCAGCGTGAACCAGACGCCCAGGTACCCGCCCTGAGCCCACTGGTCGACAAGGCCGCACAAGCCGCGCACGCCGCCGCACAACCCCGCCGCCCCCGCGACCCCGAGGCCCTGATCACCCGCCGCACCCCACCCCAAGCACCCCGTAGCGCGGACACGGTGACCATTGGGGTAAGCGACAACACCGAGGTACCCCTCGACGTCCTGGCCACCACCGGCGGCTGCACCTGGACCGGCCCCGGAGCCGAGGATGCCGCCCGCGCCCTGCTGACCGGCATCCTCACCGCCGCCGAACGTCAATGCCCTGCCGCTCCCCATGTGAAGGCCGTTGTCCCGCAAGACCTCGCCGACTGCCTGCTGCCTGGCCTGCCACGGCAGTTCAGCGCGGTGACCCAGACTGCCGACACTGCTCAAGCGGTCCGTATTGCCGAACAACGCCTGGTTATCCACGCCCGTGCACAGCACGACCGCGACATGCCGAAGGCCGGCCCAGCAACGGCGGACAACGCCGACGAGTCCGAACCCGGCGCCCTGCTCCTGCTGGCCACACCTGATGCCGCCCGCATCGGACAGGTCCAGGCCCTGGCTGCCCGCAGCCGACCCGGCATCCTGACCGTGCTCACCCTCGGTACCCCACTTCCGGGCGCCGAGCACTGGAACATCGCCACCGACGGCACCACCACCCGCCCCGACACACACCCCCAACACCCCAGTCACCTGGAGCTGTTCCGCCTCACGCCCGACGCCGGCCGGGACATGACCGAACTCCTCCTCGGCGCCCACGGTCAACGCCCCCACCTGCGCGTCCTCCCCGACCAACGCCCACCGTCGCGAGGCAGCCAGCCGCAATCCGGTGCCACCGACGAGTCAGAGGGCGAACCGGGCCCTGCCAGCCCGCACCCCACCACCGCCTCCCGTCCGCAACAGACCAAGCCCGTTCGCCTCCACGTCCTCGGCCCGGTCACGCTCTACGCCCGCGGCCACGAAGACCCCGTCGGCACCAACCTCAGGCCCGAAGTCCACGAATTCCTCGCCCTGCTCGCCGCCCACCCCACCGGACTTCTGACCTCCGACATCGCCGACAAACTCCAAATCGAACCTGACGACGAGCAGAACGCGCTGAAGAACCTTCGCCGCGCTGTACGTCGCGTCCTGCGCGCGGCAACTGGGATCACCGCACAGGAATTTATCCTGCGCCAAGGAGAGCTTCACAAACTCCATCCGCAACTCGTGGAAACCGACCTCGCGGATTTCACCCGAACTCTCAAGAACGCTTTCTCTGCGGCAGCGGATTCAGAACATGACGCCCTGTCTGCAGTACGAGAGGCGCTGGGCCACTACCGCGGCTCCTTCGCGCAAGGCGCTGACTATCTGTGGGCTGATGCGATTCGAGAGCACCTCGGTATGCAGGCCACCGATGCTGCTCTCCGCCTGGCCCGCCAAGCCGAACAGGCTGCCACCGGCCCGCAAGAGCGGGACGGCGTCCTTGCGCTTCTGGAGCACCTGGGGAGCCTTCACCCGGATCATGAGCGGGTGACCCAACACGCCATCCGCCTCCACCAGGCCGCCGGCCGTCATGATGCCGCCCGGCGCACCTACGCGCGCCTCGAACGCCACCTCGCCGAACTCGACCTCGAACCCGACCCGGCTACCCAGGCCCTCATCACACCCAGGTCCCACTCTCACCAGATGGGATAAAACCGCAGGTCACTGCCCTATGGGCCTGACAGTCCCGGCTGGTGGCGCGATGGCGGTTCCCCCGTCGTTCCAGACACCGTATCCGCTGTCGCATTCGTGTACGCGCTTGGATATGACACCCCGCCGGGCCTGTAACCGCAGGTCGGGGCCGGGCGAGCCACCTGCGGGCGAGGGCGACTGTATATCGGTGCAGCAATGCATCCCGATCTACTTGTGACAAGCCCGGGCCGGCCGTGAACTCCGCGCTATGCCGGCCCCCGGCCGCACAATCGTCCGTTCCCCTGGCCGTCTGACCGTCCATGGACATTCTTCGTACGGTCCTGGATTCGGAACCGCATAGCTCCGAGTGCCTGTGAGGCGCGGCGGCGCCCGGGCGTAGCCGAGCGCGCCGGGGGCCGCGCCGGGGGCCGACACACGCGGACCACCTGGGAAACGGTCGTCCATTCCGTTAACCACGACGCCTTGCGTCGCCCGTTTCGGAATTCACCTGAATTCTCGTCGTGAATTCGCGAGAAGTCCAGCATTATCAAGCCGAATCCGGCTTTAGCTGGAATGTGGGCCGAGCTATATTTGAATTGTTCCCGGGAAACGGGAACGGGAAATCCCGCTAATTCTCTCGCGGAAGATATCCGCGCACGGGATCAGTGCGGCCAAAGACAAGTCCGGCGCACCAACGCCTAAAGGCCGCCGAACACCGCCCCCACCCATCCCTCGAAACGGAGAGAGCCATGTGGCACGCCTCGGACGACAACGCCCCTGTGATCCCCCGCATCCCCCGACCCAGACGCCCGGTCGAGTCCCTGCCCCGCCCGGCCCAGCCGCCCCGACGGCCCGACGTGCCGCGCCAGGCACCGCCCGCCGACAAGTAGCCGACCGCCCCTTCCGGCGACCAAGAACGGAGTCACCTGTGACCACGCCGTCCCAGCCCCAGCCTCACCCACAGGCTCAGCCGCAACCCGCATCCGCCGCCCCCACTTCCTTCGCCGCATCGTCGAAAGCACGGCCGGGTGAGTTGCGGGCGAGGGTGGCGAAGATCCTGGCGGATCACGCCGGTTCACAGTTCAGCGTCACCGAGCTGGCGAAGATGCTGGGGCATTCGGGAGG
>NZ_KB891918.1 GCF_000373585.1 Streptomyces sp. MspMP-M5
GGGGCCGGAGGGGTGGGTGTTCGGACGTAAAGCGAAGCAGTCCGCACACCCACCCCGGAGGCCCCGCACCCGCCACTCACCACACACAGAGGCGAGCCCCGCCCGACACACACCCCTCCGCCGAAGGCGGAAAGACCGAACCCCCACGGCGGGAAGGCCGACAACGTGGGGCGCCCCCGCCGTCAGGCGACAACGTGGGGCTACCGTCGAGAACAACGGCCCCAAAGGGGCCTACCCCTTGCTGACCGCCGCCAGAATCTCCGGTAGGCGCGCCGCCGCCCGCGGGGCCGCGACCCGCAGCCCCAGGGTCGCGATACCCAGCCCGTACACCGCACCGGCCGGCAGCAGGGTCCACAACAGGCTGTGCAGGTCGGCCACATGGAGGCCGATGGTCAGTGCCAGCAGCGGGGCGATCAGCGCGGTGGCAGCCAGCAGGCCGACAAGGAAGCCGCCCCAGGCGAGCGAGCCCTGGCCGGCAGCCGCGGCCTTGTTGCTCTCCGCGGGGACCGAGTACGGGGTCAGTGCCGAGGCCACCGCCCCTGTGGCCACCAGCGAGCCGAACAGGGCCAGCGAGAGGCCGTAGACCTCCGGGAAGGCCGACCACGGGCCGAGGAGAGCCGCGGCGGCGACGGTGACCAATGTGACGTACGGGACGGCCACCAGTGCCACGGCCAGCGCACGCGCCCTCAGTTCCTCGTAGGCGTCGCGCGCGGTGGAGATCGTCGAGGCCACCATCCAGAATGCCGAGGTGTCCTGCCCGAACTGGTTGAACATCTGCGAACCGAGCATCCCGGCCGCCCACAAGGCGGTGTAGATGCTGCGGTTGCCCTGGAAGGACCAGACGATCGGCATCAGCAGGCCGAAGCCGAGCGACATCGACCAGGACATCTTCGACTTGGGGTCGCGCCAGGCGTAGCGCAGCGTACGCAGCATGGCGGTGCCCGTCCGCCCGCCCGGCAGCAGGCGTATGAGGCCCGTCTCCCCGCCCTTCGACCGGCGCGCGCTGTCCTTCTCCACGGCCTGGAGGGTGGAGGAGTCCGGCGCGGTCATCAGGGTTGTCAGGGTGCGCTGCCACCACCACAGGAGGAGGGCCAGGGCCAGTGCCGTCAGTGCCAGGCCGGCCGCCGCGCGCCCGTAGGCGCCGTGCCCGGCGTCGTCCACCGCGCTGATCGCGGAGGCCGGTGGCACCCAGCGCAGCACGCTGCCCAGCGGTTCGAGCATGGACAGGCCGTCGGGGCGGCCCAGTCGTTGGGTGACGAGGTTGATGCCCTGGGCACCGAGGGCGGTGAACAGGCCGCCCAGTACGGCGAGGTCGCGGCCGCGGCGGCTGGTCAGCAGCCGCGTCGAGGCGGTGGCGATCGCCCGTGCCAGGGAGACGCACACGAGCACCACCAGGACGACGGCCGTGACGCCGACGGCGGCTGCGACCGCCCCGTTGGCGACCGAGATCACCGCGCCGGTCACCACGGCGAGCGTGATGACCGGCCCGATCCCGACGAGCGATGTCACCAGCAGTGCACGGATCAGCGGGCGCGGCCGCAGCGGCAGCATCACCAGCCGGGTCGGGTCGAGGGTCTCGTCGCCCGTGGGGAAGAACAGCGGCATCACCGCCCAGCCCAGGGTGAGGAGGCCGATGAGAAGGGCGGCGAGCGCGCCGGCGTGCGGATTGCCGCGCAGCGCTATCAGGCCGAGGACGACCAGGCCCGCGACGAGCAGGCCCATGACCGCGGAGGCGATGTACCCCACCGTGCGCCCCGGCGACTGGCGCATGCCGTTGCGCAGCAGTGCCAGCTTCAGCCGTACGAAGACGGAGATCGGCGACGAGGGGGCGGTGGCGGTGGCTTCGGCGCTCATCGGGCGCCGCCCAGCCAGTCCAGGTCCTGTCCGGCGCCGCGGCCGCGGGCGCCGACCAGTTCGAGGAAGGCGTCCTGGAGCGTGGGCGCGGCGCCGCGCACCTCGGCCAGCGGGCCCTGTGCGCGGATCTTGCCGGCGGCCATCACGGCGACCCAGTCGCAGAGCGACTCCACCAGTTCCATGACGTGGCTGGAGAAGATCACCGTGGCGCCGGAGGAGGTGTAGCGCTCCAGGACGCCGCGGATGGTCTGTGCGGACACCGGGTCGACGCCCTCGAAGGGCTCGTCCAGGAAGAGGATCTCCGGGTTGTGCAGCAGGGCCGCGGCCAGCCCGATCTTCTTGCGCATGCCGGTGGAGTAGTCCACGACGAGCTTGTGCTGGGAGCCGGAGAGGTCGAGCACGTCCAGCAGCTGGCCGGCCCGCTTGTCCACCTCGGTGCCCGGCAGGCCGCGCAACCTGCCTATGTAGCCGAGGAGTTCCCGTCCGGAGAGGCGCTCGAAGAGGCGCAGGCCCTCGGGGAGTACGCCGATCCGGGACTTGACCGCCACCGGGTCGCGCCAGACGTCGTGGCCGCCGATCTCGACCAGTCCGGAATCGGGCCGCAGCAGGCCCGTCACCATGGAGAGCGTGGTGGTCTTGCCGGCGCCGTTGGGGCCCACCAGGCCGATGAAGTGGCCCGCCGGCAGCGTCAGGTCGACGCCGTGGACGGCGGTCTGTTCGCCGAACCGCTTCCACAGGCCCTCGATGCGGACCGCGGGCGGGCCGTCCACGGCGCCGCCCGGGGTCGTGACCGACCCGTCCCGCTCTTGCGTCTTCTCCGGTTCGCTGGCCACGGCCTGCCCTTCGACGTCCCCGCAGGGGCCTGGTCCCGGCCCCCGTCCAGGCGTCCCACGATACGGGCAGGCACTGACATGCCAGCTGTGGCCCGCGTCAGCGGGCGCGGAGCGCCGCCGCGTCGCATGCGCAGGCGTACGCCAGCGGGCTGATCAGCTCTTCCGCGTCCGGCAGCCAGCGGTTGCTGGCGGTGGGGCGGCGCGCCCACTGCACCGCGCCGTGCGAGCCGACCCGGGTCGGCGGCGCGGCGATGTACTCGCCCTCGCCGCGGCAGATCAGGTCGAGCGCGGCCGGCGCCCAGCCGAGGTTGCGCACCAGGTCCGGGACCTTCGCGGAGGCGCCGGGGAGGACGAGGAAGAGCATCCGGCGGTCCGGGGTGCGGGTCACCGGGCCGAGGGTCAGGCCCAGTCGCTCCATCCGGGCCAGCGCCAGGCAGCCCGCCATCTCGGGGACGTCCAGCGCCTCGAACGCCCGGCCCGTCGGCAGCAGGATCGACGCCCGCGGGTGCTTGCCCCACATCCGGCGGACGGCGGTGGCGCTGCCGGTGGCCGTGCCGGCCCAGCCCGGTGCGGTCGGATGGGCGCCGGGGGAGGGGCAGTTGACGGCGCCGCACGAGCAGCGCGGCCGGTCGCCGTCGTGCTCCAGCCATGCGCCGGGGAACACCTCCCAATG
Source organism: Streptomyces sp. MspMP-M5 (assembly GCF_000373585.1). Classification (GTDB taxonomy): domain Bacteria; phylum Actinomycetota; class Actinomycetes; order Streptomycetales; family Streptomycetaceae; genus Streptomyces. The sequence continues at coordinate 3,361 of NZ_KB891918.1, forward strand.
GCGTTCCTCCGCGTAACGCACCGCAGTTTCGATGAGTTGCTCGCCGCGCTGTTTGGGGATCTGCGGGGCTCCTGTGACTCCGATGGTCTCTTCCACGCAGAGGACAACTGCACGTGTCACCAACGGTTACGGCCGAATGGGTGACAGCCCCGGCGCATCGTTCCCGCACGTGGGGCGCATGGATGCACCAGTGGGGGCGCGTGTGCGGAAGGGGCCCGGGAAGCGGGTAGCCACCTGCGTGACGGGCGGAGAGGCCGCCCGGCGGTCGGCCGGTGCAGCAGGGGAGAGCTGCATCGCCCGCCGTGACCGGTGCACGGGCACCGGGCGCCCCCTCCTCGTGGACCAGCCCTTCGCGGCACGGACGTCGGGATGCCGCGCTTCGCACGACGACGCACGGGCAACGCGCACATCGCACGTATCCCGGGCATCCGATGCGAAGTGCATCACCCGTTTCGTACCGCCGCATATACCGGATGTCTTGGATATCCCGGATATGTACGGGGAATTGATCGCGGGGACGGCGTTCGCCGGTGAACGCGCAGCAGCAGTACAGGGGGTACACACCATGGCCGCCAGGCCACTCGTCGCGCGCCAGCCCAATGAACGGCTGCAGGCGCTCATCCAGGAGGCCGGCTGTTCCAACGCCGGTCTGGCCCGCCGCGTCAACATGTGCGGCGCGGAACACGGCCTCGACCTGCGCTACGACAAGACCTCCGTGGCCCGTTGGCTCCGCGGACAGCAACCGCGGGGCCGCGCCCCGGCCATCATCGCCGAGGCACTGGGCCGCAAACTGGGCCGCACGGTCACCATCGACGAGATCGGGATGGCCGACGGCAAGAACCTCGCGTCCGGGGTGGGGCTGCAGTTCTCGCCGACCGTCCCGGGCGCCATCGAGCAGGTCTGCGAGCTGTGGCGCAGCGACGTGGGGCGCCGGGACTTCCTCAGCGGGTCCACGGTCGCCGCCTCCGCGCTGGTCGAGCCCAGCCGGGACTGGCTGATCACCGGGGCGGACAGCCAGGTGTCCCGCAACGCCGGGGCCCGGGTGGGCATTTCGGATGTCGCGGCCGTACGGGCCATGACGTCGGCGCTCAGTGAACTGGACCACCGCTTCGGCTCCGGGCACGTCCGGCCCGTCGTCGTGCACTACCTCAACAGCGTCGTCTCCGGGCTGCTGGCCGGTTCGTACCGTGAGGCGGTCGGACGGGAACTCTTCGCCGCGGTCGCGCGGTTGACGGAACTCGGCGGCTACATGGCCGTCGACACGGGGCAACCGGGCCTGGCGCAGCGCTACTACATCCAGGCGCTGCGGCTGGCGCAGGCGGCCGGCGACCGCGGCTACGGCGGCTATGTGCTGGCCGCCAGCATGAGCCATCTGGCCGCTTCGCTGGGGAATCCGCGGGAGATCGCCCAGTTGGCGCGGGCCGCCCAGGAGGGGGCGCGGGGGCAGGTCACGCCCCGGGCGGAGGCGATGTTCTTCGCCGCGGAGGCGCGCGGTCACGCCCTGATGGGCGACGCCCGGGCCTTCCAGTCGGTCGCGGGCCGCGCGGTGGCGGCCATGGAGCGCGCCGAGGCAGCCGCCGACGCCGGCGACGACCCGGCGTGGATCGGCCATTTCGACCCGGCGTATCTGGCCGACGAACTGGCCCACTGCCACCGCGACTTGGGCCAGCCGGTCCCGGCCGCGCAGCGCGCGCAGGAGGCGCTGGAGGGCCATCCGCCGGGCCGGGCGCGCCGCCGCGCCATCGGGCTGGTGCTGCTGGCCAGCGCCCAGGCGCAGCAGCGGGAGGTCGAGCTGGCCTGCCATACGGGCGCCCAGGCGGTCGAGTTGCTGGGCGCGCTGCGCTCGAATCGCGGTACGGAATACCTGGACGACTTCCGGCAGCGCCTGGAGCCGTATCAGGACGAACCCGTCGTAAGGGAATTCACCGCACGGATGGAACTCCGCGCCGCGGCGTGAGCAACGCCTCAGCGGGTGGCCGCGGGCCGGGAAAACGGGGGCCGGCCGCGCGGGGAAGGAGGAACGGGCCGAGGGGTGTTCGGCCGTGTGCTGCCGGGGTGGGCCGGGATTCCGGTCCGCCCGCCGGGCGCGCGGCGGCGCCGGGGCCGCGGCCGGTCCGCGCTCCCGGCGGTTACCAGGACACATGGTCGAACGTTGCTGCGAACCGGTAGCGTGCAGCCGACGATTCCGTAGGTCTGCACGATGGTAGGAGTCCCGGTGACGCAGAGCGGACAGGGTCACGACCCGCAGAATTCTGCGGCCGGCCCGGCCAGGGAGGGCATAGTGCTGCCCGCCGGCGGCGGAGACGCCTGGGCGCCGGAGCAGCAGGCCGCACCACCCGCCGGACAGCCGTGGGGCCAGCCCTGGGGGCCCGGCCGGCAGCCGGCCGCCCCGCAGGCGCCCGCGCAGCCCGAGGGCGCCCCGGGCGGACCGCAGCCGTACGGGCAGCACGCGGCGCAGGGCTATCCGGCCGCCCAGCCCCCGGCCGCGCAGCAGCAGATGCCGCCGCAGCAGCCTCCGCACCAGGGTTTCCCGCAGCCGCCCCAGGGGCAGCCGCAGACCCCGCCGATGCCGGCCGCGGCGCCCCCGATGCCGCCGCAGGCGCCCCCGCAGCCCGCCCCGGCGCCCCAGGCGGGCCCGCCCGCCGCCGGCCCGCTGCCGCCCGCCGCCGGGCGGCCCGGTCCCGGCGCCCTGCCGCCGCAGAACGCCCCGTACGCCGGCCAGCAGCAGCCCCCGTCCGGCGAGATAGTCCGCGCCACCCGGCAGGCCGGCGCGCCGCTGCCGCCCGCCGCCGGCGACGCCGAGGCCACCACCGTCCTGCCGCCCATCGCCGGCGGCCCCGGTAGCGCCCCGCTGCCGCCCCAGGGCGCCGCCCCGGAGCCCCGCGACGCGGCCACCCAGATGTTGCGGGCGATCAAGCCCCACCAGGCGCCGCCGGCCGCCCAGCCGATGCCGCAGTCCCCGCCGATGCCCGGCGCCGGCACCGAGGGCTCCGAGCCCACCCAGCTGATCCCGCCGGTCGGGGCCGCCGCCGGCGCCGGGGCGCCCACCCCGCCGCCCGGCGCGCCCTACGGCGTCCCGCCCGGTGCGCCCGCCGACCGGCCGACCCCCGCCGAGTTCGACGGCCTGTTCCGCGACGGCCCGGCCGGCCCGGGCGCGGCCGCCGCCCCCGACGCCACCGCGCAGCTGCCGCGCTTCGACCACCAGGCCCCGCCGCCGCCCTACGGCCAACAGGGCGGCCCCGGCGGCCCGTTCGCCCCCGGCGGCGCGCAGGACCAGTACGCCCCCTACGAGGACGACGGCCCCCGGCGCCGCAAGATTCCCGCGGCGGCGATCGTCGGCGCGATCGTGGTCGCGCTGGCGACCGTCGGCCTCGGCGTCGGCTGGGCGCTCAGCGGCAGCAGTGGCGACGACACCGGCCAGAAGAAGAAGGAGCCCGGCTCCAGTACGGCCAAGTCGGCCGGCGACGACGCCTCCAAGTCGGCCGACGACCCGGCCGCGGGCCAGGCCAAGGGGCTGGACGCGCTGCTCGCCGACAGCAACAACAGCCGCTCCGCGGTCATCGGCGCCGTCCAGAACATCAAGTCCTGCAGCAACCTCCCCGCTGCCGCGTCCGACCTGCGGTCCGCCGCGGGCCAGCGCAACGACCTGGTCAAGCGGCTCCAGCAGCTCCCCGTCGACAAGATCCCGAACAGCGCGGAGCTGACCGCCGCGCTGACCACGGCATGGCAGTCCTCGGCCGCCGCCGACAACCACTACGCGGCCTGGGCCGACAAGGTGGGCGGCAAGGGCGGCTGCGACAAGGGCCACGCCAAGGGCGGCAAGGAGGCGTCCCAGGGGAACGCGGCCAGTGGCGCGGCCACCCAGGCCAAGCGGCAGGCGGCGGGCCTGTGGAACCCGCTCGCGCAGAAGTACGGCCTCCGGGAGCACCAGCCCGAGCAGCTGTGACGCCCGCGGCCGGCCGCACGGCCGTCAGTCGCCGTCCGCGGGCCGCCGCTCCATCGTCCTGCCGACGTCGACGAACCCCTCCTGGGCGGCGACCAGTTCGCCGTTCCGCACCACCTGGTACGTCACGTTCGCGTTGACGATCCGCGGGAAGTCCGCGACGGCCAGCATGTCGTCGTCGCGCCAGCGCAGCTTGGGCGTCAGGCCGCCGGTGTCGACGGCCCGGTCGCCGCGGTCCAGGGCGGTCTGGAGCGCGTGCGCGGTGATGTCCGCCACGCCCTCGTCGGCCAGCTGCCGGATCACCGCGTTCAGCACGGTGTAGGCGATCCAGGTCGTCTGGACGCCCTGGTCGGCCGGGTCGAGGCGGTTGTCGTCGAACGCCTCCTCGGTGATCACCCGGCGCATCGGCGCCCACCGCGGATCGCCGGGCACCGGGTACCAGCCGGTGACGTCCGCGTCCTCCAGCGGCCCCGAGGCGCCGCCGCTGCGGTTGACCATCGACTGGTCGACGCTGCCCAGGACGGAGCCGACCCGCACCTGGGGGCTGCTCTCCTGGAGGCGCCGGAAGGAGTCGAAGAAGGTGTCGGTGTCGCCGCCCAGCGAGGCCGCCACACAGGAGCCGGGCGCCTCGCCGCCGGAGCGCGCCGTCCCGTAGCGGGCGGGCTCCGCGCCCACCGCCTTCAGGGCGGCGGCCACCTGCGCCGAGTAGTCGGTGCGGCCCTCGGGTGCCTTGATGTCCACGGCCGGGCTCCGGCCGGCCCCGCGCCCGCTGCCGAGCCCGGCGTCGAGGAGGCTCGGCATCTGGTCGCCCTGGATGGTGTCCGGGCGGACCAGCGCCACCCGCCGGCAGTCCGCGGCCAGTTGGCGCCCGTTCCCCGCCAGGAGGGCGGCCTGGCCGCCGTTGACGGGATAGGACAGCGGACTGGCGAACTCCTCGGCGGACGCGCCGTAGCCGCCGATGTACGGGATGCCCGCCCCCTCCAGCGGCGACATGAACGAGCGGCCCCACCGGCTGTACGAGCCGACCACCGCGACCGCCCCGGCGTCCACCGCGCGCCGGGCGCACTTCGCGGCCTCCGCCGAGTCGTCGTGCTCGTTGCAGGTGAGGACCTTCAGCGGGTGGCCGGCGATGCCGCCGCGGGAGTTGACCCAGCGGGCGTACGCCTGCGCCATGGCCGGCATGCCCGGCATGTTGGTCGTGCGGGTGCCCTCGGGCGCCCAGGTCATCACCGTCACCGGCTCCCCCTCCCCGCCCCCTGTACCGGGGAGGGAGCCGCAGCCGGACAGCAGCGACGCGAGGACCGCCGTGCACGCCGCGGCGGTCGCCGAAGCGCGGGGGAAGGGGCGGGGGGAGGAGCGTCGCCGACCGGTCATGGCCCCGCAGCCTTGCGCCCCGTACCGAACGCGTGCGTGACATCGGGACAACGGACGGTGACATCGCGGTGAAGCCCGGGGGGCCGATCGAGAGCAATCGGGAGGAACGTACGATTCCCTGCTGTGCAAGGTTCGGAGAAGTCTTCCCGTCGCGGCCGCCGCTCGACCACCATGGGCGCTATGCCGCTCTCTGACATGCCGTGGTGGCGCTGGCGCAGCAATGTACGCTCCGCGCTGCACATGCTCTCCGACCCCGTCTTCCAGCAGCACACCTGGCTCGCCGGCCGGCCCGGCTACGGGGACGTGACCGACGCCGTCTACCGGCTCGTCGAGGACACCTGGCTGGACAACTGGTCCGCCGACAAGTACATCGGCACGATCTTCCGCGACGTCCAGGAGGCGCAGTTGGTGGACGTCGCCGTGCTGCGGGTGCTGCGCATCATGCACGCCGTCGGGCCGGACGCCCCGGTCACCGCCTACTTGGAGCACCCCGGCTGGCCCGACGCCGTACGGGCCGCCCGCGAGGCGCACGTCCAGATGGCCGCCGCGGACGGCGAGGACCCGGACACCGCCCCGCACTCCCTCGCAGCGCTGGCGACCCTGACGGGCCCGCTCCAGGCCCCGGCCTGACCGCCGCTCCCGGCGCTGCGGTCGGAGCCGCCCGGCGGATATGCGACCCTATGAGGTCATGAGCGAGTCGCAGCCCACCCAGCCCGGTCAGCAGGACCGGAACAACCAGTACGTCCTCACGCTGTCCTGCCCGGACAAGAAGGGGATCGTGCACGCCGTCTCCAGCTATCTCTTCATGACCGGCTGCAACATCGAGGACAGCCAGCAGTTCGGCGACCACAGCACCGGGCTGTTCTTCATGCGCGTCCACTTCACCGCGGACACGCAGGTCGACGTCGAGAAGCTGCGGGCCAGCTTCGCCGCGGTGGGCGACTCCTTCGGCATGGACTGGCAGATCCACCGGGCCGACGAGAAGATGCGCGTCGTGCTGATGGTGTCCAAGTTCGGGCACTGCCTGAACGACCTGCTCTTCCGCTCCCGGATCGGCGCGCTGCCCATCGAGATCGCGGCCGTGGTCTCCAACCACACCGAATTCGCCGAGCTGGTCGGCTCGTACGGCATCCCCTTCCACCACATCCCGGTGACCCGGGACACCAAGGCCGAGGCCGAGGCGCAGCTGCTGGAGCTGGTGGAGAAGGAGCGGATCGAGCTGGTGGTGCTCGCCCGCTACATGCAGGTGCTCTCCGACGACCTCTGCAAGGCGCTGGCCGGCCGCATCATCAACATCCACCACTCCTTCCTGCCGAGCTTCAAGGGCGCCCGGCCCTACCACCAGGCGCACGCCCGCGGCGTCAAGCTGATCGGCGCCACCGCGCACTACGTCACCGCGGACCTCGACGAGGGCCCGATCATCGAGCAGGAGGTCGAGCGCGTCGGCCACGAGGTCACGCCGGATCAGCTGGTGGCGATCGGCCGGGACGTGGAGTGCCAGGCGCTGGCGCGGGCCGTGAAGTGGCACAGCGAGCGCCGGGTGCTGCTCAACGGCACCCGCACGGTGGTCTTCGCCTGACCCGGGCCGCCGCATCCGGCCGCGGCGGGCCCGGCATCGGGCGCCGCGGCCGGCCGGTCGCCGGGCCGGCTCACAGGCGGGACAGCGCCGCCGTCGCGAACAGCACCTCGCGGATCGCCTCGCGCTCGCCGTCCTGACCCGCCGCGGTCTCCTCGGGTGAGATGTGCCCGGCGGCGAGCTGGCAGAACTCGTCGCTGTCCAGCGCGAGATGGGCCACCGCGTGCTCGGGCGAGCCGACCGCGGCCGGTGAGTCCAGGGCTATGTACCAGTCCCCGCCGCCGCTGCCCTCGACCTCCAGGTGGAGCGAGCGGCCCGGGGCGCCCGCGGCGACCAGCCGCTGCGCCGGCGAGGCCAGCCCGTCCCGGCGCCGCTGGGCGAGCGTGCTCGGCAGCAGCCGGGCCGCGAGGTCGACGAGCCGGTGCAGATGCCCGGCGGCCGGCGGCTTGTACGGATAGTCCACGGCGTCGGCGATGTCCCCGGCGTGCACCCAGGTCTCGAAGGCGCGGTCCAGGAAGGCGTCGCGCAGTGCGAGGGTGAACTTGCCGTAGGGGACGGAGAGTTCGGCGACCCCGCCGCCGGCGAACGACGCCGTTCTTATCAGCGCCTGGCTCTGCTCGCGCCACGGGTCGTGCGGCGCCCGCGGGTCCGGGTCCTCGCCCAGGGTGCGCCAGTACGCCTCGGTGCGGCGGCGCGGGCCGGGCTGCTCCGGGGCGGACGGGCCCAGTGGGTCGGGCAGCCCGAGGGCGGTGGCGACCATGCCGTCCACCGCCATCAGGTGCCCGATCACCCCGGCGACCGTCGTCCCGCGCTCGACCGGCTCGCGGCCGTCGAACCACCGCAGCCGCACCGGGGCCCGCCACTCCGCCTCGCCCATGTCGCGCAGCAGCGCGTCCAGCTTGGCGGCCTCCGCGTCGTACGGCGTGGCCCACTCGGGGACGGGGATGCGCGGCGGCCGGCGGCCCAGGCAGCCCTCCAGCACCCGCGAGCGCAGCAGCGGGTCGAGATCGAGGCTGTCCGCGGGGTGCAGCAGCCCCACCGCGTCGCGCAGCCGCAGCGCCTCGTCGGCGCAGGCGGCGCAGTCCGTCAGGTGCGCCTCGACGGCGGCCGTCTCCTCCGGCGAGCAGGCGGCCAGCGCCCAGGCGCCCAGCAGGGACTTGAGCACCTTGTGGGACGGGGCGGCCGGGGGCGGGTGGCTCGGGTCGGTGCCGTCGCCGGTCACGGGGTGGTCATCGCTCTCGTACTCCGCAGGGACGTCGTGGGGCGGGGCGGGGTCCGGGACGGGACCGGGCCCCGGGTGGCGGGCGGACGGGACGGGCGGGAGGTCCGGCAGCGGGCCGTGGTCCTCCGCGGCGGGGCGCGGGGACGGTATCCGGGGCCGTTCACCGGGGCCGCCGGGGCGCTCGCGGCCGTCCCACTCGTCCGGGCCCCTCACAGGGACCGTCCCTGGCCCGGACCGGGTGGTGTGGAGTGCGGCGGGCGCGGGGTGTGCGGGCCGCGGGGGGCGTGGCGCATGGGGACCGCGGGCAGTGCCTTGTGGTTGTGGGCGGTGGACAGCAGCTGGAGGCCCAGGCGGAGCCGGCGCCGCGCCTCGTCCTCGGTGACGCCGAGGTCGGCGGCGGTCTGGCGGTAGTCCCGGCGCTGGAAGTACGCCAGCTCCAGGGCCTCGCGCAGCGGGGCGGGCATGGACGTGACGATGTAGTCGGCGCGGGCGGCGGTGGACGCCTCGTGGATCCGCCGCTCCAGCTCGCGCTCCGACTCGGCGGACGCGGGGCCCTCCTCGCCGCGGTCGCGCGCCGAGTCGGCCTCGGTCTGGCGCAGCCGCTGGACGGCGTGGTGCCGGGTGATGCCGGCCACCCAGGAGCGCAGCGAGCCCTGCTTGGGGTCGTAGGAGTCGGGGTGCTCCCAGAGGTAGGCGAAGACCTCGCGGGTGATGCGGTCGGCGGCGCCCTCGTCGTCCAGGACGCGGTGGGCGAGGCTGTGCACCAGCGAGGCGAAACGGTCGTAGAGCTCGCCGAGCGCGGCGGCCTCGCCGCGGGCGAGTCGCTGCTGCATCCGCCTGTCCCAGCGCGGTGGTGCGTCGTGTGCCATGGGACCCCCATCCCTGCCCGTCGCGGCCGGGCTCACACCTCGGCCGGCGCTCTGCCGGGGACCGCGTCGCGGCCCCGGCCTCCCCGGAGGGCCCGCGCGCCGCAGGGCCCCGTGTCGTCACTCCCGCCCACTGTCGTACCCGTATCCACCCCTCCGCTCACGATCGCCGAGGTCGTCACCCGATCCGGCGGCGCGCCCTGCCGGACGTGGACCGGCGTGGGGCGCCCGGACGCCGTGGCGCTCTGCGTGTGCGCGCCGGGACGGCGACCGTGCCCCCGAATGTAGTGCGAGGGTCTGACAACGGACGCGCCTTTGCGGCAAAGCCGGCCGCGAGGGCGTCGCGGGTGGTAAGGGCGTGATGACGTTGCGGCAGATCGCGGGTGAGCAGTTGGAGTGAGCAGATCTGGGGTGATCGGGGCCGTTCCGGCGCGCGAAGTGGAGCCATGTGGACCGTTCATGCCCGTATCGACCCATGTGTGACGCGGGTGTGACCGGTTGCGGGCGAAAATCCGCCGTCCTGTGGGCATAGCCTTGGGGGCGGGAAGCCCGCCGTGCCACGGAATCGAAAGCGTTTCGCGGGGGAGAGGCCGGGCAGTCGAGCCGGGAAGGGTGGCTTCCGGATTGCAATCCGGGCACATCCGGTCCGAAAGCGAGCGAAAGGCTTCGAGCGCGTGTCGTTGAAGGTGGCAGAGGACGAAAAGGGCCCCTGGGCCGTACTCCAGGTCTCCGGCGAGATGGACCTCGTCACGTCGCCCGCGGTGCGCCAGCACGTGCACGACGCGGTGGCCGAGGGCCGGCGGTCCCTCGTGCTCGATCTCTCCGAGGTCCGGTTCTGCGACTCCAGCGGGGTCGGCGTGCTGATCGCCGCCCGCCGCCTGATGCGTTCCTGTCAGGGCCGGCTGCGGCTGATCCTGCCCGCCCAGGGCGCAGTCGACGGCTCGCACGTCAACCGCGTCCTGGCCGCCCTCGGCGTCCGCCGCCTCTTCGAGGTCTACCCGGACCTGCTCACGGCGGTGGACGAGACGGCGGCCCCGCTGTCGGCCTGAGGCGGACGCCGGGCCGGGCGGTGACCGACGCGGCTCACCCCGCCGCGTCCGTTACCCCGCCCCGTCCGTCACCCCGCCCCGTAAGGGAACTCCGCCCGTACGACGAAACCGCCCTCGGACGTCGGACGCGCCTCCAGCGTCCCGCCGAGGCTCTGCGCGCGTTCGCGCAGCCCCACCAGACCGTGTCCGCCCCCGGGGAGCGCGGGGACCGGCACCGTCGCGTCCGGCGGCCCGTTGCGGATCTCCACCCGCAGCCCCTCCCGCGCCCGCTCCGCCGCCCCCGCGCCGCCCGGCGCACCCAGCTCCACCGCGTCGACCCAGACCCGCACCCGCGCCCCCGGCGCATGCTTGCGGACGTTGGTGAGCGCCTCCTGCACGGTGCGGAAGGCGGCCCGCTCGACCGTCCTGGCGCCGCGCGGACGGCCCGGCCCGGACCCCGCGCCGCCGTCGTCGTCCACCGCCGCCGGCCCCTCGTACGTCACGTCCAGCGCGCTCATCTCGATCAGCCGGGGCAGCTCGTCCAGGGACGGCTGCGGCGCCAGCTCGCCCGTGTCCTGGACGTCGCCGCCGGCCGCCCGGAGGACGCCGACCATGTGCCGCAGCTCCTCCAGCGTGCGGACGGACAGCTCGCGGATGGTGCGGGCCCCGTCCCGCGCCGTCTCGTCCGCGGTGCTCACCTGCACGGCACCGGCCTGGAGGCTGATCAGGCTGACCTGGTGGGCCACCACGTCGTGCATCTCCCGGGCCAGCCGGGCCCGTTCGGTGGCCTTCACCCGCTCCGCCAGCAGCCGGTCCTCGCGGCGCAGGCTGCGGGTCAGGTCCTCGACCCGGGAGGCCAGTTCGCGGCGGGTCCGCACCAGCAGGCCGAGCGCGATCGGCGCCGCGGAGGTGACACAGGCGTCGATCAGCACCAGGGTGTTCTCGCGGTACGCGGTCGGCTCGAAGTCCGAGATCGGATACGGCAGGAAGTGCGCGGCGACCAGCAGCAGCGCACATACGCCGAGCCGGGCGCGGACCCGCGCGGGAGTGCCTCCCGTGCGTGCGGAGCCGAGGAGGGGCGACGCGGCGAGGGTGTAGAGGGCGATCATCGGCGCGAACCAGATGTAGCCGATGTACAGCCCCGGCAGCGTCACCAGGAACACCAGCAGCGGCCAGCGGCGGCGCAGCAGCAGGGCCGCCGCCGCGACCACCGAGACGCCCAGCTCCAGGGCCATCTCCAGCCCGTTGACGAGCAGCGCGTCGGCGATCGAGAGCAGCACCGGGACGACCACCGGGCCGATCCGGCGCAGCAGCCGGAACAGCCGGCCGCGGCGGAGCCGGCGGACCGCGCGGCGGGCCCCGGCCCGGACCCCGGCCGGCCCGGGGCGCCGGGCGCGCCCGCGGCCCGTCGCGTCGCCCCTGCGGCCGGATATCACCCGGACCCCCGCGGAACCCCCGCCACCAGGCCCGCGCGGTCCGCGACGATCGCCGCCTGTATGCGGTTGATGCCGCCCAACTTGGCCAGCAGCGCCCGCACATGGTCCTTCACCGTGCTGGGCGCCAGCCCCATCCGCTCCGCGATCTGCGCGTTGCCCAGGCCCTCGCCCAGCAGCGCCAGCACCTGCGACTCGCGCGGCGTCAGCCCGCTCACCGCGTGGGCCGCGGCGGCCTGGTCCTCGGCCGTCAGATAGCCGCCTATCACCGCCCGGGTCACCCCGGGGTCCAGCACGCTGCCGCCCGCCGCCAGGGTCCGTACCGCCCGCACCAGTTGCTCCGGGTCGGAGTCCTTGAGGAGGAAGCCCGCCGCGCCCTCCCGCAGCGCCGCCGTCAGGTACTCCTGTGCGTCGAAGGTGGTGAGCATCGCCACCGTCGGCGGCTCCGGGGCGGCGCGCAGCCGGCGCAGTACGGTCAGGCCGTCCACGTCCGGCATCCGGATGTCGAGCAGGACGACCTCGGCCGCGCAGCCCAGCACGGTCTCCACGGCCTCCGCACCGCCGCAGTCCGCCACCATCTCGATGTCCGGGGCGGTCCCCAGGATCATCCGCAGTCCGGACCTGACGAGCCTCTCGTCGTCCACCACAGCGACACGGATCACCGGCCGCCCCTTTCTTCCCACACTCCCGTCCGAGCCCCGGAACCGCCCGGCGCTGCGCGACTCCGTCCTCTGCCGGCGGGTCCCCCTCAGGAGGGCCCCGCACCCCCGCCGACCGGCGGGGGTCCTCGCCCGACCTGCGGACGATGGCGCGGGGCGGGCCCCGCGGGCAGAGTGTTCACATGCTGCACCACTGAAGAGGCCACAAGCCCAGGACGCGTTGCAGCTCACACCGACGGCCGTCGCGGCCCCCACACGCGGCGGACGTCCCCGGCGTGCGGGGGCGGCCCGAAGGGGACTTCCCCCCGAACGGTCATGAGGGGCCTACGAGGTCCTGTCGCCGCCGCTCCCGCCGCCGATCTCCTCCGATGCGCCCGATGCACCCGAGTCGTCCGCATCGTCCACATCACTCACATCACCCGCATTACCCGCATCACCCGTATCGTCATCGTCCGCCTCCTCGGCCCGTCGGTACTCCTCCAGCCGCTCGCCCCGGCTCTCCGCGACCCGAACGGTGTCCTCCAGCGCGGTCCGCAACTGCGCCGACAGGAACCGCAACTGCCCGGCGTCGGCCGACGGATCGTCGATGATGGGCTCGGCATGGCCCAGCAGCCCGACGCTCATCCTCAGCTGCAGCGCCTCGATCCGGTCCGCGTAACGGGAGACGGGCCCGTCGCCCGTATGGTCGGTCAGCAGATAGCAGGGCTGGTCGGAAGAACCGGTCCAGGGGAGCAGCCGGGCAACGGAACGGGCATGGGGACGCGACACGGTCGGCCTGCTTTCTTTCGGTGGGTGGGCCCGGTCCGCGCGCGGACCGGCCTCGGTCTCGCGGACGAGCCTCGCGCCGATCGCGCCCGACCTCCAGCCCAACTCCCTATAGGGCGGGCCTATATCGAGCCGCCCCTATATTGGAGGTATGGGCGACGTTGCTCCGGACCTGTGGTCACACCCCCGGCTCTTGGCGGCGGTCGCCGAGGAGGACTGGGGCGCGGTCTTCCGTGCCTACCGAAGGCTCACCGGTGTCAGTCAGATGACGCTCGGCATCCGCGTGGGGCTCGTCCAGCCGGACGTCTCGGAGATCGAACGGGGACGGCGGCGGGTCACCTCGGTGGAGGTGCGGCAGCGCATCATCACGGGGCTCGGCATTCCCCCGGACCGGCTGCCCGGTGCGGAGCCGACCGGGGACGGACTGCCCGTTCCCGGGCTCGCGTTCGCCGGCATCTCTCCGGACGAGGACCTCCTGACCCGGGTCACCACCGCGGTGGACGGCGCGCACCGCGTCGACGCCGCGACCCTGGACTGGCTCGACCGCCTCCTGGCCGAACACCGCAGGGCCGAGGACTTCATCGGCTCCGGCCCGCTGGTCGAGGTCATGGGCCAGCAGCTCCGCACCGTGGTGAACCTCTACGCCGGTGCCCGTGGCCCGTTGGCGGTGCGCGTGGTCCGGCTGGCCGCCGAACACGCCCAGTTCCTGGCCTGGATGGCCCAGGACCAGGGGCGCTCGGCCGCCGCGCTGGCCTGGTACGACCGCTCCCACGAGTGGGCATTGGAGGCCGGCGACGCCGACATGGCCGCGACGACGCTCAGCATGAAGGCACACATGGCGTGGTCCGGAGGGCGCGGGGAGCGGTGTGTGCGGCTCGCGGAGGCCGCCCGCTGGTCGGCGCCGGGCGCGTCCCCGGGCGTACGGGGCATGGCGGCCCAGATGGCGGCCCGGGGCCATGCGCTCGACCGAGACGGCGACAACGCCCGCCGCCTCCTGGACGATGCCCAGGAGCTGATCGCCCGGGCCGCACGGAGCCCCGAGGACGAGCCGCCGTGGATGTACTTCTACGACGACACGTGGTTCGCCCTGCAACACGGCATGGCGGCCATGCACCTCGGCGCGTGGCGCACGGCCACCGCGCATCTCACCTCCGGGCTGGCCGCCCTGCCGCCCAACTACCGCCGGGACCGGGCCTGGTACCGCTCCTGCCTCGCGCACGCCCACGCCGCCGCGGGCGAGGCCGAGCAGTCGCTGGCGACGGCCCTGGCGAGCGTCCCCGACGCGTCCGGCGTCGGCCGCCCGCACGCGTGGCAGGAGCTGCACACCACCGCGGCGGTGCTGCTGCGCCGCGGGGCGCCGGAAGGACGCGAGCTGATGGACGCGCTGCGGGCGCACGACTGACCGCGTGGCGGGAGCCCGCCGCGTCAGGCCACCCCGCCCCCCTCCGGCGCCCCCGCCTCCCCCTCGCGTCCCGGGCCCCACCCCATCACCAGCACCACCACCGACGTCATCGCCGCCAGGCTGAACGCGGTGGTGGCCATCGAGAGGGCGCCGTCGGGCGTTTCGAACGACTGGTTGAAGAAGTCGGTGACGGTCAGCCAGACCGCCGTGCGGACGGTGAGGTACAGCTCCACCGAGGCGAAGACCAGCAGCGCGCCGCGGACGTCGCGGCGGGCGCGGAAGGCCAGCACGCCCAGGACGAAGAAGCCCAGGATCGAGCCGAGGGTGGTGAATTCGGCGGAGGCGGCGAGGTTCAGGGTGCCCAGCACCGAGCCGTCCACCGCGCCGCGGAGGTACCGGAAGGTGTCCATCTCGGCGGTGGACAGGTCGCGGGTGGTCCAGGCGAGCCGGATCGCGCCCATGGCGAGGAAGAGGACCCCGCAGATACGGGAGAGGCGGCGGCCCCGGGCACCGGCGCACGGACCCGGCACGGGGACGGGGACGGACGCGTCCGCACCGCTCCCACGCCGCCCCGGCTCCCCGGAAGCCGCGGACTCGCTCCGGCCCGGCCCCCGTCCCTCCGACCCGGCGGGCTCACCGCGGCCCCGCCTCCGCCCCTCCGTCGCCGGGAGCATCGCGGCCAGCACCACCACCGCGACCACCAGGCCCAGTACCCGCGTGGCCAGCGCCCATCCGCCGAGCGGATCGGTGGCGTACTGGTCGCGGTAGGCCGCGTCGAACAGGCCGACCGCCTCCCGCAGCGAGACGGCCAGCAGGAAGGACCCGGAGAACAGTGCCGCGCTGCGGGCCGGCCGGCGGTGCGCCACGGCGAGCCCGGCGGTGGCGAGGAACGCGGCGGCGAACGCCCACTCGTAGGGGCCGACGAGCTGGGAGGCGGGCGAGGCCCCCGGATTGAAGAGCCCCTCGACGAAGTCCCATACGGAGCCGTCGCCCTGGACGATGCCGTACACCGTCCAGGCGGTGAGCGCGGCAGCGTAGAGCGTGAGGAAGAACGCGGTGGTGTGGTACGCGCCGTGGTGGTGGGGAGCGGCGCGGGACGGATCGCCGCCCGGACGGACGTCCAGCGCGTCGCCGTCCCGCATCACCATGGCCGATCCCCGTTTCCGTGCCGTGCTGCCTGCTGCCGTTGCGGAGTTGTCGCCGGCGGCGCCGCTGCCGCCGCCTCACTGTGTCAAGGACGGGCGGAGGGGCGGGGGAGGTTCCGCTCCGTGTGTCGCAAGTTGATCAAGATACGGATCCGGTCCGCCCCGCGCGAACGGGCCGACCCGTCATGCGCGGCGCTCGCCGTGACGGCATCCATGACGGCAGCGGGCCATATGGGAAGGGAGCTTCCGGTCATTTTCCCAACCGGTGCAGGTGGCGGTCGGGTTCCTGTCAGGGAGGCAGTAACGGCCCGTATTCAGGCGGGTGTTGGGGCGGGAGTCCCTGCCGGGCGCGCGCCGGCCGTGCGGCAAGATAGCGCCATGGGCATCTTCGGGGGAGAAGGCCGGCTGATCGGTGACCGCTATCGACTGGGCATTCGCCTGGGCCGCGGTGGCATGGGGACGGTCTGGCGGGCCACGGACGAACTGCTCGGCCGCCAGGTGGCCGTGAAGGAACTCAACCTGGACGACGTCGCGGCCGAGCCCGAGGCCCGGCTGCAGCGCGACCGGGCGATGCGGGAGGCGCGCACGGTCGCCCAGGTCAAGCACCCGAACGTGATCGTGGTGCACGACGTGGTCGAGCAGGACGGGCGGCCGTGGATCGTGATGGAGCTGGTGGAGGGCCCGTCGCTGGCCGACCGGCTCGCGGCCGCCGGGCCGCTCGGGTCGGCCGAGGCGGCCCGGATCGGCCGGGCGCTGCTGGGCGCGCTGCGCGCCGCGCACGCCCGCGACGTGCTGCACCGCGACATCAAACCGGCCAACGTGCTGCTGGAGGACGGCAGTGACCGGGTGGTGCTCACGGACTTCGGGATCGCCCAGGTGCCCGGGGTGACGACGCTGACCGACGCCGGCGGCTTCGTCGGGTCGCCGGAGTACACCGCGCCGGAGCGGATGGCCGGGCGCGGCGCCGGCCCGGAGGCCGACCTGTGGTCGCTGGGCGTGCTGCTGTGCGCCGCCCTCAGTGGCGTGACGCCGTTCCGCCGGGACTCCATGGCCGGGGTGCTGCACGCCGTGGTCTACGAGGACATCGAACTCCCCTCGGTGGACGGGCCGTTGGCGGAGGCGGTCCGTGGCCTGCTGGAGCGCGATCCGCGCCGGCGGCTGGGCATCGACGCGACGGAGCGGCTGCTGAGCGGCGTCCCGGCCCCGACGCGCGACCCCTTCGCCGAGCGCGGCGCCGGCGCCCGGCCCGGTAGGACGCGCCCACCGCACACGGACCCGTTCCGGCGGCCGCCGGGCACGCCCGGCCGCCCGACTCCCGCCCCGGTGGGGCACGCCGCACTCCCCGGCCACCCTGCCGCCGTCCCCGTCACCCCTGCACCGACCGCCGTCCCCGGCACCCCTGTACCGGCCGCCCCGCCCGTCGCCCCCGTACCGCCCGCCGTCCGCCCCCAGGCCCGCCGGAAGAGCCTCGTCCTGGTGGCGGCCGCCGCCGTCGTCGGCATCGGTGGTGCCGCGGCCGGCCTCGCCGCCTTCCTGGCCAACGGAGGCGGTGACCGCGCCACCGACGACCTGACAGCCGCGCACACCGGTACGTCGGCGCAGGCGACCGCCCACAAGGGGAGGAAGGGGCGGCAGGGCCCGCCCGGCCCCTCCGGCATCCCTGGCCCGGCGGGCTCGTCGGCTCCCCAGGGCATCGCGCCGGGTGACCCCGCCCCCGCGATCACGGTGACCGCGTCGGCCGGGCACGACGCCGCGCAGGCCCCGCCCGGCTACCGGACCGTCCGGGACCCGGCCGGCTTCACCATGGCCGTCCCCACCGGCTTCACCCGCTCCTACGAGAAGTCGCGGGTCTACTACTACTCCGAGGGCAAGCGCTTCCGGATAGGTGTGCAGCTGCAGAAGCCGGTGCCCGAGGGGCCCATCGGCGCGATGCGCACGGCGGACGCCAACGGGCCGAAGAACTACCCCGGTTACCACGACGGGACCGTCGTCGAGACCACCCACAACGGCCTCCAGGCCGGCCGCTGGGAGTTCGTCTGGGACGGCAGCGCCCAGGACGCCGGCGCCCGCTACACCTACGACCTCAGCTGGAACGAGGGCGGCCGGATGATGGACATCTGGATCTCCTCGCCGGTCGCCTCCCGCGCGGACGCCAAGCGGCAGTTCGACACCGCTGTCGACTCCTTCCAGCTGGCCGGACACTGAGCCCGGCGAGCCGGACACTGAACGACCCACCCGGCGACCCCGTCGCCCAGGCGTCCCGGCCCCGACGTCCAGGCGCGCCGATCCTGGCGTCCGAGCGCGCCGGCCCCGTCCTCCCGGCGCGCCGGGCCCGCCACCACCGGCCGTCCGCCCAGACCAGCACCCTTACGGCCAGCAGACACTGGCGCGATCGTGTGCCGCGCACGAAAACCTGTTACTGCCGGGTACACAAAGCGGTCCCGGACGAATACGCTCGCCCGCATGACGGACTCGCAGGACACCGGAACTTCCGCCTCCGCCACCGACGAGGCCCCTGCCGACGGCAACCCGGTCGCGCTCGCCGCGCCCGGCACCCGTACCGCCGCGGACGTCGTCCCCCCGGAGGTGGCCGCCCGCCTCACCCGCGCCGTGGTCGGCAGCGGGGCGACCGCCAACCACACCCCGTTCACCGGGGAGAAGCTGGCGGACCTGCCCGAGTCCACCCCCGAGGACGTCGCCACCGCCTTCGCGCGCGCCCGGGCCGCGCAGGAGCGCTGGGCGAAGGTCCCGGTCCGGCAGCGCGCCGCGGTCCTGCTCCGCTTCCACGACCTGGTCCTGCGCCGGCAGGCCGAGGTGCTCGACCTGATCCAGCTGGAGACCGGCAAGGCGCGGCTGCACGCCCACGAGGAGGTGCAGGCGGTCGCCGTCGCCGCCCGCCACTACGGCCGCAAGGCCCCCGCCTACCTCCGTCCCAAGGGCCACACCGGCGTCGTCCCGACCCTGACCAAGGTCACCGAACTCCGCCAGCCGCGCGGCGTGGTGGGACAGATCGCCCCCTGGAACTACCCCTTCGAGCTGACCGTCGGCGACGCCCTGCCGGCCTTCGTCGCCGGCAACGCCGTGGTCATGAAGCCCGACACCGAGACCGCGCTGACCGCCCTGTGGGCGCGCGAGCAGCTGATCGAGGCCGGGCTCCCGGAGGACGTCTGGCAGGTCGTGCTCGGCGACGGTCCGGTCATCGGCCCGGAGGTCGTCCGGCACGCCGACTACGTCTCGTTCACCGGCTCCACCCGCACCGGCCGCGAGGTCGCCCAGGGCGCCGCCGCCCGCCTCGTCGGCGTCTCCCTCGAACTCGGCGGAAAGAACGCCATGTTGGTGCTGCACGACGCCGACGTGGAGAAGGCCGCCGCCGGCGCCGTCCGCGGCTGCTTCTCCTCCGCGGGCCAGCTGTGCATCTCCATCGAGCGGATCTACGTCCACGAGTCGATCGCCGACGCCTTCGTCGAGCGGTTCGCCGCCCGGACGAAGGCCATGCGTCTGGGCAACGCCCTCGCCTACGGCGCCGACATGGGCTCGCTGGTCGGCGCGCGCCAGCTGGAGACCGTCACCCGGCACGTGGAGGAGGCGGTGGCCAAGGGCGCCCGGGTGCTCGCCGGCGGCCGCCCGCGCCCGGACATCGGCCCGCTCTTCTACGAGCCGACCATCCTGGAGGGCGTCGAGTCGCCGATGGCCGTCTGCGGCGAGGAAACGTTCGGCCCGGTCGTCTCGATCTACCGCTTCCGCGACGAGGACGAGGCGGTGAACCGCGCCAACGCCACGCCGTACGGCCTGAATTCCAGCGTCTGGACCAAGGACGGCCGACGCGGCCGGGCGCTCGCGGCACGGCTGCGCACCGGCACGGTCAACGTCAACGAGTCCTACGCGGCCGGCTACGGCAGCGTGCAGTCCCCGATGGGCGGCATGGGCGACTCGGGCCTGGGCCGCCGGCACGGCTCCGAGGGCATCCTCAAGTACACCGAGGCCCAGACCGTCGCCCAACAGAGGCTGATGCCCCTGGCCCCCTCCTTCGGCATGACCGACGAAAAGTACGCCGCCTTCATGACCCGCAGCCTGCGCGCCATGAAGACCCTCCGCCTGCGCTGAACGAGACACTCGCCCGCGAAGCTTCAGCCCCTCCGGCGATTGAGGAGCGGGGACCGGGGCGGAGCCCCGAAAACGGACACGGAGGTACCGGTGCCACACCCCAACTCTGCCCAACCCCACGTCCCGGAGGGGCAGACCGACGCCGGGCGCGCCGCCCAAGAGGAGCCCGACGACTACGACTACGACGTCGTCATCATCGGCTCCGGCTTCGGCGGCTCCGTCTCCGCCCTCCGCCTGACCGAGAAGGGCTACCGCGTAGGCGTCCTCGAAGCCGGCCGCCGCTTCACCCGCGACACCCTGCCCAAGAACTCCTGGGACCTCAAGAACTACCTGTGGGCCCCGGCCCTCGGCCTCTACGGCATCCAGCGCATCCACCTGCTCGGCAACGTCATGGTGCTGGCGGGCGCTGGCGTCGGCGGCGGCTCGCTCAACTACGCCAACACCCTCTACGTCCCGCCCAAGGCGTTCTTCGACGACCCCCAGTGGCGCGGGATCACCGACTGGCAGCAGGAGTTGAAGCCGTACTACGACCAGGCCCGGCGGATGCTCGGCGTCCGGCTCAACCCGACGATGACCCCGTCCGACGTCCACCTGAAGGCGGCCGCCGAGGCCATGGGCGTCGGCGACTCCTTCCACATGGCCCCGGTCGGGGTGTTCTTCGGCGACGGCGAGGACGCCGACGGCACGCCGCGGGCGAAGCCCGGCGGGGAGGTCGCCGACCCCTACTTCGGCGGTGCGGGCCCGTCCCGGCGGGCGTGCACCGAGTGCGGTGAGTGCATGACCGGCTGCCGGCACGGCGCCAAGAACACCCTCACCGAGAACTACCTCCACCTCGCCGAGCGGGCCGGCGCGGTGATCCACCCGATGACCTCGGTCGTCGCCCTCACCGAGGACTCCCGCGGCGGCTTCGCGGTCCGGACGCTGCCCACCGACGACAGGAAGAAGGGTGCGGGCAGGACGTTCACCGCCCGCCGGGTGGTCCTCGCCGCCGGCACCTACGGCACCCAGACACTGCTGCACCGCATGAAGGACAGCGGGCTGCTGCCGTACCTCTCCGACCGCCTGGGCACCCTGACCCGCACCAACTCCGAGGCGCTGGTGGGCGCGCAGACCACCAGCCGGCGCTACCGCAGGCGGCACGGCGCCGACCGGGTCGACTTCACCCGGGGCGTCGCGATCACCTCGTCCATCCACCCGGACGAGAACACCCACATCGAGCCGGTCCGCTACGGCAGGGGTTCCAACTCCATGGGCGGCCTGACGGTGCTTCAGGTCCCGTACCGCCCGACCGGCCGGGTCCTGGGCTGGGCCGGCAACATGGTCCGCCACCCGCTGCTGGCGCTCCGCTCGCTCTCCAACCGCCGCTGGTCCGAGCGCACCATCATCGGCCTGGTCATGCAGTCCCTGGACAACTCCCTGACCACGTACCGCAAACCGCGCGGCCTCGGAAAGGGCCTGCTCACCGCCCGGCAGGGCCACGGCGCCCCCAACCCCGACCAGATCCCGGCGGCCACCGAGGCGGCCACCCTGCTTGCCCAGGAGATCAACGGCTTCGCGGGCAGCAACATCGGCGAGCTGATGGGTACCCCGCTGACCGCGCACTTCCTCGGCGGCTGCCCCATCGGCGCGGACGCCGCCCACGGCGTCATCGACCCCTACCACCGCCTCTACGGCCACCCGGGCATCTCGGTCGTCGACGGTGCCGCCGTCTCCGCCAACCTCGGCGTCAA
This sequence comes from Streptomyces sp. MspMP-M5, assembly GCF_000373585.1. Classification (GTDB taxonomy): domain Bacteria; phylum Actinomycetota; class Actinomycetes; order Streptomycetales; family Streptomycetaceae; genus Streptomyces. Next base: position 24,608 of record NZ_KB891918.1, read on the forward strand.
CCCGTCCCTGACCATCACCGCCCAGGCCGAACGCGCCATGTCCCTGTGGCCCAACAAGGGCGAGCCGGACCCCCGTCCGGCCCCCGGACAGCCCTACGCCCACGTGACGCCCGTCGAGCCCCTCCACCCGGCCGTCCCCGCCTCCGCCTTCGCCGCCCTCAAACTCCCCCTTCTGCCTGTCCCTCCGCTCCCCCCGAGGAATCCGCACTCCACAGCGGCCACAGCGAACCCAACACGACCGGAAGACCCGACAAACTCAACAAATTCAACAAACTCAGCGAACTCAGAGACCTCGGAGAAACCCCAGGAGTAACCGCAGTCACCCCAACTACCCCACCAACAGGGGTAGTTCCCCCACCGCGACCACCCCTGGCCGAAATCGCCCGGCGATTCCCCCGGAGTGATCGCCCACCCCACCCACAGCGAAGGGCCCCGGAATCCTTCCGCGAGGGGGGAACGCGGAGGCCACGGGGCCCTTGGCTTTCGGTGCCGGCGTCAGGGCAGCGCCGGCACCGATGTGCGGCGCTGGGGGGTAGCGCCGCTGGCTCATCGGGTGTTGCAAGGTGACGCGGGGTGGTGGGCGAGGCCGCTGTCGCTCTGGTGTGGACCGGTGCCGGGCGAGGCGAGGGGCCGTACCGGAGGCGGTTCGCGGTTCGTCAACATCGTCCTGGATGCGCCTCACCTGGCGCAACCGTTTCGACGGATGCGGTCGGTCCCGGGCGTCCCCAGGACCGACCACCCCATCGGTGTGACCGGGCTGCTGTCCCCTGCTGACCGGTCACGGACCGGAACGAGGTCCCACGACGCGGACCGCTGCCAGCGGCCGGCGTCTCATCGCTCCGGCTTTCCGCCCGTGGGGCGGCGTCTACGCGTAGTCCTGCAGGCCGCGCCTGGCTGGCGTGGCACCGGGAACAACGACCCCTCTCCGGAACCGGTCACGCGCCGTACGGGTGAGAGGGCACCCGAACTCAGTTCCAGCCGGGCCCCCGCGCGGAACCGGCCCGGAACCGGCCGGGCGACCGATCGGATCCGGCCGCGGGCCCGGGTGCGGAGCCGGTCTCAGACGCGGCCCCGGGAGAGTTCCAGCAGGGTCATCGCCAGCGCGGTGCCCTGGCGGCCGAGCTGGTCGCGGTAGTGGCCGAGCACCTCCATCTCGCGGGAGAGGCTCAGGCGCGGCCCGCCGGAGGCGATCCGTTCGCGTTGGACGACCGCCGAGACGGCCATCCGTTCCTGGATCAGCCCGATGATGCGGCCGTCGAGATCGTCGATCCGGCGCCGGGCGTCCTGGATCACCTCGGCCGCCTCGGGGGTCCGTGCGCCGGAGTCCGGGGCGGGGGCGGCCGGGGTGGCGGGCGTCGTCGTCGGCGCGCTGCTGCTCGTCATGGTCATGTCCGTCTCTCCTGGGGTGAGGACCCTGGAGCCTGGGGACCGCCGACGGTCCCGGACAGAACAACCAGCGCCCCGGACCGTCATCGGCCCGGGGCGCCTGGGGAAGTCGTGTGTCAGTCGATCAAGCAGCACGACCATGGCAGCCGGACGGGCCGGTGCCATAGGTAAAGGCGAAGCTCTGCTGCTGGAACATGGCGTTCAGTATGAGCCCGTTAGAATTGAAAGTCCAACCCCTGCTCCACACCGCCGGAAGGCCGCCGAAGTGCCATCAGCGCCCCCTGCCGCCGCACCGGACGTCGTCCTCGTTGTCGACTTCGGCGCGCAGTACGCCCAGCTCATCGCCCGCCGGGTCCGCGAGGCCCGGGTATACAGCGAGATCGTCCCGTCCACCATGCCGGTGGCGGAGATGCTCGCCAAGAACCCCCGGGCGATCATCCTCTCCGGCGGTCCGTCGTCGGTCTACGCCGAAGGCGCCCCCAGCCTCGACCGTTCGCTGTTCGAGGCCGGTGTCCCGGTCTTCGGCATGTGCTACGGATTCCAGTTGATGGCCACCGCCCTCGGCGGCACGGTCGACAACAACGGTGCCCGTGAGTACGGCCGCACCGCACTGACGGTCAGCCGGCCCGGCTCCACCCTCTTCGAGGGCACCCCCGCCGAGCAGTCCGTGTGGATGTCGCACGGCGACGCCTGCTCCGCGGCCCCCGAGGGCTTCACCGTCACCGCGTCCACCGACCTGGTCCCGGTCGCCGCCTTCGAGAACGACGAGAAGCAGCTCTACGGCGTGCAGTACCACCCCGAGGTGCTGCACTCCACCCACGGCCAGCAGGTCCTGGAGCACTTCCTCTACCGCGGCGCGGGCATCGAGCCCACGTGGACGACCACCAGCGTGGTCGAGGAGCAGGTCGCCGCGATCCGCGAGCAGGTCGGCAGCAAGCGGGCGATCTGCGGGCTCTCCGGCGGGGTCGACTCCGCGGTGGCCGCGGCCCTCGTCCAGAAGGCCATCGGCGACCAGCTGACCTGCGTCTACGTCGACCACGGCCTGATGCGCAAGGGCGAGACGGAGCAGGTCGAGAAGGACTTCGTGGCGGCGACCGGCGTGCAGCTCAAGGTCGTCGACGCCAGCGAGCGGTTCCTGAACGCGCTGAAGGGCGTCTCCGAGCCCGAGCAGAAGCGGAAGATCATCGGCCGGGAGTTCATCCGGGTCTTCGAGCAGGCCCAGGCGGAGCTGGTCGCCGAGGCCGGCGCCGAGGGCGAGGAAGTGGCCTTCCTGGTCCAGGGCACGCTCTACCCGGACATCGTCGAGTCCGGCGGCGGCACCGGCACCGCGAACATCAAGTCGCACCACAACGTCGGCGGTCTCCCCGAGGACCTGGAGTTCGAGCTGGTCGAGCCGCTGCGCAAGCTGTTCAAGGACGAGGTCCGGATGGTCGGCTCCGAGCTGGGCCTGCCGGACGAGATCGTGCACCGCCAGCCGTTCCCCGGCCCGGGCCTGGGCATCCGCATCGTCGGCGAGGTCACCCAGGAGCGCCTGGACCTGCTGCGCGAGGCGGACGCCATCGCCCGCGAGGAGCTGACCGCGGCCGGTCTGGACCGCGAGATCTGGCAGTGCCCGGTGGTCCTGCTCGCCGACGTCCGCTCGGTCGGCGTCCAGGGCGACGGCCGCACCTACGGCCACCCGATCGTGCTCCGCCCGGTCTCCTCCGAGGACGCCATGACCGCGGACTGGACCCGCATGCCGTACGAGGTCCTGGCCCGCATCTCCACCCGCATCACCAACGAGGTCGCGGACGTCAACCGCGTCGTCCTCGACGTGACCAGCAAGCCGCCGGGCACCATCGAGTGGGAGTGACCTCCGCGGTCTCCCGCTGATACCTGCCGACGCCGCCGCCCACACCTGTGGGGGGCGGCGTCGCTGTTTGCGGGGGTGGCACGCGGCCCAGCTCATCGCCTCCGCGGTGGCCCGGGGCGACGGCGCGCTCGACCGCTCGGCGCTGCTCCGCGGCGTGGAACCGCTCAGCGGACACGGGCGGTGGGAGGTTCGTGACGGCGCGGGCCTGGTCTCCGGTGGGAGCGGAGGGTAGCTTCCGCCCGAGCGCCGTGAGCCGTACGCGCCAGGAGGAGAACCGCCATGCCCGAGCCGACACCGATACCCATCGAGCGGTTGCAGTTCGCGATGCCGCCGGCGCACACCGGCGTCGACGAGGAGCGGCGGTACCGCAAGGAGCGCCTGGCGGCGGCGCTGCGCCTGTTCGCCCGGCACGGGCTGGAGGAGGGCGTCTCGGGTCAAGTCGCCGTGCGGGACCCGGAGTTCGTCGACTGCTTCTGGGTCAACCCGTTCGGCGTCCCCTTCGCGCTGCTGACCGTCGGCGACCTGATCCTGGTCAACGGCGAGGGGAAGGTCGTCGACGGCCGCCACCACGTCAACCAGGCGGCGTTCACCCTCCACGCGCAGATCCACCGGGCCCGCCCGGACGTCGTCGCGGTCGCCCACAGCCACTCCACGCACGGCCGCGCACTCGCCGCCCTCGGGGAGCCCCTGGACCCGATCACCCAGGAAGCCTGCGCCTTCTACGAGGACCATGCCCTCTACGACGCCTATACGGGCGTGGTGGTCGACGAGGAGGAGGGGCGCCGGGTGGCCGCCGCGCTCGGCCCCCGCAAGGCCGTGATCCTGCGCAACCACGGGCTGCTGACGGTCGGCGACTCGGTCGACGCGGCGGCCTGGTGGTTCCTCTCGATGGAGCGTTGCTGCCAGGTGCAGCTGGCGGCGAAGGCGGCCGGCAAACCGGTGCCGATCGGCCATCAGGACGCGCTGCGCACCCGGGAGCAGCTGGGCAGCGACCTGGTCGCGTGGATCAATTACCAGCCGCTGTACCAGCAGATCGCGCACGGCGAACCCGAGACGTTCGGCTGACCGCACGCCCGCCCGTACAGCGGGACGGCGCCCCCACGGCCCAAGTGGTCGCGGGGCGCCGCCCGTTGGGTGCCAGTGCTGCCGCCCCGTTGTGCGTCACTTCGGTGGGAACAGGGCCAGGAACGGGTCCGCGGCCGCCGGCAGCCCCCGGCTGAACGGTGCGTCGAAGTCCCAGACCAGGAACAGCAGAAAGGCGATCAGCGCGCTGAACACGCCGGCCATCACCAGCTCCCGCACCGAACGCCGGATCTGGAGCGTGAACATCACCCCGATGGAGATCAGGCCCCCGATGATCAGGCCGAACCACACCACCCCCGGGAGCGTGGTGTCCGCCGCGTCGGAACGGGCCATCCGGGCGCTGTCCGCGGCCGCGACCTGGTCGACGAGCGGCTGGTAGGACTCCCGCTCGTAGTCGTCCCGCGGGTGGTAGGCCATGACGTCGGTGCGGACCTTCGCCAGCAGGTCGGCGCCCCGCTGGGTCAGCTCCCCGCGCTCGGCCATCACGGGCCACTCCTTGTGGACGACGTAGTCGACGTAGGACTCGACGTCCTTGCGGATGGTGTCCCGTACGGGCGCCGGCCAGACCTGGGCCCGCGCGCTGACCTCGTGCAGCGCCTGCGCCTCGGTCCGCACGGTGTCCTCGGCGGTGCTCCGGGCCTCCCAGACACCGGCGATGGCCAGGCCCAGCACGATCGCGTACACCACCCCCACCATCATCGTGAGGTACTCGATCACATCGGGCGTCTCGGACGGGTCGTCGTCCTCGCCGATCCGGCGCTCCTTGAGGACGGTGATGGTCAGGACGACGCCGCAGACCGCGGCCATGGCGATGGTCAGCACCAGCCATTGCGACATGGAGACCTCCTACGAGGAACCGCGCCCGGCGGAGCGGGACGCGGAGCGCGAACGGGGACGGAGCGCGGCGCAGGCCAGCACGGCGGGGGTGGTGACCAGCAGCGTCCTGGTCACCACGGAGCGCGTGTGGTGCGGCCTGGCGCGGGTCGGCGTATAGCCGGGCGGGCGCGTGGGGACCGGGGCCGCCAGGTGCTGCACGGGCGACGGCGTGGGCGCCGGTGGGGCCGGTGGCGTACGGCGGACCGGTGGGGCCGGGGGTGCGGGCCGGGGAGTGGGGGCGGCCGGGATGACGCGCGGACGGGGGCGCGGCGGCGGCGCGGGCGGCGGGGCCGGCGGCGGTGTGGGGCGGGGCGGGGGNGTGGGCGTCGGGGTGGGCGTGGGCTTGGTGCAGGGGATGTGCCAGCCGGGCGGCACGGGGAAGTCGGTGGGCAGGTGGACGGGGGGCGCGGTGCCGGCATAGGCGCAGTTGTCGCCGGCCGGCCGCGGGAGCGCTCCGGTGCGGGCGGCGGCCGACGGGGGCGTGAGCAGGGCCAGGGCGGCCGCGAGCGTCGATGCCGCGGCCAGCGCCAGCGCCGCGGCGCGGACCAGGGTGGTGAACGGGGGCCGGGCCGGGCGTGGGGCCGGGTCCGTTCTGTCGGATTCGTTTATCTCGCGCACGGCGGGAAGCTTGCGCAGCGCCCGGGCCGCGCAGCCCCTGTTCGACGGCGATTCGCCCGAACGGGGGAAGTGCGCGACCGGGCGTCCGGGTGGCGTCCGGACGCCCGTTGCGCCCGGGGCACAGTCGAGCGTCAACCTGCCGACGCCGTACGGGACTTCCCTGACCAGGACGATTACCGGCCCGCCCGGTGACCTGGGGCACAATTCCCGTTGAGAGACGAGAAGTTGAGACAAGCGGCGGCGGGGCGGTACGGACGTGTCGGTGGATTCGGCGAGCACAGTGGCCGGAAGGAGCGAGCCGAGGGGTGGCGGGGCGCCCGGTGACGGCGGCGCGTGCCGCTGCGGACGGTGTCCGCACGGGGCCCGTGAGGGGCACCGGCAGGCGCTCGCGGCGTTCGTGGCGCTCCGTGAGGAGTTCGCCGCCGGGCGCGGGGTGCCGGCCGGACTGGCGCACTCCGCCGGCGCCGCCCGGCAGTGGGTGTCGGACGAACTGACGCTGTCCGCACGGCTGCTGGCCGAGCGCGGCGCCGCCGAGGGCGCCTCCTGGCCGGCGGCCGTCCGCCGGCACACGGTGGTGGCGGTGTGGGCCGCGGTGCTGGCGCTGCTGCTGGGGCAGGCGCTGACCGCCGTCGGGTCCGGCTGGACGGCCGGCCGCACGGCCACGCTGACCGCGGCCGCCGTCTTCGCCCTCGGGGTGACGGCGGCGGCCTGGCTCCATCGCGAACAGGGCGGTGCCTTGGCCCCGTTGATCGGCGAGGACCGCCGGCTGTCCACCTCCCGCGCGATCGCCGCGGCCTGGGTGGCGGCGGTGCTCTACGCCGTGCTGACGCTCGCCGTCCATCTGGCGGTGGTGCCCGGCCCGGACGCCCGGCAGCGGCTGCTCTCCGGCCTCGGACTGCTCGCGTCGGGCGGGCTGCTGGCCATACTGGCCATCGGCTGCGCGGTGGCGGTGCTGGCCTATGGGATGACGGCCGGACGGGTCCGCTCCGGGCGGGTGCAGAAGATCCCGGCGGACCGCCCCCGGGCCGCCGACCTGCTGGCGGACGACGCGGGCCGCGGCAGCTTCACCGACGCCCAGTATGTGCTGGTGAACGCCGCGGTGCTGGCGTTCGCACTGGTCCGGCTGGCCGCCGACCCGGCCCGACTGCCCGCGCTCCCCTGGGTGCTGGTCGTCCTGGCGGCGCTCTCCGGGGTGACGTATCTGGCGGGCAAGGCCGTCACCGGGGGCCGGCCGGTGATCCTCTCCGTCGTCCGCTCACGGGAGTTGGGTGATCTCGCCGCGCCGATCCGCACCGGTGACGACATCGAGATCCGCGGCGCCGGCTTCGTCCCGCCCGGTGCGGGCACCCCGGACGGGCTGGCCCGTACGGTCGTCCGGATCGGCGGGGTGCATGTGCCCGTGCCGCTCGTGCCGGTGCCCGGAGGGTTCGCCAACCCGACGGACGGGGTGCTGACCGTGCCGGTGCCGGTCGATGTGGAGCCTGGGCCCGTGGACGTCCGGGTGATCACGGCGGCCGGGGCGGAGACGCGGGCCTACCGCATCGAGGTCCAGGACTGACGCGGCCGGACGGCGACGACCGCGCGCGGTCCGCGCGGGGCGGGCGCCGGGGGTCCCCGCGGCCGCCGCAACGGCGCGCGGCCGCCCCGCGGGTGGCGCGGGAGGGAATCCCGCGCGTCCATGCGTACGCATCTCGCCAAGCCGTGCGGGCACCGGCACAATCGTCTGCCCCCGGTGGCAACGGAGAGGCGGACGTCATGGCTCACGCACACCGCACGAATCCCGTCGATGTCGGGGAGGCCCGGGCCGGCGGACTCCGCGGCGGGCCGGGGCGGCTGGCACTGCTTCCGCTGCGGATCTTCCTGGGCGCCACCTTCCTCTACGCGGGACTCCAGAAACTGACCGACCCGGCGTTCCTGGCCGCCGACGGGAGGGGATCGCTCGGCGCGCTGCTGGGGCAGGTGCACGGCAGCGCCGCGCTGCCACAGCTGGTGGAGCTGGCGCAGCGCAGCCCGGTGGCCTTCGGCTATGCGATCGTCGGCGGCGAGCTGCTGGTCGGCATCGGGACGCTGCTGGGGCTGCTGGGGCGGCTGGCGGCCCTCGGCGGCGCGCTGATCTCGCTGACGCTGTGGCTCACCGTGAGCTGGCCCGCCACCCCCTACTACTACGGCAACGACCTCGCCTACCTGATGGCCTGGACGCCGCTGGTGCTGGCCGGTGCGCCGGCCTTCTCGCTGGACGCGGCACTGGCCAACCGCCGCCGGCGGCACGGCACCCGGCTCTACGGCTGACCGGGGCGAGCCCCGCGCGTACGGCCGCCGGGCGGGCGGGGCGGCGGTCATGACGGCTGCCGGGGCGGGGCGTCCCGCTGGTGGTGGCGACGGACGGTGGCCCACACGGCCGTGGTGATCCCGGCGAGCAGCAGACCGGCGGGGAGGGCGAAGAACAGCCAGGGGCCGGGGGCGTGCCAGCGGCCGAGGGCGTCGAGGCCGTAGCCGACACCGACGACGAGGGTGGCGATACCGGCGATGAGCCGGCCGGGCTCGAAGGGATGGCGCTTCACTGGGGGGCTCCCTGCGGAGTCGTGGCCGGGGACGGGGAGGGGGTGGACGGCGGGGCCGCCCTGGCGCGCTCGACGGCGAGCTGACCGGCGCCGACCCTGAGGTCGAGCTCCACCGCACCGCGCGGCTGCTCGCCCTGCTTGAGGCCCTCGGCGGGCAGGGTGACCAGCCGCTCGCGGTGGCCGGCGACGATCTCCACGTCGTTGGCCGCGTCGCCCGGCAACTGGATGTCGCCGACGCCCAGCCGGAGGCGGAGGGTCGCGGTGGCACCCGGCGGCAGCGTCACCACGAGCCGGCCGGCGCCGATTTCCGCGCTGCTGCGGACCGTCGTGCCGGGCTTCAGGGGGAGTCGGCCGAGATCGAGCCGGCCCTCGCCGGAGCCGACCGCGTAGTGCGGCTGGACGGCGGCGACGGTGGTCGGGGTCCAGGTGCGGTGCTGCCAGTTGGCGGTGAGGTTGGCGGGTAGTGCCGTCGCGCCGGCCAGCAGCGCGGCCGTCAGTACCGCCATGAAGACCGTGCCGCCACCGGTGCGGCCCAGCCAGGCGCTCAGCACCAGGCCCAGCCCGAAGACGACCAGCGCGGCGGCCAGGCCCGCCTGGAGGGACGGGGAGAGCGCGGCGTGCCGGGAGACGGCGAGGGCGGTGCCGGCGCCCGCCACGGCGGCCAGCAGGAACGTGCGGCCGCCGATCCCCCGGCCGGCGGCGGGAGCGGGCCGGGGCGGGGCGGCGGCGGTGCGCGGCGCGGCCGCGGGGCCGGGCCCCGGGGACCAACTGCCGCGCGGGCAGGGGCCGTCGGTGACCCCGTGGGCTTGGGCCGCGTCGTAGGTGATCTCCAGCCGGGCGTCCTCCGGGCCCCAGAGATAGCCCTGGCGCCGCAGTGGCTCGGTGCGCGGATCGCGCCACCAGGAGGGGCTGTTGGGCGCCGGGGGCGCGGTGGCCTCCGGCGGGGCGTCGGCGACCGTCTGGGCCGTGGCGGCGTCCACCGAGCCGGGACCCTCGGTCTGCGCGCGGCGGCGCCGGCGCGACCAGTAGGCGGCGCCGGCCACGGCCAGCATCACCATGATCGCGAAGGTCAGCATGCTGCCCTTGCCGAGCGTGGTGAGGAACAGCGCGCAGCCGGCCAGCGCGCACAGTAGGGCCGTCAGCGCCGAGCCGTCGACGCGGCCGGAGAGCAGCCGGCGGGCTTCGTTCTCCTCCTCGCCGTCGAGGGGGACGAGCAGCCAGGCGAAGCCGTAGAAGATCAGGCCGAGGCCGCCGATGGACAGCACGGCGAGCACGACCCGGAAGATCACCGGATCGATGTCCCACTGCCGGCCCAGGCCGCCGCACACGCCCGCGACGACCTTGTGCCGCCGGCTGCGGCGCAGCGGGGCGGGCGGCGGGGCAGGGGCCGCGGGGCCGGAGGACGCCGGCTCGGCGGCGGTGGGTGCATCGTTCATGGAGCCATGGTGACAAGCGCGGCGGCGATCGCGGTATCGGTGAAAACCCTGGCCGATCCCTGATATCCCCCGAGGCGACCCTGAGGTGTCCCTGATGCCTCCCCTGGGAGCGTGGCCGGGTCGCCGTGACGGCCGCGGGCGTCACGATCGGGCGTCAGGACCGGTGTCACGGCCCCGTGCGGGGGCTGTCGCCGCGGCGGGAGGCGGCGGCGCCGGACGGAGGCGGCGGCGGTAACATTTCCCGCGCAGGGGCCGCGCATGCCCCGCGGGCCGTGGCTCGCACAGGAAAAAGACACGTCGCGGCGGTGGCCGGAGGTCTGTTCCGGCCTGCCGAAGACTATCGTTGCGCCCTGAATACGTACGGGTTTCCGGAGGGGCGTGCGGTGGCGGAAGCGGCGTCGGTGGATGAGGGGCGACTGGTCGCCGGGCGATACCGCCTGGTCGAGCGGATAGGCCAGGGCGGGATGGGTACCGTCTGGCGGGCCCGGGACGAGCTTCTCGGGCGCCAGGTGGCGGTCAAGCGCCTGCATGTCTCACCCCAGTTGGACGCGGACGAACTCGCCACCCGCCACGCCCGCACCACCCGGGAGGCGCAGGCCGCCGCGCGGATCAACCACCCCAATGTCGTCGGCGTGCACGACGTCGTGGACGACGAGGGGTCGCCGTGCATCGTCATGGAGTACGTCCCCTCCTCGACGCTCGGCGACGCCATCAAGGAGGCGGCCGGGTCCGGCACTTACCTCACGCCCCGGGAGGCCGCCCGGATCGGCCGCGGCATGATCGCCGCGCTGCGTGCCGCGCACTCCGCCGGTGTGCTGCACCGCGACGTCAAACCGGGCAACGTCCTCCTCGGCAAGGACGGCCGGGTGGTCCTCACCGACTTCGGGATCGCCGTCGCCACCGGCACCTCCACCCTCACCAAGACCGGCGAACTGGTCGGCTCCATCGACTACCTGGCGCCCGAGCGGGTCAAGGGCTCGACGCCGGGCCCCGCTTCGGACCTGTGGGCGCTGGGCGCGACGCTCTACCAGGCGGTCGAGGGGAAGCCTCCGTTCCGCAAGAACACCGCGGTGGAGACGGCGTACGCGATCGCCGTCGACCCGCTGGAGGCGCCGCGCAACGCCGGCCAGCTCGGTGCGCTGATCGAGGCCCTGCTCGCCAAGGAGCCGGGCGACCGGCCCACCGCCGAGGTCGTCGAGCAGGCGCTGCGGGCCGCCGAGGCCGAGGCGGACACCGCGCTGATGGGCTGGCCCACGCTGGCGTTGGGCACGGTGGGCCGCGGCCGGACCGCGGCGGGCAAGCCGTCCGAGGCCCCCACGCACCCCGTGACGCACACCTCCGCCACCTCCGCCCCGGTGGCCGCCGAGAGCGGCACCGGCACCGGGACCGGGACCGGGACCGGAGAACGCAAGGACACCGGCGCGCCCGTGGGAAGCACCACCGGTACCGCCACCACCACGGGCACGGCCGCCGTCGCCGCCCCCGGCGCGCACCACCCCGCCGGGGCCGCGGATGCCGAGGCCACCGGCCCGGTGTCCCTGGCGGCCGGCAGGACCACCGGGCCGATCGCCGGCGCCCGCACGGACGTGGTGACGGCCGGCCCGCCCCCGCGCAAGCGCCGCGGCCGGGTCGTGGCCTGGGCCGTCGCCGGCGTCCTGATCGCGGGGGGCGGCGGGGGCGCCGCCTGGTATCTGAACCATCGCGACGACGGTTCCGCATCCGGCAACGACGCCGGCAAGAGCCCCCCGGTCCTGCCCAGCGCGCCCCACACCAGCGCCAGCCCGCCGCCGCCCACTCCCAAGGGCTACCGCCGGGCCACGGAGCAGAGCGTCGCGGCATCCTTCCCGGTGCCGTCCAGCTGGCGGCGGGAAGTCCAGGACGGCGGCCGGCAGATCGTCTACACCTCGGACACCGGTCTGGCACAACTCACGGTCAGCGGCCTGGACTTCTCCTCGGCCGACCAGGTCGAGCACTTCAAGAGCGTCGAATCCGACGTCAAGGCCCGGTACCCCCGCTACCAGCGGCTCCGCCTTCAGGACACCGTCTTCCAGGGCGACCCGGCCGCCATCTGGGAGTTCACCTTCCAGGGCCGGGCCCGCGAGTTCCGCGGCATCGACCTCGGCTTCGGCCGCGAGGGCGGCAAGGAATACGCCGTCTACGTCTCCGCGCCGTCCGCGGACTGGTCCAGGTACGAGGCGGTCTTCTCGAACGTGAAAGACGGGTTCCGGAAAACCACGCCGACGGGCTGAGCGGCCCGCAGAAGAACCCCGAGCCGGCTCAGGGACGGTTCAGGGTCGACCCTGATGTCCCGGGCCCGGTCGGCGTGTGACGATCTGAGGCATGACCACAGCGCCCCCCCGCGCCGAGACGATCTACGCCCCGGCGCCGGACCCCGACGACCCGCCCGTGCGCAAGCTCTACCGCAGCGCCGAGGGGCGGCTGCTCGGCGGCGTGGCACGCGGTCTCGCCGGTCACCTCGGCCTCCCGGTCTCCTGGGTGCGGATCGTCTTCGTCGCGCTCTTCATGGCCGACGGCATGGGCGCCCTGCTCTACGCCGCCTTCTGGTTCTTCGTGCCGCTGGGCGTCGGCGGCGTCGAGACCCGGCCGCCCGCACCCGGGGAGGACCGGCGGCGCCTGCTCGGCCGCAGGCCCGACAAGGGGCAGGTCCTGGCGCTGATCGCGCTCCTGTCGGGGGCGGCGATCGTGGCGTCCAAGTTCCAGCCGGGCCGGGCCAACGTCTATCTCTGGCCGGTGCTGCTGATCGGCGCCGGCGTCGCCCTGGTCTGGCGCCAGGCGGACAACTCCCGCCGCGCCCAGTGGCTGGAGCTGGGGCGCCGCAAGGGCGTGCTGCCGATGGTGCGCGGTGCGGCCGGCGTGCTCCTGGTCGGCGCCGGCGTCACCGGCATCGTCTTCCTCCAGGGCTCCGTGCAGAACCTCGGCTCGGTGCTCCAGGCCGCGCTCGCCGTCGTCGTCGGCATCGCCCTGCTCGCCGGCCCCTATCTCGTGCGGATAACCCAGGACCTCTCCGAGGAACGCCTGATGCGCATCCGCGCCCAGGAGCGCGCCGAGGTCGCCGCGCACGTCCACGACTCCGTCCTGCACACCCTCACCCTGATCCAGCGCAACGCCGACGACCCCAGGGAAGTGGCCCGCCTGGCCCGCGCCCAGGAGCGCGAGCTGCGCGCCTGGCTCTACAAACCCGAGGGCCGCGGCAAGGACGAGGACGAGGAGCCGGCGACGCTGGCCGAGGCCGTGCGGGCGGCCGCCGCCGAGGTCGAGGACCACCACGGCGTCCCCATCGAGGTCGTGGTCGTCGGCGACTGCCCCCTGGACGAGGCGCTCGGGGCCCAGATGCAGGCCGCGCGCGAGGCGATGGTCAACGCCGCCAAGTACGGTGGCGAGGGCGGCGCCGTCCAGGTTTTCGCCGAGGTGGAGGGCCGTACGGTCTTCGTCTCGGTGCGCGACCACGGCCCCGGCTTCGACCTGGACGCGGTCCCCGCCGACCGGATGGGGGTCCGGGAATCCATCATCGGCCGGATGGAGCGCAACGGCGGCACCGCCCGGCTGCGCGCCGCCCCCGACGGCGGCACCGTCGTCGAGCTGGAGATGGAGCGCACCGAGGACCGCGACCGCACCGAGCGCCGCACCGGCGGAGAGGGGGCGCCGGAATGAGCGCGGCGGCACTCCCGGCCGCCCCGGAGGGAGACGGCGCCGGCCGCGGGCCCGCGGGAACGCCGCGGCCCGGGGCAGGGAATCATGACGGGGCAGACACCGAAGGACGGACGGACGAGATGAGCAGCGACGACGCACAGCAGGGAGAGGCCGGCGGCGAGGACCAGAGCCGCACCGTACGGGTCGTGCTGGTCGACGACCACCGGATGTTCCGCACCGGCGTCCAGGCCGAGATCGGCCGGACCGAGCAGACCCGCGTCGAGGTGGTCGGCGAGGCCGCCGACGTCGACCAGGCGATCACGGTCATCACCGCCACCCGCCCCGAGGTCGTCCTCCTGGACGTGCACCTCCCCGGGGGCGGCGGCGTGGAGGTGCTGCGCCGCAGCGCCGCGATGATGGCCGACCCCGAGCGGCCGGTGCGGTTCCTGGCGCTCTCCGTCTCCGACGCGGCCGAGGACGTCATCGGGGTCATCCGCGGCGGCGCCCGCGGCTATGTCACCAAGACGATCACCGGCACCGATCTGGTCGACGCGATCTTCCGGGTGGCCGACGGCGACGCGGTCTTCTCGCCGCGGCTGGCCGGCTTCGTCCTGGACGCCTTCGCCTCGACGGACGCTCCGCCGGTGGACGAGGACATGGACCGCCTCACCCAGCGTGAGCGCGAGGTGCTCCGGCTGATCGCCCGCGGCTACGCCTACAAGGAGATCGCCAAGCAGCTGTTCATCTCCGTCAAGACGGTTGAGTCACATGTCTCGGCCGTTCTGCGCAAGCTCCAGCTCTCCAACCGCCATGAACTCACCCGCTGGGCGGCCGCTCGCCGACTGGTCTGACCTGCGGTTTCGCCGGGAAGGGGGCGCACGGGGGCGGACGATGGGGAGCCGCCCCCGCAGTGGAGGGCGCGAAGGGGGCGCGTAAAGAAGGCCCCAAGCCGGGCAACCAGGATCGCGTGGATCGCCATCTAAGGGCGCGGAGAGGCTCGCTGCCGAAGGCGGGGCCGGAACCACGCCCACGCCCCACGCGCATACGTCCTGGAGACGAGATCCCGATGAGCCTGACGGGTACGCCTTTCTTCCTCTTCTCGATCCTGCTGTTGATCGTCGCCGTCGTGCTGCCGTTCGCCCTGTGGGGCAAGGTGGCCGGACCGCCCCTGCTGCGGGGCCTGTCACGGCTGCTGATGCTGTTGTTCGCGCAGGTCACCGCCATCACGGTGGTCTTCGTCATGGTCAACAACGCCAACAACCTCTACGACAGCTGGGGCGACCTGCTCGGCACCGGCGGCCACATCGACCAGGCCCGGAACCTCGGCCCGGACGGCCTGGGCGGCAAGAACCTCAAGGACCAGCCGAAGGTGCTCCAGCACTTCCGGCCGGCCGACGACCCGGTGCTGGGCGCCGGCGTCCAGATGACCGACCTCAAGGGCCAGATCTCCGGCGTCAACGGCGAGGTGTACGTCTGGCTGCCGCCGCAGTACAACGACCCCGCCTACAAGAACAAGAAGTTCCCGGTGGTCGAGCTGCTGCCCGGCTACCCCGGGTCCGCCAAGTCCTGGTTCGGCTCGCTCAAGGCCAACGAGCAGCTCGGGTCGCTGATGCAGAGCGGGGCGGTCAAGCCGTTCATCCTGGTGGCGCCGCGCACCAACGTCCTGCCCAACGCCGACAGCGGGTGCGTCAACCTCCCCGGCCAGGTCAACGCCGACAGCTGGCTGACCGTCGACGTCCGCCAGATGGTGATCGACAACTTCCGGGCCGGCGACAAGCCGGACTCGTGGGGCCTGGCCGGCTACTCGGCGGGCGCGCACTGCGCCACCAAACTGGCGCTGGCCCACCCGGACCGGTACCGCGCCGCGGTCGGTATGTCCGGCTACAACGACCCGGCGATAGAACGCGACTCGCTCGCCGGCAAGGACCCCAAGCTGCGCGTCGAGACCAACCCGCTGCACATCCTCAAGTCCGCCAACGCGGCCGGGAAGCCGCCCCGCACCGCGCTGTACATCTCGGGCGCGAGCGGCGACGGCTACCAGGCCGGAACGGGCCTGAAGGAGCTGGCGAAGAAGCCGACGACGGTGACCGTCGAGCAGATCTCGTCCGGCGCGGGCGGACACACCGTGCCGGTGTGGAAGCGCCAAGTGCCCGAGATCTTCCGCTGGTTCGGGCTGTTCCTGCGGGCCTGACCGGCCGGCCCTCCGGTGGATCGGGCGGGCCCGGGGCGGTGGTCGTGCTACGCGGGGCGGGTGGCGCCCGCGAACGGCAGTTGGTCGAGTGGGGCGATCTGGACGGGCACTCCCGGGTGCGGGGCGTGGATCATCTCGCCGCCGCCGATGTAGAGGCCCACGTGGCTGATGCCGGA
This sequence comes from Streptomyces sp. MspMP-M5, assembly GCF_000373585.1. Classification (GTDB taxonomy): domain Bacteria; phylum Actinomycetota; class Actinomycetes; order Streptomycetales; family Streptomycetaceae; genus Streptomyces. The sequence goes on from NZ_KB891918.1 coordinate 40,438, forward strand.
GTAGAAGAACACCAGGTCCCCCGGGGCGAGATGGGGCCAGGTGACGCGGGCGCCGGAGGTGATCTGGGTGTAGGTGGTCCGGGGCAGGGTGACGCCGGCGGCCTTCCAGGCGGCCAGGGTCAGCCCGGAGCAGTCGTACGCGGCCGGGCCGGTCGCGCCCCAGGCGTAGGGCTTGCCGAGAGCGGCGTGGGCGAAGGCCACGGCCTGGGCAGCACGCTCACCGGGCGCCGGGGCGGGCAGCGCAGACGGCGCCGGTGCGGCCACGGTCGCGGCCGACTCCGGAATGCGTGGGGCGGAGCACTCGGCGGCGTACGGGGCGGCAGCGGCCTGTTCCGGGGGGCGGGAGCCTGACGGCTCCAGGGCGCGGGAGCCTGGCTGCCCCGGACCGAGGGAGCCGGCCTGCCCCGACCCGCCGGAGCCAGGCTGCTCCGGCCCGCGGGGGCCGGACCGTCCCCCGGCGTGGGGCCCGGCCTGTTCCGGCAGCCCTGGGGCGGTGGGATCCGGTGGGCGGTCCGTGGTGGTCGTGGGGCGGCTGCCGACTCGGCGGACGCTGCCGAGGCGGCGGGCCCAGCCCGCCACCGCGGTCGCCTGGTGGCTGCCCGTGCGCTCCAGCACCGTGGCGCCGTCCAGATAGCGCTGCGGGTCCGCGACGAGGAGCAGCCCGCTGCGGGTGCTGCGCCCGGTACGGGCCAGGGCCGGCGGCGGTACGAGCGGCGGCCGCTCACCGGCCGTGTGGTGCGACGCCATGGCGGCCGTCACTTCCTTCCCTGCGGGGCGAAGGCGACCGGCGGGGTGCGGGCCCGGTCGTCTGAAGGAGGAAGCTAAGCCCGGGGTCACACAGAAGAACCCCCTTGCCCGGCATTGCCCGTTTCCGACCGCGTGCGACGCGGGGACGAACGGCCCTCCGACCGGGACGGGGCCGAGGGGCGGCGGGCCCTGACCGAAGCGGGCATCGCGGGCGCCCTGCCGGAAAGGGCATGCTATGGGGCGGATACGATCCAGCACTATGGACGTAGTAATCAATGTCTTCGTCGCCCTGCACATCATCGGCATCGCCTCCCTCCTGGGCGGCTTCCTGACCCAGATGAAGGCGATGGGCGCGGGCACCGCCCGCTTCGTGCCGGCGATGCTGCACGGCGCGCTGACGATGCTGGTCACCGGCATCGTGCTGGTCGGCCTGAACCAGATGCAGGGCAACTCGCTCAACAACATCAAGATCGGCATCAAGATGGCCGTCCTGGTGGTGATCCTGGCGCTGGTCTACGTCAAGCGCGACGAGGAGAAGCTCCCCAAGCCGGTCTTCGGCGCGGTCGGCGGGCTCACCACGCTCAACATCTTCCTCGCGGTGCTCTGGACCTGAGCCCCACGGGCCACGGGCGCCCGCCCCGCCGGTGCTTCCCGCGCGGGACGCGCGCCCGTTACGCCGGCTACCCGGGCCGAACGCTCCCGTAGATCGGCATGAAGTAGATCGACTCCACCCGGACGCTGGCGCCCGGGTGCGGCGCGTGGATCATCTTGCCGCTGCCTATGTACATCCCGACGTGGCTGATGTCGTTGAAGAAGAACACCAGGTCACCGGGCTGGAGTTGATCGGTGGAGACCCGGGAGCCGGTCTTGACCTGGTCCCAGGTGGTGCGCGGCAGATCGACCCCGGCCGCCTTCCATGCGGCCTGCGTCAGGCCCGAGCAGTCGTAGGAGCTGGGCCCGGTGGCGCCCCAGACGTACGGCTTGCCCATCTGGGCGCGGGCGAAGGCGAGCGCCTTCTCGGCCTTGGTGGAGTAGGTGCCGCCGTCGGACGTGCCGCCGCCGGAGTCCTGGCCGGTGCCGCCGCCGGGCTGCTGCCGCCGCTTCTCGGCCTCCTTCCGGGCCTGCTCGGCGGCCTTTTGCTGGGCCTCCTGCTCCTTCTTCCGCTCCAGTTCGGCCAGCCGCGCCTTCTCCTGGGCGGTCAGCCGGGACAGCAGCTGCCGGGCCTCGGCCAGTTTGGCCTGAACGTTTCGCTTGGACTCCTTCAGGGACGCCTGCGACTCCTGGAGGCCCTCCAGGCTGTGGGTCGCCTCCGTCCGCTGGCGGGCGGCGGCCGCGGCCTGCTCCTGGTAGTCGGTGATCGCCTGCTTCTGCCGCCCGGTGAGCTGCTGCATCAGGTGGTTGCGGTCGACGAACTGCTGCGGGTCCCTGGCCAGCATCAGCTGGGCGGTCGGGCTGATCCCGCCGGTCTGGTACTGCGCCGACGCGAACGCGCCCAGCCGGCGCCGGGACTCGTTCATCTTGTCCGCGCGCCGGGCCGCCTCGTCGAGCAGGCGGTCCACGGTGCGCTGCTGGCCGTCCGCCTTCTCCTTGGCGGCGTTGTACTTCTGGGTGGCCACCTCGGCCTGCTGGTACAGGTCGTCGACCTGCTGCTTGACCTCCTCGATGGACGGCTGCGGCGCCTTGGGGGCGGCGTTCGCGGTCTGCGAGAGCAGCGTGACCGAGGCCAGGGCGGCCGTGGTGAGCCCGGCCGCCGTACGACGGCCGCCGGGCGTGGCGAGTATGGGGGTGCGCGGCTTGCGGTGGGACGCCAAGGCCGGCGACTCCTTCCGTGGACCGCCTACCGGGTTGCGATGGGGGTACCCCCGGCCCGTTCAGGGCTGGGGGAGGGTTCGGGCGGTGTGCTGACGGAAGGCTGGCCCTACGACCGGTGCGTCCGCCTGGCGACGGCCGCACCGGTCGATTCACCCCGGTGGTGCGTGTGGGTCCCCGGCTCCGGGTGCCTGACGGCAGGCCCGGACTCGGCGGGGCGGCCCGTGCGAACGCTGTCGTCCGCTGGGACGGCGGGCTGCCCGAGCGAGACCGTAGCCAACTCGTGTGGCTCCTGTGAAGGCCGGTGTTCGATATGCCCGAAACCTTTTTGTGACCTGAATGTGAGCGGCCCCAGGTTTGAGCACGGCCGCACACGGTCGCGCCCCGCCCGATGCCGTACCGGCCAATCCACCACTCCGCAACACCTTGTCAGTGCGGCGGCCTAGACTCGGTGGGCGATGAGCAGCCTCTTTGACGACAGCTTCCTGGCGGATCTCGGCCCTCCGGACGAGGAGCCCCCGCCGCCTCCCGAGGACGAGCACGGCCCGGCCCCGGAGGAGATGCCCGCCGACCTCTTCGGCGGGAGGTTCGACGCGCCCGCGCCCAGGGAGCCGTACTACCGCGACGGCGCCGCCCGCCCGGCGATCGACCCGGCGGCGCTCCTGGAGGGGCTCAACGACCAGCAGAAGGCCGCCGTGGTCCACAGCGGCGGCCCGCTGCTGATCGTCGCCGGCGCCGGCTCCGGCAAGACCCGGGTGCTCACCCACCGCATCGCCCACCTGCTCGCCGAGCGCCACGTCCACCCCGGCCAGATCCTCGCGATCACCTTCACCAACAAGGCCGCGGGCGAGATGAAGGAGCGCGTCGAGCAGCTGGTCGGCCCGCGCGCCCACGCCATGTGGGTCTCCACCTTCCACAGCGCCTGCGTGCGCATCCTGCGCCGCGAGTCCAAGAAGCTCGGCTTCACCTCCGCCTTCTCGATCTACGACGCGGCCGACTCCAAGCGCCTGATGGCCCTGGTCTGCCGCGATCTCGATCTGGACCCCAAGCGCTTCCCGCCCAAGTCCTTCAGCGCGAAGATCTCCAACCTCAAGAACGAGCTCATCGACGAGGAGACCTTCGCCGGCACGGCCGCTGGGGGCACCTCCCAGACGGAGTCTGGGGGAGGCTTCGAGAAGACCCTGGCCCAGGCGTACGCGATGTACCAGGCCCGGCTGCGCGAGGCCAACGCCCTGGACTTCGACGACATCATCATGACGACGGTCCATCTGCTCCAGGCGTTCCCGGACGTCGCCGAGCACTACCGCCGCCGCTTCCGCCACGTCCTCGTCGACGAGTACCAGGACACCAACCACGCCCAGTACACCCTCGTCCGCGAGCTCGTCGGCCCCGGCACCGACGAGACGCCCGCCGCCGAACTGTGCGTCGTCGGCGACGCGGACCAGTCGATCTACGCCTTCCGCGGCGCCACGATCCGCAACATCCTCCAGTTCGAGGAGGACTATCCGGACGCCACCACGATCCTGCTGGAGCAGAACTACCGCTCCTCGCAGACGATCCTCTCCGCCGCCAACGCCGTCATCGAGCGCAACGAGAACCGCCGCCCCAAGAACCTCTGGACGGACGCCGGCGCCGGCGCCAGGATCACCGGCTATGTCGCCGACACCGAGCACGACGAGGCCCAGTTCGTCGCCGACGAGATCGACCGGCTCACCGACGCCGGCGACGCCAAGGCCGGCGACGTCGCGGTCTTCTACCGCACCAACGCCCAGTCCCGCGTCTTCGAGGAGATCTTCATCCGGGTCGGGCTGCCCTACAAGGTCGTCGGCGGCGTGCGCTTCTACGAGCGCAAAGAGGTCCGCGACATCCTCGCCTACCTCCGGGTGCTCGCCAACCCCGAGGACGCCGTCCCGCTGCGCCGCATCCTCAACGTCCCCAAGCGCGGCATCGGCGACCGCGCCGAGGCGATGATCGAGGCCCTGGCGCTGCGCGAGAAGATCACCTTCCCGCAGGCGCTGCGCCGGGTCGACGAGGCGTACGGCATGGCCGCCCGCTCCGCCAACGCCGTCAAGCGGTTCAACGTCCTGATGGAGGAGCTGCGCACGATCGTGGAGTCCGGGGCCGGCCCCGCCACGGTCCTGGAGGCCGTCATGGAGCGCACCGGCTATCTCGCCGAACTCCAGGCGTCCACCGACCCCCAGGACGAGACCCGGATCGAGAACCTCCAGGAACTCGCCTCCGTGGCCCTGGAGTTCGAGCAGGAGCGCGGTGCGGGCGCGGCGCCGGAGGCCGCCGCCGCGGGCCCCGGTACGCTCGCCGAGTTCCTGGAGCAGGTCGCCCTGGTCGCCGACTCCGACCAGATCCCCGACGAGGACGACGACGGCACGGGGGTCATCACCCTCATGACCCTGCACACCGCCAAGGGCCTGGAGTTCCCGGTCGTCTTCCTGACCGGCATGGAGGACGGCGTCTTCCCGCACATGCGGGCGCTCGGCCAGACCAAGGAGCTGGAGGAGGAGCGCCGGCTCGCCTACGTCGGCATCACCCGCGCCCGCGAGCGCCTCTACGTCACCCGCTCGACGATGCGCAGCGCCTGGGGCCAGCCCTCGTACAACCCGGCCTCCCGTTTCCTGGAGGAGATCCCGGACGAGTACGTGGACTGGAAGCGCACCGGCCCCGCGACGCCGTCCGCGTCCATGGGCGGCCTGTCGTCGTCGCGCGGTTCCGCCGGCGGGGGAGGCATCGGCGGCGGGATCGGGGCCTCGCTGTCGTCGGCGCGGGCCAAGGGGCCGAGCGGCTTCGCGACCCGGCGCGCCGCCGACCGTCCGGTGGTCTCGCTGGCCGTCGGCGACCGCGTCACCCACGACAGCTTCGGGCTGGGCACCGTCGTCGGCGTCAAGGGCAGCGGGGACAACGCCGAGGCGACCATCGACTTCGGTGGCGAGAAGCCCAAGCGCCTGCTGCTGCGCTACGCGCCGGTGGAGAAGCTCTAGTTCCCTCCCTCGCCGAGCGGAAAGCGCCCGGGGCCCGCCGCGGTGTGCGGCGGGCCCCGGGCGCTTCTTCCCCGCGCTCAGCGGCGCGCGGGCCCGTACGGGCTCAGTACGGGTTGAGGTCGTGGGCGCGGAGCCACGGTATCGGGTCGACCGCCGCGCCGCCGCCGGGTCTCACCTCGAAGTGCAGATGCGGGCCGGTGGAGTTGCCGGAGTTGCCGGAGTAGGCGATGGTCTCGCCGGCCTTGACCGAACCGGAGCGGATCTTGGTGCTGCTCAGGTGGCAGTACCAGGTCTCGGTGCCGTCGGGCGCGGTCACGATCGCCATGTTGCCGTAGGCGGAGTTCCACTGGGTGTGGACGGTGCCGTCGGTGGCCGACATGACCGGGGTGCCGTAGCTGACCGGGAAGTCGATGCCGGTGTGCACCGACATCCAGTTCACCCCGGCCTGGCCGAAGAGCGCGCTCAGGCCGTGCTGGGTGACCGGCAGGACGAACTTGGGGCGCGCCGCCTCCTTGCGGGCCGCCTCCTCCGCCTTGCGCTTGCGCTCCAGATCCTGCCGCTCCTTGAGGTCCAGCCGCTCCTGGGTGCGGCTGGCCCGCTCGCGGAAGTCCTGGGCGCTGGCGCTGAGTCCGGCCAGCTGGCTGTCCAGCTTCTTGTTGGCCGCCGTCGCCTGCTTCACGGCACCGGCGTCCGGCGCCGCCTGGGCCGTCGCGGTGTCCTTCTCGTCCCCGCCGAACTGGCCGACCGAGGCCGCGGCCGCCGCGCAGACACCCATCGCGGCGACCGAGGGCACCGCGACGGTCAGCAGCGCCGAGCGCTTGGCCTGGCGCCGCCGGCCGCGGTTGCCGCCGCGGACGCTCTTGCCCGCCGCGGGACCGCTGACCGGCACGGGGGTGGCGTCCTCGTCCGGGACGGCGGCGACCGGCATCGCCTGGGTCATCGCCTCGGCGATCGACGCGGCGCCGGTGCCCGAGGGATCGGTGGCTGAGGGGTCGGTGGCCTCGCCCTCGGAGGACCGCGCGGCCTCGGCGGTCTCGGCGGGCCCGGTGGCGAACGACGCGAGGGGCGCGTCCCACAGGACGGTGTCGTCGGCCGCGACGGTGTCGTCCGCGGGCGGGCCCGCCTGGGCCGGGATACCGGGGGCCGGGGCGGACGGCGAGGCGGTGGGGCCGGCGTAGTCCGCGTAGTCCGTGGTCGACCAGACCGCGGTGGCCTCGTAGCCGATCGGCTCCTGGACGGCGGTGGCGGCGGCCGCGAAGGCGGCGGTGTCGTAGGCCGCGGCGCCGTAGCCGGTGTCGTAGGAGGCGGTGTCGTGGGCGGCGGGGGCGTAACCGCCGGCGGGGTAACTGCCCGTGTCGTAGCCGCCGGTGAGGGCGTCCCCGTAGGTGGCGCCGGTGCCGTGGGCGGCGTACGCGCCGTTGTCGAAGCCGCCGGTGCCGTAGCCGCTGCCGCCGCCCTGGGGCGCGGAGTCGAAGCCTCCGGCGGGCCCGTAGGCCGCGGTGTCGTACCCGGCGTCATACGGGGTGGCGGTGGTGTCCGTGCCGTAGCCGGGGGTGTCGTAGGCGGTGTGTGCGTACGGGTCGTAGCCGGCGTTTCCGTAGGCGGCGGTGTGGTACCCGGTGTCGTATCCGGCGGTGGGGTAACTGCCCGTTCCGTAGGCGTCGGTGGGGTGGTGGGCCGCCGGGTGGGCGCCGGTGTCGTAGGCGCCGTGGTCGTAGCCGCCGGGGTGCGAACCGAAGAGGGGGTCACCGTCGCCGTATGCCGGGTGTGCATAGGAGGCATCGGAAGCGGGGGCGGTCGGAAGCTGAGCCCCCGACGAGTGACGGTCGTCCACCAACTTCTCTTTCGCCTCGGCTGCAGGAGAATTAGCGGCGACTGTACCCGGCGGTACGCGACGGCGACAATCTTCCCGAACTTTCGGGCCCGGCGACGCCGGGCAATTGGCCGCCTTTCGCCGGCGCGCATACGCGTTTTTGGCGGCTCGTTCGAAGTCCGTTCGGGGAAAGAAGTCCGTTTGGGGAAAGGGGAGGTCGGGAGGCGGGGGGAGAAGCGGCCGGAGTGGCCGCGCGGGGAGTGGGGAGGGTGCTGGGCGGTCCGCCCGGCGGCAGGGCGGTCGCTCGGGTCGCCCCTCAGGCGACCGATATCGCTCCGCGGGCGGAGGCGGCCGCTTCGGTGGACGTCAGTGCCTCCCGTACACCGGCCGCCACGGTGGCGTTGACCGGCAGCGCGAGGTGGCCGACGCCGATGACCCGGACGTTCTCCGCCATCAGGTCCGGGTGGTCGATCCGGGCGGTGGTGGCGGGCACCATCACCTGGTCCTCCTGACTCCAGAACGCCACGAAACGCGTCCGGCAGCGCGGCGCCGGCAACGCCAACTCCGCGATGACCGGGGAATCCGGGCGCATTTGCCGGACGATCGGATGCGCCGACATCAGGGGCGCGACCCGGGTGCCGGAGTGCGGGGTGCCCAGCGTGACCAGCGTCCGGACGCGGGCGTCGCCGCCACGCCGCTGCACGTAATAGCGGGCGATCAGGCCGCCGAGGCTGTGGCCGACGATGTCCACCCGGCGGTGGCCGGTCCGGGCGCAGAACTCCTCCACATGGCGGCCCAGCAGTTCGGCGGCCCGGCGCAGATCGCAGGTCAGCGGGGAGTAGTTGAGCGCCTCGACATGGCGCCAGCCGTGCCGGTGCAGGGAGCGGCGCAGCAGGACGAAGACCGAGCGGTTGTCCACGAAGCCGTGGAGCAGCAGGACCGGCGGGTGGGCGCGGCCCTCGGTGGGCAGGCGGGCCGGGGCGCCGGCCGAGGAAGGTAGGGGCAGGGGTTGCTCCTGGGCGATGCCCGTGGGATAGAGGAGGAGATGGGCGGCGAGCACGCCCATCTCCATGAGCGTCGTACGGAAGAGAAGGGGTGCGGAGAGAACAGGCAGAGCCCCCATGGCCGACCTCCCGAACGGCATGCGGGAGGCGGCGACGACCCCCGAATGCCCTTGTGGGAAACCGTGAGCGGCGATCGCGATGCGGCGGCCCCGCGCCGACCCGGCTGCGGCTCCCCGGACGCCCGGCCCGTGTGTGTGGCGCCGGCCGTCCCTGGCGGCGGCTGACACGCGGAGCGCGGCGCGTGGCGAATGTGTCCCATGTGTGATTTCCCCCTCGCCGGATGTCACGAAACGACTGCGTACGGGATGCTGTAGATAACGTTCGTTCACGCTCGTGGCCGCCGGATCGCGGTGGCGCGATCGGATGTCGGCTCGGCGGCACCGCCCTGGCGGTGTCGCGCATGGCTTGGAGGCAGGGATGAGTGTGGCGCGGCAGGACGGGGCGCAGTCGGAGGGCCAGGGAGCGGTGGGCCGGTCGGGGCCGATCCGGGTCGTCGTCGCCAAGCCGGGGCTCGACGGGCACGACCGGGGGGCCAAGGTCATCGCCCGGGCGCTGCGGGACGCCGGTATGGAGGTGATCTACACCGGGCTGCACCAGACCCCGGAGCAGATCGTCGACACCGCGATCCAGGAGGACGCCGACGCCATCGGGCTGTCCATCCTCTCCGGAGCCCACAACACCCTCTTCGCGAAGGTGCTCGCCCTCCTGGAGGAGCGGGACGCAACGGACATCAAGGTCTTCGGCGGCGGCATCATCCCGGAGGCGGACATCGCGCCGCTGAAGGAGCAGGGTGTCGCGGAGATCTTCACGCCGGGGGCGACCACCGCCTCGATCGTGGCGTGGGTCAACGCGAACGTGCGCCCGCTGGCTGTCTGAGGGGACCGCATCCGACGGCCCCCATGACGGCTCGCATGACGGTCCGTACGGCGGCTCGTGTGTGACGGTGGTCGGGTCCGTCCCCGGGGGCGGCTCCGGCCGCCGTCGTCGGAGCGGGCCCGCCGTCCTGGCGCACGGGCGGTGGGCGGCCGCGGGGATCATGACGGCTCCCCGGCGAGCTCGGCGTGCATGGTGGCGCGCAGACGGAGCGTGCCGACCAGGCGCTGGAACGCCTCGGACCAGTAGCCGCCGGAGCCCGGGGAGGCGCCCTCGGGCTCGTCCGTGACCGCCGTGAGCATCTCCAGCCGGTCGGCCGCCGCCGGATCCAGGCAGCGCTCGGCCAGGCCCATCACCCCGCTGAAGCTCCATGGATAGCTGCCCGCGTCCCGGGCGATGTCCAGCGCGTCGACCACTGCCCGGCCCAGCGGGTCGGACCATGGGACCGCACAGACGCCCAGCATCCGGAAGGCGTCCGCCAGGCCGTGGACGGCGATGAACTCGGCTACCCACGACGCCCGTTCACCGCCCGGGAGGACCGTCAGCAGCTTCGTCAGATCCCGGGACGAACCGGCCGGTGCCGGCGAACCGGCCGGTGCCGGCTCGCCCGCGGCCTGGCCGGGATCGCCGGGCGCGCCCAGCAGCGCCCGGGCCCACTCCGGGTGCCGCTGACGCACCGCGGCGCGGCACCAGGCGTCGTGCAGCTCCGTCCGCCAGTCGCCCGCCACCGGGAGCGCGACGATCTCCGCCGGGCTGCGGCCACCCAGGTGAGCGGGCCAGCGGTCCAGTGGCGTCGCCTCCACCAACTGGCCGAGCCACCAGGCGCGTTCGCCCCGACCGGAGGGCGGCTTCGGTGCGACGCCGTCCCGCTGCATCCCGGCGTCGCAGACGCGCGGCGGATCGAGGACGAGGACCTCGCCGGGGGCCGGCTCCTCCGGGCCAGGGGCGGCCAGGCGGACGCAGGCCAGGCTGCGTTCGGCCATCCGGGCGGCGAGTGCGGAGCCGGGCAGGGCGGAGAGCAGCTCCGCGGCGGTGGTGCGGACATTGCGGCTGCGGTCGGACAACGCCTGCTCCAGGAACGGCTCGTCGGCCGGCGTCAGGCAGGCGCCGAGCGAGTCCAGGAACAGCAGGCGGTCCTCGGCGCGCTCGGTCGCCCACGTGGCGGCCAGCAGCTCCAGCCCGGCCCGCGGGTCGCGCCGGCGCACCGACGTCAGCAGCGCGACCCGCTCCGCGAACAGCCCCTCCTCCCACAGCTGTCGCACCGCCTCGGAGGAGTCCGCGCCCGGCAGCGACAGCGGGCCGCCGATGCCGCGGAGCGCGAACCTCCAGTCGGCGTTGAGCCGCGCCAGCCACAGGCCGCGGGGGCCGGCCAGGGCGAGCGCGGCGGACCGCAGATCCGTACGGGACCGGGCGGCGTCCAGCAGCGCGGGCAGCAGTGCCTCGGGGGCGCGGTAGCCGCGCTCGTCGGCCGCTGACAGCCACTGGGGCAGCAGTTCGGTGAGATCGGGGTCCGTGCCGCGCCGGCCGCCGGAGCCCGGATCGCGATCGGCGAGCAGCAGCGCGAGCCGGCGCCGGGCGGCCGGCGGCAGCGGCGGGCGCGGGTCGACGGGGGCCGGCGCGGGCCGTTCACCGGCGGGGGCGGGGCGCAGCGCGGAGCGCCGCCGCACGGTGCTCACCGCCGCCGCGTCCAGCAGCGCCGCCGCGGGGCTCTGCCCGGCCCGGACGGCCACCGGCGGGGTACGCCGGGCGACACCGAGGAGCGCGGCGCTCACCAGGTCGGACCAGGGGGCCGGGGTAGCGGCGGGGACATTGGAGGCGTCGGGGGCGTCGAGGGCTGGGGACGCGGTGGGTGTGGTGTAAGTGGTGGAAGTGGCGGTTGGCGTAGGTGTGTTGGGTGTCATCGGTGTGTTGGATGTCGTCGATGTGTGGAGTGTCGTCGGTGTGTCGGGTGTCGTGGATGTGTGGAGTGTCGTCGGTGTGTCGGGTGTCGTGGATGTGGTTGGCATGCCCTGCCTCCGGGGAGGGTGGTGCGCGGACGGGGCCTGGCGCGCCGGGGGTGCCGGCGCGGCGAGCGGTGGGCGAGGGGCGGTGGGGCGGCGCTGCCGGTGGTGGGCCGCTGTGCGGCACGCCGCGGCTCACAGGGGCAGTGGCACCGGCGAGGGGTCCCAGGCCGTCAGTGGCAGGAAGCCCCGATGGCCGCAGGTGCCGAAGACCGTGACCGGTGCGCCGCCCGATATGGCCGCCAGCTGCCACAGAGCCGTACGGCCCAGGCAGCGCGGGTCCAGGGGGAGCGCGGACTCGCCGTCGGAGTCGGCCAGTTGCCAGCCGCGGCCCTCCCCGTCCGGTATGGGCGTGACGTCCGTGAGCACCACCGGCCAGGAGTCCAGCCACGGGTCGTCGCGCAGCGCGTGGCCGTATGCGGCCAGCGCGGCGTCGATGCCGCAGCCGGGCGGGACCGGTCCCGGGACCGCAGGGGAGTGGCGCTCGCCGAGGGCGACGCGCAGCGGCCGGGCCCCCGGGTAGTAGGCCAGGTCGGCGTCGAGCAGCAGACCGGGTGGCAGGGCCACCTCCAGGGGGCGGTGCGGGCCGCCGAAGGAAAGGTGCAGTGCCATCCGGCCGGTCCGCTCGCCGCGGAGGAAGATCCGGCGGCTGGTCAACGCGCCCTCCTCGCCGTCCTGTTGGGCGAGGACGAGCCAGCGGTCCCGGATCGTCACCGAGTCCGGGTCGGACAGGACGTCCGCGGCCTCCGTGGTCAGGCCGACCCGGGCGCGGACCGTCGCCGCCAGCGGCACCGGGAGGCGTTCGAGCCCCAGGAACGCCTGGTCGAGAAGGTGCAGCAGGGCGCACTCCTCCAGCAGACGGGACGGCCAGTCCGGGCCGGAGGAGGCGAGGACGGCCAACTCCCTTGCTCGGGAGGCGAGCCCGGGCGCCTGGGCATCGACCATGCGGGCGGCGGTCTCCTCCCAGGAGTCCGGCCCGGCCGAGCCACCGGTCCCGTCCACGCCCGTCGGGGAGGCGGCGCCGGTGGCGCGGCCGCTCGCCGCGAGACCGGAGTGCAGGAGATCCTCCAGCCGCTGCTCCAACTCCGTGGCTCCGGCGCCGATTCGCTGCCTGCGGCGGGCCGCGCGCCGGCGGGCCGCGTCGAGCTTTCCGTCCGTGGCGCGCGGGCCCCCGTCAGGTGCCGGCGCGAGCACCTCGTCCGTCGTCCTGCGTTCTTCCTGCAGATTCATCCGATCCCCCTGCGGACTTCCGTCGAACCGCTGTCGAACCTGTCGAACCCCTGTCGAACCTCTGCCGCCGAACCGCTGCGGATTCGCTGTCTTCGACGCTACGACGCGCCACTGACAATCGCCCTCCGTCGACGCCAACTCCGCAGGTCGGAGCCGGTTTTAGCGGGATTGTCAGTGGTCTGGTGCAGGCTTGGAACCGCAAGCGGCCGGCGGGTTCCGCGCGGGGTGCCGGCCGCACATCGTGCGACGAGGGGGAAGCATGAGCGAGAACGGCAACACGACGAAGGGCCGGGCGCGCCCCGCGGCCGGGGACGTACTGCGACCGCACGCCGAAGTCGCCTTCGCGAAGGAGCTGGCGGCGCTCGCGGCCGCCGACGACCGGCCCCGGCCGGAGCGCTGGCGGCTCTCACCATGGGCGGTCGCGACGTATCTGCTCGGCGGCACGCTCGCCGACGGCACGGTCATCACACCCAAGTACGTCGGCCCGCGGCGGATCATCGAGGTCGCGGTGACGACCCTCGCCACCGACCGCGCACTGCTGCTGCTCGGCGTGCCCGGCACCGCCAAGACCTGGGTCTCGGAGCACCTCGCGGCGGCGGTCAGCGGCGACTCCACCCTGCTGGTCCAGGGCACCGCCGGCACCCCGGAAGAGGCGATCCGCTACGGCTGGAACTACGCCCAGCTGCTCGCCCACGGCCCCACCCCCGACGCCCTGGTGCCCGGCCCCGTGATGCGGGCGATGGCGCAGGGCATGACCGCGCGGGTGGAGGAGCTGACCCGGATCCCGGCCGATGTCCAGGATGCCCTGATCACCGTCCTGTCGGAGAAGACCCTGCCGATACCGGAGCTGGGCCAGGAGGTGCAGGCCGTCCGCGGTTTCAACCTGATCGCCACGGCCAACGACCGCGACCGCGGGGTCAACGACCTCTCCAGCGCGCTGCGCCGCCGCTTCAACACCGTCGTGCTGCCGCTGCCCGCCACACCGGAGGAGGAGGTGGACATCGTCACGCGACGCGTCGAGCAGATCGGGCGCTCACTCCAACTCCCTCCGGCGCCCCGGGGGATGGACGAGATCCGCCGGGTGGTCACGGTCTTCCGCGAGCTGCGGGACGGCGTCACGACCGACGGCCGTACCAAGCTCAAGTCGCCGACGGGCACGCTCTCCACGGCCGAGGCGATCTCGGTGGTCACCAACGGCCTCGCTCTGGCCACCCACTTCGGGGACGGCGTGCTGCGCCCAGGGGACATGGCCGTCGGCATCCTCGGTGCGGTGGTCCGCGATCCGGCCGCCGACCGCGTCGTCTGGCAGGAATACCTGGAAAGCGTGGTGCGCGAGCGCGACGGCTGGAAGGACTTCTACCGCGCCTGCCGGGAGGTGGGCGTATGACCGGCGGAAACGGAGCGTCGGGGCCGGTGTTGCTGGGGGTGCGGCACCACGGTCCGGGCTCGGCACGGGCGGTGCGGGCCGCGCTGGAGGAGTGCGCACCCCGCGCGGTGCTGATCGAGGGGCCACCGGAGGCGGACGCCCTGGTGCCGCTGGCCGCCCGCCCGGAGATGCGGCCGCCGGTCGCCCTGCTGGCGCACGCCGTGGACGACCCGGGCCGCGCGGCGTTCTGGCCCCTGGCCGCCTTCTCCCCGGAGTGGGTGGCCCTGCGCTGGGCACTGGAGCACGACGTTCCGGTGCGCTTCATCGACCTTCCGGCGGCGCACACGCTGGCGATGCCGGCGGGGGAGGCGATGCCGGACGGTGGGGCGATGCCGGACGGTGAGGCGGTACCGGACGGTAAGGCGATGCCGGACCGGGTGGCGGTACCGAATGGGGAGACGGTGCCCGGTGCGGAGGCGGGTCCCGGCGAGCAGGCCGAGGACGCGAAAGGTGGAGAGCCGCGGGCCGCGCGGCTGGACCCGCTGCGGGTGCTCGCCGAAGCCGCCGGGCACGACGATCCCGAGCGCTGGTGGGAGGACGCGGTCGAGCACCGCGCCGAGCCCGGGTCTGGCGCGGATGCGCTGGCTCCGTTCGCCGCGCTCGCCGAGGCCATGGGGGAGTTGCGTGCGGCGTACGGCGAAGGCGGAGACCACCGCGACGCGCTCCGGGAGGCCCATATGCGGCTCCGACTCCGGGCCGCGCGGCGTGAGTTCGGCGATCGGGTCGCGGTCGTCTGCGGGGCCTGGCACGTCCCCGCACTGGCCCTCCCGGACGGGCGGCGGCAGCGCACCGGCCCTCACACCACGGCGGCCGCCGACCGGCAGCTCCTCAAGGGCCTGCCGAAGGTCAGGACGGCACTGACCTGGGTGCCGTGGACCCACCGGCGGCTCGCCCGACGCAGCGGTTACGGCGCCGGCATCGCCTCACCCGGCTGGTACGGCCACCTCTTCGAAGCCGCCGACCGTCCCGTAGAACGTTGGCTGACCAAGGCCGCCCGACTGCTCCGCGAAGAGGATTACCCCGTCTCGTCCGCGCATGTCATCGAGGCGGTGCGGCTCGCCGAGGGGCTCGCCGCGGTCCGCGGCCGCCCGCTGCCCGGCCTTTCCGAACTCGACGACGCCGTCCGCGCCGTGATGGGCGACGGCTCCGACGTGCCCGCCGCACTGATCCGCGACCGCCTGGTGGTCGGCGACGTCCTGGGCCGGGTCCCCGAAGACGCCCCGGCAGTCCCTCTCCAACGGAATCTCGACCGCTGCCGGCGGTCCCTGCGGCTTAAGGCCGAAGCGGCCGAGCGGGAGCTGGAGTTGGACCTCCGCAAGGAGACCGACGCCGGTCGCAGCAGGCTGCTGCACCGCTTGCGGCTGCTCGGCATCCCCTGGGGCGAGCCGGTCCGTTCCCGGGGCAGTACCGGTACCTTCCGGGAGACCTGGCGGTTGCGCTGGGAGCCGGAGCTGTCGGTGCGGGTCGCGGAGGCCGGCATCTGGGGCACGACCGTGCTCGCGGCAGCCACCGCCAAGGCTGCCGCCGACGCCGCGGAGGCCGGCACGCTCGCCGAGGTGACCGCGCTCGCCGAGCGCTGTCTGCTCGCCGGGCTGCCCGACGCCCTGCCCGTGGTCATGCGGGCACTGGCGGACCGTGCGGCCCTCGACGCCGATGTCGGCCACCTCGCCCAGGCCCTGCCCGCCCTGGTCCGCTCGGTGCGCTACGGGGATGTCCGCGGCACCGACGCCGCCGGGCTCCGCGAGGTGGCGCTGGGCCTGGCCGGCCGGATCTTCGTCGGCCTGCCCCCGGCCTGTGCGGGCCTCGACGCCGACGGAGCGGCCGAGATGCGCGGCCACCTCGACACCACCCACCAGGCCGTCGGCCTCCTCGGACAGGTCGCGGAGCAGAACGACGAGAACGATGAAAGCGACGAGAACGATGAATGCGACGGCAGCGACGACAGCGACGACAACGACGAGAACGGCGGGGCACCGGACCGGACGACGACCGGCGAGGCCCCGCCCGCGCCCCTACGGGAGCGCTGGGCGGCGGTGCTCCGGGCGCTCGCCGAACGGGAGGCCGTCCCCGGGCTGCTCCGCGGACAAGCCACCCGATTGCTGCTGGACGACGGACGACTGTCCGGCGAGGGCGCGGAGCGGCTGATGGCACTCGCCCTCTCGCCCGGCACCCCGCCCGCCGACGCCGCAGGCTGGATCGAGGGATTCGTGGGCGGCCCGGACGGCGGTTTGCTGCTGGTCCACGACGAGCGGCTGCTGGCACTGGTGGACGCCTGGCTGACGCGGGTACCGGACGCCGCGTTCACCGACGTCCTGCCGCTGCTGCGGCGCACGTTCGCCGCGTACGACACCGGAGTCCGGCGCACCCTCGGCGAGCTGGTCCGCCGCGGCCCGGCCGACGCCTCCCGCCACCCCGGCGGCGCCCCCCCGGAGCCGGCGGCGCCCGGCTTCGGCCCCGGCCTGGACCGCGACCGCGCCGCCGCCGTCCTCCCCACCCTCCGCCTCCTGCTGGGAATACCCGAGCACGGCTACGAAGACGTGGAGGAAGAGGCCGGAGAAGAGGCCGGCGCAGAAGCAGGCGAAGGAGTCGGCGCGCACAGCAGGCGCGGCGGCGCCATCGGGGAGGGCACGGCCGCCACGGGCAAGGCGACCGACCCGCGACACAGGACCAACGAGCTGACGGGGGCGAGGAGATGACGAGCACGACCGAACGGGACCCGGAGCGGCTGCGACGGTGGCGGCTGGTGCTGGGCGGGGCGGCCGGAGCGGACGGCACCGGCTGCCAACTGCGCGGCAGGGACGCCGCGATGGACGGGGCGCTGGAGGCCCTCTACGGACAGCAGCGGCAGCACCGGCGGCCGGGCCGTGGCGCACGGGACGACGGCGGGACCCGGGCCGCCGGGCTCGGCGCGTCGGCACCCCAGGTCGCCCGCTGGCTCGGTGACATCCGCACCTACTTCCCGTCGTCCGTGGTGCAGGTGCTGCAGCGGGACGCCATCGACCGCCTGGGACTGTCCGAGCTGCTGCTCGAACCGGAGATGCTGGAGGCCGTCGAGGCCGACGTCCACCTCGTGGGCACCCTGCTCTCACTGAACAAGGTGATGCCGGAGACCACCAGGGAGACCGCCCGGGCCGTCGTCCGCAAGGTCGTCGCGGAGCTGGAGCAGCGGTTGGCCACCCGCACCCGGGCCACGCTCACCGGGGCGCTGGACCGCACCGCCCGGACCAGCCGCCCGCGGCACCGCGCCATCGACTGGGACCGCACCATCCGCGCCAACCTCCGGCACTACCTCCCGGAACACCGCACCGTCGTCCCCGAGCGGCTCATCGGATACGGCCGCGCCGCACGGTCGGCGACGAAGGACGTGGTGCTCTGCATCGACCAGTCCGGGTCGATGGCCGCCTCCGTGGTGTACGCCTCGGTGTTCGGGGCGGTCCTGGCCTCGATGCGGGCCCTCGACACCCGGCTGGTCGTCTTCGACACCGCCGTCACCGACCTGACGGACCACCTGGACGACCCGGTGGAGCTGCTGTTCGGCACCCAGCTCGGCGGCGGTACGGACATCAACCGGGCGCTGGCGTACTGCCAGTCGCGGATCCACCGCCCCGCCGACACCGTCGTCGTCCTCATCAGCGACCTCTACGAGGGCGGGATACGCGGCGAGATGCTCAAGCGGGTCGCCGCGATGAAGGCGTCCGGCGTGCAGTTCGTGACCCTGCTCGCGCTGTCCGACGAAGGAGCGCCCGTCTATGACCGGGAGCACGCCGCGGCCCTCGCGGCCCTGGGGGCACCGGCGTTCGCCTGTACACCCGACCGGTTCCCGGAGGTGATGGCGGCCGCACTGGAAAAGAGGCCGCTGCCCATACCGGACATGGCGGAGCAACGGTGACAGGAAACCCGGGGGGACTTGCGTGGCACCTGGCGTGTCGTGCAAGGATCAGGGCATCGCTCGATCACCCGTGACGGGTGCGACACCGAGGCATTGCGCCCGGCTGTCCCCGTCCGTATGGGAAGGTCCCCTCCTTGTCCGCTGTGTTCGCCCTGCCTGCCGCCGTGCGCCTGCCGCGCACCGTGGCCGTACGGCGCGCACTGCTGGCGGGGCTCTTCCTGATCGGCTTCGTCCTCCTCGGCATCGCCTTCGGCACCGGCGCACACGCCGCCGACCGCACGCCCGCCGACGGCCACCCGGCCGCACCCGCGCTGACCGGGGCCCAGGCCCCGGAGGGCGCCACCGCCACCCGTCACACCGGCCGACTGCCGGAGTCCGGGGCCGCGTTGGCGCACCAGGGCCGGGCGGCAGACGCCGGAATCGCCCGTGGGACCGACACCGCGGCGGCCACCGTCGAGGGCGCGGTGCGCCCCGTCGAGCGGGCCGCCGCACCGGTCACCGGACGGCTCACCGGCCCGGTGGGCGAGGTGACCGGCGTGGTCAAGGAGATCGGCGGGATCGGGGAGACGGTCGGCGGTGCGCTGCCCGTCCACCTCCCCGTCGGCACCCACCCGGGGCGGCCCGGCGACGGTGGCACGCCCGCGCACGGCGGGACGCTCGGCGGCGCCCCGGCGGGTCCGGGTGCCGCGCCGACCGGCGACGGTCCGGCCGCTTCGCACCTGTTCCGCCCGGCGCACTGCACTGACGCGCCGCAGCACCTGGCCGTCGCACGGCACCAGCACCGTCCCGGCGCGCTTTCGCAGCGCGACGCCGGTCGCCACGGCCTGCCGGGCCAGGGCCCGCAGGGTCCGGCCGCGCCGCCCGCGCACACCGCGGGCGACGGCCACGGTCCCCGCGGTGGGGACCAGCACGCCGCCGTTCCGGCGGACTCCCCGCGCTTCCGGCTGCTGCCGGGTGGCGTCCGTACGGCCGATGGCGCCCCGACGCGCCGACGGGCCGAAGAAATCCTCGAATTCCCCGGCTAGGGCAGACCGCTCCGCGTCCGAAGGACCTGCCGCGCGGGGGCGGCACAGGTCTGCCCGTTGAACCTCCCGAATTCGAAGGACACCACCACCATGCGCACCAACATCCGCCGTTCCATCGCCGTCGCCGCCACCGCCACCGGCCTGTGGGCCCTGGGTTCGGTCGCCGCCAATGCCGCGGAGCTGCCGGCCACGCCGGACCTGCCGGCCGTCGGCACCGTCACCGGTGCGGCCGGGCACCTGCCCACCGGCGCGGTCACCGGCACCGTCCAGAAGGCCGCCGGCACCGCCACCGCCACCGTGAACGGCCTGGCCGGCAAGGCGACCGGGGCCCTCGGCGGCGGTGGCGTGTCGGCCGACAAGCTGCCCACCGGTCGGCTTCCGCAGGTCGGCGGCGTCGTGGACGGCGTGCGCAAGCTCGTCGGCGGTGCCGGCCTGTCCGGCCTGAACACCGGTGACGTCCAGAAGGCCGTCGACACCAAGCAGGCCACGAAGGCCGTCAAGCAGGTCACCAAGGCCGCCGGCCACGCCGAGCTGGGCAAGGCCGGCAAGCTGGTGAACGGCAAGCTGCCGGCGGTCCCCGGCGTTCCCGCCGCCAAGCTGCCCGGCGGCCTGCCCAAGGGCCTGCCCGGCGTCCCCGCGCTGCCCAAGGTCCCCGGCCTGCCCAAGGCCCCGGGTTCCGCCGACAACCTGCTGGCCGGTCTCGCCGGTGCGGGGCTGCGCCCCGAGCAGCTGACCAAGCAGGCCCAGGGCGCCCTGGCCACCGCGCGTCCGGTCGTCGACCGCACCGCCGCCGACGTGCTGCCGCCGGTCGCCGGCCGCACGGTCGCCAAGGTCCTGCCGGTCGCCCAGGGCGCGGTCGGCAACGCGGGCGCGCTCGCCGGTGACGCCGCCGGCCACGCCACCCCGTTCGTGACCGTCGTCGGCGGCCGCGTCCAGGTCTTCGCGCAGGGTGCCCAGGGCCAGGCGGTGCCGTTCGCGCAGGGCGTCGCCGGTCAGGCCACCCTGCTCGCGCAGGGCGTGGGCGGCGACGCAGTGCCGTTCGCGCAGGGCCTGACCGGCGTCGTGGTGACGGACGCCAAGGGCACCGCGACCACCACCGTCGCCGGCGCCCAGGGCCTGGCCCCGGCCGTGCCCGCGCACGTCGCCGACCTGACCCACGTGGCCAACATCCCGGCGGTGCCCGCGCTCCCCGTGCAGGGCCTCTGATCCGTCCGGCGGACCGTACGGAGTGCACCGGCGGAACGGCCGCGGCGGCGGCCGGGAAACCGGGGCACGCGGGACGCCGGATGAGGCGGCCGGAGTGATGTGGGGATCGCTGCGCACCGCCCAGTGAAAGACGCCGGGTGGCCCTCTGTGGGGGAGGGCCACCCGGCTTTTTCGTGGGCGGGGGGCGGGGTTTCCCGTAGGGGGGAGGGGAACGGATTCCCTAGGGGGTGCGCGGCCCCCCTTCGGGGCCACAACGTGCTGGGGCAGGGGGCGTATTCCCAAGCCGGGAACGGGAGTTGCCGCCTGTCCAACGGGACTTACCACCGAACTGACGAACGCGGCGACGCTCACCAGGGATCAACGGCGCCCGCCGTCACAGCGCGCAGCGGACGGCAGACGGCGGACGACGGACGACGGACGACGGCGGAGCCTCACCCGGAGCAGGAATGCCTCACCCCGAGCCGCTCGCCCCTGTGAAATCCCCCCGACGCGCCGTGGCATCCCTGCGGAAAAGGGGCGGCATCGTACGTTGGCCAAAAGATCTGTGACCGTAATCACCGCCGGAGTGTGATCTGTGATTTAGGGAGGCATGTCCAGCGGCGATACCCTGCGAGACGGACATGCCGCGTATCCGGACACCGTGTATACGCCTCCCCTGTGACAGCGCCGTCACGTTGCCCTTCGCGGCACGCCCATCGCAGACGAACGAACCGCGATCACTACGGCGATTCTGAGAAGACAAGGGACGGACGCGCGTGGACCTGTTCGAGTACCAGGCGAGGGACCTCTTCGCCAAGCACGGTGTACCGGTGCTGGCCGGTGAAGTCATCGACACGCCTGAGGCGGCGCGCGAGGTGACCGAGCGGCTGGGCGGCAAGTCTGTCGTCAAGGCGCAGGTCAAGGTCGGCGGCCGCGGCAAGGCCGGCGGCGTCAAGCTGGCCGCCACCCCGGACGAGGCCGTCGCGCGTGCGACGGACATCCTGGGCATGGACATCAAGGGCCACACGGTCCACAAGGTGATGATCGCCGAGACGGCGCCCGAGATCGCCGAGGAGTACTACGTCTCGTACCTCCTCGACCGCACCAACCGCACCTTCCTGGCCATGGCCTCGGTCGCGGGCGGCATGGACATCGAGGAGGTCGCCGCGACGACCCCCGAGAAGCTCGCCAAGGTCCCGGTCGACGCCAACGAGGGCGTCTCCATCGAGAAGGCCCGCGAGATCGTCGCCCAGGCGCAGTTCCCGGCCGACGTCGCCGAGAAGGTCGCCGAGGTGATGGTCACCCTGTGGCAGACCTTCGTGAAGGAGGACGCCCTCCTCGTCGAGGTCAACCCGCTGGCCAAGGTCGCCTCCGGTGACGTCCTCGCCCTCGACGGCAAGGTCTCCCTGGACGCCAACGCCGAGTTCCGCCAGCCGGAGCACGAGGCCCTGGAGGACAAGGCCGCGGCCAACCCGCTCGAGGCCGCCGCCAAGGCCAAGGGCCTGAACTACGTCAAGCTCGACGGCCAGGTCGGCATCATCGGCAATGGCGCGGGTCTCGTCATGAGCACCCTGGACGTCGTCGCCTACGCCGGTGAGAACCACGGCGGCGTCAAGCCCGCCAACTTCCTCGACATCGGCGGCGGCGCCTCCGCCGAGGTCATGGCCAACGGCCTGGAGATCATCCTCGGCGACCCGGACGTCAAGTCGGTGTTCGTCAACGTCTTCGGTGGCATCACCGCCTGCGACGAGGTCGCCAACGGCATCGTGCAGGCCCTGGAGCTGCTGAAGTCCAAGGGCGAGAACGTCACCAAGCCGCTGGTCGTCCGCCTCGACGGCAACAACGCCGAGCTGGGTCGCAAGATCCTCTCGGACGCCAACCACCCGCTGGTGCAGCGTGTGGACACGATGGATGGCGCGGCCGACAAGGCCGCCGAGCTGGCCGCGGCCAAGTAAGGGACGAGGACTCCAACAACCATGGCTATCTTCCTCACCAAGGACAGCAAGGTCATCGTCCAGGGGATGACCGGCGCCACCGGCATGAAGCACACCAAGCTGATGCTCGGTGACGGCACCAACATCGTGGGCGGCGTGAACCCGCGCAAGGCGGGCACCGAGGTCGACTTCGACGGCACGTCCGTCCCGGTCTTCGGCTCCGTCAAGGAGGCGATGGAGAAGACGGGCGCCAACGTCTCCGTCCTCTTCGTCCCGCCAGCCTTCGCCAAGGCCGCCGTCGTCGAGGCGATCGACGCCGAGATCCCGCTGGCCGTCGTCATCACCGAGGGCATCGCGGTGCACGACTCCGCCGCCTTCTGGGCGTACGCCAAGGCCAAGGGCAACAAGACCCGGATCATCGGCCCGAACTGCCCCGGCCTGATCACCCCGGGCCAGTCCAACGCCGGCATCATCCCGGGCGACATCACCAAGCCCGGCCGCATCGGCCTGGTGTCGAAGTCCGGCACGCTGACCTACCAGATGATGTACGAGCTGCGGGACATCGGCTTCTCGTCGGCCGTCGGCATCGGTGGCGACCCGGTCATCGGCACCACCCACATCGACGCCCTCAAGGCGTTCCAGGACGACCCCGACACCGACCTGATCGTGATGATCGGTGAGATCGGCGGCGACGCCGAGGAGCGGGCCGCCGACTTCATCAAGGCGAACGTCACCAAGCCGGTCGTCGGCTACGTGGCGGGCTTCACCGCGCCCGAGGGCAAGACGATGGGCCACGCCGGCGCCATCGTGTCCGGCTCGTCCGGCACCGCCCAGGCGAAGAAGGAGGCCCTGGAGGCCGCGGGCGTGAAGGTCGGCAAGACCCCGTCCGAGACCGCGCTGCTGGCCCGCGAGATCCTGGGCGGCTGAACCGCGTTCCCGTCCGCGTACCGCCGCGGCGGCACCGTATGACGGCCGTGGGCCCGCACCCCTTTCCGGGTGCGGGCCCACGGCCGTTCCCGCTTCCGGCGGCCGCCGGGGCGCGCCCCGTTCACCGGGCGTCGGGGGTGAGCCGGGCGCCGTTCGGCAGCGCCCGGTGCCGCCCGGCGGGGTGCCCGCCCTTCCGGTGGTGCGGTCGCGGCCGGTCCGCCTGCTGGGCCGCCGGGGGCACCGCCGCCGGTCCCGGTGCCGCGGACGGGGCCGCCACCGCCGGCCGCCGCGGCGGCGGCCGGTAGCCGTCCGGCGTGCCCAACGACACCGCCAGCGCCGTCACCGCCAGCAGCCCGGCCGCCCCGAACCCGGTACGGGTGGTCAGCCGGGCCCGCCGCTCCGCCCCGGTCCGCACCTCCCGCGCCGGCGGCACCACCACCGGGTGCGGCGCCGCCAGGGCGCCCAGCCGCGCGTGCAGCACCGCGCCCTGCCGGTCCGGCGGCAGCCCCTTCAGCCCCAGCTCCGGCAGCTGCTCGGCCAGGCACTCCCGGGCGTGCGTCAGCCGCCCGGTCGCCGCCGGCGTACTGGCCTCCACCTCCGCCGCGGTCTCGTGCAGCCCCAGCCCGATCCCGTCGTGCAGCAGCAGCGCCCGGCGGTACGGGACCGGCAGCGCCAGCACCGCGGTCAGCAGCGCATGGTCCGCCGGCACGGCCGGCGGCGGCGCGGGCGTCCCGGGCCCGGGACGTTCGGCGGGCCGCAGCCCGGGGAACAGCCGCCGCCACGGCGCCAGCGCGTACTCGTACGCGGCCGCCCGCACCCATCCCACCGGGTCCGGGTCCGCCACCACCTCCGGCCACCGCTGCCAGGCCGTCTGGAACGCCCGCTCGACGGCCCGCCGCGCGAGCCGGGCCCGTCCGGTGAGCAGCAGCGTCTGCCGGATCAACGGCCCGGCGTGCGCAGCGTAGAGCGCGTCGAAAGCTGCTGATGGACAGTCAACTAACCGTTTTTCAATGGATTTTGACGATGCGTCGACATCGGTGAGGGGAGTGGCGTCGGGCGGGGTGTCGTGCGGGGCGTCGGGGGTGGTCGGGTGCTGCCGCCGGTCGTGCTCGCTCATACCGGAAGTCTGGAAACGCGGGCGGCGGAGCGCGCGCGACACGTCGGACGGATGCCCGGTACGTGGCGGAAAGGGGCGTTATTGGCAGCATGGCCGTGTGAGCCAGTTGACCGAACGCGGCACCCCGCTGTCCTCGCACGGCCGGACCGCCGCGCAGCGCTCGTCCGCGATCGCCGCGGCCGCCGTCAGCGGGGTGACCGCCGCCGGACTCGGCCTCGGTGCGCTCGCGGTCGCCGTCCTGCTGCTCTGGGTCGCCTCCCCGTATCCCGACAGCGGCCCCTCCCGGGCGCTGCATCTGGCCGCCGGGCTCTGGTTCATGGCGCACGGCGGCGGCCTGGTCCGCGAGACGACGCTGTCCGGCGCCCCGGCGCCCCTCGCGGTGACCCCGCTGCTGCTGTGCGTCCTCCCCGTCTGGCTGCTCCACCGCGCCGCCCGGGACACCCTGGCCACCGCCGCCGACCAGCGCCGCGACGACGGCACCGCGGTCGCCCCGCGCACCCTGCTCGGCGCTCTGCTCGCCGGATACCTGCTGGTCGCCGCCGCCGCGCTGGTCTACGCCTCGACCGGCCGGCTGACCGCGGCGCCGCTCTCCGCGCTGCTCGCCGTCCCCGGCACCGCCGCCGCCACGCTCGGCGCGACCGCCTGGCGTCTCCTCGGCCGGGACGCCGCGGCGCTGCTGCCGGCGCGGGTGCCGCGCGCCTTCCGGGCACTGCCCGACACCCTCCGCGCCGCCCTCACCGGCCCCCGCCTCGACACCGCCCTGCGCGCGGCCGGCGCCGCCACCCTCGCGCTGCTCGCCTCCGGCGCCGCGCTCGTCCTCCTCGGACTGGCCCTGCACCCGGGGCGGTTCGCCGACGACCTGGGGCAGCTCGCCCCCGACTGGGCCGGCCGCTGCACGGTGCTGCTGCTCTGCCTCGCCCTGCTCCCCAACGCGGCCGTCTGGGGCGCCGCCTACGGACTCGGGCCCGGCTTCACGGTCGGCGCGGGCACCGCGGTCGGGCCGCTGGCCACTTCGCCGCGCCCTCCGCTGCCGCACTTCCCGCTGCTCAGCGGCCTGCCGGCGCCGGGGCCCGGCTCCTGGTGGCAGATCGCGCCGGCCCTGGTGGTGCCGGCGTCCGCGGCGGTGCTGCTGGCCCGGTACGCGGCCGGGGACGGCCACCGCTCCTGGGGGCGGACCGCCGGCACGGCCGCCGTGGCGGCGGTGCTGTGCGGGGTGGCGATGGGGGTGCTGGGCGGTCTGGCCGGTGGGGCGCTGGGCGAGGGCACGCTCGTGTCGTTCGGGCCCGCCGGGTGGCTCACCGGCCCCGTGGCGGCGGGCTGGACGGCGCTGGCCGGGGTGCCCGGGACGCTGGGGCTGCGCGCCTGGCGGCGGGCCGAGCGGCGGGCGGTCGAGGGCCGCGGCCCGGGGCTCCGTGCCCTGCCGGGCCACCTGTTCCGCCGCGGCCGGGCGTCCGGCCCGGAGCCGAGCCCGGACGTGTGCCCGGACCCGAGCCCGGATTCGAGCGGAGAGTTGAGCGGGGAGCCGAGCCCGGAACCGCACCGGGAGCCGGAGCCGACGACGGACCCGACGCTGGACCCGGCAGCGGTCACGACGGCAGCGGTCACGACGGCAGCGGCCCCGACGACAGCGGTCACGACGACGCCGGACCCGGCGGCGCCGAGCGCCGAGCCCAGCCGGCGCGAACGCCGGGCGGGCCGACCGGCCGGCCGGTGGACCGGCCGCGGCAGGGGCCGCCGCGAGCGGGCCCGCCGGGGCAAGGACGGCCGGGGCGGCGACCAGGAGAGCGCGGCCTGAGGGCGCGCCCAGGCGCGCCCGGTCCCTACTGTGGCTGCTGTTGCTGGCTGAGCAGCGGCCGGAGCTGCGGCGGCAGGAGCCGCTCGCAGGACTTGCCCGCCGCCTGGGTCAGTGCGTCGTTCACGCAGGTGAAGTAGTCGCGGTAGACGATCTGCACGGTGAATGTCGCGGCCACCATCATCAGCGCCAGCGAGGCGGTCACCAGGCCGGCGATCGCGGAGGTGGTCTGCGGCCGGGGCGCCGCGGCTGGGGCGCCGCCGGGCCGGCCCGGCGGGGGCGGGGTGGCGCCGCCGGCCGGACGCCCCTCCAGGGCCGCGGCGGTCGCCTTCTTCGGGGCGGGCTTGCCGCGCAGCGCGCTGATGCCCCAGTAGAGGGCGAGCGCACCCAGCAGCAGCGCCACCTCCGGCAGGCTGAAGAGGACGAAGAAGAACGCCCACATCCCGGCCAGCAGGGCGTAGCGGGCCCGGCGCTGGAGCGGGTCGGTGGGGTCCCAGCGCAGCCCGCCGGGGCCGCCGCCCGGTCCTCCGGGCCCGCCCGGACCGCCGGGGCCTCCCTGGCCGCCGCCCCGGCCCGGCCGGGTGCCGAACCCGCCGCCCTGCCGGCCCGGTTGGCGGCTGCTCCACTGGCTGCCCCAGGCCGGCGGCTGGTCCTGCGGCTGCTCCTCGTCGCCGTCGCCGTCGCCCTGCGCCTGTCCGGTGAGGTGGGGGCGCGGGCGCCACTCCTGGTCGGGGGTGCCGGCCGGCGGCGGCGCGAACGGGTTGTCGTCCCGGCCGGCGGAGGACGGGCCCGGGCCACCGGCGGACGGTGAGTCCGGGGCGGACGACGACTTGCGCTCGCGCGGCAGGACGACCACCCCCGGGGCGGTGGGGGGCTGGGGGCACCCTCCTCCGGCGATGGCCGGGGGAGGGAGGAGGAGAGCCGCGCGGCGGCGTCGGTCCGGCATCTGGAGTGAGTCTTCCCCTTGTCGCGGGCGTCCGTCCGGCGGGTGGGCCGGGCGGACGGTCACCATGAACTGCATGCGTTCTCCCGCCCGACGCTACCTCCCGTGCCCGCCCCCGTCCCGCGGGGGCCGCGCGGTGTGCCGGTATCGTTGCTGACGGTCGGCGCCTTCGTAGGGTTCCCCGGATTCAGGAAACCCCTCGCTTTGTACGACCGCACAAAGACCGCAGAGCCCCCGGACAGCACTCCAGCACCCCAGACCCGCAAGACCTGGCGAGAAAGACCTCCACCGTGGCCCCCTCTTCTCTTCCCGCTCGCGCCGCCCCGGCCCGCATCGTGGTACTCGTCTCCGGTTCGGGCACCAACCTCCAGGCGCTGCTCGACGCCATCGCCGAGGAGGGCGCCGCCGCGTACGGCGCCGAGATCGTGGCCGTGGGCGCCGACCGCACCGGGATCGCCGGCCTGGAGCGCGCCGAGCGGGCCGGGCTGCCGACGTTCGTCTGCCGGGTCCGGGACTACCCGGACCGCGCGGCCTGGGACGCGGCGCTCACCGAGGCGACCGCCGCGCACGCTCCCGACCTGGTGGTTTCGGCCGGCTTCATGAAGATCCTCGGCAAGGGCTTCCTGGCCCGTTTCGGCGGCCGGACGGTCAACACCCACCCGGCGCTGCTGCCCAGCTTTCCCGGTGCCCACGGTGTGCGCGACGCGCTCGCGTACGGCGCGAAGGTCACCGGCTGCACCGTCCACTTCGTCGACGACGGCGTCGACACCGGCCCGATCATCGCCCAGGGCGTGGTCGAGGTCCGGGAGGAGGACGACGAATCCGCGCTGCATGAGCGCATCAAGGAAGTCGAGCGCTCGCTGCTCGTCGATGTCGTGGGGCGTCTGGCCCGTCACGGCTACCACATAGAGGGACGAAAGGTACGTATCTCGTGACCGCCACCGAAGGCACCGCCACCGAAGGTACGCAGCGGCCCATTCGCCGCGCACTGGTCAGCGTCTACGACAAGTCCGGGCTGGAGGAGCTGGCCCAGGGGCTGCACGCGGCGGGCGTCCAGCTGGTCTCGACCGGGTCGACGGCCGCGCGGATCGCCGCCGCCGGGGTGCCGGTCACCAAGGTCGAGGAGCTCACCGGCTTCCCCGAGTGCCTCGACGGCCGGGTCAAGACCCTGCACCCCAAGGTGCACGCCGGCATCCTCGCCGACCTGCGTCTGGAGCCGCACCGCGAGCAGCTCGCCGAGCTGGGCGTGGAGCCGTTCGACCTGGTCGTCGTCAACCTCTACCCGTTCCGCGAGACCGTCGCTTCGGGCGCCTCGGCGGACGAGTGCGTCGAGCAGATCGACATCGGCGGCCCCTCGATGGTCCGCGCCGCCGCCAAGAACCACCCCTCGGTCGCCGTGGTCACCAGCCCCGAGCGCTACGCCGACGTCCTCGCGGCCGTCAACGGCGGCGGCTTCGACCTGGCCACCCGCAAGCGCCTGGCCGCCGAGGCGTTCCAGCACACCGCCGCCTACGACGTGGCCGTCGCCTCCTGGTTCGCGTCCTCGTACGCGCCCGTCGACGAGTCGCGCTTCCCGGACTTCGTCGGGACCACCTTCGAGCGCGCCAACACCCTGCGCTACGGCGAGAATCCGCACCAGCCCGCCGCCCTCTACGTCGACGGCAGTGGCGGTCTCGCGGCGGCCGAGCAGCTGCACGGCAAGGAGATGTCGTACAACAACTACACGGACACGGACGCCGCCCGCCGTGCCGCGTACGACCACGACGAGCCGTGCGTCGCGATCATCAAGCACGCCAACCCCTGTGGTATCGCGGTCGGTTCGGACGTCGCCGAGGCGCACCGCAAGGCGCACGACTGCGACCCGGTCTCCGCGTACGGCGGGGTGATCGCCGTGAATCGGCCGGTCAGCAAGGAGATGGCCGAGCGGGTCGCCGGCATCTTCACCGAGGTGATCGTCGCCCCGGACTACGAGGAGGGGGCCCTGGAGGCCCTCACCAAGAAGAAGAACCTCCGTGTGCTGAAGGCCCCGAGCGCGCCCTGCAACCGGGTCGAGGCCAAGCAGATCGACGGCGGTGTGCTGCTCCAGGTCACCGACCGGCTCCAGGCCGACGGCGACGACCCGGCCAACTGGACGCTGGCGACCGGCGAGGCGCTCTCCCCCGAGGAGCTGGCGGAACTGGCCTTCGCCTGGAAGGCGTGCCGGGCCGTCAAGTCCAACGCGATCCTGCTCGCCAAGGACGGCGCCTCGGTCGGCGTCGGCATGGGCCAGGTCAACCGCGTCGACTCCTGCAAGCTCGCCGTGGAGCGCGCGGGCGAGGAGCGGGCGCGCGGCTCCTACGCGGCGTCCGACGCCTTCTTCCCGTTCCCCGACGGCCCGGAGATCCTCATCGGCGCCGGGGTGCGGGCGATCGTCCAGCCGGGCGGCTCGATCCGTGACGAGCAGGTCGTCGAGGCCGCCGAGAAGGCCGGCGTGACGATGTACTTCACCGGCACCCGGCACTTCTTCCACTGAGCCGGACCGGTCGCGCGCGAAGGGCCGCACCCCGTCACTTCGGGGTGCGGCCCTCCGCCGTGCACGGGGCCGCCGCGGTCAGTAACGCGGCCGGCTGAACCAGGCGTTGCCGTCGTCCTTGGAGACGAAGACCAGCACCAGGATGCCCAGCACGGTGTGCACCAGACCGAACGGGAAGGTGCCCAGGCTCATGACGATGCCGATGACGCAGGAGACGATGGTGGCCACGCGGACGCCCTTGCCGCCGTTGGCGAACTGCGCGGCGAGCGTGATCGCGGCCACCGTGAAGATCACGATGATCGCGATCACCGCGATCAGCACGCCCTTGCCGACGCTGAACATCGACATGTCCTCATAGGGCGAGGAAGCGGCCTTGTGCGACGCCTTGGTGACGTCGCCCAGTCCCATCACCGCCAGCACCAGGCCGATGAGGTTCAGCCCGGCGAGCACGAACAGCAGCGCCCGGGCCGCCTTGACGCCGCCCGGCATCACCGTCGGGTACGGCATCTGCGCCGCGGGCATCGGACCGCCCGGGTACGGGCCGTACGGGGCCATCGGCTGCTGTTGCGGCGGCTGTGGCTGCATGGGCTGCTGGGGATAGCCGTAACCGGGCTGCTGTCCCGGCGGGGGGCCGTAGGGGTTGGGATTGGGATAGCTCACGAGCGGTGCCCTTCCAGGCGAGGCGAGGCGAAGCGGTATCGGCGAGCGCCACGAAGGCCCCCGGTCGCTGCTGCGAGGGGGCCTTCATCGGCTGTTGCGGGCGTCCGAGGGCCCGTTACGGCATTACTTGGGGACCTGGACGACCACGTTGCCGACGATCTTGTCCCCGAAGGTCTGGTTCTTCTCGTCCCACAGCGGCCACAGGTAGCCGATGCCACACAGCACACCGTTCAGGTAGCGGCAGAGGAAACGCACGAACGTCATGCCGAAGCCGAGGGTCTGGCCGGTGGACTCCTTGATCACCTTGATGCCCAGCGCCTTCTTGCCCGGGGTCTGGCCGGTGCTGCCTTCCTTGGCGATGAGGAAGATGACCGCGGCCAGCATGACCACATAGCCGAGCGCCCCCACCAGGAGGGCACCGACCGGCGTGCTGCTCGACGAGGCCGAGTTGATGGCGTTCGAGACGCAGGTGTAGTCCCCCGGAGGGCAGCTGGAGGTGTCCGGGATGGACCTGCTGGCCGAGGCGCCCGCAATGACGCCGCTGATGATGAACAGGATGACCGGCACCGCGGCGATGATGAGGCCGTCGATCAGGAAGGCGCCGACCCGCGCCCCCCAGCTCGCGTAACCCATCGGCATTCCCGGCATCCCGGGCATGCCCGGCTGTCCGTACGGCGCGGCCGGCTGCTGCGCGTAGCCGTAGCCCGGCTGACCCTGCGGCGGGACCTGCCCCTGCTGGGGGTAGCCGTACGGCTGCTGGGGCTGCTGCGGGGCGCCCTGCTGCGGGTAGCCGTAGCCCGGCTGGCCGCCCTGCGGCGGGACCGGCGGCTGCTGGCCGTACGGGCCCTGGGGGGCCTGCGGCGGCTGGCCGTAGGGGTTGTTCGGGTCACCGAAGCTCATGGTGCTGCTTTCCTCCGTTGGTGTCAGTGGGGGACGACGCGGCGTGACTCGGAGGAAAAACAGGTGT
Organism: Streptomyces sp. MspMP-M5; assembly: GCF_000373585.1. Lineage (GTDB taxonomy): Bacteria > Actinomycetota > Actinomycetes > Streptomycetales > Streptomycetaceae > Streptomyces. Next base: position 71,344 of record NZ_KB891918.1, read on the forward strand.
ATTCATGGCCCGCCCCCGACGATGCCTGCGGCACTGCGCCGTCAATCCTTCTAGGTGAGGATTCCGTCTGTCCAGTCAAGGCGGTCAGCCTTTGTGCAACCGCAATGATCATTTCAGGACAACTGCCGTCCGCGCGCCCTGATTGGAACACGGGCACCTCCATCCGGGAGGATGGGGGGTATGACTGCCCAGATTCTGGATGGCAAGGCCACCGCCGCCGCGATCAAGTCCGAGCTCACCGCCCGCGTGGAGGCGCTGAAGGCCAAGGGTGTCACCCCCGGCCTGGGCACCCTGCTCGTCGGCGACGACCCCGGCAGCCGCTGGTACGTCAACGGCAAGCACCGGGACTGCGCACAGGTGGGCATCGCGTCCATCCAGCGCGAACTGCCGGAGACCGCCACCCAGGAAGAGATCGAGGCCGTCGTCCGGGAGCTCAACGAGGACCCGGCCTGCACCGGTTACATCGTCCAACTCCCGCTCCCCAAGGGCATCGACGCCAACCGCGTGTTGGAGCTGATGGATCCGGCCAAGGACGCCGACGGGCTGCACCCGATGAGCCTGGGCCGCCTGGTCCTCGGCATCGAGGGCCCGCTGCCCTGCACCCCGTACGGCATCGTCCAGCTGCTGCGGCGGCACGACGTCGAGATCAAGGGCGCGCACGTGGTCGTCGTCGGCCGCGGCATCACCATCGGCCGGCCGATGCCGCTGGTGCTCACCCGCAAGTCCGAGAACGCCACGGTCACCCAGTGCCACACCGGCACCCGCGACCTCTCCGCCCACCTGAAGCAGGCCGACATCATCGTCGCCGCCGCCGGTGTGCCGCACATCATCAAGCCCGAGGACGTCAAGCCCGGCGCGGCCGTCCTGGACGTGGGCGTCAGCCGGGACGAGCACGGCAAGATCGTCGGCGATGTGCACCCCGGCGTCGCCGAGGTGGCCGGCTGGGTCGCCCCCAACCCGGGCGGCGTCGGCCCGATGACCCGCGCCCAGCTGCTGGTCAACGTCGTCGAGGCGGCGGAGCGCGCGGCCGGCCTCTGACCAGCCCGGACGTGCGAGCCTGGAAGAGGGCCCGCCGTCCCGCGTCCCGCGCGGGCGACGCACCCGCGACACCCGACCTCTCCACCGATCTCCACACCGACCCGGACACCGGAAGGGGCTGACCGCCAGACATGGCTGCCGAAGCGCACTCGGAGGGTGCGTCCGAGCCGCAGCGCACCTCGCGCCGCTTTCCGCAGCTGACCCGCGACACCGCCCGCCCCGAGGGCGGCGGCCGGGCCGCCTCGGGCGACTACCCGGCGCCGGCCCGGCAGTGGCCGCTGCTGACCGTGCTGGGCGGGGTCGCCCTCGGGCTGCTGCTGGTCGCGCTGGACGCGTTCCGGATCGGCTCGATCGTGATCGGGCTGTCCCTACTGGGCGGCGCGGTGCTGCGGTGGGCGCTGCCGTCGGTGGGGATGCTGGCCGTCCGGTCCCGCTTCACCGACATGATCACCTACGGCGGCCTGGGCTTCGTGATCGTGATCCTGGCGATGATGGTGCAGCCCAAGCCGTGGATTCACATCCCGTTCCTGGACGACATCGTCCACTTCACGGTCCGCTAGGGCGCTTCTGACGGATCTCCGCGGCGCTGCGGCACACCTCGTGCCGTAGCGCCGCGGGCCTGTGTGACGCGGGTAACTTGGCGACCTCCGGGGGGTGCCCCAACCGCGAGAGGGACGTCCACGCATGGCCAAGATCAAGGTTGACCGCCCCGTCGTCGAGATCGACGGCGACGAGATGACCCGCATCATCTGGTCGTCCATCAGGGACCGGCTGATCCTCCCGTACCTCGACATCGACCTGAAGTACTTCGACCTGGGCATCGAGCACCGGGACGCCACCAGCGACCAAGTGACCGTCGACGCCGCGCACGCCGTCCAGGAGTACGGCGTCGGAGTGAAGTGCGCGACGATCACCCCGGACGAGGCCCGGGTCGAGGAGTTCAACCTCAAGGCGATGTACCGCTCGCCGAACGGGACCATCCGCGACATCCTCGGCGGCGTGATCTTCCGCGAGCCCATCATCATGGAGAACGTGCCCCGGCTCGTCCCCGGCTGGACCAGCCCCATCGTCGTCGGCCGCCACGCCTTCGGCGACCAGTACCGCGCCACCGACCTCAAGGTCCCCGGACCCGGCACGCTCACCCTGACCTTCGCCCCGGCGGACGGCGGCGAGCCGACCGAGCTGGAGGTGCACCAATTCCCCGGCGCCGGCGTGGCCCTGGCGATGTACAACCACGACGACTCGATCCGCGACTTCGCCCGGGCGTCGTTCCGCTACGGACTGGACCGCGGCTATCCCGTCTACCTCTCCACGAAGAACACGATCCTCAAGAAGTACGACGGCCGCTTCAAGGACCTCTTCCAGGAGGTCTTCGACGGCGAGTTCCGGACCGAGTTCGAGGCCCGCGGCCTGACCTACGAGCACCGGCTGATCGACGACATGGTGGCCGCGGCCCTGAAGTCGTCCGGCGGCTACGTCTGGGCCTGCAAGAACTACGACGGCGACGTCCAGTCCGACATCGTCGCCCAGGGTTTCGGCTCGCTCGGGCTGATGACCTCGGTGCTGATGACGCCCGACGGCCGGACCCTGGAGGCCGAGGCGGCGCACGGCACCGTCACCCGCCACTACCGGCAGCACCAGCAGGGCAAGGCCACCTCCACCAATCCCGTCGCCTCGGTCTTCGCCTGGACCCGCGGCCTGGCGCACCGCGGCAAACTGGACGACACACCCGAGGTGACCCGCTTCGCCCACACCCTGGAACGGGTCTGTGTGGAGACCGTCGAGGGCGGCCAGATGACCAGGGACCTGGCGCTGCTGATCGGCCCGGCCCAGCCGTGGCTGACCACCGACCAGTTCCTGGAGGCGGTGGACGCCGGGCTCCAGAAGGCGATGGCGCCCGCCTGAGCCGGCCGCGGCGGGCCTCCGCGCCTGGCCGGGAATCGCCCTCCCCGTGAAACCGACGCGAAAGTGGGGGGATTGGCCTCCCGTATCCCGGGCATGCGCACCACAACCCCCCACGGGTATGGCACAACCGCCGGCCGCCCGCGCTACCCCTCCGAGAGCGGGCGGCCGCCGCGGCCGGCGTGACGGCCGGTGAGGTGTCCCACACCGGCCCGTCACCTGCGCGGGTCGGGGGTCCGATAGCCTGACGCCGGGTCTCTCGATACCAAGAGACCTCGATGAATGGGCAGGGACACCCACCGCCGACCCAAGGTGGTCCAGGGGCTTGCCCCCGGAATACCGCGCAGGAGATCGCCATGACCCGCACTCCCGTCAACGTCACCGTGACCGGCGCCGCCGGCCAGATCGGTTACGCCCTCCTCTTCCGCATCGCCTCCGGCCATCTGCTCGGCGCGGACGTGCCGGTCAAGCTGCGCCTCCTGGAGATCCCGCAGGGTCTCAAGGCCGCCGAGGGCACCGCGATGGAGCTCGACGACTGCGCCTTCCCGCTCCTCCAGGGCATCGACATCACCGACGACCCGAACGTGGCCTTCGACGGCGCCAACGTCGCGCTGCTCGTCGGCGCCCGCCCCCGCACCAAGGGCATGGAGCGCGGCGACCTGCTGGAGGCCAACGGCGGCATCTTCAAGCCGCAGGGCAAGGCCATCAACGACCACGCCGCGGACGACATCAAGGTCCTGGTCGTCGGCAACCCGGCCAACACCAACGCGCTGATCGCCCAGGCCGCCGCCCCGGACGTGCCGCGCGAGCGCTTCACCGCGATGACCCGGCTGGACCACAACCGCGCGGTCACCCAGCTCGCGCAGAAGACCGGCACCCCGGTGTCCGAGATCCGCCGCCTGACCATCTGGGGCAACCACTCGGCCACTCAGTACCCGGACATCTTCCACGCCACGGTCGCCGGCAAGAACGCCGCCGAGGCCGTCAACGACGAGAAGTGGCTGGCCGACACCTTCATCCCGACCGTCGCCAAGCGCGGTGCCGCGATCATCGAGGCCCGCGGTGCCTCGTCGGCCGCCTCCGCCGCCAACGCCGCCATCGACCACGTCCACACCTGGGTCAACGGCACCGCCGAGGGCGACTGGACCTCCATGGGCATCCCCTCGGACGGCTCCTACGGCGTCCCGGAGGGCCTGATCTCCTCCTTCCCCGTCACCACCAAGGACGGCACGTACGAGATCGTCCAGGGCCTGGAGATCAACGACTTCTCCCGCGCCCGCATCGACGCCTCCGTCAAGGAGCTGTCGGAGGAGCGCGAGGCGGTCCGTGCCCTCGGCCTGATCTGAGCCGGCGCCGGCGCACCGCCGCACCACCCCCTTCCGAGCCCGTACGGCCCAACGGCCGTGCGGGCTCGGTCCGTTGACGGAAAGTCAGGGATTGGCAACGCGCTGACACGGTGGCCCCCGCTCCTCTATGCTCTGCGGTCCCTTCACACGTACGGGTGATGATGCGCGCCGGCGGAACTGCGCCGCCGCGCCGGCGCGTTGTGAGGGGTGCGCGTAGGCGCGGATCGGCAGGCACGGGGGAGGCTGGATGACTGGTAACGAGGTGCCCGCGCAGCCAGGAGGGCCGGAGGGACGGCCACGGCTGCGGAAGGAATCCACGGGTGCTCCGGTGCCCGCACCGCTCCCCGCGACCCCGCCCGCGGCCAGCGAGGCCACCCGCCTGCTGTGTGCCGGGACCTACCTCGACGAGACCTTCCGCGACACCGTGATCGACGAACTCTATGTCCACGAGGAGCGGTTCGCCGCCCCCTCCCTGGGCATCGACGCGGCCCGGGTGCTCGCCCACGCCCTGCGCGCCCGCCGGCTGGAGCTCGGCTGGTCGGCGGCGATCCTGTTCACCTGGATCGTGGTCATCGTGCTGTCGCAGGGGCTGGCGCTGGCCTATCTCAGCCCCGTCATTCTGCTGGGCCTGGCCCGATTCGTGCGCCGGCTGCCGGTCGCGGCCGGGCTGACGGGCTTCGTCTCCTTCCTGTTGCGCTGGTACGCCCGGATCTCACTGACGCTCTTTCTGGCGGGTCTGGCGCTGGCGGCCTTCGGCAACGAGAGCATGCTGCGGCTGCTCGCGCTGGCGCAGTCGCCGACCGCACTGCTGGTGGCGTACCTCGGCTCCGCCGTCTCGGGCGCCGGAACCACCGGCCTGCCCTCCGGGGCCTCCGGCCTGCCCTCCGGCAGCGGATGGCCCAACCCGGCCGCGGATATCGGTGGTTCGGACTCCGCCGTCCTCTTCGCCGTCTGGGTCACCCTGGCGCTGCCGGTGCTCGTGACCGTCCTGGTCGCCCTCAAGCGGGGCCAGTTCGCCCGCGCGCTGGCCCGCGAACTGTCCCGCGAGCGCTTCCCCGACATGATGTCCGACCCGGCCGAGCAAGCCGAGGGCGTCCGCTTCCAGCGGCTGCGCGAGCGGGTGCGGACCGAGCAGCACGGGCCGCTGGTGATGTACCGCCCCGGCGATCCGTTCTGCGGCGCGGGCGAGCCGTTCAAGCCGTGGTCGCTGTCGGTGGAGCTGGTGCCCCGGGCCGACGGCGCCGCCCTGCCGCTGGACAACGGCGAGATCCTCGCCCGCATCGTCCCGCTGGTCGAGGCGCTGCGGGTGCCGTCCGGCTCGCCGGAGACGGCGGACGCGGTCCGCGACCGGCTGCGCGCCCTGGAGGTCGACCAGTGCGTCTTCCTGCCCGTCGACGGCCTGCCGAGCCGCGCCGCCGCGCCGTACGCCCCCGCCGCCTTCGAGGCGCACCGGGCCGCCGCCCTGGAGGAGGGCGGGGAGACCCGCCGGCACTTCCTGCGGATCCGGGTCGGCGGATGGCACGAAGGCGTGGTCACCACGGTCTTCGTCCGCGTCCACACCCAGGGCGGGATGCTGATGATGGAGGTGGCCCCGCATGTGCTGTGGCCGCTGCGCCCGCTCTTCCAGGACGCCGACCGGATCGCCCACCAGTACCGTCACCACGACCGCTTCGGCAAGGCGGTCTGGGCGCTGAGCCACAGCCCCCGGTCCGCCGGCGAGGCGCTGCTCACCCTGGCGCGCGGGCTGGGCGCCACCTGGCGGCTGGCCACCGAGGGCCACGGCGCCGCCCTCCCGGAGGGCCCGGCCGCCTCCGTCCGTGAACTGGCCGCGACCGGTGAGGCGTCGCTCTTCCAGTACATGGACGTGGCCCGCTATCTGAAGACCGTTCAGCAGCGGGTGGCGGCCGGCGTCACAAGCGCGCTGCACGACGCGGGGTACCAGACCGCCGAGTTCGAGCAGCGCATCGTCCATGTCGCCGACGGCGGGGTCTATGTCGAGTCCGCCCAGGGCGCCGTCGGCATCGGCGACCACAACACCATCACCAGCAACGGCGACCCCGCTCCGCGGAGCGGGGTCGACTCCTCCCCGAAGGGCAGGTCCTGACGTGGCATCAGCTGACGCGAACGGCAAGGGCGACGGCATCCACATCGGCAGTGTCCAGGGCGCCTTCGCCATCGGCGACCACAACACCGTCACCCACCACGGCACCAACGCCCAGGGCGCCGCACCCGCGATCGACCCGGCCCACGAACAGCTCCTCCAGGCCGCCCGCACCCTCCGCGAGGACCTCGGGCGGGCCGTGGAGAGCCCCGAGGTCCGGGCGCTGACGGCCGAACTCGCCGGCACCGAGGAGGAGATCACCGGCACCGGCGCCGCCGCCCCCGGCCGGCTGGCCCGGCTGCGCACCGCGCTGACCGACGCCGGCGCCGTGGTGGGGCTGCTGGCGTCCGGCGCGGCGGTGGTCCAGGCGGTCGCCGCCCTCCTGGGAGGGTGACGCCCGTGCCCCAAGGCCCCGAACCGCGCTGGAACCCCGACACCCAGTCCTGGGAGACCGGCCCCGCGCGCCCCACCCGCGCGTACACCGGCCCGGTGCCACCTCGCCCGGCCGCGCCCCCGCCGCCCACTGCCCCCGGACCGGGCGCGAACGAGCCCGCCGAACCCGCCTACGCTCCCTGGCCGCCACCGGCCACCGGCCCGGACACGGCGGGGATGCCCGTGCCCGCCGTGGCCACCGGCCGCCGGACCCGGATCTTGATCGCCTCCGCGGTGGCCGTCGTCGTGGCCGGTGCCGGCGGGGCCTACGCCCTGTGGGGCCGCGGCCCGCACGCCACGCCCGCCCGCCCCACGGCCTCGGCGAGCGGCACCGCGACCGCCACCCCGACCAACGCGGCGGCGCCCTCCGCCTCGCCCAGCGCCGACGTCTCCGCCTCCGCCTCCGCCACGGCCGTGCCCAGCGGCTCCCACCTCGTGCACGACGAGAAGGGTTTCACCCTCGCCGTCCCCGACGACTGGCGGCGCGAGCTGCGCTCCACCGGGGTCTTCTACACCTCGCCGGACGGCCGCAGCCTGCTGCAGATATTCCAGATCACCGAGCCCGACCTCACCCCGCGACAGGCCCTGGAGCAGGCGTCCAAGGGCCTTGCCGGCAACCCCGGTTACAAGGAGCTGGGCCTGGAACCGCGCCAGGGCCCGCCCGGCCCCGACGGCGCCCAGCTGACCTACGCCTACGACAGCGACCGCCTGGGCGTCCGCGTCCGGGCCGTGGACTGCGCCTTCACGGTCCCCGACGGCCGCCAGTTCGCGGTCCTCGCCCTGGGCCCGGACGCCGACTGGCCCCGGCAGGCGGAGGTCCAGCGGATCGCCCTGGACTCCTTCGCGCCCACCACCTGACGGCCGTCCACCCGAGCGGCCGTCCACCGGAGCAGCCGGCCGGGCCGTCAGCCGGGCAGCTCGGTCCGCTCCCACCACTCGTACACCGGCAGCCGGCCGTCGGCGGTGTCCCACTCCCGCGTGGTCGGCCGGAAGTGCTCGTAGCCACCGCGGTACGGGACCTTCAGGTCGCCCGCCCCGGGTTCCACCTCGACGATCCGCTTGCTGATCCCCTCGGGACCGCCCTGGAGTACTGCCTTGGGTGCCTTGCTCTCCATGGCGGCAGTGTCTCGCGCACCGCGCGGGCGCCCGGGGCGGCTCGCCGGGACCGGGCGGTCAGTCCCGGGGGAAATCCTCCGTCGAGAGCGTCATGCCGAGGACGGTGTCGGTGAGGTCGATGGGTTCGCCGTAGGAGACGGTGACGTCGTTCTCGTAGTCGCCGTCTTTGGGCTGGGTGAACACGCGGCACCGGCCGAGGTAGGGGTCGGCGATGACGTAGACAGGGACTTCGGCGGTGGCATAGGCCGTCAATTTGGGGCCGTAGTCGTTCGCGGCGGTCCCTTTGGAGATGACCTCCGCCACGAACTCGACGTCCTGGTAGCGCCAGCGGCCGTTCTCCTTCTTGGCGTTCTCGGCGAGCTTGGCGACGTCCGGGCAGAAGCCGTTCTTTTCGCCGGGGAAGTCGATCCGTACGTCGGACTTCACCAGCCTTTTCTTCCCGCCGAATTGCTCTCGCAGCGCCGTCGTGATCTCGAAGATGGTGTCCCAGTGGACATCCCGCTGCGGTGACATGAAGACGGTCCCCTCGACGATCTCGACCTTGTATCCCTCGGGGACGGGCATCCGCTCCAGCTGATCGAACAACTGGTCCAACGTCAGATCACCGGACTTGGCCATCTCGATCCATTCGGTTCGCTCAAGGCTGATGGTCATCGTGCCGCTCCTCCCCGCTCCGCCGCGGGATGCGGGGAGCCGCACGGTTCAACGATACGTATGTACGAACGTCACGGGGGTGAAAGTCCGGCGGGGGCTGACGTCACACGGACTGGTTCTGGCCCCCCTCCAGGACGGAGACGTCGATGGTCTGGCCCGGGGGCGGGGTGTGCGTGGAGACCGGGTGGTCGTAGTCGCTGAGCAGGACGGTGCTGGTTTCGTCGTCGACCCGGGTGGCGAGCTTCAGGGGGTAGTGGGTGCCCTTGATGGCGACGTAGACGGTCTGGGTGGCGTCGCCGGCCTTCTTGACGACGGGGAGGACGCGGGTGCCCTCGTGGGTGGTGGGGCGGCCCTTGGAGAGCGTGACGGCGGGGGCCGGGGAGGGGCTCTCCTCGGGGGCGGGCGACTGCGGGGTGACCGCCTTCTGGAAGGCGGTGAGGTCGCAGGCGGCGGCGAGGCTCTGCAGGAAGCTGTCGTCGGTGGTGCCGTGGAGGAAGCGGTCCCGGTAGGTGCGGGCCGCGGTGGTGCCCTCGTCGCCGGGCAGCTGGCTCTTCCAGAAGGCGGCGTCGGGCTTGAGCCAGACGTCCTTGCCGTGCTTGATCAGGTCGACCCGGCCCTGTGCGCCGTTGCTGATGTCGCCGGCGCAGTTCCCGGCCCGGTCAAGCGTGAGGTCGAGCTTGGTGGCGTCGACGGAGGTCTCGGTGCGCAGCCGTACGGAGGTCGCGCCGAGGAGGGCGTGCAGGGCCTCGTCGGAGATCTGCTGGGCCGACTTGTGGGCGAGGTCGCCCTCGTCGCCGGGGTCGTCGGCCGGGGCGACGGCGGCGCAGGTGGCGGCCGCGATCAGGCCGGCCGCGCCGCAGGCCAGGGCGGTGAGGGAGGGGCGTCTGCGGGGCATCTCGGCACCTCCGTCCGGAGGGGCTCCCGGGACCGCGGTGGGCCGTCCGGGAGGCTCCCGGGGTGGGCATACGGCTATTCAGAGTACTTTCCGGGCTATTCGGGCGCATGCGGAGAGGTCGGGCGCCTCGGGGTGACTCGGGTCACTTTCGATGAATGTTCCGGCATAGGAACGGAGGTTTGGGTTAGGGGTCCACGTTGCTGGCGGGGCAGTGGTTGAACCAGTGAAGATCACTGGACGGCCCGGCCGCCGGCGGGAACACATCCGGAAAACGGAAGGCAGAAGGACAGTCGTGGCGGCAACCGAGACAAGCGAGACCATTCACGTAGGCGGGCTGTGGCGGGCGGCCGCCTCCGGTGCCACGCGCGAGGTCCTGGACCCCGCCGACGCCACGACGCTCCAGGTGGTCGCCGAGGGCGGCGCCGAGGACGCCGACGCGGCCGTCGCGGCGGCCAAGGCGGCCTTCGACGGCGGCGCCGGGGTGTGGCCCCGCACGCCGGTGGCCGAGCGGTCGGCGCTGCTGCGCCGGGTCGCCGGCCTGCTCCAGCGCGACCGCGAGAAGATCGCGCTGATCGAGAGCCGGGACACCGGCAAGACCCTGGAGGAGGGCCGGGTCGACGTCGACGACGTCACCAACGCCTTCCGCTACTTCGCCGACCTCGTCGTCAACGAGAGCGGCGGGCGGGTCGTGGACGCCGGGTCGGCCGACGTGCACAGCGTCGTCGTGCACGAGCCGGTCGGTGTGTGCGCGCTGATCACGCCCTGGAACTACCCGCTGCTGCAGGCCAGTTGGAAGATCGCGCCGGCCCTCGCGGCCGGCAACACCTTTGTGATCAAGCCCAGCGAGGTCACCCCGCTCTCGACCGTGCACCTGGTCCGGCTGCTGGTCGAGGCGGGGCTGCCGGACGGCGTCGCCAACATCGTCACCGGCGCCGGGCTGCCCGTCGGCCAGCGGCTGGCCGACCACCCCGACGTGGACCTCTTCTCCTTCACCGGCGGACTGGTCAGCGGCACCAAGGCGGGCGCGGCGGCGGTCTCCGGCGCCAAGAAGATCGCCCTGGAGCTGGGTGGCAAGAACCCCAACGTGGTGTTCGCCGACGCCTGCGCCACCGACGAGGGCTTCGACACCGCCGTCGACCAGGCGCTGAACGCGGCGTTCATCCACAGCGGGCAGGTCTGCTCGGCCGGCGCCCGGCTGATCATCGAGGAGGCGGTGCGGGACCGCTTCGTCGCCGAACTCGCCCGCCGCGCCGAGAAGATCAAGCTCGGCCGGGGGACCGAAGAGGGCGTGGAGTGCGGCCCGCTGGTCTCCCAGCAGCAGCTGGACAAGGTCGAGGCGTATGTCGCCTCCGCGCTGGCCGAGGGTGCGAGCCTGCGCTGCGGCGGCGCCCGCCCCGAGCCGAGCGACGTCCGGCCGGCCGGCGGCTACTTCTACCTGCCGACCGTGCTGGACGGCTGCCACCGCGGGATGAAGGTCGTCCGGGAGGAGACCTTCGGGCCGATCCTCACCGTCGAGACCTTCACCACCGAGGACGAGGCCGTCGCGCTCGCCAACGACACCGAGTACGGACTGGCCGGTGCGGTCTTCTCCGCCGACACCGCGCGCGCCCGCCGGGTCGCCGCCCGGCTGCGGCACGGCACCGTGTGGATCAACGACTACCACCCCTACCTGCCGCAGGCCGAATGGGGCGGCTTCGGGAAGTCCGGCATCGGCCGCGAGCTGGGGCCGACCGGACTCGACGAGTACCGGGAGAGCAAGCACATCTACGAGAACCTGCGGCCCGAGCCCGTCCGCTGGTTCGCCGGCTGACCGGCACCCCTTCCGGTACGACCCCGGCCCGGACACCCCGACGTCCGGGCCCCGCGCACTTCGCCAGTTAAGGAGCACCCCATGCCCGTGTACGACTACGTGGTGGTCGGCGGTGGCACCGCCGGTTCCGTCATCGCCTCCCGCCTCGCCGAGGACCCCGGCATCACCGTCGCCGTGATCGAGGGCGGCCCCTCCGACATCGACCGCGAGGAGGTCCTGACGCTGCGCAAGTGGCTCGGCCTGCTCGGCGGCGAGCTGGACTACGAGTACACGACCACCGAGCAGCCCCGCGGCAACTCGCACATCCTGCACAGCCGCGCCAAGGTCCTCGGCGGCTGCTCGTCGCACAACACCCTGATCTCCTTCAAGCCGCTGCCGTCCGACTGGGACGAGTGGGCGGCGGCCGGTGCCACCGGCTGGGGTGCGAAGGACATGGACCGCTACTTCGGCAAGCTGCGCAACAACATCGTGCGGGTGGCCAAGAAGGACCAGAACGAGATCGCCTCGGACTGGATCGAGGCCGTCAAGTCCGCCCTGGACGTGCCCGAGGTCGTCGGCTTCAACGACCGGCCCTTCGAGGAGGGCGTCGGCTTCTTCGACCTCTCCTACCACCCGGAGAACAACAAGCGGTCCTCCGCCTCCGTCGCCTACCTCCACCCCCACATGGAGGCCGGCGACCGCCCCAACCTCACGCTGATGCTGGAGACCTGGGCGCACAAGCTGGAGCTGGACGGCACCACCGCCAAGGGCGTCCACGTCCGCACCAAGGACGGCGAGGAGGTCTACGTCGAGGCCGCCCGCGAGGTGCTGGTCTGCGCCGGCGCGGTGGACACTCCGCGGCTGCTGATGCACTCCGGCATCGGCCCGAAGGAGGACCTGGAGGCGCTGGGCATCGAGTGCGTCCTCGACCTGCCGGGCGTCGGGGAGAACCTGATCGACCACCCGGAGTCGGTGATCGTGTGGGAGACCAACGGGCCGATCCCCGGCAACTCCGCGATGGACTCGGACGCCGGTCTGTTCGTCAAGCGGGACCCGGAGCACAAGGGCCCGGACCTGATGTTCCACTTCTACCAGATCCCGTTCACCGACAACCCCGAGCGACTGGGCTACGAACGCCCCGAGCACGGCGTCTCGATGACCCCCAACATCCCCAAGTCCCGCGCCCGCGGCCGCCTCTACCTCACTTCCGCCGACCCCGAGGTCAAGCCCGCCCTGGACTTCAAGTACTTCGAGGACGAGGGCGACTACGACGGGCAGACCCTCGTCGACGGCATCAAGCTGGCCCGCAAGGTCGCCGAGGCCGAGCCGTTCAAGAAGTGGCTCAAGCGTGAGGTCTTCCCCGGCCCCGAGGTCACCGACGACGCCGAGATCAGCGAGCTGGTCCGCAAGGCCGCGCACACCGTCTACCACCCGGCCGGCACCTGCAAGATGGGCGCGAAGGACGACCGACTCGCCGTCGTCGACCCGGAGTTGAAGATCCGTGGCCTGAACGGCATCCGGATCGCCGACGCCTCCGTCTTCCCGACGATGCCCGCGGTGAACCCGATGATCGGCGTGCTGATGGTGGGGGAGAAGTGCGCCGAACTGCTCCGCGCGACCCCGACCCAGGGGGGTGATGCGTGATGGCCGCCTCCGCCACCGACGCCACCGCCGTCCCCAACCCCCGCTCCGGCGCGGCCACGTCCGCCGCGAAGGGCGCGAACGCCGCGGACGCCGTGGACGAGCAGACCACGGTCTTCTCCGTGCGGAACCTGTGGAAGGTCTTCGGCCCCAAGGCCGACCGGATCCCCGAGGACGCCTCGGTCGCCGGGCTGAGCGCCCGCGAGCTGCGCGAGCAGACCGGCTGCACCGCCGCCGTCCGCGACGTCTCCTTCGACGTCCGCAAGGGCGAGGTCTTCGTGGTCATGGGCCTGTCCGGCTCCGGCAAGTCCACCCTCGTGCGCTGTCTGACCCGGCTGATCGAGCCGACCAGCGGCGCCCTGGAGATGGACGGCGAGGACGTCCGCGCCATGGACCGCACCGCGCTGCGCGAACTGCGCCGCCGCCGGGCCGCCATGGTCTTCCAGCACTTCGGCCTGCTGCCGCACCGCACCGTCGTCGACAACGTCGCCTACGGGCTGGAGATCCAGGGCGTCGGCAAGTCCGAACGCCGGGAGAAGGCCGCCGAGATGGTCGACAAGGTCGGCCTGACCGGCCTGGAGAAGCGCCGGCCCGGCCAGCTCTCCGGCGGCCAGCAGCAGCGCGTCGGCCTGGCCCGCGCGCTCGCCGTGGACCCCGAAGTCCTGCTGTTCGACGAGCCGTTCAGCGCGCTCGACCCGCTCATCCGGCGCGATATGCAGGAGGAGGTCGTCCGCCTGCACCGCGAGGAGGGGCGGACCATGGTCTTCATCACCCACGACCTCGCCGAGGCGCTGCGGATCGGCGACCGGATCGCCCTGATGCGCGACGGCCGGATCGTCCAGCTCGGCACCCCCGAGGAGATCGTCGGCTCGCCCGCCGACGACTACGTCCGCGACTTCGTCCGGGACGTGCCGCGCGAGCAGGTCCTCACCGTGCGCCGCGCGATGCGCCCCGTCGAGGACGGCGAGGCCGACGGCGGCCCCGCGCTCACCCCCGACACCCTGATCTGCGACGCCATCGAGGCGGTCGCCCGCACCGGCGGCCCCGCCCGGGTCGTCGACGACGGCCGCTGCCTGGGCATCGTCGACAGCGCCTGCCTGCTGAACGTGGTGGCCCGCAACACGCAGCCGTACGGCACGCCGGGGGAGGTGGCCGCCTGATGTACGCCGCCGCTCCGCACCGCGGCGCCGCCCGCGCCGTCGACCTCCCCCGCGCGCCCGCCGCGAGCCCCCGGGCCCGGCTGCGCGCCGTCCTGCTCCGCCGGTGGCGCCAGGCCCAGCGCGCCGCCGCCCTCGGCGTGCCGGCCGGCACCGTGAAGCGAGGCCGGGCATGAGCACCGTTGCACCTCCGACTTCGGCCGGCGCGCTCGGCGTCGGCAAGCTCCGTCCGATACAGGGCCTGCTGCGCCGCCGCGGCCTCGCCAAGCTCCTGCTGCTCGCCGTCGCCGCGGCGGTCCTCGTGCCGCTCGCCCAGGCCGCCTGGCCGGGCGCGGCCTGGCCCAGCGCCCTGACCGTCGACGTCTCCGGACCGCTCGACCACGCCAGCAACTGGATCATCGACAACCGCGACAGCCACTGGCTGTTCGTCTACGTCCTGGGCCACCTCAGCAACGCCGTGGTGCTCTCCGTCCGCGGCGTCTACCTGCTGCTGCTCGCGCTCGGCTGGACCGGTGTGACGGCCGGTGTGACGCTGCTGGCCTGGCGCGTCGCCGGGGTCCGGATCGCCGCCACCGCGCTGGTGTCCTTCCTGGTCAGCGGCGCCCTCGGGATGTGGATCCCGACCATGCAGACGCTGGCCCTGATGATCGTCGCGGTGCTCGCCTCGGTCGTCGTCGGCGCGCTCCTCGGGCTCGCCGCCGGCCTCTCCCCGCGGCTGTTCAAGATCCTCCGCCCGGTCCTCGACACCATGCAGGTGCTCCCGGCCTTCGCCTACCTCCTGCCGGTCGTCATGATCTTCGGCATCGGCGTGCCGGCCGCGCTGCTGGCCACCGTGATCTACGCGGCGCCGCCGATGGCCCGGCTCACCGCGCTCGGACTGCGCGGCGCGGACGCCGGCGTCCTGGAGGCGGTCTCCTCGCTCGGCGCCACCGGACGCCAACGGCTGCTCACCGCCCGCCTCCCGCTGGCCCGCAAGGAACTCCTGCTCGGCGTCAACCAGACGATCATGATGGCGCTGTCCATGGCCGTGATCGCCTCGATGATCGGCGCCGCCGGTCTCGGCGACCGCGTCTACCAGGCGCTCGCCTCCGTCGACGTCGGCGCCGCGCTCGCCGCCGCCGTCCCGATCGTGCTGCTGGCCATCGTCATGGACCGCACCACCGCGGCGGCCGGCGAGAAGCTCGGCGCGGACCCGTCCGCCGCCGGCCCGCGGCTGCTGCGCGGCTGGCCCGCCTGGGCCGGTATCGCCGCGCTCACCGCGGTGGCCGCGCTCGTCGGCCGGCTGGCCGGCTCCGCGATCTGGCCCGCCGGCGCCACGCTCGCCATCGCCCGCCCGGTCAACGACGCCAAGGAGTGGATGGTCAACCACCTCTACTCCGGCGTGCCGGTCGTCGGCGGCACCGCCGACTGGGCCGCGCACTTCACCAACTGGGTGCTCAACCCGCTGCGCGACGGCCTGACCGCCCTGCCCTGGTACGGCGTGCTGCTCGTCGTCGCCGCGCTGGCCTGGCTCATCGGCACCTGGCGGACGGCCCTGACCGCCGTCCTGGCGATGGCCGCCGTGGGCGTGCTGGGCGTCTGGGGCCCGTCCATGGACACCCTCTCCCAGGTCCTCGCCGCCCTGGTGCTGACCCTGGTGCTGGGCATCGGCGTCGGCATCCTCGCGGCTGGCAGCAAGCGCTTCGAGGCCGTGCTGCGCCCGGTCCTGGACGTCATGCAGACCATGCCGCAGTTCGTCTACCTGATCCCCGTCGTGGCGCTGTTCGCGGTGGGCCGCGCCCCGGCCGCCGCCGCGGCCGTGGTCTACGCCCTGCCGGCCGTCATCCGGATCACCACCCAGGGCCTGCGCCAGGTGGACCCGGGCGCCATGGAGTCCGCCGAGTCGCTCGGCGCCACCCGCTGGCAGACCCTCCGGCAGGTCCAACTCCCGCTCGCCCGGCCCGCGTTGCTGCTGGCCGTCAACCAGGGCGTGGTGCTCGTCCTCGCCGTCGTCATCATCGGCGGCCTGGTCGGCGGCGGTGCCCTCGGCTACGACGTGGTCACCGGCCTGGCCACCGGCAACCTCGCCCTCGGCCTGGTCGCCGGCGTCGCCATCGTCTGCCTGGGCCTGATGCTCGACCGGGTCACCCAGCCCACGGAACGGCGCACCGCCGGGAAGGGAGCCTGACCATGTCCCGTATGCCGATACGCACCCGGACGCTCACCAAGGCACTCGCCGCCACGGCCGCGACCGGTGCCCTGCTGGTCTCCCTCTCCGCCTGCGGCAAGGCCGACATGACCAAGCAGGGATCGCCCTTCGCCGCCGCCAAGGGATCAAAGTCGGTCACCCTGTCCGTGCAGACCTGGGTCGGCGCCCAGTCCAATGTCGCGGTGGCGCAGTACCTGCTCGAACACGAGCTGGGCTACCACGTCGACACCGTCCAGGTGGACGAGATCCCCGCCTGGGACGCCCTGAGCCAGGGCCGGGTCGACGCCATCCTGGAGGACTGGGGCCACCCCGACCAGGAGAAGCGCTACGTCCAGGACAAGAAGACGATCACGGCGGGCGGCGGCAACGGCGTCACCGGCCACATCGGCTGGTGGGTGCCCAAGTACTGGGCCGACGCCCACCCCGACGTCACCAACTGGAAGAACCTCAACAAGTACGCCAAGGAACTCCGCACCTCGGAGAGCGGCAACAAGGGCCAGTTGATGGACGGTTCGCCGTCCTACGTCACCAACGACAAGGCGCTGGTGAAGAACCTCGGCCTGAACTACCAGGTCGTCTTCGCCGGTTCCGAGGCCGCCCAGATCACCCAGATCCAGCAGTTCGCCAAGCAGAAGAAGCCGTTCCTCACCTACTGGTACGAACCGCAGTGGCTCTTCAACCAGGTGCCGATGGTGGAGGTCAAACTCCCGCCGTACACCGACGCCTGCGCGGCGAAGGGGGCCAAGGACCCGCAGTCCATCGACTGTGCGTACCCCACCACCCCGCTCCAGAAGTACTTCAACACCGACTTCGCCAAGAGCGGCAGCACCGCGGCGCAGTTCCTGAAGAACTTCCGCTGGGACAAGAAGGACCAGAACGAGGTCTCCCAGATGATCGCGTCCGGCGGCCTGTCCGCCGACGACGCGGCCAAGAAGTGGGTCCAGGAGCACCCCGACGTCTGGAAGCGCTGGCTGCCGAAGAAGTAGCGGCCGCAAACTCACCACGCCACCGGGCGGGACCGTTCCACGGGGACGGGCCCGCCCGGCGGCGTCTGTGGGGCCGGGTCAGTCCTCCAGCAGTTCGTTCACCAGGTCCACGGCCAGGTCGCGGGTGTGGTGGACGGGGAGGTTCTCGTCGAGGAACCAGTCGTCGGTGGCCTCGGGGTGCGGACCGACCACGGCGACCTTCCCGGCGCCGCAGGGGGCGACGACGGCGGCGACGGTGCCGTTGGGATAGGTGGCCAGGACGGTGGCGTCGGCGCCCTCGTCGAGGAGGAAGTGCGGGCCGTCCTGGAAGAAGACGGTGCGGGGCAGGCCGCGCCAGCGGGTCTCGACGACGGTGTCCCCGTCGTGCTGGACGGTGGCGCCCGGCGTGACGATGTACTGGTCGGTGTCGCCGGGGAGCAGGTCGAACCCCGGGTCGTCGCCGGCCAGATAGCCGCCGAGGCAGAAGCCCAGGTAGTGGCCGCCGCCCTGGACGTAGTCGCGGATCTCACCGGCGTGTTTGCGCAGCCGGCGGTAGGCCGGGGCCAGGTCGCCGCCGCCCGGCTGGGCGTAGAGGTGGGCGTGCGCCAGGGACGCGGCGGAGAGCGGGACCTTCTCGTGCGGGCCGGTGTAGCGGACGTCGAGGTTCCAGGGGCCGGCGGCGAGCAGTGCGGCGACCGCCTCGGAGCAGCCGGCGGGGCGCGCGGCCGGTCCGCGGTAGACCAGGGCCAGGCGGCGGCCGCCGGGCGCGGGGAGGAGGGGCGACTCCGGCTCGCCGCGGGCGCCGAAGGCCCGGCGGAGGGAGTCGAGGAAGCCGTCTGGAGGCATGGGGCTCACCGTGCGGGGCTGGTGGGGTGCGGGGCCGGCGCGGCGGACGGGCGGTCGGCGGGCCGGAGGGCCAGGCCCTGGGCCGGGATGCCGCGCCAGGCCGTACCGGGGAGGAGGTACTCGCCCTTCATGACCAGGGACAGCGCGTCGAGCCAGACGCCCTCGCCGACGGTGCCGTCGTAGAGGATGATCGCGCGGCTGCCGACGCCGGCGCCGGCGCGGACGGTGACCTTCGACATCTTCATGACCCGGTCCTCGAACAGATGCGTCTGCAAGCTTACGCCCGCGCCGATCGCCGCGTCGTCGCCCACCTCGACCAGGTCGAACTCGGTGAGGAAGGTGGTGGCCAGCCATGTCCGGCGGCCGATCCGGGCGCCGAACAGGCGCAGCGCCGGCGGCAGGAACGGGGTCCCGGCGAGGGCGGCGAGCCCGGCCGGCACCGCGGCCGCCTCGTACAGGCCGGTGACGAACTCGGTGCGGCGGACGAACCAGCTCCACAGGGGCTCGACGCGGGGCCGGTAGCGGCCGACCACCAGCCACTTGAGCAGTGCGCAGGCGGCGACGACGGCGAGGCCGGCGGCCATGAGCAGGACGGGGGCGAGCAGCACCGGCAGGGCGAGGGAGGGGCTGTGGGCGACGCCGGAGAGGGCGAGGAGGAAGAGGTACGCGGTGGTGCCCAGGAGGGCCGCCGGCATCGTCGCGCGGAAGTACTCGACGGCCAGGCGGCGTCGGACGGCCCGGCGGGTGGGGCGGAAGGTCAGCTCCTCGGGGAAGGTGCCGCTGCTCTGGCGCCGCGGGAGGCGGAACGCGGGGGAGCCCAGCCAGAAGCTGCCGGGGGGCACCTCCTCCTCGGCGGGGACGGTGCCGACGCCGATCAGGGAGTGGGGCCCGGTCCGGGTCCCGGCCGGCAGATACGCGGCGTTGCCGACGAACGCGCGGCGGCCCACCTCGGTGCGGCGGCACAGGACCCGGCCGCCGGCGAACGCCGCGCCGCCGACCCCCGCCATGTCTGCGACGAAGCTGCCCTCGCCGAGGACGAGCAGGTCCGGGTCGAGGTGGGAGGCGGTGGACACCTCGGCGCCCGGGCCGATCCGGGCGCCCAGCAGCCGCAGCCAGGGGGCGGTGTAGAGGGTGGCGTAGAGGGAGTTGGTGAGGGCGAGGCTGGATTCCAGCAGCTTGTCGGAGAGCCACTTGCGCACACCGAGGCCGGAGCGAACCGGGTGGCTGCCGACCGGCGTGCGGCGCAGCACCAGCCGTTTGGCGCCGGCGACCGCGGCGCAGACCGAGAGCACGTAGAGCGGCGCGGCCAGTACCAGGGAGACCAGGACGGCCGGCCCGCTGCCCCAGGCCAGCCAGGCACACCACACCAGCGCGGCGCCGGGCACCAGGACGGCCAGCGCGAGGAGTTCGAGGAGGACGACGCCCAGCAGCGCGGCGGCGAGGTGCCGCACCCGGCCGCGTTCGGCCGGGCCGCCGGCGCGCAGCATCTCCTCGACGTCCGGGGTCAGGGCCGGCACCGGGGAGGGCGGGGAACCGGCCCATCGGGCGCCGGGCGGCACGGCGTCGCCCTCGCCGAGCACCGACTGCTCGCCGAGCCCGGCGCCCGTCTCCACCCGGGCGCCCGGCTCCAGCACCGCATGGGCCCCTACGTAGGCGCGCGGGCCGATGTCTATCGGGGCGACGGTCACCCAGCCGTCGGCCACCCGCCAGGCGTGCAGGGTGACGCCGTAGCCGATCGAGGCGTCCGCGCCGATCCGGACCAGCGACGGCAGCGGGACGCCGCCGGTGGCAATGGTCGTCCGCGGCCCGATCCGGGCGCCCAGCAGCCGCAGATAGCCGCCCGCCAGCGGGGAGCCGCTCAGCGCGGGCAGCGGGCTCACGCTCAGCAGCAGGCCGAGCGTCCACAGCCGGAGGTAGGTCGGGCCCCACAGGGGATAGCGGCCCGGCCGGACACCGGCGGCCAGGGGGCGGGCGAGCAGCACCGGCAGCAGCCAGCGGACGCCGGCATAGCCGACGAGCACGGCCAGTACGGGCTGTACCGGGACCGGCGTCCGGCTGGTGAACACGCCGCCCTGCCGGCCGAAGACGATCGCCAGCGGCAAGGTGGTGGCGAAGAGCAGGAGGTAGAGCGCGGCCGCCTGCACCAGCCCGGCCACGGCGATCCGGGCCCTGCTGTGGCGGAGCGGGCGGGGACGGACCGGGGGCGGGGACGCGGCGGCGCTACCCGTGCCGGCCGTGCCGGGGCCGCCGTCCGCGCCGTCCCCGTTCCCCGGAAGGGCCTCCGGGACCCCCGCCGCGTCCAGACCGGCCGCCAGCCCCCGCACCGTCGGATGGGCGTAGAGAGCGCGCAGGGTGGCGCCGGTGCCGCTGCCGACGCCGCGGCTGCGGAGCAGCGAGACGACCTGGGCGGCGAGCAGCGAGTGCCCGCCGAGGTCGTCGAAGAAGTCGGCCTCTGTGGACAGCGTGTCGGGCTGCATGCCGAACACCTCGGCCCAGACCTCCCGGACCCTGGACTCCACCTCGCCGCGCGGCGGCACCACCGGGCCACCGCCGCCCAGCCGGCGCCCGGTCGGCGCGGGCAGCCGTCGGCGGTCCACCTTGCCGCTCGGCATGGCCGGCAGCCGGGGGAGGACGTCGAGGAACGGCGGCACCATGTAGGCCGGGAGCCGCTGCCGCAGAAGCTGGTGGAGGCGGGCCACCAGCGCGTCGGCCGCCGCCGCGTCCGCCGGTCCGTCGCCGTTCGAGGAAGACGCCCCGTAATTCGAGGACGGCACCACGTACGCGGACAACTCCCGGCACTCTCCCGCCCCTTCCTCGTCCTCCGCCTCGCCGTCGCGGGCCGGCAGCCGCACCAGCGCGGTGGCCGCCTCGGCCACCCCGGGGTCCTCCAGCAGCACGTTGTCGATCTCTCCGAGGTCGACGCGGTAGCCGCGGACCTTCACCTCGTCGTCGGCCCGCCCCAGGAACGCGATCTCCCCGTCCGCGGTGACCCGGCCGAGGTCGCCGGTGCGGTACAGCCGGCCGCCCCCAGGGGCCAGCGGGTGCGCGACGAAGCGCTCCGCGGTCAGTTCCGGGCGCCCCACATAGCCGCGGGCGACGCCGGGCCCGCCCACGCAGATCTCGCCGACCGCCCCGTCCGGCACCGGCCGGCGCTCCTCGTCGAGCAGTACCACCGTGTACGTGGGCAGCGGCCGGCCGATCGTGACCGGCCGGCCCGGCCGCAGCTCGGCGACGGTCGCGGTGACGGTGGTCTCGGTCGGCCCGTAGGTGTTGAGGATCCGCCGCCCCGGCCGGCTCCACCGCTCGACGAGCCGGGCCGGGCACGCCTCGCCGCCCACCATGAGGGCGCGCACCCCCGGCAGGTCCCGGGGGACCGTCGCCAGCAGCGTCGGGACGCAGTACAGGACCGTGATGCCCAACTCGTCCAGGGTGTCGGCGAGTTCGGCGCCGAAGCGTCCCGCGCCGGCCTCGGCCGGCCCCGCGACGAGGGTCGCGCCCACCGCCCAGGTGGGCCAGATCTCCTCGATGGAGAAGTCGAACGAGACGGTCATGCCCTGGTAGACCCGGTCCTCCGGGCGCACGTCGTAGACGCCGGGGACGACGGCGAGGAAGTTGCAGATGCTGGAGTGCGCGACGGCCACGCCCTTGGGGCGGCCGCTGGAGCCCGAGGTGTACATGATGTAGGCGAGCGGATCGGCCGGGTCGTCGTCCTCCGGACCCGGTGGGCCCGCCGCCCGCGCCGGGGCCGGGCCCCGCGGCCGGGTGGCCGGCGCCGCGGCCAGCTCCGCCGCCCGCGTGTCCAGCTCCACCACATGCGCCCCCAGCCCCGCCACCGCGCCCGCCCGCCCGGCCACCGTCAGCACCGCGTCCACCCGCGCGTCCGACGCGATGAAGGCGACCCGGTCCGCGGGCGCCGCCGGGTCGATGGGGACGAACGTCGCGCCGGCCTTGCCCACCGCCAGCAGCGCGGCGTACAGGTCCACCGACCGCGGCAGCAGCAGCGCGACCCGGGACCCCGCGCCGACGCCCAGCCCGCGCAGGTGGTGGGCGAGCCGGTTGGCGCGGGCGTCGAGTTCCGCGTACGTCAGGGTGTGCGGGCCGCACTCCAGCGCCGTCGCCGAGGGCGTACGGTCACAGGTCGTCTCGAAGACGCGGTACAGCCGCGTGCCGCCCCTCCTGGTCGTGCCCATGACTCCATCGCAGCGCCGATCACGCGTGATCGCATGTCCGGTCGCGGGAGCCCGTGTTGCGGGACGCGTCAGCCGCGATACGGGTCGTCACCCGATCGTATGGCCGCGGTCACGCCGGGCCACCGCGCACGCCCTCGGCGCACCAGGCTGGGAGGCGCCCCCATCCCCTCCGGGGACCCGTCCCGGACCCACCGGGAACGCCCCGGCTCACGGAAGGCCCGGCTCGTGATGCCTCTGCCGCCGCCGCACTGCCCGACCCCCGACTGCGACGACCACCTGTGGAAGGACACCACCACCACCGAGGTCCACCGGGACAACTGGCGCTGGTGGTGCCACCGTTGCGACAAGAAGTGCTACCCGACCCGCGAGCAGATCGAGGAGTACCGGGACGCGGTCGGGACGGGCTGCCGGGACCCGAGGGACCCCCGGGTGGCGGCCCGCCCCCACTGACCGCGCCCCGGCGCGCGGGCCGTCAGCCGGCCTGCCCCGGCCACGGCACCTCGGTGGCGACCGGCGCCCCGTAGTCCACGCCGGGCACCGCGAAGCCGTAGAGGCGGTGCACCTCGCCGTGGAACCAGTCCAGGTCGGCGAGCCGGGCGATGTCCTCCGAGGTGGCCGCCTGCCAGCGCTCGGTGACCGCGGCCTGCACCTCGGGGGACAGCTCCCAGGTGTCCAGCCGGATGCGGCCCTCCTCGTCCAGGTCCAGCGGCCGGGCCCCGGTCAGCCGGTCCCACAGGTCGGCGAGCTGGGCGGTCGGCGGCGCCATCCGCTCGCCGAGGACGCCGCGCAGCAGCCCGACGTAGAGCGCGATGCCGGGGATGGCGGTCGAGGACTGGGTGACCGCGGCGCCGTTGACGGACGTCACCGCGCGCCCGCCGACCAGCTCCGACAGCCGCTTGTCGAGGGCGCGGGCGGTGCCCTCCAGGTGGGCCTTGGCGGCGCCGATGGTGCCCTTGCGGTAGATCGCCTCGGTCAGCGTCGAGCCGATGTAGGACAGTGCCGCGGTGCTGAAGCCCTCGGCGAGCAGACCGCGGCCGGCCAGGTGGTCGATCCAGCGCTCCCAGTCGGCGCCGCCCATCACGGCCACCGTCTGTGCGATGTCCTCCTCGGCGGCCGGCGCGGTCTCCACCTCCTTGACCTCGGGCGCGCCCCCGTCGTCGAAGACCAGCGTCTTGGTGCGGGACGTCGCGCCGATCGGCTGGAGGACCGAGGCGTAGGTGGTGCCGGTCTCCGGGTCGGTGCGGCGCGGGGCGGCCACCGAGTAGATCAGGTGGTCCAGCTTGCCGCCGAACCGTTCCGCCAGCAGGTCGGCGACCTGCTCCTTGACCTCGTCGGAGAACGCGTCCCCGTTGACGAAGACCATGTCCCGCCCGGCCTCGCGGGCCAGTTCGGCGGTGGCGGCGGTGCGGTACCAGCCGGCGGTGGCGGTGCGCCGGGCGGTGGCCGGCTTCTCGAAGCAGACGCCGATGCCCCGGATTCCGGCGCGCTTCAGACCGGCCAGGGTGGCGGCCAGCCCGTAGCCGGCGGACGAGCCGATGACGAGGGCCACCGGGCCGTCGGCGGGCGGCGCCGCGGCGGGGGCGGGCACAGCCTCCCACATGTCGGAGACCAGCTGCCGGCACCCGGCGGGGTGGGAGTCGAGGAAGAGGAACCCGCGGCTGCGGGGACGGTCGATGACGCGGTCGGTCACGTTCGGGTCCTTGGGACGGTTCGGACAGGACACCACTGATTGTCCCGATCTTTTCGCGGCCCCGGCCCCCGGCCCCGCCCGGGCGCGGCGGAACGGCATAGTAGAGCGCGGCCCGGCGCCCCAGCAGGGTCATGACAGCCGTACCGGGGGCGCACCTACGCATCAAGGGGGAACCGCACCATGCCACCAGCCACACCACCGGAACCGACCGGCCCGCACGAACCGTCCGACCCGCACGAACCGTCCGACCCGCACGAACCGTCCGGCCCGCACGCCACTGACGGACGGCCGGGGGCAACGGCCCCGCGGCGGCGCTCCCGGTCCCGGTCCCGCGCCCGCCGCCGTACGTCCCTCGCCGCCGCGGCGGCCGCCGTCCTGCTCGCCGCCCTCGCGACCGCCTGCGGACCTGACGGCAACACCGCCTCCGGAAGCGGGAGTTCGGCCGCCGGCGACCGGAAGGCCGGCGCCGGCCACCTGCCCGACGGGACGCCGACCAGCCTCGACGACCTCAAGAAGTGGAAGGACGGCGGCTGGAAGAACTGGGACAAGTGGGCGCACAAGGCCCAGGACTTCGCCAACCCGATCATCAAGGACCACTGGAAGGCGGACCGGCTGGCCCGCGCCAAGGCCGCACCGGAACTCGGCGTCCAGGCCGGTACGGCGGTCGGCGCCGACGGCGCCACCGACCCCGAACCCCGCCCCGTCACCGCCGAAGAGGTGGACCGCCCCTACCACCGCCACATGGCCCCGGTCGGGAAGATCTTCTTCGACAGCCCCAAGGGCCCCATGGTCTGCTCCGGCACCATCGTCGAGGACCCCGCGCACCCGGGGAAGTCCAACCTCGTGTGGACCGCGGGCCACTGCGTCCACTCCGGCCGGCAGGGCGGCTGGATGCGCAACATCGTCTTCGTGCCGTCGTACAACGACCACGGCGTGTCGATGAGCCAGGTCGGCACCAGCCCCACCGAGCAGGTCACCCCGTACGGCCGCTTCTGGGCCGACTGGATCAGCACTTCCGGCGAGTGGATCGACCTGGGCAGCTCGGCGTCCGGCAACGCCGGTTCGGCGTACGACTTCGCGGTGCTGCACGTCCGCCCGGAGTACGGCGGCGGCAAGTCCCTCCAGGAGACCGTGGGCGCGGCCGCCCAGGTCTGGTTCAACGCCCCGCACGCCGACGGCATCAACTCGGTCAAGGCGTTCGGCTACCCGGCCGCACCGCCCTACGACGGCGCCCGCATGATGGCCTGCCTCGACCGCCCCGGCCGCCTCACCATGCAGCAGGGCACGCCCGCCATGGACCGCATCGGCTGCACCATGACCGGCGGCACCTCCGGCGGCGGCTGGTTCGTCAGCCGCAACGGCAAGCTCGCCCTGATCTCCAACACGTCGATCAGCTCCAACGCCCACACCTGGCTGGCCGGCCCGTACCTGGGCCCGACGGCGCAGCGCGTCTTCGACACGGTCAGCCGGAAGTTCGCGGGGCAGTAGGCGCGACCGCCTGTCGGGCCCCGGCCTCGTCGCGTTCCACGACGGGGCCGGGGCCCACTCGCGTCAGACGCGGCCGGCGTCGCCGTCCTTGAGCGCCTCGGTGAACGCACTCCACGCGTTGGCGGTGAAGGTGAGGTGGGGGCCGGCGGGGTTCTTGCTGTCCCGGACGGCGTGGCCGCCGGTGGACGTGGGGGCGACCTCCACGCAGTCGCCCGACTGGGCAGAGTACGAGGACTTCCGAAACGCGCCTATTGCTTGAGGCTTCACTGCTTCACTCCTTGTGCCGTGTTCCGTCTTCAAGGAGTTCCCGGATGCGCTCGGCACTCCTGTCCGGCGGCAGTGCCGCTGAGCGTAGCTGATCGAACGTGTTCACGTAGAGAGCCAGGTCCTCGGGCGCCTCCACGATGCTGGTGTTCGCCGGGTTCTCCAGCGTCACGGCTTCCACGTTCACCTCACCTCCGAAGGAGAAGGCCACAAAGGCGCCGGCCATTCCGGCAATCAGGCTTGCTGTCGCCGGGAGCAGCTGGATCGTGACGTTCTGCCGCTCTCCCGCCTCCAGAAGGTGCGTCAACTGCCGCTCTTCGACCTTGCGTTGGAAGCGCAGGGACGTGAGGGCCGGCTCCCAGATGATTGCGGTGAAACTGGCCCCGCCTTCCTCGATCCGTCGCTGACGTTCTTGGCGCAGCTTCGCCAACTCGACGACCTTCTCGGAAGGGATCCTCCTGGGCCCTATGGCAATGACGGCTTCCATGTACTCAGTGGTTTGCAGCAATCCGGGGATCAGGATCGGGCCCCACGATCGAATGGACGTGGCCTCGTGTTCGAGGGCGATGTGGTGCGCGTAGCCGGCCCCGACTGTGTCTTGGTAGTCGATCCACCAACCACGTTCGTTGCTCCTCCGTGCCCATTCCAGCAATCTGGCCCGCTCGGCCGGATCCTGCACTCCGTAGAGGTCCAGCAGCGTTCGAACCTCCAGGGCTGACGCGGTCGTCTGCCCGCTCTCCAATCGGCTGACCTTGGAGACGGACTTCATGATCGCCTCGGCGCTGTCCGGTTGATCCAGCCCGGCCGCTTCTCGATGGCGCCTCAGCGCATTGCCGAGCCTTCGACTGCGGACCGTGGGCCTCCCACCTGCGGGCATGAGCGCCCTCCTTTCAACGACCGCCTCAGTGTGCCGCGTTGAGTCGTAACGGAGCCAGTTTGCTCGCTCACGTAGGGCGATCGCAACTTGCGCGGGCATGGCTTGCTTGCGTGTCACGCCACGCCCTACGCTGACCGCCGTCACGCAATGCACGTATGTGAATGCGTTGCGTATTGACGCCGCTCCGTCATGCGCACCAAGGGGATAGCCATGTCCGCACGCGCCCGGTTCGTAGCAACTCCGCCCCTCGCTCCCGTAGTCGCCTATCGGCTTCCGTCTGACGTGCGGAGCGTCGGGTGGGCCCGTAGGGAGCTGCGGCGGCGGCTCCGCTTGTGGGGTGTCGGGGGTGAAGTTGCCTCTTCCGCCGAGCTGTTGGCGTCCGAACTCGTCACCAACGCGGTGCGGGCGCACGTCGGGCAATCCGCCGCCGCGGCCGCAATCGGAGTGCGGTTCGCGCTGGCGGGCGATCGGCTGCGGCTGGAGGTGCGCGACGTGAGCGACGGGGTGCCGGTCGTCAGCGGGTCGACGGGGGTCGAGGAGGAAGGGGAATCGGAATGTGGTCGTGGGTTGGTGCTCGTGGACGCCTTGGCAAGTGGTTGGGGCGTGGTGTGGGACGGCACCGGAAAAGTGGTGTGGGCGGAGTTGACGGTGACCGCTCCGGGAGTGTTGTGAGCGTCTCGGGTGAAGTGGCCGTCTATCGGGCGGAGTTGGTCGTCCACCGGCCGTCCGGGACGCCGATCGACCTCGGGGGTGTGGTGTCGTACTCGCCCCGTCGGGCGGCGTGGTGGGTGCGGACGCGCGCCGAGCAGGTCGCGCAGCAGTTAGGGGTGCCGTGCGGCGCGGGGGTGCGGGGTTGGCTCGGCGAGCGGGGCGACTTCGAGCGGGCGGTGGCGGCGCTCGTGGCCGGAACTCCCGTCACGCTGACCGTCGTTGACGCCGAAGGGTGCGCGTACGCGCTCGTGGCCCGGCCCGGTGGCAGGGGCGTCGGCGCGTTCGGGAACGGCACGCCGCGGGGCCGGGAGGCGACATGGCTGGCGGCGTGAGGCGCCCAGACGGGGCGGGAGGGTCGCAACGGCCGCAACGGACGGAGACGGGGTCGGCCGGGCCGGCGATCGGGGCCGTGTCGGGGATCTGGTGCGAGCGGACCGTGTACCGATCCGTGCACGCGGACGAGGTGGCGTCCTGGACGTTCCTCGCCGTCGACACTCCGCTGCGGGCCGTGGGAGTGATCACCGCGGACGCCCGCAGGCTGGCGGCCGGCCTGCGCGGACGGGCAGGTGCGCGGGCGCTGCGGGCGGCGGCCGACGCGGGGCGCCTGGGCGCGGTGGCCGCGCTGCACCGGGGCGAGCCCTGCGGGCTGGCGCTGACCTGCGCCGGAACGTGGGTGGAGTGGTCGGCGACGCCGGTACTCTTCCTGCCCGTCGTCAGCGGGACGGGGCTGCGCTGTCGGGGTCGGGACGACCCGGCGGGAGGCTTCGGCGTGGCCGCCCCGCGGTGATCGCCCGGGCAGGGCGGGGACGCCCCGGAACCCGGTCGCGCGCATCGCGGATACTGGCAGGGCAAGGCTCCCCCGTAGCAGAGGACACCGCCCCATGAAGCTCAGCCGTCCCGTCTCCTGGTTCCTACTCGCCTTCGGCGCCTGGTCCTGGGTGGTGTGGGTGACCTTCGTCAAGAACCTGATCAAGGACGCCAGCGGCCTGGCCTTCGATCACGGGAACCCCACCGCGTACTTCTGGATCCATCTCGCCCTCGCCATCACCTCGTTCCTCCTGGGCACCGCGATCGGCGTACTCGGCTTCCGGGGCCTGCGCGCCCTGCGCCGCGAGACGGCGGGGACCGCGGCGGCCGAGAGCTGACGGGGGCGCGAGCGATCAGCGACCGAAGCAGGCTCCGGCCGCCGACGGCTTACTTGCTCTCACCTCCGCTGGGCTGAGGAGAGGGATCGCGGGGAGCCTCCGGAGGCATGGGACCCCCGTCGTGCTTCCCGCCCTCGTCCTCGGCGCCGACCTCCAGATCCCGTGGGTGCCGGAACGGGACGCCGGGCCAACCCTCGGTGTCCCGTCGACGCGTCTCGAACGTCTCGACCGCCACACTGCTCATCTTTCGACTTCCTTCGTGCTTTCGTGTCCATCCGGGCGGGATTGCCTGGCCATTGGCCGTTACCTCGGGCACGTGCCGGTGTGCCGGTAGATCACTACGGGCGGGCCGGAGACGCGTTCGATCTGACCGCGGAGAGTCAGCTCGAACGTCCGGATCGGCTCCGCGCAAACAGAGCACCGCTGCCCCTTGGGTGCGTAGGTGGGGTACTCCCAATTTCCCTCGAATGTTTCCGAGCTGCCCGCCATTTCTTGCGCCTCCCCAGTTGTCCTGTGAGGCATCAATGATCCTGCATCAGTGAAAGAAGTCGCTGTCTTATTCGCGTTGTCGACTAAAGATCACTGGCGGAATGACCACGCCCAGGTGGTCAGCAATTGTCGAGCATCGTCACCATAGACGGCGTGTGCCGCATAGCTGGTGAATCGGTCGAGGAGTGAACGGACGTCTTTGGGGTCTCGGAAGACGGCAGCCCCGAGGTCCGTCTCGATGGTCGCCAGGCGGTCGTCGTAAACGGTGAATGTACTCAGCGGCGTGTTGCTGAACCTCACGCCTATCGGAAGAATGCCGAGCCGAATGTTCGACTGCAGGGTCAGTGAGGCCAGTCGGTCAATCTGGAGGGCCATGGCGTCCGACGAAACCAATGGGTACCTGATTGCCTGCTCGGTAAGGAGAAAAGTGAAGCGCTTGGAGTGGTCGAGCAGGACGGCCTGACGTTGGAGCTTCATGCCGATGGCCTTGGCCTGTTGTGCCGGCGGGGCATGGGCGATGCTTTCCCGGATGTAATCCGGCGTTGCCAGCAAGCCTGTGGCCATGGACAGCATGAAGTACCGGAAGTCTGTGGTGACCGCCTCCAGCCCGGCCAGCTCCGACTGCTTCTTGTCCAGCCCTTTTCGATGCAGAGCCTTGCGGTCCTGCCATTCCGTCTGAGCTATTCGCGCGATGGCCAGGACCTCGGCTGCGACAGCGGGGGAGACGCTCAGCCCGCGCAGGATCTGCTCAACGTCCACCAGGGACGGACGGAGCTTCCCCCCTTCAATGCGACTGATCTTGGACTGGGACATATGGCAACGCGCGGCAAGCCGGACTCCGGAGAGCCCGGCTTGGCTGCGGAGATGCCTGAGCATGGCCGCCAGTTCCAGACCGGTCCGGCCGAGCCGGTCAGGCTCGATGGCCACCGTTCACGTACTCCTCGAAGGGGACCGATTCGGCGATCGCGATCCGCTGGTACTCGACGAACGGAGACACGTCCCCTTCGAATACCTCACGATTGATCTGCCTGCCGTCCTCCTCGTAGTTCATGAGCACGACTTCTGTGCGGTCGAACATCCAGAAGTCCTGGATTCCCTCCAGGGGATTGGTTCGATCAGTCACGTCGAGGACACGAATGTCGTCCCCGGCCTCAGCGTGCGCCCGGTAATAGCGCGCGAACTCGAATCGAAGGTAGTCGGAGAGCGGTCGCGTCACGATATGCACCCGGCCGTTGTACTTTCCCTCCGCCCGCTGACGTGAGATACGTTCTGTGTATGAGGAGGCCGTGCGCGGTGCCAGTGGCCGTCCCTCGCGAAACGCGGCAAAATCTGCGGTCTCCTGCGGTACGAGGTACTGCGGGAGGGTCTCAAGCCGCCATGCCTCTCGTTCGATCTCCGCGAACCGACGTCGCCACGCTTCACCATCCAAGAGCACGCACGGCCTCCCTCAGCACGTCTTCCGGAATCTCTACCAGGCCCTCACCGGGCGGTGGCGTGAACGCCTCAGAAATGCCTCCCTGCATGACGAGTGTCCCGTTCGCCGCCCGGTAGACATTCGGGCAGTCCTCGTCACCGCACGTGCCGTTTCCGTTGCCGGTGAGCCGGGTCAGTTCCTCACGTGGCATGCCGAAACCCCCTCGCTTCTGGCCCTGGCGGGCCAACTGGCCACGACGGTAGGGGGGCTGGCCCCGGGCGTCCATGCGAGCGCGCTCCTTATGCGCGTCCTGGCATAAACACGGCCGGGGAGCGGCACGGCAACGCGTAGGGCGACGGGGGCACGGCCCGTGGCCCCGTACGTCAACCTCGCTCGGCAGCGTGCCGACCCCGGTCGCAAGTGATTCACATCCCGGTCGGGTGGATTGTGGATCCCCGGCGGGCCGGCTCCCGTCTTCGGGCCTGTGGAACATGTGCTCACCCCGGGCGTCGGGGCGTGCGGTGGGACACCGGGTGGGTGCGGTGACGGGGACGGAGGTCCATGTCCTCGTGGCTCCTCGACAGGAACGGTGACGGGTGCTGTGACCTGCTCTTTTGCCTGGTCCTGAGGTTGTGTTGGTGAGTTGTTTGTGAAAGGTGGGCCAGATGCGCCAGTTCCCTCGTGAGGCGGGCGGGAAGCGGGATGCGGGGCGAGGGAGCGGTACGGGTACCCGGCCGGACCGCGGTGGCGGCTCCATCCGGCCGTTCGGAGGGGCACTCTTCCGTGGGGCGCGTTCAAAGACGCGGCCGCGGGCGGGTACGTTCACGGACGTGCCGACGACCTTGAATGCCTCCGCGTCCCCGTCCGCCGTCCGAACCGCTGCCGCGCTGGCGTCCTCCGTACTGCTGTCGCCGCTGCTGGCCGGCACCGCGCACGCCGCCCCCGCGGACGGCGGCCGGCCGCCCAAGGCCCCCGTGCCGCCCGCGAAGATGTCGCAGGTCGGCGGGGAGCGGCTGGGCCGGCCCGGTGTCCAGGTGCAGCTCCGGCCGGGCGCGCCCGAGCTGCCCAAGGAGCTCACCGGCCGCTCGTGGATCATCTCGGACGCCGAGACCGGGGAGGTGCTGGCCGCGAAGAACCCGCACTGGCAGCTGGCGCCGGCCAGCACGCTGAAGATGCTGTTCGCCGACACCGTGCTGCCGAAGTTCCCCAAGACCACCAAGTACACGGTCAAGGCGGCCGACCTGGCGGGCATGGGCGTCGGCAGCAGCCTCGTCGGGATAAAGGAGAACCTCACCTACACCGTCCACGACCTGTGGCTGGGGGTGTTCCTGCGGTCCGGCAACGACGCGGTGCACACGCTCTCCGCGATGAACGGCGGTACGGAGGCCACCGTCAAGCAGATGCAGCAGCGGGCGGTGCAGCTGAACGCCGGCGACACGCATGTGGTCACGCCGGACGGTTACGACGCGCCGGGGCAGGTGTCCAGCGCGTACGACCTGAGCCTGTTCGCGCGGGCCGGGCTGCAGAACCCGGACTTCCGGGAGTACTGCTCCACGGCGAGCGCGCAGTTCCCGGGCGACCTGGGCAAGGACGGCAAGCGCGCCACCTTCGGCATCCAGAACACCAACCGGCTGCTCAGCGGCGACTACGACATCAAGCCCTACCCGGGCATCGCGGGCGTGAAGAACGGCTCCACCACCAACGCCGGGTCCACCTTCACCGGGTTCGCCCAGCACGGCGACCGCAAGCTGCTGGTCACCGTGATGAACCCGGAGAAGAAGCAGCACAACGAGGCGTACCGGGAGGCCGCCAAGCTCTTCGACTGGGGCTTCGCGGCGGACGGCAAGGTGACGCCGGTCGGCAGCCTCGTCGAGCCGAAGGGCTCGGGCAAGGACCAAGGCGACGCGAAGAACGGCGACCCGCAGGCCCAGGCCGGGCTGGACTCCGGCGGCTGGGGCGGACCGTGGACGGTCGCCGGGATCGGCGGCGGAGTGGTTGCCCTGATCGCCGCGGCGGCGTGGTTCGTTCGGAGGAGGCGCCCGCAGCCGGAGGCCGGGGGCGGCACCGGGCAGGACGCGGCGCAGGGGCGCCGGGGCGGCTCCGGGGGCCGGCGGCGGAAGTGACCGGCGGCGAAGGCGGCCGGGGGAGGACGTGACCGGCGGCGGGAAGTGACTGCCGCCGGGGGCCGGCGCCGGGGCCGGCCCGCCGCCGTCACGCCGTGGCGGCCGGCCCCGTCTCCGGCTGCCGCCCGGTCTCGTCCGGGCGCTGCCCGGCCCCTTCGGTCGCCGTCCAGGACGCGCAGAAGACCAGCAGCTTCGCGGTGAAGTTGATCCACAGCAGCAGCGCGATCGGGGTGCCGAACGCCCCGTACATGCTGCGCCCGGCGACGCCCTGGAGATAGCTGCTGAGCAGCAGCTTCAGCACCTCGAAGCCGATCGCGCCGATCAGCGCGGCGACGACCAGGGCCCGGCGCGGCGGGTGCGCGCCGGCGAGCTTGGTCAGGACGTAGGCCAGCATCAGGAAGTCGGCGAGCACCGCGATGCAGAATCCGGCGGCGGTGAGCAGGACGCTGACCGCGCCGCCCCGGGGCAGGCCGATCGCGTCCACCGCCCGGCCGACCGCCGCGGAGGCGAACGCCGAGCAGCCCACCGAGACCACCGCGACCGCGCCGAGCCCGAGCAGCAGCCCGCCGTCGCGGACCTTGCCGAGCAGGAAGTTGGTTTCCTCGTCGGGAAGTTCCCAGACCGCCCGCAGGCAGTCGCGCAGGGACTGCACCCAGCCGATGCCGGTGAGCAGCAGCGCGGCACCGGCGATCAGGCCGACGGTGCCGGCGTTGTCGACCAGCCCGGCCAGGTCGAGCTGGTTCGAGATGCCGGGGACCTGCTCGGCGAGCTTGGCCTCCAGCGTGTGCAGCTGGTCCTTGCCGATCGTGGCGGCGACGATCGCGGCGGCGACGGTCAGCAGCGGGAAGAGCGCGATGAAGCTGGTGAAGGTGATGGCCGCGGCCAGCCGGGTCCAGTGGACCCGCAGCATCCGCGCGTAGCTGCGCCACAGGTGGGTGACGAGCAGTCGCTCGACGAGGGGAGCGAGACGCGGTCCGACGACCGGCAGCCGCGGGACCCAGCCGAAGGGGTTGTCGCCTTCGGCGCCTGTCCCCGAGGCGCGGTCCGCGTCGGCGGTGCCCTCCGCGGCCCCGTCCGCGTCACCGTCCGCGGCCCCCTCCGCGTGGCCGTGCGAGTCCTCGTCGGCGTCCCCGTTCCCGTCCCCGTTCCCCTGGACGTCGCGCCCGCCGTTCATCCCCGTACCGCCTCCCGTGCCGGCCGCTCCGGCTGATGATCCGGAACACTAGATGAGTGAGTCCGAAGTCCCGTCGTCCGCCCGAAGGGCGGGCCTCGCGGCGTCTGGTGCGGTGCATCGCAAGGCGCCGGAGCGTCTTGATAGCGGAGCTATCGGGACGGTTCGGCAACGCCGCGAGGTGCCGTGCCAGACGCCGCGAGGCAGGCGGGACTTCGGACTCACTCATCTAGCTTCCGGCTACCCCGGCGTCCCGTGGCTACCCGACGCACCGGGCACGCGCGTGACGGCCGGGGCGACGGCACGGCGGCTCCATAGGAGGCGGCTCAGTAGGCGGCGATTCCGTAGGCGGTGGCTCAGGGGAACGTGGCCGGCGGCCGGGACAGTTCGGCCGGTTCGCCGCCCTGCCGGGGCACCGGCACCGGGCCCCCGCCGGCGCCGAACGGGTACTCCCGCTCCAGCCGCCAGACCTCGTCCGCGCCCTTCTCGTAGAGCGCGAAGCCGGCGACCGTCCAGGTGGCGGAGAAGTCCGCCAGCTCCGCCTGGGCGCGGTCCATGGCGGCCTCGTCGATGCCGTGCGCGATCGTCACATGCGGGTGGTACGGGAACTGGAGCTCGCGGGCGCACGGCCCGGACGCGGCGCGGACCCGCTCCTGGAGGACCGTGCAGCCGCCCGCGCCCTCGACGACCTTGACGAAGACCACCGGCGAGAGCGGCCGGAAGGTGTCGGTGCCCGCCAACCGCAGCGGAAACGGCCGGGACGCGGCGGCGACCTCGGCGAGATGGCGCTCGATGTCGGGCAGCGCGCCGGCGTCCACCTCCGTCGGCGGGAGGAGGGTGATGTGCGTGGGGATGCCGCGGGCGGCCGGGTCCCCGAAGCCCTCGCGCTTCCGCTGGAGGAAGCGGCCGTGCGGCTCCGGGACCGCGAGCGAAACGCCGAGCGTTACGGTCCCCACTGCGTTCTCCCTCCTGACGTGTGCGTGCGCGCCGCACGGGCGCGCACCCTTCCCAGTGTGCCGGGGACGGACCCTGACGGGCGCGTCCCCGGGTCTGCGCGGACGGTCAGCGCTTGGCCGGCAGGAACCCGATCCGGTCGTAGGTGGTGGCCAGGGTCTCGGCCGCCACCGCGCGGGCCTTCTCGGCGCCCTTGGCCAGGATCGTGTCCAGCGTCTCGGGGTCGTCGAGGTATTCCTGCGTACGGTTCCGGAACGGGGTGACGAAGTCGACCATCACCTCGGCCAGGTCCGTCTTGAGCGCGCCGTACATCTTGCCCTCGTAGGAGCGCTCCAGCGACGGGATGTCCTGGCCGGTGAGGGTGGACAGGATGGTGAGGAGGTTGCTGACGCCGGGCTTGGCCTCGCGGTCGAAGCGGATGACCGTGTCGGTGTCCGTCACGGCGCTCTTGATCTTCTTCGCGGTGACCTTGGGGTCGTCGAGGAGATCGATGATGCCCTTGGGCGAGGACGCCGACTTGCTCATCTTGATCGACGGGTCCTGAAGATCGAAGATCTTCGCCGTCTCCTTGACGATGTACGGGTTCGGGATCGTGAAGGTGTCGCCGAAGCGGGTGTTGAAGCGGTCCGCGAGGTCGCGGGTCAGCTCCAGGTGCTGGCGCTGGTCCTCGCCGACGGGGACCTGGTCGGCCTGGTACAGCAGGATGTCGGCGACCATCAGGACGGGGTAGGTGAACAGGCCGACCGTCGTGCGGTCCGTGCCCTGCTTCGCCGACTTGTCCTTGAACTGCGTCATCCGCGACGCCTCACCGAAGCCGGTGACGCAGTTCATGACCCAGCTCAGCTGGGCGTGCTCGGGGACGTGGCTCTGCACGAAGAGCGTGCAGCGCTCCGGGTCGAGGCCGGCCGCCAGCAGCTGGGCGGCGGCGATCCGGGTGTTGCGGCGCAGCTCCGCCGGGTCCTGCGGGACGGTGATCGCGTGCAGGTCGACGACCATGTAGAAGGCGTCGTGCGACTCCTGCAGCGCCACCCACTGGCGCACCGCACCGAGGTAGTTGCCGAGGTGGAAGGAGCCGGCGGTGGGCTGGATACCGGAGAGCACTCGAGGATGCTGCATGGCGGAGCCATTCCCCTTGGGGCGGTGGTGGGCGACGGGCGGGCGATCGAGAGCCATGGGAGTCATTCTCTCAGGTCCCGTCCACAGCCGGAGAACAGGTGCACGGTGGGCTGGTCTCCTCGGTACGCTGGCGAAGTCACGCCGAGTTGGAGGGCTCATGCCGCACGAAGAGATCTACGAGATTCTGTACACCGAACCGGCAGCCCGCGATCGCGACCGGCTCACGCCCGTCCGTCGCGCTTCCTTCGACAAGGCCGTGGAGTTGCTGGCCCGCGACCCGTACACCGAGCTGTCGCGGCCTGTCGGCCCCGGCGAGCAGGACCGCGAGATCCGCCTCACGTCGCAGATCGTGGCCGAGTACATGGTGTCGCGCGGCCGTCTGCTCCTGGTCGTCCTGCGGATCTTCGACGACGCCGACATCCTGCTCGCCGAGGACTGAGATCCGGTTCAGTCGCCGGTCGCCAGCCCCGGTGCCGGGTAGGCGGCCATGAGGTCCGTGACCTCTCGGCGGATCGCCGTCAGGGTCTCCTCGTCGCCGGTGGACGCGGCCCGGACGCCGCGGTCGATCCACTCCGCGACCTTCGGCATCTCCGCGGTGCCCAGCCCCCGCGACGTCAGCGACGGGGTGCCGATCCGGATGCCGGACGGGTCGAACGGCTTGCGCGGGTCGAACGGCACGGTGTTGTAGTTCACCACGATCCCGGCCCGGTCCAGGGCCTTGGCCGCGACCTTGCCGGGCACCTCCTTCGACGTCAGGTCGATCAGCACCAGGTGGTTGTCGGTGCCGCCGGAGACCAGGTCGAAGCCGCGGGCCAGCAGCGCCTCGGCGAGCGCCTTGGCGTTGGCGACGACGGCGTGCGCGTACTCCCGGAAGGACGGCGCGGACGCCTCGCGCAGCGCCACCGCGATGGCGGCCGTGGTGTGGTTGTGCGGGCCGCCCTGCAGGCCGGGGAAGACCGCCTTGTCGATCGCCTTGGCGTGCGCCGCGCGGGACATCAGCATCGCGCCGCGCGGACCGCGCAGCGTCTTGTGGGTGGTGGTCGAGACGACGTCGGCGTGCGGCACGGGCGAGGGGTGCGCGCCGCCCGCGATCAGGCCCGCGATGTGCGCGATGTCCGCGACCAGGACGGCGTCGACCTCCCGCGCGATCTCGCCGAAGGCCGCGAAGTCGATGGTCCGCGGGACGGCCGTGCCACCACAGAAGATGATCTTCGGGCGCTCCTTGCGGGCCAGGTCGCGCACCTCGTCGAAGTCGATCCGCCCGGTGTCGGCCCGTACGCCGTAGCCCACCCCGTGGAACCACGTCCCGGTCGCCGAGACGCCCCAGCCGTGTGTGAGGTGCCCGCCCATCGGCAGCGACATGCCCAGCACCGTGTCGCCGGGCGAGGCGAAGGCGAGGTACACGGCGAGATTGGCGGGCGAGCCGGAGTACGGCTGCACATTGGCGTGCTCGACGCCGAAGAGTGCCTTGGCGCGCTCGACGGCCAGGGTCTCCACGACGTCGATGTTCTGCTGGCCCTCGTAGTAACGGCGGCCCGGGTAGCCCTCGCTGTACTTGTTCTGGAGGACCGTCCCGGTGGCCTCCAGTACGGCGGCGGAGACGTAGTTCTCGCTGGGGATCAGCCGCAGGGTGTCGGCCTGGAGCCGCTCCTCGGCGCCGACCAGCGCGGCGAGTTCGGGGTCGGCGGCGTACAGGGCGGGATGGGCGAGGGGATGGGCCGTCATGGCGTCCTCCGGGGCGATCGAGCGGTGGTCGGTCGTGGTCCCGGGGTACCCAGGCGGGCGGCACCTCGTAGGCGTGTGGCCACGCACCGCTTCCTCGGGGTCCGTTCCCCGTGCGCCAGTCGCGGCTGCGCACCGGAATTCTAGATGAGTGCGTCCGAAGTCCCGCCTGCCCCGCGGCGTCTGGTGGCGGGCGTCCGGTGCGTGGCCTGCGGGCGCCCGCGCCGAGCGAGACAATGAGTAAGGAGAGATCGGCACAGAAGACCGGCACAGAAGTCGGACCGGGAGTCCGGACCAGCGGACGGAGTCACCCGTGACGTCCACGGAAGCGTTCATCGCCGCCGCCGAGGCCCACAGCGCCCACAACTACCACCCGCTCCCCGTGGTCGTGGCCACCGCCGAGGGCGCCTGGATGACCGACGTCACCGGCCGCCGCTATCTGGACCTGCTCGCCGGGTACTCCGCGCTCAACTTCGGCCACCGCAACCCCCGTCTGCTGGCGGCGGCCCGCGCCCAGCTGGAACGGGTCACGCTCACCTCGCGCGCCTTCCACCACGACCGCTACGCCGACTTCTGCACCCAGCTCGCCGACCTGTGCGGGATGGAACTCGTCCTGCCGATGAACACCGGCACGGAGGCCGTGGAGACCGCGGTCAAGACGGCCCGGAAATGGGGCTACCGGGTCAAGGGCGTACCCGACGGCCGGGCCGTGATCGTCGTCGCGGAGAACAACTTCCACGGCCGGACCACCACCGTCGTCTCCTTCTCCACCGACCCCGAGGCCCGCGCCGACTTCGGCCCGTACACCCCCGGCTTCACCGTCGTCCCCTATGGCGACCTGGCCGCCCTGGACGCCGCCGTCGACGCCGACACCGTCGCGGTGCTGCTGGAGCCGATCCAGGGCGAGGCCGGGGTCCTGGTGCCGCCGCGCGGCTACCTGGCCGGGGTGCGCGAGCTGACCCGGGCCCGGAACGTGCTCTTCGTCGCCGACGAGATCCAGTCCGGGCTGGGCCGCACCGGCACCACCTTCGCCTGCGAACACGAGGGCGTGGTGCCCGATGTGTACGTCCTCGGCAAGGCGCTGGGCGGCGGGGTGGTGCCGGTGTCCGCGGTGGTGTCGTCCCGCGAGGTGCTGGGCGTCTTCCGGCCCGGCGAGCACGGCTCGACGTTCGGCGGCAACCCGCTGGCCTGCGCGGTCGGCCTGGAGGTCATCGCGATGCTGCGCACCGGCGAGTACCAGCGGCGGGCCGCCGAACTCGGCGACCACCTGCACCGCGCGCTGGCCCCGATGGTGGGCGGCGGCGCGGTGGACGCGGTCCGCGGCCGCGGCCTGTGGGCCGGCGTCGACATCAACCCCTCCCGCGGCGACGGCCGGGCCGTCTCCGAACGGCTGCTGGCCCGCGGCGTCCTGGTCAAGGACACCCACGGCGCGACGATCCGGATCGCACCGCCGCTGGTGATCGGCAAGGAGGACCTGGACTGGGGGCTGGAACAGCTCCGGGTGGTGCTGGGCGCGTAGCGTCCGTTGCGCGGGAGACCCTCTGCCCCGTGGCCCCGGGGCGCCGTACAGTCGGAGCCATGCTGCTCGGGATGATCTGCGCGCTCGCGTCCGCGGTCTGCTTCGGTACCGCCTCCGTCTTCCAGGCCGTGGCCGCCCGGGACACCCCGCCCGGCACCGGCTCCGGCGTCGACGCCCGGCTGCTGCTGCGGGTGCTGACGCAGTGGCGGTATCTGCTCGGGCTGGCGCTGGACGGGCTGGGCTTCCTGCTGGAGCTGGTGGCGCTGCGGACGCTGCCGATCTACACGGTCGGTGCGGCGCTGGCCGCGACCCTCGCGGTGACCGCGGTGGTCGCCGCGCCGGTCCTGGGCGTCCGCCTCCGGCGCGCCGAATGGCTGGCGGTCGCGGTGGTCTGCGGCGGGCTGGCCCTGCTGGCGCTGTCGTCCGGCGGCGAGGGGCACCGGGCCGGCACCCCCGCGCTGCGGATCGGGGTGCTGGTCTTCGCGGCCGCCGTGCTCGCCGCCGGCGCCCTGGCCGGCCGGCTCCCGGACCGCTCCCGCGCCGCCGTGCTCGGCCTCGGCTCGGGCTTCGGCTTCGGGGTCGTCGAGGTCGCGGTGCGCCTGATCGACGGCTTCGCCCCGTCCGACCTGCTCACCAACCCCGCCACCTACGCGCTGCTGATCGGCGGGGCCGCCGCCTTCCTGCTGCTGACCTCGGCCTTCCAGCGCGGCGCGGTCACCACCGCCACCGCCGGCATGGTGATCGGCGAGACCCTCGGCCCGGCCGTGGTCGGCGTCGTCTGGCTCGGCGACCGCACCCGCGACGGGCTGGCCCCGCTGACCGTCGCCGGTTTCGCGCTGGCCGTCGCCGGGGCGCTGGCGCTGGCCCGCTTCGGCGAGGCACCGGCAACCGAGGCCCCGGCAACCGAGGCCCCCGACAGCGACACGAACACCGACATACCGGCGGCCCCGTCCGACCCCGCCACGGCGGCCGCCGAACGCCCCTGAACACCCTGAACGGGAGCCCACCCCGGCCCGCCGCCCCCCTCACCCCGCCGGCGGCATCGCCCTCAACAGGGCCTCCAGGACGGCCGAGAACGCATGGTCCGGCGGGCGGCCGTAGGTGATGACCAGCGCGTCGCGGGTGGACGCCGGGCCGGCCGGGTCGGTGAACTCCGCCAGCCCGGTCACCGCCAGGCCCTGCCACCGCGCGGCCTGGACGACGGACTGCTCGGTGCCGGGCGGGAGTTCCAGCACCGCGTGCAGCCCGGCGGCGATCCCCGAGACGTGCACCTGCGGGGCACGTTCGGCCAGCGCGGCCACCAGCTGGTCGCGCCGCCGCCGGTAGCGCAGCCGCATCCCGCGCAGATGCCGGTCGTACGCGCCGGAGGAGACGAACTCCGCCAGGGTGAGCTGGTCCAGCGAACCGGACTGCCACTCGCCGGTCGACTTGACCTCCAGCACCCGGTCCATCAGCCGGTCCGGCACCACCATCCACGCCAGCCGCAGCGCCGGGGCCAGGCTCTTGCTCGCGGTGCCCAGGTAGACGACGTGATCGGGGTCCAGCCCTTGAAGGGCCCCGACCGGCTGCCTGTCATATCGGAACTCGCCGTCGTAGTCGTCCTCCAGGACGTAACCGCCGGTGGCGCGCGCCCAGTTGACCGCCGCGGCCCGCCGGTCGGGGTGCAGCGGGACGCCGGTGGGGAACTGGTGGGCGGGGGTCAGCAGGGCCGCCCGCAGGTGGTCCAGGCCGGTCAGCCGGCCGGTGTCCGCGCCGTGCGCGTCGATCGGCAGCGGGACGGTGCCGAGGCCGGCGCGGGCGATGACGGCGCGGTGGAAGGGCAGCCCGTACGCCTCGGTGGCGACCCGGCCGGGGGCGCCGCCGCGGGGCCGCAGCGCCCGGCACAGCACCCCCAGCCCCTGCATGAACCCCGCGCAGACCACGATCCGTTCGGGGTCGGCCCGCACGCCCCGCGCCCGGGCCAGGTACTCCGCGAGCACCGCGCGCAGCTCGGGGCGGCCGGCCGGAGTGCCGTATCCGAACGCCTCGTTGGGCGCGGCGGTCAGCGCCCGGCGGGCCGCGGCCAGCCAGGCGGTCCGCGGGAAGGACGAGACGTCCGGGGTGCCGGGGGTGAGGTCGAAGCGCGGGCCGGCGGCGGGGGAGGGCGGGCCCGGGGCGCGCCGGGGCGCCTGGCCGCCCGCCCGCGGCAGGACCCGTTCGGCGACCTCGGTGCCCGAGCCCTGGCGGGCGCTCAGCCAGCCCTCGGCGACCAGTTCCGCGTAGGCGTCGGCGACGGTGTTGCGGGCGATGCCGAGGTCGGCGGCGAGGGACCGGGAGGACGGCAGCCGGGTGCCGGGGGTCAGCCGCCCGGACCGCACCGCCTCGCGCAGCGCGGCCATCAGCGAGGCCCGCACCCCGCCCGGCCCGCCGAGGTCCAGATGCAGGTCCCGGCCCAGATCCCGTCCGAAAGTGGCCCGCGATTTCTCCATGGAAGTGGACCATACCGCTGAGCCACTCACCGCGTAGCGTCTACGGCATGACGAACCCGACGACACCGCCCGCAGGGCAGCAGGCGCCGGCCGCCGCCGGCCACCGGCACGGCCCCCGGATGCAGTGGGCCGAGCTGGCCCCCGACGTCTACAAGGCCATGATCGGCCTGGACGTGGCGGCCCGTAAGGGCCTCGACCCCACCCTGGCCGAACTGATCAAGATCCGCGCCTCGCAGATCAACCGGTGCGCCATGTGCCTCCACATGCACACCACCGACGCCCGCAAGGCCGGCGAGACCGAGGAGCGGATCGCCCTCCTCAGCGCCTGGGAGGAGGCCGCCGGCTACTACACCGACCGCGAGCGGGCCGCCCTGGCGCTCACCGAGGCGATCACCGTGCTCACCGAAGGCTTCGTCCCGGACGCCGTCTACGCGCAGGCCGCCGCCGTCTTCGACGAGCCCGAACTCGCCCAGCTGATCGCCATGATCACCACCATCAACGCCTGGAACCGCTTCGGTGTGGCCACCCGCCGGGCCCCCGGACAGGAGTGAGCACGATGACCCACCGCATGACGTTCTGGAGCAAGGTCCCCGCCTTCTTCCAGGCCCAGCTCAAGCTCACCGAGGCCGCCAAGAAGGGCTTCGGCGACCCGGTCCTCGCGGAGCTGGCCGTGCTGCGCGCCTCCCAGCTCAACAAGTGCGCGTTCTGCGTCGACATGCATGTGAAGAACCTCCGCGAGGCCGGCGTCGAGCAGCAGCGGATCGACCTGCTGCCGGCCTGGGAGGAGGCCGGCGACCTCTACTCCGAGCGGGAGCGGGCGGCACTGGCCTTCACCGAGGCGGTCACCGTGCTCACCGACGGCTTCGTCCCGGACGCGGTCTACGAGCGGGCCGCCGCCCAGTTCACCGAGACCGAACTCGCCCACCT
Organism: Streptomyces sp. MspMP-M5; assembly: GCF_000373585.1. Classification (GTDB taxonomy): domain Bacteria; phylum Actinomycetota; class Actinomycetes; order Streptomycetales; family Streptomycetaceae; genus Streptomyces. Next base: position 113,682 of record NZ_KB891918.1, read on the forward strand.
CCTGGCCGTGATCGTCGCCATCAACAACTGGAACCGCGTCAACGTCACGATCCGCCAGCCTCCCGGTGGACAGCTGTGACCGGCACCGGCACCCGTACAGGAGGCACCGGCCCCGCGGCCGCGCTGCGCGCCCTGCACCACGACCGCCGGCCGGGCGACCCGCTGGTCCTCCCCACCGTCTGGGACGCCGCCTCCGCCCGGGTCTTCGCCGACGCCGGCTTCCCGGCCCTGGCCACCCCCAGCGCGGGCATCGCCGCGTCCCTGGGATACGCGGACGGCGAGACCCCGGCCGACGAGATGTTCGCGGCGATCGCCCGGATCGTCCGGGCCGTGGACGTGCCGGTGACGGCGGACGTGGAGGCCGGGTACGGGCTGTCCGCCGGGGAACTGGTCGGCCGGCTCGCCGAGGCCGGCGCGGCTGGCTGCAACCTGGAGGACTCCGACCACGCCACCGGCGCCCTGCGCGACCCGCAGGAGCAGGCCGACCGGCTGGCCGAGGTCCGGGCCGAGGCCGGCGACGCGCTGGTGATCAACGCCCGGATCGACACCTTCCTGCGCGGCCAGGGGGACCCGGCCGCGGCACTGGCGCGGGCCCACCGCTACGCCGCGGCCGGCGCCGACTGCCTCTACCCGATCCTCGCCCCGCCGGAGCTGCTGCCCGAGCTGGCCGCGGCGGCCCCCCTCCCGCTCAACGCCATGGCCAGGGCCGGCGGTCCCTCCCCGCGTGAACTGGGCGAACTCGGCGCGACCCGGATCACCTTCGGCGGCGGCCTCCAGCGCGCGGCGACGACGGCATTGTCGGCAGTCGCGGAGCGCCTGAGGGACGGGGCTGGCCTCTGACGGGACCCGCCGCGGGACCCGCCGCGGGGTCCCGCGCCCCACGCCGCCGCGCCCTACGATGAGCCATGCTCTCCGTAGCCGTAGCCCCCTGGCGGCGCCCCCCGGTGCTCCTGCGGAACGCCGACGTCCCGCACTACGCGGCCAGCACGATGAAGGTCGCGGTGCTCGCCGCCGTCCACCGCAGCGGCCTCGACCCCGACCACGCGGTCCCGGTCGTCAACCGCTTCCCCTCGGTGGCCGCCGGCAGCTACGCCCACGACCGGGCGGAGGACAGCGACCCCGAGCCCTGGCGGCTGCTGGGCGGCACCGCGCCGCTCGGCTGGCTCGCCGACCGGATGGTCCGGCACTCCTCCAACCTGGCCACCAGCCTGTGCATGGCCGCGGTGGGACGGGCGGCGGTGGCCGAGGTGTGGCGGCGGGCCGGGGCGTCGGCCGCGTCCGGCAGCCCGCGCGGCATCGAGGACGCCGCCGCCCGCGCCGCGGGCATCGACAACCGCGTCACCGCCCACGACCTGATCCGGCTGCTGGCCTCCCTCGAACCGGAGGTGCTGGCCCGGCTGGAGCACAACGTGCACGCCGTGGACCTCGCCGCGGGACTGCCGCCCGGCACCCGCCTGGCCGGCAAGAACGGCTGGGTGAACGGGGCGCGGCACAGCGCCGCCGTGGTCTACCCGCCCGACGCCCCGCCCTACGCCCTCGCCGTCTGCTACACCGGCCCGCTCGCCGACGGCCAGGACACCGGCGACCCCGCGGCCCGTCTGCTGGCCCGCCTCTCGTCCCGCGTCTGGGACGGCCGCCACCGCCTCGCCGCATGTTCCTGACGTCTCGTCAGATCGCCTGATGCCGCGGCGAATTGCCCACTTCAGGGTGGCTGGTCCGCGCTACGGGCGGCCCCGATGCGGGTATCAGGAGAACGGGCGTACGGGAAGTCCGGCGGGCTTGATAGCTTGGTGCCGAAGGCCCGCGGGGCAACGGGGAGAAGCGGCACATGACCGAGCGGTTCAGGGTCGATCTGGAAGAGCTGGACGTCGTCGTGCGACAGCTGCGCCATCTGCAGCGCGACATGGACGATCCCGCCCAGACCGTCACGTACAACACCACCATCCCGAAGCCGGCGTTCGGGAAGGGCTTCCTGGAGGCCGGCCAGCTCGCCGACGCCCACGACGGCATGCAGACATACATGGCGGATGTGCTCGGCGCGCTGCAGGACCTCATCGGCACCTTCGGCGAGAAGACCGAGGCCAGCCGCGGCGCCTACGAGGACCAGGAGCACGAGGCCCGGCACCCGGGGCACGACTGACGTACCCCCTGCCCGGCACGTACGACCCGACCGGGCGGCCATGACGACGGGGACGACGACAGGGACGACGGCGACGAGGGAGGGGGACCGGCATGACGGAGACCGGCCGACAGCACGACGGCGCCCAGGAGATGGAGCGCCGACGGACCGAGCAGGAGCGGGCCGAGCTGCTGAAGTCGCTCCGGGGGCACCGGCTGACACCGCGCTCCCCCTCCGACTTCCAGAAGCACGCCCTGCCCGCGCTACGGGCGATGATCGAGCACGCCGGCCCCGAGACGATCGAGACCTCCGGACGGCACTGGCGGTCCGCCGCCGACCGGCTGGGCGGTGACGACGGCCACGGCGGCATCCGCAAGGCGTTCCAGGACGCCGTGGCGCACGCCTCGGCGCACTGGGAGGGCGCCGCGGCCGAGGCGTTCCGCCGGGAGGCCGCCAAGGTGCTGGCGAAGATCGAACGGAGCTACCAGCACGCCCGCAACGTCGAGTCCACGCTGATCGGTTCGCGCGCCTCGGGCCCTGAGGCCGGCGTCGCGCACAACCTCCGCGAGGCGCAGAAGGCGCTGCTCAGGCTCCAGCTCGCCGGGGCCGCCGCCCCGACGACGGAGGCCGGCGACGACAGCCAGTTCAAGCGGGACATGGCCAACCCCAAGCTCGACACCCGCAGGGCGCTGGAACTCAACCGTCACTCCCTCCCGCCGGCCAAGCAGTGCCAGATCGAGGCCGTCGTCGTGATGGACGAACTGGCCGCCCACTACGAGGCGCAGGGCAAGCGACTCCGGGAGGGCACCGGGCCCGGCGTCACGGGGGACTGGCCGGTCGCCCCGTCCGGCAGCCCGGCCCCGCCGCCGGTGGACACCGCGGTGACCGGCGGCCCGCAGCCGCACCACCCGCCGGCCGCCCAGCGGCCCAACGGCGCGGGCGGCGGCGCGGTACCGGCCGGCTTCGACAGCCCCCGGACCGCCCGCCCGTCGCCCGACCTCCACCCCCAGATGACGGCGCTGCCCGCCGACCCTCCGCTGGTGACCACCGGACTGGAGAGCATGGGCGGCGCCACCCCCGCCGCACCGCCCGCCGGCGGCCACGCCGTCGTCGGCGGCACACCGGCCGGCGGCCACCCCGCCGCCCCGGCAGCCACCGGCGGGTTCCCGGGCAGCGCCGCGCTGGGCGTCATCGGAGTGACCGGTGGTGGCATGCCCGCCGGCGGTGCACGCGGCACGGGGCGGGGCGCCGGCGGGGCGCGCCGCAGCGCCGGTGGCGCGGCGGGCAGCCCGGACGGTGCCGCCGCCCGTACGGCCGTACCGCCCGGCACCCCCGCCGCCCCGGCCGCCCGGCCCCAGGGCCCGGCCGGCCCGGCGGGCGGCACCAGGCAGGGCGGCGCCGGACTCCACCGCAGCCGCGGCGGCGCCCGGCCGAGCGCGCCGGACCCGGCCGCCGCCCAACCGGGAAAGGCCAAGGGCGAGCAGCCCGACAAGGGCGCCCGGAGCCGCTCCGCGGGACCGCGCTCCCGCCACGTCGACGAGGACGAGGCGCCGCGTCCGCCGCGGCAGATCCCGCCGCCCGTGATCGAGTGAGGCCCCGCGGGTGCGGGGCGCCCGAAAATCGGACGACGCGCCCCGCACCCCGCTGTTAGCGTCCGGAACCATGCATCCGGTCGGTGAAAAACAGCTACGTGCCTCCTTCGTCAACTGCTCCAAGGGGGAGGCGAGCCGGCTCCGCCTGCCCACGGGACTGGCCGAACTCCCTTGGGAGCACCTCGACTTCCTGGGCTGGCGCGACCCCGGAGCGCCGGACCGCAGCTATCTGGTCGCCCCGCGGCCCGACGGCCTGATGGGCGTGACCCTGCGGGTGCCGCAGGGCGTGCGGCGCAGCTTCACCAAGACGACGGTCTGCTCGATCTGCCTGACCGGCCACCCGGGCTCCGGCGTCAGCCTGCTCGCCGCCCGCCGCGCCGGCCCCGCGGGCCGCCAGGGCAACACCGTCGGCACCTACCTCTGCGCCGACCTCGCCTGCTCCCTCTACGTCCGCGGCCGAAAGCGCTCCCAGCTCGCCGGCCGCCACGAGGAGACCCTTCCGGAGGCGGAGCGGATCGCGCGCACCGTGCGGAACCTGGACGCCTTCCTGGACAAGGTCCTGACCGGCGAACCGGCCTGAGCCGGCGGGCCCGTGCCCGGGCCCGGAAGCGCACCCGCCGCCGTCCGCTCCGCCCCGGCCCGCCCGCTCACAGCCCCCGCGCCGCCAGGAAGTCCCCGATCAGCGCCAGCCACTCCGCGTTCCGCTCGACCATCGGCAGATGCCCGGTGGCGATCTCCGCGTACTCGGCGCCCGGGATGTGGTCCGCCAGATAACGGGAGTTGGCCGGGTCCAGCAGGGCGTCCAGGGTGGTGGCGATGACCAGGGTCGGGACCGCGATGCCCGGCAGGTCGGCGGTGGTGTCCAGGGCCTTGACCAGGGCCGCCTGCTCCGCCGAACCGGCCGGCGGCAGCGTCGGGTCCGGGTCCAGCACGGTGGCCAGCTCGGCCGGCGGCAGCGTGTTGAGGTATTCCGGCGCCACCCCGCTGAGCGCCCGCGCCTGGGCGAAGCCCTGGTAGTCGCCGCGCTCCAGGAGCCGCAGCCACAGGTCCAGCCAGACGTGGACGCGGGCGTCCGCCTTGGCCAGCCCGGCGGTCAGGACCAGCCCCCGCACCCGCTCCGGATGCCGGGCCGCGGCCCGTACGGACACCGCGGTGCCCATCGAGAAGCCGATCACGGTGAAGGTCTCCAGACCGGCCGCGACGGCCTCGGCGACCACCGCGTCGGCCAGCGCGTCCAGCTCCAACGGGCCGGTGGCACGCGGGGTTTCGCCCGAACCGGGGTAGTCGGGCGCCACCACCCGGTGGCCGGTGGCGGTCAGGGCCGGGATCAGCGTGCCGTAGTTGTCCCGGACACTGCCGGTCGCGCCGTGCGCCAGCAGGACGCCGGGCCCGCCGGCCGGGCCCGCGACGGTGGTGGAGAGCGGCGGAAGGGAAACGGACGGGCTCTGCGTCACAGGAATCTGCGTTACGGGAATCTGCGTCATGCCCACGAGGTTTCCGTTTGACACCGGTGTCAAGGTCAAGCCGAATCGGGGAGAAACGGGGAGAGGAGACTCACATGGGGGACGGGGCACGGACGGACGCCCGGCCGGCGGGCCGGATGCGGATCGGCGAACTGGCCCGCCGCACCGGCGTCAGCACCCGCGTCCTGCGCTACTACGAGCAGCGCGGCCTGCTCCGCGCCGGACGCGACGCCAACGGCTACCGCACCTACGACGCCGACGCCGTGGCGGTCGTCGCCCACATCCGCGAACTGCTCGCCACCGGCCTGAACACCGAGTCCATCCGCGATCTGCTGCCCTGCGCCCAGGGCGGCCCCGGGCTGGTCTCCTGCACCTTCTCGTGCGGCGTCATGGAGCAGCAGATGGCCCAACTCGACGCCGAAATAGCCGAGTTGCAGCAGCGTCGCGCGGCCCTGGGGGCGTACGCGCGCCTGATGCGGCAGCGCCGCACCCAGGACGAGGCACTGGCCGCGATGGCGCTGCGGTCGGGCTGAGCGGCCCGGCACCCGGAAACGCCGAAGGCCCCGCTTCCACAAGAGGAACCGGGGCCCATGCCCACCAGCACAGCAACCATCAATTGAGGCACCCGTACGGCGAGCAACCAACTCCGCGAAAGCGGCGCCGGTTTAGGCGCAAAGAGGTGCTCAGAACCGGCGCGTGATCAGCGCCCGCTTGACTTCCTGGATCGCCTTGGTGACCTCGATACCGCGCGGGCAGGCGTCCGTGCAGTTGAAGGTCGTGCGGCAGCGCCAGACGCCGTCCTTGTCGTTGAGGATCTCCAGCCGCTGCTCGCCGCCCTCGTCACGCGAGTCGAAGATGAAGCGGTGCGCGTTGACGATCGCCGCCGGGCCGAAGTACTGGCCGTCGTTCCAGAACACGGGGCACGAGGAGGTGCACGCCGCGCACAGGATGCACTTGGTGGTGTCGTCGAAGCGCTCGCGGTCCTCGGCGGACTGCAGCCGCTCGCGGGTCGGCTCGTTGCCGGTGGTGATCAGGAACGGCATCACGTCCCGGTACGCCTGGAAGAAGGGGTCCATGTCGACGACAAGGTCCTTCAGCACCGTCAGGCCCTTGATGGCCTCGACGGTGATCGGCTTCTCGGGGTTGATGTCCTTGATCAGCGTCTTGCAGGCCAGCCGGTTGCGGCCGTTGATCCGCATCGCGTCCGAGCCGCAGATGCCGTGCGCGCAGGAGCGGCGGAAGGTCAGCGAGCCGTCCAGCTCCCACTTGATCTTGTGGAGGGCGTCCAGGACGCGCTCCTTGGGATCGATCTCCAGCCGGAAGTCCTCCCAGCGCGCCTCCTCGGAGACCTCCGGGTTGAACCGGCGGATCCGGAAGGTGACGCTGATCAGGTGCGACGCGGTGTTCTCCGCCGCGTCCAGTGCCGCGGAGTGCTTGTCGAGAGTCGGGGTGCTCATCAGTACTTACGCTCCATCGGCTGGTAGCGGGTCTGCACGACCGGCTTGTAGTCGAGCCGGATCGACTCGGAGCCGTCTGCGCCCACCTCGCGGTACGCCATGGTGTGCCGCATGAAGTTGACGTCGTCGCGGTTGGGGTAGTCCTCGCGGTAGTGGCCGCCGCGGGACTCCTTGCGGGCCAGCGCGGAGACCGCCATGACCTCCGCCAGGTCGAGCAGGTTGCCCAGCTCGATGGCCTCCAGCAGGTCGGTGTTGAAGCGCTTGCCCTTGTCCTGGATGGACACGTTCTTGTAGCGGGCGCGCAGCTCGCCGATCTTCTCGACCGCGGTCTTGATCGTCTGCTCGGTGCGGAAGACCATGACGTTGGCATCCATGGTCTCCTGCAGCTCCTTGCGGATCTCGGTGACCCGCTCGCTGCCGGTGGCCTCGCGCAGCCGCTCGACCTGCTCCTGGACGAGCGCCGCCGGGTCCTCGGGCAGCTCGACGAAGTCGGCGGTGGCCGCGTACTCCGCCGCGGCGATGCCGGCCCGGCGGCCGAAGACGTTGATGTCCAGCAGCGAGTTGGTGCCCAGGCGGTTGGCGCCGTGGACGGAGACGCAGGCGACCTCGCCGGCGGCGTACAGGCCCGGCACGACGGTGGTGTTGTCGGACAGCACCTCGCCCTCGACGTTGGTCGGGATGCCGCCCATGGCGTAGTGCGCGGTCGGCTGGATCGGGATCGGGTCCGTGTAGGGCTCGATGCCGAGGTAAGTGCGCGCGAACTCGGTGATGTCCGGCAGCTTGGCGTCCAGCTGCTCCGGCGGCAGGTGCGTCAGGTCCAGGTAGACGTGGTCGCCCTCGGGGCCGCAGCCGCGGCCCTCGCGGATCTCCGTGTAGATGGAGCGGGAGACGACGTCACGGGAGGCGAGGTCCTTCATGACCGGCGCGTACTTCTCCATGAAGCGCTCGCCGTCCTTGTTGCGGAGGATGCCGCCCTCACCGCGCGCACCCTCGGTGAGCAGGATGCCCATCCGCCAGATGCCCGTCGGGTGGAACTGGAAGAACTCCATGTCCTCCAGCGGCAGCCCGCGGCGGTACACGGCGGCCTGGCCGTCACCGGTCAGCGTGTGCGCGTTGGACGTCACCTTGAAGAACTTGCCGCAGCCGCCGGAGGCGTAGACGACGGCCTTCGCCTGGAAGACGTGGATCTCGCCGGTGGCCAGCTCGTAGGCGATCACGCCGGCCGACTTCTTGACGCCGTCGACCTCGGTGATCAGCTGGTCCAGGACGTAGAACTCGTTGAAGAACTCCACGCCCTCCTTGACGCAGTTCTGGTACAGCGTCTGGAGGATCATGTGGCCGGTGCGGTCCGCGGCGTAGCAGGACCGGCGGACCGGGGCCTCGCCGTGGTTGCGGGAGTGGCCGCCGAAGCGGCGCTGGTCGATCCGGCCCTCCGGCGTGCGGTTGAAGGGCAGGCCCATCTTCTCCAGGTCGAGGACCGAGTCGATGGCCTCCTTCGCCAGGATCTCCGCGGCGTCCTGGTCGACCAGGTAGTCACCGCCCTTGACCGTGTCGAAGGTGTGCCACTCCCAGTTGTCCTCCTCGACGTTGGCGAGGGCCGCGGCCATGCCGCCCTGGGCGGCGCCGGTGTGGGAGCGGGTGGGGTAGAGCTTCGTCAGCACGGCGGTGCGGCTGCGCTTCGTCGCCTCGATGGCGGCGCGCATGCCGGCGCCGCCGGCGCCGACGATGACGGTGTCGTACTTGTGGATCTGCATGGGTCGTTACCTCAGTCCCTCAGCCCGGGGCCTAGCGGATGTTCGGGTCGAAGGTGAAGATCACCAGCGTGCCCAGAAGGACGGTGAACACCGTGGCGGTGTAGAGCAGCATCTTCAGCCAGAAGCGGGTGTTGTCCCGCTGCGCGTAGTCGTTGATGACGGTGCGCAGGCCGTTGGCGCCGTGCAGCATGGCCAGCCACAGCATCAGCAGGTCCCAGACCTGCCAGAACGGCGAGGCCCAGCGGCCGGCGACGAACGCGAAGCCGATCTTGGAGACACCGCCGTCGAGCACCAGCTGGATCAGCAGGTGGCCGAGGACCAGGACGACCAGCACGATGCCGGACAGCCGCATGAACAGCCAGCCGTACAGCTCGAAGTTGGTCCGGGTCGACTTGGGCGTCTTCGCGGTGCGCTTACGGGGCGCCTCGATGACGGGGGCGGGGTTGTCCGCGTCGTAGAGCGCGACGTTCTCCGCCGCGGTGGCGCTCGCGGTGGTGGATTCAGCAGACATTGCGCGTCAGCTCCCGAACAGCGTGCGCAGCGTGTGCTGCAGCACGGGGTAGAAGGCACCGGCCATCAGCACGACCCAGACACCGACGACGGTCCAGAGCATCTGCTTCTGGTACTTCGGGCCCTTGGACCAGAAGTCCACGGCGATGACGCGCAGGCCGTTGAGCGCATGGAAGAGGATGGCGGCCACCAGGCCGTACTCCATCACGTTGACGATCGGCGTCTTGTACGTCGCGACGACGTTGTCGTACGCGTCGGGGGAGACGCGCACGAGAGCGGTGTCGAGGACGTGCACGAACAGGAAGAAGAAGATGAGGACGCCGGTGACTCGGTGAGCCACCCAGGACCACATGCCTTCCCGGCCGCGGTACAGCGTTCCAGCCGGCACGGAAGAACCCTCCGGGAGCGGGGACTAGGGCCGCGCCGGCTTCTCTGTCGGTCGGGCCCGGCCGGGTACGGTCCACCGGCCGCTCGTCATCGTATCGACGAGCTGTCGGTTCCTCGCGCGGGGGTCCTTAGGTGTGATCAAACAGGCACCAACGGGCTATCACACAAGTGCGAAACGGTCCATCAAGGACAAGTCGTGGCGAGTCGCCCCAGCCTGGCGCGGGCCAGCCGCCGCAACTGGTCCGCGGCGACCGACCGCTCCTCGTCCGGCTCGTGCGCCAGGCGGGTGCGGATGGCATGCAGGGTCTGGTCCATCAGCTCGTCGTCGCGGTAGCCGTCGAGGCAGATGACGAAGGCGTGCCGGAAGCGCAGCTCGTACGCGGCGTGCGCGGCGCGCAGGGCGGTGTGGGCGGCGAGGGTGCCGGGGCCGGGGCGGACCGGCGGGAGCGGCGCGGCCGGCTCCCGGGTCAGCGCCTCGCTCTGCTCGGCGGGGGTGAGGTCGTAGCCGGCCTCGTCGCCGGCGGCCATCAGGGACTGCGGGTCCGGGTAGGGGCGGTGGGCGGCGAGGCGTTCGGCCCAGCGGCGGCAGCCGCAGCAGGTCAGCAGGGCGGCCACGGCGTCGGCGTGGGGGAGGGCGTTGAAGCGGTCGAGGCCGGCCGCCGGACCGGGAGCGAGCCGGGTCTGCCAAGGTATGCCGCACCGCGGAACGGGCGGGCGGGGCCGTGCCGGCGGACGGGCGGCCGGAGTGTCACCGGACAGCGTGGGCTCCTCGGGCGGATGGGGGGTTGGCTGCGGACGGTCGGCGAGGGGAGGACGAGTCGGGAGTGCCGGGAGTGCCGGGAGATGCGGGAGAGCCGGTGGTGACTGGCGGAAAACGAGCGTCGGGTGGGGCGAAATGGGTGAAAAGTCTGATACGTACAGAGAGAGAAGCAGGCGTGGTGATACGTCACAAGAGGTGGCACCCGGCGGATTTCCGGCGGTCCACGCGCCCCGGCAGGGAGTGAGCGGCGGCGAAGCCACGCTAACGACGCTCGCCGGCCAGTGTCCGACCGATGCGCGATTTTCACCCGGATGAGAGAGCCCTCGCGCGCTCGGTGGACGACCTGTTCCGCATGACTGGCAATGCCTTCGCCCCGAAAAGTGAGGATTGCACGATGTCGAACCCGATGCGGCCGCCGCGTTCCCCGCGGCCCTCGGCCTCCCCACGGCCCCCGCACACCGGCCGGCGGGCCGCCGGCCCGGAGACCCGCCGCGCGCTGCTGGCCGTCCCCGTGCTGGCCGGCACCCTGGCGCTCGGCGGCTGCGGGCAGGGCGCCGATTCCGAGTCACCGGGCGCAGCTCCCAGCTCGTCCAGCCCCGCCGCGCCCATTCCCAGCTGGGCCAAGGTGACCGGCCCGCCGCACATCGTCCCGGCCGTACGGGACTTCCGCCCGGCGAACGGAATCGGCTGGCGGCCGACCAAGGGCGCCCGGATCGTGGTATCGGCGGGGGAGAAGAGCAATATCGCCGACGAAGCGCAACTCATGGCCAAGGATCTCGGCGGGCTGGCGGTGGTGTGGGGGAAGCAGGACGTCCGGCCCGGTGACATCGAGGTGAAGCTCAGCGGTGCGGCCGGCGCCGGCCGCGGCAACAACGCCCCGACCGCCGGCGCCGCCGACGAGTCCTACACCCTCACCGCCAAGGGCAGCCGGCTCACCCTCACCGCCCCCACCGACGCCGGGATCTTCAACGGCACCCGGACCGTCAAACAGGCCGTCCACACCGCCGGCGGCCTCCCCGAGGGCACCATCGACGACCGCCCGGACCGCCCCCAGCGCGGCATGCTGCTGGACAACGCCCGCAAGCCGTTCACCGCGGGCTGGATCGAGGACCGCATCCGGCAGCTCGCCGACCTCAAGCTCAACCAGCTCCAGCTGCACTTCTCCGACGACCAGGGCTTCCGCATCCAGAGCGAGACCCACCCCGAGATCGTCTCCGCCGACCACCTGACCAAGGACCAGGTCCGCCACCTGATCAAGGTCGGGCAGAGCCTGCACGTCTCCCTCATCCCGGAGATCGACTCGCCCGGCCACCTCGGCGCCGTCCTCGCCCACTACCCCGACCTGCAGCTGCGCAGCGCCTCCGGCACGGTCGTCCGCGGCGCCATCGACATCTCCAAGCCCAAGGCCGGCGAACTCGTCGACTCGCTGCTGAAGGAGTACGGACAGCTCTTCCCCGGCCCGTACTGGCACCTGGGCGGCGACGAGTACCAGGCGCTGATGTCCTCGGACCCCGAGGGCAAGTACCCGCAGCTGGCCAGCGCCGCCCGGGACAAGTACGGCTCCGGCGCCACCATCAAGGACCTGGCGACCGGCTGGCTCAACGACCGGCAGAAGACCGTCCAGGCCGCCGGCAAGACCCGGATCGAGGCGTGGAACGACGGCTTCTTCGCCGGCGGCAAGGTGGCCGCGGACAAGAACCGCACGGTCGCCTACTGGACCGGCAGGGAGATCGGCGCCCGCGACCCCGCCGAGTTCCTCCGCGAGGGCCGCACCGTGCTCAACGTCAACGACGAGTTCCTCTACTACGTCCTCGGCGAGCCCAACGGCTTCACGTACCCGACCGGCGAGCGGATCTACCAGAGCTGGACCCCGCGGGTGCTGCGGCACACCTCGCCCGTCGCCGTACCAACGAGCCAGACCGGGGCCGACCGTATTCCGGGCGCGCGGTTCGGGATCTGGTGCGACCACGCGCAGGCGCAGACCGCGCAGCAGATCGCAGCCGGGATCCGGCTGCCGCTCGCGGCGCTCGCACAGAAGACCTGGGACCCGCGCACCCCCGCGCAGTCCTGGACGGACTTCAAGGCACTGGCGAACCGGCTCTGAACGACCGGGCGCGATAAGCGCAAGAGACGGCCGGGGCCGCCACCCCTGGCCTAGATGATCTACGAAATGGCCCCTGACCAGGCATTTTTCCGTCTGGTCGGGGGCCGGTAGCGGCGATCTATAGTGGTCTTTGTCCTGCGGTTTCTAACCGTTTCTGACCGCCGTTGGTCACGCGTTGGTCATGTGGCCAACCGTCTGTGCCCTGCGGCCCCCTATGACGCTCTCGGCATGTGCACCTCTGCTGTCGACTCGCGGGTTCAACCGGTCGCTTCCCTCCCCTCCCTGGCCGCATGGAGTGGTGTTTTCAGGGCCGCGGCCCGCGGGTTGTCAACTCTGGGGTTCCGCGGGCGGTTCAGGTGCGGCAGGTGTTGTGCCGTGGGCGTCATCGGTTGAAGACCGAGACGAAGTTTGGGGCCGGGCGGTTCGCCGCATAGAGACAGCGCCCCCGTAATAGGGCACTGCGGCGCAAGGAACCGCTTTAGCCGTAAATATTCTGGTTAATCGCGATTTCGCGTTTGATCTGCGCTGCGTCGGAGTCCCACTCGATGACGCCCTGCGGCCCGCCGTCCCCCTGCCTGTCCGCGGTGCCGTCGTCCGCGAGGCGGCTGATCGACCACTCCACGTAGTACTTCCCGGAGTCACATTCGATCCTCCGATCTGCCGAGATGGTTTCGCGGTGCGAGGGCTTGCAGCATCGCTTGGTCCCGATTTTGGCGACCCGGGCTGTCTCATACCTGCCGCCGCCAGACCATTGGTACTCCGAGTAGATGGTGGCGAACAGCCACACGGAGTGTTGGCCTCGCTGGGTGAGGGCAGCGCCGGAGACACCATTGGATGTCCAGATGTCGTACGCGAACTCGAACTCCGGCTCCCACCTAGCGGAGTTCAGGTCAGGCACTTCCACGCCCCAAATGGGGCGACCCGAATGGTCCTTCTTATTCATCATCTGGTAACGGAGGCGTGGGCGGAATGTGAACTCGCCGCAGACCTTGTACCAGTCGTTCGAGGTCCACTCCGATTTGGATTGCTTCAGCTCAGGCATGAGTACCGCCTACCAGCAGCAGGGCCAGCGCGGTATGTCTGGCTGTCGTGGCCATTCCGGCACGACAGGAAAGCATGCTGGACATCAAGATCCGCCTCCTTATGCGGTGAAACCGGAACAGATGTTTTTCCTTGGGGAGCACAAATGGGGCACCGAGCGCAAAAAATTCACTCGTTGGAACCCCACTCAAGCCTCTTCCAAGAAATCAACAGCATCCCGATGAGCTGCGACAAGCCCCCACCCCTTGTTTGGAGGTGAACCCCAATGCCCCGAAGCCCCCGCCCCCGTGCTCTGTCCCCGGGGTGCCCCGAGCTGACCCGAGCCGGTGGACGCTTCGAGAAGCATCAGCGCGAGACCGAGCGGCAGCGCGGGAAGGAGTCCTTTGTCCTGGCATGGCAGTAACCGGCGTTTGTGCCTACCTGGGGACTGGCCGGTTCGTCGCCTGTCCGTCCTGAAGCGGACAGGTTTCGGTGCGTGGCCGTCCGGCGGGACACGGGGGCGGTGTGCGGCGCCGGCCACGGACGTGGACCACGTCGTCCCGGGCGACGACCACGGCCGGCGAACCTTCAGGCGCTTTGTCGCTGGTGTCACGCGCGGAAGTCCAGCGCGGAGGGTGCTGCGGCGTGGCGGAGGCGGGTGTCCAGGCTGAGGCCGGTGGAGCGGCATCCGGGGGAACTGGCGTAAATAGGCCACCCAGTTCTACGAGGAGATGCAGCCGAACAGCCCCGAGGTCGGTGGGATGGTGTTCCCGTGCGGGCCTCGGGGCTGATGAGTCATCGACGTTATCACTTCACCATCTGCTGAAACTCATTGAAGTCAATGACCCGGTCATGGTTCGCATCTGCTTCCAAAGCGGCCTTGACCTTTTCCTTGAGCTTGCCTTGATGTCCTTCTCGCTTGAAGTGATTGGCCAGTTCAACGATGTTGATCTGACCATCTCGGTCAGTATCGATCTGGTCGAACAGTTCCTTCGCTTCGGTCTCGGTCATGGCTTCCTCTCGTTAGCGAGCACCTGAAGATCACGGCTAACGGTAGAGTGGCAGAGCGCCTACGGAAATAACCTTCTAGGGTCGCCAATTCATCCTAATGAGGGATATTTGGTGGGTGCCTCATGCCAGCAGGGCCTGGCGGCTCGGAGCGCCCTCAGGGGCCGGGGCGCGGTGGTCGCTTAAATCCACGCATATTTGCGGGCGACTCACGGCCCTCACCTCTGGAGGTGCCGCCCCTGTATCTCGCGTGTTCAGCTCGCCGAGCTGGCGGTGAGCCTACTCAGAAGCCGGTGACTGGCTGGCCAGTGAGTCGCTGAGCAACCTGCCACAGCATGCCACCCCGCGAAGCCTTTACGAGTACCTTGTCGCCGGGGCGGAGGATCTCTTCGAGGAGGGTCGCGGCGGTCTCGTTGTCAGCGACGAGAGCGATATCGGGGACGCCTGCGGCTCCCGCGGACAACACGAGCTGCTTCACGAGCTCGCCACCGACGCCAATCACCATGTCGATGCCGAACTCGCCAGCCATCCGGCCGACTTCACGGTGGGCATCAACGGCTTCGTCTCCCAGTTCGAGCATTTCACCGAGTACGGCGATCAGCCGTCCTCCCTCCGGCTGCGCCGGGTCGCCGGCCGTCTGGGGGGCGACGGAGGCGTCTGCCTCGGTCATGCGGAGTCTCCGTGGTTCAGGGGCGCAAAGGTGATCGCGCGCCCGGTGTACGAGTGGGCCAGGCGGCTAAGCAGGACGCGATCATGCGTCTGGCCCCAGGCGGAAGGATCGCGGAAGTGGATCGCCGGGTCCGGGCCGGCCTCGTACCCACGAAGGATGACGAGGTGGCCGCCGGAGCGGCCATCGTCGGGGAACTGCTCCGTCACAGACGCGATGAGCGGAGCGTCGTCGAGCTTGGAGAGCAACTCTTCGGCGGGCACGGGCTCGGCGCGAGACGGCACTCCGAGGTCACTTGCCAGACTCGCGATTCCCGCGTGGAGCGCTCCACGCGGGGTCAGAACCTCATACTTGACCGCGAGCTTCAGCAGTTCGGTGACTGTAGGGGCCTGGCGTCCGTAGGCGAGAAGGATCATCCGTAGCGACGCTAGGCCGCACGCCCGGTTGGACCAGTCGATCCTGTCCCCGAGTGCCCAACCTCCGTGTAGATCCCACTCGGAGGGGGTGATGAGCTGTCGGCACATGGGAACATCGTGGACGCGCGGCACAGCGGCAGGCTCCTACGGCGAGACGGCAGCCTCCCGAGTCGCCGTGGTGCTGGAAAACACGGGAGTGGGCAGGGGGACATCGTACGGCGACCGGGCCAGGGCCTCGTGCAGCATTGCCAAGACGACGTCCGTGTGCGTGAGTCCGACCATCGCCGCCCCGACTGCGAAGTTGCTGTCACGGGACATGCCCGGCGTGCTGTTCACCTCCAAGGCGTACGCGTCGCCGTCCTCGGTGAGCATGAAGTCGATACGCGCCGAGCCTCGCAGTCCGATCCCCTCCCACAGGGTCTGGGCGTCTCTGGTGATCCTGTCCAGCACATCGGGTGCCAGCTCGGCGGCGCGGACGGTCACAGTGCCCTTGGACTCCACGTCGAGCTTGGTGTCGGCGTCGTAGAACTCGGCATCGGCCGCCTCGGTGGCGAGTGGGGGGGAAGGCGACGACCGAGCCGCCTGGAAGCGCCAGCATGCCCACGGTCAGCGGCGTACCGATCACGTAGTCCTCGATGAGCACGTGCACGCCCTCCTCGCCGGCGGCGTCCGCCAGGGCGCGGGGCAGCTCCATCGCATCGCGGACGAGAGTCATACCTACGCTGGACCCGCCGAGGGGTGGCTTCACCATGACGGTGCGCCCGTTCCAGTTCGCCGGGCCGCCGGACCAGACGCGCCAGCCGGGCGTGGGCACGCCGAGGGTCAGCATGACCCGCTTGCAAAGGATCTTGTCGGCGGCTACCGCGGATGCCCCGACGCCGCTGCCGCAGTAAGGCACGCGAAGGTAGTCGAGCAGGCCCTGCAACCGCCCGTCTTCACCGTACGGACCGTGCAGGTTCGAGAGGGCCACGTCGTACCCGGTGAGATCCATGACGAAGTCCGGCTCGCACGGGTCGAGCACCTTCCATCGGGCGCCGATCTCTTCGAGGGCCCCGGCCAGGGCGGTGACGGATCGCTGTGCGACGGGGCACTTCGAGTGGTAAAGCCTGTCCTCGGGGGATACAGGCCCGTAGATAAGGGCGACACCGAGGTCCTGGCGGCTCTGCCCCCACTGTCGGAGTTCCTCAGTGGCTTTCTGCACCGCGAAGTCCGAACTCGGGCTGAGGAAGAGAGTCATGCGAGCACCCCTTCGAAGGCGTTGGTGACGGGGCCGCCGACCCAGCGGGTTCGGTTCGGTCGGTCTTCATGCGGCCGGACCGTGAGTGGCTCCCCGGCCCGGTTGCGCACAGTGACGGCGCGCGGTGCTACGAGTCCGCGCATGGTGGCGACGACGACGGCCGCGACTGCCCCACTCCCGCACGAGAGGGTTTCCGACTCGACGCCGCGTTCGTAGGTGCGGACCTTCAGTGCCTGACGGCCGGCACGTTGAACGAAGTTGACGTTCGTCCCCAGTGGAGCGAGGTCGGGGTGGTGGCGGACGATGCGTCCGACGGTCACCGCGTCGATGACGTCCACGTCATCCACGACGGCCACGACGTGCTCCGTGCCGGTGTGGGCGCTGTCGAACCACGTCGGCTTGCCGTTGATGACGGTCTGTAAGCAACGGGGGAGAATGTCGCCGATCTCGGCCGTGACCCACACCGAGTCGTCGAGCACGACCGCTTCGTGTGGCACTCCGACCATGCGAAGACTCATCTGCTGGAAGCCGTGATCGTGGTGCGCGGCCCAGGCGGAGCAGCGCAGAGCATTGCCGCACATGGTTGCGACCGAGCCGTCCGCGTTGAAGCAGGAGACATCCGCGACGGCGGGGTTGCCGCTGACCATTCTGCTGATGACCAGCCCGTCGGCGCCCACGCCGGTACGCCTGGCACACAGGCGTTCGGCCTCCTTGGGCCAGTCCCTGTCGGCGTCCGGTTCGATGTCGGAGAGGAGGACGAAGTCGTTTCCTGCGCCGTGAATCTTGCGGAAGCGCATGGCGAAGCTCCTCGCGTGGTGAGGTGAGATGGTTGGTGCAACGCCCGAGTTGGGCTGCGGTCAGGGGTGTTCGAGGGGCCGGTAAGTGGTTTGGGCCTCTCGCGGTTTGCCGTTCAGAAAGATGAAGTCGCCGACACGGACGTCAGTCGGCGGCCTTGTAGCTGGCACCGGCTCATCGGGTTCCGATCAAATGGCGTTCCACGCGGCTGCGGACTGAGGGAATGCCGATCTCGGCAAGGGGCACCCAGGCCGCCGCGCCCATGTCGATCATTGAAGGAAAGACCGCACCCGAGTGAGCCCGGAAGAGGTAGCGAATGCCGACCCGCAGTCGAGGTCCGTACCTGTGGCGGCCGGGCACGGTCACGTCGACCAGGAAGGGCCCTTCGGCACCGGGCTGCGTCCATACGTCGAGAGGGCCAACCTCCTCAGCCAGAAGGCGAAGCGCTGCCCCGCGGAGGGAGCCGTCCTGTGCTTGCGGCTCAGCCTCCGCGAGTGCGTAGCCTCCCTCGTGTCGCAGGCAAAGGACGTGGTGGCGCTCATCGACCACAACGGCCCCCGTCATGACGACGGGGCAGCGCTGGTCGTGAGTGCAGGCTCGGCGCCGCGAGTGATCGAGCGCAGCGTCATAAACAGGCATCAACGCCATTTGCTCGGCCGGGTGTTCGTGGATGTAGTGGGACAGTTCACGGATGATCTGGTCTTCTCCGATAGTCACGGCGCATCCAGCCCGTTCCGCTCGGAGTAGATCCACAACAGTCGACGAGTCAGAAGCGCTACATCGCGGAGGTGCAGGAAATTCCCGAAGGTAGGCGTTTCGGCGTTCGGTCGATTCGTGAGGTCAACGAGCCTGGTCCCCTTGCGAACCAAATCCCGCACGTCGCTGTCGTCTTCGGCACCCAGGTCTTCGGCGAGCAGGTGGTTCAGCTCCTTGGCGATTCTCGGCAAGTGCTGGTCCATCGCCGCGCGAGTTGTGGTCCCCATCCGCAGGCTGAGGACGGAATCAGTGTGCGATGAGATCGAATCCACGTCGATGGGGAAGTCATCGGCCTCAGATTGGTCGGCCAACTCCATCGCCTTGCCCGTACTTGCCACTGTCATCACCGGCCCCTCCGGAGCACGTCTTCAGCCGTGCCGATAAAACTAGGAAGGGGGAGGGGTGAGGCTCCAGGAGTGTGCCGGAACTTGCCAGGCGTTCACCCTAGAGATTCGATGGCAGCGGTGATGAGTTCACGCGCAGCGGGGCCGTAGACGGCAAGTTCGGCCAGCTCGCCGAAGGTCTTGGCATACATGGCAAGTTCGCGCTTCTGTACGACTGTGAGGTGAGCCGAGATCAGTTCGACGTTCACCAACTCGTCGTCGTACAGGAAGAATCCTTCGACCGGCCACAGGCCCGAACGGTCGGCGTCCTGGGGGATGATGCCGAGGCTCACTGAAGGGAGTGCCATGACGCTGAGTAGATAGCCGAGTTGGCCAGCCATTACATCCGTGCCGCCGATGCGATACCGCAGGACACTTTCTTCCAGGATGATGGCGAACTTGTGCTTGCCGTACACGATCTGTTGCTTCTCGACGCGCACTTTGACGGCGGCCGGCACGTCGTCGATGAGTCCTCGGCGGTCGCGAATGGAGGTCAGAAGCGCGGTGATGTACGAGGCCGTCTGTACCGGGCCGGGAATGAGCCATGGCGAGTAGATGCGAAAGCGCTCGGTGCGCTCCCAGAGGGAAACAACGGATTCCTGCGCCCACTTGAGGCCGTGGCGCTCCATCTTGGGCCACTCGACATACATGCCTTCGATTCCGCGGGCTGTCGAGATCAGGTCCTCTGCTTGGTCCTCCACGCCGCACGCGGTGCACCAGTCGCGAAGGTCGCGCTCCGAGGGCGATCGGGTGCCGCTCTCGAAGCGCGAAGCCTTCGACTCGTGCCAGCCCAAGCTGTGAGCCAGCGCTCGCTTGGTGAGTCCGGCTGCTTGCCGGAGTTCGGCCAGGCGTTGCCCGAGCGCCTGGCGGGCTTCCTCGACGCTTGAAGATGGCGATGTCATGTCGGCGTGGCAGTGCTGTTCGGACTGTTAGGCCAACTCGAACTCTGCGTGCGGAGTTGCCCGCTTCCACACGGCCTCGAAGGCCGACTCGCAGAGCTTCGCTACCTCCGGGTCTTCCGTGAGTTCGAGCTCCATGTTCTCGCCCTCGCCGTCGAAGTAGTTGACGAGAACGAGGCTGGAGTCGAACACCCAGAAGTCGTTGCCTGGAAGCGCGATGTCGGTCGCCTGGCGTCGTGAGAGCCACCGCACGCTTTCGCCGGCAGCGATGTTCAGCCCGTCCGTCACGTCGTACTCGAAGCGGATGTACTCGCTGACCGGTGTTGAAACGATGCGGGCGCGTCGAACCTCGACGCCACGTGACGTTGCCTCCGTGACGATGGTGTGCCAGTCGGCCCAGCGTTCAGCCGGGTCGAGGGCCACTCCGGCCTTCCAGTCGATGAAGGCCGGGTCCGACTTCATGTAGGCGTCACGCATCTCCAGGTGGACAGCGGTCCTCTGGCAGTCGCGGAACAGCTCCTCAAACGTCGGGGTCCTCGTCACGCTTCTTCACCTCCAGGAAGAACTGCACCATGCGTCGGGGGATCTCCACCACGTCCTCGTGACCGGGGATGTCCATCTTCCCGAGACGCTCCTCGTCCTCCACCTTCCACCCCTGCACGAGGTAGGTGTCCTTCTCTTCGTCGAGGTAGACGGTGGGGGAGCCGCCGCTCGGGCTTTCCGGGTCCTTACCGAGCTTAATCAGGGCCATGATGACCTCCTCGCGTGCCGGTAACGAATGCTGTGCCAGAGCTTGCCCGCGACCGTCTGCCAGAGCGAGGAACTTGCCCAAACTTGCCAGGGACACGGAAGTTGACCCTTCGTTGCCTAGATCACGGCGGCCAGGGGCGACCAGCCGCGAGGTATCAGAACTGGCCTGAACCGATCGTTCTCCACCTTTCCCCGGTGGGTTGATGCGACCCTCTCTTCACGTGTGGCCGCATCGCCCGATCACGGCTCAAGCCGCGTCTTGCTCGTTTAGTCCGTCCTACCCGTCGATGTACTCCTGCCCGTTCAAGCATGCGGCGATCTTGCCCACGGCACGCTCACAGCGATAAGCGATAGCGGACGGTACGTCCTGTAACGCCCTGAAGCATTCCGGATCCGTCGTCCGACAAGTCGGCCCCGTACCGCAGAACGAGGGCATGGCGCTCGCCGAGCGAGAGCGGGGCCATCGCCTACCCCTGCCGGATGTCGGCCAGGTGGGCGAACAGCGTGCTGGCAGCCTTGGGGGCGGTGGCGGCCTTGGGCATGTCGGCATCGGGGGCGGTTGGGTTCCTGATCCCATAAGCGACCTCCTGGTCCCAGACGGCCGGGAGGAGATGCTCGACGAGGCGTCGGTCGTACGCTGCCACTGGCCGCTCCTCTCCGCCCGCAGTTGGACAGCCTCGTACGAGACGTGTGCGGCCCGGTGCTTGGCCTCGGTCAGCCAGCGGTCGCGAAGCCGCTGGGTGAGCCAGCGATGCAGTAGGCCGGGCCCGGCGTCCGCGAGGATGTGGCGGACCTGGACTGCACGCTCGGCGATGACCAAGACCGCCTCCTTGGTAGGCGCCCTCGCACTCCAGCGTCAGGCCGTGGGCAAGCCTTTGGGGATCCAATCCGTGCGTCATGTCCACAACATCCTGTCGGGTGCGTTCGAGGCCGCGGTCACCAAGAAGGTGATCCCGACCAATCCAGCGGCCGCAGCCAGCCCGCCCACGACCTGGCAGATCAAGGCACAGCAGCGCAAGTTCGTGACGCTCGATGATGTGGGCCCGCTTCCTTGGGGACATCTGGACGCCGTGCGGACGGCGCGGCTGCGGGCCGCTGCACCACTGCACACGCGACGCGCCACTGTGGGCGACGTACACCGCGATGGGCGTCCGCCGCAGCGGAGCGCTGGGCACGATAAGCGGGAGCGCCAGCAGGAGTGGAAGGAGCGGCTCGGTTCGCTCTGGGGCGACCATGATCTCGTCTTCGCGCGTGATGGGTACATGCTCCGCAAGGACGGAGTCACGCCCGGTGGCCCGCAGGATGCCGGCCAGGTCAGTGCCCGATGGCGGACCACCAGAGAGGCTGGACCTCCCCCGAAAGGTTCCGCATCCACGACTGGCGCCACGGCAAGGTCACGAATGACCTGGAGGCGAGGAGAACCCGGTGGAGGTGTCCGCGAATGTGAGGCACCACTCACCGGGCTACACCATGGCCCAGTACGGCAAGAGTCGTGCTCAGGGGGCACGCAAGCTGGCCAGTGCGACGGCTGAGCGCATCGGCCTGGCGAGCGTCGCCTCGGGAGTGGCCTGATGCGTTGGTCACACAGTTGGTCACGGTGCTCGGCAGGGCATGAAGAAACCGCAGGTCAGATGCGAGACAAGCGCAAGAGACGGCCGGGGCCGCCACCCCCCACAGGAGAGGCCCCGGCCGTCGCTCACGCGGAGCCCGCGACGGGCTCCAATCAATACAGCGCCGGCGGGCCGAAAAGCGTCACACGGGGTACGGGCGGCGGCACGGCCAGTGGTCTGGACGCGGGCCCGGCGGGGCCCGTAACGTGCCGGAACGCGCCGGCGGGCGCAAGGGCCGCGGCGGTTCGGCCGGCCGGAAGAGCGCCCGGTTACCGGGGAGTTCGAAGGGGCGCGCGGCCACCTCGTGCCGGTGCCCCGTCCGCCCCAAGGGGTGGCCCGGGTGCCGGGCCCGGGGTCAGACCCGTTACGGTCTGCGGTGACGTTCGGGCGGCCGGTGGCCGGTGTGGCGGTGACGCACCCGGCCGCGGAGCGGATCCGACGACCGACCGACAGTGAAGTAACAGCGACAGCGCAATGCGGCAAGGACCGGGCGGCGGACATTCAGCGTGCGACAGGATGGACCCGTGCGAGGGGACGACATTCAGCCGGACGACGGACGGCTGACGGTTGCCGTGCAGGCGGCGCAGGACGGCGACGAGACCGCGTTCCGGCTCGTCTACCGCGCGATACACCCCCGGCTGCTCGGCTACGTCCGGACCCTGGTGGGCGAGCCGGACGCGGAGGACGTGGCATCCGAGGCATGGCTCCAGATCACCCGCGACCTCGTCCGCTTCAGCGGCGACGCGGACCGCTTCCGCGGCTGGACCGCCCGGATCGCCCGTAACCGTGCGCTGGACCACATCCGGATGCGCGGCCGGCGGCCGGTCATCGGCGGCGACGAGACCGAACTCACCGACACCCCCGCCGCGTCCGACACCGCGGGCGAGGCGCTGGAGGCGCTGCGCACCGGCCACACCTTCCGGCTGATAGGCCGGCTGCCGCAGGACCAGGCCGAGGCGGTGACCCTGCGGGTGGTCGTCGGGCTGGACGCCAAGAGCGCGGCACAGGTACTGGGCAAGCGGCCGGGCGCGGTGCGCACCGCCGCCCACCGCGGCCTGAAGAAGCTGGCCGAGATGCTCGGGGAGGACGGTGGTGGGGACGACGGGGACGGGGAGCCCCGGGGGCCGTCCGCCGGCGCCGGCAAGGGAGGTGGAACGGTGGGTGAGCTGCCCATACAGGACAGAAGACGCCATGACGGCGTGGCGGAATCGTACGTACCAGGTGTGACGGAAACGGCCGCACGAACGCAGAAGGACATGTGATGGCCGACGACCGGTTTAGCTGGCTCGACAAGAACGCCGCGGAGCGACTGCTGCGTGGCGAGCCGGCCGGTTCCCAGGTCGGCGACGGCGCACGCGAACTAGAACAGCTGCTGAAGGCCGCCGCGGCGGCCGGCTCCGGTCTGCCCGAAACCGCCGGGTCGCCCGGCGAGGAGGCCGCGCTGGCCGCCTTCCGGCAGGCCCAGCACGGTCCCGGCGCCCGCTCGCGCGAGAGCGCCCGCGGCGCGGCACTGCCCGGCGCACGCAGCACCCGCACCAACCGCGTCGTCGAACGCACCGGGCTCGCCCGCCCCTTCAGACGCGGCTTCGCGGTGGCCCTCGCGGCCTGCGCGATCAGCGGCATCGCGGTCGCCGCCGGCACCGGCGTACTGCCCACCCCGTTCCGCGACGGCGAGCCCCGCCCGGCGAGCAGCGTCCCGGCGGCCGAGACGCCCAACACCCTTGAGACGGACGAGCCCGCCACCACCACCGGCGAGACCGGCCGAACCCCGGCCACCCCGCCCGACGGGCGGACCACCGCACCCGGCTCCACCCCCACCCCCGGCGGCAGCCACGACACCGCCCCCACGCCCGGCACCCGCCCGCCCGGCACCGGCACCGGCACCCCCGGCGACGACGGCAAACCGCTGCCCGACGACGGCGGGTGGAACAAGAAGCGCAAACTGCTGCTCGCCCTCTGCAAGCAGTACGAATCCGGCCGCCCCGGCGACCTGGACCGCAACACCCTGCGGCGCCTCGAAGACGCCGCCGGCGGCCCCGAGCGGGTGCACGCCTTCTGCCGCCAGTACTTCTCCCCGTCCGGCCAACAGGGCGGCGGCTCGGGTGACAACGATGGCGGAGGCGGCGGCAAGGGCGGCCGCGGCGGCGGCCAGGGCGGAAACGGCGGCAACGGCGGCGGCCAGAACGGCGGCGGCAACGGCGACGAGGAGGGCGACCCGCCACCCGCCGCCTCACCACCCGCCGCCTCGCCCAGCCCGAGCGCGCCGGCCACCGGCAGCACCCCCACGCCGGCCCCCTCCACGGCCGCGCCGACCCCCACCGGAAACCTTCCCGCCGGTCGGGTGTGACGTTTTTCGACCCCGTGACGCAGTAAGAAATGAGCCGACTGGTCATCGGCGGCGCAAGAGCCGGGGTTCCCCCCGTACCCGTGGCTCAGCGCACCCGGCGCGGGCGGGGCTCGTTCCCCCGGCCCTGCCCGCGCCCTATTTTGCGCCTAAACCGGCGCCGCTCTCGCGTAGGTGGTTGCGGTGGGTGGGGGTTGCTCAATTATCGCTTCCGTCAGAGATTTTTCCCTGGCCTCTCTCTGTCATTTCGGCTTGTGGGTGCGGGAGTTGAGGGCTGCGCGGTCTGCTGTGGTGTAGGTGCCCGTGACGGGGAGTTCGGCCTGTTTTTGGAAGGTGCGGGGGGCCTGTTCGGTCTGGGTGGCGTAGCGGCCTGTGGGGGTGCGGGGGAAGAGGCCGAGTTGGGACAGGCGGGCCTGGAGGTCGCGGACCGCGGGGCCGTGGGCGCCGGGAGCCAGTAGGGCAGTGGGGTGCGCCGGGTGACAGGGCGCCGCCAGGGGTAGTGCGGCCAGTGCCGGCAGGGCCGCCGGTCCTCGTCTCCCGCTCCGTCGCAGGAACCACCCCCTTCCCGACGGTGCGTCGGGGCGAACCTCCGGGCATGCTGTGAATGCGGTACAAACCGGCACCATCCACCTGTTTGGAGGCGTAGGGGACATGGCGCGGTACAGCGAGAGCGGGCTGCCCGTCGAGCCGGTGTACGGGCCGGCGGCGCTTGCCGGGTGGGATCCGGACGGCCGGCTGGGCGAGCCGGGCGAGTACCCGTACACCCGCGGGGTCTATCCGACGATGTACACCGGGCGGCCCTGGACGATGCGGCAGTACGCCGGGTTCGGGACGGCGCGGGAGTCCAACGCGCGCTACCGGCGGCTGATCGAGCACGGCACGACCGGGCTGTCGGTCGCCTTCGACCTGCCGACGCAGATGGGCCACGACTCCGACACCCCGATCGCGGCGGGCGAGGTGGGCAAGGTCGGGGTGGCCATCGACTCCGTCGAGGACATGGAGGTGCTGTTCGGCGGGATCCCGCTGGGCACGGTCTCGACGTCGATGACCATCAACGCGCCGGCCGCGCTGCTGCTGCTGATGTACCAACTCGTGGGCGAGCAGCAGGGGGTGACGGGACATCAGCTGGGTGGGACGGTGCAGAACGACGTGCTGAAGGAGTACATCGCGCGGGGTACCTACATCTTTCCGCCGCAGCCGTCGCTCCGGCTGACCGCGGACATCTTCCGTTACTGCCGGGCCGAGATGCCCCGTTGGAACACCATCTCGATCTCCGGCTACCACATGGCCGAGGCCGGTGCCTCGCCCGCGCAGGAGATCGCCTTCACCCTGGCCAACGGCATCGCCTACGTCCGCACCGCGCTCGCCGCCGGCATGGACGTCGACGACTTCGCGCCGCGGCTGTCGTTCTTCTTCGTCGCCCGGACCACGCTGCTGGAGGAGGTCGCCAAGTTCCGGGCCGCGCGGCGGATCTGGGCGCGGGTGATGCGGGACGAGTTCGGGGCGCGGAACCCCAGGTCGCAGATGCTGCGGTTCCACACCCAGACGGCCGGGGTGCAGCTGACCGCCCAGCAGCCGGAGGTGAACCTCGCGCGGGTGACCGTGCAGGGGCTGGCCGCGGTGCTCGGCGGGACCCAGTCGCTGCACACCAACTCCTTCGACGAGGCAATCGCGCTGCCGACCGAGAAGGCGGCCCGGCTCGCGCTGCGCACCCAGCAGGTGCTGGCGCACGAGACGGACGTCACCGCCACCGTCGACCCGTTCGCCGGTTCGTACGCGGTGGAGTCGCTGACGGACGGCGTCGAGGAGGCGGCGCTGGCGCTGATGGCGCGGGTCGAGGACTTCGGCGGGGCGGTCGCCGCCATCGAACGGGGCTTCCAGAAGGACGAGATCGAGCGCAACGCCTACCGGATCGCCCAGGAGACCGACGCCGGCGAGCGGGTGGTGGTCGGCGTCAACCGCTTCCGCAGCGACGAGGAGGAGCCCTACGAGCCGCTGCGGGTGGACCCCGCCATCGAGGCGCAGCAGGCCGAGCGGCTGGCGCGGCTGCGCGAGCGCCGCAACGCCAACGCGGTCACCGCGGCGCTCGGCGCGGTGCGCAAGGCCGCCGAGGGCCCGGACAACGTGCTCTACCCGATGCGGGAGGCGCTGCGCGCCCGGGCCACGCTGGGCGAGGTGTGCGACGCGCTGCGCGAGGTGTGGGGGACGTATGTGCCGACGGATGCTTTCTGAGGGGAAGTTCTTCTGAGGTCCTCTGACGTCCTCTGATGATGTCTTCTGAGGGGACGTCTTCCGGGGGCGCGGTCGGTGGCCCCGGTGGGCCCGGCGGGTGCCGGGTGCGGGGGCCGGAGGGCGTCCGCCACACTGGTGGCATGTCCGCACCGCGCCGCCACTGCCCCGTCTGCACCCGAGAGATCGCCGTGGTCGGCGGCCGGTACGCCCGTCACGACCCTCCGGGGCGGCGGATGGGGATCGAGCTGATCTCCTGCCCGGGCTCGCGGCGGACGGCGCCCATGATGGCGCCCGCGGAGAAGCTCTTCGACCCGGAGGAGCCGCCGATGCCGGGGCAGCAGCCGCTGTTCTGAGCGCGTCCCGCCCGGCGCGCACGGCCCGGCGATGGGGGCCGGCGGGCGTCGACTACGGTGCCAGCACGTCCAGTTCGGCCATCGCGCCGGCCGTGATCTCCCGGGTGAGGGCCTCGGCGCGGGCCGCGTCGCCGGTGCGGACCGCCTCGGCCACCTGGACGTGCAGGGTGACCGCCGCCGGGTCGGGGTCGGTGAACATCACATGGTGCTGGGTCCGGCCGGTGAGCACGGCCGCGACGACCTCGGCGAGGCGGGCGAACATCTCGTTGCCGGAGGCGGTCAGCACCACCCGGTGGAACGCCATGTCGTGCACGAGGTACGCGTCGAGCTGCTGGCCTCGCGAGGTGGCCACCATCCCCATGGCGTGCTCGGTGAGTTCGGCGCACTGGGCGGGGGTGGCATGGCGGGCGGCGAGCCCGGCCGCCACCGGCTCGACGGCCGAGCGCAGCACCGTCAGCGAACGCAGCTGCCGGGGGCGGTCCCGGCCGGCCAGCCGCCAGCCGATCACCCGCGGGTCGTAGACGTTCCACTCCTCGGTGGGGCGGACGGTCACCCCGACCCGGCGCCGGGAGGCGACCAGGTGCATGGACTCCAGGACCCGGATCGCCTCGCGGATCACCGTGCGCGAGACGTCGAACCGCTCGGCCAGCTCGTCGGTGCGCAGGACCGTGCCCGGAGGGTGGTCGCCCGCGGTGATCGCGGGCCCCAGGGACTCCAGCACGCGGGCGTGCAGCCCCTTCTCCCCGTTCCCGGTCGCTTTCATGGGCCAAGCCTACGTTCCGCTTCTCGGTGTCTGTGCTGCCGCTTCTCGGCCAATTAAGTATGACGTTTGCGTCACAGACTCTTGAATACGTCGTACCTAATGGGTTTCAGTGGAGGGCGCACGAGGTCGAAGTGGACAGCGTCGTACCGATACCGCCGGTACCCACCGATGGCGGCGATCCGGCACATGGTGTCCTGCTATACGAGGTATCGAGGTATTCGGGATGGGCAGCGCCGACGTCATCGTCGTGATGGGTGTGGCCGGGACCGGCAAGACGACGATCGGCCCCCTGGTGGCCGACGCGCTGGGCGTCCCCTACGCCGAGGGCGACGACTTCCACCCGCCGGCCAACATCGCCAAGATGACCGCCGGCACGCCCCTGGACGACGCCGACCGCGGCCCCTGGCTCGACGCCATCGGCGCCTGGGCGCACGGCCGTGCCGGCCACGGTGGGGTGGTCAGCTGCTCGGCCCTCAAGCGCGCCTACCGCGACCGGCTGCGGGCCGCCGCCCCGGGCGTGCTCTTCCTCCACCTCGCCGGCGACCGCGCGCTGATCGAGGCGCGGATGGCCGAACGCAAGGGCCACTTCATGCCGACGGCGCTGCTGGACTCCCAGTTCGCCACCCTCGAACCGCTCGGGCCGGACGAGGCCGGCGCGGTCGTCGACGTCTCCGGCACCCCCGAGCAGATCGCCGAACGAGCCGTCACCGCCCTGCGCCGCCCGGCCCCGGCCGCGTAACCCCCGACGCGCCGGCCGGACCCGAGCCGGCCGGGCCCCGTCTCCCCCACGGGGCCCGGCCTCCCCTCTCCCCCTCCCCTCCCACAAGGGGCCTTCCGACAGAGGACCCCTCCGACAAAGGGAATCGCCGTGGCACATCTCAGCGTCGAGATGCTCGCAGCGGACGCGACCGCGCCCATCACCTCGGCCGGTCACGCACAGCTGGGCATCGCCGTCCTGGCGGGTATCGCCGTCCTCGTCCTGCTGATCACCAAGTTCAAGCTGCACGCCTTCCTGGCGCTGATCATCGGGTCGCTGGTGCTCGGCGCGGTGGCCGGCGCACCCCTGGACAAGGCCATCGCCAGCTTCTCCACCGGGCTCGGCACGACGGTGGCGGGCACCGGCGTGCTGATCGCGCTGGGCGCCGTCCTCGGCAAGCTGCTGGCCGACTCCGGCGGCGCGGACCAGATCGTCGACACGATCCTGGCCAGGGCCGGCGGGAGGGGGATGCCCTGGGCGATGGTGCTGATCGCCGGGATCGTCGGGCTGCCGATCTTCTTCGAGGTCGGCATCGTCCTGCTGATCCCCGTCGTGCTGCTGGTCGCCAAGCGCGGCAACTTCTCCCTCATGCGCATCGGCATCCCGGCGCTGGCCGGCCTGTCCGTGATGCACGGGCTGATCCCCCCGCACCCCGGGCCGCTCGCCGCCATCGACGCGGTCAAGGCCAACCTCGGCGTCACCCTGGCCCTCGGCGTCGTCATCGCCATTCCCGCCGCGATCATCGCCGGCCCGCTCTTCTCCCGCTACGCCCCCCGCTGGGTCGACATCGCCCCGCCCGAGAAGATGCTGTTCTCGTCCGGGGAGACCGCGGACCCGGGGGCCCGGGCGGAACGCCTGGCGAAGCGCCCCGGCTTCGGCATCACCGTCGCCACCGTGCTGCTGCCAGTGGTGATGATGCTGGCCAAGGCCCTGGTCGACATCGTGGTGGACGACCCCAAGGACTCCCTCCAGCGGGTCTTCGACATCGTCGGCTCGCCGCTGATCGCGCTGCTCACGGCTGTCGTCGTCGCGATGTTCACGCTCGGCCGGTCGGCCGGCTTCACCCGCGGCCGGATCGCGTCCACCGTCGAGTCCTCGCTCGGCCCGATCGCCGGCGTGCTGCTGATCGTCGGCGCGGGCGGCGGCTTCAAGCAGACGCTGGTGGACTCCGGCGTCGGCCGGATGATCCTGGACGTCTCCCGGCACTGGAACATCTCCGCGCTGCTGCTCGCCTGGCTGATCGCGGTCGCCATCCGCCTCGTCACCGGCTCCGCCACGGTCGCCACCATCTCCGCCGCGGGCCTGGCCGCCCCCCTCGCCGCCCAGATGAGCACCACCCACACCGCCCTCCTCGTCCTCGCCATCGGCGCCGGCTCCCTCTTCTTCAGTCACGTCAACGACGCCGGCTTCTGGATGGTCAAGGAGTACTTCGGCATGGACGTCGGCCAGACCCTGAAGACCTGGTCCCTGATGGAGACGCTGATCTCGGTGGTGGGGATCGTGGGGGTGCTGGGGCTGTCGTTGGTGGTGTAGCGCCCGACCCGCCGGAACGGGCCGTGGCGGTACGCGGCGGCAGGCCCTCCCTGCGGGGGCCACCGACCGATTCGCCCGGCCCGGCCGTGCGCCCTACGCTCGTTGTACGACCTTCCCGGCCGGCGGCCGAGAGAGCGCCCACGGAGAAGGAGGTCAGCGATGCACTTTGTACTGCTCGCGACGCACAGCGCGGAAGTCTGCCCGACGAGCAACGCGAAGACGAGGGACCTGCTGCTCCAGGTGGCTTCGAAAATCCCGGAATTCGCCGAGAAGGCCGGCGTCACGGTCGTGGCGGGGCCTTTCGCGAACCGGGAACACGTGATCGTCATGATCGTGTCCGCGGAAAAAGCGGAGAGCGTCGACCAGTTCCTGGTGGACAGCCGCCTGGCGCACTGGAACAGGGTGCACGTACTCCCCTCGTTGAAGATGGAGGACGCCTTGCAAGAAGTAGAGGAGATGACTCCGGTCTTCTGATCCGTACCCGTTCAGGGCTGGTACTCGTAGCCGATCGTGAAGCGGGGCGGCAGGCACCATTCGCCGTACTCGATGACACCATCGGTGTCCGACCAGCGGTGCGCCCCCGCCAGGATCGAAGAGCCTACGGGGAGACCCAGGGCGCTCGCCTCGCGTGCGTCCGCGGCGCGGGCGTGCAGGTCGTCCCTGGCGTGCGTGATGGTGCGGTTCGTGGCCTCAAGAACCTTGGCCGACAAGCCGTGGTTGCGCTCGGGTGCGGTGTTCAGCAGGTCGGGTACGAGAGCGGCGAACGGTGCCGGGTACCACGTCACCGCGAACACCGTCCGGGTCTTGCCCCGTCCCGCCAGCCATTCCCGGCGCACCACCTGGTCTCCCGTACCGAGGTCGAAGAGTTCCGCGATGTACAGGGGAGGGGCCACCAACTCGGCGGCGGTGACCCGGCTCGTCTCGCCGTTCGCGAGGAACGTTTTCACACGCTGCACCCGGGAGAGCCGGTCGCGCGCCGAGAGGGTCCACACCGGGTCGTCGGCGACGTAAGTGCCCCGTGGGGTGGTCCGGATATACCCCTCGACCTGGAGCGCTTGAAGGGCGCGGGACACGGTGGCGGCGGCCACCTGCCACTGTCCCGAGATCTCCCGGTTCGTCGGAAGCTTCGCCCCCGGCTCCAGGTCGCCCGACAGGATCCGCTCGCGGAAATGATCCGCGATCTTCGTGAATGTTTTCGGACCTGCCATCTTCCCCACTCCTCCGGCGAGTTGAGCACTGAAGCCGCTCAGCACACTAGGGCACCGGGAACCGTAGCGGAAGCGCTTCGGCCACTCGGATACTGAACTAGTTCACTCTGCCGGAGCAGTGAACGACGGCGCCGCCATGACCGGAACGAGGCGTCCGGCACCGAGCACGCCTGATGACGCCCTCCGGCGACGCAACGGGCCATGTACGGCCCCCCGCGACTGTGCGACCGCCCCGGGGTGCGGCCATCCACTAGCAAGGAGTTGACGACATGACCAACGCTGGCTGCCGGTCGACCGGCCCCGAGGTGCGGCTGCACCGCCGGTCCCACGCCGCGGAGGTGACCGCGCGATGAACCCCATGGACACCGCACGGCTGTTGCCGTGGAGCAGCCCGGAAGGGAAGCCGTGTTTCCTTCTCGGTGGTACCGGGGCCGGTTACGTCTCCCGTCTTGCCGACAGGGTGGAAGCCGAGCAGATGGACTCGGCGGCAGAGCTCATCGAGGAAGCCGGCGACGTGCTCACCGGACGATGCTGGACGCCCGGTGAAATCCACCTGCTGGCCGTCGAGTTGAAAGCTCAC
The DNA here is from genome assembly GCF_000373585.1 of Streptomyces sp. MspMP-M5. Taxonomy (GTDB): domain Bacteria; phylum Actinomycetota; class Actinomycetes; order Streptomycetales; family Streptomycetaceae; genus Streptomyces. The sequence continues at coordinate 145,139 of NZ_KB891918.1, forward strand.
CTGATCAGGGTCCATCGGGTTTCGGAGAGTCGGGGCGCCCGGTTGCTCCAGTTGGCGAGCGAGGTGGATGAGGGTGGGGTGGAGCCAGGCCCGTGGGTGACTACCCCGACCGGACCTTGAGGTGAGGGGGACGGGGCCCGCCCTCTCCATGGCTGCGGGGGAGGGCGGGTCCAACTTCCCGCATGGGCGCCGCAGTCGGGCCGGGTCGTCAGGCCGTGATCCGGGGGCGGGATGCGGTGAAGTGTGTCTCCAGGGCCTCCGTGATGGCGGATTCGGCGGTTTCCGGGGGTGCTGCCACCGCCACGTAGCCGTCCGGGCGGATGAGGTAGACGGTCGGGGTGGTGCCGTAGGCGGCGTGGAGGTGGTTCTCGGGGTCGAGGAGGTCGGGGGTGGGGCCGGCGGTGTGGAGGGTGCGGAGGAGGTCGGGGGTGGTGTGCGTGGGGGGCTCGAAGGTCGGGACGTCGAGGGCGAGGAGGGTGAAGTGGGGGCCGCGGAGGAGGTCGAAGAGGTGGGTGGGGGTGCCGTCGGGGGTGGTGCAGGGGGCGTCGGGGGCGCGGTCGCCGGCGGTGAGGGCGTCGGAGGGGAGGGCGGGGCGGAGTTCGCGGGTGAGGGGGCTGTTCCGGTAGCTGATGTCGAGTTGGTGGAGGTCGCGGCCGCGGTGGAGGCTGCCTGAGCGGTGCAGGCGGGTGCTGGTCTCCAGGATGCGGGCGGCGAGCGGGCGGCGTTCGGTCTCGTAGGTGTCGAGGAGGGCGTCGGGGGCGCCGTGGCGGAGCACCTGGCCGAGCTTCCAGCCGAGGTTGTAGGCGTCCTGGACGCTGGTGTTGAGGCCCTGGCCGCCGGCCGGGGAGTGGATGTGCGCGGCGTCGCCCGCGAGGAACACGCGGCCGTGGCGGTAGGCGTCGGCCATGCCTGCCTTGGGGCGGTAGAGGGAGGTCCACAGGACCTCGCGGACCTGGTCGGTGGTGAGGTGGGTGTGCTCGGTGATGAGGGCGCGGACCGCGTCGGGGGAGGTGTCGGGCTCGGCGGTGGCCGCGGCGGCGAGCATCTGGAAGTCGTCGGTGCCGGCCAGGGGGAGGAGGCCGAGGAAGCCGCCGGTGGACAGGGTCCAGCGGTGCCAGTGGTCGCGGTCCAGGCCGTCGAGGCGGACGTCGGCGAGGATCGCGTGGCCGGGGGCGAGTTCGGGGCCGTTCATGGGGACGGCGAGCTGCTTGCGGATGGTGCTGCCGCCGCCGTCGCAGGCCACGAGGTAGCGGGCGCGGACGGTGCGGAGGTCGCCGCCGGGGCCGGTGAGGCGGGCGGTGATCCCGTCGGCGTCCTGGGTGAAGTCGGTGAGTTCGGTGGAGAGTCGGACGTCGCCGCCCAGTTCCCGGAGGCGGGCGTGGAGCAGTTCGACGTTGCGCCACTGGGGGAGCATCAGGGCGTCGGAGTAGGGGGTGGACGGGGTCGGGGCGACCCGTTCGACCATCTGGTGGGTCCGGACGATCCGGCCGTCCTCCCACAGCGCCATGGGCGGGTAGACGCCGCCGGCGGCCTGTGCGGCGGGGAGTACGCCGAGGTCGTCGTAGACCTCCTGGGTGCGCGGCTGGATGCCGGTGCCGCGGGCGCCGCGGGAGAGGGTGGGCTGCCGCTCCACGAGCAGGGCGGTCACGCCCCGGCGGGCGAGGTCGATGGCGAGCGCGAGGCCGGTCGGGCCGGCGCCGGATATCAGGACCTCGACGGTCGCTGCGGCGGTGCCCGAGGCGGTGGCCTCCAGGGCGTCCGCGACGGAGGTGTCGGCAAAGGGTTCCTTAACGCTGTTAAGTGCCATGCCTGTGAGGCTGCCCTTAACGGTGTTAAGTTGTCAACATGGCTTCGCGAATTGACCGGGACTTGGTGGTGGAGACCGCCCTGCGGCTGCTGAACGAGGACGGGCTCGACGGGCTGCGGCTCCGGCGGATCGCCAAGGAGCTCGACGTCCAGGCGCCCGCGCTCTACTGGCACTTCAAGAACAAGCAGGAGCTGCTGGACGAGATGACCACCGAGATCTTCCGGCGGCTGTTCCGGTCGACGATGCCGGCGGGCGGGCCCGGGGCGGACGGCCGGTGGCCGTCCTGGCAGGAGATGCTCGTCCGGACCTGCGCCGCGCTCCGCCGGGAGCTGCTCACCTACCGCGACGGCGGGAAGGTCGTCGCCGGTACGCGGATGACGGACGACGGCTTTGCCGCCCCGATGGAACTCTTCCTCAGTCACTTCACCACGGCCGGCTTCACCCTGGAGGCGGCGGCCCGCGCCTGGTGGACCGCCTACAACTACACGATCGGGCTGGTCATCGAGGAGCAGTCGGTGCACCCCGACCCCGCGCACCCGGAGGTCCGCGATCCGGCCTACGACCTCGACGCGCGCGAGCGCCGGCTGGGCGGGACGTACCCGCTCGCCGCGCGCGCCGGCCGGACGCTCTTTGGTGACACCGAGGCGGTGTTCGAGGCCGGGATGCGGATCATCGTGGCCGGCATCGAGGCCAACCACGTGAAGGACAGCGGGGGTTGAGGCGCCCGGCCCGCTCGCCCTGCCGGGCCGCCGACCCGCCGAGCCGAGCGCCTAGCGCCGCCCGTCGATCGCCCCGCGCAGGCGCGGGGTCAGCGGGCGTTCGATCCAGCGGTGGAGGGACCACGCCAGGAGCAGCATCAGGGCGACGGTCAGGAGCAGTGTGGCGTAGGAGGGGAGGCCGGCGCCGCGGTGGAGGGCGCCTATCACGACCCAGCCCAGGTGTTCGTGGACGAGGTAGAAGGGGTAGGTCAGGGCGCCGGCGACGGTCAGCCAGCGCCAGTTCGCCCAGCGGAACGCGCCCAGGGCGACGGCGGCGACCGCGGCGAAGCCCAGGGTGACGAGGGCGATGACGACCGTCGCCGAGCGGTAGGAGAAGGCGTGCGCGGACGGCGGGTGCCAGAGGCCGGTGACCGCGTAGTGCTGCCCGATCAGCCAGCTGACCAGCACGATCGTCCAGGCGACCGGGTCCCGGGGGCCGAAGCGGTGCAGCAGGTACAGGCCGACGCCGCCGATGAAGAACGGGGCGTACTGGGGCATCAGGGCGGTGGTGAGGAACGGCTCGTGGGCGGACTGGGCCAGGGCGGCGGCCAGCGTCCAGCCGGCGCAGAAGAGGACGACCCGGCCGCGGGTGGCGCCCGGCAGGACGACGCACAGCGCGAAGAGGGCGTAGAAGCGCATCTCGGCCCAGAGGGTCCAGCAGACGCCGAGGACCCGGTGCACGCCCAGGGGGTACTGGAGCATGGTGAGGTTCGTCAGCACCTCGCTGGGCGCGAGCGCCTTGAAGGCGACCCAGGGGAGCGCGAAGACCGCGGTGACGAGGAGGATCGCCGCCCAGTAAGCCGGGTACAGGCGGCTGATCCGGGAGGCGACGAAGGAGCGCAGGGGGCGCCCCCAGCCGCTCAGGCAGATGACGAAGCCGCTGATGACGAAGAAGATCTGGACGCCCAGGCAGCCGTAGGCGAACGCCGAGGAGAGGGAGGGGAATTGGTGGGTGGGGGAGTCGCCCCAGGCGCGGGAGATGTCGCCGTTGCGGCCGCCGTAGTGGTAGGCGGCGACCATGAGGGCGGCGATCAGGCGGAGCCCGTCCAGGGCACGCAGGCGGGGGGCGCCGCCGTTCCGGTCGCGGACCGGGCCCGGTGTCGCGGTGTTCCGGGCGGCGGACGAGCCGGTGTCCGATGCGGCGCCCGCGTCGCGGTCCGGTGCCGCCCGGGGCGCGCCGGGCGGCGGTGAGGTGGTGGTCATCAGGCGGCGGCCCACTTCTTGAGACGGCGCTGCTTCAGTCGGCGCTGCACGGCCCGGGCCCGGCGCGCCACCCGGCGGAGGGCGGCGTTGCGCGGGATGAACGACAGCTGGGACGGGATCGCGCCGGGCAGCGCCAGCGCGGTGAGCCGGCGGCGCTTGAAGTAGCGCCGGGTGTGCGGGCTCAGGTGGGCGGCCAGGTAGCGTTCGGCGGCCGGGCGCAGATGCGGGTAGATCTGGTGCTGCATCGCGTAGCCGACGGCGGTGACCAGCGGGCCGACGTCCTCCGGGGCGGCGGTGGCGCGCGGGTCCGCGCTCCGGTCGGCGAGGTCCGGTACCAGCGCGTCCACCAGCGTCACCGGCACCCGGTTGCTGTTCTGGTACGGCGACAGGCGCTCCAGCAGCAGTCCGGTACCGGTGCGGGCGACCGGCAGGCCGTAGAAGGCGGACGCGGTCAGCAGCGCGGTGGAGAAGCAGCCGGCCACCAGCGCGGGCCGGGCCCGCTGGTAGAGGACCTCGGCGAGCACCGGCCGGTCCAGCACGGTCAGCGATACCTCCAGCTTCTCGGCCTCCCGCTCCAGCAGCCGCGACCAGCGGGCCGGCGCCGACGGGTGCGGCTTGAAGACGATCTCGCGGTGGCCCCGCTCGGCCGCGCCGCGCACCATCCGGACGTGCAGCTCCTCTTCCTCCTGCGGGGTGAGGATGGACAGCGCCGACAAGTACTGGCCGAGCAGCAGCGCCGCGCCCTCCGGGACACCGGCCGGCTCGCCCGACGCCTCGCCGTCGTCGGCGAGTTCGGCCAGCACCTTGGTGAAGGCGTCGGTGGGCACCACGACCGGCTCGACCCCGAACTCGGTGAGCAGCAGCGGCGTGAGGCCCGGCACCAGATCGAGGTGGAGCAGCCGGCCGACCCGGGTGCCGACCAGCGGATCGAGCTTGTTGCGGGTGGGGCCGTAGCTCATCAGCCCATCGGCGTAGACGTCCACGGGAGCGTCCGGGAACAGACGGGCCAGTGCCAGCGCCGGGTTGACCTGGATCGACTCCACGACCAGCTCGACCTCGTCGTCGCCCAGCCCCCACAGCAGCCGCAACTGGCGCTCCCACAGTGGGACGTCGTCGGCGCGCGGGGACCAGCCGCCGGGGTGGAACGGGCGGATCGTCTCGTTCCAGGACAGCACCCGGTCGAAGCGGCCGCGCAGCCGCCCGAAACCGGGCATCGCGTCCAGCGCCGGGGTGGTCTCCGGGGTCGTCGCGTTGTTGCTGAGCAGCAGCAGCCGGCGGTCGGCCGGGGCGAACAGGTCGGCGTCCAGGGCGGCGGCCAGGGTCGCCGCCCCGTAGAGGGTGGACGCCAGAAAGATCTGGGTACGGGGCCGGGCGGGCATCAGGCGGCGACCTCCGCGCTGGGGGAGGGCCGGCGGCGCAGTCGGCGCAGCCGGGACGCGCGCTGTACATCCATGGAATCCAGGGCTTCCTTCAGTACGTCCTGCGGCATGCGTTTCATGGCCGCGGCGCTCATCGCCCGCAATGTACGGGCGACCGCCGGCTCGAATCGTTCGATGGAGCCGAGATGGTGGGAAATGATCGCGCAATAGGTGCGCACCGCCTTCGGCAGCAGCAGAGGCGCATCGCGATCCCGTGCCGTTTCCTCGATCACCTGATCGAAAGCGCGGATGAAGTCCAATTGCCGGACATCGCCGATCTGGGTCAGTGAGGACGCCACCCCGCGCCGATAGAAAACCCCCAACAGACCCGTTACCGCCATGGATTTCGCCTCGCGGTGCAGCCGCCAGATCCACGGCCGGTCCTCCGCGGTGCGCAGCCCGTCGGTGAAGTGCAGCAGCCCGTCGTCGAGCAGCCGGCGGTGGTAGATGCCGGCCCAGGCGTAGGCGTAGTCCACCGAGGTGGAGCGGTCGGCGGGCAGGATCAGGCTCCGCGGATCGAGCACCACCCCGCGCCGGCCGTGTGGGACGCGGTGCACGGTGCGCGCCTTGGCGGTGCACTGGACGTGGTCCGTCCGCACGAAGTCGCACCCCAACTCCTCGATGACGGAGAGGAGTTCGGGGAAGTAGCCGGGGGCCAGCCAGTCGTCCCCGTCGAGGAAGGCGAGGTACTCGCCGCGGGCCGCGTCCAGGCCGGTGTTCCGGGCGGTGGCCAGGCCGCCGTTCTTCTCGTGCCGCAGCACCCGGGCGCCCGGGAGCTCCGCCGCGGCGCGGGCGAGGATCTCCGGCGTCTCGTCGCGTGAACAGTCTTCGACGAGCAGGAATTCGAAATCCTCGCGGGAGTTCGCCGCCAGGCTTTTCAGAGTATCGGGCGCGTATGTCTGCACGTTGTAGAACGGCACGACGACGGAGAGCTTGACCACCCCCGTGACGTTAGGCGCGGCGCCCGGCATTCGTCTTGACGCGGTGCGTACTTGGCGGTGAACGAAGAATGGCGGGATGGTTAACCACGCCGGTGACCGGAGGGTGTCCGGGCGGGTTCGGTGTTCGTCGGTCGGCTGTTAACCCGTTGTTGCCGTTCAGTTGGCCCGCCGCCCGTCGCGCCTTTCTAGCGTCTTCGACGTGCCATCACGTACCCATTCCGCACCGCGGATCGCGGTGCTCGCCGACTCGGACACCCGCTGGAAGTGGGGCGCGCTGACCGCGCGCCGCCTCGGCCCGGACGCCCGGCTCGACGGCTACCTCCTCCGCGGCCGCGCCACCCCCACCGTCCGCCAACTCGGCGAGGTCGGTGCCCGCGCGGACGCGCTGCGGGAGATCCGGGGCGTCGACTTCCTCGACGTGATGGCGCGCACGGCGGCCGACGGGGACCGGCCCGGCTGCGACGTGCTGGTGCTGGCCTGCGTCGGCGGCGCCGTCCAGGCGATGCTGCACGGCCTCGCGCACGCCTGGCGCACCGCGGACCCCGCCGGGGCGCGCCGCCCCGTCGTCGTCACCGGCTATGTCGGCGTGGTCTACGAGAAGCTTGCCGACGGCCTGCTGCTGCGGCACGGCGCGGACGTGGTGCTCGCCAACTCCCGGCACGACGCGGAGCGGTTCCGCGCGGTCTACCGCGGCGTCGGCGTCCCGGACGACAGCGTCGTGGAGTGCGCCCTGCCCTTCCTCGGCGGCGCCCCCTACGAGGAGCACGCCTCCGCCGCGGAGCACGGACTCCGGCCCTGCACCGTGGTGTTCGCCGCCCAGCCCTCCGTCCCGGAGACCCGCGAGGCGCGAACGTACCTGCTCGGACGGGCGGTTGAGCACGCCCGCAGGCACCCCGGCCGCGAGGTGCTGGTCAAGCTCCGCAGCAAGCCCGGCGAGCACACCACCCACATCGAGGAACTGCCCTACCAGAAGCTCGCCGCCAGGCTCCCCGGCGGACTGCCCGCCAACTGCCGCCTGGTGTACGGGAACATGGGCGAGGTCCTCGACCGCACCGACCTGCTGGTCACCGTCAGCTCCACCGCCGCCCTGGAGTCGCTGCACCGCGGCATCCCCACCGCCGTCCTCACCGACCTCGGCGTACGGGAAGTCCTCGGCAACCACCACTTCCTCGGCTCCGGCTGCCTGGCCTCCTGGGACCAGCTCGACGCCGGCCACCGCCCGGAGCCCGACCCGGAGTGGCTGGCCCGCCAGGGGGTCGTGGCGGACGGGACGTACGCGCACGCCTTCGACGCCGCCCGCGACCGGGTCGCCGAGCTGGCCGCCGCCGACCGGCTGCCGCCGCTCACCCCGTACTACACACCCCGCACCGCCCCCGGCTACCTGCCCGGCATCCTCGCCCGCCACGGCCTGGACCCGCACGGCGCGCCGCTCGCCGGGTACCGCGACGCGCCCCAAGAGGCCGGCGGGCTGCGGCAGTTCGCCCGCGACACGGTCCGCGAGGCCGCCCGGGGCGCCTACCGGCACGGCGTCCAGCGCGTCGCCCCGGCCATCCGCCGCTGGGGGCAACTGTGACGGCCCCCGTCCCTCACCCGACCGAGGAGAGCCCCATGCCCCCCACCGTTGTGGCCGTCATCCCCGCCCGCGGCGGCTCCAAGGGCGTCCCCGCCAAGAACCTCGCCGCCGTCGGGGGCGTGCCCCTGGTGGCCCGCGCGGTCCGGGAGTGCCGCGCCGCCCGGCTCGTCACCGACGTGGTCGTCTCCACCGACGACACGGGGATCGCGGCCGCCGCGCGCGGCGCCGGCGCGGTGGTCATACGCCGCCCCGGCGACCTCGCCGGCGACACCGCCACCAGCGAGGCCGCGGTCCGGCACGCCATGGACGCCTACGAGGCCCAGGCGGGCCGCCCCGTCGACGCGGTGTTGCTCGTCCAGTGCACCAGCCCGTTCCTCACCAGCGAGGACATCGACGCGGTGGCCGCCGCGGTCGTCGAGGGCGGCGCGGACAGCGCGCTGACCGTCGCCGCGTTCCACGGCTTCGTCTGGCGGGACGCCGAGGCCGCCGAGGAGGCCGCCTCCGGGGAGCCGGCCGACGGCGGCGGCCACGGCGTCAACCACGACAAGTCCTTCCGGCCGCGCCGCCAGGACCGCCCGCAGGACCTGCTGGAGACCGGCGCCGCCTACGCCATGGACGCGGCCGGCTTCCGCGCCGCCGGCCACCGCTTCTTCGGCCGCACCGAACTGGTCCGCACCGACCCGGCCCGGGTGCTGGAGATCGACGACCCGCACGACCTGGCCCGCGCCCGCGCGCTCGCCCCGCTGCTGGACGGGCCCCGCCCCGGCGCGCTGCCGACCCACGAGGACATCGACGCGGTGGTCCTCGACTTCGACGGCACCCAGACCGACGACCGGGTGCTGGTCGACGCCGACGGCCGGGAGACCGTCGCCGTGCACCGCGGCGACGGCCTGGGGATCGCCGCGCTCCGCCGCTCGGGGCTGAAGCTGCTGATCCTCTCCACCGAGCAGAACCCGGTGGTCGCCGCCCGCGCCCGCAAGCTGAAGGTGCCCGTCCTGCACGGCATCGACCGCAAGGACATCGCCCTCAAGCAGTGGTGCGAGGAGGCCGGCGTCACCCCCGAGCGGGTGCTCTACGTCGGCAACGACGTCAACGACCTGCCCTGCTTCGACCTCGTCGGCTGGCCGGTGGCGGTCGCCTCCGCCCACGACGTGGTGCGCGGCGCGGCCCGCGCGGTCACCGCCACCCCCGGCGGCAGCGGCGCCGTCCGTGAGATCGCCGGCTGGCTCCTGGGCCCGTCCCTCTGAGACCGCCGGCCCCCGCAGCCGCCCCAGACCCCCCTGCCCCACCACCCCCGAACAGAACGAAGGACCTCCCATGAGCAGCAACTCCCGCCTCCGCTCCCTCGGCGACCGCGAGGTCGGCCCCGGCCGCCCCGTCTACATCACCGGCGAGATCGGCATCAACCACAACGGCGACCTGGAGAACGCCTTCGCGCTGATCGACGCCGCCGCCGACGCCGGCTGCGACGCCGTCAAGTTCCAGAAGCGGACCCCGGAGATCTGCACCCCGCGCGACCAGTGGGACGTCGAACGCGACACCCCCTGGGGCCGGATGACCTACATCGACTACCGCCACCGCGTGGAGTTCGGCGAGGACGGCTACCGCGCCATCGACGAGTACTGCACGAAGCGCGGCATCGCGTGGTTCGCCTCCCCCTGGGACGTGGAGTCCGTCGCCTTCCTGGAGAAGTTCGACGTGCCCTGCTACAAGGTCGCCTCCGCCTCGCTCACCGACGACGAACTGCTGCGCGCCCTGCGCGCCACCGGCCGCGCCGTCGTCCTGTCGACCGGCATGTCCACCCCGAAGCAGATCCGGCACGCCGTCGAGGTCCTGGGCAGCGACAACATCGTCCTCTGCCACGCCACCAGCACCTACCCGGCCAAGGCGGAGGAGCTCAACCTCCGCATGATCCACACCCTCCAGGCCGAGTACCCCAACGTCCCGATCGGCTACAGCGGCCACGAGACCGGCCTGCAGACCACCCTCGCCGCGGTCGCCCTCGGCGCCGCCTTCGTCGAGCGCCACATCACCCTCGACCGCGCCATGTGGGGCTCCGACCAGGCCGCCTCCGTCGAGCCGCAGGGCCTGACCCGGCTGGTCCGCGACATCCGCACCATCGAGGAGTCCCTCGGCGACGGCGTCAAGAAGGTCTACGAGAGCGAGCTCGGCCCGATGAAGAAGCTGCGCCGGGTCGCCGGCGTGGTCGCCGAGGCCGAGGCGGAAGCCGCACCGGGTGCGGACGCCGACCGCGAGCCGGCCACCGTCTGACCGACCCCCGCCGACAGGAGTTCGCCACGTGGACTCACCCGAAGGGACCCGCGCCGCAGGCGGAGCGGTCCCACCCGAGGAGACGGCGGGGACTCCCGCCCGCCGTCTCCTCGGCATCCCCCGGCAGCGCAACCGGACCGAACCCACCGGTGACGACATGACCCCCGCCCCCGTGGACACCGGCACCCTCGCCTTCGTCGAGAGCCCGGTCCAGCTGCTGAACGTCCTCGAATGGGCGCACACCGCGGCCCGCACCGGCGAGCCCGCCGCCCTCACCGTCGCCGTGCTCGCCCCGCACGACCCGATGACCCGCGGCCAGCTGCGCCGGATGGCCGAACTCGCCCGCGACGAGGGCCACACCGTGCGCTGGGAGGAGGCCCGCGGCGGTACCACCGCGCCGCTGCGCACCGTCGGCGGCCTCGTCCCGCTGCTCCGCCGGGCCCACCGGATCGTCCTCGGCGACCCGTTCTCCCGCTACGTGCAGCTGCTGCTGGGGCTGGCCCGCGCCCGCGATCTGGTGGTGGTCGACGACGGCACCGCCACCATGGAGTTCATCGGCCAACTCGCCCGCGGGGAACGGCTGGTGCGCTGGCACCGGCACGGCGCCGGACGCGGCCCCCGCGACCTGCTCTTCGCGCCGTTCGCCGGTGCCGCCCGCCGCCGCCTCACCCCCGGCCCCGACGGCGCCCGGCGCCGCCGCACCGTCGCCCTCTTCAGCTCCATGCCGGTCGAGGTGCCCGACGGGATGGCCGTCACCGCCAACGACTTCGCCTGGACCCGCGGCCGGTTCGGCCCGCCGCGGCTGACCCGCACCGCCGACATCGTCGGCACCTCGCTCGTCGAGACCGGCGTCGTCGACACCGACCGCTATCTCGCCGCGGTCGACCGGCTGGCCCGGACCCACGGCGCCACCCGCTACTTCGCGCACCGCCGGGAGCGCGCCGGCAAGCTCCACCGGCTCGCCACCGAGACCGGACTGGAGGTGGTCCGGCCCGACCTCCCCCTCGAACTGATCGCCCGCCGCGGCCCGGTGGGCCGGCTGATCCTCAGCTTCCCCTCCACCGTGGTGCACACCCTGCCACTGGCCCTCCAGGGCACCGGAGTCCAGGTCGCGGTCTGCGACATCGACCCCGCCTGGCTCACCGCACACGCCTCCCCGCGCGCCCAGGGCTTCCTCGACGGCGTCACCGGCACCGCGCCGGATGTACGGCGACTGTCCGAGGCAGATTCCGACCGAACCTGACAGCGAGCGACGAAGCCCTGACGAAGCCTTGATAAAAACTTCGTCCATACCCGTACCAAAAACCGTCCATGCACCCAGCTGCCTAAAATTTCTTCCCCTGAGGGGCTGAACTTTTGTTGATCGAGGGCCAGTTACCCCGTTCCGGCCCGTAACCTTCAACGGGTGAACCAACTGATGTCCCGCGCCGTCGAAGCCCCGCACGCCCCCGCACTGCCCGGCACGCTCTCCGAGGTACTGCGCGCCGAACTCATCGCGTTCCGCCGCGACTTGCACATGCACCCCGAGCTCGGCAACCAGGAGTTCCGGACCACCGCGGCGATCAAGGACCGCCTGGAGCAGGCCGGGCTGCGCCCCCGCGTCCTCGCCACCGGCACCGGCCTCGTATGCGACATCGGTTCGGACGGCGGCACCGCGGACGGCACGACCGGAGGGCGGCTGGCCTTCCGCGCGGACATCGACGCCCTCCCCATCCCCGACACCAAGACCGTCGACTACGCCTCCACGGTCCCCGGCCGCGCCCACGCCTGCGGCCACGACGTGCACACCACCGTCGTGCTCGGCACCGGTCTGGTCCTCGCCGAGCTGGCCCGGGAGGGCCGGCTGCCCCGCCCGGTGCGGCTGCTCTTCCAGCCCGCCGAGGAGCTCCTGCCCGGCGGCGCCGCCGAGGCCGTCGCCTGCGGGGTGCTGGACGGCGTCGGGCGGATCCTCGCGGTGCACTGCGACCCGCGGGTGGACGCCGGCCGGATCGGCCTGCGCACCGGCGCGATCACCTCCGCCTGCGACCGGCTGGAGATCACCCTCGAAGGGCCCGGCGGCCACACCGCCCGCCCGCACCTGACCACCGACATGGTCACCGCCGCCGCCCGGGTCGCCGTCGACGTCCCGGCGCTGCTCGGCCGCCGCGTCGACGCCCGGGCCGGCCTCGCCGTCACCTGGGGCCGCCTGGAGACCGGCCACGCCTGCAACGTCATCCCGCAGCGCGCCGTGCTCGCCGGCACCGTCCGCTGCCTGGACATCGCCGCCTGGCGGCAGGCGCCCGACCTCGTCCACGCCGCGATCGACGAGGTCGCCACCCTGTACGGCGCCAAGTCCCAGATCGACTACGTCCGCGGCATCCCGCCGGTCGTCAACGAACCGGGCAGCGCCCAGCTGCTGCACGACGCGATGGCCGCCCGGCGCGGCGCCGAGGCCGTCGAGGACACCCCGCAGTCCCTCGGCGGCGAGGACTTCTCCTGGTACCTCGAACACGTCCCGGGCGCCATGGCCCGCCTCGGCGTCCGCCCGCCCGGCGAGCTGAGCAGCCTCGACCTGCACCGCGGCGACTTCGACGTCGACGAGTACGCGATCACCGCGGGGGTGGAGCTGTTCACCGCGGCGGCGCTGCTCTGAGCCCCTAGGGCGGCGGCGACCGCAAAGATCGCGCCACACCCCGCCACCCCGGGCGGCCGGCCACTGGTCGGCCGCCCGCCGTGTTTCCGGCCGGTGCCCTGAGAGACGAATCGATAACGGCGACGCCATGGAGGGTTTTGCGCCAGGTCTACGCGCGTTAATCTCCCGACAAGCCAGCGCCACTGGGGGCGCTTACAGCGAAGGGAAGGCCCCGTGCGTCGGGTCATCAGGGTTGTCGCCGCGGCCACCGCCACCGCGTGTCTCGCGCTCACCGCCACCGCCTGCGGCCAGAGTTTCGCCGAGGCCAACCGCGCGAAACACGCGGGCGTCGGGCTGGCCTTCGACATCGGCGGGCGGGACGATCACTCGTTCAACGAGGCTGCCGCCCGCGGTACGGAGAACGCCCGGCAGCAGCTGGGCGTCCAGGTCAAGATGCTCACCGCGAAGAACGGCGAGACCGAGGCGGACCGCGAGCAGCGGCTGACCTCCTTCGCCGAGGCCGGCTACAACCCGGTGATCGGGGTCGGCTTCGCCTACAGCCAGTCCGTGCAGAACGTCGCCAAGGACTTCCCGGACACCAACTTCGGCGTCGTCGACGCGGTGCCGACCGGCAAGAACGTCGACGCCATGGTCTTCGCCGAGCACGAGGGGTCCTACCTGGCCGGCGTCGCCGCCGCGCTCAAGAGCAGGACGCACCGGGTCGGCTTCATCGGCGGCGTGAACAACGCGCTGATCCAGAAGTTCCAGGCCGGCTTCGAACAGGGCGTGCACGACACCGACCCCAGGGCCAAGGTCGTCTCGCAGTACCTGTACCCGAACAACGACAAGGGCTTCAACGACCCGGCCGCCGCCAAGGCCAAGGCCCAGGGCATGCTCGACAGCGGCATCGACGTGATCTACTCGGCCGCCGGGCAGTCCGGCGCCGGCTCGATCGAGGCGATCAGCAAGGTCAAGGGCGCCTGGGGGATCGGCGTGGACTCCGACCAGTACCGCCAGCCGGGCCTGGCCCGCTACAAGAACCACATCCTGACCTCCGTGGTGAAGAACGTGGACGTGGCGGTCTTCGACCTCATCAAGAGCTACCAGCAGCACCGGCCGCTGACCGGTGTCCACACCTACGACCTGAAGCACGGCGGCGTCTCGCTCGCCACCTCCGGCGGCTTCATCAAGGACATCCAGCCGCAGATCGACGCGGCCCGGAAGAAGATCATCGAGGGGCAGGTGAAGGTCAGGGAGACGCCGAAGTCGTAGCCCCTCCGGGGGCGCGCCCGGGCGCCCCGCGGGGCCGCCGCCGGCCCCTCGTCCCCCTCCACGCTCCGTCCCCGCGGCCGCCCACTTCTTCCGCTTCCGCTCCTTCGTCCCTGAGGGGAGTGCGCCATCAACGCAGCGCCCACCAGCAGCAGCCCGCCCGGTCCGGTCGCCCCTGCTGTAGAACTCCGGGGAATCACCAAAAGGTTCCCCGGCGTCGTGGCCAACCACGACATCCACCTCACCGTCCGCCGCGGTACCGTCCACGCCCTCTGCGGCGAGAACGGCGCCGGCAAGTCGACCCTGATGAAGATCCTCTACGGCATGCAGAAGCCGGACGAGGGCACCATCGCGCTCGACGGCGAACAGGTCACCCTGCACTCCCCGGGCGACGCCATCGCCCGCGGCATCGGCATGGTGCACCAGCACTTCATGCTCGCCGACAACCTCACCGTCCTGGAGAACACCGTCCTCGGCGCGGAGAAGCTGCACGGCATCGGCGGCGCCGCCCGCGCACGGATACGCGAGCTGTCCGACGCCTACGGCCTCAACATCCGCCCGGAGGTGCTCGTCGAGGACCTCGGCGTCGCCGACCGGCAGCGGGTGGAGATCCTCAAGGTCCTCTACCGCGGCGCCCGGACGCTGATCCTCGACGAGCCGACCGCGGTCCTCGTCCCGCAGGAGGTCGACGCGCTCTTCGACAACCTGCGGGAGCTGAAGTCCGAGGGCCTGACCGTCATCTTCATCTCGCACAAGCTGGGCGAGGTGCTCTCGGTCGCCGACGACATCACCGTCATCCGGCGCGGCACCACGGTCGCCTCCGTCGAACCGGCCGCGACCACCCCCAAGCAGCTCGCCGAGCTGATGGTCGGCAGCGAACTGCCGTCGCCGGAGACCCGGGAGTCGACCGTCACCGACGAGGAGATGCTCGCCGTCCGCGACCTGCGGCTGTCGGCCACCGATTCCGACGGCGTGGTCCGCACGGTGCTGGACGGCATCTCGTTCACCATCCGCAAGGGCGAGGTGCTGGGCGTCGCCGGCGTCGAGGGCAACGGGCAGGCCGAACTGGTCGAGGCCGTCATGGGCACCCGCACGCCCGACGGCGGCACCGTCACCCTCGACGGCAAGGACCTCTCGCGGTCCTCCACCCGCGCCCGGCGCGAGGGCGGCATCGGCTACGTCCCCGAGGACCGCCACCGGCACGGCCTGCTGCTGGACGCCCCGCTGTGGGAGAACCGCATCCTCGGCCACGTCACCGAGCGCCCCAACAGCAAGGGCCGGCTCCTCGACCTGGCCGGCGCCCGCAAGGACACCGAGCGGATCGTCGCCGAGTACGACGTCCGCACCCCCGGCATCGAGGTCACCGCGGCCTCGCTCTCCGGCGGCAACCAGCAGAAGCTGATCGTCGGCCGCGAGATGAGCCACCACCCCAAGCTGCTGATCGCCGCCCACCCCACCCGCGGGGTCGACGTCGGCGCCCAGGCGCAGATCTGGGAGCAGATCCGCGCCGCGCGCCGGGAGGGCCTGGCGGTCCTGCTGATCTCTGCCGACCTGGACGAGCTGATCGGGCTGTCCGACACCCTGCGGGTGATGTACCGGGGCCGACTGGTCGCCGACGCCGACCCCGCCGTGATCACCCCGGAGGAGTTGGGCTCCGCCATGACCGGTGCCGCCAGCGGCCACCTCAGCGCGTCGGACGACACCGCCGTCGCCCAGGGGGGTGACGAGAAGTGAGCACGTCCACCACCACGCCGACGGCCCGGAAGAACCCGGCCGTCGACGCCCTCGCGCGCAGCGCCGCCCGCGACAAGGTCCTGCTGGCCCTGGCCGCGCCGGTGCTGGCGATCGTCGCCGCGATAGTGATCAGCTCGCTGGTCTTCCTGGCGTCCGGCGAGAACCCGTTCCGGGCCTACGGGATCATGGCCGACTACGGCCACTACAGCGACAGCCAGGTCTGGATCGTCAACAAGGCGGTGCCGTACTACCTTTCGGCGCTCGCGGTGGCCATCGGCTTCCGGATGAACCTGTTCAACATCGGTGTGGACGGGCAGTACCGGCTGGCCGCCTTCGCCGCGGCCGCGGTCGGCGGCGCCGTCGCGCTGCCCGGCGCCCTCCAGATCATCCTGCTGATCGCCATCGCGATGCTGGTGGGCGCGATCTGGTCCGCCGTCGCGGGTCTGCTGAAGACCACCCGCGGGGTCAGCGAGGTGATCACCACGATCATGCTGAACTCCATCGCGGCCTCCGTCATCGGCTACTTCCTCCAGGACGGGCGGCTCGCCGTCAAGGACGGCAACCTCCTGCACACCACGTTCCTGCCGGAGTCCGCCCACTTCTTCTCCTTCCCGACCCACCCCAAGCCGGTCGAGGGCTTCGTGGTGGTCGCGGTGATCGCCGGTGCCCTGTACTGGTTCCTGATCAACCGCACCCGCTTCGGCTTCGACCTGCGGGCGGTGGGCGCCTCCGAGCCGGCCGCCGAGGCCAGCGGCGTCAGCGTCAAGCGGATGGTCGTCATCAGCATGCTGCTGTCCGGCGCCGCCGCCGGCCTGGTCGGCATGCCGACCCTGCTCGGCGAGTCCTTCCAGTACGGCACGGACTTCCCGGCCGGCATCGGCTTCACCGGCATCGCCATCGCCCTCCTCGGCCGCAACCACCCGGTCGGCATGGCCTTCGGCGCACTGCTGTGGGCGTTCCTCGACCGCACCGGCTCCCGGCTGGAGTTCGAGGGCTACGCCCAGGAGATCGTCGGCGTCATCCAGGGCGTGATCGTGCTCTGCGTGGTCATCGCCTACGAGGTCGTCCGCCGCTACGGGCTGCGCCTGCAGCAGCGCAAGGTCGGCGAGGAGCTGGCCGTACTGGCCCGCACGACGAACTCTGACCAGAGCGACAAGCCGGAGGTGTCGGCGTGAGTACGGAACTCAAGTCCGCGACCAAGCTCGCGGCCCCCGGCACGGGCGGCGGCAAACGGAAGCTGACCTACCCCTGGATCCTGCTGATCGTCGCCGGCGCGCTGGTCGCGGTCTCCGTCCTGCGGGCTGTCACCGGCGCCCAGGACCTCACCTCCGCCGGCCAGTTCGGGGCCGCGCTGAGCGCCGCCGTACCGATCGGGCTGGCCGGTCTGGGCGGTCTCTGGGCCGAGCGGGCCGGCGTGATCAACATCGGCCTCGAAGGCATGATGATGCTCGGCTCGTTCGCGGCCGGCTGGGTGGGCTGGCAGCACGGCCCCTGGCTGGCGGCCGCGGCCGGCATCGTCGGCGGCGCGCTCGGCGGCCTGGTGCACGCCGTCGCCACCGTCACCTTCGGCGTCGACCACATCGTCTCCGGCGTCGCGATCAACATCCTGGCGCTGGGCGCCACCCAGTACCTGGCCACCCTCGTGTTCGGACAGGAGGGCAGCGCCGCGATGCTGGCCGGCGGCAACGACAAGCAGTCCCCGCCGATGTCCGACATCCCGACCTTCACCGTCCCCGGCCTCGCGGACTGGCTGAACGGCATCGAGGGCCACCACTGGTTCCTGGTCTCCGACCTCGCCGGGGTGCTCGGCGCCGCCGTCACCGGCGTCCCCTGGCTGACCCTGGTGACCGTCGGCCTCTTCGCCGGCACCTTCTTCCTGCTCTGGCGCTCGTCGTTCGGTCTGCGACTGCGGTCCTGCGGCGAGGCCCCGCTCTCCGCCGAGACCCTGGGCGTCAACGTCTACGCGTACAAGTACGCGGCGGTCCTGGTCTCCGGCGCGCTGGCCGGCCTGGGCGGCGCCTTCCTGGCGATCAGCGTGCACTTCTACCAGGACGGCCAGACCGGCGGCCGCGGCTACATCGGCCTGGCCACGATGATCTTCGGCAACTGGCGGCCGGGCGGCGTCGCCCTCGGCGCCGGCCTGTTCGGCTTCATGGACGCCATGCAGCTGCGCAGCGGCGGCCCCACGGTGCACGCCCTGCTGCTCGGCCTGGCCGCGCTGCTCGCCGGGCTGGCACTGGTGCGGCTGCGGGCCGCCAAGCGGGCCCAGGCCGCGGTCGCCGCGGTGGCCGCCGTCGTCCTGGTCGTCTGGTACGCCCTCTCCGACAGCGTCCCGCTGGAACTCGTCGAGGCCAGCCCGTACATCGCTACGCTGCTGGTCCTGGCGCTCTTCTCGCAGCGCCTGCGGTCCCCGAAGGCGATCGGCAAGCCGTACCGCCGCGGCCAGGGGCACTGACGGACGACGTGAAGAAAGACACGAAGGAAGAACCGCACACATGACGCACCAGGTGCCGGTCGACTGGCCCGCGCTGCGGACGCAGGCCCGGGACGCGATGTCCCGGGCCTACGCCCCGTACTCCGGCTATCCCGTCGGCGCCGCCGCCCTGGTGGACGACGGCCGCACGATCACCGGCTGCAACGTCGAGAACGCCTCCTACGGCCTGGCGCTGTGCGCCGAATGCGGCCTGATCTCCGCCCTGTTCGCCGGCGGCGGGGGCCGGCTGACCGCGTTCACCTGCGTGGACGGCAGGGGCGAGCTGCTCGTCCCGTGCGGCCGCTGCCGCCAGCTCCTCTACGAGCACGGCGGCCCGGAACTGCTGGTCGACACCCGGGCCGGCATCCGCCCCCTGTCGGAACTCCTCCCGGACGCCTTCGGCCCGGCGCACCTCGCGGAGTGACGGCGGGCGGGGCTGCCCGCGCGAGAGGCGGCGCCGCCCGCCGCCCGCCCTGGCGACCCCCGCGTCTATGCGTGTAGAACGGACCTACCCGTTCGAAAGGAATGCCCGATGTCCATGGACGCCATCTCCGTCATCCGCACCAAGCGCGACCGCGGCGAGCTGACCCCCGCTCAGATCGACTGGGTCATCGACGCCTACACCCGCGGCGAGGTCGCCCACGAACAGATGTCGTCGCTGGCCATGGCCATCTTCCTCAACGGCATGAACCGCACCGAGATCGCCCGCTGGACCGCCGCCATGATCGCCTCCGGCGAGCGGATGGACTTCTCCTCCCTCGCCCGCCCCACCGCCGACAAGCACTCCACCGGCGGCGTCGGCGACAAGATCACCCTGCCGCTCGCCCCGCTGGTCGCCGCCTGCGGCGCCGCCGTCCCGCAGCTCTCCGGCCGCGGCCTCGGCCACACCGGCGGCACCCTCGACAAGCTGGAATCGATCCCCGGCTGGCGCGCCACGCTGAGCAACGACGAGATGCTGAAGGTCCTCCGCGACGTCGGCTCGGTCATCTGCGCCGCCGGCGACGGCCTCGCCCCCGCCGACAAGAAGCTCTACGCCCTCCGCGACGTCACCGGCACCGTCGAGTCCATCCCCCTCATCGCCTCCTCCATCATGTCCAAGAAGATCGCCGAGGGCACCGGCTCCCTCGTCCTGGACGTCAAGGTCGGCTCCGGCGCCTTCATGAAGCACCTCGACGACGCCCGCGAACTCGCCTCCACCATGGTCGAGTTGGGCACCGACCACGGCGTCAAGACGGTCGCCCTGCTCACCGACATGTCCACCCCGCTCGGCCTGACCGCCGGCAACGCCCTCGAAGTCCGCGAGTCCGTAGAGGTCCTGGCCGGCGGCGGCCCGCAGGACGTCGTCGACCTCACCCTCGCCCTCGCCCGCGAGATGCTCGACGCGGCCGGCCTGTCGGACGCCGACCCCACCAAGGCCCTGGCCGACGGCTCCGCCATGGACCACTGGCGCCGCATGATCACAGCCCAGGGCGGCGACCCCGACGCCGCACTCCCCGTCGCCCGCGAGACCCACGTCGTCCCCGCCCCGTCCTCCGGCGTGCTCACCACCCTGGACGCCTACGCCGTCGGCCTCGCCGCCTGGCGCCTGGGCGCCGGCCGCGCCCGCAAGGAGGACCCGGTCCAGGCCGGCGCCGGCATCGAACTCCACGCCAAGCCCGGCGACCAGCTCACCGCCGGCCAGCCCCTCCTCACCCTCCACACCGACACCCCGGAGAAGTTCGACTACGCGCTGGCGGCGCTGGAGGGCGGGGTGGAGATCGGCGCGCCCGACGCGGCCTTCACCGCGGGCCCGGTGGTCCTGGAACGGATCGGCTGAGCTTGAGTCGGGGTGCCGCTGCCCTGGGGGCACGGCACCCCCGCCGCCCACCCCGCCCCGGACCGGCACAGGACTCATACGGGCGCAGGACCCGTACGGGCGAACGAGGGCCATGAACCGGCGCGGCCCTCGTTCCACGTGGTGCAATCACCCGCGTCCCGCCGAGAGGAGCCCGCCCGCCGTGAAAGAACTCACCATCGACCACTACCCGATGACCGGGCGCGAGTGGGATGCCCTCGTCCGGATCTGGGAGGACACCGACGCCCCGCCCGGCTGCATGGTGGAGATCGTGGACGGCGTCATCACCGTCGCCCCGCCCCGCGACGCCCGGCAGAACCTGATCGCCGCCGAACTCAGCAGGGCGTTGTACGCGGTGATCCCGGAAGACCGGGGCGCATACCAGAAACTCGCCGTAGCCGTCCCTGCCCATCACGGGCTCTACGTCCCCAACCTCGTGGTGGCACCGGAAGCCGCGCTCCGCGGCGCGGGGTACTTCGTCCCCGCCGCTGTAGCCGAACTGGCCGTCGAGATCACCGCGAAGACCTCCGCGCACCACGACCGGTTCGACAAGCGTGCCGGATACGCGTCCGCGGGAGTTCCGCTGTACCTCCTCATCGACCTCTGGGCACCTGACGAGCCGGTCATCACGCTCTATGGCGAGCCGAAGGGCGACGCATACCAGGTGTTTCAGACCGCGAAGTTCGGCGACGAGCTGGTGCTTCCCGCGCCCTTCGAACTCACCCTGGACACGGGCGTCTTCCCCCTCGATTGACGGCGTAGGACGACGAAGGACCCGCCCCACCAGGACAGGTGACGGGGCGGGCCCTTCGGTTCCGGGGGCCGCGGGAGCCGACCGGGCGGCCGGACTGCGCGGCGCGGTTGGGTGGCCGGGTTACGCCGCCTTGCTCAGGCTCAGCAGGCGGCGTTCGGCGACCGCCTTGCGGGTGGCGTAGAGGGTGATGGCGGCGGCGCCGACCATCGCCGCGAGGCCGAGGAGGACGGTGCCCGACCAGCCGGCGGC
Organism: Streptomyces sp. MspMP-M5; assembly: GCF_000373585.1. Taxonomy (GTDB): domain Bacteria; phylum Actinomycetota; class Actinomycetes; order Streptomycetales; family Streptomycetaceae; genus Streptomyces. The sequence goes on from NZ_KB891918.1 coordinate 166,034, forward strand.
GTGGAAGGCGGCGGCGCCGAGCGCGCCGCCCAGGCTGCTGCCGATGTAGTACGCGCACTGGTAGAGCGCGGACGCCTGGGCCCGGGCGGTCTTGGCGGTGCGGCTGACCGAGGACGAGGCGACCGCGTGGCCCGCGAAGAAGCCCGCGGTGATCAGGACCAGGCCCGCCAGCACCGCGGCCACCGTGGCGGCCAGGGTCAGCAGCAGGCCCGCTGCGGTGGTGCCGACGGCCAGGTAGAGGGCGCCGCGGCGGCCGACCCGGCCGACCAGCTTCCCGGCCGCGGCCGAGGAGACCGTACCGACGAGGTAGACGACGAAGATCGAGCCGACGATGCCCTGCGGGAGGTGGAACGGCTCGGCGACCAGGCGGTAGCCGATCACCGTGTAGACCGCGCCGAAGACCGTCATGAACAGGGCGCCGATGGCGTAGAGGCGGCGCAGCAGCGGGTCGGCGAGGTGGCCGCCGAGTGTACGGGCCAGCGCCCGCGGCCCGACCGAACGGGAGACGAAGTGCCGGGCCCGGGGCACCAGCAGCCGGAACGCCACCGCGCACACCACGGCCATCAGCCCCACCGCGCCGAGCGCCACCCGCCAGCCCCACGCCTGGGCGACCCAGCCGGTGACGATCCGCCCGGACATCCCGCCGATGCTGTTGCCGGCCACGAACAGGCCGATCGCCGCCACCAGCGCCTTGGCCCGTACCTCCTCGGCCAGGAACGCCATCGCCGACGCGGGCAGCCCGGCCAGCGCGACGCCCTGGACGGCGCGCAGCGCGATCAGCGTGCCGAGCGAGGGGGCGAAGGGGACCAGGAGCGCGATCACCGCGGCGACGGTGAGGGAGGCCGTCATCAGGGTGCGGCGGCCGAACCGCTCGGAGAGCGCACTGAGCGGGATCACGCCCAGGGCCAGCCCGAGGGTGGCCGCGGAGACCGTCCAACTGGCCTGGTCCGGCGCGACGTCGAGGTCCGCGGAGATGGCCGGCAGCAGCGCCTGGGTGGAGTACAGGAGGGCGAAGGTGGCCACTCCGGCGGCGAAGAGGGCGAAGCTCATCCGGCGGTAGCCGGGGCCGCCCGGCCGCAGCTTGTCCGACTCGGGGTCGGCCGGTGCGGCGGGAGAAGAGGAGGAAGAAGAGGAGGACGGGGGAGAGGCGGCCGCACGGTCGGTGACGGACGCCCCGGTATCAGCGGGAGGCATGCTTCGAAGGTAGAGCCGCTCAGTTCATGCGTCCAATGCATCAAAACGCGATAATCGATGCTGTGGCACATGATCGCAGTTCACAAGCGTCCCTGTTGCACGTCCGCAACAGAAAAGACATTCCGGAACGGCTTAGGACGGTCCCGCCGGGCGGGCCGGAGGTCGCCGAGCTGGGCGCCGACTCCTGGGCGCTGGCGCTCGCCCCGCGGCTCGCCCAGTTCGCCGCCGTCGCCCGGCACGAGCACGTCACCCGCGCCGCCCACGAACTCGGCATGCCCCAGCCGACCCTCAGCCGCGCCCTGGTGCGGCTGGAGGACGACCTCGGGGTGGCGCTGTTCGCCCGGCACGGCCGGACGCTCTCCCTCACCCCGGCCGGGCGCGCCTTCCGCACCGCCGCCGAACGCACCCTGACCGACCTGGAACGGGCCACCGAATCCCTCCGCGCCGACGCCGACCCGGCCACCGGCAAGGTCGCCTTCGGCTTTCTGCACACCCTCGGCCCGGAGACCGTCCCCGGCCTGATCCGCAGCTTCCGCGCCGACCACCCCGGCATCCGCTTCCAGCTCGTCCAGAACTACGGCGAGGCGATGATCGAACGGCTGCGCGCCGGCGACCTCGACCTCTGCCTGACGTCGCCGGTCCCGGACTACCCGGACCTGGCCGCCCGCCGCCTCGACGAGCAGAAGCTCCGCCTGGTCGTACCGGACGACCATCCGCTGGCCGGCCGCAAGCGGATCCGCCTCGCCGAGGCGGCCGGCGAACTCTTCGTCACCCTCGAACCGGGCTACGGCCTCCGCCGGATCACCGACGCCCTGTGCGCCGAGGCCGGCTTCACCCCGCGCGTGGCGTTCGAGGGCGAGGAGGCCGAGACCCTGCGCGGCCTGGTCGCCGCCGGCCTGGGCGTCGCCCTGCTCCCGCCGCCCGCGGTCCCCCGCCCCGGCGTCGCGGAACTGACCGTCACCGCCCCCCGAGCCGTCCGCGAAATCGGCGTCGCCTGGCTCGACGGCCGGGTGGACACCCCGCCGGTCGCCGCCTTCAAGAAGTTCCTCCTGAGCCGCCGGGGGGATTTGTTGTCGTGAGCGCCGGGAGGCTACCCCCGACACCCCCGCCCCGCACGGGAGTTGGGGGCCGGGGGCCAGGGGCCGGGGGCCTCAGTGGCGGAGGGAGGTGCCGAAGCCGGAGGCCAGGGGCATGCGGAGGCCCAGGGGTGGGGGAGCGGCGAGGGCGTCTTTGACGGGGCGGGCGTAGGCGTGGGTGAACAGGGCGCCGAGGAGGAAGTCGGTGGCGAGGGCGTGCACCTCGGAGCGGTGCTGGTGGAGCGAGTGGCCGTCGGAGTGGACCTCGAAGCGGCAGGTGTCGCGGTTGATCTTCTTGGCGCGCTGGGCGTAGCGGTAGGAGAGGTCGGGGTCGACACGTTCGTCGTTGGTGCCGTGGACCAGCAGGACCTGGCGGCCGATCAGCTGCTTCACGGGGTCGGGGGCGGTGCCGTACTGGCACGGATCGGCGAGCCAGGGCGCCAGGCCCAGTACGGCGTGGACGGCCGGGTGGCCGGCGGCGTGCAGGGCGGCGCGGGCGCCCATACCGGTGCCGACCAGCGCGACCGGGACGTCGCCGTAGCGGCGGACCACCTCGTCGACGGCCCAGGCGGCGTCCTGCGCCGGGTGCGCCGCGGTGCCGTTCCAGCCGCGGCAGCGGTAGTGCACCACGTGGGCGGCCAGGCCCTCCGGGCGGCCGGCCCGCGCCAGCCGGGCGGCCAGCGGGCGGACGGCCAGGGCCGGTACCGGCGACGGCCGGCGCAGCCCGTTCGGTCCGCACCCGGGGAGAAGGAGGGCGACGGCGTTCACCGTCCGGTCCGTGCCGCCCGCTCCCAGCGGTTTTCCCAGCCGGGCCTCGCGCACCGGCAGCGCTTGCTGAGCCATCGGAGGAGTCACGACGAGAACGATGGCAGAACGCGGCGTGCTGTCCACCCTGCGGACGGGTCACTGTTACGTATCGTTCGGTGAGATCTACGCGCGTAGGGTCTACAGTGCGGAAATGACGAGCGAGTTCAGCAACCTCCCGACCGCAGAACAGATCCGCCGCGCACCCAAGGTGCTGCTCCACGACCACCTCGACGGCGGGCTGCGCCCCGGCACCGTCGTCGATCTGGCCCGTGACACCGGCTACAGCGGACTCCCGGAGACCGACCCCGAGAAGCTCGGGGTCTGGTTCCGCGAGGCCGCCGACTCCGGCTCGCTGGAACGCTATCTGGAGACCTTCGCGCACACCTGCGCCGTCATGCAGACCCGCGAGGCGCTCTTCCGGGTCGCCGCCGAGTGCGCCGAGGACCTGGCGGCGGACGGCGTCGTCTACGCCGAGGTCCGCTACGCGCCGGAGCAGCACCTGGAGGCCGGCCTGAGCCTCGAAGAGGTCGTCGAGGCCGTCAACGAGGGCTTCCGGGAGGGCGAGCGGCGGGCCCGCGCCAACGGCCACCGGATCCGCGTCGGCGCCCTGCTCACCGCGATGCGGCACGCCGCCCGCGCCCTGGAGATCGCCGAACTCGCCAACCGCTACCGCGACCTGGGCGTGGTCGGCTTCGACATCGCGGGCGCCGAGGCCGGCTACCCTCCCACCCGCCACCTCGACGCCTTCGAGTACCTCAAGCGGGAGAACAACCACTTCACCATCCACGCCGGCGAGGCATTCGGCCTGCCGTCCATCTGGCAGGCGCTCCAGTGGTGCGGCGCCGACCGGCTCGGCCACGGCGTCCGCATCATCGACGACATCGAGGTCGCCGAGGACGGGTCGGTCACCCTCGGGCGGCTAGCGTCCTACGTCCGGGACAAGCGCATCCCGCTGGAGCTGTGCCCGACCTCCAACCTCCAGACCGGGGCCGCCGCCTCGTACGCGGAGCACCCCATCGGGCTGCTGCGTCGGCTGCAGTTCCGCTGCACGGTCAACACCGACAACCGCCTGATGAGCGACACGACCATGTCCCGCGAATTCGAGCACCTGGTCCGGACGTTCCGCTACACCCTCGACGATCTCCAGTGGTTCACGGTCAATGGTATGAAGTCTGCTTTCCTTCCTTTCGATGAACGTCTGGCCATGATCAATGACGTCATCAAGCCCGGATATGCGGAATTGCGCTCGGAATGGCTCTTTCGCCAGTCGGCCGCAACTCCCGCTGCCAGCACGGAGTCTGACGGGCAGTAAGCAAGATCTTGACGGTGCCTAGCGCAACGGCCGGTGGATTGTCCACCGGCCGTTTCCCCACACCCTGGGGGTGTTTGCGGCCGCGGCGGCGGAATCACTAGGTTTCCTAGCCGGTCAAGCCCCCAGCACGAGGACGTAATGCAATGAAGCAGGGAACGGTCAAGACTCTCGGTGCCGTCGCGCTCGGCGCCGCCATCGCCGCCACCGCCGCCGGCACGGCCTCCGCCGCCCCGGTGGGCAACTCGATCGACACCAACGGCGTGCTGCACAGCCTGCCCGTGAAGGACGCCACCCGGACCATCTCCGGGGCCACCAGCAACGGCGGCGGTGGGGGCGTCGTCCCCAAGGCCCACATGAACAGCCGGGGCAACGCGCCGCTGCTCGGTGGCCTGCCCGCCGAGGCGGTCAAGCTCCCCATCCGCTGACCAGGCCCGCGCCGTCCCTCAGGGGACACCCCAGGTCCGCCCCGGTCCGTACGCGGTATCCCGTACGGGTCGGGGCATCGCCGTGTCCGGGGCCGGGCGCGCGCCTACCAGGCCGCGGCGTCGTGCGACCGATCCTCCGAGGGGAGGAGTATCCACAGCGCCAGATAGACCAGGAACTGCGGACCGGGCAGCAGGCAGGAGAGCAGGAAGATCACTCGCATCGTCGCCGGGGACGTCCCGAAGCGGCGGGCGAGGCCGGCGCAGACACCGGCGATCATGCGGTTCTTGACGGGTCGGACCAGTGCGGCGGCCATGACGGGCTACTCCTTCTCGACGATCCGGGGCGGCTGCCCCGATGCCTCAAAAGTAGGTCCGGCCGCCGGAGAAAACGTCAGCCTGCGGGGTCAGACCGACCCTGGGGATTCTCGGGGTCGCACCCCTGAGCCGCTCGTCCTGCCGGCGGAGCCGCGACCGGGCCCCGGGGACGATCAGCAGATGCGCCAGCGCCACCCCGAGCGTGTTCAGCAGCACCGAGTCGACGTCCGGCACCTGGCCCGGCACGGCGGTCTGCAGCAGCTCGATCGTCAGCGAGACCATCGCGCCGGCGAAGACCGTACGGGCCATCGAACCTAGCGGGGAAACGTTCAGTCGCCCGCCGGCCAGCGGCAGCAGCACCCCCAGCGGCGCCAGCAGCAGCACCGGCGCCCCCAGGTGCCACACCGCCGGCCAGCCGCCCCGCACCAGCTGGGCGTGGATCGACGCCAGCGGCTCCAGATTCGCGGCCGGAACCCACGGCACCGTACGGGGACGCAGCGTCAGCCAGCCGACGATCAGCAGATGCGCCACGAGGAGGAGAACCCCGGTGGCGCGCAAACGGGGGGCGACGGTACTGCCGGGGCTGCCGGGGCCATGACGCTGCACACTGGCCAGGACGCCGGTAGCGGGGGCCGCGGTTCCGCCCCGTCGCGCCCGTCGTGCACGGAAGCGCTCAGGGGCGGGAGGTTCACCACAGGCCCCAGCCCGCGCGCTCGGCGACGTCGGGGTTGGCCTGCACGTCCGGCGAGCAGTCGTAGCGGTGCGGCGCCCCGTCGTCCGGGCCGCCCAGCAGCGCGCCCCCGGTACGGCCCAGCGCGGCGCTCCGGCCGAAGGTGCACACCAGCTGCGCCAGCGCGAACGACGGCAGGTCGTCCGGCTCGACGGACAGCCGCAGCGCCTCCGGCGCGTCCCCGGCCCGCGGCCCGTCCACCCGCAGCGCCCTGGGCACCGCGGTACTGAACCCGGCCCGGGCCTCCTCGGCCGTCGGCGGCTTCTGCAGCTCGGCCAGCAGCGTCCGGGCGGCCGGCAGCCGGACCGCGGCCCCCGGCGTCCCCTGCGGCCGCCCCACCGCCCGCTCCACCGTGGCCAGCGACGAGCCGCACACCAGATACACCGTGGCCCGCTGCGCCGCCGAGGCGTCCGGCCTCGGCGCCTGGCAGCTCACCCGCGACGGCGCGTCGCCCGCGTCGACCGGGACGGACGTGCCGCGGATCCCGCAGCCCGCCGCGGCCAGCGCCAGGACGGCCACCGCCGCGGCGCGCCGCGCGGCGGACCGCGCCCGACCGCGGCGGATCATCGCCGGCCCTCCGCGCCCTCGTCCCCGGGCCGCTCGCCGCCTGTGGACGGCCCGTCGCCGTCGGCCAGCCGGGAGGCGTCCCGCGGCAGGCGCAGGGTGAACACCGCGCCGCCCTCGGGGTCGTTGGCGGCGCTGATCCGGCCGCCGTGGATGTGCGCGTTCTCCTGCGCGATCGACAGGCCCAGGCCGCTGCCCTCGGAGCGCGGCCGGGACGCGCTCGCCTTGTAGAAGCGGTCGAAGACGTGCGGCAGCACCTCCTCGGGGATGCCGGGGCCGTGGTCCCGCACCCGGATCACCAGCTCGCCGCCGGCCGGTGCCCCGGCCGCGGACTCGTCCGGCGACCCGGCCCCGGCCTCCTCGGGCGCGCCCTCCGTCGGCTCCGTGCGGACCGACACCCGCACCGGCGAACCGCCGTGCTTGAGGGCGTTGCCGATCAGGTTCGCCAGGATCACGTCCAGCCGGCGCGGGTCCAGACGGGCCATCGTGCCGCGGTCGGCGTCCAGCTCCACCGCGTCCAGCCACGCCCGGGCGTCGATGCAGGCGGTCACCTGGTCGGCCACGTCGACGTCGTCCAGCACCAGCCGGGCCGTCCCCGCGTCGAAGCGGGTGACCTCCATGAGGTTCTCCACCAGGTCGTTCAGCCGCCGGGTCTCGCTGACCACCAGCTGCACGGCCGGCGCGATCATCGGGTCGAGGGAGTCCGCCTCCTCCTCCAGCACCTCGGTGACCGCGGTGATCGCCGTCAGCGGCGTCCGCAGCTCGTGCGACATGTCGGCGACGAACCGGCGGGACGCCGCCTCCCGCCCGCTCAGCTCCTCGACCCGCTGCTGGAGCTGCTCCGCGGCGCGGTTGAACGTGCGCGACAGATCCGCCAGTTCGTCGCTGCCGGTCACCCGCAGCCGGGTGTCCAGCCGTCCCTCGCCCAGCTGCCGCGCCGCGAAACCGAGCCGCTGCACCGGCCGCAGCACGGTCGTCGCGGCGGCCTGCGCCAGCAGCGCCGAGCCGACCAGCGCCAGCGCGGTGGCGATCCCCAGCGACCAGCCCAGCGACGTCAGGTCCTGCCGCTCGGTGGACAGCGACTTCATCATGTAGCCGGTCGGCCCGCCGCCGATCACCTTCGCCCCGGCGACGAGGTACGGGACGTCCCCGACCTCCTTGCGCTGCCAGTACAGGTGGTGCGCGGCGTGGTTGTTCTCGTCGACCGGGCGCACCTGGTCGACGGCGTTGCGCAGCGACTGCGGGACCACCGCGAGCGTCAGCAGGTCCTTGTCGGTGGTGGCCGCGCACTCCTTGCCCTCGCGGTCCACGCCGATCAGCAGCACCGTGTAGTTCTGCGGACCGGCCGCCATCTGCCGTGCCGCGTCCTGGAGTTCGGCGCACCGCGGACGCAGCGGCAGCGTGCGGGTGTTGTCCTCCAGGGACTTGCGGAAGTCCTTCAGGGCGGCGTTCTGCGTACGGTCCAGGACGGTGTTGCGGTTGAGCCAGTACGCGATCCCGGACGCCGAGACCGCCGCGGTCAGGGCCACCAGCGCGAACACCACGACCAGCCGCAGCCGCAGACTCGTCAGCCGCAGCAGACCCGCGGCCCGGCGCAGCAGCCGCACCAGCCGGCCGCCGACCGGCGTACCGCCCTGCCCCTGCCCGTGCTCCTCCCCGGTCCCGCCGCCCTGCGGGGTGCCTGCCGTCACTGGGGCGCGTCCAGTCGGTAGCCGACGCCGCGGACCGTACGGATCAGCGTCGGCGAGGACGGCACGTCCTCCACCTTCGCGCGCAGCCGCTGCACACAGGCGTCCACCAGCCGCGAGTCACCGAGGTAGTCGTGCTCCCACACCAGCCGCAGCAGCTGCTGCCGGGACAGCGCCTGACCGGGCCGCCGGCTCAGCTCCAGCAGCAACCGCAGCTCGGTCGGGGTCAGTTGCAGATCCTTGCCGTCCTTGGTGACGGTCATCGCCGACCGGTCGATCATCAGCGAGCCGAACGTCGCCGAATCGCTGGACTCCCGCTCCCCGCGCCGCAGCACCGCCCGGATCCGGGCGTCCAGCACCCGGCCCTGCACCGGCTTGACGACATAGTCGTCCGCACCGGACTCCAGCCCCACCACCACGTCGATGTCGTCGCTGCGCGCGGTGAGCAGGATGATCGGCAGCTGGTCCGTCCGGCGGATCCGCCGGCACACCTCGAAACCGTCGATACCCGGCAGCATGACGTCCAGCACGATCAGGTCCGGCCGCTGCTCGCGCAGCAGCTTCAGGCCGTCCTCGCCCGTCGCCGCGGTCATCACACGGTGACCCTGGCGGGACAGCGAGAGTTCGAGGGCCGTGCGGATGGCGTCGTCGTCCTCGATCAGCAACAGGAAAGGCACGTCCGCCATTCTGGCGCATGGGACGCGGGGAGAACGACCGGTGGCCTCCGGGTGCCGCCACGTGCCGGGCCGGACGGGCTCGGACGGGCTCGGACCGGGTGACGCAGCCACGCCGGACCGCCACAGGCCCTGTGACACGTCTGTGACAGACGACGGACAACGCGATGAAACTGGCTTGGCAGTCTTTTGGTCAGCCGGGAGAGATCAACACCGCCGAGGCGGGATCCCGACCGGGACACACCGAACGAACTGGCTCGACCGACGGGGGGCAGCGCGATGAACACTCTGCACGGCACGACTTCCGGCGCAGTCGTCACGCGCCTCCACGACATCGGGCGCGAGAAGTCCGGCGCTGCGGGAGGGCGGGGGTGCTCCCGCGGCACCGGGCGTCAGCGGCCGCCCTACATGGTGGCCGTTGACGCGGTGGTGGTGCCCAAGGGGCCCAACGGGGGAAACGGGGGCCAGGAGAGCGCCGACGGGGGAGCGGAGTACAGGGAGACGGGGGACCGGCGCACCGCGACGGAGGCGGCCGAGGCCGAAGCGGCCTTCACCGCCTACGTCCAGGAGCGCCGCGCCTCCCTGTACGCCACCGCCTACCACCTGACCGGTGACCGCTACGAGGCCGAGGACCTGCTCCAGAGCGCACTGTTCTCGACCTACCGGGCCTGGGACCGGATCAGCGACAAGGCCGCGCTCGGCGGCTATCTGCGCCGCACCATGACGAACCTGCACATCAGCGCCTGGCGCCGGCGCAGGCTCAACGAGTACCCGACCGAGGAACTGCCCGAGACCGCCGCCGACGCGGACGCCATGCGCGGCACCGAGCTGCGCGCCGTCCTGTGGCAGGCGCTGGCCCGGCTGCCCGAGACGCAGCGCACCATGCTGGTGCTGCGCTACTACGAGGGCCGTACGGACCCGGAGATCGCGGACATCCTCAACATCAGTGTCGGCACGGTGAAGTCCAGCATCTGGCGCTCGCTGCGCCGACTGCGCGAGGACGAGGTCCTCAGCTTCGGCCGTGACGAGGAGGAGTCCTTCGGCGCACTGGTCGCCTGAGGACGGGAGTAAACGGGGGAGCAAGGCCCGAGGGGGATCCGGGGGGAGAGCCCGAGGGGGGTACGGGGAACACGGGGGCAAACGGGGGAACACGGGGAAGCGAGCGGGTTCGGGCGGCCGGGGGGTCTGTCCGAGCCCGCTCGTCCGTGTGCGGCACCGGGCCGGGCCGGGGCTCAGGACCGCACCGCGGCCCCCGCCAGTCCCGCCGTCCGTGCCGTCGCTATCCGGTCCAGCGCCTCCGGCCGCGCGCACGGATGGGCGCCCAGCGCGGTGAGCCGGGCCACGATCGTCCGCTCGTCGCGCAGCAGCCGCAGACCCCGCCGCACCAGATACACCGCCGGTTTGCGGCCCTCCCGCAGGTCCCGCGCCAGCCGCCGCCGGAAGGTGGTGGTGGGCCGCCCGCGCAGGCACAGCGCGTCCGCCAGCAGACCCGCCTCCCGGCACCGCCCGATGACGTCGGCGGCGAAGACGCCCTCCGCGATGAACAGCGGCGCCCCGTCGAGCGCCAGCTCCGCGGCGCCGGTCCGGGCACTGGCCGCGATGTCGTACGACGGCACCGTGGTCCGCCCCGCGCGGCACAGCTCCTCGATGGCCGCGACCGCGGCGTCCGCGTCCCAGGAGAGCGGCGAGTCCCAGTCCGCGCCGCCGCCGTCGGGCAGTTGGGGCAGCGACGGGTCCGTGCCGTCCTTGTAGAAGTCGTCGAGATTGAGGACCGGCAGGCCGGTGACGGCGGCCAGGGAGGTCTTCCCGGAGCCGGACGGGCCCGTCAGCAGGAGGACGCGGGCGGGCGAGGACGGCCGGGCGGGCGAATGGGAGTTCACGGGCACTCATTGTCGGGCATTGCGCCGTGGGAGGTACCCCTGGCGCGCGAGGTGGAACCCCCGCCACCGCTCAACTACTCTACGCAGTCGAACGATTACCCAGATGGACGGAATCCGGCCCGCGCGGCCGGTGGCGCACCCGCGCATCCGCTCCGCTCCCGAACCACAGGCAGGTGGCACAGATGCCCTCCCACGCACGTCCCAGGCCCAGCCGCGTCCCCCGCGGTCTGCTGCGCGCCGGGCTGGTGATCTCCGCGGCCGGCGCCGCACTCTCGGGCGGTGCGGCGGCGGCGAGCGCGGCCGCCCCCGTGCCGGCCGGCACGGCCAAGGAGAAGCCCGCGGCGGACGACGGCGTCGTGGGCCAGGCGCTGGCCCGCGCGATGACGGACTCCACGGGCCGCGGCCTGGCCCCCGTCAAGAACCTCAAGCTGGACCCGATGTCGCACACCGGCGTCGATCCGCTGGACAACGGCGTCGGCACCCAGGTCGCCGACTTCAAGTCGGTGAGCACCAAGCAGGTCACGGACCCGGTCACCAAGGGCGGTTCGCTGCGGACCCTGCCGGTGACCGGCACCGCGATGCGGGTACTGCCCGGCTGACGGACCGCCGCCGCCCCGTTGGACGCACGACGGCGCGGGACCCGCCCCGAGGGCGAGGTCCCGCGCCGTTCGTCCTGCCGGCCCGGACGGGGGCCGGCAGGACGTCAGACCCCCATCGGGTGCCAGACCGTCTTGGTCTCCAGGAAGGCCAGCAGCCGGTCGGTGCCCGGGTCGGCGGACCAGTCGGCAGCCCGTGGGCGCAGCACCCGCTTGAGGTTGTCGGCCGCCGCGGTCTCCAGCTCCTTCGCCAGGTCGGCGCCGGCGCCCGTCAGGTCCAGGGCGTTGACGTCCTGGTGGGCGGCGAGCGGCGCGCCGAGCTCCGCCGTACGGCCGGAGAGGAGGTTGACCACCCCGCCCGGCAGGTCCGAGGTGGCCAGCACCTCGGCCAGCGACAGCGCCGGCAGCGGGGCCCGCTCGGACGCCACGACCACCGCCGTGTTGCCGGTGACGATCACCGGGGCGAGCACCGAGACCAGGCCCAGGAACGACGACTCCTGGGGCGCCAGCACGGCCACCACGCCGGTCGGCTCGGGCGCGGAGAGGTTGAAGTACGGGCCCGCGACCGGGTTCGACGACCCGGCGATCTGGGCGACCTTGTCGGACCAGCCCGCGTACCAGACCCAGCGGTCGATCGCCGCGTCCACCTGCGCCGCGGCCTTGGCCTTCGACAGCCCCTCGGCGTCCGCCACCTCGGCGGCGAACTGCTCCCGGCGGCCCTCCAGCATCTCCGCGACGCGGTAGAGGATCTGCCCGCGGTTGTACGCCGTGGCGCCCGACCAGCCGCCGAACGCCTTGCGGGCGGCGACCACCGCGTCCCGCGCGTCCTTGCGGGAGGCCAGCGGGGCGTTGGCCAGCCACCGGCCGTTCTTTCCCGCCGCGTCAGCGGCTGATGTTGCTGTGGTCACTGCGTACACCCGGCCGCTCTCGGAACGCGGGAACTTCCCGCCCACGTACAGCTTGTAGGTCTTGAGAACGCTCAAACGATCAGACACTGAGGTACGCCTCCAGACCGTGCCGGCCGCCCTCGCGACCGAAGCCCGACTCCTTGTAACCGCCGAACGGCGAGGCCGGGTCGAACTTGTTGAACGTGTTGGACCAGATGACGCCCGCGCGCAGCTGGTTCGCCATCCACAGCATCCGGGAGCCCTTCTCCGTCCAGATGCCCGCCGACAGGCCGTACGGCGTGTTGTTGGCCTTGGCCACCGCCTCCTCCGGCGTGCGGAAGGTCAGCACCGACAGCACCGGGCCGAAGATCTCCTCGCGGGCGATCCGGTGCGCCTGGGTGACGCCGGTGAACAGCGTCGGGGCGAACCAGTAGCCGGAGCCCGGCAGTTCACAGGCCGGGGACCAGCGCTCGGCGCCCTCGGCCTCGCCCGCCGCGGTCAGCTCGGTGATCCGGGACAGCTGCTCGGCGGAGTTGATCGCGCCGATGTCGGTGTTCTTGTCCAGCGGGTCGCCGACCCGCAGGGTCGCCATCCGGCGCTTGAGCGCGTCCAGCAGCTCGTCCTGGACCGACTCCTGGACCAGCAGCCGGGAGCCCGCGCAGCACACGTGCCCCTGGTTGAAGAAGATCCCGTTGACGATGCCCTCGACGGCCTGGTCGATCGGCGCATCGTCGAAGACGATGTTGGCCGCCTTGCCGCCCAGTTCGAGGGTGAGCTTCTTGTCCGTACCGGCGACCGTGCGGGCGATCGCCTTGCCCACCTCGGTGGAGCCGGTGAAGGCGACCTTGTCGATGCCGGGGTGGGCCACCAGCGCCGCGCCGGTCGAGCCGTCACCGGTGACGATGTTGACGACGCCCTTGGGGAGCCCGGCCTGGCGGCAGATGTCCGCGAAGAAGAGGGCCGACAGCGGCGTGGTCTCCGCCGGCTTCAGCACGACGGTGTTGCCGCAGGCCAGCGCCGGGGCGACCTTCCACGCCAGCATCAGCAGCGGGAAGTTCCAGGGGATGACCTGGCCGGCGACGCCCAGCGGCTTCGGGTCCGGACCGAAGCCCGCGTGGCCGAGCTTGTCCGCCCAGCCCGCGTAGTAGAAGAAGTGCGCGGCCACCAGCGGCAGGTCGGCGTCCCGCGACTCGCGGATCGGCTTGCCGTTGTCCAGCGTCTCCAGGACGGCCAGCTCGCGCGAGCGCTCCTGGATGATCCGGGCGATCCGGAAGAGGTACTTGGCGCGCTCGGCGCCGGGCAGCGCCGACCACTTCTCGAACGCCTTGCGGGCGGCCTGCACGGCCCGGTCGACGTCCTCTTCGGTGCCCTGGGTGTACTCGGCCAGCACCTCCTCGGTGGCCGGCGAGACGGTCTTGCGCAGACCGCCGCCCGCGCCGTCGGCGAACTCGCCGTCGATGAAGAGCCCGTAGGAGGGCGCGAGGTCCACGACGGAGCGCGACTCCGGCGCCGGTGCGTAGTCAAAGGTCATGGTCAGTCCACCGTGACGTAGTCGGGGCCGGAGTACCGGCCGGTGCTGAGCTTCTGACGCTGCATCAGCAGATCGTTGAGGAGGCTGGACGCGCCGAAGCGGAACCAGTCGGCGGTCAGCCACTCCTCGCCCAGCGTCTCGTTGACCATCACCAGGTACTTGAGCGCGTCCTTGGTCGTCCGGATGCCGCCGGCCGGCTTGACGCCGACCTGCACGCCGGTCGCGGCGGCGAAGTCCCGCACTGCCTCCAGCATCAGCAGCGTGACCGGGGGCGTGGCGTTCACCGCCACCTTGCCCGTGGAGGTCTTGATGAAGTCGGCGCCGGCCAGCATCGCCAGCCAGGAGACCCGGCGGACGTTGTCGTAGGTCTGCAGCTCGCCGGTCTCGAAGATGACCTTCAGGTGTGCGGCGCTCCCGTCGGGCCGGGCGCACGCCTCCTTCACGGCCTTGATCTCCTCGAAGACCTCCAGGTAGCGGCCGGAGAGGAAGGCGCCCCGGTCGATCACCATGTCGATCTCGTCGGCGCCGGCGGCCACCGCGTCCCGGGTGTCGGCCAGCTTGACCGGCAGCGCGGCCCGGCCGGCCGGGAAGGCCGTGGCGACCGAGGCGACGTGGATGCCGGAGTCGCCCAGCGCCTCCTTGGCGACTCCGACCATGTCCGGGTAGACGCAGATCGCGGCGACCTTGGGGGTGGTGCGGTCGGTGGGGTCGGGGTGGACGCCCTTGGCGCACAGCGCCCGGACCTTGCCGGGGGTGTCCGCGCCTTCGAGCGTCGTCAGGTCGATCATCGAGATGGCGAGGTCGATGGCGTACGCCTTCGCCGAGGTCTTGATCGAGCGGGTGCCGAGCGTGGCGGCGCGGGCCTGGAGCCCTACCGCGTCGACGCCGGGGAGTCCGTGCAGGAAGCGGCGCAGCGCCCCGTCCGAGGCGGTCACGTCCGCCATCGATACCAGGCGCCCCGCGGCCTCTTTGCCGTATGCGGGAACAGTGGTGGGCATGGTCACGAGGGGAGCATATCTACGCGCGTAGCTTCCTGTCACCCCCTGGATTTCGCCGTTCCTGCCGCCAGGGGGGGAGGGTCGTGAAGGGGAAGAAACCGGACGGATGGGTTTCTGTGGGCAATCTGTTACTGCCCCGTGGGAACACCATCAAGCAAGATCACTAGTGTTTCTTCTGTCGCGCTGCCCGAGGGATCGACGACCAGGGTCACCGGGGCGGTCCGCGCTCTCTTCGCCCAACCCGACATAGCAAACGGGGAGTTGCCGATGTCCTCCATGTTCTCGCGCCGGGGCCGGGCCCTTCGCGTCGCCGCGACCTCCGCCGCGGTCGCGGCCGCCGTCCTCGGTCCGGCCTCCGGGGCGTTCGCCGCCCAGACCGGGGCCGACGGCGGCACCCCCGCCGCCGTCGGGACGGACGCCACGGCAGCCCCGGCCAAGACCGCCCCCGCCCCCGTCAAGCCCGCCGCCAAGCTGCCGGCCTCCGACCGCTACGCCGGGCAGCCCGTCTACATAGGCAAGGGCTATGTGGCCGTCCTCCGGAACGACCCGGCCGCCGGCGGCCCCGAGGCGTGGATCCGCTACGTCGGCCCCCAGTGGAAGCCCGGCGACACCTACATCGTCCGGGTCATCGACCTCCTCGACCGGGGACACCGCACCGCCTCCCTGGACGGGATGACCCTGCGCCTCCTCGGCGCCGACGGCAGCGCCCCCAAGCTCCAGGTCACCGGCCCCCAGGGCACCAAGACGTACGCCCTGCCCCGGTCCGCCGAGCCGGGCGGCGGCAAGTCGGGCGGCGCCAAGCCCGCCGGCGCCCAGCACACCGGCCACCGCAAGGACTGCATGGCCACCACGGCCCCGCAGGGCTGCTCGATCCCGGTGGGCAAGGTGACCGGCACGGGCGCCAAGCCCGCCACCGCGACCGCCGGGACTGCCACCGCGACCGCCGCCACCGTCTCGGACGTCAAGGCCACCGTCTCCGACGTCAAGGCCACCGGCGGCCAGACCAAGGTCGTGCCCAACGGTTCGGTCGCGGCCGGTGCCGAGGGTGTCGGTGACTCCGGCCACACCCTGGTCCTCGCGGGCGGCGCCTTCGCCTCGGCCGGCGCCGCGGGCATCGCGATCGCGGTGCTGCGCCGCCGCCAGGACGCGGGTTCGCAGGGGTGAGCCGTGGCCCGCAGGGGCGCCGGGCAGGCCGCCGGGCTCTGGCGGCCTGCCTGCTCGCGCTGGCGCTCGGCGGCACGCTGCTCGTCATCGGCCTGACGGAGGAGGACGGGCCCGCCAACGGCGTGCCGCCCGTCCACATCGCCTCGCAGGCCGTCCCCGCCGCGCCTTCGAAGACCGCGACGGCGTCCCCGATGCCCGCCGCCGCACCCGTCCGCGTACGGATCCCGGCCGCGGGCCTCGACACCGGTCCCGTCCTGCATCTCGGCCTCGCCGCGGACGGCACGGTCGAGGTGCCGTCCGTCCGGGACGCCGACCGCATCGGCTGGTACGAGGGGGGCGTCACCCCCGGCGAGACCGGCCCCGCCGTGCTCATCGGCCACTACGACACCGCCGAGGGCCCCGCCGTCATGAAGGACGTCGCCCGGATCAGGCCCGGGGACCGGATCCTCGTGGACCGGGCGGACGGCACCACCGCCGCCTTCGCCGTCCGCGCCCTCCAGCAGGTGGACAAGGCGCACTTCCCCACCCGGCAGGTCTACGGGAACACCACGCGCCCCGAACTCCGCCTGATCACCTGCGGCGGCGACCTCCGCGACGGCCACCGCCCGGACAACATCATCGTCTACGCCGACCTGCTGCCCCGGGACGCGTAGGGCCGCTCGGAGGGCCGTCTCGGAGGGCCGTATCCGCGGGGCGGGCGGCGGGCGGCTCGCGCCCCCGCATCGATCGCATCGATGCCGTAACGCAATGTCCGGCATCCGGACGGTCGGGCAGAATCGGCGGCATGACGCGCCCGGAACCGTCCACCTCGTCCCGCCCGCAGTACGCGGAACGCAGCTACCGCCCGCCGGCGGCCCTCGCCGGCGGCGTGCTGCTCATCCTGCTCGGCCTGTGGCTCGGCGGCGACGCGCTGCTGCGCGGCACCGTCCACACCAAGCTCACCGCGGCCTTCGCGCTGCTCCTCGTGGTGCCCCTGGTCGCCGCCTTCTCCCTCCGCCCGCTGGTCCGGGCGAACGAGGACCGGCTGCTGGTGCGCAACCCGTTCCGGACGATCACCCTGCCCTGGGCCGCCGTCGAGGACCTGCGTGCGCGCTTCTCGGCCGAGGTCTTCGTGAACGGCGGTGGCAAGTACCAGCTCTGGGCCGTCCCGGTCTCCCTCCGCCAGCGCAAGAAGGCGGCCCGCCAGGCGTCCCGCGGCCCGGGCGCGAACCGCCCCCGCTTCGGCCTCCACGCTGACGCCGGCCCGGCCCCGAAGGCAATGGCCGACCAGACCCTCGCCGAACTCCACGAGATCAAGGAACGCGCGACCGGCCGGGAAACCGCCCAGGGCGCCCCCCAGATCCGCTGGTCGTACGCGATCCTCGCCCCGGCCCTGGCGGGGGCGGTGGGGTTGGCGGTGATGGTGGCGCTGTAGGGCGCGGCACCGCCCTCCCGGCGTCGGTTCCCCGCCCGGCTGCCCCTGTCTGTCTGTGGACAACCGGGTTCCGTCGGCAACCGGGCGGGGCTTGATCACGTGACGTGTGCGTGAGCTACTTCCGGTCGCTGTCTCCGCCACTGGGCTGCGGGTCGCGCGGTGCCTCCGGAGGCATGGGCCCGCCGTCGTGCTTGCCGCCGTCCGCTTCCATGCCGTCCGGGTGGCGGAACGGGATCCCGCGCCAGCCTGCGGCGTCGGGAGTGCGCGTCTGGTACGTCTCGACGGCTTCGACGCTCATCGATCAACCTCCTCTTTCGCGAGGGGCCACGCCGCCGTACTGTCGAGGGCATGACCCCGTAGGCCGCAGGGGATTCCCTGCGGGTGGTCACCCGCCCCGGCTGCTCGACTGTCCAGGTTTCCGCAGCCGGGGCCTCGTTGTCCCGAAGGTACGGAGGATGGAAACCCAGGCTCAACGAGCTTCTACGAACTTGCGCGCCTTCACCCGAGGGCATCGATCGCCGAGGTGATGAGCTTCCTGGCGGGCGCTCCGTAGACGGCGATGCCGGCGAGTTCGGTGAATGTCCTGGCGTACTCGGCGATTTCGCTCGGTTGCGTCACGGTCAGGCTGGCAGATACCAGTTCGCAGGAGACCCGCTTGCCGTCGTACATGGAGAAGGATTCGCTCGGCCATGCGTTACCCCGTACGACACCCATGGGGATAACGCCAAGACTCAGCGAGGGAGTGGCAGTCATGCCAAGGAGATGCCCGAGCTGGTTGACCATCGTGGCCGGGCTGCCGATGACCGAGCGAAGGACCCATTCCTCGATGAGGAAGCTGAACCGGCGTCCACCGGTGTGAAGCACTCGTTGGCGACTCATGCGAGCTGACGCGGCATCCTCGACATCGTCGGGGACGTCTCGCAGCGCGACGACCGTATGGAGGATCGCCCTGGTGTAGTCCTGGGTCTGGAGCAGGCCGGGGATGACCTGAGACTGGTAGAAGCGGAACCAGCGGGTGCGCTCGAACAGCGGGAGCACGGACTCTTGGACACGCTTCAGCCCGGCGCTCTCCAAGCGGCGCCACTCGACGTACATGCCCTCGATGCCGCGAGCCGTTGCGATGAGGTCCGCGGCCTGGTCTTCTGCGTGGCAGATGCGCGTCCAGACCCGAATGTCCTCATTGGACGGCGGGGTCTTGCCGTTTTCTAGTCGGGAACTCTTCGACTCGTGCCACCCTGCCGCCGCCGCCAGGGCGCGAGCCGTCAGGCCGGAGTCCATACGGATCTCTCGGAGACGCTTCCCGAGCGCCTCCCTGGCCTGCCGAACGCTGGATGGCGGCGACGGTTGGGACACAGCTGGTGAGCCTAGTCAGCGGTTCACACCGGCGTGTATTCCTCGTGCGGGATCGCTCTGTCCCACACAGCCTCGAAGGCCGTGGAGCAGAGGCGCACTACTGAAGGGGTGGCCGTACGTTCCTCATCGCCCTCCGGGGACAGCTCGCCGTCCCCCGTGAAGTGCAGAAACAGCACGAGGCTGTCGTCAAACAGCCAGAAGTCGTTGCCGGGGAGCGCCAGATCAGATGCCCTGCGGCGTGGCAACCAGCGAACCTGTTCACCGGCCCCCACATTGCTGGGCGTCAGATGGTGTTCGAAGCGGACGTAGTCGCTCATCGGCTCCGAGAAGATTCGAGCGCGGCGAACGGAAACGCCGCGGCTTGTGATCTCCTTCATCAGCGACAGCCACGGACGCGAGTCCGGGTCACGCTTCGCCGGAATGCTGCGAGGGTCCTGCGACCAGGAGACGAAATCCGGGTCGGATCGCATATAGCCATCCCGCATCTCCAGGTGCACGGCGGAGTGCTTGGCCTGCTGGAACAACTCCTCAAACGTCGGCTCCTCCGCCATCGTTCACCTCCGGGAAGAACTTGACCATGTACTTCGGAATCTCTACGACGGCCTCGTGGTCCGGGAGGTCCATCTGTGACAGCCGTTCGTCGTCGAGTACCTTCAGGCCCTGGACCAAGTATCGGTCCTTCACGTCGTCGTAGTAGACGGTCGCGGACTTGCCCTCTTGGGAGTTGGGGTCTTTCCCGAGCATGTGCAGTGTCACGGTGATCTCCTCGTTCACTGAAGATGATCTCTGTGTGCGAGCTTGCCCCCACCTCATCCCGCGCCACACCGAACTTGCACGAACTTGCGCGAGTTTGAGGTGCATGGTCGACGCAGCAGGAATTCCTCGACCTGAATCGTCCTCGTCGTCCGTGTCGGGATCGTTTTCCAGCAGGAGCAGGCGGGCGCCCCGGCTCTCCGCCACCCGGTGCACCTTGGCCAGGTGGTCGTTCAACTCGACGGCCAGTAGGTGGATTTCGCCGGGTGTCCATGACCGGGCGGCGAGGATGTCTCCGGCGTCCTCGATGAGTTCGGCCGCCGCGTGCATCTGCTCCGCCTCCACCTTGTCGGCGAGGCGGGAGACGTACCCGGTGCCGGTTCCGCCGAGGAGATAGCACGGCTTCCCGTCCGGGCTGGCCCACGGCAACAGCCGGGCGGTGTCCATGGAGTTGGTCACGCCGCCACCTTCACACCGTGAATCCGGCGGGGCCGGGCGTCGATGCCGTGTACGGCCAGCCACAGTGTCCGGTGCCGCTCGCGCTGCAAGGCATTCGCGCCCGCCGCACGAGGGCGGGTGGGGACGGCGCGATGGCAGCCCCGGCCGGGCAGTAACCAGCGCAAGAGCGGTTCGAAGAGCGTTCGGATATGTTGGGTCATGTTCGTCAACCCCCAGACGGTTGATGGGCCGCGCCCCCGGGTCGCACGCGACGCGGCCGCGGGGGTCTTGCGCGTAACAGCTTGCCGACATGTGAAGGCCCGAGTGTTCCCGAACGAGGAACACTCGGGCCGTAACCAGGGGTACACGTCAACGGCTCCGGGCTACATGCCGATCCAAGCGGCCAGCGATGCCAGCCCCTGTGGCGCCCGGCGCTGCCGACGCACCAGTACGGCGATCGTCTCCCGCATCAGCGGGTGATACCGAGCCTGCTGGGGCGCAACCTCCCTTGCGCGGTGCAAGGACTTCTCGGCTGCCTCCGCCTTGCCCATCTGCGCGTACGCGCGCGCCATTTCGATGTAATACCGACCTACCCTCATGCGGGGGTGTTCGGCGGGAAAATGCAGCTGTCGAGCGGCCTTGACCGCGTCGCCCAGCTTTCCCAACTCCACAGCGGTGGCGACTTCAAAGTGGGCAACGTTCGTTGTGCCGAACGAAGCCCAGTACGTGCGGGGCACGTCCCGGCCGATCTGTGTGGCGGCTTGTCGCGCCATCTCCAAATAGCCCTCGACAGCGTTCTCGTTCCTGGCCTGGGCCGCGGCGATTGCACCGGCCAGATGCAGGCTCCCGGAGACGGCCAAGGCCGGTATCGACGCACTGTCGTCGTGCTGCTTGACCAGGTGGTGGCCGCGTTCGAGAACCTTCAGCGCCATCTGGTTGTTTCCCCTGCGCAGAAGCATGCTGCTGCGCTTGTTCAGCCGGATGGCGAGCAACAGGGGATCTTGCGCTTGTTCCGCCATCCATCCCATTCGCTCCAGCGAGATGGAAGCGAGTTGGTGGTAGCCCAGTCTGTAGGCGAATTCGTAGGCGACCCAATAGGACCAGCTCAGGGCGGATGCCACGCGTTGGCGGTCACTACCGATGGGAAGCAGGCCGAATGCTGTCGTCAACTCGCCCAAAAGCCCGGGTAGTTTTGAACCAACCCCCCTGTATTCCGTGGCGCAGGCGCCGGCGCACAGTGCGTCTACTTCGGCCTCCAACACCGCCACGGGCCTGGGGGTGATATCGGGGTCTGGCCCGAGGTCGTACAGGTCCAGCGCATCGGAAAGCGGGGCGATCATCCGGTCGAGACGGTCCTGCCGCATCTCTGACATATACGGCTGGCCGTTGAGCACCGCGACGTCGACTTCGAGGACTCTCGCGACGGCGGCAACGATGGCGGGGGTGGCGGGTGTCAGCCCCGCCTCCACCTTCGCGATCGTGCCGCGTGAGACATAGGCGCGCTGCGCGAGGCCCGCTTGTGTCAGTTGGCGCAGCTTGCGGTGGTCGGCAATGCGCGCACCGATGTGGTCGTCATCAGGGGGTGACATGCATAACTCCGTTCTGCATGGCGACAACAGAACGGTACCCCTGGCCACTTGCAGGGGGATGGCGACAGGTGCGGCCGTCGTGCGTCTGGACAACAGGCGAGGGCCGGACCCCCGTCGGGAGTCCGGCCCTCGTCACGCAATCGTCTGACCGGGCGTCAGATTCCTGCCGCCGCCGACAGGTCCTTCTTGATGGCCGTCAGGGTGGCGGTCGCCTTGGTGCGGGCGGTCGGCAGGCCGTTGGCGTCGGCCACCGGTACGACGACCTCCAGGTAGCACTTGAGCTTGGGCTCGGTGCCGCTGGGGCGGACCACGACGCGGGCCGCCTCGATGCCGTCCGCCGGGGCGCCCGCCAGGTAGTAGCGCAGCCCGTCGGTCGGGGGGAGGGCGGCGCTGCCTTCGTTGAGGTCGTCCGCGCGGGTGACCTCCAGGCCCGCCAGGGCCGTCGGCGGCTCGGCGCGCAGGCGGCGCATCGCGTCGGCGATCAGGGAGAGGTCCGTGACCCGCACCGAGAGCTGGTCGGTGGCGTGCAGGCCGAACTCCACGGCCAGTTCGTCGAGGAGGTCGGAGAGGGCGCGGCCGGACTGCTTGAGCTCGGCGGCCAGTTCGGTGATGAGCAGGGCGGCGGTGATGCCGTCCTTGTCGCGGACGCCCTCGGGGTCGACGCAGTAGCCCAGCGCCTCCTCGTAGGCGTAGCGCAGGCCGTCCACCCGGGCCAGCCACTTGAAGCCGGTCAGTGTCTCCTCGTACCCGGCCCCTTGTGCGCCGGCCGCGATACGGGACATGAGCTGGGAGGAGACGATCGTCGTCGCGAACGTGCCCGTCGCGCCCTTGCGGACCAGGTGCGCGGCGAGCAGCGCGCCGACCTCGTCACCGCGCAGCATCCGCCAGCCCTCCGGCGTCCCGGGGGCGGGGACGGCGACGGCGCAGCGGTCCGCGTCCGGGTCGTTGGCGATGACGATGTCCGGTTCGGCCGTTCGGGCGGTGGCGAACGCGAGGTCCATCGCGCCCGGCTCCTCCGGGTTGGGGAAGGCGACCGTGGGGAAGTCCGGGTCCGGCTCGGCCTGTTCGGCGACGACCGTCGGGGCCGGGAAGCCGGCGCGGGCGAACGCGGCGGTGAAGGTGTCGCCGCCGACGCCGTGCATGGGGGTGTAGACGACGTCGACGGAGCGGGGGGAGCCGGGGGTGAGGACGGCGTCGGTGCGCTCCAGGTAGGCGGCGAGGACGGAGTCGTCCAGGGTTTCCCAGCCGGTCTCCGGGCGGGGGACGTCGGCCAGGGAGCGGACCGCGGCGATCCGGTCGGCGATCTCGCCGTCCGCGGGCGGGACGATCTGGGAGCCGTCGCCGAGGTAGACCTTGTAGCCGTTGTCCCGCGGCGGGTTGTGGCTGGCGGTCACCTCGACGCCGGCCACCGCGCCCAGGTGCCGGACGGCGAAGGCCAGGACGGGGGTCGGCAGCGGGCGGGGCAGGAGCGCGGCGCGCAGGCCCGCGCCGACCATCACCGCCGCGGTGTCCCGCGCGAAGTCGGCGCTCTTGTAGCGGGCGTCGTAGCCGACGACCACGAGGCCCCCGTCCTGCCCGCTGCCCTTCAGGTACGCGGCGAGGCCGGCCGCGGCCCGGATGACCACCGAGCGGTTCATCCGCATCGGGCCGGCGCCCAGCTCGCCGCGCAGCCCGGCGGTGCCGAACTGGAGGGTGCCGGCGAACCGCGCCGCCAGCTCCTCGTGCCGGCCCGCCTCGATGAGGCCGGCCAGCTCGTCCCGGGTCTCCGGGTCGGGGTCCTCGGCCAGCCACGCCTGTGCCCGGCTGATCAGCTCCGCGGGAACGGTAGCCACGTGATGCTCCTGCCTGTGGATGCGGTGTGGGGGGTGCGGTGTGGAGGATGCGGGACGGGCCGGCCCCGCCCGGGCCGGTTCCGTCGGAAGCGGCTAGATCTTGCTGAGGACCTGGCCGAGCAGCGTGCCCATCGCGATCGCGGAGTCGCGGCCCGCCTGGAGCACCTCCTCGTGGTTCAGCGGCTCGCCCGTCATGCCGGCGGCGAGGTTCGTCACCAGCGAGATGCCCAGGACCTCGGCGCCGGCCTCGCGGGCGGCGATCGCCTCCAGGACGGTGGACATGCCGACGAGGTCGGCGCCCATGGTGCGGAGCATCCGGATCTCGGCCGGGGTCTCGTAGTGCGGGCCGGGGAGCTGGGCGTAGACGCCCTCCTCCAGGCTCGCGTCGACCTCCTTGCACAGCGCGCGCAGCCGCGGCGAGTACAGGTCGGTCAGGTCGACGAAGTTGGCGCCGGCGATCGGGGAGGTGGCGGTGAGGTTGAGGTGGTCGCTGATCAGGACCGGCTGGCCGGGGCGCATGCCGTCGCGCAGGCCGCCGCAGCCGTTGGTGAGCACCACGGTCTTGCAGCCGGCGGCGACGGCGGAGCGGACGCCGTGCGCGACCGCGGCGACCCCACGGCCCTCGTAGTAGTGGGTGCGGCCCAGGAAGACCAGGGCGCGCTTCTCACCGATCTTGTACGAGCGGATCTTGCCGCCGTGGCCGGCGACGACCGGCGGCGGGAAGCCGGGCAGCTCGGTGACCGGGAACTCGTGCTCGGGGGCGCCCAGGGCCTCGGCGGCCGGGGCCCAGCCCGACCCCATGACCAGGGCGACGTCGTGGGTCTCGGCGCCGGTGAGCTCGCGGAGGCGGGCCGCCGCGGCGGCCGCGGCGCCCTTCGGGTCGATGTCCGGGGTAACAGATGCGTTCACGCGGACGAGGGTAGCCGGTAATCCCCTACGCGCGTAGATGTCGCTGCCCACGGGCCTGTGGGCGTTGACTTGTGGCTTTTGCCAAACGGCTTCCGGGCGCGGTCGCGGCCGGGCCGGAGCGGCCGCGTCAGCACGGGCGCTTGCGGATCTCCATGACGTAGTCGTGCGGGGCGCCGGCGGACTCGGCGGCATCGGCGATCTCGCCCAGATAGCGGGCCGAGGGGAGGCCGCCCTCGTAGCCGTTGAGGACGTAGATCCAGGCGGCCTCGTCGCCGTCGAGGGTGTGCGCCCGGACCCGCATCCGTCGGTAGATGCCCAGGCCGACGCCCTCCCAGCGGTCCATCGACTCCTCGTCCATCGGGGCGATGTCGTAGAGCGCGACGAAGAGCTGGGACCCGGGGTCCTCCACGACCGTCGCCAGGGCGCCCTCCCACCCCATCTGCTCCCCGCCGAACGTGAGCCGCCAGCCGTTCAGCCAGCCGGTGCCGCGCAGCGGCGAGTGCGGTGCGCGGCGGGACATCAGCCGCGCGTCGAGGTTGCCGGCGTACGCGGCGTAGAGCGACATGCTTCCGAGGGTACGGGAGGTTCCCCGTTGGGCTCGTGGTACCGGAGGTTCGTACGACCGGCTGGCGAGAGCACACGCCCGGCGCCCGTCCGGCACTCTCCGCGCCCCCGGGGGAGAGCCACCGTCGGGCGTGCGGGACAATGGAGTACGTGACTCGGATCGTGATCATCGGTGGTGGACCCGGCGGATACGAAGCGGCCCTGGTGGCGGCCTCGCTCGGCGCGGAGGTGACCGTCGTCGACTGCGACGGTCTGGGCGGGGCGTCGGTGCTGACCGACTGCGTCCCCTCGAAGACCCTCATCGCCACGGCCGAGGTGATGACGACGTTCGACTCCTCCTACGAGGAGCTGGGCATCATCGTCGAGGACGACACCCCGTTCAAGGAGCGTCCGGCGCGGGTGGTCGGGGTCGACCTCGGCAAGGTCAACCGACGGGTCAAGCGGCTGGCGCTGGCCCAGTCCCACGACATCACCGCCTCGGTCACCCGCGCCGGCGGCCGGGTGCTGCGCGGCCGCGGCCGGCTGGAGCCGGGCCAGGCGCCGGACGGCTCGCGCAAGGTCACGGTCACCGCCGCCGACGGCTCCACCGAGGGCCTGATCGCCGACGCCGTGCTGATCGCCACCGGCGCCCACCCGCGCGAGATCCCCGACGCCCAGCCGGACGGCGAGCGGATCCTGAACTGGACGCAGGTCTACGACCTCACCGAGCTGCCCGAGGAGCTCATCGTCGTCGGATCGGGCGTCACCGGTGCCGAGTTCGCCGGCGCGTACCAGGCGCTGGGGTCCCGGGTCACCCTGGTCTCCTCCCGCGACCGGGTGCTGCCGGGCGAGGACCCGGACGCCGCCGCCGTGCTGGAGGACGTCTTCCGCCGCCGCGGGATGAACGTCATGGCGCGCTCCCGGGCGCAGTCCGCCAAGCGGGTGGGCGACCGCGTCGAGGTCACCCTCGCCGACGGCCGGACGATCTCCGGCACGCACTGCCTGATGGCGGTGGGCTCCATCCCGAACACCGAGGGGATCGGCCTGGAGGGCGCCGGGGTCAAGCTGAAGGACTCCGGGCACATCTGGACCGACAAGGTCTCCCGCACCACCGCCCCCGGCGTCTACGCCGCGGGCGACTGCACCGGCGTCCTCGCGCTGGCGTCGGTCGCCGCGATGCAGGGCCGGATCGCGATGTACCACTTCCTCGGTGACGCGGTCACCCCGCTCAACCTCAAGACGGTCTCCGCCAACGTCTTCACCGACCCCGAGATCGCCACCGTCGGCTACTCCCAGGCCGACGTCGACAACGGCGTGATCGACGCCCGGGCGGTGAAGCTGCCGCTGCTGCGCAACCCGCGCGCCAAGATGCAGGGCATCCGGGACGGCTTCGTGAAGCTGTTCTGCCGGCCCGGCACCGGCATCGTCGTCGGCGGTGTGGTGGTCTCGCCGCGGGCGAGCGAGCTGATCCACCCGATCTCGATCGCGGTCGACAACAACCTGACGGTCGAGCAGATCGCCAGTGCCTTCACCGTCTACCCGTCGCTGTCCGGATCGATCGCCGAGGTCGCCCGGCAGCTGCACACCCGGAAGACGGCCGGCGCCTGACCGGTGCCCCGCAAGCCGGACCATGGAATATTTGTGCCCACGGTGGGCACTTGGGGTGAAACGGTCCTTCACGGGCATGACCGGACACCTCGGACCGGGGTCCGCGGTCGGTCGTCCAACACTGCAACTGACCAGGCAACGAGCGGGTTTGAACACGCACGGTAACGGGGATCGAGGCATGTGCATGCCGCATACCACGTGAAGCGACGCCGTGTGAACAACTTCCGTTAATTGGTGCAACGTGCTGAAAACAGACGGTCGTTGGCGTTACTGTCAGTTTCGTGTTCGCTGCAGAACGTCGCCAACTGATCCTTGAAATGGTGCGCGCAAACGGAGCGGTTTCGCTCCGTGAGCTCGCCCGTGTCGTCCAGACCTCCGAAGTGACCGTACGGCGCGACGTGCGGGCGCTGGAGGCAGAGGGACTGCTCGACCGCCGGCACGGCGGTGCGGTCCTACCAGGAGGTTTCACCAGGGAGTCCGGCTTCCCGCAGAAGTCCCACCTCGCGACCGCCGAGAAGACGGCCATCGCCGATCTCGCGGCCGGCTTCGTCGAGGAGGGCGAGGCCATCGTCGTCGGCGCCGGGACCACCACCCAGGAACTCGCCCGCCGGCTGGCCAGGGTCCCCGGCCTGACCGTCGTCACCAACTCCCTCCTCGTCGCCCAGGCCCTGGCCCACGCCAACCGCGTGGAGGTGGTGATGACCGGCGGGACCCTGCGCGGTTCCAACTACGCGCTGGTCGGCAGCGGTGCCGAACAGTCCCTCCAGGGGCTGCGGGTCTCCCGCGCCTTCCTGTCGGGCAGCGGCCTGACCGCCGAACGCGGGCTCTCCACCTCCAACATGCTCTCCGCCAGCGTCGACCGGGCGCTGGTGCAGGCCGCGGGGGAGGTGGTGGTGCTCGCCGACCACACCAAGCTCGGCTCCGACACCATGTTCCAGACCGTGCCGACGGACGTCATCACCCGGCTCGTGACCGACGAACCGCCCGCCCACGACGACCGGGCCGCCACCGAGTTGCAGGCACTGGCCGACCAGGGCGTCCAGATCGCCGTCGCCAGCGGCTCGCTCACCGGAGCGGCACCGGCCCAGCCGGGCATGGACGCCGCCCCGCCGGAGCGCCGGAACCCACGGCGGGACGTGCCGCTGCCGGGCCAGCGCCGCAACCACCCGGGCGCCGCGCCCGGGGCTCCGCAGCTGCGCTCGGCGGGCTCGCTCGGGGACGGCCGGGTGGCCGACCTGGCGCCCCGGCGCCGCTGAACCGGCCGCGGGCACGGGCGCCGGCGGATGGGCCCGTGGCGTCGTCCGGCCCGGTGCCGCCGCACCGGGCCCGGCCGGGCGCCGCACGGCGGGCGGGGGCCTGACGCGCCAGGTCCTACGCCTCCGTATCCCGGTCCGCCGGGTCCGGCTTCAGTCCGCGCAGGGTCAGCGTCAGCAGCCGGTCGGCCAGCTCCGGATCGTCCGGGGACTCCTCGGCGGCCAGCGCGATGCCGTTGGTGAGCTGGAGCAGATCGCCGATGGCGACGCCCCGGCGCACCGCCCCGGCCTGCTGGGCCCGGGTCAGCAGCGCTGCCCCCGCCTCGCTCAGCGGGACGCGGCACCGCGCCATCCCCGAACTCTCGTCCGCCGACGCCGTCATCAGCGCCCGCGACAGGCCCCGGTAGGTGCCGGCGTGCGTGATCAGCGCGCGCAGCCAGTCCACCAGCGCGGTGCACGGCTGCGGGGCGTCCGCCAGCTCCCGGGCGTAGCCGA
Organism: Streptomyces sp. MspMP-M5; assembly: GCF_000373585.1. Taxonomy (GTDB): domain Bacteria; phylum Actinomycetota; class Actinomycetes; order Streptomycetales; family Streptomycetaceae; genus Streptomyces. The sequence continues at coordinate 194,062 of NZ_KB891918.1, forward strand.
GCAGCGCCTCCACCTCGCCCTGGAAGACCGCACCCATCAGGGCGGTGCGGTGGGGGAAGTGGCGGTAGAGGGTGCCGATGCCGACGCCGGCCCGGCGCGCGATGTCCTCCAGCGAGGTGTCCGTGCCGTGCTCCGTGAACGCCGTCCGGGCCTCGGCCAGCAGCCGCTCGTAGTTCCGGCGCGCATCGGCCCGCATGGGGCGCACCTCGGCCGCCCCCGCGGCCTCCGGCCCCGCCGCCGCGGCAGCCCGCCCCGCCCGCCGCCGCCCTGCCGTGTCGGTCGCCATCCGCCGTCCTTCCTCGATCCCGCGTCCAGCATGCCATCGCGGTGCCGGCGGGCGGGCGGGGGCGTGGGCCCCGGCCCCCGGTGGACGCCCGGCGGCCGGCCGGTGACCGGGCGGCGTACCGGTGCCGTCGGGCCGGCGAACTCCTGGGAAAGGCCGCAACGCCGCCCTTCCGGTGGTCATCAAACCAGGCGCAAAGGGGCTTCCGGGGTCGTCCGGGAGCCGTCCGGGAACGTCTGGGGAACATCGCATGGGACTGACCAGCCGGCCGCTGCTGTACGCCGTGATCACCCTCGCCGTGGCCTGTGTGGGGCTCACCGTCTGGATCTGGCCGCGGTTCTCCGGGCGCGGGCCGCGCGCGGTGCTGGGGCGGCTCGGCGCGCTCGCCGGCACCCAGCTGGCCATCGTGGCCGCGCTCGGCCTGGTGGTGAACACCAACTTCCAGTTCTACGCCTCCTGGCACGAACTCCTCGGCATGTACGACGGGGCGCCCGCCGCCGTCGGCAAATGGGGCGACGAGGGCAGCGCCGGGCCCGCCGGCGACCCGTCGAAGGGGCTGGTGCAGGCGTCCGGACCGGAGGGCCTGGACAAGGTCCACGGGGTGCCCAAGGGCCCGCCGGAGAAGAACGGCAAGGTCGAGACCGTGCGGATCGTGGGCAAGCGGACCAAGGTCGCCGACGCCGCGTACGTCTATCTGCCGCCGCAGTACTTCCAGCAGCAGTACGCCCGCCAGAGATTCCCCGTCGTCGTGGCGCTCAGCGGCTACCCGGGCGGGATATTCCTGCTCGGCCAGCACCTGCGGCTGCCGGAGACCGCCACCAAGCTGGTCCGCAACGGCACCCTCCAGCCGACGGTCATCGTGATGATGCGGCCCACCATCGCGCCGCCGCGCGACACCGAGTGCGTCGACGTCCCCGGCGGCCCGCAGACCGAGACGTTCTTCGCGCAGGACGTCCCGGACGCCCTGAAGTCGCACTACCGGGTGGGCCACGACCCGGGCGCCTGGGGCCTGCTCGGCTACTCCTCCGGCGGCAGCTGCGCCCTCCAGCTCGCCATGCGCCACCCGCGCACCTACACCGCCGCGGCCGCCCTCTCGCCCGACTACAAGATCACCAACGACCCCACCACCGGCAACCTCTTCGGCGACGGCAAGGACCGCGGCCGGCGGCGCGAGGAGCACGACCTGATGTGGCGGCTGGCGCACCTGCCGGCCCCCGAGGTCAACGTCCTGATCGGCACCAGCCGCAGCGGCGAGAAGAACTACCCGGCGGCACGGGCGTTCCTGGCCGCGGTCCGCCCGCCCATGAAGGCGGACGCGATCGTCCTCGACCACGGCAGCCACAACTTCGCCACCTGGCGACGTGAACTGCCCGCCGCGCTCCAGTGGATGAGCCGGACGCTGCTGTTCCCCGAGGAGGTCGTGGGCAAGTCGTAGCGGCCGTCGCCGGCGACGACGGAAGACGGGCGACGAAGGAAGACGCAGCAAAGGGGCGGGCCCCGGTACGCGGTGTACCGGGAGCCCGCCCCTTTATGACGGCCCGAGGGCCGATCGGTCCCTGCTCTCGTTCAGTCCTTGATCTCGCAGATCACCGCGCCGGAGGTGAGCGCCGCGCCCACCTCGGCGGTCAGGCCCTTGACGGTGCCCGAGCGGTGCGCGTTGATCGGCTGCTCCATCTTCATCGCCTCCAGGACGACGACCAGTTCGCCCTCGGCGACCTGCTGGCCCTCCTCGACGGCGACCTTGACGATGGTGCCCTGCATCGGGGAGGCCAGGGTGTCACCGGAGACCGCGCTGCCGCTCTTCTTGGTGGCCTTGCGCTTGGGCTTGGCACCCCCGGCGACCGCGGCCCGCGCCAGCGGCATGCCGAGCGACGCCGGCAGCGAGACCTCCAGCCGCTTGCCGCCGACCTCGACCACGACGGTCTCGCGGGTGTCCGTCTCGCCCTCCTCGCCACCGGGCGCGGTGAACGGCGGGATCTCGTTGACGAACTCGGTCTCGATCCACCGGGTGTGGACGGTGAACGGCTCGGCGGAACCGGCCAGTTCGGGGGCGAACGCCGGGTCCTTGACGACCGTGCGGTGGAACGGGATGGCGGTGGCCATGCCCTCCACCTGGAACTCGTTCAGCGCCCGGGCGGCCCGCTGGAGGGCCTGCTCGCGGGTGGCGCCGGTGACGATCAGCTTGGCCAGCAGGGAGTCCCAGGCCGGGCCGATGACCGAGCCGGCCTCCACGCCCGCGTCCAGGCGGACGCCCGGGCCCGCCGGCGCGTCGAACCTGGTGACCGTGCCGGGCGCCGGGAGGAAGTTGCGGCCCGGGTCCTCGCCGTTGATGCGGAACTCGAAGGAGTGGCCGCGCACCGCCGGGTCGTCGTAGCCCAGTTCCTCGCCGTCGGCGATCCGGAACATCTCGCGGACCAGGTCCAGGCCGGTGACCTCCTCGGTGACCGGGTGCTCCACCTGGAGGCGGGTGTTGACCTCCAGGAAGGAGATGGTGCCGTCCTGGCCCACGAGGAACTCGCAGGTGCCGGCGCCCTCGTAGCCGGCCTCCTTGAGGATGGCCTTCGAGGCGCGGTACAGCTCGGCGTTCTGCTCGTCGCTCAGGAACGGCGCGGGGGCCTCCTCGACGAGCTTCTGGTGGCGGCGCTGGAGCGAGCAGTCACGGGTGGAGACGACCACGACGTTGCCGTGCTTGTCGGCCAGGCACTGGGTCTCGACGTGCCGCGGGCGGTCGAGGTAGCGCTCGACGAAGCACTCGCCGCGGCCGAAGGCGGCGACCGCCTCGCGGACCGCGGAGTCGTAGAGCTCGGGGACCTCTTCCAGGGTGCGGGCGACCTTCAGGCCGCGGCCGCCGCCGCCGAACGCCGCCTTGATCGCGATCGGCAGGCCGTGCTCCTGGGCGAACGCGACGACCTCGTCGGCGCCGGAGACCGGGTCCGGGGTGCCGGCGACCAGCGGGGCACCGGCCCGCTGGGCGATGTGCCGGGCCGCGACCTTGTCACCGAGGTCGCGGATGGCGTGCGGCGGCGGGCCGATCCAGGTCAGGCCGGCGTCGAGCACGGCCTGCGCGAACTCGGCGTTCTCGGAGAGGAAGCCATAGCCGGGGTGGATGGCGTCCGCGCCGGAATCGGCGGCCGCCTGGAGGACCTTGGCGATGTCCAGGTAGCTGGTGGCAGGGGTGTCACCGCCCAGGGCGTATGCCTCGTCCGCGGCACGGACGTGCAGAGCGTCCCGGTCCGGGTCGGCGTAGACCGCTACGCTCCCGATCCCGGCATCCCGGCATGCACGGGCAACGCGGACAGCGATTTCGCCACGGTTGGCGATGAGCACCTTGCGCACGATGGGTCCTTCCTTGGCGCTACGCCGCAACACACTGAACGCAGCGAGTTTAGGGACTGGCGACACCACGTGCCGACCCGTTCCCAGGGGTGAGCTTGCCCACACGGAGCGTGCACGCGGCGGTGGTGAGGGACCAAAGTCCGTTGGAATCCCAGGGTAGGCCCGGATTCCGGGGCTCCGGCGCGCGGCACGGTGTGGCCTAGGTCTCGAACTGCGGACGCCCGGCGGACCGTCAATTCTTTGTGGAGTCCCTACGAATGGGCGAGTGAAAGTTTTCGGGTGGGCGCGGCGGTCGGGGGCATGCCGGAGGGGGGTCGAACGCGGTGGTGCAGACCCCTTGCCGTGACCATTACCCGTTAGTAGCGTGCCTGACGCCTTCTGTACTCCTGGTAACGGCTCGTACTGCTGGGAATGGCTCGTAACGACGGCGCGCGGCGGCGCAGGGCGGCGCACGACCGCGCATGACGGCGGAAGTGGGGTGGGCGAGGTGGTGGCGGCACGCAGACCGGCGGCCCTGGTGGCGGCGGTGCTCCTGGCCCTGGAAGCGGCCGGGGTCCTGCTGCTGAACTGGATCCTGAGCATCGTGGTCGACCGGCAGCAGATGTCCCTGGCCGGGCTGCGGCCGGGCGCCATGTCCACCGGTGCCTGGGCCGGCGGCGCGGTCCTCGCCCTCTTCCTGCTCTGCTGCGCCGCGCTGCTGGCGTACGGCGCACTGCGCGACCGGGCGCCCGGCCGCCTGGCGCGGATCGCGCTGATCTGCTGCGCGGTGGTGCAGGGCGTCGTCGGCGCACTCTCCGTCGGCCTGGTCGGCTGGCCCGCGTTCGCCGCCATGGCCGTACCGCTCGCGCTCCTGGTCTTCGCCCTGATCGCCTACGGGGACCAGGCCCCGGAACCGACCGGGAGGCCGGCCGAGGGGCCGACGAGGGACGGCGCGCCGGCCTGAGCCCGGCCGGGGCGGGGCGGGCCCGACCCGCACGCACCGGGCGAACTCCCGCCGCAGCGGGCTCCGTTCGGCCTCAACCGCCGACCCGCCGGCCCCTCACGCCCACAGGTCGGTGATCGTCACGCCCAGGTCGGCGAGCAGACGGCGGAACAGCGGCAGCGAGAGGCCGATGACATTGCCTGGGTCGCCGTCGATGCCGTCGATGAACGGCGCCGAGCGGCCGTCGAGGGTGAACGCGCCCGCCACGTACAGCGGTTCGCCGCTCGCCACGTAGGCGGCGATCTCGGCGTCGCTGGGCTCGCCGAACCGGACCGTGGTGGAGGCGGTGGCGGAGACCCGCCGGCCCGACACGGTGTCGATCACGCAGTGGCCGGTGCGCAGGATCCCGGACCGGCCGCGCATCGACTTCCAGCGGGCCGTGGCGTCCTCGGCGTCCGCCGGCTTGCCGAGCGCCCGCCCGTCCAGCTCCAGCACCGAGTCGCAGCCGACGACCAGCGCGCCCGTGGCCTCCGGCCGGGCCGCCACCGCGGCGGCCTTCGCCTCGGCCAGCACGCGGGCCAGCTCCTCCGGGGTGGCGGCGGTGAGCGCGTCCTCGTCGACCCCGCTCACCAGGACCTCGGGCGCCAGTCCGGCCTGCCGGAGCAGACCGAGACGGGCCGGGGACTGGGAGGCGAGGACGAGGCGGCGGCGGGAAGCGTCGGTCATGTCCGCCATCGTACGGACGCGGCGGACGCGAGCGGGCCGGGGGCCGACCCGACCCCCGGCCCACTGACGTCCGCCGCGTCCGGGCTCCCCCTACTTACCGCTACTTGTTCAGCACCGCCTGCATCACCGACTTCGCGATCGGGCCGCCCAGCGAGCCGCCGGCGATGTCCGCACGCGGAATGTCCATGTCCTTCGGGTCGACGAAGACCGCCACCGCCACCGGCGAACTCCCGTCGGGCAGCTTCGCGTAGGAGACGAACCAGGCGTATGGCCGCTCGTCATCCACATTCACGCCGTGCTGCGCGGTCCCGGTCTTGCCGCCGACCGTCACCCCGTCGATCTTCGCCTTCGACGCGGTGCCGTCCGAGACGGTGTACTCCATCATTTCCTGCACCTTCTTCGCGGTGCCCTCGGAAACCGCCTGCGGGTCCTTCGGATGCAGCGGCTCCGGGTCGAACTTCTCGATCGTGGAAAGATCCGGGCCGCGCAGTTCCTCGACCATGTACGGCTTCATCACCTTGCCGTTGTTGGCGATACCGGCGGCGACCATCGCCATCTGGAGCGGGGTGCTGGTGAGATCGCCCTGGCCCATACCGGTCAGCGCGGTCTTCGGCTGGTCGAGCTTGGCGGGATAACCGCTCTTCGCGGCACGGACCGGGACGAACAGCTCCTCGTTGAAGCCGAACTTCTCCGCCGTCTCCCGCATTCTGTCCGTCCCGAGCTTGTGCGCGGCGTCCAGGAAGACGTTGTTGCAGGACCACTGCATACCGGTCTTCAGCGACGCCTTGTCGCAGGGCGCCGACTTGATGTCGTTGGGGACCTGGGTGCGGGTCTGCGGCAGGGTGTACGGGGCGGGCGCGCCGGAGGAGGCGTTGATGTCGGTGACCGTGCCGTGCTCCAGGGCGGCGGCCGCGGTGAGCACCTTGAAGGTCGAGCCGGGCGGGTAGATCTCGCGCAGCGCCCGGTTGTTCATCGGCTTGGACTTGTCGCCCTCCAGGGCGAGGTACTTCTTGCCCTCCGCGCCGGTCAGCCCCGCGAAGCTCGACGGGTCGTAGGACGGCGTGCTCGCCATCGCCAGGATCTTGCCGCTGCGCGGGTCGAGGGCGACCACCGCGCCGGTCGCGTGCAGATCGGTCAGCCCCTTGTACGCGGCCTTCTGCGCCTTCTCGCTGATGGTGGTCAGGACGTCCCCGCCGCGCGGCTTCTCACCGGTCAGCATCCCGCGCGCCCGGTTGAAGAACAGCCGGTCGTCCTTGCCGCTGAGCACCTTGCGGTAGACGCCCTCCAGCATGGTCTCGCCCGCCGCCTGCCGGGCGTAGCCGGTGATCGGCGCGTACATGGCGCCGTCGGTGTAGGTGCGCTTGTACTTGAAGTCACCGCTGGTCTCCGTGGACCCGGTGATCGGTTTGCCGTCCACGATGATGTTGCCGAGCGGATACGAGTACGCCTCGATCTTGACCCGCCGGTTGTTGGTGTCGTTCGCGAGCTGGTCCGCCTGCACGAACTGCACCCAGGTCACCCGGACCAGCAGGGCGAGTATCAGCACCCCGCAGAAGACGGCTATGTGTCTGAGCGGCCTGTTCATGGTCTCCCCTCCACCGCGGCACCGCGGTCCGGCCGGTCACCGCGCGGCCGCTTGCCCGAATTGCACTGTCGAGAGAGAAAGAGGCAATTTGGGACGCTGTGGTTGCGGGGGGTGATGAGGGCCATGGGGAGGAGGGGGTGGGAACCGTGGGAACCCCGAGCGGCGTCAGCGCATCAGGAGCACCAGCGTCCCGACCATGATCGCCGTGGCCAGCACGAAGCCCATCCGACGGAGCTTCGCCTGCACCTCGCGCAGCTCCTCGGGCGGTTCGTCGGGCGGATCGGACCACAGCATGGCCTCGATCCTCCCGCCCCTCACGGCGACGGCGCCTGAGTACGCGTACTCAGGCGCCGCCTCACGAAGGACTAGTCAGTGCATCGTGCACCGACCGATTCCGCCAGGTCACCGCGGCCAGAAGCTGGTCCGCCAGGCCCGCGGTCCCGGGTGGGGCATCCGGGACCGGCGCGGAACCGTCGCCGCCGGATCCGACCACTCGCCGCTGTGCCCGCGCTCCTCCGGGGCGACGCCGGCGGCCACCGCCGCCGCCCGGGCCTGCACCACCGCCAGCGCGGCGGCCAACTCCTCGGGTGTGGGATTGCCCCGTACGACCTTGATCATCGTCAACCGACCTCCTACGGCCCTGTGGCGGGACTACAGCGGGATGTTGCCGTGCTTCTTCGGCGGCAGCGCCTCCCGCTTGTTGCGCAGCGTGCGCAGCCCGCGGACGATGTGCCGCCGGGTCTCGGACGGCATGATCACCGCGTCGACATAGCCCCGCTCGGCCGCGACGTACGGGTTCAGCAGGGTGTCCTCGTACTCCTGGATCAGCTCCTGGCGGCGCGTCTCCAGCGCGGCCGGGTCCTCGATCGCCGCCAGCGTCCGGCGGTGCAGGATGTTCACCGCGCCCTGCGCGCCCATCACCGCGATCTGCGCGGTCGGCCAGGCGAGATTCAGGTCGGCGCCCAGGTGCTTGGAGCCCATGACGTCGTACGCGCCGCCGAACGCCTTCCGGGTGATCACGGTGATCAGCGGAACCGTCGCCTCCGCGTAGGCGTAGATCAGCTTGGCGCCGCGCCGGATGATCCCGTCGTACTCCTGGTCCGTCCCCGGCAGGAAGCCCGGGACGTCGACGAACGTCAGCACCGGGATGTTGAACGCGTCGCAGGTCCGCACGAACCGCGCGGCCTTCTCGCTCGCCTTGATGTCCAGGCAGCCGGCGAACTGCATCGGCTGGTTCGCCACCACGCCGACCGAATGGCCCTCGACCCGCCCGAACCCGGTGAGGATGTTCGGCGCGAACAGCGCCTGGGTCTCCAGGAATTCACCGTCGTCCAGCACATGCTCGATCGCGGTGTGCATGTCGTAGGGCTGGTTGGCCGAGTCCGGGATCAGGGTGTCCAGCTCGTGGTCGGCGTCGGAGACCGCCAGGTCCGCCTCCTCCGGGAAGGCCGGCGGATCGGAGAGGTTGTTGGACGGCAGGTACGACAGCAGCCCCTTGACGTACTCGATGGCGTCCTTCTCGTCGCCCGCCATGTGGTGCGCCACACCCGAGGTGGTGTTGTGCGTACGGGCCCCGCCCAGCTCCTCGAAGCCGACGTCCTCGCCCGTCACCGTCTTGATGACGTCCGGGCCGGTGATGAACATGTGCGACGTCTGGTCGACCATCACCGTGAAATCCGTGATGGCCGGCGAATACACCGCACCGCCCGCGCACGGCCCCACGATCAGGGAAATCTGCGGCACCACACCCGACGCATGCACATTCCGCCGGAAAATCTCCGCGAACAGCCCGAGCGCGGCCACGCCCTCCTGAATGCGCGCCCCGCCGCCGTCATTGATCCCGATGACCGGGCAGCCGTTCTTCAGCGCGAAGTCCATCACCTTGACGATCTTCTCGCCGTAGACCTCGCCCAGTGAGCCGCCGAAGATGGTGAAATCCTGCGAATACACGCACACCGGCCGTCCGTCGACGGTCCCGTATCCCGTGACGACACCGTCTCCGTACGGCCGGTTCTTCTCGATCCCGAAATTCGTCGACCGGTGCCGGGCGAACTCGTCGAGCTCGACGAACGAGCCCTCGTCCAGGAGGAGATCGATACGCTCACGCGCCGTCAACTTCCCCTTGGCGTGCTGCTTTTCCACCGCGCGGGCGGAGCCGGCATGGGTGGCTTCATCGATCCGCCGCTGCAGATCCGCCAATTTGCCCGCGGTGGTGTGGATGTTTGCTTCCGGTTCGGACATCGGGATGCGGCTCCTGCTCGTCCTGGACTGGCACTCGTAACCGAGGGAGGTACGGGTGTGGCTACCGACTCGTAGCGTATCGGCGGGACTGCTCTCCGGCACTGCGTCGTTGACCACACCTAGGCTGGGGCCATGACGCCTCAACCACCGGAAAACCGGGACAAAGAAGCCGGTCGCTGGAGCGATCTGGGCCGCCCGCCGCTGAACGCCACTGCGCTGCGCCGGGCCCTCGTCCGCCCCGGCTCGCTCTGGTCCTCACTGGACGTCGTTCCCGCCACCGGGTCCACCAACACCGACCTCGCCGAGCGGGCGGCGGCCGGCGGGCTGCGCGAAGGGACCGTCCTCGTCGCCGAGGAGCAGTCCGCCGCCCGCGGCCGGCTGGACCGCCGCTGGTCGGCGCCGCCGCGCTCCGGCCTCTTCGTCTCCGTCTACCTCACGCCGGCCGTGCCGCCGGCGCGCTGGGGCTGGCTGCCGCTGCTCGCCGGGGTGGCCACGGCCGCCGCGCTCGCCCGCACCGCCGGCGTCGACACCTCGCTGAAGTGGCCCAACGACCTGCTGGTCACGGTGGACGGCGCGGAACGGAAGGCCGGCGGCATCCTCGCCGAACGCGCCGGCGACGGCGTCGTCCTCGGCATCGGCCTCAACGTCTCGCTCACCGCCGACGAACTCCCCGTCCCCACCGCCGGGTCGCTCGCCCTCGCGGGCGCCGCCAACACCGACCGGGACCCGCTGCTGCGGGCCGTGCTCCGCTCCCTGGAGGAGTGGTACGGCGAATGGCAGGCGGCGGACGGGGACCCGGCGGGGTGCCGGCTGCAGGGGGCGTATGCGGCGGGGTGCGCGACGCTGGGGCGGAAGGTGCGGGCGTTGCTGCCGGGCGACCGCTCGATCGAGGGCGAGGCGGTCGCGCTCGACGCGGACGGACGACTCGTGCTGGCCACGGCGGACGGGGTCCAACAGCCGGTGGACGCCGGGGACATCGTGCATCTGCGCCCGGCGTAGGCTTTTTCTTCCCACGTTGTGGTGGCGGCGGGTTCCCATTCCGCCGGACCCTGGCGGCCTTGGGTTGCTCGCCGTGGCGGCGGAAGGTGTGTTTGTGGCCGCCCCACGTTGTCGGCTGCCGCCGGCGGGGCGCCGGCGGGGCGCCGGCGGGGCGCCGGCGGTTCGTGTGCGGCTGTGGTGGGGCGGAGGTGGCCTCGGCTTCCCGCCGTAGGGCGCGCGTCGTCCGCAGCCTCGGTGGGGGCGGGCGCTTGCGGCTTCCCGCCGTGGGTGGGGCCGGAGGGGCTGCCCCGGGGTACGTCCTCGGTGCGGGCGCATCTGCTCAGTCAATTGATGATTACCCCGGCGTTCGCTCCAGATCCTGCGGGCGCACCCCGGGACATCCCCTCCGGCCTACGCCGTCGCCGACTCTCCCGCCACTTGGCACCAGACCGTCCCCCCGCCACAGCCGTACCGTCATCGGCGCCCGCGGGCCCGTCGCTAGCGCGCATGCGGCGCCAGGGTGGGAGTCCGGTCCGGGTCGGTCGCTCTCCCCCTACGGGGCGCCTCCTGGGGGCGCGTCCGTGTAGCCGACTGCCAGCCCACGCATAGGCGAGCTCCCTAGGCGGCGAGGCCATAGGGAGGGCGGCGCGACCGCGTGGTTGCCAGCCGTAGAGACGGCCATCGCCCCGGAGAGCTGCACCCGGCCGCCTCACCTCAGGGGGCGCCTCGCCTAGCCGACCGGTACCGGGGCGGCGGGACAGTCGCCGACGGCGCCGGGTCGGAGGGGATGTCCCGGAGCCCGCCCGCAGGATCTGGAGCGAACGCCGGGGCATTCGTCATCTGACGGAGCAGATGCGCCCGCACCGTGGGGGCACCTCCCGGCCGAAGGCTGGGGGAGGGTTCCGGGGCAGCCCCTCCGACCCCACCCACCAGCCGTAGGCGAAGAGACCCCAGCCGACACGGCACCACGCAGCCGACAACGGGGGGCGGCCACAATCACACCCCCCGCCGCCACGGCGAGCAACCCGAAGCCGCCAGGGTCCGGCGGAATGGCCAGCTCACCGTAACCACAGCGTGGGATGCCAAACCAAGCGCAGCGACTACGTGAGGCAGAGCACACCTGCCGTATCGTTGAGGCGATCCGTCGCAGGGAGCGGATCATGGGCGAGCAGCGAGATCGGAAGGGCCGTGCGCAGGGAACGGACAGGGAGCGGCCGGTGACCGCCGACGAGTCGGGAGCCACCCCGCGCGGCGCGGACGCCGGGGGCGAGGCGGTGGGGGAGGCCCCTGCGGGCGAGCCCGCGGGCGACCCCGCGAGGAGCGACGGCGCCACCGAGGGAGCCACCGGCGGCAGCGGCGAGAGCGGCAGCGATGAGAACGGCGACGGCGACGGCCCGGAGAACGGCGAGAACAACATCGCCGTCAAGCTCGAACAACTCATCCTCGGGGCCGAGCGCCGCTACACGCCGTTCCAGGCGGCCCGCAGCGCTGGCGTCTCGATGGACCTCGCGGCCCGCTTCTGGCGGGCCATGGGCTTTGCGGACATCGGCCAGGTCAAGGCCCTCACCGAGGCCGATGTGCTGGCCCTGCGCCGGCTGGCCGGTCTCGTCGAGGCCGGGCTGCTGAGCGAGGCGATGGCGGTGCAGGTCGCCCGTTCCACCGGTCAGACCACGGCGCGGCTCGCCGACTGGCAGATCGACTCGTTCCTGGAGGGGCTGACCGAGCCCCAGGATTCCGGCCTGACCCGTACGGAGATCACGTACCCCCTGGTCGAGCTGCTGCTGCCGGAGCTGGAGGAGTTCCTGGTCTACGTCTGGCGGCGGCAGCTCGCCGCGGCCACCGGGCGCGTCGTCCAGGCCCAGGACGACGCGGAGATGGTGAACCGTCGGCTGGCCGTCGGCTTCGCCGACCTGGTCGGCTTCACCCGGCTGACCCGGCGGCTGGAGGAGGAGGAACTGGGCGAGCTGGTCGAGGCGTTCGAGACCACCGCCGCCGACCTGGTCGCCGCGCACGGCGGCCGGCTCATCAAGACCCTCGGCGACGAGGTGCTGTTCGCGGCGGACGACGCGGGCATCGCCGCGGAGATCGGGCTGCGGCTGATCGAGACGATGGGCCACGACGAGACGATGCCCGAGCTGCGGGTCGGCATCGCGTTCGGCACGGTCACGACGCGGATGGGCGACGTCTTCGGGACGACCGTCAATCTGGCCAGCCGGCTGACCTCGATAGCGCCGAAGGACACCGTGCTGGTGGACGAGGCGTTCGCGGAGGAGCTGGGGCGCACCGGTGACGCCCCGGTGTCCGAGGCGGACGCCGCGGCCGCGGAGAAGGCCGCCCAGGAGGGCACCGGCAGCCCGCCGCCCCCGTACCGCTTCGCGCTGCAGCCGATGTGGCAGCGGCCGGTGCGCGGTCTGGGCGTCGTCGAGCCGTGGATGCTGACCCGGCGCGGATGAGCGCACGGGGCCGGGCCGCCCCTGCCGTAAACCGCCGCGAGCTGACATGATCCTCAGCGGTCGGGTAAGCGATCGTTAACCCGGAATCGGGAGGGCGGTATGAGCGACACGAACGGTATGCGGCGGTTCGGCGCGGAGGAGTGGGTCGGCGTCCGGCGCCACGACTTCGTGGCGGAGCTGGTCCTGGACCGGCCGAAGGCGATGAACGCGGTGTCGACGGCGATGGCCGACGCGCTGGCGGAGGCGTGCGCCGCGCTGGCCGACGACCGGTCCGTGCGGGCGGTGGTCCTCACCTCCACCCATGAGCGGGCGTTCTGCGTGGGCGCCGATCTGAAGGAGCGGAACTCCTTCACCGACGCGGATCTGATGCGGCAGCGGCCGCGCGCCCGGGCCGCGTACACCGGCGTACTGGAGCTGCCGATGCCGACGATCGCCGCCGTGCACGGCTTCGCACTGGGCGGCGGCTACGAGTTGGCGCTGGCCTGCGATCTGATCGTCGCGGACGGCACCGCGGTGGTGGGGCTGCCGGAGGTGTCGGTGGGGGTCATCCCTGGCGGCGGCGGGACGCAGCTGCTGCCGCGCCGGGTGGGTGCGGCGCGCGCCGCCGAGCTGGTGTTCACCGCGCGCCGGGTGGCGGCGGCGGAGGCCGGCGAGCTGGGGCTGGTGGACCGGGTGGTGGCCGACGGGCAGGACCGCGCGGAGGCGCTGGCGCTGGCCGCGGCGATCGCCCGCAACTCCCCGGTCGGGCTGCGCGCCGCCAAGCGCGCCATGCGGCTCGGTCAGGGCCTGGACCTGCGGGCCGGGCTGGATCTGGAGGACGGTGCCTGGCGGAGCGTGGCGTTCTCGGGGGACCGGGCCGAGGGCGTCGCGGCCTTCAATGAGAAGCGGGATCCCGACTGGCCGGGGGAGTGACCTTCGGTCCGTTCCCCCGGGTGGCGGTTGACCGGCCCGCCCCTTCCGAGGGCCGCTGACCAGCGGAAGGGGCGAATCGGGTCAAACATTCCTACGCTGTCCTACAGAGCGTGTTCACGGTGACGGAATGTGAGGCTCCGGTGACGGGCGAGGCTGACGCGCGGTTGCGGGCCGTGGTGGAACTGGCGCAGGCGATGGCCGCCGCGCCGGCGCTGCGCGACTCGGCCCGGGCCGCGGCGCAGGGCGCGCGGCTGGCGCTGGGCGGCTCCTTCGCGGCGATCTCCAAGTGGGAGCGCGAGCGGGGACGGCTGCGGGTGCTGGCGAACGTCGGCGAACTCACCCCGGGGGAGCGGGAGTTCCCCGAGGGCGAGGCGTACCCGGTGCACGAGTTCCCGGAGATCGTCGGGTTCCTGCACGAGCAGTGGGCCGGCGGCCGGGAGCCGGGCGCCTGGGTGGAGGTCGCCGAGGGCGAGGCGAGTGGCGGCGCGGGCGGTCTCTACAACCACCAGCGGGTGGCCGCGCTGCGGCGCCGCGGCCGGGGGTGCTGCGTGGTGGCCCCGATCGTGCTGCACGGCCGGGCCTGGGGCGAGCTGTATGTGGCGCGGCGGCCCGGCGAGCCGGTGTTCGGGCGGGCGGACGCCGAGTTCGCGACGGTGCTGGCCGCCGTCACGGCCGCCGGGATCGCCCAGACCGAGCGGCTGGCGGAGGCCCGCCGGCTGGCGTTCACCGACGCGCTGACCGGACTGGCCAACCGCCGCGCCGTCGACATGCGGCTGGACGAGGCGCTGGAGCAGCACCGGGCGGACGGGGCGGTGGTCAGCCTGGTGGTCTGCGATCTGAACGGGCTGAAGGAGGTCAACGACTCGCAGGGGCACGCGGTCGGCGACCGGCTGCTGGAGCGCTTCGGGTCGGTGCTGTCGCTGTGCGGCGCGATGCTGCCGGGGACGCTCGTGGCGCGGCTGGGCGGGGACGAGTTCTGCCTGCTGGCGGTCGGTCCGGCCGCCGACGAGGTGGTGAAGGTGGCCGGCGAGCTGTGCGGGCGGGCCGCGGAGCTGGACGTGGGTGACGGCGTCGCGGTGGGCGTCGCCTCCACCGGCGACCCGATCGGCCCGGTGCACAGCGCCCGCCGGCTGTTCCGGCTCGCGGACGCCGCCCAGTACCGGGCCAAGGCGGCCAAGTCCGGCGGGCCGGTGGTGGCTGGGCGGCACGGCGGCGCGGACGATCCGGTGGTGCGGCTGGCGGACGCGCCGGAGCCGGCACCCGGCCCGGAGCGGCGCAGGTTCCGGAGGTGAGCGGGGTGCGGGTGGTACGGCCCGCCGGCGCGGGCGATGATCGGTAAGGGGTGATCCCGAAATCCGGTGGTGACATCCGGCGATTCAGTCTCTAGGGTGCCTGAATATGGATATGCACACTGTGGTGCTGGGGACGTCCGGCACCACCGCACAGGACGTCATCGCGGTGGCCCGCGGCGCGGCCCGGGTCGAGCTGTCCGACGAGGCCCGCACCGCCGTCGCCGCCTCGCGCGCCTTCATCGACGAACTCGCCGCCAAACCCGACCCGGTCTACGGCGTCTCCACCGGCTTCGGCGCCCTCGCCGTCCGGCACATCAGCCCCGAGCTGCGCGCCCAGCTCCAGCGCAACATCGTGCGCTCGCACGCGGCCGGCATGGGCCCGCGGGTCGAGCGCGAGGTGGTCCGCGCCCTGATGTTCCTGCGGCTGAAGACCCTCGCCTCCGGGCACACCGGCGTCCGCCCGCTGGTCGTCGAGACCATGGCCGCCCTCCTGAACGCCGGCATCACCCCGGTCGTCCACGAGTACGGCTCGCTCGGCTGCTCCGGCGACCTCGCGCCGCTCTCGCACTGCGCGCTGACGCTGATGGGCGAGGGCGAGGCGGAGGGCCCCGACGGCGTCGTCCGCCCGTCCGCCGAGCTGCTGGCCGCGCACGGCATCGCGCCCGTCGAACTCCGCGAGAAGGAGGGGCTGGCGCTCCTCAACGGCACCGACGGCATGCTCGGCATGCTGGTGATGGCCTGCGCCGACCTGGCCCGGCTGTTCACCTCCGCGGACCTCACCGCCGCGCTCTCCATGGAGGCGCTGCTGGGCACCGACAAGGTCCTCGCACCCGAGCTGCACGCCATCCGGCCGCACCCGGGCCAGGCCGCCTCGGCCGCCAACATGCTGGCGTTCCTGGAGGGTTCCGGCCTCACGGGCCACCACCAGGACGACGCCCCGCGCGTCCAGGACGCCTACTCCATCCGCTGCGCCCCCCAGGTCGCTGGCGCCGGCCGGGACACCCTCGCGCACGCCCGTCTGGTCGCCGAACGGGAGCTGGCCGCCGCCGTCGACAACCCCGTCGTACTGCCCGACGGCCGGGTGGAGTCCAACGGCAACTTCCACGGCGCGCCGGTGGCCTACGCGCTGGACTTCCTGGCCATCGCCGCGGCCGACCTCGGCTCGATCGCCGAGCGCCGCACCGACCGGCTGCTGGACAAGAACCGCTCGCACGGGCTGCCCGCCTTCCTCGCCGGCGACCCGGGCGTCGACTCGGGCCTGATGATCGCCCAGTACACCCAGGCGGCGCTGGTCAGCGAGTTGAAGCGGCTGGCCGCACCGGCCTCGGTGGACTCCATCCCGTCCTCCGCCATGCAGGAGGACCACGTCTCGATGGGCTGGTCGGCGGCGCGCAAACTGCGCACCGCGGTGGACAACCTCACCCGGATCATCGCCGTGGAGCTCTACGCCGCGACCCGCGCCGTCGAACTGCGCGAGGGTCTGTCGCCCGCCCCGGCCACCCGCGCGGTGCTGGCCGCGCTGCGCGCCGCCGGTGTGCAGGGCCCCGGCGAGGACCGCTTCCTCGCACCGGACCTGGAGGCCGCGTACGCCTTCGTCCGGGACGGGAAGCTGGTGGCGGCGGCGGAGTCGGTCACGGGGGAGCTGGCCTGACGCGGTGACATCCTGAAGTGGTGACGTGGCGTCAAATGGCTGGCCGGTTGGCCCGTTGGTCGTCTGGCTGACCGTCTGGCTGGCCGGCCGGCCGGATCGGGCTGGGGCTGCGGCGCGCCGGCCGGGGCGGGCTCGGCTCCCGGCCCCGGGCCCCGGCCTCAGGCGGTCTCGTCGCGGGTGCGGTGTACGGAGTAGCCGACCAGCGCCGCGCCGAGCCCCAGGAAGGCCACGCCGCCGACCGCATAGGGCGTGGTGTCCGGGCTGCCGGTGTCGGCGAGGTAGTGCACCGGGCCGTCGTCCTCGGCCCCTTCGCCGCCGGGCCGGGTCGTGGTGGAACCGCCGCCGGATTCCCGCGCGGCGGAATTCCTTTTGTCGGCGGTGCCCCCGATGCGCCCCTCGGAACGGGCCGAGTGCGCCACATTCGCCTGGTCCCGCTCGGCCGCGGCGGATTCCGCCCGGACGCCGGAATGCGGCGCTCCGCCCTCTCCCACGATCGCGTTGGCGGACGGTACGAACCACAGGGCGAACAGCACCGATCCCGCGGCAGCGGCGGTCAGTAGTGGTCGTCGCGCGGTCACGAAAGCGATCCCCCTTGTGGGTTCGGCGAATTGGCCGTTGACCGCAGATGTTAGTGACCGCCGCGGGTCGCGCGGTAGTCGGGACCCGGACGTGCATACCCTCCGTTCATGAGCAATGGCGAGACATCACGCTTTGTACGGCTTCACGTCGAACTGGTCATGGAGGTCACCGACGCCGCCGAGCTGACCGGCGCCGCCCTCGCCCGTATCGACGGCGACCCCGCCCTCCCCGACGACGAACGCCGGCAGTCACGCGAAACGGTCAGAGACGACCCGGCGGAGGCCCTGGCCCATCTGATCGACCCCTTCGACCTGGTCACCGGGGTGCCTGGCACCGAACTCGCGCACGCCTCCTGGAGCAGCGAGGAGATGACCGACTACGACCCCGACACCGCATGGGACGCGGCGGAGTGGGACCTCGCGGACGACGCGGACGGGGACGGCTGACCGCCACCGCACCCCACCGCACACCCACCCAGGCCCCCGGACGGCTCCCCGCCGCCCGGGGGCCGCAGACTGCCCGCGTCCGCCCGGCCGGACATCCCGTCCAGTCGCCGCCATTCGGCTCCGGCGACGCCGGCGTCACGCGCTACGCCGTTCGATATCCGCACCTCGCGTGATATCCGCACGTCACACGGCATTCCCGCGCGCCCCGCGCACCGTCTTCGCCCGCCCGCGCCCCGCCTTCACCCCGCCCGCGCACCGTCATGCGGCACTCCGCAGCACTATGCGTGCGCTATGTCATAAACCCCTGATGGCCGTTTTGCCCGTGATTACGTGTCCTTCCCCACATTTCTGCCAGGAATGGGGTGCGTGAAACGGATAAGGCGTTACCAATGAGAGTCGGCCGGAATGCCTGCGTCCAGATATGCCGGGTTCCGTCGGCCGTTCGCTCGGGGAATTTTCGCGAAATCGGTAGCAATGGAGAAGCGTGTGATGACGGACCGCAAGCGCCGCAAGGGCCTCATAGCCAGCGCCGCGCTGCTCGGGGGCGTGCTGACGGTCGCCGCGTGCGGCGCCAGCAGTGCCTCCGGCCACGGTGAGGGTGGTCAGGGCGGACGTCCGGACGGCGCCCAGCACGAGAACTCCCAGCAGGTGGACGAGGCGGCCGCCCAGGACGCCTCGCAGGCGAAGATCACCATCACCCCGCCCGACGGCTCGACGGACACCGGCCTCAACGACGCCAAGGTGACCGCCAGTGGCGGCAAGCTCACCGACGTCACTATGACGAAGGTCGTCGCGCACCAGGACGAGAAGAACCACCCGCAGACCGTCAAGGGCACGCTCTCCGCCGACGGCTCCTCCTGGAAGCCCGGCCAGGCGCTGTCCCGCGCGACCACCTACAAGGTCACCGCACACGCCGTGGACGCCCAGGGCCGCGTGGCGGTGGAGAACTCGACCTTCACCACCGTCGCCCCGACCAACAGCTTCATCGGGAACTTCACGCCCGAGGACGGTTCGACGGTCGGCGTCGGCATGCCGGTGTCGATCAACTTCGACAAGCCGGTCAAGAACCGCCAGGCCGTCCAGTCGGCGATCACGGTCGCCTCCAGCAGCAACCAGCAGGTCGTCGGCCACTGGTTCGGCAACAAGCGGCTGGACTTCCGCCCCAAGGACTACTGGAAGCCGAACTCCCAGGTCACGATGAAGCTCGCCCTCGGCGGCGTCGAGGCGTCGCCGGGCGTGCAGGGCATCCAGAACAAGACCGTCCACTTCACCGTCGGCCACTCCCAGGTCAGCACCGTCGACGCCAAGACGCACCTGATGACGGTGGTCCGCGACGGCAGGACGATCAAGACCATCCCGATCTCCTCGGGCAGCGCCGAGCACCCGACCTACAACGGCGCGATGGTCATCTCCGAGATGTTCAAGCAGACCCGGATGAACGGCTCCACCGTCGGCTTCACCAAGACCGACGGCAAGGGCGAGTACGACATCCCGGACGTCCCGCACGCGATGCGGCTGTCGAACTCCGGCACCTTCATCCACGGCAACTACTGGGGCAAGGGCATCTTCGGCAAGGTCAACACCAGCCACGGCTGCATCGGCCTGAAGGACGTCAAGGGCGGCAACGACCCGTCCACCGACGGCGCGTGGTTCTTCGCCCACTCGCAGCTCGGCGACGTCGTCAAGGTGATCAACTCCCCGGACAAGGCCATCCAGCCGGACAACGGCCTCAACGGATGGAACATGTCCTGGTCCCAGTGGGTCGCGGGCAGCGCGGTCTGATCCCACGGGCCGAGGCCCCACCGGCACGCTCACGACGGGCGGCACACTGCAGCGCTGCGGTGTGCCGCCCGTCGTGAGCGTGTGCGTCCGCCCCCTTCGCGTGCGCCCGTCCCCTTCGTGTTCGCGTTCGCCGTCTTCGTACAGTGGCCGGGTGAGTGAGCACGCGAGGAACGACGGCCGGAAGCGCAGCGGGAAGGGCCGCGGACGCGACGGCGGAACGGGCGCCGGCGCCCGCCCCGACGCCCGCCGCGCCGCCGAGGCCACCGAACTGCTCGGCACGATCCTCGGCACCGTCCGCTACGCGGCGGACGGCCCGGCAGCGGAGGACGCCATCGAGGCCGGCGCCTCGATGCTGGCCGCCGCGGCACCCGGCCGGGAGGCGATGAGCGCGGCCGTGGTCGGCGCCGCCGCGGAGGCCGTCCGGCGGTGCTGGACGGGCGGCTGGCAACCCGCCGACCTGGAGCGCATCGTCCGGCGGGACGCACCGGACGCCGCGCCGGCGGCCCTGGTCGTCGACGCCATCGCCGCCGAGCAGGCCCGTCGGCCGCGCGCGCCGGAGCCGTCCCGGGACCCCCGCTGGCGCGCCCAGCTGGACCGCCTCGACGCCCGGGTCTGGTGGGACTCCGACCCCGGCTACCTGGACGCCCTGGCCGCCCGCCGCCGCACCTCCGCCTTCGAGACCGCGTACGACGTCCTGACCCTGCTGCGGCTGCTCGCCCGGCTGCCCCGGATCACGCCCCTGCCGCCGCCCCCGTCCCCGTCCCCGTCCGCGGCGTCCGGCGCGGCACGCGGAGCAGGCCCCGGCGGCACCCCCACGGCATCCCGGATACTCGGCCGGATTCGCGGTCTGCTCGCCAAGGCGGAGGCGACCACCTTCGCCGAGGAGGCCGAGGCGCTGTCCGCCAAGGCCCAGGAGCTGATGGCCCGTCACAGCATCGACGAGGCCCTCCTCGCGCACTCCCACACCCAGGCCCACGGCCCCGGGCGCAACCGCCCCGCCGACGGCCCCTCGGCGATCCGCATCGGCGTCGAGGGCCCCTACGAAGAGGCCAAGGCCCTGCTCCTGGACGCCGTCGCGGCCGCCAACCGCTGCCAGGCCGTCTGGGCCGCCGACGTCGCCTTCTCCACCGTCGTCGGCTTCCCGCCCGACCTGGAGGCGACCGAACTCCTATACACCTCGCTGCTCCTCCAGGCCACCACCGCGATGAACCGCGCGGGCGACGAGCGCCCCCGAGCCCTCAAGGAGCAGGGTGGCGCCCCCGCCGCCCGCGGCCGTTCCCTCCGCACCCGCGACTTCCGCCGGACCTTCCTCGTGGCCTACGCGGACCGCATCCGCACCCGTCTCACCGCGGCCACCGCCGCCGCCACGGCCGCGGCCTCCGCCGAATCCACTGCCCCCGACCGGCTGCTCCCGGTCCTCGCCGCCCGCGAACTCGCCGTCGAGGAGACCACCGGCACGCTCTTTCCCGACACCGCCCCGGTCCGCCTCCGCGGCATCCGCGACGCCGCCGGCTGGGACCAGGGCACCGCCGCCGCCGACCGCGCCCACCTGTCCCGGCCGGGCAACCAGGCAGCCAGGCAATCGGGCAACCACGGGCGGCGGAACTGACGTTCCACCAGCGGCGTGCAGCCAGGCATGCGGATCTCTCTGAGACGTGTTGCAGGGGACTTCGCCGGCGCGACGACGAAGCGCGACGGGGTCTCGGCCCGCGGGGCACCCGCGCCCTTACCCGGCGGGCAACTCGGCCTCGATGAGGTCGGCCGCTCTCCGGGTGCCGCCCTCGGTGGCCATCTCCCGCTGGATGGCCGCCAGGCGGCGTCCCACCTCCGGGTCGGTGACGAGCGCGAGCACCGCCTCGCGGAGGGTGGCGGCGTCCGCCTGGTCCATCGGGAGGTGGCGGGCCACGCCGAGTCCCTGGAGCATGTCCGCGTTGCCGAACTGGTCGACGGCCTGCGGGACGGCCACCATGGGCGTGGCGGTGGCCAGGCCCTCCTGGCTGCCTCCTGCGCCGGCGTGCGTGATGAAGGCGTCGGCCTTCTTCAGGATCTCCAACTGCGGTACCCAGTGGTGCACTTCGACGTTCCCGGGTATCTCCCCCAGCTCGTCGGCGGTGACGTGCTTGCCTACCTGGAGCACGACGTGCCAGCCCGGCAGGTCGCCGAACGCCTTGATGCACTCGCGGTAGAAACCGGGTTGCTTGGTGAAGGACGAGCCGAGCGAGACGAGCAGTACGCGCTCGGCGCCCGCGGGCCGCTCCCAGCCGCCCTGTGCCGTGCGGTCGCCCTGGCAGGCGCCGACGAAGGAGTGGACGTTCTCGTCGACCCGGTCGGCGTGCGGCTGGAGCGCCTTGGGGATGAGCACGATCGACCGGCCGGGGCGCCCGACGAACGGGTCGGGGTGCTGCGTGATCCCGTTCTCCGCAAGCCAGTTGGTGAACTTCTCGTCGTACGCCCTGCCGCGCTCGGTCGCCTTGGCTTCCGCCCACATCGACGCGGCGACCTCCTCCTCGTACCCCTCCCACGCGACGAGGTTCGGCGAGAGGGAGATCGCGGGCACGCCCCAGCGGTGAGCGAGGACGCGCGCCGGGTACGAGGTGATGTCATGCAGCACGAGGTCCGGCTCGTCCCCTCGATACGCCTCGACGAGCTGCGGCAGTGCCTGGATCGCGTCGTCCAGGAACGGCTCCATGTTGTCGAGGAGCGTCGTCCCCCAGGCCGAGGGGTCGCTGTCGGGCGACGGCAGGATCGTGCGGTACAGCACCGGCTCGGCCCCGGTCTCGGCGACCTCCTCCGCCAAGCGGGGCGGAATCGCATACGTGACGCGGTGCCCTCGCGCGACAAGCTCCCGGATCACTTCGAGGCTCGGGTTCACATGCCCGTAGGCGGCGATGGAGAACATGGCGATATGGGCGCGCTTGCCGCGCTCGTCGTTCGTCATGCCCTCACCCTAAGAGAGACGAGACGTCTCGTTCAATCTCTTTTCAGGCCCGCGCAAGCCCCGAAGCCCACGCCGTGACGTCAGCCGTCGGCCTTGGCCACGCCGACGGGGCAGGAGACCCCGGTCCCGCCCAGGCCGCAGTAGCCCGCCGGGTTTTTGTCGAGGTACTGCTGGTGGTATGGCTCGGCCGGGTAGAAGGGGCGGGGGGCGGCGGGGAGGATTTCGGTGGTGATGTCGCCGTAGCCGGAGGAGTGGAGGACGGTGCGGTAGGCGTCGCGGGAGGCTTCGGCGGCCTGTTGCTGGGCGGGGGAGTGGGTGTAGACCGCCGAGCGGTACTGGGTGCCGACGTCGTTGCCCTGGCGGAAGCCCTGGGTGGGGTCGTGGGACTCCCAGAAGAGCTTCAGAAGTGCGGTGTACGGGACGACCGAGGGGTCGAAGACGACGCGGACGGCCTCGGTGTGGCCGGTGTGGCCGCTGCACACCTCGTCGTAGGTGGGGTTGGGGGTCTGGCCGCCCTGGTAGCCGACGAGGGTGGTCCAGACGCCCTCGGTCTGCCAGAACTTCCGCTCGGCCCCCCAGAAGCAGCCCAGCCCGAAGTCGGCGATCTCCAGGCCCTCCGGGTACGGGCCGAGCAGCGGGTTGCCGAGGACGGTGTGCCGGTCGGGGACGGTGAAGTCCGGCTCCGGGCGTCCCTTCAGCGCTTCCTCGGGGGTGGGCAGGTGGTTCTTGAAGCGGGAGAACAGCATCTGGGCGCTCCAGGGAAGGCGAGGAGGGAAGGTGAGGAGGGGAGGACGAGGAGAGGGGGCGAGGTGCGGGTGCGGGGGCGGGTGCGGTTGTTGGGGGAACGTTCGGGGGGCGGTCGGCATTCCGGCCGGTGGGGTGCCGTGTGACGTGGGCCCGTGTGACGTGGGGCCCGCGTGGTGGGGGTCAGTTCTGGGGGCGGAAGCCCGTCGAGGTGCCGCCGAGCTGTTCCCAGCCGGCGATCGCCACGGCGCGGTAGGCGGCGTATTCGGCGGCGGGGCTGCGGCCGTAGGACCAGGGGACGGCGCCCACGTGGCCGTCGACGAGGCGGAGCTGTTCCATCGCCTCGGCGTAGCGCTCCGCGCGGACCAGGAACCAGACGAGCAGATGGCGGACGTGCGGCGCCATGGGGTGGTCGGCGGGGGCCTCCCGGAGGGCGAAGTGGGCGCCCTCGATGGCGCGCTCGACGACCGCGCTCTGGAAGAGGCTGCGGACCATGTTGGCCTCGGGCAGGTGCTCGTAGACCGCGAAGAGCGGCAGGGCCGGCAGCAGGCTCTTCGCCGGGGCCTCGGCGGCCGCGCGGGCGGCGAAGTCCTCGGCGTCCTTACGGGAGCCGTGCCACTTCTCCGACCAGTACGGGAGCGCCGCCAGATGCGCGCCCATGTGGTGCGGTGCCCGCTGGCGGACCTTGGACCACAGCTCTTCGTAGTCGGCGCGGCGCTCGCCCAGGCCGCGGGCTACGGCCAGCTCCGTGATGTACGGGATCGGGCTGCCGGGGGCCAGCAGCGCCGCCTCCCGGCAGACCGTACGGGCCTCCTCCAGGATCATGCGGAAGTCCTGCGAGCCGGGGTCCCGCAGCGCCTGGACGACCAGGAACTGGGCGTGCGTCTGCGCGCCGCCGGGGTCCTTGGGGGCCTCTGCGCGCCAGGTGCGCAGCCAGATGCCGCCGGTGCGGACACCGCCGGGGGCGGCGGGGTCCGGGGGCGTCTCGGCGAGCTCGAACGCGGCCGCGCCGGCCAGCGTCTGCACCCGCTGCCAGCGCAGCTCCCAGTCGTCCCCGGTGGCCCGGAGCAGCTCGGCGGCCGGTCGCCAGTCGTGCGTACGGCGCATCTCGGCGAGCGCCCCGGCCAGCTCCTCGTCGGGGCCGGGCAGCCGCGCGTCGAGCTGCTCCAGGGGCACGAAGCCGTAGCCGGCCATCGGGTCGGCGGCCACCGTGAGGCCCCGTTCGGCGTGCTGGACGGCCCTCCGGCGCCGCATCCAGGGCAGGAAGACCAGACCGCCGATCGCGATCGCGGCGAAGAGCAGCAGTAGAGCGTCCATGTGGTGTGTCCCGGTAGGAGGGGCGGGGCGGCGGGGTGGGAGGCCGCCGGGTGGCGGGGCGGCGGTGGCCCGGTGTACGGGCCCGGTGCCGGCCGCCGGGCGGTCTCCCGTTCTCTCGTATGTATCCACTATCGAGTGAAGCGATAAGTTCCGGAAAGTTCGACCGTGTGGCCGACTACCCTCGGCAGACATGAGCGATCAGCGCGACAAGCGCCACCAGCACTTCGAAACCCTTGCCATCCACGCAGGTCAGGAGCCCGACCAGGCGACCGGCGCGGTGGTACCGCCCATCTACCAGGTTTCCACGTACAAGCAGGACGGCGTGGGCGGGCTCCGCGGCGGCTACGAGTACAGCCGCAGCGCCAACCCGACCCGCACCGCCCTGGAGGAGAACCTCGCCGCCCTCGACGGCGGCCGCCGCGGCCTGGCCTTCGCCTCCGGCCTCGCCGCCGAGGACTGCCTGCTGCGCACCCTGCTCGCGCCGGGCGACCACGTCGTGATCCCGAACGACGCCTACGGCGGCACCTTCCGCCTGTTCGCGAAGGTCGTCGAGCGGTGGGGCGTGGAGTGGTCGGTGGCCGACACCTCCGACCCGCAGGCCGTCCGGGACGCGCTGCGGCCCCGTACGAAGGCGATCTGGGTGGAGACGCCCAGCAACCCGCTGCTCGGCATCAGCGACATCGCGGCGCTCGCCGGGGTCGCCCGGGACGCCGGGGCCCGCCTGGTGGTCGACAACACCTTCGCCAGCCCCTACCTCCAGCAGCCGCTGGCCCTCGGCGCGGACGTGGTGGTCTACTCCACCACCAAGTACATGGGCGGCCACTCGGACGTGGTCGGCGGCGCGCTGGTCGTCAACGACGACACCCTCGGCGACGAGCTGGCCTACCACCAGAACGCGATGGGCGCGATCGCGGGGCCGTTCGACGCCTGGCTGGTGATGCGCGGCATCAAGACGCTGGCCGTCCGGATGGACCGGCACAGCGCCAACGCGGCGCGCGTCGCCGAGCTGCTGACCTCCCACGAGAAGGTCACCCGGGTCTACTACCCGGGGCTGCCCGAGCACCCCGGCCACGAGATCGCCGCCAAGCAGATGCGGTCCTTCGGCGGCATGGTGTCGTTCCAGGTGGCGGGCGGCGAGGAGGCGGCGGTGGAGGTCTGCAACCGCGCCAAGCTGTTCATCCTCGGGGAGTCGCTGGGCGGCGTGGAGTCGCTGATCGAGCACCCGGGGCGGATGACGCACGCCTCGACGGCCGGTTCGGCGCTGGAGGTCCCGGCCGACCTGGTGCGCCTCTCGGTCGGCATCGAGTCCGCCGACGACCTGCTGGCCGACCTCACGCAGGCGCTGGGCTGAGTCGGCTGCGGGTGGGGGTGGCTCGGGGCGGGCGGTTGGGCGGCCGGCCGGTCTGTCTGCCGGCCGGTTGGCCCACCGGGCCGTCCGGCGCTCGTCGGCCCGTCCGCTGCTTGCGCCGGGCCGTCCGGCCGCCCCACCCCGCCCCCACGAACGCCCGTCAATACCCCTCTACGGGCGGGGTGGTGCGGGCCGGTGGTGGGCGCCAGGGTTGCTCGACTCCCGCCCAGGTGAGGAGAGTCAGCAGCGCCAGCAGAGCGAGCAGCGATCCGCCGCGGTGCAGCAGGCGGCGCCGGACCAGCAGCCGGCGGCCCCGGGCGGCGGCCCGCGCGGCCAGGTCCGGCGGGACGGACGGATACGGCCCGGCCCGCAGCATCCGCCGGGCCTCGATCTCCTTGCGGTCCGGCGCCCGCCACTCCGGCCGCCCGCTCTCCTGCGGCGGAGTGCTCCACCCGGCCACGGCGCCGCCCGGCCGGACCGTGCCCCTACCGGCGCCGCCCGGCCGGACCCCGCGCTGCCCGCTCCCAGCAGCGCCCCTCCCAGTGGCATCCGTCCACGCCGAGGCCCTCGATGCCGCCTCCCTCCAAGTCGCGTCCCCCTCAGGCGCGTTCATGGCAGCGCCGCGGCCGGTTGTGGTCCGTGGCTGCGCAGTTCGGCGACGGCGTGCCGGCAGAGGGTGCGCACCCGCTCGGCGGGCAGCCCGAGTTGGGCCGCGGTCTGCTCCTCGGCCACGTCCTCGTGGAGCCGGAGTACGAGCACCAGGCGTTCGCGCGGGGTCAGTCGGGCGAGCAGCCCGCCCCGCGGCCGGCGGTGCCGCCACGCGGTGTGCGCGAACGACGAGGCCAGCTCCCGCCGGGCCAGTTCATAGGGGTCCTCGCCGCACAGCCGGTCCCAGCCGGCGTACGTCCGCGCCAGCGCGACGAGCAGCAGTTCCTCGGCCACCGGGGCCGGCCGGTCCGCGGGTTCGCCGGTGAGCAGGGCCGCGGCGTGCAGCAGCCGGCCCGCCGCGCCCGCGGTGAACGCCTCGAACTCCCGGGCCCGGCGCCGCTCCCGCGCCCCCCGTCGCTCTCCCACCGCACCCTCCCGGATGACGGACGTCCGGCGTCCCCGACTCCATGACGGCGGCGCGCCCCCGCGCCCGGTGCCCCCGCGCCCGTCAGAAGCGCCCTAGGCCCCCCATCGCACGGCAGTCCGGGGCCGGGGTCAAGAGGTGTGCCAGGAGGTGTGACGCGCGCGCCCGGCCCGGCACGACGCGCGCCCCCGGAACGCCGCGTCAGGACGACATCGGACGTCCGTCCTCCCGTCAGGACACCGTGGGAGGCCCGGCCGGCGACAGGGCGGTGATCTCGGCGAGGGAGGTGTTGAAGCGCGTCAGGAGCGTGGTGAACGCGTCGCGCTCCTCCTCGGTCCACTTCTCCGTCACCATCGCCATCAGCGCGCGCCGCGAGGCCCGTACCTCCTCCAGCCGGGCGTGGCCGCGCTCGGAGAGTTCGAGGACCACGGCGCGGCCGTCCTCGGGGTGGGTGGTGCGGCTGACCAGCCCGGCGTCGACCAGCGGCGCGACCTGCCGGGTGACGGTCGAGGAGTCGATCCCCATTCCGCAGGCCAGGGCCTTGACGCCCATCGGGCCTTCCTGGTCCAGGCGGTTGAGGAGCAGATAGGCGGCGCGGTCCATGGAGTTGCGCGCCTGCCCGACGCCGCCGAGCCGGCTCTGCTCGGCGCGGCGGGCGAAGACGGCGACTTGGTGCTGCAGCGCGTCGAGAAGCGCAGTGTCGGTGTGGGTCGTCATGTCCGGAGAGGTGGGCATGGCCGGGGCTCGCTTCAAATGGAGGGGGCAGGGATGGGGAAGACAGGTTACGCGGCGCCGGCCCGGCCCGTACGGGCGCTGCCGCGTACGGCCGCTTCCGTACGGCCGCGGGGGCCCTTCCGGCCCCCGGTGTCCGCCATCCGGCCGGAAAAGGCCCGCCGGTGGCCGAACTGCGAGACTGGCCGCATGGCCGACCACACGCCGCATACGCCGTCCCAGCCTCCGGGTTCCGCGAGCGCCGCACCGGCGGCGCTCGCCGGGATCACGGTCGACGACGTGCGCGAGGCGCAGAAGCTGCTCTCCGGGGTGTCACGGACCACGGTGCTGGAGGGCAGCCGTTATCTGTCGCGGCTGGTGGGCGCTCCCGTCCACCTGAAGTGCGAGAACCTCCAGCGCACCGGCTCGTTCAAGATCCGCGGCGCGTATGTGCGGATCGCCGGGCTCTCGGCGGAGCAGCGGGCCGCCGGCGTGGTGGCGGCGAGCGCCGGCAACCACGCGCAGGGGGTGGCCCTCGCGGCGTCCCTGCTGGGTGTGGCCTCGACGGTCTTCATGCCGGTCGGCGCCCCGCTGCCGAAGGTCGCCGCGACCCGCGAGTACGGCGCCGAGGTCCGGCTGCACGGCCAGGTCGTGGACGAGACGCTGGCCGCCGCCCAGGAGTACGCGCGCAAGACCGGCGCGGTCTTCATCCACCCCTTCGACCACCGCGACATCATCGCTGGTCAGGGCACGGTCGGCCTGGAGATCCTCGAACAGTGCCCGGAGGTGCGCACCGTCGTCGTCGGGGTCGGCGGCGGCGGGCTGGCCGCGGGCATCGCCCTCGCGGTCCGGGCGCTGCGGCCGGACGTGCGGGTGGTCGGGGTGCAGGCCGCGGCCGCCGCCTGCTATCCGCCGTCGCTGGCGGTGGGGCGCCCGGTGGCGATCGACCCGATGGCGACGATGGCGGACGGGATCAAGGTGGGGCGGCCCGGCGATGTGCCGTTCGGCATCGTGCGGGAGCTGGTGGACGAGGTGCGCACGGTCACCGAGGACGAGTTGTCCAGCGCCCTGCTGCTGTGCCTGGAGCGGGCCAAGTTGGTGGTGGAGCCGGCCGGCGCGAGCCCGGTCGCGGCGCTGCTGTCCGCGCCGCGCTCCTTCGAGGGCCCGGTCGTCGCGGTGCTCTCCGGCGGCAACGTCGATCCGCTCCTGATGCAGCGGATCCTCCGCCACGGCATGGTCGCCGCCGGCCGCTATCTCTCGTTCCGGGTCCGCCTCACCGACCGCCCGGGGGCGCTGGCCAACCTCCTCGGCGTGCTCACCGTGGCGGACGCCAACGTCCTCGACGTCGGACACGTCCGCATCGACCCCCGGCTCGGCCTCACCGAGGTCGAGGTCGAACTGCACCTGGAGACCAAGGGGCCCGAGCACTGCGCCGAGGTGACCGAGGCGCTGCGCGAGGCCGGTTACGACGTGGTCGCGGTCTGAGGGGGCGGGGTCCGCGGCCCCTCACGACCCCACAGGCGGTGCCGAAGCGCGGGACTCCCGAATGCCAGGCCGAGCAAGCCTCGAAAACGTACGATTCGGCATGTCTGCCATATCCGCCGCAACGGCTGCACCGACCGAACCGATCGCCCCGAACGAACCGATCGAACCGATCGAACCACCTGAACCAACCGAACCATCGGAACTGATCGAACCGACCCGATCGAACCGACCTGGAACCGAACCCACTCCATGGGGGTACCCATATGCCAGGCGCCATTTACGCCGAAGGTCTGGTGAAGACGTTCGGCGAGGTGAAGGCGCTGGACGGCGTCGACCTCGACGTTCCCGAAGGCACCGTCCTCGGACTGCTCGGCCCGAACGGTGCCGGCAAGACCACCGCCGTCCGGGTCCTGACGACCCTGCTCCGGCCCGACCGGGGCACCGCGCGGGTCGCCGGCATCGACGTCCTCGCGCACCCCGACGCGGTGCGTCGCTCCATCGGCCTCTCCGGTCAATTCGCCGCCGTCGACGAGTACTTGACGGGCCGGGAGAACCTGGTGATGGTCGGGCGGCTCTACCAGATGAGCGGGCGCGCGGCCAAGCGCCGGGCCGACGAGCTCCTGGAGCGGTTCAACCTCGCCGACGCCGCCGACCGCACCGCCAAGACCTACTCCGGCGGGATGCGCCGCCGGCTCGACCTGGCCGCCGCGCTGGTCGTCAGCCCGCCCGTGATGTTCATGGACGAGCCGACGACCGGCCTGGACCCCCGCAACCGCCAGGCGCTCTGGGACGTCATCCAGGAGCTGGTCGCCGGCGGTACCACCCTGCTGCTCACCACCCAGTATCTGGAGGAGGCCGACCGGCTCGCGCACGACATCTGCGTCGTCGACCACGGCAAGGTCATCGCGCGCGGCACCTCCGACCAGCTCAAGGCCCGCACCGGCGGTGAGCGGATCGAGGTGGTGGTGCACGCGCCCGGGCAACTGGCCGTGGCGGAGGAGGTGTTGCGCGCGGTCGCCAAGGGCGAGGGCGCGGTCGAGCCGCACACCCGGAAGCTCACGTTCCCGGTGGCCGGCGGCGCCAGGCTGCTCGCCGAGGTCATCCGCGAACTGGACACCCGCGCCGTGGAGATCGACGACATCGGGCTGCGCCGCCCGACCCTCGACGACGTCTTCATCGCGCTGACCGGTCACGCCGCCGAAACGGAGGCGGCGAACGGCGAGGGCGACGGCGACGAGGCCGGCACGGTGACCACGAAGGAGGGCGTGCGATGAGCGCGGGCGCGGTAGGTCATGCGGCGGGTGAGGCCGCCCCCGAGAGCCCGCGGCGGCGCGGCGGCCGCACGCCGAGCAGCCGAGACCTGGGCATGAGTGGGCTGGGAACCCGGAAGGAGCTGGCGAAGTGAGCGGCATCAGCGACTCCCTGGTCATCGCCCGCCGGAACGTCACTCGCATGGCCCGGATTCCTGAGGTGCTCGTTTTTGGGCTCATCCAGCCGATCATGTTCGTGGTGCTGTTCAGCTACGTGTTCGGCGGCTCCATCAACATCCCCGGTGCGGGCATCAGCCCCGCCGGATACCGAGAGTTCCTGATGGCGGGGATCTTCGCGCAGACCGTCACGTTCGCCACCGCGGGGGCGGGTGCGGGCATCGCGGACGATATGCACAAGGGTCTGGTCGACCGGTTCCGGTCGCTGCCGATGTCCCGTGGTGCGGTGCTCACCGGGCGGACCCTCGCCGACCTGGTGCAGACCGCGCTGACGCTGGTGGTGCTGGCGGTGGTCGCCCTCTTGGTCGGATGGCGCACCCACGCGAACATCGCCGGGGTGCTGGGCGGCTTCGGGCTGCTGCTCCTGCTCGGCTACGCCTTCTCCTGGATCGGCGCGCTGATCGGCCTGTCGGTCCGTACGCCCGAGGCCGCCACCTCCGGCGGGCTGGTCTGGCTCTTCCCGCTGACGTTCATCTCCAACGCCTTCGTCCCGTCGGGGAACATGCCCCCGATTCTTCGGGCCATCGCGGATTGGAACCCGTTCAGTGCCACGGTCATGGCCTGCCGCGACCTGTTCGGGAACCTGCCACCGCACTATCCGGTGCCGGACGCCTGGCCAATGCAGCATCCCGTGCTGGCCTCGGTGATCTGGTCCGTCCTGATCATTGCGGGCTTCCGCACCCTCGCGGTGCGCAAGTACCGGTCGGCCACCGCCTGATGACGACGAGGACCGCTGTCCGACCGGACAGCGGTCCTCGTCCCAGCTGCGACCCATCCGTCCAAGGGCCTTGGACGTGAACCCTTGGTTCTGGTGTTGCTTGAAGGCCCCAAGAACATGAGGTGGTGTCCCGGGGGAGTTTGGGGCGGGTGGTACCAGCGTCGGAGCCGCAAGCATCGATCAAGAAGGCGATAGATCGTTTCAGCGCCACCCACAGAGAGGACCTTGGGCCTATCGGCACATAGCCGGGGAAAGTTGTCGCCAGATCAGCCAACCGCCGTACAGCGAGGAGCAGTTAATGCGCCGCATCGCCTCTGTCATCGTCGGGACCGTGGCACTCTTCGGGGTCCTCGTCACCCCGGCCCAAGCATCGACCGGCCCCCTCGCCGATCACGCTTTCGCCCTCGTCGGCCATGTGTGGGGCGTCGTCGCTCCGTCAAGCCTCACGCACAGCGCGGCGGACGCGGCCCTCGAAGCCAGCAGGTGACGACGAGGGCCCCATAAGCCGTCCACCGGCGGGCGCGCGGAATGCTCGCGGCCAGCTCTCCCGGATCGCTGGGGACAGGCGCTCCCGGTGCAGCTCCGTCTCCAGCTCCGCGGCCCGGTCGGCCACGGCCTGGAACTCCTCCGGGGCCGCGGAGAGCGTCGGCGTCCAGCTCCTGGCCGTCGCCCTGCTCCTCCGGCTGCGCCGGCTCGTCCGGGCCGTTCGTCGCGTCGGCCGGGCTCGATGCGCTGTCGGCGGGAACCTCGGCCGGCCCCGGAGGCGGTGAAGGCGGTCTCCATGCAGGAACCTCTCCTCGGTGTCGTCAGGATTCGATGTGCAGCCCGGCCCCAGGTGCTCAGACCGGACAGTTAGGTGAAGCAACAGGGCCTGATTGGGTTAGCTGCCGTACGTGAACGGATCGAAGGGCAGCCACCAGGGGACGTTCCCAGCACGTAGTTCCGCTTCGACCCTTGGAGATTTCCATGCGCATTCGTACTGCAGTTGCTGCCGCAGTCCTGGTCACGACAGCCGTACTCCATGGCGCAGGCGCGGCCGCCGCCCTTCCGCACAAGACTCCCTCGACCCATTCCAAGCAGGTCATCGCCTCCGCGGATGACGACGACGATGACGACGAGACGAGCCAGGGTGATGAAGACTGAGCCGGATGAGGGGTGAACGGCCGGCTCATGTGCCTGGCCAGTGCCCACTGGACGCCGCGGTGCGGCGACGCCATGCCCGCCGGGCCTCCGCGCCGGTCATGCCGCGGGTGACCGCCTGCCATTGGCGGTCGTAGTCGGGAGCCTGAGGCGTCATGAAGAGCATGGCGCAGAAGGCACATGGATTGCCGTCGGTCACCCGGGCCCAGCCGAGCACCCGCCGGTCCTGCTTCGACGCCTGGTCGATCAGGTCCCGCCCGGCCCGCAGGGCCTCGCGGTCGGCCGCTCCGGCGGAGGCCCGGCCGGCCGTGTCCACCGTGTCCTCCGACTCCTGGAGGAACCCGCCGTCGTCCAGCCGGCGCCGGTCTGGGTCGTCGTCGACCTGGTCCAGGCGCTGGCGGACCTTGGCCGGGCCCTGGGACACCAAGGCCGCCACCGCTCGGCGCCCCGTCCGCACACGCGGAAGCGGCCCGGAGGCGAGTGCTCCGGGCCGCTTCCGCTGTGCTTGTGGGATCCGCGTGTCGCGCCGGCTCAGCCGGTGTAGGGCTTGGCGTCGAGGATCTTCACGGTCGCCTTCTTGCCGTTGGGAAGCTCGTACTCGGCGTCGGCGCCGATCTTCTTGCCGTTCACGCCGTTCCCCAGCGGCGACTGCGGGGAGTACGTCTCGATGTCCGCACTCGCGTACTCGCGCGAGGCCAGCAGGAACCGCAGAGTGTCGTCCGGGTCTCCGTCGAACGCGATGGTGACGACCATGCCGGGGGCGACCGTGCCGTCGGCCTTGGGGGCTTCGCCGACCTTCGCGGACTCCAGCAGCTGCTTGAGCTGGCGGACGCGCAGCTCCTGCTTGCCCTGCTCCTCCTTGGCCGCGTGGTACCCGGCGTTCTCCTTCAGGTCACCTTCCTCGCGGGCCGCCTGGATCTTCTCGGTGATCTCGGCGCGTGCGGGACCAGACAGGTACTCCAGCTCGGCCTTGAGCTGGTCATACGCCTCCTGGGTCAGCCAGGTGACGTTCTCGCTGGTCTGGGTCACAGGTGCTCCTCGTCGGTACTGGGGATAAATCAAACGCCCTACCAGGAAGGTTTGCGCCTTCACAGGTGGGCGAAACCACGAGCCTAACAATTCCGGCACAAAAGGGGGAAGAGGAATTTCACAGTGTTCGCGGGAGATCGCATCGTCGCTGATCAGGGGCGATCCGGCCGGGTGCGGGGATCGGCCGTTCGAGTCACCGGGGGCTTCGGCGCGGTGCGGGGCGACGGTACGCCGGGCCGCCCCGGGTGTCCCGCGGGGGTCAGCTCTTGCCGGCCGCGGAGCCGGTGCAGCCGACCAGCACGGCGTTGGTCGCCCGCTTCGTCGTGCGCAGCGTGACCTCGGTGTCGACCTGTCCGGAGCGCTGGTCGACGGTCACGTCCTTGCGGCCGACCTCGGAGCCGTCGGTGGCCTGCGAACGGAGCGTGCACACGCCGGTGTCGTCCTTGTCCTTGACCACTTCGAGATGGATCTTCACCTCGTGGTCGGAGACCGCGTCCCAGGTGATGATCCGGCCGCTGAGGTCCTGCCCGGTGATGTACGAGACGCCCAGCCAGCCGACCACGCCGAGCAGCACCACGCCGAGCACCGAGCCGACGATCTTGAGCTTGCGGTCCGCGCGCTGGTCCGCGGAGCGGCCGTAGCGTCCCTCGGGGAGCCCTTCGCGCACCGCGGCCATGATCCATCCTCCTGCTCGGGACCGGGAGTCGTCGGACCCCCGGGGGGTCCCCGCCCCAGGGAATACAGCGCCCCCTCGCTTCGGTCACTATAGGAGGCATCTTCTCCGGCCTTTCACTGAGGATCGAGTCTTGACTGAGCAGCTGCGATTGATGGCGGTCCACGCCCACCCCGACGACGAGTCGAGCAAGGGTGCGGCCACCATGGCCAAGTACGTGTCCGAGGGGGTGGACGTGCTGGTCGTCACCTGCACCGGGGGCGAGCGGGGCTCCATCCTCAACCCCAAGCTCCAGGGGGACCCGTACATCGAGGAGCACATCCACGAGGTGCGCAGGAAGGAAATGGACGAGGCCCGGGAGATCCTGGGCGTCAAGCAGGAGTGGCTGGGCTTCGTCGACTCCGGGCTGCCCGAGGGCGACCCGCTGCCGCCGCTGCCCGAGGGCTGCTTCGCCCTCCAGGACGTCGAGGCCGCGGCCGAGCGCCTGGTGAAGCTGATCCGTGAGTTCAAGCCGCAGGTCATCACGACCTACGACGAGAACGGCGGCTATCCGCACCCGGACCACATCATGACCCACAAGATCTCGATGGTGGCCTTCGAGGCGGCCGGCGACCCGGAGAAGTACCCGGAGGCCGGCGAGCCCTGGCAGCCGCAGAAGCTCTACTACAACCAGGGCTTCAACAAGCCGCGCACCATCGCGCTGCACGAGGCGCTGCTGGAGCGCGGCATGGAGTCGCCCTACGGCGAGTGGCTGGAGCGCTGGAAGCAGTTCGAGCGCCGTGAGCGCACGCTGACCACCTACATCCCCTGCGCCGACTTCTTCGAGATCCGCGACAAGGCGCTGATCGCCCACGCCACCCAGATCGACCCCGACGGCGGGTGGTTCCGGGTGCCGATGGACATCCAGCGCGAGGTCTGGCCGACGGAGGAATACGAGCTCGCGAAGTCGCGCGTGGACACTTCGCTCCCCGAGGACGACCTCTTCGCGGGCATCCGCAACAATTGAGCCCATGATGAGCGCGACCAGCACCCTCGCCCTGACGCACTTCGTCACCCTTGCCGACAGCTTCGACAAGGACAAGGTGACCCCCGGCGTCCTCGGCTTCATCGTCTTCGCGGTCATCGGCGGTGCCGTGTGGCTGCTGATGAAGTCCATGAACAAGCAGATGCGCAAGGTGGACTTCGAGGAGGCCCCGGAGGACGGCCAGGCGGACACCGCCGCCCCGGCCGCCGCGGCCCCCAAGCCGAAGACCGGCTGACGGCCCGGCGCCGGGCCGGCGGGCCCGGGGCGCGGGCGTGCGGACCGGGTGGCGGTCACCGAGCCGGCCGTTCGGCAGCGGCCGGCGGACCGGCCCGGCGGCTCGCCGATCCGAGCGGTCGGCGAGCCGTACCGCGGGCCGGGGACTCCGCATGCCGGGGGCCCTGCACGCCGGGGATTCGGCATGCCGACGGGCGGCACGCGCGCCGCCGTCAGTCCGCGGCCGCCGTCACCGGGCCGCCGGTGTCACTCCGCGGCCGCGGGCGCCGCGGCTATCGCCATGATCTCCCTGGCCTGACGGTCCGGCACCATGCCGAGCCGCCAGCCCTGCCACCCCGTCTCCGGCTCGATCCCGCGCTCCAGCAGCAGCGCGAAGGTCTGCGCGGACTCCGCCAGCTTGGCGTCCCGGCCGTCGTGCCGCTCCCGCACCAGCTGCGCCAGCTCCTCCTGGGCCACCGCCGTGCCGATCACCGAACCGCCCGGCGAGGCGAACGGCAGCAGCGTGCACCGCAGGAACCGCGCCCAGTCCTCCCCGCGCCGGTCGCCGTACCCGGCGAAGAGCTCCGCGGCCTCGTCGGCCAGCGCCAGCGCCTGGGCGGCCCGGCCGTTCCCGGCGTCGACGACCACCAGCTCCAGCACGGACCACGCCTCGCCGTGCGCCACCCCGATCCGCTGGAAGTCCTTCCGGGCGTCCTGGAGCAGCTGCCGGGCGAAGCCGCTGTTGCGCAGCGAACCCGTCTGCTCGGCCCGCAGGTCCCGGGTCACCCGGCCCGCGTGGTGCCGGGCGCAGGCCAGGCCGTAGGCGTCCTGCATGCGGCTGAACATGTTGCGCGCACGCTCCAGCTGGCGCAGCGCCGCATCGCGCTCACCGCGCTCCTCCAGCGCCTGGCCCAGGTGGAACATCGTCCACGCCTCGCCGCGGGCGTCCTCGTGCTGGCGGTGCAGCGGCAGCGCCCGGTGCAGCTGGTCGGCGGCCGCGCCCGGATCGCCGGCCGCCAGGCGGGCCCGCGCCAGCTGGGTCATCGCCCAGGCCGTGCCGCGGTCGTCGTGCGTACGGCCGTACAGCTCCAGTGCGGACGTCAGCGCCTCCTCGGCGCGCGGGACGTCGCCCTGCCGCAGACGGACCTGGCCGAGCTGGAAGTGCGCCCACGCCTGGCCGTGCAGGCTCTCGCTCTCCTCATGGAGCGCCAGCGACTCCCGCAGCATCTCCAGGGCCTCGGGGAGCCGGCCCCGGTCGCGCTCCACCGCGGCCAGCGCGTGCAGCGTCCAGGCACGGTCGCCGCGCATCTCCGGGCCGGCCTGGAGATCCAGCGCCTCCCGCAGCTTCGCCGCGGCCTCGGTGAGGCTGCCCTGCTGCTGGAGGGTGATGCCCAGATCGCGCAGCGCGCGGGCCGCGCCCACCGGGTGCTGTGCCTCGAAATAGAGGTCGACCACCGATGACAGCGTCGTCCGGGCGCGGTCCAGCTCGCCGAGCTGGCGGGCCGCGACGCCGGTCCGCCACTGCACCGAGCGCACCAGCAGCCCCCGGCCCGCCGCCTGGGTCAACTCGCTGAGCTCGCCCAGGCGGTAGAGGTCGCCGCGCAGCAGGCAGTAGTCGCACAGTGCGCCCAGCAGATGCGAGACGGCGTCCTGGTCCACCTCCTGGTCGGCGTGGCGCAGGGCGGCGGTGATGAAGCTGGTCTCGTCGTCCAGCCACTGCAGGGCCGCGTCCAGGGACGGGAAGCCGTGCGGGCCGAAGCGGTCGGCGCGGGTGGAGGTGTTGCCGTCGACCAGCCGGATCACCGCGTCGGCCAGCTCCGCGTAGCCGCGGATCAGCCGCTCCTGGGCCGCGGCGCGCTCGGCCGGCTCCTCCTCGTCCGTCAGCCGGGTGTGCGCGAAGCGGTGCACCAGGGGGTGCAGGCGGTAGCGGGCGCCGCGGACGTGCTCCAGCAGACCGGCCCCGGCCAGCTCCGTCAGCCGGCGCTTCGCCTCCGCGTCGGGGACGCCCAGCAGCGCGGCCGCGGCGGCCACGCCCAGGCTCGCCCGCCCCACCAGGGCCAGCCGGCGCAGCAACTGCCGGGCCTGCGGCGGCTGGTCGGCGTAGCGCAGCGCCAGCACCCGCTCCACGGGCCCCGCGGCGTCGGTCGCCGCCAGCTCGCGGGCCAGCGCGGCGGGGGAGCGGGTGCCCAGTGAGGAGCCGGCCGCGCGCAGTGCCAGCGGCAGGCCGGCGCACAGCTCGGAGATCCGGTCGAGCGCCTGGGCGTCGTACGGACCCGTGCCGTCCGCCGCCTCCGGCCCGGAGGGGGCCGCCGACCGCAGCAGCTCCTCGACGCCCGCCGCGTCCAGCGCGGCCACCGGGAGGTGGTGCACCCGCGCCGCCAGGTCCGCGGGGAGCTCCAACGGCGTACGGGAGGTGACCAGGACCAGGCTGTCGGAGCGCTCCGGCACCAGGGCCCGTACCTGCTCGGCGTCCGAGGCGTCGTCCAGCAGCACCGCCACCGGGAGCCCGGTCAGATGCTGGTGGTAGATCTCGGTGAGCCGGCGGACGTGCTGCTCCTGGGAGGGGCGCTCGCGGAAGAGCAGCTGCTCGCGCGGCGCGCCCAGGCGGTTGAGCAGGTGCAGCAGCGCGTCCCGGGTCGGCAGCGGCACCTCGCCGGGGGTGTCGCCACGCAGATCCACCAGGCACGCGCCGCGGAACTGATCGCGCAGCTGGTGTGCCGCCCGCACCGCCAGCGCCGTCCGCCCCGAGCCCGGCTCGCCGTGCAGCACCACCACCGTCGGCCGGGTCTCCGTGCTCGCCCGGCCGGCCTGCACCCACTGGGCGATCCGCGCCAGCTCCGCCCGGCGGCCGGCGAACGGGCCCTCCGCCTGCGGGAGTTGGGCGAACGACCGCTCCAGGACCGACCGCCGGCGGGCCGCCGCGCTGCGGTCCGCGCCGCGCAGCTGCGGCCCCCGGGAGCCCTTCCCCGCCGGCTGGGCCGTGGACGGGCCACCGCCCCGGGCCGCCGCGGTCAGCATCCGCTGCTGGTCCAGGAACGGCCGGACGCCGCGCACCTCCAGCGCCGTCAGCCACTGCAGCCGCAGCTGCTCCGGGCCGCCGGGCTGGCCCCGCATCCCGGCCTGGCGGTGCGCCGCCGGGAGGTGGCCGGCGGTCAGCTTCACGACCGCGGCCGCCGCGCCCGCCACCAGGGCCGCGAGGCCCGCACCGAGCGCCGGCCCGCCGCCCGTGCCGTACGCCAGATCCACCCCCAGGGCCGCCGCCGCGGCCACCGCGGAGGCCACCACCGGGGTGGCCAGCTCCTTGCGCGACAGCCGCTGCGCCAGCGGCCGCCGGCCGGCCGCTGCCTCGTCCAGCGCGCGCACATACGCCCCGTACTCCTCCGCCGCGGCGGCGGCCAGCTCGTCCAGGCCCGCCCGGGCCCGGCCCAGCAGCGCCGGCCCGTCGAGCCGGCCGCCCGAGCGGCGCACCTCCTCCTCGACCGTC
Organism: Streptomyces sp. MspMP-M5; assembly: GCF_000373585.1. Lineage (GTDB taxonomy): Bacteria > Actinomycetota > Actinomycetes > Streptomycetales > Streptomycetaceae > Streptomyces. Next base: position 232,631 of record NZ_KB891918.1, read on the forward strand.
CGCGCCAGCAGCGCATCCGCGTCCTTGCGGTGGCCGTCGCGCAGCCCCGCCCCTTCGCCCGGCATGCCCTTCCCCCTCCAGCAGTCGCCAGCATCCTGGCGGTCCAGCAGTCGCCGGCGGCTCACCGGAACCCGCCCGCGCCGGCCGTGCCGCCGCGGTGTGATCACCGCCGTGCGGACAGTCTTCCGCGCCCGGGCCGATTCCGGCAGGGCTGTGGACAACCGCCGCCTCTCCCGGCACCCGCGGCCCCGTTGGGAGAGGATGGCCTCATGCCGAACCGCCTGGCTCATGAGACTTCCCCGTATCTGCTCCAGCACGCCGACAACCCCGTCGACTGGTGGCCGTGGTCCGCCGAGGCGTTCGAGGAGGCTCGGCGGCGCGGCGTGCCGGTGCTGCTCAGCGTCGGCTACAGCTCGTGCCACTGGTGCCATGTGATGGCGCACGAGAGCTTCGAGGATCCGCAGCTCGCGGCGTTGCTCAACGAGCACTTCGTGGCCGTCAAGGTCGACCGCGAGGAGCGGCCCGACGTGGACGCCGTCTACATGGAGGCGGTGCAGGCCGCCACCGGGCAGGGCGGCTGGCCGATGACCGTCTTCCTCACGCCCGACGCCGAGCCCTTCTACTTCGGCACGTACTTCCCGCCCGCGCCGCGCCACGGCATGCCGTCCTTCGGGCAGGTCCTCGAAGGGGTCCGCAGCGCCTGGGCCGACCGGCGCGACGAGGTCGGCGAGGTCGCCGGCCGGATCGTCGCCGACCTCGCGGGCCGCTCGCTGGCCGAGTCGCTGGCCAAGGGCGACCAGCGGCCGCCGCGCCCCGAGGAGCTGGCCGGTGCCCTGATGGGGCTGACCCGGGCCTTCGACGCGGTGCACGGCGGGTTCGGCGACGCCCCGAAGTTCCCGCCGGCCATGGTGCTGGAGTTCCTGCTGCGCCACCACGCCCGGACGGGGTCCGCCGGCGCCCTGGAAATGGTCGAGGCGACCTGCGCGGCCATGGCCCGTGGCGGGATGTACGACCAGCTCGGCGGCGGTTTCGCCCGTTACTCCGTCGATCGGGAATGGGCCGTTCCGCACTTCGAGAAGATGCTCTACGACAACGCCCTGCTGTGCCGCGTCCACGCCCACCTGTGGCGCGCCACCGGCTCCGACCTGGCCCGCCGGATCGCCCTGGAGACCGCCGACTTCATGGTCCGCGAACTCCGCACCGCCCAGGGCGGCTTCGCCTCCGCGCTGGACGCCGACAGCGACGACGGGACGGGACGGCACACCGAGGGCGCGTACTACGTATGGACGCCGGAGCAGCTGCGCGCCGTCCTGGGGGAGCGGGACGCGGAGTTCGCCGCCACGTACTTCGGCGTCACCGAGGAGGGCACCTTCGAGGAGGGCGCCTCCGTCCTCCAACTCCCCGACACGGGTGGCCTGGCGGATGCCGCGCGGGTGGCGTCGGTCAAGGAGCGGCTGCTCGCGGCGCGTGCGGAGCGCCCCCGTCCGGGGCGCGACGACAAGATCGTCGCCTCCTGGAACGGGCTGGCCGTCGCCGCGCTCGCCGAGACCGGCGCCTACTTCGACCGCCCCGACCTGGTCCAGGCCGCCACCGACGCCGCCGACCTGCTCGTCCGCGTCCACATGGACTGGCAGGCCCGGCTGCACCGCACCTCCCGGGACGGCACGCCCGGCAACAACTCCGGTGTCCTGGAGGACTACGCCAACGTCGCCGAGGGCCTGCTGACGCTGGCCTCGGTCACCGGGGAGGGCGTCTGGGTGGAGTTCGCGGGCTTCCTGCTGGACACCGTCCTGGTGCAGTTCACCGCCCCGGACGGCACGCTCTACGACACCGCCGCCGACGCCGAGCGGTTGATCCGCCGCCCTCAGGACCCGACCGACAACGCCACGCCCTCCGGGTGGACCGCCGCGGCCGGGGCGCTGCTCTCGTACGCGGCGCTGACCGGCAGCTCCCTCCACCGGGACGCCGCGGAGCGCGCCCTGGGCGTCGTCACCGCCCTCGGCGGGCGGGCGCCGCGCTTCATCGGCTGGGGGCTGGCGGTCGCCGAGGCCGCGCTGGACGGGCCGCGCGAGGTCGCCGTGGTCGGCCCGCCGGACGACCCGGCCACCCGCGCGCTGCACCGCGCCGCGCTGCTGGGCACCGCCCCCGGGACGGTGGTGGCACTGGGCGCCCCCAGGGAGGACGGCGCAGCCGAGGTGCCGCTGCTCATGGCGCGCCCGCTGGTCGACGGCCGGCCCGCCGCCTACGTGTGCCGCCACTTCGCCTGCGAACAGCCGACGACGGACCCGGAGGAGCTGGCGGAGCGCCTGCGCTCCTGAGGGCGGCCGGCGGGGCCCGACTCTTCGGTGGGGCCGACTCTTCGGTGGGGCCGGCCCTTCTGTGGGCCGGCCCCCGCCCGAAGTCCTGGGACCAGCGACCGGATTGAAGTTGAGGTGCGCGTCAGGTTCTAGCCTCAAGGCATGACGAATCGCACGCACCGTGAAGTACGCCTGGCCGCCCGCCCCACCGGCCCGGTCACCGACGACCTCTTCGAGATCGTGGAGGTCCCCGTTCCGGAACCGGCCGAGGGCCAGGTCCTGGTACGCAACTCCCTGATGTCCGTCACCGCCGTGATGCGCACCCTGATGGACGAGCACACCACCCTCCCCATGCCGTCCTTCGTGGTCGGCGAGCCGCTGAACGGCTCCGCGATCGGCGAGGTGGTCGCCGCCCCGGGGACCGACCTCAAGGCCGGTGACCTCGTGGAGCACCGCCTCAGCTGGCGCGAGTACGCCCTGGTGGACGCTGCGGCGGTCCGGCGCCTCGACCCCGGGCTGCTGCCCGACCCGGCCGGCTACCTCTCGCAGGGCCCCACCGCCCTGATGGGCATCGACCGCGGCGCCGAAGTGCGGCCCGGCGACACGGTGTTCATCACCGGCGCGGCGGGCGGCGTCGGCCTGATGGCCGGCCAGCTCGCCAAGCTGCGCGGCGCCGCCCGGGTCATCGGCAGCACCGGCTCCCCGGAGAAGGCCGAGCGGCTCCGCACGGAGTTCGGCTACGACGCGGTGGTCGTCCGCGGCGCCGGGCCCATCGAGGAGCAGCTGCGCGCGGCCGCCCCCGAGGGCATCGACGCGCTCTTCGACACCGTGGGCGGCGAGCAGCTCCAGGCCGCGCTCGCGGTCGCCAAGCGCGGCGCCCGGCTCGCCCTGGTGGGCGCGCTGGCCACCCAGCTCTCCGACGGGCCGGCGACCACCACGCCGATCGACACCCTGTCGCTGGTCTCCCGGGGCATCACCATGCGCGGCGTCTCCCTCTACGACCACCGGGACCTCGTCCCCCAGTGGAACGAGCTGTTCGCCCAGGGACTGCGCGAGGGCACCCTCACCTTCCCGCACGCCCGGCTCCACGGCATCGAGCAGGCCCCGCGGGCACTCCAGGAGCTGATCGCGGGACGCCATCTGGGCTCTGTCATCGTGGAGTTGTAGAACACGGCAAGGATGCGGCAAGGGCGCGGCATACGGGAGCGCCGCCCCCGCGGGGGCGGCGGAACCGGCGGCACATGACGAGGTCCTTCCCCCCAGCGGGCCCCGGTCCCGGAGGTAGCCTGCACGGGTGACCACGTTGCTCGGGAGCCGTTCTCTCGTCCAGGAGGCCGCGGCGCTGCGGTCCGGTGCGGACGAGCCCCTCGACGCGGTGCGTCGCACCTGCGACCGCCTCGACGCCGTGGACCCCGTCATCGAGGCGTTCGTGCCCGAACCGGGGCGCCGCGAACGGCTGTTGGCGGCGGCCCGGGAGCTGGCCGCGGCCGGCCCGCCGGGCCCCGCCGGACGCCCTGCCCTCTACGGCATACCGGTCGGCATCAAGGACATCGTGCACGTCGACGGGCTGCCCACACGGGCCGGTTCGGCGCTGGCGCCGGGGGAACTCACCGGTCCGCAGGCCGCCGTCGTGGACCGGCTGCGGGCCGCGGGCGCGCTGATCGCGGGCAAGACCGTCACCGCGGAGTTCGCGGTGACCGCGCCCGGGCCGACCCGCAATCCGTACAACCCGGCGCACACGCCCGGGGGTTCGAGCAGCGGCTCGGCGGCCGCGGTCGCCGCCGGGGTGGTCCCGCTGGCCATCGGGACGCAGACCGTCGGCTCGATGATCCGGCCCGCCGCCTACTGCGGCGTGGTCGGTTTCAAGCCGACCTACGGGCGCATCCCGCTCGACGGCGTGATCCCCAACGCGCTCAGCTTCGACACCCTCGGGTGCTATGCGACGGAGGTGGCGGGGATCGCGCTGGCCGCCCCGGTGCTCTGCGACGGGTGGCAGACCGCGGACGGCGACGGCCCCGAGGGCGCGGCCGGAACGGGGCGGACACCGGTGCTGGGGGTGCCGGCCGGCCCCTATCTGGAGCGCGCCGGCGACGAGGCGCTGCGGGCCTTCGCCGCCCAGCGGGACGCCCTGGCGGCGGCCGGCTACGAGGTCCGCGAGGTGCCCGTGATGGCCGATTTCGCGGAGATCGTCGAGCAGCTCTTCACCATGAACCGCTACGAGGTCGCCCGCGCCCACGCCCAGTGGTTCGCCCGCCACGGAGCCCTCTACCGGGAGCAGACCACAACGGCCATCAAGGAGGGCCAGGCGATCGGGGACGCCGCCTATGAGGCCGCCCGGGAGCGCCGCGCCGCCTTCCGCGAGCGGCTCGCGGCGGACGGGGCGGCCGCCGGCGTCGACCTGTGGATCGCCCCGGCGGCCACCGGGCCCGCGCCCGCCGACCTCACCACCACGGGCACCTCGATCATGTGCCTGCCGTGGAGCAACGCCGGACTGCCGTCGCTGAGCCTGCCCGCCGGCCGGGCCGCCGACGGGCTGCCGCTGGGGCTCCAGTTGGTGGGCCGCTCCGGCGCGGACGAGGAACTCCTGTCCTGGGCGGCCGGCGTCGAACGCGTACTGGACGCGACGACCGGCTCCCGCGCCGGGATCTAGCGCGGCGCACGCCAACGGGGGCACAGGGGCGTGCCGGAGGTGATCGGGGGGAAGGAGCCGGGCGCGGAGCGCTGTGCGGTGGCCGAGGCGGTGGCCCGGCGCCGGCCGGCCGAACTCGACGGCCGTATCGCCCGGTTGTCCCGGGTGCGGGCGGGACTGGCCGCGCGCCTGGGGGAGCCCGCCGACCGGCCGGGCGGCCCGGCACGGGGGGACCGCTCGCTCACAGGGTGAGGCCGGCGGCCAGGATGTCCATCGAGCGGTGGATCAGGTCCTCGGGGTCGGCCGCCCGGCTGTCCTCGGCCCAGCGCAGCAGCGCCTCCTGGAGGGCGGCCAGCGCCGCCGCGCTGACGACCCGGATCCCCAGGTCGTCGGTCGGGCGGCCGGTGCGCTCGGCCAGTGCGGCGCTGACGGTGTCGATGTGCCGGGCGGTGATCTCGGCGGTGCGGCCGCGGACCGCCGGCACGTCGCGGAACAGCCGGATGCGCTGGACGAGTTCGCCGCGGTCGGCCGCGCTGATGCCGCGCATGATCCCGACCGTGACGTGCCGCAGCGTCTCGGCTATCGGCTCGCCGGCCGGGCGGTCGCGGATCCCGCGCTCCAGCAGGGCGTCGTAGTCGTCGGTGAGGACGATGTCCTCCTTGGCGGGGAAGTACCGGAAGACCGTACTGGGGGAGACCTCCGCGGCCGCGGCGATCCGGTCCACGGGGGTCGCGTCGTAGCCCTGCTCGGCGAAGAGCCGGAAGGCGGCCCGGCGGATCGCCTGCCGGGTCTGGAGCTTCTTCCGCTCGCGCAGTCCGGGCTTCGGGTTGCCGGGCGGCGGCGCGGCGGTGGGGTGTGCGGAGGCCATGCGGCTCATTGTCCCCACCCGCCGTGCGGTGGGCGCGCGGCGCTTTGACACAGCTCTGATTGTCAGTGGGGTGTGTCACGCTGTGGCGCGGGAATGGTCACTGTAAGTGACTTCGAAAGGGGGTTCGTGATGCGATCCGTGGTGCATGGATACGCCGCTCTTGCCGCGGCGCTGTGCGTCGCCGGCTTCCTGCTGGGCGGCGGGATGCTGGTGACGGCCCTGGTGGTGGCGGGCCTGGCGGTCCTGACGTGGCGGGTGGCCGCGGCCTCGCTGCCGCGGGCGGGGTGGCGCGGGGCGGTGGCCGGGAGACCGAGCCGCCGCCCCGCGGTGCCGTTCGCGCAGGTCCGGCCCGCCTCAGCGATGTGTATACGCCACCAGCGAGATGCCGACGTAATGCACGACGAACGCCGCAAGCGTGAAGGAGTGGAAGACCTCATGGAAGCCGAACCACCGCGGTGACGGGTTGGGGCGCTTGATGCCGTAGATCACGCCGCCCGCGCTGTAGAGCAGTCCGCCGACGATCACGAGGACGAGCACGGCGATGCCGCCGGTGCGCAGGAAGTCGGGCAGGAAGAAGACGGCGGCCCAGCCCATCGCGATATAGCAGGGGGTGTAGAGCCAGCGCGGGGCGCCGACCCAGAAGACCCGGAAGGCGATGCCCGCCAGCGCGGCCGCCCAGACGGCCCAGAGCAGCACCTGCCCATGGGTGCCCGGCACCAGCAGCAGCGTCAGCGGGGTGTAGGTACCGGCGATGATCAGGAAGATGTTGGCGTGGTCGAGCCGGCGCAGGACTCCGCCGATCCGCGGGCTCCAATTGCCGCGGTGGTACAGGGCGCTGACGCCGAACAGCAGGCAGGCGCTGACGGTGTAGATCGCGCAGGCCAGGCGGCCGCGGGGGCTGTCGGCGAGCGCGGTCAGCACGATGCCGGAGAGGAGGACGGCGGGGAACATTCCGGCGTGCAGCCAGCCGCGCAGCTTCGGCTTGAGCGGCGCGGCCGCGGCGGTGATCGCGGCGACCGGGGACCCGGAACCGGAATCGGTGCTGGACGGCGCGGCAGGGGGGCGGCTCTCGGCGGCGTCAGGCGCGGAAGTCATGGCGCAATGCTACCTACGCAACCGTAAGTTACGGATTCGACCGGAAGTGGTGACGGTCACCACTGCGCCCCCTGGACAGATCCGAATCGGGATCGGATGATCAAATGAGTGCGGTCGGCACCGGATGAGCGGTCACGAAGCATCCGGGTCGCAGCCCCCAAGGGGCAGACAAGCAAAAGAAGCGGTTTTCTGGCCTTGTAGGCCCGAAGCCGACAAAAACCCCTCATATAGGAGCGATCGTGGCGCGCGACAACGCGGCTCCCACCCCGACCCGGCACCAGGCCCTGCTCGACTGGGTCGACGAGATAGCGGCGATCACCCAGCCCGACCGGGTCGTCTGGTGCGACGGCTCGGAGGCGGAGTACGAGCGGCTGTGCGAAGAGCTCGTCGAGAAGGGCACCTTCAAGAAGCTCGACCCGATCAAGCGCCCGCACTCGTACCACGCGGCCTCCGACCCGAGGGACGTGGCGCGTGTGGAGGACCGCACCTTCATCTGCTCCGAGAAGGAAGAAGACGCCGGCCCGACCAACCACTGGAAGGCGCCCGCAGAGATGCGGGAGATCTTCACGGGCGAGCAGGGGATCTTCCGCGGCGCGATGAAGGGCCGGACGATGTACGTCGTCCCGTTCTGCATGGGGCCGCTGGGCTCCCCGCTGTCCGCGATCGGGGTGGAGATCACCGACTCCGCCTATGTCGCCGTGTCGATGCGCACCATGACGCGGATGGGCCGGCCGGTCCTCGACGAGCTCGGCGAGGACGGCTTCTTCGTCAAGGCCGTGCACACCCTCGGCGCCCCGCTCGCCGAGGGTGAGCAGGACGTCCCGTGGCCGTGCAACTCCACCAAGTACATCTCGCACTTCCCCGAGTCCCGCGAGATCTGGTCGTACGGTTCCGGCTACGGCGGCAACGCCCTGCTCGGCAAGAAGTGCTACGCGCTGCGGATCGCCTCCGTCATGGCCCGCGACGAGGGCTGGCTGGCCGAGCACATGCTCGTCCTCAAGCTGACCCCGCCGCAGGGCGAGGCCAAGTACGTCGCCGCGGCGTTCCCGAGCGCCTGCGGGAAGACCAACCTCGCCATGCTGGAGCCGACGATCCCGGGCTGGACGGTCGAGACCATCGGCGACGACATCGCCTGGATGCGCTTCGGCGAGGACGGCCGGCTCTACGCGATCAACCCCGAGGCGGGCTTCTTCGGCGTCGCCCCCGGCACCGGCGAGCACACCAACGCCAATGCCATGAAGACCCTTTGGGGCAACGCCGTCTTCACCAACGTCGCCCTCACCGACGACGGCGACGTGTGGTGGGAGGGCATGACGGAGGAGACCCCGGCCCACCTGACGGACTGGAAGGGCAACGACTGGACGCCCGAGTCCGGCACCCCGGCCGCGCACCCCAACGCCCGCTTCACGGTGCCCGCCGCCCAGTGCCCGACCATCGCGCCCGAGTGGGAGGACCCCAAGGGCGTGCCGATCTCGGCCATCCTCTTCGGCGGCCGCCGGGCCAGCGCGGTGCCGCTGGTGACCGAGTCGCTGAGCTGGCAGCACGGGGTCTTCCTCGGGGCCAACGTGGCGTCCGAGAAGACCGCCGCGGCCGAGGGCAAGGTCGGCGAGCTGCGTCGCGACCCGTTCGCCATGCTGCCGTTCTGCGGTTACAACATGGGCGACTACATGGCGCACTGGATCAAGGTCGGGGCCGACAAGGACCAGGCCAAGCTGCCGAAGATCTACTACGTCAACTGGTTCCGCAAGGACGACACGGGCCGCTTCGTGTGGCCGGGCTTCGGCGAGAACAGCCGGGTGCTCAAGTGGATCGTCGAGCGGCTGGAGGGCACCGCCGAGGGCGTCGAGACGCCGATCGGCGTGCTGCCCACCAAGGACGCGCTGGACACCAAGGGCCTCGAACTCTCCGATGCGGACCTGGAGTTCCTGCTCACCGTCGACAAGGACGTGTGGCGGGAGGAGGCGGCACTGGTCCCCGAGCACCTGAACACGTTTGGTGAGCATGCGCCGAAGGAGCTGTGGGACGAGTACCGGGCGCTTGTGAGGAGGCTGGCCTGACGGCGCGCGCCACGGTGTCGGCTTTCCCGCCGGTCCGCTGCGCTTGGCTGGCTTCCCACGTTGTCGGCTTTCCCGCCGTAGGGGTTCGCCTTGTTGCGCCTGGCGGCGCTTGGCTGTTGTCCGCTGCGCGGGGCTGTTGGGTGCGGTGACGGGCCTGCGGGGGTGGTGTGCCGGACTGCTTCGCTTTACGTCCGGCACACCACCCCCTCCGGCCCGTCCCCTCCCGTTGGGGTGGGAAAGACGGTGAGTTGGGGGTGGGGCCGGGGGTGTTGTGCGGGGCGGTGGGTGTTTTTTGGGGCGGGCCGTCAGGCGGTGGCGAGGTCCGGGGTGGTCGGGGTGTGGATGGCCAGTAGTTCCTCGGCCAGGGTGAGGGCGGCGGCGTCGTCGCGTGAGGTGGCGACGGCCAGGGCGTTGCCGGCCAGGGTGCGGGCGCGTTGGCGGAGGGCCGGGATACGGGTCCGGTCGTCGGTGCCGGAGGGCTCGGCGCGCAGTGGGTGGTGGCCGCTCAGCCGGGTGACCTCGGCGGCGATGCGGTCGGCCGCCGAGGCCAGGGCGGCGCGGTCGGTGGCGCACTCGGTCAGCGCGTGCAGCTCATCGGTGACGGTGAGCAGGGCGGTCAACTGCCCGGCGAGCCGGATGGTCAGCTCCTCGTCGCGGGAGCGGTGCGGGATCCCCGGGGCGACGGCCATGGTGTGGACCGACTTGGTGCGGATCGGTTCGTACATGGGACGGCCTCCTGAAAAAGTCCAGGAGACCATCCTAGCTTAGACGCTGTCTAAAGTTGAGGGTCGTATAGAACTCGCTCCGCTTCAGTACTGACCGTAACCGTCGAGGAAGGCGCCGATTCGGGTGACGGCGTCGGTCAGGTCGTCCGTGTTGGGCAGCGTGACGAGGCGGAAGTGGTCCGGCTCGGGCCAGTTGAAGCCGGTGCCATGGACGATCATGATCTTCTCGGCGCGCAGCAGGTCCAGCACCATCTGCCGGTCGTCCTTGATCTTGTAGACCTTGGGGTCCAGCCGGGGGAAGGCGTAGAGCGCGCCCTTGGGCTTGACGCAGCTGACGCCCGGTATCCGGGTCAGCAGCTCGTAGGCGGCGTCGCGCTGTTCCAGCAGCCGGCCGCCGGGCAGCACCAGGTCGTTGATCGACTGCCGGCCGCCCAGCGCCGTGGCGACCGCGTGCTGTACGGGCATGTTGGCGCACAGCCGCATGTTCGCCAGGATCGTCAGCCCCTCGATGTACGAGGAGGCGTGCGCCTTCGGGCCGCAGACCGCCAGCCAGCCGCTGCGGTAGCCGGCGACGCGGTACGCCTTGGACAGGCCGTTGAAGGTCAGCGTCAGCAGGTCTGGGGCGAGTGAGGCGAACGGGGTGTGGGTGACGCCGTCGTAGAGGATCTTGTCGTAGATCTCGTCGGCGCAGACGATGAGGTTGTGCCGGCGGGCCAGCTCGGCGATGCCGCGCAGCAGCTCGTCGTCGTAGACCGCGCCGGTGGGGTTGTTGGGGTTGATGACGACGATGGCCTTGGTGCGGTCGGTGACCTTGCGCTCGATATCGGCGAGGTCGGGCATCCAGTCGGCCTGCTCGTCGCAGCGGTAGTGCACGGCGGTGCCGCCGGAGAGCGAGACCGAGGCCGTCCACAGCGGGTAGTCCGGGGCCGGGACGAGGACCTCGTCGCCGTCGTCCAGCAGTGCCTGCATGGACATCTGGATCAGCTCGGAGACGCCGTTGCCCAGATAGACGTCGTCGACGGAGAGCTCGACGCCCTTGGTCTGGTAGTGCTGCACCACCGCGCGGCGGGCCGAGAGCAGGCCCTTGGCGTCGCCGTAGCCGTGCGCGGTGCCGACGGAGCGGAGGATGTCCTCCAGGATCTCGGGCGGGCAGTCGAAGCCGAACGCGGCCGGATTGCCGGTGTTCAGCTTGAGGATGCGGTGACCCGCCGCCTCCAGCCGCATGGCCTCCTCGAGGACCGGGCCGCGGATTTCGTAGCAGACGTTGGCGAGCTTCGTTGACTGGATCACCTGCATGACGGCCACTCTACGGGGGCGTAGGGAAGCCCGCCGGGTGGTTTTCACCACGCGGGCGGCACGGGGTGCGGAATCGCTCACGGGGTGTGACGGGTGGGGCGGGTGTTGATTTCGTCGTGGGGCCCCAGGAGGGGCGCGGTGTTAGCGGTGCCGTCCCGGGGTGCGGCGGATGGCGCGGCCCGCCAGGGCGTCGGTGCGGCGGCCGTCCTTGATGACGAAGCGGCCGTCTATCAGGACGTGCGGGATGCCGACGGGCGGGGTGCGCGGGGCGTCGAAGGTGGCGCCCGCGGCGACCGTCTCCGGGTCGAAGAGGACCAGGTCGGCCCGGTATCCCTCGCGGACCAGGCCGCGGTCGGGCAGCCGCAGCCGGGCGGCGGGGCGGGAGGTGAGGTGGGCGACGGTCTCCTCCAGGGAGAGGACGCCGAGGTCGCGGGCGTAGTGGCCGAGGTAGTGCGGAAACGTCCCGTAGGCGCGCGGGTGCGGCTTGGCGCCCTGGAGGATGCCGTCGCTGCCGCCGGTGTGTACGGGGTGCCGCATGATGGCCCGGACGTTCTCCTCGTGGCCGACGTGCTGGAGGATCGTCGAGCCGAGGCGGTCCTCGATGAGCAGGCGGCGGGCGGTGGTCCAGGGGGGCTCGCCGCGCAGGGCGGCGGACCGGGCGACGGTCCGGCCGACGCAGGAGGCGAGCCCGGGGTCGGTCACCCCGGAGATCTCGACGGTGTCCCAGTCGACCGGTACGCCGTGGCAGCCGTCCGAGCCGGTCTCCTCCACGTCGCGGCGGATGCGCTCGGCGCTCTCCTCGTCCCGGAGCCGGGCCAGGGTCGCCTCCGGGCCGCCCTCGTTGGCCCAGCTCGGCAGCATCGCGACGAGGGTCGTGGAGCCCGGGGTGTACGGATAGGTGTCGAGGGTGATGTCGGCGCCCTCGGCGAGGGCGGTGTCCAACAGGGCGAGCAGGTCGGCGGCCCGCCCCTTGTTCACACCGAAGTTCATCGTGGCGTGGGCCAGGTGCAGGGCGCAGCCCGCGTCCCGGGCGAGCGCGATCATCTCCTCGTAGGCGGCGAGCGCCCCGGCGCCGTAACTGCGGTGGTGGGGGCAGTAGTAGCCGTCGTAGGCGGCCACGACCCGGCACAGTTCGGTGAGTTCGGCGTCCGTGGCATACATGCCGGGGGTGTAGGTCAGGCCGGAGGACATGCCGACCGCGCCCTGGGCCAGGCCCTCGGCGACGAGCCGTTTCATCGTGCCGAGTTCGGCGGGGGAGGGGGCGCGGTCGTCCCAGCCGACGGCGTACATGCGCACCGTGCCCTGGGGGACGAGGTAGGCGGCGTTGACGGCGATGCCGCGGCCGCCGTGCGCGCCGTCGAGAGCGTCGAGGTAGCCGCCGACCGTGCGCCAGGAGAAGTCGACGTCCGTGCCGTCGCCGTTCCAGCCGGTGATGGTGCGGCACACCTGGGCGAGCGTGCGGTCGTCGACCGGGGCGTAGGACAGGCCGTCCTGGCCGAGGACTTCGAGGGTGACGCCCTGGGCGGCCTTCGCGGTGTGCTCGGGGTCGCGCAGCAGCGCCAGGTCGCTGTGCGCGTGCATGTCGATGAAACCGGGGGCGAGGGCGAGGCCGGCGGCGTCCACGGTGCGGGCGGCGGACGGGCGGGGGCCGCCGTCCGCCGCCCGGTGGATCGTGGCGATCCGGCCGCCGGCCAGCGCGACGTCCGCGCGGTAGGCGGCCCCGCCGGACCCGTCGAGGACGTGGACGTCGCGGAGCACGGTGTCCATGCGCGGGCCGCCTTTCTCGGGGCCGGGCCGGGGTCGGGGCTCGGGGTCCGGGTCAGGGTGCGATCAGGGAGGTGTCGGGGGTGGTCCGGGGCGGGTGGCGCACCCCCGCGGGTATCAGAAGAACGTGCGGATGAAATCGACGACCGTCCCGTCCTCCTCGACCAGCGGAATCAGCTGCCACTTGTCGAAGGAGGTGCACGGATGCGACAGACCCAGACCGACCCAGTCGCCGACCTCCAGGTCCCCGGCGTGCTCGGTGCGGACCCAGGCGTGCTGGTCGGACAGGCCGGTGACGGTGAGGCCGGCCGCCGGGCGCTCGGTGCCGTCCCGGCCGGAGCGCACGACCTGCGCCTGCGGCAGATGGAGGTCGTACGCCGCGTCCCGCTTGCCCGCGTTGAGGAACGCCTGCTCGGGGGTGGGCCGGGAGACGACCTGCGCCCAGAGCCGGAAGGAAGGCCGCAGCGCCCCCTCTTCGGGGACGCGGTTGAAGGGAGTGAGGTGACGGTAGTGCCCGTCGTCGTGCGAGACGTAGGCGCCCGAGCGCAGCAGTTTGAGGACCGGCGCGGAGAGCTCGGGAAGCTCCGCGAAGACCTCGGCGACCGCGTCGAACCACGCGCTGCCGCCGGCGCTGACGATGATCTCGTCGAGGTCGGTGAAGCGCCCGGAGGCGTCGAGGTCGGCGGCGAGCGCGACCAGCCGGCGCAGCCAGGCGGTGACGCGCCCGTGGTCGGCGTCCGGCACCTCGCCCTCGTAGCCGGCGACGCCGACGAGGCGGAGGGTGTCCACGCCCGCGATGGCGTCGGCGAGTTCGCGGCACTCGGCCTCGCTGCGGGCGCCGGTCCGGGCGCCCTCGCCGGCGCCGAGTTCGATGACGACGTCCACGGGGCGGACGGCCTCGGCGGCGCGCAGCGCCTCGTCCATCAGCGCGATACCGCGCAGGGAGTCGACGTAGCAGACGAAGCGGAAGTCCGGGTCGGCGGCGAGTTCGCCGGCGAGCCAGCGCAGCGCGGCGGCGTCGACGACCTCGTTGGCCAGGAAGATCTTCTGGATGCCGAAGTCGCGGTAGACGCGCGCCTGGTGGGGGACGGCCGCGGTGATCCCCCAGGCGCCGTGCGCCAGTTGGCGGGCGAAGAGCTGCGGGGCCATGCAGGTCTTGCCGTGCGGGGCGAAGGCCAGGCCGTGCCGGGCGGTGTAGGTCTCCAGGAGCGCGAGGTTGTGCTCGACCGACTCGGCGGAGAGGGCGAGTACGGGCGTGGTGAAGCCGTCCGTGAAGAGATTGCGGCGCTCGGCGGCCAGCTCTCCGACGGTGCGCCCGGAGGCGTCCGGCGGGAGCGCCTTGAAGCGGTGATCGACCTTGTCGTCCGCGAGGTTCCCGAGTTCCCGCGCGAGCCGCTCGCCGGCCATGCAGCCTCCTCAAAGCCCGTGTTGCAGTCTGTGCAACGCCCATTGCGCATATCGCTAACCGCTGTCTAACATCCGGGCCATCGCCCGGTCAATGGTTCAGAAAACCCCGGGACGGGCCATGGAAACGCGCCACCGCGGGCGGACGGAGCAGCCGGTGGCGCACCGGCCGCGGGACGGTCCGGTGCATGCAGTGGGGACGGCCACTTCCCCCGAACTCCCCGACGGGCCACGAGCAGGGGCCCCGGCGGCGACCCAGCGAAGGAGTGCAACCGATCGTGACCAGGTCCTCGAATGCCGGCGACACCCCCGTCCCGGCGGACGGCGCCGCCCCGGACGTCGATGTCGTCTGCCTCGGCGAGTCCATGGTCACCTTCCTGCCCACCGCCCCCGGCCCGCTCTCCGACGTCCCCGCCTTCGAACGGGCCATCGGCGGCGCCGAGTCCAACGTCGCCTGCGCCCTCGCCCGCGCCGGCCACCCCACCCGCTGGATCTCCCGGGTCGGCGCCGACGGCTTCGGCGACCACCTCGTCCGGGAGATCGCCGGCCACGGCGTCGACACCCGCGCGGTCCGCCGCGACCCCGCCCGCCCCACCGGCATCTACTTCCGCACCGCGGGCGACCGCGCCACCGACGCCCACGAAGTCGTCTACTACCGCACCGGCTCGGCCGCCTCCGCGATGGGCCCGGCCACCATGGACCTCGCCGCCCTCCGCTCCGGCCGGGTGCTCCACCTCTCCGGGATCACCGCCGCGCTCTCCGCCGACTGCCTCGACCTGCTGCGCGCCCTGATGTCCCACCCGTCACCCGACCACCACCCCCCAACGGCGGCGCTGCGCGCCGGCAGTCCCCACCCGTCACCCGGGACGCCGCGGCCCCACCCGTCACCCGGCGGCGTCGTCCTGGACGCTCCGCGGCGCCCGTTGCTCTCCTTCGACGTCAACTACCGGCCGCGCCTGTGGTCCGGCCCCCGGGGGCCGCGAGTCCTCCTCGACCTCGCCCGCGCCGCCGACGTGGTCTTCGTCGGCGCCGACGAGGCCCAGGCCGCCTGGGGCCTGCCCGACCCCCGGGCCGTCCGCGCCGCGCTGCCCGAGCCGGAGACCCTCGTCGTCAAGCTCGGCCGGGCCGGCGCGCTCGTCTTCCGGCACGCCCCCGGCGCCCCCGGCCACGACGACGCCCCCGCCGGCACCCTCGTCCCCGCCCCCACCGTCGACGTGGTCGCCGCGGTCGGCGCGGGCGACGCCTTCGCCGCCGGCTTCCTCTCCGCCACCCTGCGCGGACTGCCGCTGCGCACCCGGGTCCGGCACGGCCACCTGTGGGCCGCCGCCGCCCTCACCGTCCCCGGCGACCTCGCCCCGCCCCCCGCCCGGCCCCTCGCCGACCGCCTGGCCGCGCTCGACGACGACGCCTGGGGGACACTGCACCTCGGCCCCGGCTGGACGGACGCCATGGAGGCCGCGGACCAGGAGGTGCACACACAGTGAGCGAGCACAGCGAGCGAACCGCCCGGAAGCGCACCCCGGACGAGGCCCCGGCCGGCGGCGGAAGCGAGGCCCGCGCATGAGCCAGACCGTCGACCGCGCGCTGAGCATCCTGCCGCTGCTCGCCGAGGGCCCCGCCGACCTCGGACAGGTCGCCGACCGGCTCGGCGTGCACAAGTCCACCGCGCTGCGCCTGCTGCGCACCCTGCACGCACACGGCCTCGTCCACCGCCAGCCCGACCAGCGCTACCGCCTCGGCGCCCGGCTCTTCGCCCTCGCCCAGGAGGCCGCCGAGCATCTCGACGTCCGCGAGATCGCCCACCCCCACCTCGTCGAACTCAACGAGAAGTGCGGCCACACCGTCCACCTCGCCGTCCACGAGGAGAACGAGGTCCTCTACATCGACAAGGTGGACAGCCGCTATCCCGTCCGGATGTACTCCCGGATCGGCAAACCGGTCGCGATCACCGTCGCCGCGGTCGCCAAACTGCTCCTGGCCGACCTGCCCGAGCCCGAGCGCCGCGCCCTCGCCGCCCGGCTCGACTACCCCCGCTACACGTCCCGTTCGACGCCCGACGCCGCGGCCTTCCTGGCCGAGCTGGCCAAGGTGCGCGAACAGGGCTGGGCCACCGACCTCGGTGGCCACGAGGAGTCCATCAACTGCATCGGCGCCCCCATCCGCGGCGCGGACGGACGGGTCGCGGCCGCCATGTCGCTCTCCGCACCCAACGTCGTGGTGAGCGCCGAGGAACTCCTCACCCTGCTCCCGCTGTTGCGCCGCACCGCCGACGCCATCAGCCGGGAGTACTCCGGCACCACCAGCCCCGGCCACGAGCCGGCCCCGTGAAGCACGTGCGAAGGACACCCATGAGCGAGAAGACCGCCCTCACCCCGGCCACCCACACGACCCCGCCCGCGAAGTTCTCGCACGGCGTCAAGAAGGGCAACATCCTCCAGGTCGCCGGCCAGGTCGGCTTCCTGCCCGCCGTCGAGGGCCGGCCCCCGACGCCGGCCGGCCCGACGCTGCGCGAGCAGACCCTGCGGACCCTCGAAAACGTCCGGGCGATCCTCGAAGAGGGCGGCGCCACCTGGGACGACGCGATGATGATCCGCGTCTACCTCACGGACGTGGACCACTTCGCCGAGATGAACGAGATCTACAACGCCTACTTCGAGGAGCAGGGCCTCAAGGAGGCCCCGGCCGCCCGGACCACCGTCTACGTCGGCCTGCCCAAGGGCCTGCTCATCGAGATCGACGCGCTCGCCGTCCTGAGCTGAGGCACCAACCCACCTTGCACCGCCCGCTGTTGGCGCACCACCGCGTGCACCGTCCGCCGCACGGCACGGCGCCCCGTACGACCGGGGCGCCGTGCCGCGGTCCCCCCTGCCCGGACCCACCCCGACAACGGAGTCACCCATGGTCCTCGCCGCCGCGACCGCGCCCGCGCCACCACCGCACACCGGTGGTCTGCCGGCCCTGATACCGGGCACGCCCGGCCTGCTGACCGTCGCCGCCCTCGGTATCGCCCTGCTGCTCTTCCTGATCATGAAGGTCAGGCTGCAGCCCTTCGTCGCCCTGCTCGGCGTCTCCCTCGCGGTCGGCCTGGCCGCCGGCCTCTCCGTCACCGAACTCTTCGGCACGGTCCAGAGGTCCGACGCGGTCTCCCTGATCGAGACCGGAATGGGCGGGATCCTCGGCCATGTCGCGATCATCATCGGCCTGGGCACCATGCTCGGCGCGATCCTCGAAGTCTCCGGCGGCGCCGAGGTGTTGAGCGCCCGCCTGCTGGCCCTCTTCGGCGAGCGGCGCGCCCCGCTGGCGATGGGCCTGACCGGTCTGCTCTTCGGCATCCCGGTCTTCTTCGACGTCGGCATCTTCGTGCTGGCGCCGCTGGTCTACGCCGCCGCCCGGAAGAGCGGCAGGTCGATCGTGCTCTACGCCATGCCGCTGCTGGCCGGGCTGTCCATGACGCACGCCTTCCTGCCGCCGCACCCCGGGCCGGTGGCCGCGGCCGGCCTGTTCAAGGTCGACCTGGGCTGGATCATCCTCATGGGCGTGGTGTGCGGGGTGCCCGCGGTGCTGGCGGCCTGGGCGTACGCCGCCTGGATCGGCCGGCGGCTGTTCGTGCCCGTCCCGCAGGACATGGCCGAGGCCGCCGAGGAGGCCCGGGCCACGGTGGCCGCCGAGCAGGCCGAGGGGGGCGGGGCCGCCCTGCGGGAGAAGCCGGTCGCGTTGGGCACCGTCCTCGCCATCATCGGCACCCCGCTGGTGCTGATCCTGCTGGCCACCTTCTCCTCCATAGCCCTGCCCCCTTCCACCGGCCGCTCGGTCGTCGAGTTCCTCGGTCACCCCTTCGTCTCCCTGACGCTCGCGCTGCTGCTGGCGTACTACCTGCTGGGCGTGCGGCGCGGCTGGTCCCGCAGGTCCCTGGAGGCGGTCTCCACCGCGTCCCTCAAGCCGGTCGGCAACATCCTGCTGGTCGTCGGCGCGGGCGGGATCTTCGGCGCGGTCCTCAAGGGCAGCGGGGTGGCCACCGCGCTGTCGGACACCTTCCACCACGTCGGCCTGCCGGTGATCGTGCTGGCCTATCTGTTGTCGCTGGTGCTGCGGGTGGCCCAGGGCTCGCCGACGGTGGCGATCGTGACCACCGCCGGGATCGTGCTCCCGCTGGTCGAGGCGCAGGGCCTCTCCCAGGCCCGTCTGGCGCTGGTCATCATGGCGATCTCGGCCGGCTCGATCTTCGCCTCGCACGTCAACGACGGCGGATTCTGGATGGTCGGCAAGTACTTCGGGATCTCCGAACGCGACACGCTGAAGACCTGGACGGTCCTGGAGTCGGTCCTCTCGCTCGCCGGCTTCGCGGTGGCGGCGGTGGTGAGCCTGGTCGTCTAAGGACGCGGGGGCGTCCCCCCCCCGGTCAAGCGGTGAAGGTGTCAACTCGTCACCGATTTCCGGAAATTCATTGCCGTGGGGCCGGGACCGGCGAACAATGCGCGTGACAAAAACGGAGCGGCGCGGAACTGACACCGCGCCACTTCGCACACAGAGCTGAGAGGATCCCCCACATGTATCGACCTCTCGTCGGCACCCTGGCCACCGCCGTACTGGGAGCTGCCGCCCTGGTGACGGCCGCCGCCCCCGCGGGCGCCGCCCCGGCCGGTGCCGCCGCGCACCACAAGCCGAAGCCCCCGCGGACGCAGGCCGTCGACTTCGCGGGCACGGTGGCGCTGGATGACTGCTCCGGTTCGATCGTCAAGATGCCCACCTCGCAGCCGGACGACCCGGCGCTGGTGATGACCAACGGTCACTGTCTGGAGAGCGGGATGCCCGCCGCGGGCGAGGTCATAGTCGACCAGCCCTCCAGCCGCAGCTTCACCGTCCTGGACAAGTCGGCCGGCGACCTGGGCACGCTCCAGGCCACCAAGATCGCCTACTCGACGATGACCGACACCGACGTGACGTTCTACGAGACCGGCTCCACCTACGCCCAGATCCAGCAGAAGTACGGGATCAAGCCGCTGGAGCTGTCCACGGACCACCCCACCAAGGGCGCCGGGATCACCGTCGTCTCCGGTTACTGGAAGAAGACCTACACCTGCAACATCGACGGGTTCGTGCCCACCCTCAAGGAGGGCGACTGGACCTGGAAGGACTCGGTCCGCTACACCCCCCAGTGCAAGACGATCGGCGGCACCTCCGGCTCGCCGGTGATCGACAACAGCACCGGCAAGGTCACCGCGATCAACAACACGGGCAACGAGAACGGTGAGCGCTGCACCGTCAACAACCCGTGCGAGGTGGACGCGAACGGCAACGTCACCGTCCACAAGGGCACCAACTACGCCGAGGAGACCTACACCATCCCCAAGTGCTTCGGCACCGGCAACAAGCTCGACCTGAACGCCGCGGGCTGCACCCTGCCCAAGCCCTCCGGCATCCGCCGCTGACCGGAAGCGGCTGACCGCAAGCCGCTGAGCGAAAGCCGCCGACCGCAGGCCGCCGCCGTGGCCGGGTGCGACCAGGTCCCGTGCACCGCGTGCACGGGACCTGGCCTTCGGGGGGTGGCGTCTTGGGGGGATGCCGGCTACGGCAGTTGGTGGACGTGCCCGCCGACCTGGCTCGCGAAGCCGCTGCCGTTCGCGGCGTCCCAGTTCGTCGACCAGGTCATCGCGCCCCGCAGCCCCGGATACGTCCGGGACGGCTTGAACGAGCCGCAGTTCCGGCCCGCGGTCAGGCAGTCCAGCGCGGCGTTCACCACGGCGGGGGAGACGTAGCCGCCGCCCGCCGCGGTGGGCGAGGCCGGCAGGCCGAGGCCGACCTGCGACGGGGCCAGCCCGCCCTCCAGTTGGGTGCAGGCGAGCGCGGTGAGGAAGTCCACCGTGCCCTGGGAGTAGACCTTGCCGTCGCAGCCGTTCATCGCGCCGCTGTTGTAGAACTGGGTGTTGACGACGGTCAGGAAGTCCTTGATGGCCAGCGCCGTCTTGAAGTACTCGTTCTGCGGCGACAGCATGTCGACGGTCTGCGGGGCCATGGTCACCACGACGTCCGGGTGCTTGGCGTGCACGGCCTTCAGCGCCTGTGTCATATAGGTGGAGTTGAGGCCGTTCTCCAGGTCGATGTCGACGCCGTCGAAGCCGTACTCGTCCATCAGGCCGTTGATCGAGTCGGCGAAGTTCTGCGCCGAGGCGTCGTCGCCGACCGAGACCGCGCCCTTCTCGCCGCCGACCGAGAGCACCACCGACTTCCCGGCCGCCTGCTTGGCCTTGACGTCCGCTTTGAAGTCGGCCGCCGAGCCGTAGCCGACGGCCGGGTCGAGGGTGAAGGTGACGCCGCCGGGCTTTGCGGTCGTGTCGGCGAAGGCCACCGCGATGATGTCGTAGGCGTCGTCGACGTCCTTCAGCTTCTGGACCTTGGCGCCGTTGTCGAAGTTCTGCCAGTAACCCGTCAGGGCGTGTTTCGGGACGGCCGCGGCGTGGGCCGCGGGGGCGGGGCGGTGCGCCGTCGGGCCGGTGGCCCCGGCGGTGCCGGCGGGACCGGCGGCGACCAGGCCGCCCGACGCCAGCGCGGCGGCGGCCAGCCCGGCCAGCAGCCGTCCGCGGACGGGTCTCGCCCCTGCCGCAACAGCCATTGCTGTCCCGATCGTTGGGCCTGTTGTCCCTGCTCCTCGGCGTGCGCGAACCACGACTGCCTCCGTGTGGGGGGTGGTTGGGAAGTGGTGCGGGTGCGCGCTCAGGGGCCCCTGGGCTTGCCGTACAAGGTGGTCCAGACCAATAAACGGTGTCAAGGGGCCGACGGGAAGCGGGTGTTCCGATGGTCGCGGCTTGTGTGGAATGCGGGGTTTCCCTGTGGACCGACGGGCAAGACGAGTAGCCCAGAACGTGTTCTCCG
The DNA here is from genome assembly GCF_000373585.1 of Streptomyces sp. MspMP-M5. GTDB lineage: Bacteria > Actinomycetota > Actinomycetes > Streptomycetales > Streptomycetaceae > Streptomyces. The sequence goes on from NZ_KB891918.1 coordinate 253,636, forward strand.
GGACGTATCTCTGTAGATAAAGTGCAGAGCGTATGGCGCCGATGGCGCAGAGCTGTGCCGATCCGCGGTCCCGGGTGCCCCGGAGGCCGGAAGGAGTGGGGGAGCGACGTGCCGACCGCGATTGCAGTCACCAGCCCGGACCTCGCGCTGCCCGCCCCCGTCGACCGGAGGACGCCCGCCGCGGTCGTCCTCCGGGCCCCGCACCAGCAGCCGTTGGACGACGCGCTGACGGAGATCAGCGCGGTCCTCGAACACCACGGCCATCTCGTCGTCCTGTATTCCGCCGCCTGCCCGCCGGAGCACGTCCGCCGGCTGCACACCCTGCGCGCCGTCCTGGAGAGCGACCGGATCGCCATCCTCCCCAGCGCCCTGCCGCCGCTCGGCGTCGCCGTACTCGCCTGCCAGCTGCGGCAGTTGTCGGTGTGCGGCTTCAGCCCCGGCGTGCTGGCCTGCGCGGCCCGGCTGCTGGCGCACTACGTCCACGCCGGGGCGCTGCTCGGCAGCGTCAGCGGGCTGGACCGGGTCGAGGTGGACCTGCGCTCCCATGTGAAGTCCTGGCTCCCCGGCGCGCACTTCGCGGTCCTGGCGACCCCGCAGCCGCAACTGCTCCACCTCGACCGGAACAGCACCCGCGCCGGACTCCGCCCGCCCGGATTCGCCACCCAACTCGCCGTGGCCCGCGGTCAGTTGACCGCAGACTGGGTGACCTCCGCGCTCGCCCCGGCCTGGCAGGTGCAGGGCGTCTACGAGGCGCGGCTGCCCACCGAGTCCGCCCGCTGGTGGGGCACCCAGAAGCTGATCGAGTTCGCCGCCGCCATCCCCGATCCGGCGCTGCTCAGCCGCCTGGTGGCGTCCGTCCGGCGGGAGGAGTGCGGCTGGTGCGGCCAGGAGGTCATCGGCGACCGCTGCGCGTTCTGCGCGGCGCCGCTGGCCCGGGACCGGGCGGGCGGCGGCTCCGGCGGGCGGACACCCGCCGCCATAGCCGGGGCGCCGGCCGCGGCCGCGGCGCCGGCGCCCGCCCCCGCCGCCGACCCGCCCGCGGCCCCCGCACCGCCCGCCGCCGCCCCCGACCCGTCCGGCGGCTCACCGCTGTGGCAGCGCGGCCTGTCACCCGTGGCGCCCTCCGGCGTGCCCGGGGTCGTCGGCATCACGGGAATGCCGGGCCCACCGGGGCCACCGCCGGTCGCCGGCCCACCCCAGGCCGCCGGGCCGCCCTGCGCCACCGGCGCACCCGCCATCCCGGGAGCACCGCCCGCCGCGGGCACTCCGTACGGCGCGGGCGTCCCCTATGGCACCGGCGCCCCCTGCCATACGGCCTCCCCGTACGGCACCGGCGTCCCCGGCGCCACGGGCGTCCCGGGCATCACGGGACTCCGTGGCGGCGCCCCCGGTGTCCGCGGCGGGCCCGGCCCGCTCGACGTCCGTGGACCGGGCGCCATGGCCGGTCCGCCGCCCGGTCCGCCCGGCCACCCGCACCAACCGGGCCACCCCGACCTGCACACCCTCCCCGGTGGCGCACGGACGGTAGCCCCCGTGCGCTGACCCCGAGCCCGCACCGCCCCCTCCGCGCCCGGTCCGCCGGTCCCGCCCGCGCCCGGCCGCCACCCGCCCCGACCGCCCCGCCCCCGTCCCGATCGAGGTCCCCCGCCCATGAACTCACGCCAGCGCCGCGGAGTGATCCTGCTGCTCCTGTCCGTCCTGTGTGCGGTCGGCGCCTTCGTCGGCGTGCTGTCGGTGATCAGGAGCGTCGAGTCCAAGATCGGGCAGGAGAAGACCGCCTACCGGCTCAGGACGGACGTCGCGGCCTATAAACCGCTGGATCCGGGGCAGTTCGAAGAGGTGAGGATTCCGCAGCGGTGGCTGCCGCCCACCGCGGTGACCGACCTGGACAAGGTCAGCGGCAAGATCGCGGTGACCCCGCTCAAGAAGGGCTCGCTCCTCCAGGACGACATGATCGTCGACCGGCCGGCGCTCAAGGCCGGCCAGCAGGAGATCGCCATCATGATCGACGCCGCCACCGGCGTGGCCGGCAAGATCAACCCCGGTTCCCGGGTCAACATCTTCGCCACCTTCGACGGCCGCCGCCCCGAGGACAAGCCGGTCTCCAAGGTCATCGTCGCCGGCGCCCAGGTCATCGACGTCGGCAAGCTGACCCCGCTGGAGGCCAAGGACCCCGGCAGCCCCGCCGCCACCAGCCGCCAGCCCGGCCAGGCCGTCCCGATCACCTTCGCACTGGACACCCAGGACGCCCAACGCGTCGCCTACGCCGAGTCGTTCGCCTCCCATGTGCGGCTCGCCCTGCTCGCCCCCGGCACCCAGGCCACCGTCCCGCCCGGCGAGCGCACCTACACCCTCGACGGCGACAAGTGACCCGGAGGCCCAGGTGACCATCCGCATCCTCCCGGCCGTCGGCGACCCGGACGCCGCCCGGGCCGTCGCCGCGCTCCTCGACCAACTCCCGGACGCCGAACCGGCGCCCGCCGTCGCCGACGGCACCGCGCTGCTCAACGCCCTGGCCGGGGCCGCCGGAGCGGCCGCCCAGCCGTCGCCGGCCCCCGCCGGGGCCCCGCCCGGCGGACCGGCCGCCGCCGTCCAGGCGCTCCCCGAGGTCGTCCTCGTCCACGAGCGGATCGGCCCGCTGCCCGCGCTGGAGCTGATCCGCGAGGTGGCGCTCCGCTTCCCCGCCGTCGGCGTCGTCCTGATCACCGCCGACGCCGGCCCGGCGCTGTACTCCGCCGCGATGGACGCCGGCGCCCGCGGCATCGTCGGACTGCCCCTGGGCTACGACGAACTGGCCGCCCGGGTGCAGGCCGCGGCCCAGTGGGCGACGGGGGTGCGCGTCCACCTGGGGGGCAACCCGGACGCGCTGCCCGCGCCGACCGGCACCCTCGTCACCGTCACCGGCGCCAAGGGCGGCGTCGGCACCACCGTCACCGCCGTCCATCTCGCGCTCGCCGCGCGGGCCGGCGGCGCCCGCGTCGCACTCGTCGACCTCGACCTCCAGTCCGGCGACATCGGCTCCTATCTGGACGTCCAGTTCCGCCGCTCGGTCGTCGACCTCGCCGGCATCCAGGACATCTCCGCCCGGGTCCTCCAGGACGCCGTGCACGCCCACCACACCGGACTCGGCCTGCTGCTCGCCCCCGAGGAGGGCGAGCGCGGCGAGGAGGTCGACGACCGGGCGGCCCGCCAGATCGTCGGCGCCCTGCGCTCCCGTTACGACGTGGTCGTCGCCGACTGCGGCTCCCAGATGCAGTCCGCCAACGCCGTCGCCGTCGAACTCGCCGACGTGGCCCTGCTGGTGACCACCCCGGACGTGGTCTGCGTCCGCGCCGCCAAACGCCAGGTGCGGCTGTGGGACCGGCTGCGGATCCGCAAGGCCGAGGACACCACCACCGTCGTCAACCGCCTCACCCGCCACACCGAGATCCAGCCGGCGCTGGTCGCCAAAGCCACCGGCACCCGGGTCGCCCGTACCCCGGTCCCAGCCGCCTTCAAGGAACTCCAGCCCTGTGTCGACGCGGGCCGGATGCAGGACCTCGACGCCCGCTCGACGGTCCGCACCGCGCTGTGGGAGCTGGCCGGCGAACTGGGCCTGGCCGGCCCGTCGGCCGCCGCCGGGACGGGCCGCGGCGGCCACCGCAACCGCCCCATGCTCACCGGGCGCAAGCGCAAGGCCCTCACCACCGGGGCGGCGCCCGCACCTGGGACGGGCCAGGGGCCGGCACCGGGGACGGGGACGTTCGGCGCCCGGCACGGCGCCCCGGGGGGACCCGGCGGCCCCGGCACCCCCGGCACGTTCGACCCGACCGGCCCCTACGAGGAGGGCTGAGCGATGCGGCGTCCCGCAGGGCCCGGTCCGGCGCCGGGCGGCCGCCCCCGCGACCGCGGCCAGGTCTCGGTGGAGTTCCTCGGCCTGCTCCCGCTGATCCTCGTAGTCCTCGCCCTGCTCTGGCAGTTCGTGCTGGTCGGCTACACCTACGCGCTCGCCGCGCACGCCGCCGACCGGGGCGCGCGGGCCGCCAGTGCCACCGAGGGCGGCGGCGCCGGCGCCTGCCGCACCGCCGCCGCGCACCAGCTCCCGCACGCCTGGCAGGGCGGCTCCAGCACCGCCTGCAGCACCGTCCCGGGCCTGTGGAAGGCGACGGTCCGGATCAAGGTCCCGGTGCTCTTCCCCGGCGCCGGCACCTTCCCGTGGACGGTCACCGGCACCGCGGGTGCCGCGAAGGAGGCAGCGGCCCGATGATCCGCCGACCCCCCGCCCGCCCCCGGACCCGCCGGCGCGCCCGCGACCGCGGCTCCGCCTCCCTGGAGTTCCTCGGCATCCTCCCGGTCCTGCTGCTCGTCGCCCTCGCCGCCGTCCAACTGGGCCTGGCCGCCTATGCCGTCCAACAGGCCGGCACCGCCGCCCGCGCCGCCGCCCGCACCGCCGCGATGGACCCCACCGACCAGGAGACCGACCCGCAGACCGCCGGCCGGGCCGCGCTCAGCGGCTGGGTCGCCCACCGCGCCTCGATCAGCGTCGCCGGCTCCGGCAACGCGGTCAGCGCCACCGCGACCGTCCAGATCCCCTCGATCCTCCCCGGCGCCGACTTCGGCTCCGCGCGCCGCAGCGCCACCATGCCCCGCCCCGAAGGAGCCCCTGGAGCGCCGGCGTCACCACAGCGAACGGTCGGAGGAGCGCCCGGAGCGGCGCAACCACCACGAACGGACGGAGAGGCGCCGCCGCGATGAGTCTCAAAGCCCGGATCGTCGCCCCCGAAGCGGCCGGCGAGGACCGCCAGGACGGCCACCTCGTCGCCGTCTACCGCGCCAAGCTGCTGGAGGAGATCGACCTCGCCGAGATGTCCGCGCTGACCGCCGCCGAGCGCCGCTCCCGGCTGGAACGCGTCCTGGGCCACCTCATCAGCCGCGAGGGCCCGGTCCTCTCCACCGCCGAACGCGCCCAGCTGATCCGCCGGGTGGTCGACGAGGCACTCGGCCTCGGCGTCCTCGAACCCCTCCTGGAGGACGCCTCGGTCACCGAGATCATGGTCAACGGCCCCGACCAGGTCTACGTCGAACGGCACGGCCGGGTCGAGCCGGTACCCGTCCGCTTCGCCTCCCACGAGCAGCTCATGCAGACCATCGAGCGGATCGTCTCCACCGTCAACCGCCGGGTGGACGAGTCCCATCCGATGGTCGACGCCCGCCTGCCCACCGGCGAGCGGGTCAACGTCATCATCCCGCCGCTGGCCCTCAACGGCGCCACCCTCACCATCCGCCGCTTCCCGCGCGCCTACACCCTCGCCGAACTCATCGGCATCGGCACGCTCGACGAGCAGATGCTGATGCTGCTGGCGGGGCTGGTGCGCGCCAAGTTCAACGTGGTGGTCTCCGGCGCCACCGGAGCCGGCAAGACCACCCTCCTCAACGCCCTCTCCGGCCTCATCCCGGACGGCGAACGCATCATCACCGTCGAGGACGCCGCCGAACTCCAGCTCCAGCAGAGCCACGTCATCCGCCTCGAATCCCGCCCGCCCAACGTCGAGGGCAAGGGCCGGATCACCATCCGCGACCTGGTCCGCAACTCGCTGCGGATGCGCCCCGACCGGATCATCGTCGGCGAGGTCCGCGGCGGCGAGACCCTCGACATGCTGCAGGCGATGTCCACCGGCCACGACGGCTCGCTCGCCACCGTCCACGCCAACAGCGCCGAGGACGCCCTGATGCGGCTCCAGACGCTCGCCTCCATGTCGGACGTCGCCATCCCCTTCGAGGCGCTGCGCGACCAGATCAACAGCGCCGTCGACTGCCTCGTCCAGCTCACCCGGCACGCCGACGGCTCCCGCCGGATCAGCGAGATCGCCCTCCTGGACTCCCGCGGCCACGAGGACTACCGGATCGTGACGGTCTGCCGCTTCGAGGCCGCGCCGATGGGCGCCGACCGCGTGGTGCACGGCGCCTTCCACTACTTCCCACTGCCCCGCCGGGTCGCCGAACGCCTCCTCATGGCCGGCGAGTCCGCCCCGCCCGCCTTCGGCGTGGCGGCCACCGACGACCAACTCGCCACCCGGAAGGCCACCTGATGACCGGCGGGAACCCCCTGGCCCTGCTCGCCCTCGGCGCCAGCGCGCTGTGCGGCGTCCTCGCCGTCGCCGGAGTCCGCCTCTACGCCTCCGGGCGCGCCCAGCGGCAGGCCATCGTCGACCGGCTCGACGACGCGCGCGGGCTGCCGGCGGCCGGCCGGCGCCGCCGCTTCCCGTCCGTCGACCGCACCCTGCGCGGCACCCGCTTCGGCCGCCGCCTGGCACTCCGCCTGGCCGCCACCGGACTGGACGTCACCCCCGGCGAGTTCTTCGTCGCCATGCTCGCCACCGTGATCGGGCTGTGGGGGGCCGCGCAGGCCGTCCTCGCCCCGTTCTTCGGGCCGATCGCCGCACTGATCGCGGTCTGGGCGGCGTTCGCCTTCCTCAACTGGCAGCGGCAGAAGCGGATCGAGAAGTTCATCAACCAGCTCCCCGAACTCTCCCGGATCCTCGCCAACGCCACCCAGGCCGGCCTCGCACTGCGCACCGCCCTGGCGATGGCCGCCGAAGAGCTGGAGGCCCCGGCCGGTGAGGAACTGGCGAAGGTCGCCGGCAAACTCGCCGTCGGCCACTCCGTCGACGACGCCCTCGGCGAGCTGGCCGAACGCCTCCCCTCCCGCGAACTGGTCGTCCTGGTCACCACGTTGGTCCTCGCCAACCGCGCCGGCGGCACCGTCGTCGGCTCGCTGCGCAACCTCACCAAGACCCTGGAGGAGCGCAAGGAGACCCGCCGCGAGGTCCGCACCCAGCTCTCCCAGGTCGTGGTCACCGCCTATGTCGTCCCCGTGCTCGGCATCGGCACCCTGCTGCTGATGAACCGCATCGCCCCGGGCGCCATCGACCGGATGACCTCGTCCTTCCTGGGCCAACTCGCCGTCGTGGTCGCCTTCGTCCTGTACGGGCTCGGCTTCTTCCTCATCCGCCGGCTCTCCAAGATCGACGTCTAGACGAGTGAGCCCGCCGGCCGGACCGCTGACCGCCGAAAGAAGGAAAGTAAGGACTGATGGCACTCGCAATCGTGCTGGCCCTCGCCCTCGCCCTGTCGGTCGTCGGCATCTGCTGCGGCATCGCGCTCTACCGCCGCGAAGCCCGGCTGCCCCCCGACCTCGCGCTGTCCCTGGAGGTCGGCGCGACCCGCGCCACCGCCGTCGGCTCGGCCGTGGACCGCACCGGCATGCGCTACGCCCCTCTCGTACTGCGGCTGATGGGCGACAAGCGGGTGGCGCGGGTCCGCCGCCGGATCGACCTGGCGGGCAACCCCGGCGGCCTCACCGTCGACCGCTACGCCGCCCGCCGTGCGGTCTACGGCGGCCTGGGCTTCTTCGGCGCGCTGGTGATGTTCCTCAAGGGCCAGCCCGTACTGGGCGTCCTTATGGTGCTGTTCGGACTTTTCTGGACCGAAGTGGGCATCTGGGCGGCCATCCGGCAGCGGAAGGACACCATCGAGCGCACGCTTCCGGACTTTCTCGATGTGCTCGCCGTCGTGGTGAGCGCCGGTCTCGGCTTCCGCCAGGCGCTGGACCGGGTCGCCGAGAAGTACGAGGGCCCCTGGGCCGACGAACTCCGCATTACCCTCCGCCAGATGGACATGGGCGTCAGCCGCCGCGCCGCCTTCGAGGAGCTGCGGCGACGCAACGACTCCGAGCAGGTCGCACAGTTCGTCACCGCCCTCCAGCAGGGCGAGGAACTGGGCGCGCCGATCGTCGAGACCCTGATCCAGATCGCCGACGACATGCGCCGCACCGACGCCCAGAACGCCCGCCGACGCGCCGCCCGCGCGGTCCCCAAGGCCACCATGGTGGTCACCACGTTCATGGTCCCGGCCACAATGATCCTGCTCATCGCCGGCTTCTTCCTCGGCTCCGGCACCGACTTCGGCTCCCTGATGGGCAGATGACCCCGGCCCGCACCGCCCACAACAGCCCCCACTTGCCGTTTTTCCCACCCACCCACGGGAGGGGACGGGTCGGAGGGGCAGGGGTGTGCCGGACGTAAAGCGAAGCAGTCCGGTACACCCCTGCCCCGGAGGCCCGCCACCGCACCCAACAGCCCCGCGCAGCGGACCGGCCCGCCGCCAGGCGACACGGCGCCGCACCCGGCAACGTGGGAAGCCAGCCAAGCGCAGCGGACCCGCGCCGAAGGCGCAAAAGGCAAGCGCCGCCAGGCGCAAGCAAGGCGAACCCCCACGGCGGGACGGCCGACAACGTGGGAAGCCCTTGCGGACGCACACCACCCCGGCCGGATGCACACGCTCCGCGCCCCCCGTTCCCCTCAACGCCTTCGCAGGAGCAACGAGTTGTGCCACAGTGGTGACGCCGGTCGACTGCGGCGCACCGCGGCGCACCGCGGCGCACCGCACCGCCGCACACCGCACCGCGGTTGCGCCGGCGACCGGACCGCATGGGCAGGGACGCAGACGGCAAGCCGGGGGATGCCGGAGGGGGCGGGGTGGCTGAGGTGGCGCGCGGTGGCCGAAACGTGACGCCCGTTCCCTCGTTGGTGGTTTCGGACGAGGGGGAGGTTCGGAACCTCTGTTCCGGGAACGCCGTTCCGGCGTACTTTTCTCGTGTCATGAGCGCGGACGAGCGCACCACGGGGACACACCGGCCGAACCAGAGCGGGACGGCTGCCCATGGAGGGGAAGACGATGGCGAAGCGGTTCATGAGGGACGACCGGGGACAGACCTCGATCGAGTACCTCGGCATCATCGCGGTGGTCGTGGCGATCGTCCTGGTCCTGTCGACCACGGACTTCGGCAGCCAGATCGCCAACGCCATCGCCAACAAGATCTCCGACGTCGTCGGGATCTGATCCCCGCCACTCCGCCCGTGCCGGCCCTCACAGCCACGCGCCGCCCCCGCCGCGACGCCGGACAGACCCTGCCGATCTACCTCGTCGCGATCGGGGGCCTGCTCTTCCTCGCGCTCGCCTTCTTCGCCGTCGGCCAGGCGGCGGCCACCCGCAACGGCGCGCAGACCGCCGCGGACGCGGCCGCGCTGGCCGCCGGCCAGAAGTACCGCGACGAGCTGCGCAAGGGCGTCCTCGCCGGACTCCGCGACGGCACCGGCACCGGCGACCCGACGGCCTGGACGGACCTCCTCGCCGGCCGCGGCGTCCCCTCCGGCCCCGCCTGCGCGAACGCCGACTGGTACGCCGGACGCAACGACGCCGCGGTCTCCTCCTGCACCCCCAACTCCTGGCCGACGTCGTTCGCCGTCACCGTGAAGTCCCGTCGCGCGGTGGGCGATTCGGTGATCCCCGGCACCGCCGGCACCCACGCCTCGGCCGCGGCGAAGGCCATCGTCACCCCCCGCTGCACCGCCACCCCGCCCGGCGGCGGCCCCACGACCACCCCCACCCCGACTCCCACCGGGACGGGCGGCGGCAAGGACACCGGTCCCGCCCCCCGCACCCTCGTCTGCGCCGGCAAGGGCTGGACGCTCGACCCCGACCGCCCCCAGGACCTCCCCACGGCCGCCGACCTGTTCTCCGTACGCCTGGCCCGGTGACCGCCGCCCCGCCCCGGCCCTCCACCCACCGGCCCCGCCGCCCCATGACCCCATCGATGACCCCCACCGACCTCCCGACCGCACTCAGCGAAGGAACGCATCCATGAGCATTCGGCGCACCACGAAGGCCGCCAGGGGAGCGGTCGCCACGGCGAGCGCGATCGGCCTGGCCCTCCTCGTGGCCGGCTGCGGTGGGGGCGACGGCGGCACCGCGCAGAAACCGGCCGACCGGAAGCCGGCCTCCCACAGCGCCACCCCCGCCGGCGGCGGCGACGGCTCCCCCGCGGCCGACGCCGACAAGGTCATCGGGGAGATGAAGGGCGCGGACGGCGTCGTGGTCACCCTGAACTCCGCGGTCCGCGACGCCGGCGGCTTCGTCACCGTCGAGGGCACCGTCACCAACCACGGCACCCGCGCCTTCAACGCCATCGACTGGCGCTCCAGCGAGACCGAGCTGAAGTCGCGCTCGTCCGTCTCCGGCGCCACCCTGGTCGACATGGCGGGCAAGAAGCGCTACCTCGTCCTCCGCGACACCCACGGCGAGTGCCTGTGCACGACGGGCCTGAGCGGACTGCTCCCGGGCCAGAGCCGCCCGATCTTCGCGCAGTTCCCGGCCCCGCCCGCCAAGGTGACCGAGGTCGACTTCCTGCTGCCGACCCTGCCGCCGGCCACCATCAAGATCACCGATTGAGCCGCCCGCGATGACCGCCTCCCGTACGGCCGTCACGGCCGCCGCCGCGCTCCTGCTGACCGTCGCCCTGACGGCCCCCGCCGCCCACGCCGACCCGCCGGGCGTCACCGAGGACACCACCGCGCCGGTCCGCATCGACCCCACCAACCCCCACCTGCGGATGGTCCAGGGCGCCACCCTCGCCCCGCCCAAGGTCCTCAACATCAAGTCCGTCGTGGAGACCGACGACGGCTCCGAGAGCCGCCAGGACACCAACGACAACATCACCTTCTCGCTCCAGGCCGAGGTCCTTTTCAGCAAGGACAGCGCCGAGCTGTCGACGGACGCGCTGGCCCGGATCAGCGCCATCGCCGACGAGGTCAGAAAACAACACGCCACCCGGCTAAGGGTCTTCGGCTTCACCGACAACCTCGGCTCCGTCGCACACGGCCTGGTCCTCTCCAAGCAGCGCGCCAACGCCGTCCAGCGCGAACTCGCCGTCGACCTCGGGTCCTCCGCCACCTTCCAGATCCGCGGCTACGGCGAGCAGTACCCGGTCGCCGACAACAGCACCGAGGCCGGCCGCCGCAAGAACCGCCGCGTGGAGGTCAGCTTCCCGCGCAACGGCGGCTGACGCGCCACCGCCCACCAGCGACGGCCGGGGATCGAGTATTGGACCACTCGATCCAATAAGTGTTACGGTCCTTCCATGGCTCGACCCAGGAAGTTCGACGAGGGGCGGGCGGTCGACGCCGCGATGGAGGCGTTCTGGGCCGCCGGCTATGAAGCGACGTCCACCCAGGACCTGTGCGACGCCACGGGCCTCGGACGCAGCAGCATCTACAACACCTTCAAGAGCAAGCACGACCTCTTCGAGCGCGCCCTGGCCCGCTATATGGAGCGCAAGAACGGCGAACTCGCCGAACTCCTCGACAGCGACACCCTCACCGCCCGCCAGAAGCTCCGCGCCGTCCTCCAGCGCGTCATCGACGAGGAGTTCACCCGCCACCCCGACGGCCGCGGCTGCCTCGTCGTCAACACCGCCGTCGAGGTCTCGTCCCACGACGCCCCGGTGGCCGCCACCCTGGAACGGGACTACGGCCTGCGCCTGGAGATGATCCGCGCCGTGATCGAGTCCGGCCGGCGCGACGGCGACATCGCCCCCGACAAGGACTCCCGCACCCTCGCCCACCTCCTCATCGCCTCGATCGCCGGCCTCCGCGTCTCGGCCCGCGCCGGCGTCGACCGCACCGCCCTGGAGAGCGTCGCAGACGCCGCCCTGACGGCCTTCTGACGCCAACCGCCCAGGGGTGACGGGATGGTCCCGCCCCTCCCGCGAGCCACCCTGCCTCACCATGGCCAAGTTTTGAACCGACCTATCCAAAACCAATCGACGACACCCATCACCGGTCAACCGACCACCCACCACCGGCCGTTGACCACCCCCACCGTCCAACCCACTTCCCCCAGGAATCCACCCATGCCCCTTGCCGTCCACCTCCTCGGCCTGGCGATCTTCGCCCAGGGAACCTCCGAGTTCATGCTCTCCGGCCTGCTCCCCAACATCGCCACCGACCTCGGCGTCTCCCTCTCCGACGCCGGCCTGCTGATCTCCGCGTTCGCCATCGGCATGGTCGTCGGCGCCCCCGTGCTCGCCGTCGCCACCCTCCGCGTCCCGCGCCGCACCGCGCTCATCGCCTTCCAACTGGTCTTCGTCGCGGGCCATGTGGTCGGCGCACTGGCCCCCGGTTACGGCGTGCTCTTCGCGACCCGAATCGTCAGCGCCGTCGCCTACGCCGGCTTCTGGGCGGTGGCCGCCGCGACCGCGGTGTCCCTGGTGCCGCAGGAAGTGAAGGGCCGGGCGATGTCCGTGGTCGCGATGGGGCTCACCCTCGCCACCGTCGTGGGCGTCCCCGCCGGAACGGTCCTCAGTCAGCACGCCGGCTGGCGCACCGCCTTCTGGGCCGTCGCCGCCCTCACCCTCCTCAGTGCCCTCTCCCTCCGCGCCGCCCTCCCCGCCGTCGCCGGCGGCACCGAACTGCCCAACCTGCGCCGTGAGTTGACCGGTCTGGCCTGCCCCCGGCTCTGGCTCTCCTACCTCATCACCACCCTGACCTTCGGCGCCGGCGTGGTCACCTTCAGCTATCTCGCCCCGCTCCTGACCGAGGTGACCGGACTCCCCGCCGGCTGGGTCCCCGCCGTCCTCGCCCTCTACGGCATCGGCGGCCTGATCGGCATCACCGTCGGCGGCCGCTACGCCGACTCCGCCCCGCTGCGCACCCTCATCGTCGGCGCCGCTCTGCTCACCCTGGCCTCCGCCGCCCTGGCCCGCACCGCCGCCCATCTCCCCGTCACCCTGGTCCTGGTCCCCGTCCTCGGCTTCACCGCCTACCTCGTCAACCCCGTCGTGCAGTCCCGGGTCTTCCGCCTCGCCCCCGACGCCCCCACCCTCGTCCCCGCGGTGAACACCTCGGCCTTCAACGTCGGCATCACCCTCACCCCGATGCTCGGCGGCCTGACCATCGACGCCGGCCTCGGCCTCCCCTCCGTCGCCTGGGTCGGCGCCGCCACCGGCCTCCTCGGCCTCGCCGCCACGGCCTGGGCCGCCACCCTCGAACGCCGCAACCGCCCCGCGCCGCCGCCGCTCACCGCCACACCCCGCACCCCCGTCACCACCGCCGCCACCACCGATTCCTGACCGCCAACACCCCACGCCCCAGCGGCGATCAGCCCCACCAGCTCACTCGCCCGCCCTCGTTCCCGGTCCGCAGCCGCACCCGCACCCCGCGGCGCACCCCCCACCCGGCCATCGTCCCGGCCTCCGCCTCCAGCACATGCCGGGCCCGCAGCCGCGGCCGCCCCAACCGCCACGGCCGCAGGGTGCACACGTCCACCACCACCAAGTCCCGGTTCAGATAGGCCACATCGATCGCGAACCGCATCCGGAACGTGTGCACCCCGCTCGCCGGAGTCAGCAACAGCGCCCCGGCGATCCCGTCCCGCCCCAGCAACCCCCGCGTCCGGGCCCGATACGACGCCGCGATCTCCACCGGAACCCGCGCCCCGGCAACCTCCAGAACGCCCCGGCCATCCACCCAACTCCCCATGCCCGCAAGTTCTATCAACCGCCGCGCTCTAGGGTCGAGCCCGTGCCCGTCACCCTGATCGCCCTCGCCGCCGCCTACGGAGCTGCCACCGGGCTCCTCCTGCCACGCCCCGCGCACCGCCTCTCCGTGGAACCGGAGGAGAACTGGCGCGCACACTGCCCTGAGGGTCATCCGCTCACCGGCGCGGCCCGCGGCTGGCTGGGCCCGGCCCACTGCCCGGACTGCCGGGCGCCCTACGGGCCGGCCGCACCGCCGACCGCGGCCGCCACCGCACTCGCCTGCGCGGCCCTCGCGACGACCGCCGGCCCCCGCCCGGAGCTCGCCGCCTGGCTGCTGATGACCCCCCTCGCCGTCCTCCTGACGCTCGTCGACCGCCGGGTGCAGCGCCTCCCCGACGTCCTGACCCTGCCCCTGGCCGGGACCGCGGCCGCCGCGCTCGGCGCCGTCGGCTGGCTCACCGGCGCCCCCGGCAGCTGGCTGCGCGCCCTCCTCGGCGGCCTCGCCCTGGCCGCCGGCTACCTGCTCCTCCACCTCCTCAACCCCGCGGGCCTCGGCCTCGGCGACGTCAAGCTGGCGCTCGGCCTGGGCGTCGCCCTTGGGTGGTACGGCTGGCCCACACTGATCACCGGAGGCGCGGCCGGCCTGCTGCTCGGCGCCCTCTACGCGGCACTCCTCCTGCTCAGCGGCCGCACCGACCGCAAGGCGACCCTGCCCCTGGGCCCGTTCATGATCATCGGCGCCTTCTGTGCCCTCCTGATGGGCGCCGCCGCACCCGCCTAGCCACGCCGTCCGCCCCGCGATGCGCAAAGCACCCCTTCCGTGGGGTTATGGTGGAAGCCCCCCCTCGGGCCGGTCCGTATCCCCCCACGGACCGGCCCGCTTTTCGTTGCACTTGGCTTGCTTCCCACGTTGTCGGGTTTCCCGCCGTGCGGGGTTCGCCTTTTTGCGCCTGGCGGCGCCATTCCGCTGCGCGGGGCTGTTCGGCCGCGGTGCCGGGCCTGCGGGGCAGGGGTGTGCCGGACTGCTTCGCTTTACGTCCGGCACACCCCTGCCCCTCCGGCCCGTCCCCTCCCGTTGGGGGTGGGAAAGACGGTGGGTGGGGCGTGTGTGTGAGTGGTCCGGCGCGGGCCGTTTATCAATTG
>NZ_KB891919.1 GCF_000373585.1 Streptomyces sp. MspMP-M5
CACCCCAGCTCAGCCGCGATCGCCGATACCCGCATACCCGCCCAACTCAGATTCACGATTCGCGCCCGCATCACCAGATCAGCCGGCGCCTTCCGCGCTCCCGCAAGTTTGTCGATCGCCCTCTGCTCGTCAGTCCCCAAAGCCTCCCGAGCCCACAACAACGCCGGCACATCCACCCCCTACGCGATCCCAACACACCTCTTATGCCCGCAACTTGAGGAATTAAGCACTAGGCACCCAAGTTCGCTATCGACTGCGTCACCAAGCAACCAGGTGCCCAGCACGTGCGCATCACCGTCAGCCCCTCCTTCGGCTTCGGCGACCACAACGCCGTTCTCGCGCTGGCCCCACTTCCTGACCGATGCGAGAAACCCACAACCCGTTGGGGAGATTGTGGTTGACGGCGAGGCAGAGCCCGTGCTCGTGAAGTTGGGCAACTGGGTCGCGAACACCAAGTCAAGGCAGGACAAGCTCGTCCAGGAACACCGGGACGCACTGCGGGAGCTGAGCATGAAATGCGCGTGACATCGTCTTCGGCTGATCTTTGAGCCTTCCAGACCCACGAGGTACGAAGGGCCCCGGGCGGTGCCCCCCGGGCGCTCGTGCCGTCACCGGCTCGTGTGCGGGCAGGCGGGCCAGCCGGCGTCGAGCAGGACGCGATACGCCCCCGGGCGCGCAGAGCAGCCAAGCGCCGGGCGCACCGAGACAGGGCGCCAACAACGCACGGACACCCGGCGACAGCCTCACACGGGCACAGCGCCCAGCGACACACAGAAGCCCGACACACGAGCCACCGCCCCCACACATCACCCACAAACCACCACCCACAGCCAAGTCAGAGGAGTGGAGCACGGAGGGTTGTCGGCCTTCTGTGGCGGCGCTTACCACCCATGTTGACCAGCGGTTTTGTTGAATGGTTCCCGGTCGTGAAGCGTGCCGTAGGGAGTGCCCCAAAGGAGTCTCGTAGGGAGCGTTCCAGTGCTTCACCGGCCGCTGCCGCCCCGGAGCCGCCAGCCGAGCGCGATAGACCGGCGATGGGCAAGGGCCGGGGCCGGACCGCAAGCCGACTCCGGCGGAGGAACGGGATCAGCAGCGGCGGGTCGGCGGAAGGGCGTCGTCATGGACCCGAAGCGGCATCGATGACCTCGTCGAGGACGGCGCGCGAGCGGCACAGGTCGGCGATGGTGCGGTCGATGCGCTCGCGCTCGGCCCGTAGCTCCTGCGCCAACCGCGGTGTGGCGGTGATCGCCGGGCCGCCGTCGTGATCACGCAGGCAGGGCAGCAGTTGGGCGATCTTGGCGCTGCACAGACCGGCGGCGAACAGCTCCTGGATGCGGATGACCCGGTCCACGGCGCCTTCCGGATACTCCCGGTGGCCGCCGGGTGTCCGCTCGGCCGCGAGCAACCCCTGTCGCTCGTAGTAGCGCAGCGAGCGCTCGCTCACGCCGGTGCGGCGGGCCAGTTCACCGATCCGCATCGGGCACCTCCTCTCGCCGGACTTGAAATTGACACCGGTGTCAGATTCTACGGTTTCGGCATGACGAATCTCTTGACGCCCTTCAGCTCGACGGAACTGGCCCTCACCAACCGCATGGTGATGTCGCCCATGACCCGCTTCCGGGCCGAGGAGGACGGGACGCCACTGCCGATCGTCGCCGATTACTACCGCCAGCGGGCCGGCGCCGGCCTCATCATCACTGAGGGGATCTGGCCCAGCCGCCGGGGCCAGAGCGGCTGGCGCATCCCCGGTCTGGAATCCGAGCGGCAGGTGGCCGGCTGGCGGCATGTCACCGAGGCGGTGCACGCCACCGGCGGCCGGATCTTCGCGCAGCTGATGCACGGCGGCCGCCAAGGCCACCCGCGCTCCCGCATCCTGGGCGACCTCCCAGCCGGCCCCTCCCCGGTACCCGTGCCCGGGCCCGTACATGTGAAGGACGGCAAGGCGGCCCCGGTCACGCCGCGCGAGATGACGTACGCGGACATTCACACGGCGATCGCCGACCATGTCGCCGGTGCCCGCAACGCAATCCGGGCCGGCTTCGACGGCGTCGAACTCCACGGCGCGAACAGCTACCTCATCCACCAGTTCCTGGCCGACAACACCAACCTCCGCACCGACCCCTATGGCGGCGACGTCGCCGGCCGCATCCGCTTCCCGCTGGAGCTGGTGCGGGCCGTCGCGGACGAAGTCGGCGCCGGCAGGCTCGGCTTGCGCCTCTCACCGGGCAACCCCCAATTCGGTATGGAAGAGGCCGACCCGGCCCCCGTCTACCGCGCGCTCCTCGCCCACCTCGACGGCCTCGGTCTGGCCTACCTCCACCTCACCGACAACGACCGCTACCCCGCCCTCGCCGACCTGCGCCCGCGCTGGCACGGCACCCTCATCGCGAACGTCGGCGAGAACCGCACCCCGACCACCCGCGAAGCGGGCGAGGCGGTGCTCACGACGGGGCGCGCGGATCTGGTCTCCTACGGGCGCCTGTTCATCACCAACCCCGACCTGCCACACCGTTTCGCGGCGAATCTGCCGCTGAACACCCACATCGACCAGCCGGGCCTGTACAGCCACGGCGCCGCAGGCTACACCGATTACCCGGCATGGCAGGAGCCCCAGCCGGCCGCAGCAAGCCGACCCTAGGACCGATGTTCATGCGGATGACGTAGAGCGGGTAGGTGAGAGCTTCTGCGGTCGTGAGCCACTTCCATTCGATACGGTCGAAGGCACCGAGCGCGATGGCTCCCACGAGCGCGAAGGCCGCGATGATGACGAAGCGGGCGGGCCAGGTGGGCAGGACGTCCACAGCGGCCTTGCCGAGGGTAGTGGCCAGGCGGTAGTCGATGTAGCGCTGGGCGAGTAGCAGTTGCAGTATGACGCAGGCGCAACGCCCGGGCGCCGCCGGGAGAGCAGAGCGCCGGACCGCTCATCAACGGGCCACACGCGCAGTCGCGAACGCACCGGGCTGCTGGACGGTGCACCGCATCCCGGCCCGCGACGGTCTGGCTCAGCCACCAGGTCCAGGTCCAGGTCCACCACAGTGTTGGCCAACGGGGGCAACGGGATGCGCCCATGCGCCGCCGCGCCGGGAACATTCCGGCAGCCCGCCTCGTTTGATCTTGGGTCTACTGTCCCTGCCGCGACCCGAGGTGTGCTTTGCCCGATACCGCGTCCTCCGACACCGTGCCCTCTCTCCCGCCGCTCGCCGACCAGGCTGAACGCCTGATCGGGCTCGGGGTGCACGAGCTTGCAGACATACCCCCCGGCGTGCTGCGCGCCTTCGCCGCGAACGCCGGCGACGAAAACAACGGCGCCCTGCTCGCCGTCCACCCGGAGCGTGCCCCCGCCTCCGTCCTCGCACCACTGCTCCGCCACGACGACAAGCCCGGATTCGTTGTCACCGACATGCCCGACGTCGACCACTTCAGTCCCTGCACCGTGGAGCTGCCCGACGTCCCTCTCTATCTCGTCACCGACCCCGACCGTGGCGACCACATGGCCAACTGGAGTCCCAAGGAGGCGCTGTCTGCCCTCGCCGAACAGGACCGTACCCCGCTGCTGCTCACCGAGGGCATCCACTGGGTGCTCCAGCAGCCGACGATCCTGGAGCGCAACCGCTGCTTCATGACCATCGGTTCCCGGCTGCGCAAGGCCAGCGGTGCTCTGGATGCCCGTACCCCGGCGATCTGGATCAGCAACGGTACCGGGAGGGACGGCCGCGAGCGCCGCAACGCCCCAAAGGTCGGCTGGTGCTGGTGGGGCAACCGCCACACCTGGCTCGGCTTCGCTTCTGCCACGGGCCGAAGGCAGTAGGTACGCGGAATGGGCGGCTTCGTTTCACATCGCCATGGAGTGCGAGCGCGCGGCGTGCGCCCGTGGCAGACCGCCGCCAGCCATCCCCGCTCCCCCGCCTGCGCTCGGGCGGGGCAGGGCGATCCGGCGCGCCCCGCCCCGGCGTCGCGCGGCACCTGTCATCCCCGGCCGGCCCTGCCGGGGTCATCGGTCTGCTGCCCGGGGCCGCCATACACGCGAAGCGCCGGAACAGACCTACGCAGATGCTGTCGCCCCGGCCGCCTTCTCGGGTGCAACTGGGGTTGGGCGGCAGGGTCGCAGTGGGTGGAGTCAGCGGGATCGCGGTGTGGATGTCCTGGTAGGGGTGTGGGCGGGGCGAGGCTGTGACTGCTGTCATGGGGGTTCGCCCGGCAGCCGCGGGGATCGAGGCGTGCCACAGCCGCATGATCGGCCGACGGTATTGCGCCGCCGATGGCCGCCGCCCTACGTGTCAGTTGCTCATTACTCCCGTCCCCGTCGGCGGCCGCTCCCACCCGGGAGCGGCCGCTCGGCGTACTCGTCGACTTGACCTTGACGCTAGCGTCAGGGTTCTAGCGTCCCCATCATGGTGAAGGAGATCGAGATGCGGATCGGAGAGCTGGCCGACCTCACCGGCGTCAGCCCCCGATCCCTGCGCTACTACGAGCAACAGGGTCTGCTGGCCCCGCAGCGCGCCGACAACGGCTACCGCGCGTACGACCCGTTGGATGCCGTACGGGTCACGAACATCAAGGAGCTCCTGGACGCCGGCCTCACCCTGGAGGACGTCCGCCCCGCCCTGGAGAAGGGCTGCCTGGACGCGCCGCTGCGGCAATCCCCGTACTGCGCCGAAGAGTTGAATCTCGCCACCGATCGGCTGGCCACGCTCGATGACCGGATCGCCGCGCTCCAGGAACTCCGGGGACGGCTGGCCAGGCACATCGACGAGACGGTGGCCATGCGCCCGGTGGTGGGCGAGGACTGATGAGGAGCACCGCAGCGCGGTCCGGAACCCCGGCGCCGCGCCGATCACCCGTGCCCTGCCGCCGGCGCCGGCTCTCGCCTCATGCGCGCCGGCCCCGACGAAACTCCAACAGTTCCCTGGGCAACCATCGGAGTACGAAGTGACACTTCACGACACCGAATCGCAGATGGCAGCGCCGGATACCGGCCTCCCTGAAAGCCGACGCCGGTGGGCGCTCGTTCTCCTTGCCGGAGCGCTGGCGCTGGACACCAGTGGAGCTGCGGTCATCAATGCCGCCTTGCCCTCCATCGGTGATGAGTACGCCATTGACAGCTCCACGCTGCAGTGGGCGATGACCGCCTATTCCATTGCCTTTGCCGGGTTCCTCCTGTTCGGGGGCAGGCTCGCGGACGTCCTGGGCCGCAGGAAGATCTTCGCAGTGGGCGTCGTGCTCTTCGCCGCGGCCTCGCTGGGCGCCGCGCTCGCGCCGACCGTGGGGGTGCTGATCGCGGCTCGTGCAGTGCAAGGGATCGGCGCAGCACTGTCCGGCCCTGCCTCGCTTGCTCTGCTCAGCCAGATCTTTCCTCAAGGGCCGCAGCGGAACCGGGCGCTGGCGGTCTACGCGGCGACCGGCGGGTCCAGCTTCAGCGCCGGGCTGGTTGTTGGCGGGGCTCTCACCGACTTCCTCGGCTGGCGCTCGGTGTTCGCCGTCAGTGTCCTCGCCGGAGTTCTGATCCTGGCAGGGGTCCGGGCGCTGCTTCCTGCGGGCCGGCGCCAGTCACGCCCCCTGGATATCCCGGGCGCGATCGTGGTCACCCTGGGTATAGGACTGGTCGTGTACGGCGTGAGCCAGGGCGGTGAAGTCGGCTGGGGGTCCGCGCAGGTCCTGGTCTCGCTGGTGTTGGCCGCGATCGGGCTGGCGGGGTTCGTCGTGTGGGAGAAGGGGCGTACGGAGCCGCTGCTTCCGATGAGTATCTTCCGCAGCCGCCCGGTGAGGGCCGCCTCCCTCACCGGTGCTGTCTTCTACACCGGTGCCGGTGGGCTGCTGTTCTTCTCACCTCTGTACGCCCAAGGGATACTCGGATACTCGCCGTTCGAGTCTGCACTGGCCGTTCTGCCCGTAGGCGTAGTCGTGATCATCAGCTCGCAGGTCGCCGGACGTCTGATGTCGCCGGCGGCTTACAAGCCCCTGATGGCTGCCGGCCTGCTTCTCATCGGAGGCGGCGTCACGCTGTGGGTGGGCACACCTGAGGACGGCTCGTACTGGGTGCACATGCTCCCCGGCATCGTGGTCATGAGCACCGGCCAGGGTTTGGGTTTCGGCGCGATGACGGCCGCCACCCTGGAGGGCCTGCCGCTCCGCCAGCACGGAGTCGCCGGTGCGGTCAACGTGACCGCGCAGCAGATCGGCAACAGCGTCGGTTTGGCGATCCTGGTTGCTGTTTCGAGCGGTGTCAGCGGCGGTGCCACACATCCGGCCGATCAGCTGTCAGGTTTCCACGCGGCGTATTGGGTGGCGGGCGCCCTCGGGCTCCTGGGTGGGCTGACCGTTCTGCTCACCAGGTTTCCCAAGGTGGACACCGCTCCATCAGCTTCCGAGGAGAGGCCGTGACAGTGCAGGCCGGACGTGCCTGAACATGCCCGGCGGGCCGTGTCCCTGCCCTTGATGAGGGCAGGGACACGAGGCGTACCCCTCATACTCCGCTTCGACTGCATCCTCTCGGCCGAGCTGCCCGCGTTCCGCAAGGGGCGGTACGGATCGTGACGGAGACCGGAAAACCGAGCCCGCGGCGGCCGCTGACCTGTTCGGGATTCTCAAGAAGCCGTGGCGGTAGTGGCGCTGACGTATTTTCGCGGAACGGTCACCCTTCGCTGCGATCCGACTGTGGCTCCGGTGATCCGCCGGACAGTCCGGTCCTCAGACTGTCTCGACAGCGGTGCCAACGCCCAGAACCACCAGAACGCCGGCGGCGGTTCGCTCCATCGCGGTGTTCACACGTGGACGACGCAGCCACGTCACCATGCGGCCCGCGAACGCCGTGACCAGCATCAACCACACGGCAGCGATACCGGCATCGATGACACCGAAGGTCAGTGTCGCAAAGAACGTCGCGTGATCGTTGGGGAGGAACTGCGGGACCACCGACACAAAGAAGATGCCTACCTTGGGATTCAGCAGGCAGCTCGTCAGCCCCTGGCGGAAGGCCCGCCCGGCAGCCGGGGCGGGACCTGCCGACTCCCCGGGCATCTCCGGTCGGCCCGATGCGCCACGACGGTATGCCCACAGGCTCTGCACACCCAGGAACATCAGATACGCTGCGCCGGCCAGCCGGACCACAGTGAAGGCCATGTCCCACCGCTGCAGCACAGCAGCCAACCCGACGGCAGCTGCAATCGCCCAGGCGAGCGAGCCTGCTGCCGCACCGAGCGCGGTCGCAACGCCCGAGAGGTGGCCGCCGCGCATGCAGTTACGCAGGACCAAGAGTGTGTCCGGCCCTGGAGCCATGGTCACCACCAGGGCGAACAGGGAGAAACTGACGATGGAAGTTGTCACGGTGAGCCCCTGACCTAGCGACTGTGAGCGAGCACGGAGCACAGGCCCCGCCCCCTGCAGCCTAAAAGGTCGCCCCAACTGGCCTGGTCAGTAGGGCGGCTACCGTGAGGGCAATGGTGGAGCGTCTGGTGCCGCATGGGTTGTGGGAGTTGTTCCGGCAGGTGCCGAACCGTTCCGGCAGGTCACGCCACTGCACCCCGGTCCGCAGCCGATGAAGAATTCCATCGATCACCTGTCGATGATCCCGCTACCGACCACAACGCCCGTCGCTCACCGGCCGGAAATGCCGCAGCCGTCATCCTCAACCACGGCGGTGAAGCCTTCGCCCAGAAGCGAAGCCCACACCGCCGCCTCTTCCCCGACGCCTGGGACATCGTCGGCGGCCATGTCGAGCCCGGAGAAACCCTGCTTGAGGCACTCGCGCGCGAGGTCGAGGAAGAAACCGGCTGGCGCCTCCGCCATGTGCGGCCATTGCTGGGCACCACCACCTGGAACGGAGACGACGGCGCTGGACTCCGTCATGAGGCCGACTATCTCGTCGACGTCGAAGGTGATGTGGACCATCCCAAACCGGAATGGGCTAAGCACTCAACCTACGGCTGGTTCGGTCCCGAAAACCTTGACCGACTCAAAGAGAACCGTGGACCCGGTGAGTTCTCGATCCACGACCTCATCGCACGAGCCATGCAAGAACGCCCAGATCGCCCGGGCAGGTCCTGACAGACAGAATGAGTTGATCTGTGAGGGCGGAACCACGACGTACTCCGCCGATGAGATCTGCTTGTGTGTCGACCGGCAATGTATCTGCCTGGGTCAGGACTGGCCGCTGCTCGATACGCCGAGGCTGTCCAGCAGCGCGGGCAGGCGGCCCAGTGTATGGAACGTGCCGAGTGAGTCCATGTAGTCGAGCGCATGCACGATCAGGCCGTCGCGTACCCGCAGGATCAGGAGGCCGGTGATGGCAACCGGGGCTGCCCCAGGTTCCAACGTCGCGGTGGCCCTCCATTGTCCGATCACGACCTCGGAGTCAGTGCTGTCGAAGACAACGACGTCGTGTATCTCCTGGAGCCGTACCGAGGTAGCGCTCCAAGCCGCCTGATAGCCGGCCCGGATCTCTTCCCGGCCGTGGTAGCGGTGGGGTCTGCCCGGTGCGAGGAAGGGGAACTCGTGGACGGCGTCGGGTGCGTAGAGGTTGGCCAGATCGTCCGCGGACCAGGCGAGCATCGCCCGGTGGAAGGCAGCAAGTACGTCGCGTGGTGACGAGGGCATGGTGGGCTCCGATCGCCGAGCGGGAGACAGTGCGGCCACGGTACGCCGTCAGCGGTTGAGTTGCTGGCCAGACCTTCACGCTCACCAAGGTGCGTTGGTCTGCCTGAGGGTGATGCGACAACGGCAGTCAAGATCGGGACTATGGCCTCGTGGACCGGCTGGGCGGACTGGCGGATGGCGTCGAGCTGTGTCATCGCCTCGGGCGTGTACTGGCCCGAGACACTGGTGCCGACGGCGCCCGGGTTGAGCAGTATGTACCGCACCTTCGTTCCCGATCGGGCGTCGGTGAAAGCGACGCCGAGCAGATCGTTGAGCCGCCCGCCTTGTGTGAGTGCTCGTTGCCCGTCGTATTCCTGTGCCAGCTGCAGGTCTTCCGAGCGGCCGCGCCGCGTTGTTGCGCGGCATCGAGCCATGCCTGGCCTTTCTCGGCGCTGCGGCCGACGACCACCACTTCCTGCCCTCGGTCCAGGTACGTGTGGGCGAGGGCCTTGCCGATGCCATCCGTGCCACCGGTGATGACGTAGGTCTTCAACTTGGGTCTCTTCTCTGGTGACTTCGCCTCATAAGAACCGGGCCGCGATCTTTCGGGGGGCGACGCGGACGGTGACCAGTTCCGGGAGGGTGGCGTATGACTCCGGGTGGTGTTCGGCGTAGGTCTTGCCCGTGTACTTGAGGGCCAGTTCGTCCATGCGCTCGCGGCTGCCCGCGGTCTCGAAGCGGGCGGTGCCGGAAATCACCGCGTATCCGTAAGGCTCGTCGGGCGGGTTGACCGTCACGCTCAGACGGGGGTCGCGCCGCAGATTGCGCACCTTGACCTTGTCGACGCCGGTCACGAAGAAGAGGTCATCTCCGTCCCTTCCCACCCAGACCACGGACTGGTGCGGGCTCCCATCGGGCTGAAGCGTCGCCACGGTGACGAAGACCCTGGAATCGAGGGCTTGTTTCAGTTTCTCGGAGAGGTGGACCGGGCTCACACAGGACTCCTGGAATGAGGACTGCCTTGACGACAGACACACCGAACACGTCAACTGGCACAAGAATGTGACATTTAGAGATGTAAAAGCAAGGGTTCTGGGGTGCTTGCTGGCGTATGGGCCGCACCCTTGCGTATGCTCGCGCTGCGATGAGAGCTGACGCGGCACGCAACCTGGATACGGTCCTGCAGACGGGCGCACGCCTGCTGGCGCGGGACCCCGGCACGAGCATCGCGGCGATCGCAGCGGCGGCGGGCGTCGACCGGCGTACCGTCTACCGTCGCTTCAAGACCCGCGAAGCCCTCATGGCCGCTGTTCATGCGGCCAAGCTCGACGCCTGCGAGAAGGTCGTCGTCGAGGCGCGGCTGACCGAGGCGCCCGTAACGGTGGCGCTGCATCGGTACGCGGAAGGCATCATCACCATCAGCAGGCAGTGGCCTGTGGATGTGCAGCAGGTCCAGGACGAGGCGGCGGCCGCCCGCCTGCGCCGGTTGATCGAGCAACTCGACGCCTTCATGGACCGCGCAGTGCGGGAGGGCGTCATCCGCCCAGGTCTTCCCAGCCGCTGGTCCCGCTCCCTGCTCATCCACCTCACCAACATCGCCTCACACGAGATGCCGGAGCTGACCGCCGCCCAGGGAGCCGACATGGTCACCCAGTCCCTCATCACCGGACTCGGCCCCGCCTGACGCGGCCGGGCCATCCGACACCCGACCGCCGGCGGACCGGCCGGTTACTGAGCCTGTCGTCGTGGGTGTCGTGAGTGCGAGTCACGTTTCGGTGAGGCATCCGTCGATGACATCGCCGCGGTATTGAACGCGCCGGATGCCGTGCCGTAGTTGGCGGACACCTCCTGCCGTCACCTGGCGTCAGTGGTCCAAAATCAGGGCATGGACGTCCCCAAGCTGCTGGAAGCCGCCTCCCTGCTGGTTCCCGAGGAGATCGCCACTGAGAACGACATCACGGTGAGCGATGTCTGGGAGTACCTCACTCACGACGAGTGGGAAATGGCCCTTGGGCTGCTGGAAGAACTCAGTGGCGTCCACCCGCTTCCGCTCAGCTTCTGGGAAACCCTGGCCACCGCGGCAGAGCAGATGCGACTGGAGAAGAGCGCAGCCTGGTGCCACTGGCGCGGCTACGAGACTCGCAATGGAGTCATTCGAGCCGACCTCACCCTCCGCCCGGCCACCGAAGCGCGACGGCAGACGCCCTTTTCCGGCGCCGGCGTCCTGCGACCGATGTGGAACATCGGCAACCGGACCGCGACCGGTGAACCGGCTCTCAACGTTGCCCGGCTCTGGGTGGAGCTCATGCCCTTCCTGGAGCCCGGTGGACGAGCTCCGGTACGGCTCGCGCCCCTGGACCCTTCGCAATGGCAGCACCTTCGCCCCGGCCAGGTGATCACCATGCACGAAGACCGTTCCGTGGCAGGCTCGGCGGTTGTCCTGGAGGTCCAGCAGCCCCCGGCCACGTTCACCACATAACAGCGAGCGCCTACGACGCATGCCGTTGGTGCAGAGAACGTCGAGGTGGAAGGCACCGTTCATGCCATGGTCGGCGAGCTTGTAGAAGCCGGTCTTGGTGGCTTTGGTGGCCTTGCTGGCGAGCCTCTCCAGGACGCCCCTGCCCGGCACCTTGCGGTCCGCGACGTGGTCGAGTGCCGAAGGACAGCGCGGGCGCGACCACCGTCGCGCCGGGGTGGACGCGGATGCCCAGGGCGCGGGGCCGAGCCCGGCGACGAGCGCCTGGGTGGCCGGGCAGGTGAGGTAGTGGTGCAGGCATGCCTTGACTCCGTCATGGTTTGCTGGAGGGTCGGTACTGCTGCAGCCCCTCACTAATTCCTTCGACACGGTGCTGACCGGCTGACAAACTGCGCGCATGACCTACGGAATCGAGTCCCACTTCACCCGGTGAGCGTCCAGGAAGAGTGCAACGCGCTCACTCCCCCGAACGCTCTGTACGATCACGCCCTGTACCTGCTGCGCGAGTCTCCCGACGGAGTCCCGCCCCGGCGCGGCTACTCCCTACCCAAGAAGCCCGACACGGGCGAGGAGCCGCCTCCTTGGGAAGAGGCGAAGAACGCCATCCAGGAAGCGCTCAGCCCACTTCCGGACGCCCCCGGAACCCTGCACCATCGCTTCGAACGAGGCGGCATCCGGACCCGCCACAGGCATCTGATCCAGTCCGCTGTCGCCGAGCTGCCGGTGCCGCCCGAAGAGGTCGATGCAGCCCGCTCCCTTGGACGACAGCTGACCCGGACCGGTACGACCGGGGCCGCCGTCACCGCAGGCATCGCCCTGCTCGACCGCCTCGGCGAACCTGAGGACGTCCCGTATCTCTCCGTTCTCGGGCTGTTCCGGGATCTCACCCGCTCAGCGGTCGACGCGCTCGACCTCCTCGATCGCCAATCCGCTGCCGTCGTCTGGCTCGCGGTCTACGCCCGCCACGACGAACTACGGCCACTGGTCAACGCCCTATGGACGGGAAACCAGCAGGCTGTGGGCGCAGAGCTGGTCGCCTTTCCTGCCTCGGCCCGCTTCATCAACAGCGCGGTCGCCCGCCGGATTGCAGAGGCTTCCCAACTGCCGGACCTGCTCGACCACCACTACTCCGACACGGACTTGCTCGCCCGAGCGGGCCGACTGCTCGCCCGGATGGGCTGTTCGCGAAACGATCCAACCGACCTCTTGGCTTACTGCGACGCGCTCAGGATGTACGACAGTGTCGTCACGCGAGCCGGCCTGCTGCCGCCCACCCTCGACAATGCAGCCATGCTGCTGTCGCTCGCCCTCGACTTGGACAGCGGAACCGGCGTACTGCTGGACTGGTCCCCTGGACGGCGCGCGACACTGCTGGAATCCCTCCGACAGCTGCTGGCCGAGCCCCGGTGGGCGGCAGCGAGCGCCACCGCAGGCGACGCTGACCAGCGGCTGCGAGCCGACTGGATCCGCCGCACCGGGCGGCAGCCGTTCAAGCGCCCAGCCACGTCCGGCAGGCTGCGCATCGAGGTGGTGGCCGGCGACCCTGCCGACCGGGAACCCGTCGAGGCCCGCATCCTCATCGATGGCCGTCCAGTGGTTCCGGCAGTCTTTGGCCGCGGTCCCGCACACAGTCCCGAGCACCTGCTGGATGAGGGCCGGCTGCGGGCCGGAGCGGAGCCTCACGAGGTACAACTTGCGGAGGCCGACTGCACGGAGGGGTGCTGCGGCGCGCTCTACGTCACGATCCGGCGAGACTCGGACCAGGTGGTGTGGGAGAACTGGCGGCGGCCGCAAGCCATGCCGGGGGCCGGGCAGCCCGCACCCGAGCTGCCCGCCTATCGGTTCGACACCTCTGCCTACGACACGGAGATCGCTCGGGCAGAGGCCGACCGTTCCTGGTCCTGGCCGGCCCGCACTACGGCCCGCCTGATCAAGGCGGGGCTGCTCGAGAAGCCGGAGCTGGTGCGCCGGTGGAACGCCAGGCAGGGTTGGATCAGCACCGGCTTTGAGGACCCGGACACCACGGTGGTGACCTTCTGGTACGTGCCTGGGCTGGCGTCTGGCAAACCGGAACGAGCCGACAGTGCCCTCCAGTTCCGCTGGGTCATTCCGGACGACGGCACCCCACCCGAGGCTCAGGCTGCCGCCACCTTGCGCCGGCTGGCCGAGGAGGACCCGAAGTCCTACGCACAGGTGTGCGGCGGCAGCCGTGAGCGCGCCGAGGAGCTCGGGTTCTCCTGGCCCGACAGCGCCTGACCAGCCGCCGCCGTCGTTGTCTCTGCCACGCCTTGAACTGCCTTGAATTGCTTTGAACTGCGTCATCGTTTGGAGGGCTTTGGCCAGCCACCGGCCAAGGCCCTCCAAGGTACGGCGTCGCCATTACTGAGCACCATGAGCGAGAGACCAAGCGCAACTGTCGTATCCCTGAGCAAGAAGGCCGGTCAGGCCCTTCTGCATGGCCCTGGGCCGTGCGAATTCACTGGTCAAGGCCAAGGCACGTACGGAATGCTGCACGGGTGATTGAGCGAGAAGCCGCAGTTCAGGCTGTCGAAGAACAGCTGGAACGCGACTACCAGCAGTGGCGGGCTGTGAGTGCGGATGCAACGCGGATGGCGGTGATCCGTATCAAGGAGCACGAGCTGGTGTGGATCGTCTCCTGGCAGTCCGAGAAGTTCGCACGCACGGGGATTTGGGCGTTCGCACTGGTCGGCAACGGGCCTTACCTGGTCGATCGCATCAATGGAGGACTGCACCAGATCGGCGTCGTATCTGCCAAAAGCGGAGAGTGGGAGACCGACTACCGAGCCCGTATACGTGGGCTTCCGGTACGCACCGCAGTAGACGATCTACACGACGCAGTACGCAACGTCGCCGCTACATGCGGACGCCTGCATGCTGTGCGGACCCTGCGCCAGAAGCTGCCGGCACTGTCACCTGCGGAGGCCATCGAGTACGTGAGCGCGTTGCTGGACGGTGATGCCCCAGCGCGCCTCGTGGAAGTCGCCACCAAGGAACTCGTGGAGACTCTCAACCCAGTACTCGGTGTGACGACGATTCGCCACGGTGCGCCCCACCAGAACCAGTGACTGCGGGTCGGGGGCTGCGCCGGACGCCTTGCTAACTGTTCGTTTCAGCGTCCGGCCGGCGGTAGTCGTCAACCGAGTCCTGCCCACCCCTGATCCTGAGCCGGGGGCGATCGCCCCTTCCGGCAGAGCTTGGAAGACGCCGGCGCCCCGCCACCGCACCAAGTGGTTGTAGATCGCCACCGCATGGAGGGGTCGCAAACCGTCTGCCAAGCGCCGAACCTCTCGGGCATCTCCCGCCACTGACTGCCCGTCCGGAACCACCAGATCCCCCCATCGCACTGCGCCCGCAATCGCTCGGGTACTGGCCGAAGCTGCCGATCGGCACGAACGGCTCGAACGGCTCGAACGTCCCCGATGAACTTCCGCACTTCATCGGGGAGTTACGCACGCATCATCACGCCACCGCCCTACCGGACCAGCACCCACCCTGAGCCCAGAACCCGACCTTGATCGCAACCGTCCCCCTGAGCGGCTCTCGGAGTGACGGCTCTCCGCACCCCAACGGCCGGATCCGGATCACTGGGCCTCGCGCAACGCCTCGCGCACCGTCGAGGCGACCGCACCATTGCTGGTGACGACCGGGATGCCAGCCACCGACTCGATCTCGTCGGCCGCCTCCAGTGCCCGGAAGTTCGTGCACGAGAGGAAGAGCACCTCAGGGCGAGCACGCTCTACCAGCTTCAGTGCGCGGTCCGCGATCTCCCGCGGAGTCGGCTCGGCGAGACGGAAGCAGTCCGCGATGCCGAAGCCCTCGATGTCCAGGATTTCCAGGCCATCGCTGCTCAGACTGTTGCGAATCTTTGCGTTGAGCTCGTCCACGTACGGCGTCAGCACGGCAACACGGTGACGACCGGTTCTGCGGATCGCGGCGCTTACCGACTTGATCGTGCTGATCGCACGGCTTCGCGTGCAATCAGCAATCCGCACGCAGAGCTCGCGCTCGTAGTTCGGCCCGCGCAGCGCGCCGGCACTGGTGCACCCGAATATGGTGACGGTCGGCCGCAGCGACGCGATGTCCTCGATGGCCTGGGGCAAATAGGTGTCGAGCATCGCGGCCTCGGCATCCGCCGTCGTCTCGACGAGGTGCATCCGCGCGGAGTACAGATCGGCGACGTCCGCGAGGCTGCTGCGCAGGTCTCGCTCCATGACCGTATTCGAGGACGGGATGAGCAGGCCCACACGGGGCAGAGAGGATACTTCGGTGGCCGGCACTGTTTGTCCCTTCTCGGGTTGTGTAGAGGCGTCTCCCTGAAGCGTCAGTGTCCGGCGCGGGGCCGCCACGTCAAGGGCGCAGCCGCTTGCGGACGCGTCACTACTGTGACCGACCTTCGGACGGGCCAGCGCTCGAGGATGCATGCGCACGCCGACCACGAAATCCCGACTGCGGCAGGTCGACCTGCTGCACGCCGCCGTCCTCTCCGGGCCGCCCGCACCAACGGCTGCCGTTTCGAGCCCCGTCTGCCCACGGCGCCCTGACGCCCATGCGGTGGTGGAAGCTCGGCCCGCTCGTCAAGCCAGGCCGGGGTTTCGCTACCGCGCGGGCGCCGAGTCCAGCCGGACTCCCCCGGCACCCAGGGGCGCCGCCACGAACTCAGCCATCGCCTCCTCGAAGCCGAACCGAACCCGCCACCCCGACTCGTCGCGGAGCCTACGCGAGGAGGTGGTGATGTGGTGGAGGTCGCCGAGCCGGACCTCCCCGGTGACGACGGGCGCCGGCCCGCCGTGCGACGCGGCCAGGGCCGCGGCCCTCTCCCCCACAGTGTGCGGCTCCCCGCCGCCGACGCTGTAGGGCCCGCAGCCACTCTCCGCCAGGCGGTCCGGGCCGCCCAATACGGCGTGGTGGCGTCGGGGCCACACCCCGCACGACTCCGGCCGCCGCGGCGCTCTCGGTTGACGAGCATGCCCTGGGGCCGCGGTCCGGGTCGCGGGGACGCGAACAGGACCAAGCCCTTCAGCGCGGATCAACGCAATCACCGACTGCGACGGGGCAAGCAGGTCGGGCTGCGACGAAGGCGGTCGCGCCGCCGACGCACCGGGCACTGTCGGCCTTGGGAATAGCCCGGTCGCGTGTGGCGCTGTTGTTGCTACTTCAACAGCAATAACAGTCTTATGAGGAGCACCCGTTGAGTGACACCCGCACCGTCGTGGAGCAGTTCTACCGTCACGTGGCCGCCCGTGAGATCGAGGCGCTGAGCGAGTTGATCGCCGAGGAGATCGACTGGGACATCTACGGTGCGGAGGTGGTCCCGTGGGCAGGCCGACGCCGCACGCGCGCCGAAGCGGTCGAGTTCTTCGCGACGCTCTCGGACCATCTGGAGTCGAAGGAGTTCACGGTGAACCGGATTGTCGTGGAGGGGGCAGATGCGGTGGTGATCGGGCACATGCGCCAGATCGTCAAAGTCACGGGGAATGTCTTCGACTCGCCGTTCGCCTTCCACCTCACAGTCGAGGACGGGAAGATCGCCCGCTACATCATGTTCGAGGACAGCCTCGCCCTGGCACGTGCCTTCGAGGCATCCTGAACGAAGCGATTCCGCAGGCGTTCTTCGACACCGCGCCGGCTCGCCGGCAAGACGACGGTGCATCAATCCCCGGCCTTGAAGGCCAGGCAGATCCACCGGAGCGGAGACGGCTCCCGGTAGCCACTGCCTCGCCCTTCCCAGGCAATGACGAAGGCACCCTTGTCGGTCACCGCCCATTTGCGAAAAGGGCAGCCTGAGATGGCGGCTGGGGCGCACTGCGTGCGAGGCCAGCGCGCCCCAGCCTGGTCCGATCCGTCCCGTCAGTTCAGGCCACGAACACCTCCGACGCAAGACCCGTCCGTGATGACATGGCCGGACAGGCAGTCTCCAGATGCGGGTAGGTACGGGGCCGGGGAAGCTGCGGAACCTTCGTGGGTGTTAACTTCTCTTGCCATGGCGGAGCACCAGGACGAGACCAGAGCGGCCTACGACGGGGTCGTGGATCTGTATGCATCATTGTTCGCCAATCGGCTGGAGACGCAGCCGTTCGCGCGGAACATGATCGGCACCTTCGCCGAGTTGGTGCGCGGGACGGGGAACCCGCGGGCAGCCGACGTCGGGTGCGGGCCGGGACATTTGACGGCCATGCTCCACGAACTGGGGCTGGACGCCTTCGGGCTCGACCTCTCCCCGGGCATGATCGACCACGCCCGGCGGGCCCATCCGACAGTGCGATTCGACGAGGCGCGAATGGAGGCCCTGCCGGTCGAAGACGGCGCGCTCGGCGGCGTACTGGCCCACTACTCGATGATCCATACCCCGCACGCGGAATTGCCCGCGCTGCTCGCCGAACAAGCGCGGGTCCTGGCACCAGGGGGCCTGCTCCTGGTCTCGTTCTTCGCGACCGACGGACCGGAGCCGATCCGCTTCGACCACAAGGTGACACCCGCCTACAGCTGGCCGGTAGACCTGCTCGCCGAGTTGCTGACTGGGGCCGGACTCGCCCCATTCGCCCGGCTGCTCCACGACCCCGCCTCCGAGCGGGGCTTCCTCGACGCACACCTACTGGCCCGCCTCCGCTAAAGTCCGGCGCGGCGCCGCCGACTGGGGCCTGGTAACCGGGGACGGGGTCGCCGTAGATCAGCCGGAAGCCCTCGGGGTTGGCCAGCGCCCAGTCACGGAAGGCGTGCGCCCATGCCTGTATCCGCCCCGCCGGGGCGTCCTGTGCGGAGGCGACCCAGGCGGCGTCGACGGCGTCGGCGAGCTCGGTGTAGACGTCCGTGATGAGGACGGTGACCAGGTCGTCGCGGGTGGCGAAGTAGCCGTAAATGGCGTTGGCGGTCATGCCCATCTCGCGGGCGATCGCTCGCAGGGTGATCGCGTCGGGGCCGCCCGAGCCCATCAACTCCAGCGCTGTGCACTTGATTTCGGCGGTCGTCTCATCGGCAGCCGGGTCGTCACCGAGGCCCTCCAGCGCGGACACCGCGTCACGGCGTTCAGCCGCGACGCCTCCGCGATCATCAACCAGCGGGAGAACCTCAGCTGGGCGAGCGTCGACGTTCTGGACGCCGCGAGCATCGTCGCCGTCCTGCC
Organism: Streptomyces sp. MspMP-M5; assembly: GCF_000373585.1. Taxonomy (GTDB): domain Bacteria; phylum Actinomycetota; class Actinomycetes; order Streptomycetales; family Streptomycetaceae; genus Streptomyces. Next base: position 18,189 of record NZ_KB891919.1, read on the forward strand.
CGGCCTGGACGTCCTGATCAGTGGCTTCCAGCCCGGGAACGCGGCGAAGGACTTCGCTGACACCGTCCAGCGCTCGATCGCGGACCCGACCGTCTATGCGGCGGCTGCCCAGGCCCTGCTCAAGGCCCTGGAGAGCCACCCCCGTACCCGGCTGATCGTCATCGGCGGCGCCGGCAGCCTGGAGACCGAGCCGGGCGTCGTTCGCGCCGACCACGAGGAGCTCATTCACGCCTCGCTCGACGAACTCGGCCTCCCCCGCCAGTACGCCGCCGCCGTACGCGGCCACCGAGAGGCGCTGGACGTCCTGCGCACCTCGAACCGACTGTGGACCTACTTCAGCCCCGCCGAGCAGATCACCCCCGGCGAGCGCACCGGACGCTTCCGCATCGGCGGCGACCAGCCCGTGCTGAACGCCGACGGCCTGAGCCGGATCTCGGTGGAGGACGCCGCGGTCGCTCTGGTGGACGAGGCGGAGCTGCCCCGCTTCGTCCAGCGCCGGTTCACCGTCGGCTACTGAGCCAACTACTGCCCCGATCTCCGCCTACCGGCACCCACAGACCGGATCGGGCCGCCCTCAACTGCCCGATCCGGCTCGAAGGGGAACACGCCCGGTACTCCGCCTTCCCGGCCGCCCTCGCTTCCCGACGCGACGCCGGCAAGGCCCGCCAGCTCTTCAACCGAAGAGGTCACAAAGCCGCACCGGAGTACCAGGTCACCCGTGTTGGCTCTTGCTCGGCGCGGTGGATCAGTTGCCGTGCCGGGCAGGCGTCGGGCATGGCGACCACCGGGTAGCGCCGCCAGCCAGGTGCTCGGCCGTGACGGGGCGGGCGCGTTCAGCTTCGACTTCGGCTTCGGCCAACTCGCAGGTCGGGGCGTACAGGTACCAGCCAGGTTCGCCCTGAGCGTGGTGGATGAGCCGGGAAGCCAGGACATCGTCTGTGCCGGAGGCGGCCATCGCGGTCTCGCCCAGGACGATGCGCATGACGTCGTTCACCGCCCGGCCGCCTCGGCCAAACGCCGGGGTTTGATTGGATGTCGCCATGAGCGCAGGCACTCACCCGGAATCCGGTCTGACGAAAAGCATCTGGAGCGACGCCGACTTCGACACGATGGGATGGCACGACGTCACCATCCACGGACTCTGCGTACAGCCGGGCGCCTTTGACGACGCACTGCCACGTTTGCTACTGGACATCGACTACATCGTCCGTTGGGTGCAACCTGTCGCGCCGGAAACGCACTTCAGCTTCTGGATCGCGCCGTCCACGCTCGTGTTCGACGATGTCTGGGATATCGAGGGCGACCTCGACTTCAAGGGGATGGCGCCGAGTCTCGACATCGACCACATACGACGCTCGGCCCCGAAGGACAGCCGCGGCGGGCCTCAGTGGCACATCGAAGGCCACTTCTTCGAGCTCAAGTTCCGGGCTGCAGGATTCCAGCAGTACCTACGGCAGGCACCCCAGCGCTCGCAGCGGCTCGTCCTCACACACGGCGAGCGCGGAGGGCCCTCTTTCGCGGAGACAGCCTTCGTTTGAGCCGGCTCGGCGCGCCCACCCGCCAGTCAGCCAGATCTCAAACAGGCTCTTCGCGGTTGAGGGCACAGTCGGGGGTGTTGGCAGGTAGGCGCCGGAATCTACCAGCCGAAAGACCTCGACATGCTCCACGCCGTCTTCGCCGCGCCGTGTCTGCCCAGGTACTGCCGTCTCGATGAGCTCGGTCTGGAAGCCGTCGGGCAACGTCCTGAGCCGGATCAGGTGGTGATCGAGTGCCGACACCCAGCCGTGTTCACCGATTAGCGGCCAGCACTGCCGCGAGGCCCTCTTGCAAGTCCTTGACGAAATACTCAGGGACCTCCAGCGACGGGAAATGTCCCCCGGTTTCGGGCGAGCTCCACCGGACGATCTGTCGGTACCGCTCCTGTGCCCAGGGGCGCGGAGACTTCTCGATGTCGCGGGGATACATGGTGATTGCCGACGGGACGTCGACCCGAAGTTCGGGGTCGAGCGAGTTGTGGCTTTCGTAGTAGATACGGGCCGCCGATGCGCCGGTCCGTGTCAGCCAGTACAGGGTGACGTCGTCAAGAATTCTGTCTCTTGAAATCGTCTCGAACGGGCTGTCTTCGGTGTCTGACCACTCGGCGAACTTGTCAAGGATCCAGGCAAGAAGCCCGACCGGTGAGTCGACGAGCGAGTAGCCGATGGTCTGCGGCCGGGTCGCCTGCTGCTTCGCGTACGCCGCGCGATGGCGCCAGAAATGGCGGGTTTCCTCTGTCCACTTGCGCTCGACCGCCGTCAGTCCGTCCGTTGCCAATCCGGGCGGTGCCTCCGCGAACGTTGTGTGGATGCCGAGGACGTGCGCCGGGAACCTGCCGCCGAGAACCGTGGTGATATTGCCTCCCCAGTCGCCGCCGTGGGCTGCGAACTTGCTGTAGCCGAGCCTTCCCATCAGTTCCACCCACGCGGCCGCGATCTTTTCGGTTCCCCACCCGGTGGTGGCCGGCTTGTCGCTGTAACCAAAGCCTGGCAGCGAGGGGACCACGACGTGGAACGCCGGCGCGTCCGCATCTTTCGGATCTGCTATCTCGTCCACCACATCGATGAACTCGGCAATGCTGCCCGGCCAGCCGTGCGTCAAGATCAAAGGAGTGGCATCCGCACGCGCGGATCGGCGGTGCAGGAAGTGGATTCCCAGATCATCAATGGTCGTGCGGAACTGGCCGATCCGGTTGAGGCGCTCTTCGAACGACCGCCAGTTGTACCCGGTGCGCCAGTAGTTCACGACATCGACGAGGTCGGCGAGCGGAACGCCCTGTTCCCATCGGTGAGGGTCGGGCGCGGCGCGATGGACCGTCTCGGGCTCCGGTAGTCGCGCCGCGGCCAGTCGCGCGCGCAGATCGTCGAGGTCAGCGTCGGTTGTGTGGGCTTCAAATGCTTGCACGTCGCTGGTTGGACGGGGCATGAGACCTCCTGGCCATCGCGGAACCGGCTACGACCTGTCGCGAACCGGCTAAGCCGGTTCTAGCAGTTCTCCGAGGCACACTGCAACCGGCTAAGGTGGTTCCATGCGTGCTGCGTTCCCTGACTTCCGCCTCGGTAAGGTGCTGGCGACCAGCTTCACGGGGACGCTGTCGGAGCGTCATGGCGACGCCGTGGAGCGCATTCCCACGCCGCAACGACTCGTCGACTGGCTGGCAGTGAACGGCCTCGCCGTGGACTCCTGCACCCCCGCCCAGCTCGACCTCGCTCGGGAACTGAGGGAGGCGATTCACGCCGCCGCGACAGCGGCCGCGCTCCAGGACGCCCTCCCTGCATCGGCCGTCCAAGTCATCAATGACTGCAGCACTCAGGGTCGGGGCGCAGCGATCCTGACAGCCGAGGGAAAGCGGCAATGGCGGCTCAGCTCGGCTTCCTGCGTGGAAGACGCCCTCAGCGTGATCGCCGCCGATGCGATCAGCATCATCGCAGGCGAACGAGACGGAAAACTGGCCTTGTGCGCCTCACCAACCTGCCAAGCCGCCTTCTTCGACACCAGTCAAAGCCGCACCCGCAAATGGTGCGACATGAACACGTGCGGCAACCGTCAGAAGAAAGCGCGCTTCAATGCCAACCAGCGCAAAAGCCCCCGATCAGCGAAGTGATCGTTACCTCGGTACATCCACAAGTGGGCCCCACGCCTGCGGCACATCTGCCGCGTTGGGTGCATCCCGAGGGCACCACTTAAGGCACGAGCATGGTCCGCGAGGACAGAACCGGCGTCGCCTTGGAGGTCGACGACGACAACGGCGTGCACCACCGCCGAGACCCGCCTCATGCTCAACCGCGGCGGCAGCCTCACCCAACGCGGCGACACCATCACCACCACTGGCAGAGATACCTTCACCGCACACCGCATCACCCCCAGCGCCCACGGCCTTCCCGTGGCGGCGACACTGCCGCTCCGCTCGTCCAAGCCCGGCGCAGTTCACCTGCCCGGCCGCCGAAGTCACCCTCGGCGGCCCCATCAGCCGCCCAGTTCGACGCACAAGGGCAGATCAGCGCGGCCATACCAGGCACCGACGCGCCCGGCGTGATCCCTGACGGCTGGTCGTACACCGTGACGGAGTCCCTCTCAGGCATCCCGACCGGCCATTCGTATCAAGTCCTGCTATCCGCCGAAGCGTCCGAGGCCGATCTCGCCGACGTGGCCCCGCCAGCCACACAAGGGGCAGTGTCGACGATGAGCATGAGCTGATACCCCTGAGCTTCCTGGAGATCCGCCTCCTGGCGGGCCACATGGTCAAGTCAAGCCCCGTCACCAGAGCAGCGCGAGCACCATCTGCGCTGGTCACGCTTCCGGCGACGCAGCCGGACACAAGCCCGCCGTTGCCTGCCAACGCCGAGGCCACAGACCCCAGATGCGGTTTGCAGTCATCGGCAGGGCATAGTCGGGGAGGACAGCCATCGATCAGGGAGGAACCATGCGCATCGGGGTCTATCTCGCGCACCCCCGTCCAGGCAGCTTCAACCACGCGGTGTTCACTGCCGTCGTGGATGAACTGCACGACCGGGGGTGTCACGTACTCGCGCACGACCTCTACGCCGAGGGATTCGCCCCTGCGCTGACCGCCGACGAGACGGAGACGGTCCAGTCTGCGGTCCCCGCCCGTGACGCGCAGGTGGAGCTGCACCGGTCCGAGGTGGCCACCCTTGATGCCATGGTGTTGATCCATCCGAACTGGTGGGGCATGCCGCCCGCCGTCCTCACGGGCTGGGTGCAGCGTGTGCTCGCGCCCGGTATCGCCTACAAGCTGGGCACCGCAGACGGGGAGCCCGCAGGGCTGCTGAAGGCCGGCCGGGCGCTCGTTCTGAACACCTCCGACACCCCTGCCGACCGCGAAGAGAGTGAGTTCGGCGACCCACTGCAAAGCATCTGGGCGGCGTGCGTCCTGCCGTACGTAGGTGTCGCCGACGTCCGCCGAATCGTCTTCCGTACGGTGACCGACTCGACCGACGAAATGCGCGCATCATGGCTGCGCCAGGCACGGGAGCAAGTCGCCGCGCTGATGGTCTGACACCGCGATGGAGTTCGGCCAGGCGTGCCTGCGTGACGGTGCAGTCGGCGCATACCCGGGGACGCCGTCTTCCCAACGGCCGAGGGTGGAGCGGCGGGCGTAGTCGATGTGGATGTCGGCACTCGGCAGGTCCGGTTCGATCGGTGCCGGAGGCGGGGTGCCCGGCCTCCGGGGCCGCCCACGGTCTGCGGCGAAGGGTCGCGTGCGAGAGGCGTGCCGTGAAGTCGTCGCCGCTTCCGGTCTGGGGACGTGCGTCCAGGACCGGAAGCTCTTACGTCAGATCGGCGAGGAGGTCATCCAGGGCCTTCTTGAGGGCCGCGGCGTTGGCCGGATCGAACCATGTGGTGCGGATGCGCTCGTTGTTCCCTTTGGGTGTCTCGTGGTCGGCGGCGAGTTGGTGCAGAGGGCGGGTCTCGTCGCTCAGGGAGCGGCCGACGTTCTGGAAGAGGCCGCGCACATAGCGGTCGGCGGCGTCGGGGGCGAGGCCGTGGCCGGTGGCCCACGAGGTGAGGGTGGCGAGGTAGGTGTAGTGAGCGGTGAGGGTCCCGGTCAGTGCGGAGAAGACGTTGAAGGCGTCCTCGTCCGGGACGGGGAGCGCTCCGCCCAACTGTTCAAAGAGAGAGTCCACTACCGGGTTCGAGGGGCAGGTCACGGTGACGGAGCGGCGCTCGCGCACGGCGGGGAGCGGGATGGCGCGGACGATCGGGGCGCCGGTGGCGAGGGTTCGGCGCAGGTCGTCGGTGGCGACGCCGGCCATCAGGTTGACCACGGTCTTGTCGTCGTCCATCTTCAGCCCGGCGAGTGCCTCATGGTGGTCCTGGCGGCGCACGGCGATGATCACCACCTCGGAGCGTTCCACCACCTCCTGGTTGTCGGCGCACACCTCAACCCCCTCGTAACGCTGGGACAGTTCGGCAGCGGTGCGGGCTCCTCGGGGAGAGAGGAAGACGTCTGGCGACGCACCGCCCCCGTTGCACAGGCCGTCGACGATGGCCCGGCCGATCTCGCCTACTCCGATGATGCCGATGCGCTGCACTGTGTCTTCCTCCATGGTGCGCGATGGTCGTGGCCTGTGGTGGTACGGGTGGTCTGTGCGGTCGCGATCGTGGCCGTCGGCTGCTCACGTGCGGAGTCGGAGGGGGCCGACGACATGTCAGTTGCGGTCCGCTCCACAGCAAGGTGACCGCAACCATGCCCGCCAGGCAAGGAATCATCCCGGCCCAGCCCAGTTCCGGCCGCAGTCCGGTCGCGCCGGAGGTGTCCTTGGTCAGCAGCCCGGCCCGTCCGATGCCGGTGCCGGTGCCGGTGCCGAGTATGAGCATCACGGTCGCGGCGGGGCGGGCCCGCTGCTTGCCTGCCGTGACAGCCCAGGCCGTCGTGAGCCAGGCAAGGACGCCGAGCGCCCCGATGACGGACAGCACGACCGGGTAGGTGGTGACGGCCGAGTCCACCCGCGCCTGGGGTAAGTGGGATAGCCGGCCCGGATGTGGGCGGCGAGCAGATGGGCGGTGCCGCGGTCGACGTACGTGACGATCGTCGCGAGGACAGTGAGCGCAAGGCCCGCGTACAGCGCTCCGAGCGCTCCTCGCGCACGGGGTGGCTTCGTCATCAGGGTGCTTCTCTTCCCCCTTCACTTGCTCATGTGCCGTCAGTCGTCGATCAAGCCGATGCCGTGGTCGCCGTATCGGGCCCCCTGGGCGCCGACGGCGGGGACGGCGGCGCCGATGTCGCCGAGGTCGGTGTCGGTCAGGTGCAGGTCGAGGGCGGCCAGGTTGTCGCGCAGGTGGGGGCGGCGGGAGCTGCCGGGGATGGGAATGACGTCGCTGCCGCGGGCCAGGAGCCAGGCGAGGGCGATCTGGGCGGGGGTGGCGTTCTTGGCGGCGGCAAGGTGGGTGATGGCGTCGACGATGGCCAGGTTGGCCTTGAGGTCGTCGCCGTTGTAGCGGGGAGCGGTGGCGCGGAAGTCGCCGGGTTCGTAGCGCGTGGTGGTGCGGACGGCCCCGGTGAGCAGGCCGCGGCCGAGCGGGCTGTAGGCGACCAGGACGGCGCCGAGACTGCGGATCGTGGGCAGGATGTCGGCTTCGACATGGCGTTCCCACAGCGAGTACTCGGTCTGGACGGCGCTGATCGGATGAATGGCGTGGGCGCGGCGGAGGGTGGCGGCCGAGACCTCGGACAGGCCGATGTGGCCCACCTTGCCCTCGGCGACCAGGTCGGCCAGGGCGCCGACGGACTCCTCGACGGGGACGGCGGGGTCGATGCGGGCGAGGTAGTACAGGTCGAGGTGATCGGTGCGCAGCCGGCGCAACGACGCTTCGCAGGCACGCCGCAGAGCGTGGGGTGAGCCGGCGGGGACCAGGCCCTCGGTGGTGCGGCGGACTCCGGTCTTGGTGGCCAGCACGGCGCGATCGCGGTGCGGTGCGAGGGTCCGGCCGAGGAGTTCCTCGTTTGCTCCGTCGCCGTAGAAGTCGCCGGTGTCGAACATGGTGACGCCCGAATCGAGCGCCTCCAGCACCGTGGCCGCGGCCTCTTGCGGGTCGGCGGGGCCGTAGGTGCCGGCCATGCTCATGCAGCCGAGGCCGAGTCGGGAGACCGCCGGGCCGTTGGGGCCAAGGGTGGGGTGCATCGTTCCCCCGTCACTTTGCCAGGGTCGCACGGAGGAATGCGAGGATCTCCGCCTGGGCGGCCTCGGCCTGTGGTTCCACGCCGGGCAGGGTGAGGAACGCGTGCTTTGCGCCCGGGTATTCGGAAAGGCTCACGGGGGTGCCTGCCCCGCGCAGTTGCTCGGCGTAGCGGCGGCCGTGGTCGGCGACCGCGTCCTGGGTGGGCACCACCACGAGTGCCGGGGCGAGCCCGCTCAAGTCGTCCGCGTACAGCGGCGACACTGCGCCGGCATCGGTTCCCGGCGGGACGGCGAGCCGCTGGAGGAACCGCAGTTGCGGCAGGGCCCGGGTCGGGCTGTATGCGTACTCGGCGATCGAGGGATAGTCGAACATCGTCCCAGTCACGTCGACCGCGGGGTTGACCAGCACCTGCGCCTTGAGCTCCAGGCCGGCCACCCTGGCCCGGATGGCTGTCAGCGCTGTGATCAGCGCGCCGCAGCTCTCACCGAAGACGGCCACGCGCGCCGGGTCGACGCCCCACTGCGCGGCGTGCCGCACCACGTGCTCGAGCACGTCCCAGCCGTCGTCGGCGGCGTTCACGAGCGGGCTGCCGGGGCGAGGAGGCGGTGCTCGACCGAGACGACGAGGGCGGGCAGGTGGGCGGCGAGGTGGCTGTTGGTCCAGTCGCACTGCACCGCCGTGCCCACGAAGCCGCCTCCGTGGACATGGACCACGAGTGGCAGGTCGGTTCCGGCTGCGGCTTCGTCGCCTCCCGTCGACGCCGGCCGGTAGACCCGGACCGGGAGGTCGCGGCCGGGCAGCGCGATCTCCTGCCAGTCGATCGCGGCGCCGGTGTCTGGCTCTCCGAGGATCGTCCGCGCCGCGACGGAGGCCCGGAAGCGGTTCTCCGCGTCGCGGTAGGCGAGCAGTTCCTCCGCCGTCATCACCGAGAAGTCCGGCTCCGGCGGCCGTGTCGCGGCAGTGGTCTCGCTCATGTGTCCTTCTCCCCTCCCGGCCGGATGCCGGGTGTGTCGATGTGGTCGCACAGTGCGTTGACTCATTATGCACGCAGTGCGTGCATCAGCAAGTGCATAGGTTAGGCTGAGTCCTGACGAGAGGGGCGAGATGACTGGCCGAAGGCGATGGTCGACCGAGGAGATCCTGGACACGGCGGCGGACCTGCTGCGCACGAGCGATGCCGAGTCGTTCAGCGTGCGCAAACTCGCCGCAGCGCTCGGGACCGACTCCTCCAGCCTCTACCGGCACTTCCGCAACAAGACCGAACTCCTGCGTGCGGTCGCCGACCGGATCCTGCTGGCCGCCATGGACGGCTACCGCCCAGAGGGCGACTGGAAGCAGCGCGTCACGGCCCTGGCCCTGCGCCTGCGCGAGGTCTTCGGCGAGCAACCCCAACTCGCCGCAGTGTGGGGCCGCTACGGGTCCGGCGGCACCGGATCCCGATTGGTCATGGAGGAGCTGCTGCAGGCCCTGCGCGCGTCCGGTCTGCCCGACGAGGAGGTCCCGGCGCGATACCACCGCATCGTGACCCTCCTCGCCTCGCTCATCGCCTCCGAGGCCGGGATCAGCACCATCACCCCCAACGAGTACGAACAGGGGATGGAGCAGTTCCGCGTCGCGGTGCTCGGCGCCGACCCCGAACACTTCCCCGCCCTGGCCCACTTCGCCCGCGACATCCGCCCGCTCGGAGCAGATCGACGCGCCGCATTCGAAGAAATCCTCGCCGCCCAACTCGCCCACATCGAGGCCCAGATCCCCTGACGTGCCGGATCACGAGTGAGATGCGACCGGGCCGCGCCGCTGCTGTGTGCCCGGCGCCGGAGGCCGAAGGCCGGATGTAGGCGTAGGCGTAGCGGCGCAGGAAGTTGATGTGCCCGTACCGGAACCGGAGCGGGGAGAGCCGGGCGGTCGTTCAGGCCGTGCCTGCTTCGCCGCCCGCCAACTGGACGGTGGGCACTCCGGGCGCCGGGCGGAAGCCGGGCACCCTGGCCGCCGCCGTCGCGGGCAATGCGAGGTGGCAGTTCATGTCCAGCTCGCACCGACCGCAGAGGTTCGCATGGGTCCAGAACAGCGGGGACAGGGCCCGTTGGTTGGTGTCGGCGAGCTGCTTCGGCCGCTTCTCCTCGCTCAGGATGCCTTGGAGGAGCAGGGTGTCGAAGTGCACCACCGCCGACTGGATCAGGTACAGGGCGAGTATCGAGCCTTCTGTCTGGTTCTCCTGGTTCTCCTGGACGGAGCCGGTCAGGTCGTGGTGGACGGAGTTCCACGACCTGAAGCCCTTCGTTGCCGTTTCCAGACGAGCACCTCGGTCCGATCACCTGGCTCCGAAACCTTCAAACCATCAGGTCACCGCATTGGCCGCACGCAGGGAAACCGAGGATGCCAAGCGGCTCCGGTTCGTCGGCGACCGGCTTCGCTCACCGTACGGGTTCCTCACGGATGTAGCCCCGGTCGATGAGCCACTGCACCGAGATGCCCTCCGGGAGCATGAACTGTGTTCCGCCCCCGGGCTGGCCGAACCAGGGAGCGACCTTGCCGCTCTGGATGACGCCGTACCTTTCGACGTCCTCCGGACTCCACGGTCGGATCCAGCTGTACACGTGGTATCCGCACTTCAGGTGGGTGGGCGGCAGAGAACGCTGGGCGAATGGCGTCCCCTTCGGGTGCGCGAACCTCCCCAGTGGACTCCCGAACCGATCCCACACCTCCGCTCCCCCCGCCGGCCGCTCCTGCCTCTTCCTGCGCCGCCACAGCCTCACGACCGCCCCCCGACCGGATAGGCGTCCACGTCCTGAAGGTGCACTCCCGGACACTGTTGCGGGATCTGCGCCCGGAACCTGTCCGCCCACTCGGGTCGGACCAGCCCCAGCAGCTGGACCTGCCTGGCCAGCCACCCCACCCGGGTGTCGCTGCAGCCGGGCAGCAGACCGCGGTGGTCGAGCTCCCAGCGGGAGGCGGCGTCACGGGTGGTGTGCAGCGCCGCCCAGTACAGAAACTCGTCCAGGTCCCCGGTTGTGCGGCGCTCCACTTCCTTGTTGCGCTCCAGCACCACCCAGTGGACGGCGCCGTCGTGGACTTCGGCATGGGGGTAGCCGGCATCGGGAGGGCCGTCGCCGACGACGTCCGCACCGTCGAGCCCTTCGACGCCCGACAGCATGCTACGGACAGCGGCGTAGACGCCCTCAAGAGTTATCGTCATATAGACGATTATGGCAGTCCGTATGAGCCCTTCCAGTGTGGACTCGACCACACGCCAGCCGGCGCGCACCTGCGGTAGCGGACGAGGTCGATGCTGCGACGGTGCTCGCGCACGGCGTGGGCGTCGTAGCGGGTGAAGTCGCCAGCGAAGCACATCAGTCGCGGCGCGCTCCACAGGATCTGGGAAGCGGCCGCGGCCCCAAGCCGATCGCGGATCAAGGATCGAAAGACGGCCTTGTGCGCCACGAGCCAGGACAGGCAGTACCGGCCCTGACGGATCACGTTTGCGTCGATGCCGCGTCTGTACTCGATTTCACCAACCGCAGGAGCTTGTGAACCGGGGCCGTTGCTGTTCGCCGTCGTTCAATCGAGGCGTTTGACGGCGAACCCAGTCGTTCAGGCTTCCTTGTCAGCGAACCTGGTCGCTCTTCGGCCCGATGTCTTTGATCCTGGTCGGAGTTCCGTCCGGGGCGAATGAGTGGTGGAAGGTGAAGGCGTGCGGCGCGGAGCCGTGGTCGCGGAGGTGTTCCAGCCTGGAAACCCCGTCCTGCCAGGTGGGTATCACGTCGTCGGCGACCCACCAGAACACGTAATTCGGGTGTTCTGTCCTCTCGATCCAGTCGTAACGCCTGATCAGCGCCTCTCGGTGCAGGCCGGTGTAGATGGCGTCGAAGGCGGGGCGCAGGTCGGTCCACAGTGAGAGGGTCGCGGCCAGGGCGGTGGTTTCCCGCGTACGGCCCTTGCCGTACCAGGTCGGTACGGCGAACTCTCCCCATGTCCCCCAGTCCGCCTCGAAGAGCGTGCCCCGGGCAGCGTCTGCCGCTTCCGCATGCGCGAGGTATCCGGGATGCTGGCTGATCTTCCGGTAGACGGCCGCGCCCATGTCGTAGAACTCGTGCGTGAGAGGTGCGGGATCGGCGAGAGGTGACTTCAGGACGCCGAATGTGTACAGCGCAAGACGGGGCATGCGTCTCTCCCTGGTTGGGGTTGCCTGGTGTGGACCCGGTTCGGTGACTTACGGATGGGGGCGAGGGTTCGTGGGGCGTGACCGACTCATCCCGTGACGGGTGGCCCAGCCTGAAAGAACTCCCGTGCGACCGTGGGCGATCGCCGAAGTCCAGGTGAAGGTAGCTGCCTCTGCGAGCCATGTCGAAGTTGCGTTTTCCCTGTCCACGTGGCTTCTTGCACAGGCCCTTGCGGGCACTGGGTCGGTGGCGCTGCCTACCTCCGTGGAAGTCCGCATCGGCCCAGCACATGCCGAGAAGCAGCACCGACACCGCCGCTCAAGCCGGTGTGCCGGGGCGGCGCCAGCGGCGTTGTCGGCGTCGACTGGGTTGGATGACGGAGCGACTCATCGGCGTTCAGGGCGCGTTCGCGCCAGGTCGCTTCGCGTTCGTCGCCCTGTTCAGAGAGCGTGCGGGTTTGGGGTTCGCCGACCTGAGCCGTCGCTGCGGCGACCGCGGCTCTGGCCTCGACGTTGTCGTAGCGGAAGGTGCGTGAGACGTCCGCTCGGCGGGTGACGTCGGCGACGCCGACCTGGGCTTTCTCGCGTCGGTGCCGGGCGATGGCCTGGTGGACGCGCTCAATGGCTGCTTCGGTCTTGCGGCGGCGCGCGGCCAGGGCCGCCGCGGTGAGCAGTTGGGGCGGGACGTCGCTGTCAAGGAGTTGCGGCCGCCCGAGCATCTGGGCGAGGCCGAGCGGCAGAACTGGATCGCCCGGCTCGGCCGCGAGGCCCGCGCCGCCGCACGGGACCTCTGGTCCCTGGGCGCGACGCTGTACGCCGCCGTGGAGGGCAGCGCCCCGTTCGCCGGGACGGCCCCGAGCGCGGTCCTGGTCGCCGTCGCGACGGAGCCCGCCGATTCCGGCCGTGCGGGGCGAGGGCGCTCGGCCCCGTACTCGACGGGCTGCTGCACAAGAACCCAACCGCGCGCCTGACCATGGATCAGCTGCAGGCCCAGCTGAACGGGGGCCGCCGCCGTATCCCCAACTCCCGGCATGGCGCCCCCCGTTGCGTCCCCTCCCCCCACGCTCCCGGCGTGGAGCCCCGCCCTGGAGCAGCTCGCGGCCGCGGCCCACCGCCGGCCCGGGGCCCACCAAGTGCACCGAGATGCAGGCCGATACGACCGTGGTCGCTGTGATCAGCCAGGCAAACACCGTGAGGCGGGGCCCCGCAGCTGCCCTCTCCATCTCGATCTCGCCGGAGCACCGCCGCAGGACGCAGATCGTGTCCTGTTGTGGCAGCTCGTGCGACCGGCCGGGCCGGTTTGCCGCATGGAGGAGCGCAAGGGCCTTCGTGGTGCCGGCGCGGGTGCGCCAGGGGGCGGCCTGTGCCTGCGAGCCGCCCCCTGGGGTGGTGCCGTCAGCCCGTGGTGAGGGGCCGAACGGCCTCGGCCAGGACCTTTCCACCGTCGGGGCCGGTCATCACGACTCGCGGCAGCCAGGGTCCCTTGCGGTCGTAGGCATGGGTGACGGTCGCCTCGTCGGTCTCCTGCTGCATGCCGTCCCCGAAGTACCAGTGGTAGCGGTACCCGGCGGCGGGCGGTTTGCCGTCCACCGTCACCGACAGGGGCACAGCACTGCCGACGTGCGCGCTGCGCGGAACGTTCAGGTGGACCCGGGGGCCTTGCCGGGGAAGGTGGAACCACGTGCGCAGACTCGGGTTGAGGAGAAAGTTGTCCGCGTACTGCCGGGCGCCCTCGATGTCGGGGTGACCGACGGCCGCACTCAGGCACTGCAGTGGAGTCGCGCTCAGCTCGGGGCAGGCCCGCGTGCGCAGCGGGAACGCCGGGTCGGTCACCGGAGTGTTCCAGACCTTGGAGTCGCTGGCGAGGACGGCGTTGTCCACGGTGAACAGTCCGTCGGCCGCAACCGCGTAGGGTCCGTTCGTGGACGCCTTGTTGGCGGCGTCCGCTGCCTGGTGGTAGGCGGCGTTGGCCAGTTGCGTGTACTGCTCGTAGCGCTTGGCCACGCTCCCGAGGGCGCCCTTGCAGGAGGTCAGCCAGAATCCGGTGACTCCCTGGGTGGAGCAGCTCCTGATCGGCAGGGGGGAACTGCTGCGGCTGAGCGCGTAGTAGAAGTCGGCCACGAGCACCTTCGGCCGCCCCGGCAGGGAATGGGCCTTCTCGATCGCCGCCTGCATTCCGCGTCCGCCGTATCCGACCTTCGCGCCGCTGAAGTAGGGCACGTCCTTGGCGGGGTTCTTCGCTGCCGCGCCGATGCCGGAGCACTCGCGCTTGACTGCCTTGGGCAGGTCCTCCGAGCCGGGGGTGATGCCGACGCCGATACCGAAGAAGGGGTCCAGGTCGTTGATGCATCCGTTGATCACGACCAGGTCCAGGCCGTAGCCGCCCGCCCTGGCCTGTGCGCCTGCCTTTTCCAACTGGCAGAAGACGTCGGGGGTTTGCTGGGTGACTTCGCCGAACTCCATCTCCCCGTCGCCGTCCGGATCCTGCCGCTCCGTCGTGCGCAGACAGTCCGCGTCATGGTTGCCCGCGGGCAGCTCGGGTGCGTCGAGCACGGCACCGGAGATCGAGTAGTCGAAGTGCTGGAAGCCCCGGCCGGTCTGGCGGCCGAGTGACTGAGCCGTCAGGTAGGGGAACTTCTGGTCGTGGTCCAGGCCCTGCCCCCACACCACGGAGTCGCCGACGGATGCCACCCGCACCGGGTGGCATCCCCGGCGTATCGTGTCCCGCCAGACCTTTCCGTAGTGGCCGGGCGCATGGCCGTCGGACGAGCCGGCAATGCGGGCGTCGACCTGCAAGGCGGTCTCGGATTCGGGCACCCGGTCGAAGGGGATGTCGAACTTCGCCGTACCGACAGTGGCGGCCATGGCCAGGCGCCCACCGGCCAGCTGCTTCTCGCCTGCGCGCACCCGCCACTCCACGGTGGCTCTGGCCCTCGCCGCGGCGGGGTCGTAGATCTCCACCCGGCCGTGCACGGCTCCGTTGCACACGGGATTCGGCGTCAGGTCCACGTCGAGGACGAGGGGGAACGCGGATCCCGGCAGGATGCCGGCGTGCGCCACAGCGGGCGTTCCGCCGAGGAGCTGACCGAGGAGCGCGGCGGCCGCGCCGACCCCTGCCAAACGCCTCATCGCAGACGAGCGCCGGACCGTCCCCGGCCTCCTCCTAAGGGAATCCGGGCCAGCGCCCGCCCGCCTTGGCGAAATCCACCGCGGCCACGTCAATTTCACGCCAACACCCCAGTTTTCGTGGTCATTTGGTCCGCGCGGAGTCCGTTGATTCCGCACCGGTAGGGATGATGGCAGCCGGGAGAGCGACATGGGTCGCGAGCGGAGGCCCATACCAAGTGAAACTGATCACTTACCCGCAGTTACGGACCGCGGCGTCGGAGCGTGGGTGCCGTCCTCACGAGTGCAGCCACGAGACGGTTCATCTGCGCCCGTCGATCGGGCGCACTGGCCAACTGGCCGGCAGGAAGTGGTGGGCTGAGACGACGATGGCGAGGCCGCCGTGACCGGCTCGACCACGTGCCACCGGCCCACCTGCTGTGGTCATGGGATGGAGGCAGTGGCGTAGTGCGCACCGGGGATGACGATGTTCCGCATCCGGGAGGGCAGAGCCGACGCTGCGGTCAGAGGTTCGCCCCGGATGCAGTGCGGGCCAGGCCGACGTCAACGCGCTGTGGTCCGCGCCCCGGGCGGATCACTCTGCCGGGATCGGTCCGAGGTAGGTACCGCCGGAGACGTCGATGGTCTGGCCGGTCACCCAGCGCCCCCGCGGGCCCGCAAGGAAGGCCACTACGTCTGCGACGTCCTCCGGCTCGCCGATCCGTCCGAGCGCGGTGATCGACTCAATGCCGGCGACCGCCTCGCGAGCCGCGGCATAGGGGGCGATCATGTCGGTCAGCACCACCCCGGGTTCGACCGTGTTCACGGTGATCCCACGCCGGCCCAGCTCGTTGGCGAGCGACGGGCCGAGCGCCGCCAGCGCTGCCTTGGTCATGGTGTAGCCGATCTGCAGGGGGTTCGCGATCCGGGTGGCCGCGGAGCCCATGTTGACGATTCGTCCGCCGTCCCGCAGCAGCGGCAGCGCCCGCTGGACCACGAAGACCGGCGTACTCACGTTGACCGCCAGCAGCTGCTCGAACTCCTCCTCGGTGAGCTTCCCGATCGAAGTGGTCGAGTGGATGCCTGCATTGTTGACCAGGATGTCCAAGCCGTCCGCATCGTGGTCCGCAAGTCCGGCGGTGAGCCCCTGGAACAGCCGGTCCACCGCTCCGCGCTCGCCGAAGCGGGCCTGCACCGCGAACGCCCGGCCACCGCTCTCAGTGATCTTCGCTACGGTCTGCGCGGCGGCCGCCTCGTTGCCGCCGTAGTGGACCGCGACCAACGCCCCCTCAGTGGCGAGCCGCAGGGCAACCGCACGGCCGATCCCGCGCGAGCCACCCGTCACCAGTGCAGTCCTGCCGCCCAGTTCGCCCACGATTGCCTCTCCCCTCGTGATGCGCCGGTCGAATCCGGCAACTACTCAGCCTAACCATGCGCTGCAAGAGGCAAGTTGTGGACAGTGTCAGAACGGAAGACTTCCGTGCCCAGGGCAGAGCCGCCACCCCCACGCGCGCCAGCCGGTGAGCGGATGCGTTGCTGGTCCACGCCTCATTCTGAAATGATCGCCCTAATCGGTAGCGTGTGGCGTGGCCGTCAAGGCGAGTTTGGCCATGTGGTGCAGGCGCTCGTAGTAATCGAGGCCCTCTGTATCGCCGACCAGGGGCAGAGCCTTCTCCAGGGCCGTGAGGCATTCACGGAGGATCCGGAGCCTTTTGGCGTCGAGGTCTCCGCCCTTGCCCCCCCAGGTGGACACGCACCCTGCGAGGCACAAGTCCAGCAAGACCATGTCCTCACCGGCGAGTTCCACGCCACGCAGTCGGGCAGGAAAAGGTACCTTCCGGAATTCCTGCCACAGGCGGGATATGACCTCGAAGTCCTGGTCGTTGCTCACACTCCGATCCTGCACCACACCAAGCGACTCCCCTCTCCAAGGCTTGGTCCCCGGGCGCCAAGCCGGGCCCGACACAGTGGAAACGCAGGAGAGGCCAGCGAAACCCTCGTCGTCTCCGTACCGCGGCCGTAGTTCGATCTTGAGCCCCTGCCCGACGGTCAAGACGGCCTCCTCCCCCACCCATGCGCGAGGGAGGCTTGCTGACCCCGGCCCGGGGAGTGGTCTGGCTCAGGTCGGGGTCAAACGAATATGCCCTATGCCGGCCCTCCCCGCACCAAGAGGTTCTGCGCCCCCAAGCCGATTGCCAGGTAGGCACATAGCTAAGCGGAGCCCAGCTGACAGGAAGCTCAGGGCGACGGTTGGACGTAGAGATACTGCACTTCGTTCGCTGTTGAGCTTATTCAGTGACCCAAAGCGACCAGTGGTCCGCCTCGCGGATGCGCTCACCGGCAGGAAGCCTGTCGTCCACGTAATCCGCCAGCTCGGCGAGCTGGGCATCAGTCAGCTCGTGAAGGATCGACCGCCCTGTACGCCTCATGAGATCCTGCCGGACTTCTTGCTTGTCCGCGTACTCCCGCCGCGTTTCGAGAAGGGGGCGGATACGTACCTCGCCGAATCCAGCGGCATGCATTGCGAGCTCGACTTCAGCCGTCGATGGGCGTCGCTTGCGCTCGATGTCCAAAAGGGCCGGAAAGCGCTCGAAGAAGTAGCCACGGAGGTGCGCTGGACTGCCAGGGTGGGTCGCATCCTCGAACGTACGGTCCTGCACGACCAGTGATCCGCCCGGCACGAGCAGCCTTCGCGCCTCGGCAAAGCACGCTGCCAGGTCATCGATGTGGTGGACCAGAGCCCGCTGGAAAACGATGTCGGCACAACCGTCCGGCAAGCCAGTCTCGAGGGCATCACCCTGATGGAACGTCAGCCCAGGTCGACCGCCGAGCGTTTCGCGCGCACCGGAGAGGATGGCAGCGGAGAAGTCGACGCCGACGACCGACGCCGCCCCAAGATCCAACCATGCGGCGCAGTACACGCCGCCACCGCAACCTACGTCGATGACGTGCCGCCCTTCCGGCGACACCGTGGCGCGGATCCCCTTCGCCCAGCCGTCGCCCGCTTGACGCTGCGCGTACGTGAGACGGTTGACCTGGTCATGGAAGTCGATAGGCATGAGTGAACCTCCCGGCCTAACTTATCTTGACATCAAGATATGCCACCAGGCCAGCAACGGCCGAACGCGGCGTCCGAGCAACGGACAGCGAGCAACGCGGGCACACAGGGCAGCGGCCGACTACGGGGCACGGCCGGCAGAACAGCGGCCGCCTGCAGGACAACGGGACCGACACTCGCAGGCCCTGCACCGCCCAACCACCGGGCGACGACGGGCCACTACCCGAGGACGGATGTGGGGCACAGGCCCTGATGGGCCTTGCGGAAGCAGGCGCCGGATTTCCAACGGATTTGAGCCTGCCCTGCGACGGCGTTGCAAGCGGTAGGCCGACGAATCACAACAGGTCTGTTGCCGTGCTTCGGCAGCAGGCTCCGAAGACGCCCGCGCGTCGACTCCTCGGGGCCAGGGCCCGTTGCGAAAGTGAATCTTGGTGCTCGGTGCCGTCCCATGCCGTTACCTCGGAGGTAATGGCACTGATCTGCAGGTGCTCGCAAGAATCGCGCTAATGCCGCCGATCACTACCGCGAACTCGCCGAACATCATGTGCCGGAGCAGGCAGCGACCGAGATCGAACGCGTCCTGTGAGACCCGCTGAGCGGAGTCGGAAGTTACAGCCACTCGTGAGGAGGACTGCGACCAGCACGGTCGCCTTGTAGCGGACGGCGAGGTTGTCGTATCTCGTAGCCACCGTCCTGTGGCGCTTGGGGCGACTGATCCGGCATACGACGGCAGGGCGTTCGCGGTAGGTCCTGTCGAACTTCGACGGTCGACCGCCCGGTGAGCGGAGCTTCTGAGGCTTGTGGACGCGGTCGGCAGCATCAGGGTGGCCCGCTTTGTTTCCGCGTCTGCGCAGGTAGGCGCGGCTGCGGAGGGAGTCGTGCGTACGCCTTGTCGACCCGCACCCGGTCCGGGCGCCCGAGTGCCGCCCGTGCCCCAGCCGGCCAAGGAACCCACGCCGGCGACGGCTGCGCGCGTTTTTTCGGGGCGATGCCTCGCAGATTCGTCGCGTAGCTGGAGCGTGCGTGCTACGTTTTTACCGTGCGGTCAAAAAATCGAGCGAGCGGTAAGCAAGAGCGAACCTTCATCGAGGCGGCGCGACGGGCGCAGTTGGTGGACTGTGCGATCGCGGCCATCGCGGACGTGGGGTTGCACCGAGCGTCACTGGCTGAGATCGCGCGGCGGGCGGGGATCACCAAGCAGGCGATCTTCTACCACTTCGCCACGCGTGACGAGTTGATCCATGAGGTCCTCGCCGTGGCCACCAAGCAAGGGGCGGAGTTCATGGCCGCGCGCTCACGCCAAGAACCCACACCTGCTGATGAGTTGCGGGCGTACATCGAGGCCAATGTCGAATACATCGGCAGTCACCGCGAGCGGGTCAAAGCGCTGGTGGCGATCGCGATGAATTTCACCGACGAAGACGGCCGCTCCCGGCTTCTGCCTCTCGACGCGTCGGTCTACGGCGACAGCCTCGCCCCGCTGCAGGACATCCTGCAACGCGGCCAGGAACAGGGCCAGTTCGTCGAGTTCAACACTCGCACCATGGCCATGTCGATCCGCGCGGCCATCGACGCGATCGGACCGCAACTGAATGCGATGGGCGACCTCGACCTCGACAGCTACGCCCGCGATCTGGTGGAGCTGTTCGATCGAGCCACGGCCAGGGGGCGGACGTGAGCCCGCACATCGCCAACATCGAAGTAGTCAAGGGGGATTGAGAGTGCACGGGACAGATGTCGCGAAAACCGATCGTCATGGCACCACCACAGGCGGGGGTAGCGAGGAATCAGGACCGTCAGGGGCGCGAGCATGGACGGCGCTGACGCTTGATGTGGCAATTCCGCTCGCGGTGTTCTACGGGGGCCGAGCCGCAGGGATCAGTCAATGGCTGGCGTTAGTTCTTGCGGGCATAGCTCCACTCGCCAGCGTCGTGATGACGTGGGCGCGACAGCGACGCGCGGATCCGACCGCGGTGTTCGTGATCGCCGCAATGGTGCTCTCGGTACTGGTCGCCATGGTCACCGGAGACCCCCGAGCACTGCTGGCACGGGAGAGCTGGATCACCGCAGCGCTGGGCCTGTGGATCCTCGGCTCCCTGGCGACGACCCGCCCCTTCCTCCTGGACGTGGCCGTCAAGGTCACTCCGGCTGCTATGGCGCAACGTCTGGACCGTCTGTGGCACACCGTCCTCGTCTTCCGGCGGTGGATGCAAGTGGCCAGTGGGGCGTGGGGTGTTGCGTTCCTCCTCGACGCCGTCGCCCGCCTGGTAATGGCCTATACACTCCCCATCGACAGCGTGCCCTCGCTCGGTGTCGTGGTACTGGTCGTCCTGCTAGGCATGGCTCAGACCCTCGTGACGGTGCACGGCCGCCGCAGCGGCGCCCTCGCTCTGATACGCGGCCGCAGCTGATACGACCACGCACTTCGTATCCTCGCCGCCGTCTGCGCCGCCAACCACGACCTTCTCTGTCCATCGCCCGCCAACGCCCGCCACACGCCTTCGCCGCTCCGATTCGACAAACACGCACTTACTTTGACGTTTAACCTCCCGCCCGGATGCTTGATCACTGGTGGACCGTTGCGGTGAGGCGTTGCAGTGCGGCGTGGGCGGGTGGGCCCCAGGTGGGCTTGCCTCCGGGGCCACCGTGGACGCCGGCGTGACCGATGTGGATGCCGGCAAGGGCGCCCCAGTCCGGCGCGGCGGCGGCATCTTCCCAGACCGCGCGGACGGCGTCCGGGGCGCGATTCAGTCCCAACTCGGCGGCCGCGGCGAGCCGTTGGATGAAGCGTCAGGCGGTGTCGGCCATCGAGCGCTCCATCGGGGGCTGGGCGGTGAAGTGCCGTCAGGAAGGCGGCCTGGGTGGCGGCCGCCTCCGCGGGGTGCGTCGCGGGGCACGGTCGGCAGGCTCGCCCGGGTCCCGGGTGGTGACGAGCCAGGGTCGCGGAAGCCGCTCGGAGGGCTCACCAAGGCGCTGCGGGGCGGGGTACTTCGGACTTGATCGGTGCCTCCGCGGCTCAGCAGACGTGAAGGCGACCTCGCTCTGGTCCTGCGCTCCGCCGCGGCACCCGCCGGGCGCCACAGAGTGGATCATCATCGCGAAGGCCGTGGCTGTGAGTTCGGTGCATCAGAGCGTCCTGGGGGATGCGTTTGCGGAAGTCGGGCGAGAAGAGTCCCCGCCCAGAGGCACCGCATCACCCGCCACGGCTGTCCCCCCGGCCGAGCGGGACCGGGGCGGACCCCGGAACGCGGAACTGCCGACGCGCGCCCCTCCCGCAGGGGTGTGCACCGGCCGTCCGTTGATCGGGCGCATCCGTGCTCAGCGCTTGCGTGCCGCCAGGCTTCGTATGCCGAACGACCGGATGCCGCGGCCGTGTGTGGCCGCGTACAGGTCATCGTCCGGGCCGAGTCGCAGTTCCATCACCGCGGTGGTGGGCATCCCATGCCCGAGCACCTGCCACTGACTGGCGCCGGGTGCCCGGTAGAAGACGGCCAGGTCGGTGCCGAGGGTCAGCCCGCCGTTCGGCAGCAGCTTCACCGTGTTCGCCGGGACGTCGGGCAGGTTGGCGGAGATGTCCGTCCAGTCGTCGCCACCGTCCTTGGATTCGAAGATGTGGCCGACGCCCGCGCCGGGGCCCTCGGTCCACTTCCGGGAGAAGCCGTTGACGGCCACGTACACGTGGTTGGCATCCGCCGGGTCGACCTCGAAGCCGGAGAGGTAGCGGTTGGGAATCGCCCCGGAGACCGGCAGGTTGAGCTGGTGCCAGCCGGTGCCGTCCGCGTTGCCGACCGCGATGCCGCGGGTGAAGCCCTGGCTGTCGCAGGGGCCGCACCAGCCGACGTAGACCTTGCCCCCGGAAGCGGCGACCGCGGTGGCAAGGTGACGGTCGCCGAGGTCGTAGGCGTTCTTCCACTCCGAGCCGCTGCGGATCGCGTAGCCCTTGGTCTGCACCCATACGTGGCGGCCGCCGGCGATCCAGGTGTTGGGATCCTTGGCGTCGGCGGCGAGCGGTGCGATGAAGCGGGCTCCCTTTCCGGCGAGGTCCTTGTCCGGCGGGGCGATCTCGTACTCGGTGGCCTTCGTCGGGTCGGTGGACCAGGCGCCGTTGTTGACGCCGCAGTCCTGGGTGACCCACATGTCCAGGTAGACGTACTCCTGGGCGGTGTTGCAGCCGTTGGCCGGGTCGGTGATCGTGTCGGCGCCGTCACCGCCGAAGTCGGAGCCCATCGCCTTGTCGCGGCCCCGCAGGATCGACTGGCCGTTGTCCTGGAGGCCGCCGGTGACCGTGACCCCTCCGTAGGTGCGGTCCTTGCCCACACCGACGGAGTAGTACTGAAGGGTGTCGATGGTGCCGTCGGCGAGTGACTGCCAGTCCTTGGCATGCCCGCCGGAGTCGACCGCGCCGTTCAACGGACGCCGGTAGATGCCGCCGTCGTTGCCCACGTAGACCCAGGACCTGCCGTGGTAGCTGCCGACCGCGACCGCGTGCTGGTCGGAGTGCGTGGTCGGGGAGCAGTCGCCGGTCTGCTTGCTCGGGTCGATGCTCCAGCAGGGGAACGGGAAGTTCCAGTACGGTCCCGGAACGGTCCAGCTGGTGCCGCCGTTCTTCGTCTCGAAGACCTCCTCCAGCCCCATGTAGACATGGTCCGGGTTGGCCGGGTCGACCTGGAGGAACTGGTTGTACCAGGACTGGATGCCCGGCATGTCGCCCGCGCTCTGCAGCGCCGAGCCGGACCCCTTCAGCTTCTGGTAGTCCGCGATCTGCGTCCAAGGGCCGAACGGCGAGCCGGACTTGGCGACGTAGACGCCCTTGAGACCACTGTCCGGGTTGGTGGTCATCTGAGCCGGGGACTGGTCGATCGCGTACAGCCGAGAGCCGTCGGCGGCGGCCGCGAAGGTCATGTTGCCGACATCGGCGCTGTCCGACGGCAGGTCACCGAGGCCCTCGACCCGCTGCCAGCTATCGTTCCGCTTCGCATACAGGCCGTTGTAGGAGTCGCCGCCGCGCCAACCGACCGCGAGCAGGACCTTGCCCGGGTCCTTCGGATCCACGGCGATGTCGTTGGCGATGTTCTTGTACGGAGCAGCGGGGTCCGACGCTTTCGAACCGCCGGGCAGGTATGCGGGGTTCGGTGCGAACTCCAGCTTCCACGGCCCCGACAGCTCGGTGGCCGAGTGCGACCACACGCCGCGGCTGGTCGCCGCCCACACCGTGTCCCCGGCGAACCGCAGGGCGTGGATGACAGTGCTCTCCAACTCCGCTCCACCCACCCGGCCGCCCGGCTGGAACGTGCCGTGCCGGGGGTCCTTGAGGACGTAGACGCCGGTTCCGACGGAGGCGGTCGCTCCGGTGTTGGACTCGCCGGTGGCGTACCAGAGCCGGTTGGCGTGGTCGAGGGCGAGCGTGCCGGTGGACAGCGAGGGCAGCTTGTCGGCTATGGGCTGCCAGTGGCCGCCCCCGGTACGTGACCGGAAGACGCCGCCGTTGGCGCCGCCGGCGTAGACGTAGCCCTGGTCGTCGGCGGCGATACCGGTGATGCGGCCGGTGACGCGACCGGCACCGCCGCTGGAGTTGGAGTTGACGTCCCGGTAGCGCGGATCGTCGGCGTCGTACACCTTCTTGGTGACGTGGTCCCAGCCGCCTGCGGTGTGGCCCATGGACTGGAGTTGCTGCCAGGCGGCCCCGTACGCGCCGGGTGCGACGACACCGGGGGCGGTGCGGGCCTCGGTGAACTGGGCGGTGGCCTCGGCCGAGTTCTCCGTCTCGTCCGAGCCGTCGTCGTCGCCTTCGGGCCTGGCACCGGGTATCAGGGCGGTCATCGGGTGCCCGGAGCGCACCAGTCGGCTGTGCTGGCGACCGATGTCGGCCTGGTGGTGGGCGCCCCAGGGTCTGGGCGCTGCGGTTCCTGCGGCTGCGTACGCCTGGCTGCCGACCAGGCCCAACGCAGCGACGGCGACGACTCCGGTCATGAGCCGCCGTCGATGCCGGTGGGGCATCATGCGTTCTCCTCCCTACGGCGAGCACGGGGTCCGGCTCGGCCGTTGACGCAGATCCTGGCGTGCCCGCGTCAATGAGGGGAAGAGGGAAGGCGGGGCATTTCCGGGTTGCCACCACGTAAGGGGGTGGCAACAGCCCGCAGCGGGACTGGGAGAGGCGAGGGTATGGGCTTCCTGCCGACGGCGGCACAGGCGAACCGCCGCTGAACACGGCGCCAGCCCGACACGGCTCATGGGCCGGGGTGCACGGGGCGTGGCACGGGCGGACTCACCGGCGGCGAACCGTACGCCGCCGCTGACCGCACGAGGGAATGCGCGGTCGGTCGACGGCCTCACGGGGTGCGATCCGCGCTGCTCGTCGCCACCCGTCCGTTTCCGTTGAACTGGTCAACACAGCAGGTGAAACGGCCTGCGCCGCGTTCCCTTCACGGCAACGTAGCGGCGGATTCACCGCTTGGAAACCTCTGGCGGTTCATCATGGTGATCCGTTTTGCGACGAACCACGGAGATTGTGCCATGCGCGTGAGTGAGCGGCTTGTGAGTTGGTTCCGGGATTCACGCGGCAGTCCCATCGAAATCGTCGCCATTTCGGTGGGAATTCTCGCCGTCTCGGCGGCCCTGGAGCCCCTGGGCGCCCCGGCGCCCCAGCTCCTCCTCGGACTGCTCGTCGGCGCCGTGATCGCGCTGCGCGGCAAACAGCAGCGCCGTATGTCGAAGTCCGTCGACCACAGCGTGCAGGCCCTGATCGGCGTCATGATCGGCGCCTTCCTCCAGATCTCCGTCCTGCGCGACGTCGCCGGCGCCATGCTCCCGCTGACGATGCTCACGCTGGTGACCACCGCCCTCAGTGTCGGAATCGCCGTCATGGTCGCCCGGACCGGCCACATGGACCGGCTCACCGCCACCCTCGGAATGATCGCCGGAGGATCGGCGGCCGTGACCTCCTGTGCGAAGGACATGGGCGCGGATTCCCGGGTCGTGGCCTTCATGCAATACACGCGCGTCGCCGTGATCTCGGCGGCCGCGCCACTGGTGGCCCTGCTCATCGCCGAGCCCGCGGTCGGCGGCGAGACGGCGGACGGCGGTGCCGGCGGCGCCGGATGGTCCTGGGCCCTGGTGCCCCGGGGCGATCAGCTGGCCGGGATTTCCATCACCCTCGTCCTGGCCTCCGTCGGCATGCGCCTGGCCCGGCGCATCGGGCTGCCCAGCGCGGCGCTTCTGGGACCCATGCTGCTCTCCGCACTGGTCACGGCGCTCGGTCTGACGCACGGCTACTCGCCCGCGGGTCTGTTCAAGCAGATGCTGCTGGTGCTCGTCGGACTGGAGGTGGGCCTGCGCTTCGACCGTGAGACCGTGCACGCGGTGAAGCGCATGATCCCGCTGGTGCTGGGCGCGATCGTGCTGCTCAGCGGCGTCATCGGAGGGATCGCCGTGGGCCTGGCCCCGGCGCTCGGGGTGAGCCGGGCCGACGCCTACCTCGCCACGACGCCCGGCGGTATCAACGCGGTCCTCGCCAGCGCCTCGACCAGCGACGCGCACCTCGGGTTGATCTCCAGCGTGCAGACGCTGCGGCTGTTCCTCATGGTGCTGCTACTGCCCCTGCTCCAGCGCTGGCTGTCCCGAAGCTCCGCTCAACGCACCACCGAGACCGCGCAGGAACGTCGGGAAAGTCCCGAGCCGGAGCCCACCCCTGTGGGCGAATGACCATCCCCGATCGCGCCCGGCATCTCTGATGCCGGCGCGGTCCGCGGCTCGCCCCTGCGCCCACGCAACCGGCCCGTGCCTTCGGTGACGCCACCGATATCCCGACGCCCAACGCCTCTGCGTAGTCCACGCGGCGGGACTCCAAGACGGGGCCTCCACATGCCAGCCTGCCTGACCAGCCAAAGACCTCTCGGGCGGCATACCGCTTGAGGCACCGGATGATCTCCCGCCGGGCCTTTACCCTCCTTGATGCGCCGCTCATGGTAGTCACGGGTCCGCGGGTCAAAGCGCAACCGGGTGTGCACAATCCGGTGCAGGGCCGCGTTGGCCTGCCGGTCTCCCCCGCAGTTGACGCGACGGTACTGCCGACTACCTGAGGAACGCTCGACGGGACTGACCCCACGCAGCGCAGCGAAGGCGGCCTCGCCAGCGCCGAGCGAGGCGGCCTTCCAAGGGCCGGATCTGCTCGGTGAGCTGCCCGATTCGCCGTGCCAGCAGACACCGGGAATATGGCCTCGGCGCCGGCCCCGTACTCCATCCCCTCGGAAGGCAACAAGAACATCGCCGCCGTCCAGGGCTCGCTCGTATGGTCCGGCTTCCTGGCTGGAGTCCTGACCTCCGGCGCGCTGAACTCACCGCTCCTGGGACGGGCCATCTGGCTCCATGTGGCAGACCTCCACGCCCTGTTGTGGATCCCGCTGCCAGCCGGCGCAGTCTACGGTCTCGTCATCGCGGCCCTGGGCCTGCGCCTGGCGGCAGTTGGCAAGGCCGGAGCGAGGCGGCGACCGCTCCCCGGCATCAGCGACTGTCGAAGTCCCCGTGCCTTCCTGCCGGGGGACTTCAGCCCAAGAAGACAAGGAATCACCGTGCCCCACCGCAAGCGACACGAACAAGCGCGAGATACGGCGCGTAGTAGGCAACCGTACGGATGAAGTCAGGGCGTGAACCATGAAGTTGCGGTAACGGTGCTCCGCGAGCTGAGCGATTGCAGATCCGCTGCTCCTTCTGCCGTTCCCGGGAGTGAGCTTCGCGCTGCTGCCCCTCGGGCGGACTCTCGGCCTACCTGGCCCCGTCAGGGCAGCGTTCCAAGCTCCAAGTGCAGTGCTGAGGGGCAGCTTCTTCATGGCCAGTGGCGGTCGGTTAACGTGTCTCGTCATGAGCGATCAGAACTCCAGTTCCACGACGATGGCAGCCGAACTGAAGAAAGACCGAGTGACGTTTATCGCGACGCTGGTGTCCGCCGGCGCCTCGGGCGTACTGGTGAACAACATCGGCGGCTGGCAAGGCTGGGCCTTCGCCATCGCTACCGCAGCGGTCATCGGTGGCGTGGCACGGTGGTGGAACGGCCGTTAGACACGCGGACGACCGAGGACCGGAATTCATGCGGACATGCCGGGCCTATGCGTCATTGCCGCGGTCGCTTCTCCTTGGTTCGGAGGCGATCCGATGGGCGTCATAGTCCCCATCGCGATGCCGGGGCTCATAGGAGGTCGGATCTCGTGGCTCCGGGAGCACCGGTCGCAGTCGCAGTCGCAGGGCCACGGAAAGGGAAAGGCGCATGTTGAGCTGGGCCGTGGTGATGAACCATCGGCGTAGGCAAGGTGGGTGCCGCAGATGGTGCAGCGGAAGAGCATGGCGGTTGCGCTCTGCTCGAGGTGGGTCAGGAAGTTTCCCGTTGACGTCCTGGGCTGTGTAGAAGGTCGCGGTTGTCCAGTGACGTCGAAGTCTGCTGATTGAAGCTTCACTTTGCGGGGGATCTTGCGGACTGAAGAGTTACCTTGCGGTGAGGGGCGGGGTGGCTTCTATTCTGCGCTCGGGACGGGCGGCTGGCCCCATGGNGCCTCCAGCGTCGTCCGCAGAGCATCGACCCTGTTCTGGCCGATNCGCTCGGCGAGCTGCTCTTCCAGCCGTTCGAGGATGAGGCCGGCTCGGCGGTGTGCGCGTTCGCCTTCCCGGGTGCGNCGGATCAGCCGCTGCCGGGCGGAGCCGGGGTCGGGAACTTGTTCGAGCAGCCCGGCGCCGACCAGGCCATGCACNGCCTGGTGCGCGGTCTGCCGGGTGACGCCCATGCGCCGGGCCAGCTCAGACACCGTGGTGCCCTGGTCATCCAGCACGGCGAAGAGCTGCGCCTGTGTCGGGGACACNGGCGTGACGCCGCCCGCTTCCAGGGCTGCCAGCAGTCCTTCTTCGAACCAGCGCCGGGCCTCGCCAAGCAGCTGGGGAAGGTTACGGCGGGTGGATTGCATCTGTTCCTCACGACGGCAGCAGACGAGCGCAGACCGGGCTCACCCCCGCGGGTTGCCCACAGGTATTTCTCCATGTCAGGCTACCTGACATTCTTGGGGGCAGTTCATCGAGGAGACCGCATGACCATCGAATACGCCACCCGCTACCGGCGCGCTTCCCGCATACCCGCCGAGCCGGGCAAGCCCTACTTCATCGAGAAGGGCGAGGGGGACCGCGCTCACCTGTTCGGCGACCTGATCACCATCTATGCCGGCGGCGAGCAGACCGAGAACACCTTCAATTTCTTCACCGTCGAAGGCCCCAAGGGTGACCTCATNCCGGCCCACCTGCACCCGGACACCCACGAGGTCTTCTACATCGCCGCCGGCGCCGTGCGGCTGTTCGTCGAGGACACCGAGGGCAACCAGCAGGAGAAGCTACTGACTCCCGGCGATTTCGGCTTCGTGCCCAAGAATTGCCCGCACGCCTACCGCATGGAACGCCACCACAGCCAGGTCATTGGTGTCGCC
>NZ_KB891920.1 GCF_000373585.1 Streptomyces sp. MspMP-M5
CCCGGCGCGGCCCCCGGCGCGGCCCCCGGCGCGGCCCCCGGCGCGGCCCCCGGCGCGGCCCCCGGCGCGGCCCCCGGCGCGGCCCCCGGCGCGGCGGCACCCTCGGCTACGCCCGGGCGCCGCCGCGCCTAACAGCCGTTCTCAGCCGCGTGGTTCACCGGCCGGGGCAACAGAGGGAAGCCTGGGGTGGGGCACGAGGAGGCGAACAGGAAGCCGAGCGCCGGCATGCGTGACAGGTTCACGGGCCGGGGCCGATGACAAGTAGATCGGGTGCAGAACTGCACAGAAATACAGTCGCCCTCGCCCGCGCATGGCTCGCAGCCACCTGACCTGCGGCTACGGGGCGACCAGGGGCGTCGCATCCAAGCGCGTACACGGATGCGACGGGGGGAACGACCCCCGGAACGACGGGGGAAACGACAACGCACCTTCCGAGCCGCTGTCGTGTGGCTCGCAGGGCCTGTGACCTGCAGTTTCAGCCCATCTGACGTGAGTGGCCCCTCGGTGTGACCAAGGCCCTGGTTGCTGGGTCGGGTTCGAGACCGAGGTCGGCGAGGTGGCGTTCGAGGCGGGTGTAGGTGTGCCGGGCGGCATCGTGGCGGCCGGCGACCTGGTAGAGGCGGATGGCGTGTTGCGTCAGCCGCTCGTGATCCGGGTGGAGCGCTCCGAGGTGTTCCAGGAGTGTCAGTACGGCGTCTTGTTGCTGCGGGCTGGCGTCTGTGCGCTCGGCCTGGTGGGCGAGCCGGAGGGCGGCGTCGGTGGCCTGGGTGGTGAGGTGCTCACGGATGGCATCCGCCCACAGGTGGTCGGCGCCTTGGGCGAAGGGCCCGCGGTAGTGGCCCAGCGCCTCCTGCACGGCATTCAACGCATCGTGGGTGGAATCTCCGTTATTCGAGAAGGCTCCCTTCAGGATTCTGGTGAAATCCGCGAGGTCGGATTCTACGAGCTCCGGGTGGAGCTTGTGGAGGTCCCCCTGGTGCAGGATGAATTCCTGCGCGGTGATGCCAGTTGCGGTACGCAGGGCGCGGCGTACGGCGCGGCGGAGGTTTTTCAGCGCGTTCTGCTCTGTGCCGGGTTCCAGGTGAAGTTTGTCAGCAATGTCGGAGGCCACGAGCCCAGTGGGGTGGGCGGCGAGGAGGGCGAGGAATTCGTGGACGTCGGGCCGCAGGTTGGTGCCGACGGGATCCTCATAGCCGCGGGCGTAGAGCGTGACGGGGCCAAGGACGTGGAGGCGGACGGGCTTGACCTGCCGGTGGTGAAATGTGGGCGCGGGGCGCGGGTCGGCAGGGGCTGCTGGCTCGGTGGGGTCCGGTTCGGGCTCTGGCTCCTCGGCGGAAGGCGGTTGCGACTGGCCTTCTCGGGACGAGGGCTGTTGGTTGGGGAGGACAGGCAGACAGGGGCGCTGGCCGTGGGCGCCGAGAAGGACTTCTGCCATCTCACGCCCGGCGTCCGGTGTCAGGTGAAACAGCTCCAGGCCATTGGGGTGTTGGGATCGCGGGCTGGATCCGGTGGCGGCGCCGTCGGCGGCGATGTGCCAGTGCTCGGCACCAGGAAGCGGGGTGCCCAGCGTGAGTACGGCCAGGACGCCAGGGCGGCTGCGGGCGGCCACGGCCTGGACCTGCCCGACGTGGGCGGCGCCTGGGGCCACCATAAGGATCAGAGAACCGGGATCGGTCTGGTCTGAATGGCCTGCTGCTGGGCTGGGTGTCGGCGTATCGCGGTCATCGTGGATACGGGCGTGGGTGACCAGGTGCTGTTCGGCGAGGTGGATCGCCTGTGCAATGTCGGGGGTCTGGGTCAGGGCGGTGAACTGTGGCGGCAGTCCGGGCAGCAGGCGGTCGGCGAGGTCTTCAGTGACGACGGCTTTGGTGTGGGGCGGGTTGGGGCGTTGGCGTTCGGCGGCGGTGAGGATGCCGGTCAGCAAGGCGCGGGCGGCGCCTTCGGCACCCGGTCCATTCCAGGTGTAGCCGCCGGCGGTGGCCAGCACGTCGACGGATACCTCGGTGTTGTCGCTCACCCCGATGGTCACCGAGTCCGCGGTACGTGGTGGTTGCGGTGGGGTGCGGCGGACGATCAGGTCCTCGGGTCCATGCTGCCGACGAGGCTGCGCGGCTGCGTGCGCGGCCTGCGCCGCCTTGTCGACCAGCGGACTCAGGGCGGGTACCTCCGCCTCGGGTTCTCGCCGTCGTCGCTGCTGGATGTACCAGTAGCGGCGCGCGGCCAGGAGTCCAGCCGCTGTGGTGATGCCGATCAGACTGGCCTCGCCGACATCGATGGCGGCCGGGCCAGAGGCCATCTGGGCTGACCGTCCCGCGAGGTTGTCCGCCTGCCTCGACGTGGACCGGCGATGCCGGCCCTCGGCTTGCGGGTCGGGCGCAGGATTTCGGTACCGGGACGGCTGCATGGGAGAGGCTGTTGGCGCCGGCGCTGCCTGTGGTGCGTCGTCCGGCATGGGACGTTCGGGAGTCGTAGTCGGGATGGTTGCTGGCGAGGCGGGGTGGTGAGGGCCGAGGGGGATGGTCAACTGCCAGCCGGCTCTGAGCAGGTCGGGGTCGTCGAGCCGGTCACCGTCGTGTTGGACACGGTCCTTGTTGAGCGCGTAGATCCGGGGCCACTTGAGCCCGTCGCCCAGATGCACGGTGGCGATGTCCCAGAGGGTGTCGCCTTCCACCACCGTGTACTCGATGTGCCGCACGGCCTCAGCACTGGCAGCCGGCCCCGGGAGAGCCCGTCGAGATGTCGCTGTGGCGGGGTCCGTGGTCGTGGGGGTGAGAGGGGCTGTCGCGGCGATGGGTTGTCGGGTCTCGTTGGTGTGGGAGGGCGGCTGGGCGCTGGCCGTTGTGGGGCGCCAGAGGCTGAGCAGGGCGACGACGAGGGTGCCGATGCACAGTGCGGCCAGCGAACTCTTGAGGGACAGGGTGGCCACGTGGTCGTGGTGGGTGCGGCGGTCGTGCAGAAGCTGGGGAAGGTGTGCTGCGTACCAGCAGATCTCCCGGACGACGGTGAACGTGAAGGCGGCCCAACATACCCAGCCCGCCATCGCCAACAGGTCGATGACCAGGGGATCACTGACTGGTTGGGCGAGCCG
Source organism: Streptomyces sp. MspMP-M5 (assembly GCF_000373585.1). Classification (GTDB taxonomy): domain Bacteria; phylum Actinomycetota; class Actinomycetes; order Streptomycetales; family Streptomycetaceae; genus Streptomyces. The sequence continues at coordinate 3,089 of NZ_KB891920.1, forward strand.
TTCGCCCAGCTCGTGCCAGGAGCGGACGCTGTCCGGCCAGGGGATTCCTGCGGCCTGCCACAGCACGTAGGGCATTCCGGCCAGCAGGGCGAGCGTGACGGCGAGGGTGCCCAGGGCCGTGACGGCCGCGGTCAGGCGCTCGCGTAGTGCGACGTGGTGGGTCATGGTGGCCGGTTCGCTCTCCGCGGCGGATGGGATGAACAGTCTTCAGGGGGTAGTGCGTTCGGCCTGTGAGGTTGCGCTCGCGTGCAGGGTGAGGGTGCGCAGGCCGACCAACTGCAGGATCTGAGTCCGGTAGCGGTGGGTGACGTGGACGGTGACGGCGTTTCCCTTCACCGCGGCGCTTCCGGTGTCTCCGACGGAGGAGACGTAGCCGCGGGCCCTCCGGGCGGCTTCGGCACGTACGAGCCGGACATCCTGGTGATCGCGCAGCCGGTCGACGTCGAGCTGTTGAGCGCCGGCCCGCGCGGCCTCCTGCGCGACATCCAGTGCCTGGGCTTTGCCAGCCAGGGCAAGGCCCCCGTCGACGACGATCCCGGCGAACAGCCAGAGCGCGGCGGCGATGCCGACGACGAAGGCCGTGGCCTGCCCCCGGTCGTCTGCCAGAGCGAACCTGGCGCGGAGGCCATCAAGGTGTGCACGGAGTCGTGGGTTCACCGGGCTGCCCTGCCCCTGAAAGTGTCGACGACGGAGACGGCTGTGCCGGCCAGGCGTACGTGGCCAGGCATCCCGGTGCGCGTGAGGTCTCCCAGGCCGGCGGTGCAGGAGACTGTCGTCGAGACGTTGGTTCCGGGGGCAAGGCCAGCGGTGGTGAGGTGAACGCTCGGGGTGGTGCAGGTGGCTCCCGTTTCCTTGAGCGCCGTGGTCGCGGCGCGAAGGGCCTGGGTGTGGGCGGCGTGCTCGGTGCGGGCCAGGGAGGCGGCGCGGGCGGCCTGGTGGGCGGCGTCCGCCACGACGAGGCGTGCGTCGGCGAGCCGCCCCAGCGCCACCACGACGAGCAGCATCAGCACCAGCAGCGGGGTGAGCAGCACCAGCTCCACCGCCGCCGAACCACGGTCATCACCAGCACGCACGCCACGCCCCTCACGCATCATCGGTGGCCCCCATCGGGTGTGGTGAGGCGCTCGGTTGGGCCGGCGGCGGTGCCGGAAGCGTGCAGGTGCAGGCCCGGTACCACGGCCATCACCGTGCCGCGGACTCGTACGGTGGTCTGCGTGGTGGTGCGCTCGACTGCCACGGAGGGCGTGGTCAGGGTCCGGCTGCCCAGTGCCACGAGACTGCGTGCGGCCTGGGCCCGGCCGTCCGCGGCGCTGCCGTGCTGGGCGCGGGCAGTGGCCAGAGCCCGCTGGGCGGCGTACTGGGCGATGTGCCGGGCGTGCCAGACCAGCGCGAACTGCACGATCAACATGGCCAGGAGCAGCAGCACCGGGATGACCAGAACCAGCTGCGTCGACGCCGCCCCGCGATCAACGCGCCACTTGCGAAGGGAGACGATCATGACCTATCCGAGGTCGATGCCCTTGGCCTTGGCGGTGACCTTGGCGACGATGATGCCCACCACGCTGAGGGCCAGGATGACGAGCAGGGCGGTGATCAGGACGGTCTCGGTGGTGTAGCCGGCATCTCCACGGGCACGGGCATTCCGGCGCACCTCGGCCAGGTGGGCCCGCAGCAGGCGAGCCATCGTCTTCACGTCGAACATGACTGTTCTTCCTCTTCGATCTTGTGCATTTCGGGCTCAAGTGGCGGTCAGCACGTGGGCGAGGGCGGGGTATCCGATCAGCAGCAGGAAGGCAGCGAACAGGCCGACCACGGGCAGCGACATCTGCTCGGTGGCCGCCTGTGCCGCTCCGTCGGCCTCGGAGATCCTGCGCCGCCGCATCGCCCGTGCCTTCGCCCCCAGGGACCCGCGGATCTTGGCGCCCTCGCTGCCCGCAAGGCTCAGCGTCGAGGCGAGCTCCACCAGGTCGCTGACGCCCAGTTGCCGGCCGAGTTCACCCAGGTGAGTCCAGGGGCTGGTACGGGTGAGCTGCGCGACGTGCAGGGCGTGCCGCAGGGAGCCGGCTGCCCAGCCCTGCGGCGCGGCGACGGCCTGCGTCAAGGCTTGTTGGACGCCTGCGCCGCCGGCCAGCGCGATCACGGTCAGGTCCAGGACGAGGCTGAGGGTGTGCTGCATTTCGCGGCGCCGCCGCTGCGCCTGCTTGCGCAGACCGAGGTCGGGGACGAAGAACAGCGCTGCCGCAAGAGCCAGGCAGCCGGACAGCGGCACCCACCACCCCGTCGCGACATCCGCCCCCAGGCGCAGCAGCAGGACGACGGCCCAGGGGGCGACGAGGCCGGTCATGGCGCAGGTGGCCTTGCCCGCCAGGTGCGCTTCCTCGTCCGTGCCACAGACTGCGAGGTCCGTCCGCAAGGACTTCGTGGGGAAGCCGAGCGCCCGCACCAGCGGCACCGCACACCGCCCCAACCGGGTCGCCCACTCCATCTCCTCCACACCCCGCGCCGACGAAGGCACAGGTTGCACAGGCGCGTTGAGGATGGTCAGAACGTCGGCGAGCGCGAGCCTGGGAGGACGCAGCCCGTAGACAACAGCGGTCACCCCGGCGCCGAAGAGCGCCCCGAGCAGCATGACGATCACGGTTGACCTCCCGGTGCGGAAGCCGTCCCGGTGACGGCTGGGGTGATCAGGCGGACGGGTTCGTCGATGCGGCCGATCGCGGACAGGTAGGTGAAGCTGACGGCGAACAGCCCGCCCACCGCGGCCAGGACCACCTGCCCGGTCAACGTGTCGAAGGGATCCAGGTAGGGGCGGTTGAAGACCACCATGCCCACTGCCATCCCCAATGTGACGAGGACGGTGACCCGCACGCCGGTCCGTACGCTCGCGCGGCCGGCGTCGATGCGCTGCCGCATGGCGACCTGCTCGCGCACAGATTCCGCCAGCTCACCCAGCAACGGCGCCAACTGCCCGGCCTGCTGCTCGGCTGCCATGACCAGCGCGGCCACCACCACATCCGCCAACGGATCATCCACCTCTACGGCGAACGCCCTCAAGGCAGAAGGGAGTGACCGGCCCGCCCGGATAGCGGCCGCTAGCGTCCGCATCTCGCCCTCAAGGGCCGCCGGCGCGATGTCGGCTGTTACCAGCACCGCCTGTTCCAGTCCGGCCGCGGCGCAGAGGGTGTCGCGCAGCATCTCCGTCCACGCCGCCAGAGCCTCCATCCGCTCCGTACGCAGGGCGGCCGCCCGGTCCGGGCCCAGCAGCCCAGGCAAGGTCAGTCCGGCGACCGTGGTCACCACCGCCGCCACCGGCCAACCCGTCAGAGCGCCCACGACCACTGCGACCGTCACCGCAATCGTGAAGCGCCGGGTGGTCCACTCCGCGGGCAGCCGTCCGAGCAGTCGGCGTCCGAGCCCCACCTGCTCCTCGCGCGCGGTACGTCGTACGGCGCCGTAGCCGATCGCCACTAGCCCCAGGCCGCACACCGTGCCGCACGCAACCGCCACTGCCGTCACCGCGCCAGTACCCCAGTGGATGGTGGTGGTCATCGGGCCGCTCCCCACCACGGCGCCTCGGTGACCTGGGGCTCCAGTCCGGCGGCGACCAGATCGTTGAGGGTCTCTGTCCGCAACGGGGTCGCGGGCACAGCCCGTCCGTCCGAGCCGGGTCGGTAGACCTCGTTGGAGACGATCTGCGCGCCCTCGGCGTCGATGACCTCCCGGACCGAATCGATCACTCGCCGCCCCGCCGCATCCCAGCCCAGATGCACAACGAAGTGCACCGCGGAGGCCACCATCAGGTTCGTCGCCTCCAACGACAACCGCTCCGGAGCCTGCGCCGCGTAGGAGGCGAGTTTGGTGAACACCCCGCGCGAGGTCGAGGCGTGGATGGTGGACAGGGAGCCGTCGTTGCCCTGCGACATGGCGTTGCACATCGGGATGACCTCGGCCCCGCGGATCTCCCCGACGATGACCCGGTCCGGGGACATCCGAAGCCCCCAACGCACCAGCTCCGCCTGGTCGATGCCGCCCTGCCCCTCGATGTTCGGCTCCCGCGCCTGCATCGCCACCACATTCGGGTGTGCCACCGGGTCGGCGTCCAGACCGAGCTCGAAGGTGTCCTCGATCGTCACCAGCCGCTCCATGGGCGGAATCTCGTGCGCGAAGGCCCGCAACACCGTGGTCTTGCCGACATTGGTTCCGCCACCGATCACGATGTTCTTGCGCGCCCGCACCAGCGCGGTCAAGAACGCCGCCAGCTCGTGGTCACACACGCCGAGTCGTACCAGCTCGGCCATCGAGGCGGCCGGGAAGCGGTGGCGGCGGATCGTCAGCGACACCCGACCAGTCACCGCCATCACCGCGAAAAGCCTCGAACCGTCGGCGAGTTGAAGGTTCAGTCGGGGCATCCCTCGGTCGAAGCGACGTTCTTCGTCGCCCGTACTGGTCGCGAGGGTCCGTACGAGTTCCACCAGCTCGGTATCCGAAGCCGCCACGGCACTCTCGCGGCGCCACGTGCCGGACGCATCCTTGACCCAGACGACATCGCAGCCGTTGATGCAGATGTTCTCCAGCGTGGTGTCCGCCAGCAGCCGCTCCAGGCGCCCCGTTCCGAACAGCGCATCCGTGACCGCTTGGGTAACCCGTTCCTCCACGGCTGCATCGACTACCCGGCTGCCGTAGGAGAGGGCCAGACGGCGCTGGGCCCCCAGTTCCTCGGCCAGCAGACGATCCACGGTGGCCCGGCGCGCCGCCTCACTCTCCGCCGGCAGCCCCGCCGCCTCCCGCTCACCGGCATACTCCGCCAGACGGGCCGCCACCCGCTGCCGCACCAGCAACACCAGGTCCTGCTCACCCTGCGCCGGCACCACCCCCGGCGCGGGCATCAGCGTCTCACCCACGAGGGCACCCCCTCATCACCCGCAGCTGGCACCAGACGCCGCTGCGATTTCGCGTCCATCACCGTGGCCTTCTGCTCTCGGGAGTCGGCCAGGTGCCGGCCCAGCTTGCAGACTGCGGCCATGAGCGGCGTCACACGGAACCCGGTCGTCCGCAGCCGTCCCGCACACCGCCGGTTCATCGCGGCTAGGGTCTTGGCATCCCACGGCAGGAAGACGACCTGCTCGATGGCGAGCGACTGCGCGATCTCCTCCGCCGGATACGGACACGGGCCCACGACGGCCAGCGTCAACCGCCCTCCATACGCTTCTCTCTTCAGCCCGTACGCGGACACATGCGTCAACGGCTCCGCACCGCCCCGCGCCACCAGCACCACCTGATCAGCGGCCCGCAGCAAGGGTTCGGTGTCCTGACCGATCCGCCCAACATCCAGCACCACCGTGCCCCGGTCGCCATCCCCACCCAGCAGCACCCGGCGACCGTCTTCACCGGCCAGCAAGCGCACCGCCTCCGTGCACGGTCCGCGCCCAGGCACTGCAGCCACCGCTCTTACCCCGAAGGGAAGTTCACTCACCGCACCCAGCAAGGAACCCGGATGCGGTTTCCCGACCGCGGCCGCCACGTCCAACAGCGAGGGCGCCGGCGGTAGCCCGAAGCGCATCATCAGGTCCCCACCGGACCTGTCCGCCTCCACCATCACCGGCCGGACCCCACCATCCGCCTCAGACGGCCACGCTGCAGCCAGGGCCAACGCCACCGTCGTCACCCCCGGCGCACCCGAGATCGACCCGACCACCACCAAGCGCCTCACGGAGCCTCACGCCCCTCGGCCGGCAGCACCACCACACGCGGATGCTCCAGCTGCGCCGCCCGCTTCGCGGCCCCGGTCTCCACCAGTACCGTCACCACCTGCGGCCCGCCCGACGACTCCGGTGCCCGCACCCCCGTCACCGTCCCCATCACCGCAGCGGACGCCTCGCCCTCGTCGGCTTGCGGTGCACCGCCGCCCCCAGTCGGTCCAGGCAGCACCGCCACTCGTTCTCCGCGAGAAAGGTCCGGCGGCGCCCCGCCAGGCTCTACCGCCAGCGACACCTCAGAAGAGCCCTTTGGCGGAAAGATGGCGGGCGCTCCCACCTGCCCGGGCGCCAACAACGCACCGGCCACCAACGGCACCTTCACCCTCCGCCCAACCACCTTCCCCCGATCAGCCGCCGACACGACACCCGCCTCGGCAGCGACCTCCACCGCCCGCAGGTCAGCTGGTTGCAGCGCCCGGCCCACCGGCACATCACGCGCCAGCACCAACACGCGGTCCCGGTGCCCCACCACCTTGGCGACCATCGTGAAACCAACCGCCGAGACCACCACCGCCCCCAGGCCGGCCCACACCCAGCCCAGCCGACGCCGCCGACCACCAGTCACAGGCGGCTTCCGCTCCGGACCCGACTGTCGCGCCCCCGGCACACCGGCCCCAGCACTCTTGGCGACTGAAGAAGACAAGGAAGTACCCACGATTCACCCCGCAACAAGAACGTTCAACTTCCGACGAACGGCACAGCAGCAGCGCACCGCCGTTCACTCCAGGCGTCAGCCCGTGACGACGGCCTGCACCTCATCCACCACCAACTGCCGCTGCGCCGACATCGCCAGGCCCGGCACCACCCCCGTTCGCCCACCCCCTTTCCACTCCACATCCCAAATCACCCGCACAGACACGGGAAACGCCTTCCCCGGCTCGGACGTCGACGCCCGCCGATAGGTGTAACCGCAGTCCGGTGACGACGCCTTGGGCCCGAACCGGGTCGAGTACGGCGTCCCCGGCCCCGAACACACCACACTCCCGCCATCGCCCATCGACCACACCGCCTTCCGCGGCCGAGCCGTCGCCGTCACCTCCACCCCGTCCACAGCCGCCGACGTCGTCACAGGCCCCCACGTGCCGCGCTCCACCCACATCCACGTCGGCACATTGACCACCTGCGCAAAGTCCTCATGCGGGCTCGTATGGATCACCGGCTTCGGCAACTTCAACTGCGACACCGCCCGCTGCACCGCGACCCGCACCGGCACGTGTTCTTTTGCGTCTGCCTTGGGATTGGTCGCCTCTTCGCCATCGACACGCGGAAGAAGCCCCTTTCCAGCGTTCACCAGGCCCATCTTGGCCAGGCCATGCTCCCAGCCATCCGCGGCGATATCTGAATCGCTCTTATCTCCCCCGCGCTCCGGTTCCGTGCGCCCCTTGGAGGACCGCGGCGCCGGCCTGTCCTTCCCGGAATCCTCCGGGTGGGTCGTGATGCTCTTCGCTTCTGCGCTGCAAACACCTGGAACGCACGTAACTCCGCCGAACATGTCCTTGTTCCCATCCGCCCGTGCGGGCCAGGTTGAGAGTGAAAGCGTAAGGATTGCCCACCACACAGCCATGCCGCGGGCCCGACTGTTCAGCTTGGTTCCCCTGATCAGCATGAGCCGGATTCGTCCATGTAGAGATGGGTGACCTTCCAGACGCCCTGGGCTCGCTGCACAGTCGCGTCGGCTTTGAAATGGCTACCCGGCACTTCATTCTTCAGCTCGCCGTTCCGTTTGTATTGCAGCCAGTCGGTACCGTCGACGCAATCACGGATGATGACCTTGCCGTCACGGGCGGAAACGACTGTCGGAGCCAGCCGCGGAGCGCCCTTGGCAACAATGCCCTCCTTCACTTGTTTCCGGAGGCCGTATTTCATCAACTCGAGAGCGCCGGCCGTCGCATGCTCTGCGAGGCGCGGCGACTGCGGGTCGGGGGCTGCCGAGACTGCGGTCAGGTCGCTCCACATCGCCCGGTAGGCGGCAATCGCATCCCCGTTCGGAGTGCTCGGCGTGCGAGCCACCCCAGCCGTTGCGGCTCCTTCAGACGGCTTCGCATCGTGCGGACTTCCAGAGCACCCACCTACCAAGCCCAGCACAGCGGCGACCGCGCAGCCCCAGCGCAGTTGCCACCTCACTCGTCCACGAAACGTCACGTTCCCCCACCTTCCGTCACTTAGAGCCGACAAATAACCACCCTGCGTGATCAATTGCAAGCTGGAAATGCCTGCGTCGCACTTTCCACTCGGATCGGGAAGGTCCACTCCCTCCTTGACGGACCCACGGCAGGCACGACACGCCCGTGCGGCGCGCCGAGCCGAAGTACGTGGCTTGCCGCCTCGGGGCGGCAAGCCACTGAGTCGAGCGTTCGGCCTCAGCTGCCCGGAATCGCCATCCAGGCCACCTTCATTCGCCCTTCCTCCTCGGCGGCGAAACCCCAAGCTCCGCAGGTGAGCTGATGAACCACGTGGAGTCCTCGCCCTCTCTCTGACATGGACTTGAGCAAGGCGTCCAAGCCGCCACTGCGCCTCGATGGGTCGGCCTCGAACGGGCCCGTCGCCGGAAACGCGGGGATTGCCGGCAACCGGGGATCTCTGTCCGCAACTTCGCAGATCAGTCCCGAAGCGGTGAACCGCAGCCGCATCTCGTACGGGCCCGGCGCGTGTTCGAGTGCGTTGGCGGCAAGCTCGGACACCGCCAACACTGCGTCCTCCAGTGGCTCGCCCCCGTATCCCAGTTGAACCAACGCGCAGCGCAGTGTGGTCCGGGCCCGCGGTAGCGCATGGGGGGTATCGCTCGTCCAGCGCCACAGCACACGGACCACGTCGTCCTTGTGGGGCAACGTCGGAGTCATCGTCGCCCCCCTCGCGCGGCGTGCCGCCCTCGGGCGACACGGCGGTGGCGGCCGCGTCCGGGCCGAACGCTCATGCTCGCTTCGGCAAACACCGTGGGACCGGTGTGGGTGAACAGCAACGTCAGGGATGCGGCGACGAACAGAATAGGAGTCATGCGGATGACCTCCACGGTGATCGCGGCTGGAACGCGACCACCGAACCTCGCCGCTCATGAAGAGCGGAAGCCGCTGGTCGAGAGGTCTTTTGTTGGTTGTGGAGATCGGTGACGACATGACGCGCAGCCGCACGAGACGGTGAGGGTGGTCAGCGGGAAACGCTCCAGACTGTCCCGACAAAGTGACGATATCGCTCCCGTCATGCCGCTCTTCAGACTTCACGCCGAGGGAGGATCTTCGAGTGGGTGCGAGACTGAGAGGTCGAATCTTCCGTTCATTCGGTATGCGAAGAAACGCGATCACCGCAGCCGCTCTAGCCGTGCTTTCCCTGCTGCTTTCTGTGCCGCCGGCGGAGGCCACAGGATCAGCGACCCGACAGGGCAACCGGATCACTGTGTACGGCAATGGATTGCACGTGGACAGTGTGACTACGGCCAGGACACCCCACCGGATCCACGCCCAGGCGCTCCTGACGCTCCGGGAGAAGAACGGGAAATGGAAACGGAACCTCCGAGGCTGGACGTCCGCAGACACCAATGGCGACACCGACCACACCAGCTGGAGCATCAGCGAGAACTTCCCGGACGGCTCGCGATTGTGCACTGAGTGGAAAGACCTCTCGGGTCAAATTCTGCGTGGCATGGCCTGCATGATCATCCACCGGTAGGCACGACGCAGACGGGGCTCGGTGCTGTCGGGCCCCCTCTTCGTGCCTGAAGTTGATGCCTCGCTGCCTCAAAAGGTGGTGGTTCCTGTGGCGGTCGCCACAGTCACCTCGGCCAACGGCAACCGCTGCCGGGATCCTGAAGGGCGGTATCTGCGTCAGCGCCTGGCGTGCTGGCGCAAAGTAGCGAGCAGCAGACATGCTCCTGCCGCTGCTTGGCGTGCAGCCGTGCCCGGATGCCCTGGCCTTGGAGCGGCTGCTGCTCAGGGGCATGGGCCGGCAGCGGAGGCTGTGGCTGATGACGGTGGTCCCTGTCGGGTCGAACGCCGCATGCTCTACGCCAGCGGGTATATGCGCGACCTGGTCAAGCACAGACTTCTCCTTCGCCAAGTGCAACTCCCACTGCCTTTGTCACCGCCGTTTGCGTCGACGAGGAAACGCGTCGACCTACCCCGCGGTGACGAGATCTGCACCACTCATAGGCCGCCGTCATCTGGCCTCGTCCAATGCCCATGGCTGCAGTCGGCCTCGGCAGGATGGAGTACTGGTCGTGGACGGTCAGGACCAGCAGTTCCTCGTCATCGGCCAGCCCCAGAGATGCCGGTGGCGAGGACCAGCACGAAGGCAGCCAGGCAGGTGAGGTAGGCAGCCATGCGCCTCTGCCGATCCGTCACGGCGACCTCCACGTCCGTACACGCACGGACAGGGCCAGCCGTTCAGACGCACCCGAGGAGGAGACGATCCGGCCCCGGTCTCGGCGATGCGCCGCAGCAGACACCACCGGCAGTTGCCCGACGCTCACCAGCCCACCCTCGCTGTGTGGTGGGCCAGCAGCCACTGGCAGTCTCGGGCGAGCAGGTGCACCTGAACGTGGGCGGACAGAGCGCCGTCACCGAGTCCCTGTTTCATCTGTCGCTCGATGCCGTGGAAACGGCCAGCGCAATCGGCTGCTTCAACGCAGACGGGCCGGCTTCCGTGGGCTGCCTCACGGGCCTCGGTGATGAGCAGTGCGATGTGTCCGGTGAGTGTCTCCGCCGCTTCTGCCAGTTCCCCGGGGGAGGGCCTGCCGGCACCGAGGTGCAGGGCGTGGCGAATGGTCGCCGCGATGGTCTCCGCATCGATCGGGTCCCGCATAGGGGCCGACAGTGCCATTGGCGTTGTGCGGATCGCATCTCGGTGGGCGTTTCCCCGCTGAGGTACGGAAGGGCCTGCGTAGGCGGGACGAACGCGGCTGGGCATGACTGGGCTCCTGAGGTCGCATCAGTCTGGTCAAGTGCCTTCAAGGATTGCCCGGTTGTATCGCCGTGGCGAGGACTTCTAGAGGACTTTTTCTGTTGAAAAAGGGGCCTCTATGACCTCTTTAGGGTGAGCTCTGGCGATGATGAGGACTCCCGGGGAAACTGTCAGAAGACCTACACAGGAGGTACGTCGTGCCACGGCCCGCAGGAAACGTCCGACTCAAGTCCGCTCGTATGGCGGCGGGTTACAGCACCCAGCAAGCCTTCGCCGCGGCTCTCGGTGTGGATGTCCGCCAGGTTCGTCGATGGGAATCCGACAAGCCGCCTTGGCCGCACGCAGACATGCAAGAGCGCCTCACAGAACTCACCGGGCAGGACATGGAAGCTCTTGGCTTCACCGTGCCACCTGGACGCGATCACGCAGTGATCCCACGACGCTCAGCGGCACCCCGCCCCGTGTCCGGTCGCCTGCCTGCCGTACCGTCCCGTACCCAGACGTCCATGCAGCCCTCGTCCCTGGCCACCGACTACGAAGACGTCACGCGCTCCCACCGACGCATGTACTGGTCCGTTGCCCCGGCGACACTGCACCCCGCGGTTCTGGCACACGCAGACCTCGGGTGTGCACTACTTCCCGAGACAACCGGCCGAACCCTCCGCACTGTGGCCTTGGCGTTGGCCGAGACCTGGCTCCTCGCCGGACGCATCGAGTTCTTCGACCTCCGCGAACCAGAGGCTGCCAGCTCCACTCTGCTCCGGGCCCTGCAGGCGGCCGGTGAAGCCGACGACGCCCTGATGGGCGCGGCCATCCTGGCCCATACGGCCTTCATTCCCGGTTGGTCCGGTGACCGGGATGCAGCGGCCGAGCGCATGATGGCCGCCCGGACGTACGCGCGCCGCCACCCTGCTTCCGCCGCCTTCCTGGCGTGGCTGGACGCCGTCGAAGCGGAATGTGAAACCCGATGCGGCCACCTACGCACAGCGCTGAACCTGATCAAGCACGCCGAGGACACCCTGGCAGAGGATCAAAGCCACTCCTTGCCCCCGTGGATGGACTGGTTCAGCGCCGCACGCCTCGCCGCCTTCAAGGGAAACACCCAGCTCAAAGCCGGTCACCTTCCGCAGGCACGTTCAACGCTGCTCGACGCCCTCGACCAGATGCCCCCAGAGGAAGACAAGCAGCGCACCGTCGTCTACGCCGACCTGGCCGCCGTCGAGGCCGCCGCCGGCCAACCGGAGGAAGCATGCCGTCACGCCTGCTCCGCCCTCGACCAGCTGGAGATCACCTGGTACGCCACAGGCATGGAACGCGTCCGGGAAGTACGCCGGAGCCTCATCCCACACCAACGCGAGCAGTGCGTAAGCGAACTGGACGAGCGCCTGTACGGCTGGTCGACGACGGTCAGCGCGCTGACGCGTTGAACTTGCCGATCAGCTCGGGCAACTCCCTGAGCGTTTCGACGCGGAACGTCGGCAACTCTCGCGCCTCAGCGGTGTTCCACTGAATGGTGGCCCAGGGGCCTCGGTGCACGAGGGCAGTGTGCATTCCTGCGGCAGCCCCGGGACGTAGATCGTTGTCCACACGATCTCCGACGTACAGGATCTCCTCAGGCATGAACGGCACCGCCGCGGCGACCCGAACGAAGAACTCAGGATCCGGCTTACTGGCCCCCCAGTCGTCCGACGTGCCGATCAAATCCACGTCGCGGGAGAACAGATCACGGAGGATGCGTCCCGCACGCACCGTCTGGTTCCCTGCGATACCGAGCCACAGCCCAGCCTCCCTGAGCTGAGCGAGGGCCGGCCGGACATCGGGGTAGAGATCACTCTCGTCGAAGTGCTCCGGCTGTCCCGCAGCCGCACGTGCCTCGCGCTGCGCCGGGAGATCGAAACCAGGATCGAACTCCAGGAAAGTCTCACGGTAGTCACGCCCCTGCGCGATGACGGCTCCGAACATCGCAGCAAAGGTGTGGCGTGGGACACCGAGCCAGTCGGCCCATGTTCCGTACTCCTTGGTCTCGTCGACCAGGCATTCCCCAACATCGAAGACCACAGCGCGAATCATGCGAGAACCATACTGACCTCACGCGGCCGGCCGTCACCACGGCGAATCACCGACCCTTGGCACCTGACAAGGGCACGATCATCAACGCCCAGCGAGATCAGAGCGCGCGCCCCTTCGGCCAGAGCTGTCCATCCTGCGGCGATGCGATGGCGGGCCCCCGGACCACAGAGCCTCACTACCGACTCATCTGGCGATCGTCACCGACATCAGGAACGGGGCATCCCGCGCGCATGAGCAATGTAGCGTCAGGTGGCGGGGCGATGTCCGGACTCGCTGGGAGGAGAGGGCGGGTGACGGACGGCAGTCCGGGCGGCCCGGACGCGTGGGCTAGGCCACGGTCACGCGATGAATTACCTCGGGCAGGAACTGCCAGCATTTGAGTACACATACTCACGCACGGGCGGCAGCACGGCTGCTACCTTCGCACCCGCGCGTGATACCAACAAGCACGTGGTTTGGCAGGGGGCGGAGTGACGTTCGAGGAAGAGTGGGCCGAGCTCAAACGGGATGCCTCGGTCCGCATGAGCCTGGCCAGCACCGGTGGGGAGGGCGGGAGCTCCGGAAGCGGGCAAGGCAATCTTCGCTCATCTCGGCCGGTATGGCACAAGGGCGCCCAGGCCGTGGGATCGCTTCAGACGAACCTGAAGGCCGCGCTACGGGAGTTGGAGAGCAAGCACGGTACGGCTGGGGGTGCCGCCAGCGGAGTCGACGGCTTGCGCAGTGCGGCCTCACACCTCAGTGCCTATCAGTCATGGCAACGGCGGCTGGATCTCGTAAGCCGGGAGTGCGAAGAGCTGAGGGACAAGTTGCAGAAGTCCGGTGACGCCTTCTACAAGAGTGACGCTGAGATCGGCGCGGCCTTCCGCGAGCAGAAGGCCGCGCCGTTGAAGAGCGCCAGTGCCGTCAGCTCTGACCAGGACCGGAGGGCACCCTGATGGTGAACTTCTCACAGCTGCGGGCACTCAAGCCATCGGAGTTCGAGGAAGCCGCTAACGGCTGGCACAAGGTAAGCAGCGCCGCAGGCGAGGCCAAGGACCGGGTAGACAACGAGATCGTTGCGACGTTGCAGCACCACCTGGAGGGCGCGGGGCGGGATGCGGCAGTAGGCCGCCTGCGACGGCTCAGCCGCAACTTCCAGTACACCCAGGCGGAAAGTGGACTGATCCGTACCGCACTGGACGGCCTGGCCTCGGAGCTACGTGCCGCACAGAAGAAGCTCAACGACGCGGTGGCGGATGCCGAAGCGGAGAAGTTCACGGTCAAACCCGACGGCGCGGTCCATTGGATTTCTCAGCGAGAGAAGATCCCGTTCAGTCCTGAGCACACCTCCTGGGCGGGCGGCCCCGGGAGCACCATTACCTCCGATCCTCAACAGGCCAAGGCCCAGGCGTACGCGGACCGCATAGGTGCGGCCATCCAGGACGCCAACGAGGCGGACGCGCGCTACTCCCGGACTCTCGATCGCCTTCGGGCGGACAACGACCTCGACGTCACCAGCTCGGACTGGGCCGACGCCCGGCAGGACATGAGGTCTCTCCAGAAATCCGCAGGTAAGTACTTGCAGCGCAATGACATTCCCAAGGGCAAGCCTCCAGCCGAGAACGCCAAGTGGTGGAAGAGGCTCTCCTCAGAACAGCAGCAGGATCTGATCGCCCTCTACCCAGAGCTGGTTGGGCAACTAGATGGGATCCCAGCAGTGGTTCGTGATGAGGCAAATCGAGCCTACCTCCCCATGCTGATCAGTAAGCTTGACGGCCTCGATGACGACAAGGCACGAACGCAACTCGAAGGCCTTCGGGAGATATCTAGCCAGCTGGACGCGGGGAGTTACCCGCCGATGTTCCTGCTCGGGATCGACGACAAGGGAAATGGGCGAGCGATCATCAGCTACGGGAACCCAGATTCCTCGAAAAACGTCTCGGCCTACGTTCCCGGGCTCGGAACGGCACTGGATAAAGACTTCGCCACCCACGATCTCAAGCGAGCACGGGATACGGCGCTTGGAGCACAAACGCACGACCCGTCCAGCGCATCGATTGTCTGGCTTGGCTACGACGCCCCCCAGCTTCCCGCCGATGACCTTCTCGACAACCTCGACGTACTCGGCGAGCAAAACGCCAGGGCCGGGGCCCCTGCGTACAGCAGTTTCATGAACGGAATCGCCGTAAGCAATGATAATTCCGATCCGCACATCACCGCCATCGGTCATTCCTATGGCTCACTCACGGTGGGCCAGACCGCGTTGATGACCAAAGGTATTCCTGGAGTCGACGATATCGTCCTACTCGGCAGCCCAGGGACAGGTGCACAGTCCGCTGCTGACCTTGGAGTAGGTAAGGACCATGTTTTCGTGGGCGCCGCCGAGAACGATCCGGTCACGCACCTGCCGAGCAAAGCTGAAGGGGGCGGCTTGCTGACTGGCGCGGGGACGGGCAGCCTGACCGGTAACCCTGTGATTACCAGCCTGGGCGGTGCCATTGGCTACGGAGTGGGGTCGCTGATGAGCGGTGACCACGAGTTGTGGTTCGGTGTTGACCCGGCGAGCGAAGAGTTCGGTGCGAGGCGCTTCAAAGTGGATGCCGGGGCTCGGCCGTTCATCGACGGCCAAGGCGCCACTCCTGCACACTCGCACTACTTCGATCCAGAAGCGGATCCAGTTTCGGCCGCAAACGTATCTGCCGTCGTCGCCAATCGACCTGATCTCATCATTCCGGAGGCTGGACGATGAAACGCCGCCTAACGGCTGGGCTTATCGCTGTAATTACCCTGTCTGGCTGCGGGGCTTCTCCCCAGGCTACCCAAGGAAAAGGAAGCGATCGCAACGTGAACATGCAACAGGCGGCGCAGTATGCGGATTCCGTTATCAGCGGCACTCTGAGCGCCGCCAAGCCCGCGGTTCATTGGACCCATGGCGAATCCACCGACGGCACATGCAACGATTTCAAGAATGATGCGACGGGAACTGGAACTGTAACCCGTCGCGCAGCTGTGATGACGATAATTTCAGCAACCCAGCGCGGAAAGTTCATCGAAGCAGTGAAGCGCTACTGGAAAGACAAGGGGTATGTGATCACTGCCGCTCGCGACAGTTCCGAAAGCCCAGCCATTTTCGCCACTACCTCTGAGAATTTCCGACTGGCTCTCGAAGTTGGCTACAAGGGGCAAGTGTTCCTTAATGTTGTGACCCCCTGCGTGAAGCAGTCGGAAGTCACTCCTCCCAAGACCAAACCCAACGGCCCAGACTACTCCGGGGGCAAGATCCCGACTCCCAATGTCCAGTCCGAGTTCTGGTCGAAGCAATCTTCCTCATAAGAGACCGTCCGGCACCAGATCAAAAACGCCAATATGCTCGATATTTTCCGTGTCGTCCTATTGATCCGAAACGGTTGGGGTTCTGATTCGTTGATCGCCGCATGAGCGAACTGGTGGGGGATGCACGGCACTTGTCGCCGTCGGCACAGGAAGCGTTGCGGGTGCGGGCGGTGGCCGCGCTGGTCGAGGGACGTGGCCGCGAGGACGTCGCGGCGATGTTCAAGGTCTCGCTCAAGGCGGTGGACGGCTGGTGGGCAAAGTGGCTGTCCGGCGGGCGCGAGGCCCTGACCATGCGTCCCCGGGGACGGCGCATGGGCGAGCACCAGGTGCTGTCCGAGGTCGAGCAGCAGACGGTGCGGCAGGCGGTCCTGGACCACCAACCCTGCGAGCGGGGGCTTTCCGGGCAGCTGTGGACGCGCGGCCAGGTGGGTGCACTGATCGCGAAGCTGTATCGGGTGCGTCTGACCGAGCAGGGGGTGGGCAAGTACCTGCGCCGCTGGGGCCTGGCCTTCCAGCGTCCGGACAAGCGGGCCGTCGAGCAGGACACGGAGGCGGTGCGTGTGTGGCGGGAGGAGACCTGGCCGGCGATCCGGGCGAAGGCCAGGGCCGAGGGCGCCGAGGCGCTCTTCGCCGACCAGGTCGGCATCCGCTCCGACCACATCACCGGCCGCACCTGGGGCGAGAAGGGGCGTACTCCCCTCGTGCGCCGCACCGGCAACCGGTTCTCGGTGAACGCGATGTCCGCGATCAGCACGAAGGGCCGCATGCACTTCATGGTGTTCACCGAGACCTTCGACGCGGACGTCATGTGCCGCTTCCTGGACCGTCTCGCCAGTCACATCCAGCGCAAGGTCCACCTCGTCCTGGACGGGCACTCCGCCCACCGCTCCCGCAAGGTGCGCGACTGGCTGGAGAGCCACCCGGACCGGTTCGAGTTGCACTTCCTGCCTGGCTGCGCGCCCGAGCTGAACCCCGGCGAACTCGTCAACGCCGATCTCAAGCAGAGTCTTCCCCGCCATAGCTGGGCCCGCGACCAGGCCCAGCTCGCCGCCGAAACCCGTAGGTTCTTCCACCGCCGACCGCACATCATCCGCGGCTACTTCGGCGGCCCACACGTCCGCTACGTCATCGATGAGAAACCATTTGGGTTGCTGATCATAAGGGGAGGAATCGGAGATCTCGTCGACCGGAGTGCGGGTCACGAAGCCGCGGGAAGTTCCTGAAGTGCCGGAAGTGCCAGATGCGCCGGGAGTTCAGGGAATGTCGGGAGTGTGCGCCGACGTTGGGAAGAGATCGGTCAGCAGACGGTGCGGGCCGCTGCGCAGGGCGACGCTGACACGGTCGTTACGCAGAGTCGAGTCAGCACCGGGGCCCTGGTGGATGAGGAGGTCGCCGGGTGACGGGAGAACGTCACAGGCGGGGCACCAGCCGCTGGCAGTGATGTCCGTGCCGCACGCCACATGACTGTAGAGGCGCCGTATGCCGTCAGGGGCGAGCCAGCGTTCGCCCCACTGCCCCAGGGTGAAAACCATCGGCCACAGGTCCAAGCCTCGTCGGGTGAGGACGTAGTCAACCTCGACCCCCGTCGGGTGTGGGTGGCGCTCGATGATCGCGGCGGCCGTCAGGGACTTGAGGCGGTTGGCCAGGACGGCCCGCGGGATGTCCAGGTGTGCGTGGAAGTCGCCGAACCTCCGCACTCCGTAGAAGCAATCCCGGATGACGAGGAGCGTCCAGCGCTCCCCAACGACTTCCAGAGCGCGGGCCAGAGAGCAGTCCTGACCTGCGTAGCCACGTCCCAGTGCCACGACACCAGGATAGCAGTTCATTCACCAGATCATGTGGTTCAATGAATGAACCACGCCTGTTGCAGTGCGTGCGTCCAAAACACCGTCCCTTAGGGGGTAGTAGTGACGACCGAACCGGTCGCGCGCCGGTCTTCTGCCCGCGCGACGTTGGCGATCTCCTGTGTGGCAACCCTGCTCGTTCTCATCAACTTCACTGCCCCTGTGTCGACCGTGCAGACCGTCAGAGCAGCGCTCGGCTCGGGGGTATCAGGGCAGACCTGGATTCTGGGCAGCATCAGTGTCGGTCTCGCGGCGTGCCTGATGATGGCGGGGACGCTTGCCGATGACTTCGGGCGCAAGCGGATATTCGTGATCGGTGGCCTGGTGCTGGTGCTCGCCACGGTGGTGTGTGCCGTCGCACCCACGACCCTGGTCTTCGTCCTCGGCCGCATCGCCCAGGGCGGGGCGAGCGCCGCGCTGTTGGCGTCCAGTCTCGGCTTGCTGGGTCATGTCTTTCCGCCCGGTCCTGAACGGGCCCACGCCACCGGCCTGTGGGGCGCGATGGTGGGCGGCGGCATCGCCCTCGGCCCGGTGCTCTCCGCGCTGATCAGCAAGGCCACCGACTGGCGGGCCACCTACTGGGCCATCGCGGCCATCGCCGCACTGGTCGTGGTCTGGGGCAAGGCGTCCCTGGGGGAATCCCGTAGCGCGCACCGACGCCGCTTCGACTTCCCCGGTGTGATCACCCTCGGCCTCGGCGTCTCGCTGCTGGTTGCGGGACTCACGGAGGGGCGAGGCGGCTGGACCCAGCCGCACGTCATCGTCTTCCTGGCGGTGGCGCTGGTGCTGCTCGCCACCTTTGTCTGGGTCGAGAAGCGCGCAGTGGACCCGATGCTCGATCTGGCGCTCTTCCGCCGCCCCGCGTTCGTCGCCTCGGTCGTCGGGGCGCTGGTCACCGGCATAGGCGTCATCGGACTCATGACATACGTGCCGACCGCGGCGCAGAGCATGCTGGGGCTGAGCCCCTTGCAGAGCGCCGTCCTGCTGGCGATCTGGTCCGGACTCTCCTTCGTGGCCGCTCCTCAGGCCCGCCGACTGGCCGGCCGTGTCGTGGACCGTCACCAAGCGGCGGCCGGACTGGCCCTGTGTGGTGTCGGCGAGATCGCCCTGGCGGGGATCTCCGAGAACTCCTCGTGGTGGCGGTTCGTGCCGGGCCTGGTTCTGGCGGGGCTCGGCAGCGGGGTGATCAACGCGGCACTCGCCGGGTTGGCCGTACGCAGTGTTCCGCCGCATCGCGTCGCGGTGGGGTCCGCGGCGAACAACGCCGCGCGCTACCTCGGTTCCTCGTTGGGGGTCGCGCTGGTCGCCGCCATCCTGGCGTTCGTTCCGCGCGACCAGGGAACGGCCGCGCATGCGGTCAGCACTGGTATGAGCTACGCCGCGGTCATCGCCGGAGCGCTGACGATCGCCGGCGCCATCCTGGTTGTCCTGTGCCGGGAGCGCGTACCGGCGGAGGGTGCCGCTGAGGTACGGAAGGGCGAGGACCTGAACACCATGCCCGGTCCACGTGAGCCTGCCCGACGCGTATGAGCGGCCCTGACCGGAGCCCCAAGGCGCACCCACCTGGCCGCGCGTCCACAGCTGCCCGGAAAGCCCCCGCTCGCAGGGTTGGTGGTCCAGGACCGCCTGCTGCTCGGCCTCGGACAGCACCTGGTGCTCGCCAATGCGCCGTCCCCGGGGACGCATGGTCAGGGCCTCGCGCCCGCCGGACAGCCACTTTGCCCACCAGCCGTCCACCGCCTTGAGCGAGACCTTGAACATCGCCGCGACGTCCTCGCGGCCACGTCCCTCGACCAGCGCGGCCACCGCCCGCACCCGCAACGCTTCCTGTGCCGACGGCGACAAGTACCGTGCATCCCCCACCAGTTCGCTCAACGGCGATCAACGAATCAGAACCCCAACCGTTTCGGATCAATAACTCCGCCCACTCCGGGGTCTGACGAGGCCGGTTCAGAGACCCTTGGCATCCTCCCGGAGGAAAGCAGTTCCCTGGGTATTACGAAGGACAGCGGAGGTGACCGATGCGCCAGTGGCTGGCAAGCGGACTTGACCTGTTGTGACTTCGGCGCTGCGATGACATGGCTCGCCTCCTCAAACATGCGGTGGAGGCGCCAGCCCTGGCCTTAAAGGGCCTCCACGGCCACCCAGGCGATGGGACAACGACGAGGTCGGCCAGCTCGGTCGTGATCGTGAAATCACCGCCATCTGGAACGTTCGCCCGGGCTACGTCCCTCCCCGTCGGACGTTTAGGGCTTCGGGAGGTAGGCCCGGCGTCCGTATGCCGGCCGTCCCGCTCCCTGTGCCCAGACTTCCAGCCTGCGGCCCAGCCATGGACCCCGCGCTGGCGACCACAAAGCTGGTGTCGATCAGCACTGTGGGGTGAACTACCTCTGAAACAGGCGTCCACCCCACAATCAAGCCGAGGCCCGCGATCGGGCACTGCCGCGGCGACTACTGGAAAAAGCCCGCCGCCTTGCGGTCCGTCGCCCGGTAGTCGGAGCTGCCCGCACGGATCTTGGCAGACACCTCGTGCAGCGTGCTCTGGATGTGGCTCGCGCGGGTGTTCCACTGCCGCTCTGCGGCCTGGAACGCCTGGTGTGCCTCGCCTTCCCAGGACTCGGAGACGCGCTTCACCGCACCCCAGATCTTGTCCAGCTCGGCCTGCAGTTCCTTTGCGGCCCGCTCGATGTCGGCGGCGGTCTGCTCCAGAGCGCCATAGGTAACCCGAAGGTTCTGGTCGCCGGCCATATTCTCCCCCACTTCTCTGAGTTGCTACTCGGTGGTCGTGATGAGCCCGCCGGGGAATCGG
Source organism: Streptomyces sp. MspMP-M5 (assembly GCF_000373585.1). Taxonomy (GTDB): domain Bacteria; phylum Actinomycetota; class Actinomycetes; order Streptomycetales; family Streptomycetaceae; genus Streptomyces. The sequence continues at coordinate 23,773 of NZ_KB891920.1, forward strand.
TGCCCCAGCCCTATCGCACCGTCTAGTAGTTGCTGATGCCGCTGGCAGCGCCGGGGTCCAGGCGCCCGCCGGCTGCACCACCGTTGACGTCGATACCTCGGAAGCTGGACAGCACCTCGGCGTCATTGGCGTCGCTGGTGGTGCTGGTGCGGGCAACGGCATCGTTGATGCCGTCGAGCATCCGACGCAGCGCGGCGTGATCCTCATTAAGCGCATTCTGCGCCTGCCGGAAGGCACTTGCGCCCTGGCCTGTCCACGCGGTCTCAACCGCCGCGATGGCGTTCACCAGCGTCCGCAGCTGCGCCGACATCGACTGGCTGCCGCTCTGGATCTCACTCTTGAGCTTCTCGATCTCCGCATACGTAAGTGCGGTTTTCCCTGCCATGTTCCACCTTCCCCCATGAGTAACTTACGAAGCCGAGGAGGTCTACCTCTATCGACTTAGGTCTACGGGCACATTCCATCATTTCAGCCCGTTCCATTGAGCAATCTATTCGCGGGCGAGCAGAGTTTCATCCCTTCTCTGAGTTCATGGCTATGCTCTGCGACGACGAACGAGCACGAGTCCAGCGATGGCTGCCACTCCAACCGCTGCCACGATTCCGGCCATGACCAGCCGTGTTGTGGAGTCGTCGTCCTTCACACGGCTTGCTGTTTTCTGCGCTGCCTTGTTTGTGCCCTTGGTGGTCCCCGGCCGCGGTGCCTCTGATGGCGCAGCAGTGTTGGGAGGCGCGACCAGAGGGTTGACGTCAGGAGGGCCGGGATCGCCTTCCTTGTCCAGCAAGACCTTGCGTGGACGGACAATCCCGTAACCGAGGTACTCGCTCGGAACCTTGCCATCCTCAGGTTTGCCGGCGGTCTCCAACATGACTCGCAGGACCTGATTGTTCGTCCAGTCCGGGTGTGCGGACCAGACCAAGGCTGCCGACGCTGAGGCGATGGCTGTGGCATCACTGGTGCCCCATGTTTCGCAATCCAGCAGGGCCTTCGTGCAGCGAGTGGGGACTTCGACACCTGGCGCCGCCAATGCCACTTGCGGCCCATGGACGGAGAACTTCGTTACCTTCAAGGTTTTGTCCACGGCACCGACTCCGACGACCCCAGGAAGACGCGATGGGTAATCGGGAGCATTGCCCTTGGCTCCGTCGTTACCTGTCGCGACGAAGATGAGGCTTCCCTTTTGATTCGCATAGTCGATCGCCGGTTGCAACACCTGCTTGGCTAGGTCGCTGGCCGGTCCGCCCCGAGAGATGTTGATGACCTTCGCGCCTTGATCTGCCGCGAAGCGGATGGACTTAGCCATGTTGACGGTCCAGTTCCCGCCGACGCTTCTGATGGGAAGGACCTTCGATCCTGGTGCCAGCCCCCAGGTGCCCTCTCCGCTCCGCTTGCCAGCGATGATCATCGCCATGCTCGTGCCGTGGCCCTCACTGTCGAAGTTTGCACCACGGCCTTCTCCCGACAAGTCCCTGCCCGGCAGTAGCTGACCGCGCAGCTCGGGAACGGAGTCGTCAACACCACTATCGATCACAGCAACGGTGATGCCCTCGCCCGTGCTGGTCTGCCACATGCGCTCGGCTTGCATCGCGTCCAGGTACCACTGGCGCGATCTCTTGCCTTCCGCAGCAGCGCTCGGCGCAAGAAAGCCCAAGGAGACCGACATCAAGCAAGTAAGCACTGCTGCCGACCAACGCCTCCGCCGCCGTTGGTGATCTGCCGCACGAGTCACGGTGCAGTGTCCTCCTGTCCGTTCCACGACCACGCCGCGGCTATTCGATCACGGGGGGCACGACTGATCGATGCTGTGCCGTCCACGTCTCGGCGTCCTCCTGGAGATAGTCCGGCCGCTCCGCGGCACCGCGCCTGCCTCGTGAGGCCAACGGCGCACCGGGCATAGGGAGCATGTCGCTCGTGGAGTTGGCTCGTGCCAGACCAGAGCCTCCAGGTGTGAAGTCAGCCGCTCGGCCTCGTGGTGCCTGTGCTCGTCCGTGTGCCTCGCCCAGCTCAGAGGCGGAGCTACGGCCAGTGCCCGACGGTGTTCCGGCTACGGTGCCCTCTGCTGCACCGCCTGGGCCGGCCTTGCCCATCGCTGAGCCGGGCGGCTGCTCGCCGCCGATCACTGATCCACCTGGCCCCGCGCCCACGGTACCGCCGGGCTCATACGCCAACCGACGGCCCGGGACAGCGGAGCCCATGCTGCTGGCGTTCCCCGGATGGCCGCTTCCTGCGAGTCCATGCCGCATCGCAGCGCGTTCCTCGCCCACGCCCACTCCGCGGGACTTGTCCATGGGCGCTGTGTCGGGAGGGGTCGGTCGTTGCCCCAGGTTGCCCGCACCGTCACTCGCTGGTCCGCTGTTAGCGGCGGGAGAAGCCCCTGAGGGGCCTGCCAGCCTGGGCGGAATCGCACCGCGTTCGGTGCTCATGACGGGTTCGCTCGGCAGCTGCGGGCGTGCAGTACCGGTGCTGCCGCGCTGGGCCTTTGGGCCGACGATGCCGTCCCCCGGGGTGCTGCCGAACCGTCCTGGCGCCGTACCGCCTGGGCGGGCGGTTTCCGGCTGTGTGCCTCGCATCGCGCTTCTGTTCCCTGAGGGGGCCTTCGCCGAGCCAGGAAGCGTTGCAGGAGGAGGTACGACCGGACCGGAAGAGGTTCCAGGGCTCCAAGGGGACTGCGATGGAGGGGGATCTCCCTGCGATGGCTTGATGCCAGGCACAGTGACAGGTGCAGTGGAATTGACGGCCGTACCCACCTGGCGATCGTGCTGCACAACACCGGCCGGGGCCTCAGGCGCGGCTGTGTGCCTCTCAGCAGCGCTACTGCCCGGTGCAGACACGCTCTGTCCCCCCGCTGTCCCGTTCGCCTTCGCGACGCCAGACGGCCGGTCCAGGACATACATCGCGTCCCTGCCGGCTTCCCCGCCTTGCGGATCCGGCACGAACCCCGACGCCGGCTTGAAGTTGGGCGGCTCCTGGCTCTCGATCGTGTGCTGGGCCGTGCGGTAGTACGAGGCCAGCCGGTTCATGGCCGTCACGGCCGCTTCGCGGTCCGGGTCCGTCATCAGGGGAGCGCCGGTCGCGCCGCGTGCCGTAGGTGTTGCTGCGCTGTCCAGCTGAACGGAGTTGTTCTGTTTCGGCTGGGGCATCGTCTGTGCCTCCCACAGCGCCGTGCCGGCGTCCGAGAGGGCGTTGCCGGTGGTGGAGGCGAAGCGGGCCAGCTTGTGGCTCTGCTTGACGGTGTCGTGGCTCCATTCGCGGAAGGCGTCGGCGCCCTCGCCCTCCCACTGCACGCGTTCGACGTGTGCCTTGAGCTCGGTGGCGATCCGCTCGATCTCCTTACCTGCCTGGGTCAGGCTGGCACCGGTGAACGAGATCTCCGTGTGGTCCGCGCCGGCCACCATGTCGTACAGGGCCTGGTGTGTTGCGTTCTCGAAGTTGCTGCTGCCGGACGAGCTGGAGTTCCCCGCCATCGTCTTCTCTCCCCCCTCGCGTCAGATGCCGTCGGCGCCCGCGGACTGGCCCTCGCCCCTGCCGGCTGCGGTCGAACCGGCGGGATCGGTGGGCCGCTTCTCGGGCCGCGGTGCCTGGTACAGCTCCTGGGTGCGGCGCTGGATGGCCGCCAGGCGGTGCTTCACGTCGGCGTCGATGGCCTCGTAGCCGCTCTCGGCGACCTGGGAGCCGATGCTCAGTGCCTCGATCTGGTCGCCGAACGCCTTGGAGAACGCCTCCAGTTGGGCCAGCACCTTCTCGTACGCCGTGGCCAGGCCGTGGGCCTCGGCGAAGCCCTGGCCGAAGGAAGCAGGAGCGATCTTGCGGTCGCCGAGCGTCCCCGGGTTCGCGTTCGATGCCTTCAAACGCGCCAGCAGGTCATCCACCCGCTGCTTGAACTTCCCCAGCGTCTCGACTTCAACAGCCAGATCGGCGCTCGTGCCCTGTGGCGCTACCCCGTTCACCTGCATGCCAGTGGTCTCGTCGGCCCGCATGGCGTCTTTCCCCCCGGATACTGCTACGCGTAAATCACCAACGTCAGGACCCACTCTATCCATCACCTCTGACAACGGCCGGGCGTCTTGCGTCCATGCGTGCCGGGAACGCTCTATCTCCTATGTCCAGAAGCGTAGTCGTTCGCACCGCCCGGCTCACGGGCCACGGCCCCAGAAAAGTGAGTACAGCTACTTATTGACGCGGCGCACTTTCGGGCGTGCGCCCCGCTTGCGCGCGTCTCGCCAGACGACGGCCGCGCCCGTGATGACCGCTACGGCGACGCCACCCGCTCCCAGGCCGTAGGTCGCATAGCGCTCCATCCGCTCCTGCGGGCTTTCGCCTGCGGGCCAGGTGGTGGGGTCCGGGGGTGTGGCCTTGGTCAGGCCGTTGGTCGCTGTGGGGTGGTCGATGGGGTGGGTGTCGTCGGTGAGGGCGCGTACCGGGTCTACGACGCCCCAGCCGACGAAGGGGTCCTGGCCGTTGACGGTGCGTTCGGCGGTCTGCTCGATCTGGGCGACGATCTGGTACTCCTTCCAGTCCGGGTGCTTGGCCTTCAGGAGGGCGGCGACGCCGGCGACGTAGGGGGCGGAGAAGCTGGTGCCGTTGTCGACGCACTGGCCGCCCTTGGGGACGGTGGAGACCATGTCCACGCCGGGGGCGGCAACGCCGATGAAGGCGCCGCTTTGGGAGAAGGGAGCGCGCTCGTTGTTGCGGTCGGAGGAGGCGACGGCCAGCACCCCGTCGTACGCGGCCGGGTAGGTGTCCTTGAGCTGGCCGTCGAGGCCGTCGTTGCCCGCTGAGGCTACGACAACGATGTTCTTGTGCCGGGCTTCCTGTACGGCGGCCGCCAGGTCGGAGTTGGGGGAGAGGGGCTTGGTGGTGTCCTGGGAGATGTTGATGACGTCGGCGTCGGCGGCGATGGCCTTGCGGATGGCCTGGGCCAGGGTGGCGGCGTTGCCGCTGCCCTTCTCGTCGTTCTGGCGCAGGGGGATGATGGTGGCTTCGGGGGCGAGGCCGACGAAGCCGGTGCCCGCGTGCGGGCGGGCGGCGATGATGCCGGCGACCTTGGTGCCGTGGCCCACCGGGTCGTACGTGCCGTCAGTCGGCGCCTTCGGATCCGTCGCCGTGCCTGTCCCGGCGTCTTTGGTGTTGTGCAGGAAGTCCCAGCCGCTCTTGGCGTCGACGGCCTCGGCCAGCTGTGGGTTGGTGTTGTCGACGCCGGTGTCGATGACGGCGACGCGTACCGGGCGGCCGTGCGCCTCCCGGCCCTTGGTGTCCTGCCACAGCTGGTCGAAGACGATGCGTTGCAGCGCCCAGGGGCGTTCTTTGATCTGTTGCTTCATGGGGAAGGTGCAGACGCCGTTTCCCTGAGGGACCGGCGTTACGTCCTCTCCGTCGGCGGCGTGGGCGACCGAGGCTGGAGATACGGGGGCGATGCTCCCGATCAGTGCCATGAGCAGGATGGTGCCTGCGGCCCATGCGGCTGGTGTGCTTCTCCGCCTCACTGCGTCTCCCCGTTCCTTAGGAGCCCTGGGGCTGGCGGGCGGCGTTTGCGTCCAGCCGGGGCCCCATCGGGAGGAACTGCGACCAGTTCGCCGGCACCAGAACTGGCTTGATGTCCTTGTAGCCGAGGAGGATCTGCGCCCGGTTGGTCTCCTGTGAGCCTTGGCTGGATTGTTGTTCCTTGGCGGGGCCTGTGGTGCCGATGCCTGATTGTTTGGCGTTGCTGTCGTTGTTGGTCTGGACGCCGTAGCGCAGGCCGGTGTCCGTGACGAGGAAGTGCGCCCCGGAGACGGCGTCTCCCGGCTGGATCTGCTTGTAGAACAGGCCTGTTCCCGGGGTGACGTACGCGCTGGTACCGCCGTTGGCGATCTGCTGGGGGAAATCCTTTCCGGCCCAGGTGCTTAGCTCCGTACCACCGGTCTTCGACACCCCACGCAGCACACTGCAGACCGTGCCCCGATCACCTTGAGCCGTGGCGGTGTTGACCTGCTCGGTCATCTCCTGTGGCCACTGCTTCTCGGCGAACAGTTGCTGAGCCTGCGGGGTGAAGGATTGCGCGTTCACCTCCGTGGGACGGTTGAGTTGCTGCAGCGGGGCCGTCTGCCGGGAGAACAGGAGCAGCTTGGCTACGAAGTCGGAGACGGGGACGACCTTGCCCGGGAGGACGACGTAGTGCTGGGTGCCGTCGCCGGTGGTCGCGCGCAGCACCATGCCGACGCGGTTTTCCCGTGCACCGAGCCCCTTGACGTTCGCGGGCTGGGCGACCGTGCCGACGGGCAGGGCGGGGAAGGCAATCGGCGTGCCGTCGTGGAAGGTGGCGAGCCAGTCCTTGGTGACCTGCTGGGGCTGTCGGCTGCCCACCAGGGCGCGCAGTAGCAGTTCGGTGTCGCTGCCGCCGTCGATGAGGTACTTGGTGCCCTTCGGGTCGACCAGGTAGCGAGCCCCGCCGGCTTCCCCGGATTCCCCGGATTCCCCGGAGCCCTTGTTCTCTTGGACGTAGAGGGCCTGGCCGCCGTGCAGCCGGCCCGGGCCCTCCACCTTGTCCGCGTCGCGGTCGGCGAAGAGGAAGGTGGCCTTCTGTACGGACCTGCCGTTGTTGCCGGGTTGTTCGCAGACCGCCCAGCGCTTGCTCTTCGCCGCGTCGCCGGCATCTGGGAGGCGGTCGGGGGCATACGGGATGCCCAGGGTCGGGCCGTGCTGGAGTTTTCCGTTGTCCAGCTCGCTCTCGTCGACCTTGAGAACGTCGGACCGGTCGGGTTTGACGAGCAGTCGGGCGGAAGCCATGTTCAGGACGGGATGCAACTGCCTCTTGCCGCCCGTCTCCAGGACCACGTACAAGGTGGCGGATTTGCTGCCCAGGATGACGTGCGCGCCGGGGGTGTCCCAGCCCTTGGGGGCCTTGGGGCGGAACATGCCCCAGGCGCCGAATCCGGCCAGGACCAGAGCGGCGACGACCAGGCCGGGCAGCACCGCGCGCAGCGGGCTCGGGGCGCCCTCGTCCGTACGGTCAGGGGAGGGCTGCAGGAACGCGGCCACCAGCCGTTTCTTGGCGAAGGTGTAGCCGTTGAGCTCGTCCCGCCGTGATGCCATGACGCTGCGCTTCCCCCTGCTCCCTCTACGGCCGTTTCTGACGTCGTCCGGTAGCCGTCCGGTCCTGCTTGTTCCCGGGCCCCGAGGCCCGGGGCCTTCTATTTCCTCAACCGCTCGTCATGCTCCGCGCCGTGCTGTACAGGTCCAGGACCGCCAGGCACAGTGGCATCAGGGACAGCAGCAGGAATCCGTCGGCGAGGTCGAGCGCCCGGCCCCAGAACGGCGTCAGCCCCTTCTTCGGCACCGTCAGCGCGACCGTCGTCACCAGCGCCACCGCGCCGATGACTACCAGCGCCAGCCACAGCGTACGCAGATCCAGTGGAGTGCGGTCGCCTGCGAGGAAGTCGTTGAGCATCCCGGTGGGCGGGTTGAAGGCCACGCCCAGTACGAGAAGGGAGAGCGCCGCGAGGCCGGCGACGACCGCGCAGGCGACCTGCGAGGTGTAGCGGAAGAGCCGGGCACGCAGCAGCGTCGCCAGACCAGTGGCGAGGGCGAGGAGCTGCGCCCATGCGGAGTGGCTGAAACCGAGGACACCCCCGGCACCGATGAGGACAGCGCAACAGCCACCGAGCAGCCCGAGCAGCAGCTCATGCCCGCGGCGGGCCTGGGCGGCGATGCGCTCCTCGTCGACGGGTTCCAAGCCGACGGGCTCCTCACCGCCCCTCAGTTCCGCCCCCGCCTCGCGCTCCTGGCTCAGGCTGCGCGGAGTGGCGTACCCGATAGGCAGCCGGGCCAGGCGCGTGGCCAGCCCCGGCAGAAAAGCCATGACACCGATGACGACCGGCGCGCAGACGGCTGCGGCCTGGACGGCCGTCGCCTCGCTGACAATGGCGAGGAAGGCGGCCAGGGTGGCGACCGCCGCGGCGAACGTGGCAGCGATGAACGGCGCATCACCGGACGGCGACAGCGCAACCAGGGCGACGGAGACGACGAGCACGGCGACACAGCCCAGCAGGAACTGCAGCCTCCCGGCCCCGTGACCGGCATCCGGACCGACGATCCCCGAACCCGCGCACAGCACCACCGGTAGCGCGCCCAGCCCCAATGCGACGGCGGACGGCTGGTCCCCGTAGACCCGGGCCCTAACCCCCGCGAACGCGGCCAACAGCACACCGGCCGTACCGGCGACCACGCCCGGCAGGCTGTGCATGTCGTGCCGCACCGGGTCGGCAAACCACAGCAACAGGGCAAGGAGAGCGAGCAGCACTCCGACCCCGACCAGACCCGTCCCGCGCAGCAGGTCGTCGTGCCACAGACGGCGGTCCCGGGTGACGGCGGCGGCCACCGCGTCCGAGACATCGTCGAAGACCGCCGGCGGGAGCGACTGCGAGAAGGGGCGCAGGTGCAGCATCTCGCCGTCGACGACACGTTGGTCGGCGAGGGTGCGGGCACTGTCGAGGGCACTGCCGTCGGCGCGGAAGAGGTAGTAACCGGTCGGTGCGCCCGGGGGCTGCCGCTGGCCGGTCAGACGCAAGATCTCCGGGTAGATGTCGGAGACCGGGATGTTCTCGGGCAGCGCCACGTCGATACGGCTGTCGGGGGCAACGACCGCGACCCTGCGGAAGCCGGCCCCCGTACTCATGCTCACCGTGTTCAGATCTGCCCCCTGCTCACCTGGTCATCCGGCCACTCGGTCAGGCGGCCGCCCGGTCACTCGCTCATCGCCGCGGCACTCCGTGCACGCCCCATGCCGGGGCGCCATCGTGCCACCACACCGTGGTAGCCACCGCAGCTTTGCGTCACCGGCTTCGCGTGACCGGCTTTGTGCCACCGCGCCGCGAGGCCCTTCCCACTCGTCACATTAGTCGGCAGTAGGATCGCCTGACGCGGGGGGCGCCGTCGCCAGGGGGCGATCGGGACGGAACTTCCCTCGTGTCGAGGGATTGATGCTCGGTGAGCCAGATCGTCGTCAAGCGCCCACCGCGTGCGCTTCCGCCCGGCCCCGCCACGGACGAGCTACACCTGCAGGCCCCGCCGGAGCTGCCGCGCGGCCAGCAGGAGAGCGTGCTGATGCAGCTCCTGCCGATGCTCGGCATGGGCTCGTCGGTGGTCTTCTTCTTCATGCCGGGCATGCCGCCGTTCATGCGCATCATGGGCGCGCTGATGCTCGTCTCGACGATCGGCATGGTCCTCGCCCAGATCGTCCGCTACCGCCGAGGCACCCAGGGCGAGATGGCGCAGAGCCGCCGGGACTACCTCAAATACCTGGCGCAGACCCGCCGACGCATCCGCCGCACCGCCACCACCCAGCAGGACGCCCAGCACTACCTCCACCCCGCCCCCGACCAGCTGTGGTCCATCGTCGCCGAGGGCAGCCGCGTCTGGGAACGCCGCATCGGCGACGCCGACTTCGCCCAGGCCCGCATCGGCCTGGGCACCCAGCAACTGGCCACCCCGCTCGTCGCCCCCGACACCGCCCCCGTCGACGAACTCGAACCCCTCACCGCCGGCATCATGCAGCGCTTCCTGGCCACCCACGGCTCACTGCACAACATGCCGATCGCCGTCTCCCTGCGCGCCTTCTACCACCTCACGGTCTCCGGCGACCCAGCCTGCGCCCAGGGCACGGCCCGAGCCCTGATCGGCCAACTCGCCACCCTCCACTCGCCCGCCGACCTCCAGGTCGCCGTCGTGGCAGCCCCCGGCGCCATCGACCGGTGGGAGTGGACGAAGTGGCTGCCCCACGCCCAACTGCCCACCTCGGCCGACGGCGCCGGCACCCGACGCCTGTTCACCGACGACCTCACCGAACTCGAAACCCTCCTGGCCGCCCACCTCGCCGACCGCCCCCGCTTCAACCGAGACGCCCCACCCCTCCTCGACCGACCCCACCTCGTCATCGTCCTGGACGGCGGCATGGTCCCCGCCGACTCCGCCTTCGCCGCCCCCGAGGGCCTCCAAGGCGTCACCGTCATCGAGGTCATCTCCGGCGAACTCGACGAACCCCGCGGCGGCCTCTCGGTAACCTCCCACCCCACCCGCCTGCGCCTGGAATCCGCCGTCTCCGCCTACGACGGCACCCCAGACCTGCTCTCCCTGGAACGCGCCGACACCCTCGCCCGCCAACTCGCACCCCTCTACGTGGACGGCACCGACGAGGACGAACCACTCCTGGCCAACCTGGACTTCACCGACCTCCTCGACCTCGGCGACCCCGCCCAGGTCGACACCGCCCACACCTGGCGCCCCCGCTCCCAACCCGAACGCCTACGCGTCCCGATCGGCATCGACGAATCCGGCCAACCCGTCATGCTCGACCTCAAGGAGGCCGCCCAGAACGGCATGGGCCCGCACGGCCTGTGCGTCGGCGCCACCGGCTCCGGCAAATCCGAACTCCTGCGCACCCTCGTCCTGGGCCTCTCGGTCACCCACTCCTCCGAAACCCTCAACTTCATCCTCGCCGACTTCAAGGGCGGCGCCACCTTCGCCGGCATGTCCGCCCTCCCGCACGTCGCCGCCGTCATCACCAACCTCGCCGACGACCTCTCCCTCGTCGACCGCATGGGCGACTCCCTCCGCGGCGAACTCCAACGCCGCCAGGAACTACTCCGCCAAGCCGGCAACTTCGCCAGCATCCACGACTACGAAAAGGCCCGCGCCGCCGGCCACCCCCTCGACCCACTGCCCTCCCTCGTCCTGGTCATCGACGAGTTCAGCGAACTGCTCACCGCCAAGCCCGACTTCATCGATATGTTCATCCAGATCGGCCGCATCGGCCGATCCCTCGGCGTCCACCTCCTCCTCGCCTCCCAGCGCCTGGAGGAAGGCCGCCTGCGCGGCCTGGACACCTACCTCTCCTACCGCATCGGCCTGCGCACCTTCTCCGCCGCCGAATCCCGCGTCGCCCTCGGCGTCCCCGACGCCTACCACCTCCCCTCCGTCCCCGGCTCCGGCTACCTCAAGCACGGCACGGACGAGATGACCCGCTTCAAAGCCGCATACGTCTCCGGCCCCCACCGCTCAACCACCGACCACACAGACCACGGCACACTCCCCACCCAGCAGCGCGCAGCCCTCTTCACCGCCACACCCGTACCCATCCCCGTCCCGGTCCCGGTCGCCAGCACCACCCCGACCGCGCAGCCCACCCCCGAAGCCGTCACACCGACCGACGACGCCCTGGCCGACACGGCCGCCCTGTCCGACACCGTCCTGGACGTCATCGTCCGCCGCCTCGACGGCCAGGGACCACCCGCCCACCGCGTCTGGCTCCCACCCCTGGACACCGCCCCCACCCTCGACCAACTCCTCCCACCCCTGGCCACCACCCCCGACCGCGGCCTGCATGCCACCGACTACCCCGCCACCGGCCGCGCGCTCTCCGTCCCCTTCGGCCTCGTCGACAAGCCCTTCGAACAGCGCCGCGACACCCTCCACCACGACTTCTCCGGCGCCACCGGCCACCTCCTCGTCGTCGGCGGCCCCCAGTCCGGCAAATCCACCCTCCTGCGCACCCTCATCAGCGCCTTCGCCCTCACCCACACACCCCACGAAGTCCAGTTCTACGGCCTCGACTTCGGCGGCGGATCACTCAGCTCCCTCGCCGGCCTCCCGCACGTCGGCTCCATCGCCTCCCGCCTGGACCCCGAACGCATCCGCCGCACCGTCGCCGAGGTCGCCGGCATCCTCGCCCGCCGCGAGGAGTACTTCCGCACCCACAACATCGACACCATCGCCACCTACCGCCGACGCCGCGCCGAAGGCCACCTCCCCGACCAGCCATGGGGCGACGTCTTCCTCGTCATCGACGGCTGGGGCCCCTTCAAGGACGAATACGAACACCTGGAACCGGTCGTCACCGACCTCGCCTCCCGCGGCCTCGGCTTCGGTATCCACGTCATCCTCACCGCCTCCCGCCACCTCGAAGTCCGCGCCGCCCTCAAGGACCAAATCCTGGGCCGCCTGGAACTCCGCCTGACCGACCCCATGGACTCCGAGTTCGACCGCAAAACCGCCGCCAACGTCCCACCCGGCGTCCCCGGCCGCGGCCAAACCCCAGGCAAACTCCACTTCCTCACCGCCCTCCCCCACACCGGCAAGACGCGCAACACCACGGAACTCGCCGACAACACTGCCGAGTTCGTCCGTACAGTCGCGGAAAACTGGCCCGGGCCCTCCGCCCCCGCGGTCCGCCTCCTTCCCCTCACCGTCCCCGCAGCCCACCTCCCCAAGGGCTCGGACTTCCCCCACCGCGGCAGCGCCCTCGGCCTCGACGAAACCAACCTCGAACCCGTCTACACCGACTTCGAAACCGACCCCTTCCTCCTCGTCTTCGGCGAAAGCGAATCCGGCAAGACCGCCACCCTCCGCCACCTCGCCCACAAAATCGCCGAACGCTACACCCCCGACGAAGCCAAAATCGTCGTCGGCGACTACCGCCGCACGCTCCTCGGCGCCGTCCCGGACGGGCACCTCCTCGAATACGCCCCCACCGACGCCACCCTCGACATCCACATGAACGCCCTCGCCGGCCTCATGGACCGCCGCCGCCCCACCCCCGACGTCACCCCCCAACAACTCCGCGACCGCAGCTGGTGGACCGGCCCCCGCTTCTTCGTCCTCCTCGACGACTACGACCTCATCGCCACCACCACCAACAACCCCCTAGCCACCCTCACCGACAAACTCCCCTACGCCCGCGACACCGGCATCCACCTCATCCTCACCCGCACCACCGCCGGCATCTCCCGCGCCCTCTACGAACCCACCCTCCAACGCCTCACCGAACTCGGCGCCCAAGCCCTCATCCTCTCCGGCGACCCCAATGACGGCGACGTCCTCGCCAACGTCCGCCCCCGCCCCCTGCCGCCAGGCCGCGCCCACTACATCACCCGCAAACGCGGCACATCCCTGGTCCAGCTGGGCTGGCAGCCCGATCAATAGCCCGCCCAGTCAGGTGGCTGCCGACCCTTGCCTCTCGATAGGGCCTCCGTGCCTGCGGCCTGCGGAACATCCATACGAGGTGAGGACTTTCGGGCGGCGCTCACTGGTCGTTCCAGAGGGTGTTCGGGCCGGGTGCACACGGTTCACGGGGCTGGATTCGGCGAAAGTGCCACCTATGCGTCCGGTGATCGCGCCGATGAGCCCGGCGGCGTGGCCGCAGTGCGGCTCGTCGCTGCGGTCGTATGGTGCGGCCAAGGAGTTCCGCGGCGCCCTGTCGGTGATGATGAAGTCCAGGTCGCCCGGTATGGCGGCCCTCTCGATTCCTGTGATGAGCAGATGTTTGCCAGGTGACGACATTGCCCAAAACAGTCCTTGACCTGTCGTCACACTCCCTGCTGGGCTTGGTTCATCGGAATCTTCCAACCGGGGGTCGCTCAGGTGTCTCGATCGGATCTGCGTGCATTGTTCCGATCCAACGATCGCGAAGTGAAGGCAATTGATTTTTTCGCAGACCGCCGTGATGAATGGGCCTAGGTAGCCGGGAGCCCGGCCGAGCATGCGTCCAGCCAAGAGCACCACCCACACGGAAATGATCAAATTCGTCGACTCCATCGAGCACACCGGCCAACTAGAAAGCTGAAAAAGACGGACCTAGGCCGATGGTAGGCCTTAAGAAACCGTCTGGCGTTATGGTCGGACCCCGCCCCTTGCACTTGGCCAGGGCCCGACCGGGAAATTGCCTGCGCCCTCGAATGTTTCCCCACTCAGGGCGCGGTGCACGAACGACGGTCCGAAGTACTCATTTCCCTCCCATAGTCAGGCCTGAAACGCACCATCCCATACGGCACTGACAACCGCCGCCTACCGCTTCACTCACCCACAGATCGCGAGCGCGGCTAGATCGAGCAGAGCCGGTTTGGGGGCGCGACGCCATCTCGATGTACCGGCCGGCCGTCGTCAGGTCTGCGATGGCGTCACCAGACGCCAAATTCAGCATGTCGCAGCATGTCTAGGGCGTCTGTTACTGATTTCCTGAGTACCACATTGCTATACCCCAATAGAATCTTGTCCCCCGCCAACAATTCCGCTAGATCCCCGGTTGTAGGCGCATCTTCTTCATGTTCCGAGGAATGCATGTACACCAAGATCGCCTCCATTGCGGTTGCTCGCTGAATCGTCGGGTCACCGGCGATAAATTTTCTTATGCTCCTGATCCAGGTGAGTAGGATCGAGAGGACATCATCTAGCGGGGAGTCGCGTGTCTGAACGCCGAGCGCCTTGGCCTTCAGCAGTAGGCGCAGCAGTGAATCGCACCGCGACTCGAATTCTTTAGGGTATTCGACTTTCTTTGACCAGTCGGCGAGATGAAGAAACGGCACCTCTCTCACGGTGCGACAGAAGTCGTCCAGTAGGGTATTCCCCTCTGCGTATATATCAAGGACCAGCTCATGGCGGACCCTATCCAGCCCGCCTGTCGCCCCGAAAACAATATGCTCAGCGTTGTACTGGTTTCCTGTGACGCTTTGTCGGCTCTGATTGAAACTTGCTTCAGCCACCCAAGCCCCCGGCAATCTGGCCGACGGTTGCTGCCAGTGTCGCCAACCCAACAGAATCTGCGAGCCAAGCACGTGCACGCTCAAGGCGCCGCGTTGCGGTAGCGGTGTCACCTGTCTCCAGGTCTTGACGGGCCGCAATTAGCTCGTCTCGCCCTAGTTGGTCAAGCTGGGAGTCCTCTGCGCACGCGACATCGATGACCTCGTCCAGCTGTTCACGAGCTGCTTCCAGAGTGATGCGTTCTGTCCTGTACTGGACCTGATTGATGGTCTCTGCGTTGTTCTGGCCGCCGTAAACGGTCTGGTTCTGCTGGTTGAAGGTCGCCATGGGCCGAGACTATTGCCAGTCCCCGTTGCGTGTTGGCTGTCTCTCGCATCTCTGCACATACAAGGAGCCGTTTCCAACCTGACGGGTGGTTGGACGGGCGACTCCGGCGGTGGGGCCGTCGTTCAAGTCCCGTCCGCAAGGCGGCGGGACTGCTCCGCGAGACGAGCGGGCTGTGCTCACGGCGGTGGTGTACGTCCTGACCAGCGGGTTTCCTGGCGGCATCTGCCGGAGACGTTCGGCGTCTCGCCCGCCACCGCGCACCGCCGGTTCATTGTGTGGACGAGAGCGGGGCTGTGGCGGCGGCTGCACCGGGCGGTCCTGGACGAACTCGGCGCCCGGGGCGAGCTGGACTGGACCTCCGCGATCGTCGACGCGGCGTCGGTGCGGGCGAAACGGGGGCTCGCTGACCGGGCCGAACCCGGTCTATCGCGGCAAGAAGGGCAGCAAACTGCACGTGCTGTCCGAGGCCCAGGACATCCCGCTGGCCGTCGCTGTGTCCACGGCGAACACCCGCGACAGCCTCGCCCTCAAGCCACTGATCCACGGGATACCCGCCATCCGCTCCCGCCGCGTACCACGCCGCAAGCTTCGCGCCGACAAGACACCCCATGCAGCTATCTGGTCAAGTCAAGCAACTGCCGTGAGTGCTGGTAGGTCTGGGTGACCGAAGGCTGCGCCCTCGTTGAACATTTGTCGGCACGTCAGGCAGTGATGGAGTTGGCCGAGCATACGGTTGAATAGATGGCGGAGGGCTCCGTGGTATCGGTCGCCGGTGTCTCGCCGGCGGTCGTAGTGAGCATGGGCCCCTGCCAGAGCTGGCCCAACGACCAACTCACGGTGCCTATTAGGCGTACTTCTCCGCCGACCACCTCGCCTGGCGGCGCGAACGCGGCCTCATTCCGCGTATCGCCCGCCCGGGGCATCGAGTCGAGCGAACGGCTCGGCCGGCACCGCTGGAAGACCGCAAGGTCGATCGCTTGGCTCTTCGGCTACCGCCGCCTCACCGTCCGATACGAGCGGAAGGGCTCACAGTTCCTCGCCTTCCCCGGCCTCGCCGCCGCTCTCACCTGCTACAAGAAGCTGGCAAAACGCACCACGTGAGACATCCTCTAAGGCCCTAGTTCAGGTCCAGCGCCCGCAACAGTGCCTCTCCTGCGACCGTAGCGATCACGCTGGAGATGGCCCCCGCACCAATGTCACCCCTGCGGTCGCGATGGCATCGCGCACTTTTCGATCCACCCGGCGAGGTGGTGCATCGCCGCCGACCTCCTCGCCGCCAAGTGGCTCCGACTCGTCCTGGGGCTCTAATCCCTTGCTCACCGGGGCGCTCCTCCTAGTCCTGCAATGCCGCTCAGCTGTCCTCCGTTCTGGTTCGGGCGCCACAGCGCCCCATTTGAGATCTCGCGCTTCGTGGCCCGGCGCCGCTGCTCGGCGGCCAGCCGCCGGGTCTTGCGCCGAACTCGCTCCCCGAAGGCGAGGGGATCGTCGGCGCCGGCGAACTCGGCCGCCTCTGCCCATGTGGTGATGCCCGGCATGCCGAGCGCGAGTGCCACCGAGCGCTCCGCAGGCGCCAAGGCGGTAAGAATGGCGGCGAGGCATGGGTCGGCGGGGATGAAGTCGAGCAGGGGGTCCTCGGAGCAGGCGGTGGTGGCAAGCAGATCGCGCAGCGCGGTGTTCTCACCGCAAGGGGTTTCCAGGGACAGCACGCGTTGGCCCCCGTAGCGTCGGCGCCATATGGGCGTCAGGTTGCGGTGAGGTGACCGCACCGCCATCTCTCCGGTGTCTGTGGGACATGGCTCACCACAGCGGTTCCTGAATTCGGTCGCTGCGCACCACCTCTCCCACGACGGCTGATCTAAGTATTCGTACGGATGCGCTCTGTGCCCGAGCCTCGCCATGATCTTCACATCGCGGAATGGACTGGCGAGAAACTCGAGGGTCACGGATGGCGAAACGCAATAGGCGAGGCGGCCAGCGGGCGCAGGGCAACCGGAGCAGACACGGGTCGGGCACCGCCCGAAGACTCGGCTACCTCGTCGTACACGGCGTGGGAAACCAGCACCGCAAGGCTGGGACGGACCGATCCGTCCTGCGCCACATGGGCAAGTCCATGGTCGACCCGATAGCCCAGGCGTACGGGAGGTCTGCTGTCGACTGGCAGGAGACCCCTGAGCGCCCGGAGGCGACCGCGGACGCCCCCTACGGTGAGCCCGCCTACGCCGTCGCCCGGATACGTATCCCTGAGCGGCCGACGGCCAAGGTGACAATCGCCGAAGCTGTGTGGTCGGACTGCTTCAGGCGGCCACCGTGGTGGCTGCGCTGGCTCCTCACGCTGAGGTACATGGGGCGCAGTCTGCCGACGGCACTCATGCTGATCGGTCCGGACCGGCGGGACCGCGCGTTCTGGCTGGGTGACGGGTCGCCGGAGGAAAGGCCGTTCCTCAACACACTACGCGGGGGGCTCAGCCTGCGGGCATACTTCACCAGTCCCGAGGTACGTCAGATGATGCGCATCGGGTGGCGGCTGCTCACGCTCGCTGTGTTGTTCTCCGCGCTGGTGGGACTGGCTACGACACACCCGTGGGCGGCAGCCGTCATCGCCGCCGTTGTCATCGGGGTGCTGTGCACCCGGCTTAACGTCGCCGACCACGTGATCACCGCTGCTGCCCGGGACACCGAACGTGAGGCCCTTCTCGGCTACTTGGAGCACCGGCTGCGGTGGCTGGAGCGGCGCTGCGACGACATCGTCATCATCGCCCACTCACAGGGCGGATACCTCGCCCACCAGCTCCTGGCCCGTGACAACGGGCGTAACCAGGCCAAGGTCATTCGCTTCGTCGGAGTGGGATCGGGGCTCAAGCCCATCTCGATCCTGCGCCAGACCCAGCGTCCCGCGGTGCTGCTGGTGTCATGGCTGCTTCCCGCCGCCTCACTTTGCTTCAGCTGGGGCCTGTTGCCGCTGTTCTCCGACGCGTCAGTCATGGCGGGGGTGATGAAGGCCATGGCCGGCACCACCATGCTCCTGGCGATGCCCCTCATCACCCTGACTCCCGAACGGACCTCCGCGCAGCTCAACCACGCCCTGGACGCCATCCGACCACAAGCGCTCAGCGACTACCTCCCGATTGACATCACAGGCATGGACGGCACGCGATGGGGGTTGGTTGCTGTCGGCGCACTCATTACTGCCGGCTGCGCGCCGCTGGTACGGCGCTTCATCAGGCCCGTGATCCAGGACTCTCTCAATCTCCCAAAGGGCACTTCGGCCCGTGAGCTTGAGTGGCGGGAACACAGCAGCCAGCACGACATGGTGGGCCGTATGCTCCTGCCTCCTCTCCCCGATCAGGTCGAGCAGGAAGCCACACCCGTCCTTGGACATCCGCTGCGGGACCACACTCTCTACTTCTCGCCTGATGGCATGTTGGTGCGGCAGCTGGCCGGAGATGTGTTGTCCGACCTGGAGACCAAGACGAAATCGTTCGGAGCTGCGGAGTGGCAGGGCAAGGTAGCCCGCTACACACAGGCGCTGCGCAAGCAGCACGATCGCCGGCGGATGTTTCACGGTCTGATAACCCTGGCCGTGGCCTTCGCCGTCCTGGTCCCCCAGCTTGCGCTGGGCGCCTCGCTTCCTGGCGCGGTCGTCCGCATGTGGTTGCCGCTCGGATTGGTCGCCCTCTTCTTGAGCTACATCTTCACCAGACGAGGCCGTAAGAGCCTGCGCAAGATGGTCGCCGCGCTGGATACCGAGCTGAGCGGCGGGCCTCCTCACGAACCGCTGCTCGCCATCGTCCCGCCGACCCGTAGGCCCGTCATTGTCATCTCACTGCTGCTCGGATCGCTGTTCGCGGCCTACGGTGCAGTCTGACTGACTATGATTCAACGCCTCTTCCCGCACTGGCAGCTGGTCCATCCTGGGGCCGGGCTGATCGCGGGCGTGCTTCTCGTGATCTTGGCCGCAGCCACCGCATCCGGATACCGCATCAAACGCCGTTGGGCGCTAGGCGCGGTCGTCCTGGTTGCGATTTCTCCGCTCACCGCCCAAGTGCCGCACCCAGCTGGCGTCCCCACCTGGGCCGCCGCACCGGGGCTGCCCTCCGCCACGCTTATTGCGGTACTGGTGGGCATCGCCGTGATCGCGTTGACCCGTGCTGTTCCGGTGCCCCTGCCGGCACCGGAACAGCAGTGACGTGACCAAGGCATGCCGACCGGCAAGGCCCGGATAGGGTCCGCCTGAGTAACTTCACGTATTGGTGGGGGGAGTAGCAGATGAAAAGCGCGACGGAGTACGACTAGTGCTTAATTCCTCAAGTTGCGGGCATAAGAGGTGTGTTGGGATCGCGTAGGGGGTGGATGTGCCGGCGTTGTTGTGGGCTCGGGAGGCTTTGGGGACTGACGAGCAGAGGGCGATCGACAAACTTGCGGGAGCGCGGAAGGCGCCGGCTGATCTGGTGATGCGGGCGCGAATCGTGAATCTGAGTTGGGCGGGTATGCGGGTATCGGCGATCGCGGCTGAGCTGGGGTGCGGTCGCAAGGCGGTGCGGTGGTGGTTGCACCGGTTCAACGCGCTGGG
>NZ_KB891921.1 GCF_000373585.1 Streptomyces sp. MspMP-M5
GTCATGTCGCTCGCCAATGTCCTGGGCCCGGTGATGGGCGGCCTGCTCACCGAGGCCGACCTGTTCGGGCTGTCCTGGCGGCCGATCTTCCTGGTCAACGTGCCNGTCGGCCTCGCCGTGCTCCTCCTGGGACGCCGATTCATCCCCGAGTCGACCGTGAAGAAGGCCGCCCGGCTGGACCTGACCGGCATGCTGCTGTCCGCACTGGCCATCGTCCTGATCGTCTTCCCGCTCAGCGAGGNNCACCTCCATCACTGGCCGCTGTGGTGCTTCGCCNTGCTCGCCACCGGTCTCCTNGCNCTGGGCGTCTTCCTGCGCCACCAGCAGCGCAAGCAGAACAAGGCNCCCCTCGTGCCCCTGTCCCTCTTCCGGGGCAGGCAGTTCTCCGGTGGCACGGCCGCGCAGCTGATGCACGGCCTGCTGTGCGGGCTGTTCTTCATGACCTGGACCCTCTACCTCCAGCGCGGGCTGGGCATGAGCCCCTTCCACGCAGCCCTGGCCTTCGTACTGCTNTCCCTCGGAGAGCTGGCCGGCGCNACGATCGCGGCGAAGAGCGGCGGGCGCTTCGCCCGCCGCCTTCCCCAGNCCGGAGCCCTCATCGCNNCCGCTTCGATGGCCNCCTACGGACTCCAGGCCGACGCAGGCCAGGCAGACCTGACCCTGCTGGCGATGACCGCTCCGGTGGTACTGATCGGCTTCGGCCTCGGCATGGTCAGCGGCCCGCTNGCCGACCTGTCGCTGGCCCGCGTCCAGCACNAGGACGCCGGAGCCGCCTCCGGTNTNTTCAACACCGCCATCCACCTGGGCATCGCCCTCGGNACCGCGCTGACCGCCCTGGTGTTCTTCGCCACCACCGGCGGCTCGCCCGACGCCGGACTCAACCGCGACGCGTTCATCACCGTGCTGTGGTGGGTCGGCAGCCTCCTCGCCCTGATGTGGGCCCTGATGTTCTTCCTGCCCAAGCACACGAAGAACCGGGCCGACTAAGCCGGTTCCCCAAGGCGGCGGCACCTCCCCAGTGCCGCCGCCTCTCCCCATACACCTCACACGACCACGAGGGCTGAAATCTCAGGTCCAGGTTCAACAACGAGACCTCGTGACACCTACGAGCACTGACAGGAAGAGCGAACGAACCGAACCGCCGCCCGTCGAAAACGACAGGTAGGACTTCACAACCTCGATGCACGCCCCGAAGACACACTTTTCGCCTCGCTGATCACCCCCATACAGCGGCGCAGCCTGCGGCTGCACCAGACAGCAGCGGACCGTCGCCGCCGGCCACGACCGCGCCCGCGTGGAGACTCGGTGGCTGATCTCTTGCGGACACGACGGGAACCGGCTGTATGAGGAATGAGCTGACTGCAACTCAGTTCATGGACAGCTTGGGCCCATTTGCCGAAGCGTTCCCGCGTTCGCTGGCGGAGGAGTGCCGTGCGTTCCTGTGGCGCGAGGCCTGGATCGCCCCGGACCGCCCGGCCACCTCAGCCGAGCCCTCAGGCTCGGAGGCGCCATGGCCGAGCTGTTCCAGCGGGCGGCCACACCGAGCGCCCGCATCGCGCCGTCGACCAGCTCGTCAGCCGATCCGGTGGGCACCACGCATCGATCGGGACACACCTTCGCTATCCGCTTCCCGCACCCGCCCGCCCAGGTCTCGACGCCGGCTGACACATGGACACCGACCACACGCCGAAGACGAATCGGGCTATCTGCATTGCGCCATTCGATATCGAACAAAGGAAACTTTTCGTGCCGCCCCAGCCCGGCCGTCGGGTGGCGGAAGGGGAGGCTCGGCAGTGGCTCGCTGGTGGCTCGGCACTGGCTCGTTACGCGACTGAGCTGGGCAAATACCACCAGATGATCAGTCAGATCCATGTCGATGCAGGGGCAGGCTGCTGCCGCAGCAGCGCCTCGAACATTCCTGCCGTGGATGACAATTTCGGCCTGCCGTTTCTCTTTACTTCATGTCAGCACCAGACGGATTCGATCCCACTTTCCGGGCGCCACTCACCGATGCGCACCACTTCGCCCGTCACCTCGCACACCACCCGGCCTCGCGCCACCCGCCCCTTGCCGACCACCCTCTGGCTCCCCGCCCCCGACGAGCCGAAGACCACCCCCACCCCCGGCAGCGTCCTTCCCGAGTGGGCCATCGAGCGGGCCCGGACCGTGTTCACCACCCGCGTCGGTCAACGGCCCGCGCCCCTGCTGAAGCTTTCCGTAAGGGACACCGAGCCGGGCATGGACGCCCGCATCCCCGTCCTCACCTACACCGACGGCACCCCCAGCAGACTCTCTATGCTGCTGGCCGAACTCCACCCCGACGCTCTCCCTGACCCCACCAACATTCCGGCATGCGGCGGTGTGAGTGAGATGCCTGGCGCGATGGAGGAGGGCTGGTCGGGCTTCTTCCATCGCGCCCATCGGCTCCTGCCCGCCGACGGACTGCTTCTGCTGGCCACCCGTCAGCGGCGGGACGAGGGCATCCTCACCGACCCGCTCGGCTCTCTCATCGCCTGCGCCCGCACCGCCGGATTCCGCTATCTCCAGCACGTCATCGTCGCGCACGCCCACCCCTCCGACGACCGCCTCATCCCCACCCCGCCCGTCGACGCCAGCCCCGGGGTGGCGCACAGCGACCTGATCGCCCTCTCCGCCATCCACGCCTGAGCCAAGGAGAATCTCTCATGACGCGCTCCTCTTCGGTGTGGAACACCGCTCCCACCTCGGCCCCCGCCCAGCGCAAAGGCCGCTACGTTGCCGGCTCGGCGGCGCACCCGGCCAAGATGCACCCCGGCATCGCCGCCCACGCCATCACCACCTACACCCGCCCCGGTGACCTGGTTCTGGATCCGATGTGCGGCATCGGCACCACCCTCGTCGAAGCCCTCCACCTCGGCCGCAACGCCCTCGGCGTCGAATACGAACCCAAGTGGGCCACCCTCGCCTCGCTCAACGCCCGCTCTGCCGCACAAACAAGTGGCACGGGCACCGGAATCGTCCGCTGCGGCGACGCCCGCCACCTCACCGACCTCGCCCCCGCCGACGCCCGCGGCAAGGTGGCTCTCGTGGTCACCTCACCCCCGTACGGGCCCAGCGTCCACGGGCAGGTCCGCTCCTCCCGGGAGACCGGCGAACCCGGGGTAGTCAAGAAGGACTTCCGCTACGGCCACGACCGCGCCAACCTCGCCCACGTCTCCACCGCCCACCTCTTGGAGGCGTTCACCGAGATCCTCGCCCAGTGCCGCACCATGCTCCGCCCCGGCGGCACCGTCGTCGTCACCACCCGCCCCTGGCGCGAACGCGGCGAACTCATCGACCTGCCCTCCGCCGTCCTCGCCGCCGGCAAAGCAGCCGGCCTCACGCCATCCGAACGGTGCGTCGCCCTCCTCGCCGGCATCCGCAACAGCCGCCTGGTCACTCGCCCGTCGTTCTTCCAGATGAAGAACGTCCGCGACGCCCGCCGCGAAGGCCTCCCCCTCTCAGTGGTGCAGCACGAGGACGTTTTGATCTTCACCAGGTTCGCTCCTGGAACGACTCGCCGTTAAGCGCGGCCGAGTGTCGGTGGACTTCTCCACGGAGTCGATGTCCTCGCCGTGCAACTGAAAAGCGACGCCATGTTGCATGAGCACGCCGGGCAGGGCGACATCTCGTATCCCCTGCCCGGGGTAGTTCCAGTCGGCGACCTCCACCAGCATCGCATTGTGCGAGGGCACGATGGGCGCCCCGTCATCGTGGCCGATCTGGGGGACGTCTGCCTACAGGGCCGCGGCCGGCCATGAGCGTTCGCGACCACCGTCAAGCTGCGGCAGGTCGGCTTCACAGAGGTCATGGACACCGTGGCGGCTCGGAGGAGCTGAACGGCCACAAGATCCTGCCATTGTCGCCTGACGAACGCCAGGTTCCCGCCTGGTACCCACGGCGTCGGACGAGAACTCATCCTTCTTCGTCAAGAAGCAGTCAGCACCAACCGAGGAGCCAGGTACACGGGCGGCGGCGCTGCCCCAGGTGGCGGCGGTCCAGTGTCCGGCACGGGGGAGGCCAAGAGTGGGGCAGCGCGGAGGATCCGCTCGTAGAGAGGGCGGAGTTTCGGACCGGGGGTGATCCCGAGTTGCACCCAGGAAACCCGCAGGTACGGGGACAACTCGCACCCGTTCGGCCTCCGGCTCCGTGTCCCCCGCGGGTGCGGGGGCGACCTGCGGAGGCCGCGTACCGGGTGCTTGTGCTGATGACAACCACCGCCGGTGAGGGTACGGCGGTGAGTGCCCGGGAGAGTTCGTCGTGGTCCCAGAACAACCCCCGCGGGCGCCGGGACGACACCGACAGCACCGCGTGTCCGGCCGGGACGGAGGGACACCCTCCGCAGTTGCGGGGACGACGCACTCCTCACCCTTCTGCCTCGCACGCTCGGGATCAACTCTGGCGGGTGCGGGGACGACGCCGCCGAGCGCGCCGAGGAGGAAGGACGCGACGGACAACCCCCGGGGGGGACGACTGGACCGCGCGGCGGGTCAGCGTGTGCGGGTAGGGACACCCCCCGCGGGTGCGGAGACGACTGGCCACCGGCCGTGTTCCTGGTGGTCACCCCGGGACAACCTCCATGGGTGCGGGGACGACATGCAGCGGGCCACCACCCGCCCCGGGGCAACGGGACAACCTCCGCGGGTGCGGGGACGACCGAGCGCGAGGATGCTCACGTACGAGATGCGGCGGACAACCCTCGCGGGTGCGGGGACGACGGATTCGCGGAGGTAGACCCACCAGGCGGGGGCGGAAAACCCCCGCGGGTGCGGGGACGACCGCGCCGCAGGCTCGCTCGGCAACGGCCCGCTGGGACAACCCCCGCGGGTGCGGGGACGACGAGGTTCAGGACATCCGTATGTCCGGGAGGGAGGGACAACCCCCGCGGGTGCGGGGACGACACACCTATCACGACTGGCACAAGCACGCCACGGTCGGACAACCCCCGCGGGTGCGGGGACGACGGATCCGGCGCGGCGGTCTAACGGTCGGTGGCCGGACAACCCCCGCGGGTGCGGGGACGACGGGGACGGAGAGGGCGAGGGTGGACCAGCTGCGGGACAACCCCCGCGGGTGCGGGGACGACACCGAGACCGGTAAGCCGCTGACCGTGCGTCAGGGACAACCCCCGCGGGTGCGGGGACGACAGGCGGGGTGACCCGCCGCGGCTACACGTCGACGGACAACCCCCGCGGGTGCGGGGACGACGCGGATGCGGCAGCGGCATCTGAGAATGCCACGGGACAACCCCCGCGGGTGCGGGGACGACGCGCCGAAGGGCTGCTTGGGAGTCCAGCAGATCGGACAACCCCCGCGGGTGCGGGGACGACAGGCGGTCGACGAGTGCGGACACGGCGGGCTCCGGACAACCCCCGCGGGTGCGGGGACGACAAAGTAGTGCAACTCCGCACGTGACCAGCCAAGGGACAACCCCCGCGGGTGCGGGGACGACACCCCCGCTCTCAAAACGCGAAGTGATGTGGTGGGACAACCCCCGCGGGTGCGGGGACGACGACAGGACGCCGATGGCGTCCCGGATCGTCTGCGGACAACCCCCGCGGGTGCGGGGACGACGACAGGACGCCGATGGCGTCCCGGATCGTCTGCGGACAACCCCCGCGGGTGCGGGGACGACTGGGGCTGCCGACCTGTGGGGAACGTCGGATGCGGACAACCCCCGCGGGTGCGGGGACGACCGCGCGTACGACCTGCGGGAGGCCGCCGGAACCGGACAACCCCCGCGGGTGCGGGGACGACGCTGAAGTCGCGGCGACGTTTGGCCTCGGTGGCGGACAACCCCCGCGGGTGCGGGGACGACCTCGTCCTCGTCGGCCCGCCGACCGTCGAGTTCGGACAACCCCCGCGGGTGCGGGGACGACGGGGGCGGTGGCGCGGACGATGTCCTCGCGCTGGGACAACCCCCGCGGGTGCGGGGACGACCCTGGGCCACAAGGAGTTGCCGGCCCAGACGAGGGGACAACCCCCGCGGGTGCGGGGACGACCCCATCGTCCCCGGCTGCATCGGGCCGGGGACGGGACAACCCCCGCGGGTGCGGGGACGACTCTGGGTCCACAGGCTCAACGGCCCTCCCCGGCGGACAACCCCCGCGGGTGCGGGGACGACACCGTTCTCAGCGACGCGACGACGCTGGCGTACGGACAACCCCCGCGGGTGCGGGGACGACCTCGACAAGGGCATGCTGGTCACCGCAGACCGCGGACAACCCCCGCGGGTGCGGGGACGACTGAGGCCATGGCGCTTACGAGGTGCTGTAGCGGGGACAACCCCCGCGGGTGCGGGGACGGCTTGGGGTCGATGTCGAACAGCTCGGCCAGTAGCGGACAACCCCCGCGGGTGCGGGGACGACCTGGTGGGGAAAGGTCCGCCGGTGGTCCGGCGCAGGACAACCCCCGCGGGTGCGGGGACGACTTTGACCGGCCGGGCCGGGCAGTGCAGGTCAGACGTGGAGGACAACCCCCGCGGGTGCGGGGACGACGTGCTGTTACGTGACGGAGCCTGTTCTGCGGGAGGACAACCCCCGCGGGTGCGGGGACGACCTCTCACAAAATCCGAGGGAGACGTATGAAGTAGGACAACCCCCGCGGGTGCGGGGACGACGCCGAAAACGGGTGGAACCTCCACCTGACCCGGACAACCCCCGCGGGTGCGGGGACGACGCGCTCGGGTGGAACAGCATGAAGCGCACGGGAGGACAACCCCCGCGGGTGCGGGGACGACGCGTCCATGTCCGGGTCGAGGGCGTGGAGTGCGGGACAACCCGCGGGTGCGGGGACGACGACAACGGCATGTCAATGGAGCATCCATCTACGGGACAACCCCCGCGGGTGCGGGGACGACTATGTGCCCGGGAAGGGGGAAGTGCAGTGTCGAGGACAACCCCCGCGGGTGCGGGGACGACCTTCGCCGCGGAAGTGGATGACACCGTGGCGGGGGACAACCCCCGCGGGTGCGGGGACGACCCTGACTCGCTACGCCAACCACTGGGCATTCTAGGACAACCCCCGCGGGTGCGGGGACGACAAGTGGTGTCCCTCGACGTGCTCCGTCGGGTGGGGACAACCCCCGCGGGTGCGGGGACGACGGCCCGCTGCCCACGTTCGCCCGGCGCGACGGCGGACAACCCCCGCGGGTGCGGGGACGACCTCATTGCCGCGACCGCTCGGCACCGCGGCGACGGACAACCCCCGCGGGTGCGGGGACGACGACAAGCAGGCTGTGCTCGTCTTCGGCGAGGACGGACAACCCCCGCGGGTGCGGGGACGACCGAAGGCACCGGTGGCGGTGAGCGCCACGGCGGGGACAACCCCCGCGGGTGCGGGGACGACTCTCCCGGGCGGCCCGCCAGGCGCGTTCCTCGGGGACAACCCCCGCGGGTGCGGGGACGACGACCCGCGTCCCCTAGAGGGGACAGCAGTTCAGGGACAACCCCCGCGGGTGCGGGGACGACGGATCCGTGCTCGACCCAGGCCAGCAGGCCCAGGGACAACCCCCGCGGGTGCGGGGACGACTGGACGTGCGAAAGGAGCTCACCACACATGGGCGGACAACCCCCGCGGGTGCGGGGACGACCCAGCCTGCACTGCACTACCTCTGTTCGTGCACGGACAACCCCCGCGGGTGCGGGGACGACACTTCTTGACCTGCGCGGATGCTATCGCTGGGGCCGGTTTTCATTCAGCAGGATCGGCGGTCGGGGCATGTGGTCCAGGGCCATTGTCAGTGGGCGGGTCTATGGTGCGGGTCCACTGTACGGAGAGGACTGCGCTGGTGGAGCACATGCGGTCGATTGCCGACCTGATGCGGGAGATGGGACTGTCGGAGGAGACCGTTGCCAGGGTGTCGCGGTTATGGGGGAAGTCCGCGGCGCGGAACGGGGGACGGACCCACCTGCTACTCGGGCACTTGCTGGACACCGCCGCCGTGGCGGAGGTGATGTGGGAGCGGTATCTGTCGGTCGCGATGCGGCGCCGGCTGGAGGAGGTCAGTGGCGGACGTGGGCGTCTGTGGTTCATGTGGATCTGTGGGATTCACGACTGCGGAAAGGCGTGTCCTGCTTTTCAGGCGCTGGACGATGCGGAGGCCGCCCCGGTCAGGGCAGCGGGTCTGGTGTGGGGGAGGTTGCCGGCGGACCGGCGGCAGCGGTGGCGGCATGACGTGGCGGGCGCCGCGTTGTTGCGGCCGAGATTGGTCGCGGAGTGGGGGAGCTCGCAGAGCGCGGCATGGGTGTGGCCGTTGGTGGCTGGCCATCACGGGACGTTCCCGTCCGTCCAGGGGCTGAAGCCGAAACATCGGGAAGTCCAGGGGCGCGGAGCCGCGTGGGAGGAGGCGCAGAGGGCGGTCGTAGACGTGTTCACCCGGGCCATCGGTTTTGCGGATCTGGCCGATGCCCGGCCCGTGGGCGTCTTGTCCAGGGCGGAGCAACTGGGGCTGTCCGGGCTGATCGTGATGGCGGACTGGATCGCCAGTGACAGCGAGCAGTTCGAGGGGATCGCGGATGCGCGGGCGGTGTCTCTCGACTTGGCTCGCGAGAGGGCTGAGGCGGCGTGGCAGCGGCTCGGTCTGCGAGGCGGATGGAACGAACTCACCATTCCCGACGATCGGCTTGCTCCTTTGACCGGGCGGCTGAGAGTCGTCCCGAGGGCCTCGCAGCGGGAACTGGTCGAGCGGGCGTGGTCGATGCCGGCGCCGGGGCTGATGGTGGCTGAGGCTCCCATGGGGGAGGGCAAGACGAAGGCCGCTCTGGCGGCGGCCGAGGTGCTGGCAGCCCGGTTCGGGCTGGACGGTGTCTTCGTCGCTATGCCGACGCAGGCGACATGTGACCCGATGTACGAGCAGGTGCTGGAGTGGGTGCGCTCGTTCGACCCAGACCTGGAGGCTCAGGTCGCCCTGCTACACGGTAAGCGCCGCTTCAACCCGACGTGGCGGGAGATTTGGGAAAGCAAGCGGGTAGGCGCGGTTGGAGAATCCGGCTGGGGTGACGAGTCGGCAGCCTTGGATCCGTTCGACGTCTATGGGGCGACCGAGGAGGATGCCGAGTACGGCATGTCTTCCTGGGCATCAGACGAAAGCTGCGGAGTGCAGGAGGGGCGTGACGGCCCGGCCCGGTGGTTCCTGGGGAACAAGCGGGGTCTTTTGACGGCGTTTGCTGTCGGCACCGTGGATCACCTCTTGCACGCGGCGACCCGCACGCGGCACGTGATGCTGCGCTTCGCCGGCCTGGTCGGCAAGGTCGTGGTGGTGGACGAGGTGCACGCCGCGGACGTCTATATGCGGCAGTTCCTCCTGGAGGCGCTGCGCTGGCTCGGGCAGGCCAAGGTCCCGGTGGTCCTGCTCTCGGCGACACTTCCGCCGGCGCAGCGGCAGGCATGCGTCGATGCATACCTGACGGGTGCGATGAGCGCGGCGGACGTGGTCTGCCCGGTGCCAGAGCCAGCCGGTTACCCGTGTGTCACCGTGGCCTATTCCCTCAACGGGGCTTCCATCGCGGAGAGTTCCCGTGAAGTGGTCCCGTCGTGGCGTGCGTCGACATCGATACGGATCGACTGGTTGCCCGATGTCGCCCAGGACGGGGAGCTGCTCGCCTCGACGGTGAGGGAAGAGGTTGCCGACGGCGGGGTAGCGCTGGTGGTGGTGAATCAGGTCGACCGTGCCCAGGCCATGTACCGAGCCTTGACGAAGGCCGGGTTCGAGGGGCAGGTGCGGCTGCTGCACGGTCGGCTGTGCTCGGCCCACCGGGCGGAGCGAACCGAGGAGTGCCTGCGGCTACTGGGGCCAGGGGCCAAGCGGGAGCGACCTGACCGGATGGTGGTGATCGCCACACAGCTTGCCGAGCAGTCCTTCGATGTGGATGCGGATCTGCTCATCACAGACCTTGCCCCCGTCGACCTGCTGCTGCAGCGCATCGGGCGCCTCCACCGGCACAGTGGCACCCGCAGATCATCCGCGTTCGCCGAACCGCGTGTTCTGGTGACGGGTGTGGTGGCCGGCGAGAGAGGACGTCCGCGCTTCCTGCCCGCGTCCAAGGCGATCTATGGGGAGTGGGCGCTGCTCAGGGCGGCCGCCCTGGTCGCTGAAGCCGCGGGGCCGCTGAGCGGAGAAATACGGCAGAAGGACGGATGGAGCATTCCGGCCGATGTGCCGGGTCTGGTTGCCAGGGCCTACGAGGAGGCGGAGGTCTGCCCACCGGACTGGGACGAGGCCGCAGCTCGCGAGGAGCGGCAGGCAAAGGAGCAGCAGCGGGAGAAGAGCGCGGAGGGATTCCTGTTGACCCGCCCCCGGGAGTGGGGGGCGTCAACGTTGGAGGGGCTCCACTACGGGGGCATTTCGGTGGCATCTGAAGAGGACCTCGACGCCGTGGTGCGGGACGGGAAGCGGTCGGTAGAGGCCGTGATCGTCAGGCGCTCGGCCAGCGGGTACCGGGCGATCGACGGGACCTGGATCGGTGTGCACGGTGAGGTGGACGACGAAACCGTGATCGGCCGGCTTCTGGGCGGCACCGTGCGGCTGCCTTCACGGCTGACGGAGGCTGCGGAGGCAGAGGAGACAGGCTTGGTTCCGTTGCCTGGGTGGGTCGTTCATCCCTGGCTCCGGTACGCGCCGGCGCTTGTACTGGAGGAAGACGGGACGGCCGTGCTGGGCAAGGACAGGGTCTCCTACGACGACGTTCTGGGATTGGTCGTCGAACGAGGTTGAACGGCGCGTGGAGCCGGGCCCGGAGTCCTCTCACCCCGCGGTGCGGGGACGACGTGAAGCACTAAGCGGGAACACCCCCGAACTCGGGGAGGGGCAGCTCCGTGCGCCGCCGGGCAGGGTACAGGGTCGCCGTTCGCGCCGGCTGGGGGGCGTGCGGGCCGTGCGGATGCGCCGGTTCTGTTGTAAGCATTAAGCGTTGTGTGGAAGCCTTATTGCGATCGGGCGGGTACATCAACTTCCCTGATGGAAAGGTGAGTTGGTCTGCCTTCCTGCGCGTCTGGGGAGATGCGCGCATGATTCACGGAGGGGGGGAACCACGATGGACGCCGACGGAGATCTCGTTCACGGCGATTGGCTCGCCACAGTCGACGCCGACGGAGCAGTCCGCACTGCCGGCTTATTCGCCACGCTGAGGGACGCGCACACGGTCCGGAGGCTGGAGTCGCCGGTGTCGACGATGCTGCCCGCATTGCTACGACAGATGCTTTTACCGGTGGTGATTGATGCCATTGGCGTGCCGCGCTCGCGGCAGGAGTGGGCGGAGCGGTTCGATCGCGGCCGTTTCTCGGACGCCGAGGTGGCGCGGCTGACCGACTACCTTGGGGGCCGCTATGGCGACCGTTTCCGGCTCTTCGACGACAAGCGCCCGTTTGCGCAGGTCGCCTGCCTGGAAGCGCTCAATGGAGAGACGAAGTCGGCCGCGCAGCTCGTGCCGTCGATCGCCTCTGGCAACAACGTGCCGTTGTTCAGTGCGGTTTCCGAGGGTGATGAGTTCCTGTTGACGCCTGGCCAGGCGCTGCTGTGGTTGCTCCATGCACACTGCTGGGACACGGCTTCCATCAAGACCGGAGCCGTCGGTGATCCGCAGGCGAAGAACGGCAAGACCACTGGAAACCTGACGGGGCAGCTCGGCCAGCTCGGGGTGACCATCCCGGTGGGCCGGAGCTTATTCGAGACGTTGATGCTGAACACACCGATCGTACCCGACGGCCTGGGCCCGACGGACCGCCCCCAGTGGGCGTGGGACGAGCGACCGGCATCGCTCGGCTGGAAGTCACCGGCCAGTCCCCGGTGGTCGCCGCGCCCGGCCGGCGGACTGTTGGACCTGCTCACCTTCCAGGCCCGCCGCATCCGACTGATCCCGTGCGAGACGCAGCGGGAGCCGCGTGTGCATCGAGCGATCGTCTCCGCCGGCGACCGCCTCGCCCAGACTCCGGAATGGGACCCGCACACAGCTTGGTCCCACACCGCCAAACCGAAGGCAGGCCAGCCTCGGCGGCGCCCGCGCCGTCATGCCTCCGGGCGTTCGGCTTGGCAAGGACTCAGCACGCTGCTTGCACTGGCCCTGCCCATCGAAGGCGACGGACCGTACACCTCCGTCCTCCTGCGTCAGGCCGGTGATCTGCGTGCCGAAGACGTCCTGCCCGCCGACTACCCGCTCGGCGTGGAGATCTGCGGACTCGAATACGGCACTCAGTCCTCCGTGGTTGAAAACGCTGTCGGTGACAGCCTGCCGCTCCCGGTGGCTTCCCTGCTCGCCGAGGACGACTGGCTGCGCGCCGCCATCCTGGAATGCGTCAGCCAGGCCGACCAGGTCGGCCGCGCACTGGACAACCTCAACAACGATCTCCGGCGTGCCTCCGGCGGAGATCCACTGCCACGAGACAAGGGCCAGCGCCCTTCCTCCCCCTTCCTGCACAGCCTCGACGGAACGATGCGCCGGCTGCTCGCCGGGCTGCGCACCGTCGGTGAGGACGACGATCTGCTGGAGCGAGCCCAGGTGGCCTGGGAGCTGTCGGTGCGGGCCGCAGCCGTCGCGGAGGCCGAAGCGCTCCTTGCTGCCGCGCCGCCGCGTGCGGTGGTGGGACGTGTTGAGAAGCGCAACGGCAAAGAGGTCGTGTACCGCAGCGGCAAGGCCGCCGGCATCTTCTACAAGAAGCTCGCCGAGATCCTGCCCCGGCTCCCCGGGAGTGGCTCGGACAACGGGGAGGCGGCGGCATGAGCACCGCAACCGGCAGGACCCGCAGTGGCCTGCCCGCCTACTTCTGGGACGAGGTCGCAGCCGACTGGCACGCACGTATGACGGAAGGCCGCCCCGGATTCTCGGAGCATGTCACACGGAAGCTGCGCGGCTTACGTGACGGCATCATCGGCGAGCCGGGTACCGTCCCCGCCATGCGGGACACCCACCGGGTGCGGCTGACGGACGCAGCACGGGACTCGGACCGTCTGCCTGACCTCTACGTTGCCGAGCACGCCGCACTCACCCTCTTCGGCCGGCACCAGCAAGCAGCTGTCGAACCCGCACATTGCCCGAGGGCCGGCCTGGGCACGGCCTGCCGGAAACTGTGCAGCGCCGAAGCGTTTTCGGCAAGTGCTGTGGAGCAGCGGCTGATTGCGGCGGCCACCGCACAGGACCTCGGTGAGCTTGTCCAGCACCTGCACCGACTCGTCCCGCTGTTGGGGCAGGAGGGCATCGGCCTCGACTACACCCGGCTGATGTACGACCTTGCCGCCTGGGAGAGCCCGGGCCGAGACCGGGTCCTGCGGTCCTGGGGGCTGCAGTACATCGCACCACCCGCTACCGATGACGACGCGCATGCCGCCCCGTACTGGACCTGCTTCGCACCCGACGAGATGGACAACGGCGCACAGCTCGCCGCCCTGAGGTCCGGCACAGGCCGCGAGGCCGGTACCGTCCCCGCGATGTGGCCGTACTACCGAACCCGCATGTCCTGCGACCTGCGTGAACAGGGCGCCCTCACCAGGGACCTGATCGCTGAGCACGCCGCACTCACCCTCTTCGGGCGACACCAACAGGGTCGCAGACGGACGATGCACGTCCCCGGTAACACCCCCGGCACCGCCGCGCGCCTGCTGCTGGCAAAGACCGTCAACGGAGAGGCAGCACTGGAACGCCGGTTCGGCGCCCTCCTCACCTCGATCGACAGTGGCGAGCTCGCGATGCACTTGCGGGGCTTGGTCACCCTGCTCTCCCGGGCCGAAATCGGACTCGACTACAGCATCCTGCGCACCGCTCTGCGGACGTGGGACGACCCCAAGCGACCGAACGCCCAGGGCCGTTTTCGTGACCGCTGGGACTACGACTTCCGCGTCGCGCCCACGGTCAAGAACTCCTGACGCCCGCGCCGGACAGCCGTTTCCTCGTCCGGCGCCGCATCACCTGCCTCTTATCCAGCTCCGTGTCGCCGCACGGCGACGCCTCATGTCACCGAGGAGCCCGTTCATGACTCAGCCCACCCTGTTCGTCGAGGTCCACATCCTGCAGAGTCTGCCCCCCTCCAATGCCAACCGGGACGACTCCGGGACTCCGAAGCAGGCGCTCTACGGCGGCGCCCGCCGTGCCCGGGTCTCCTCCCAGGCATGGAAGCGGGCCACCCGCACAGAGTTCGCCAAGGCTGTCGAGCCGACCGACCGCGCGACGCGGACCAAGCGGATCGCCGCGCTGCTCGCCGAGCGGCTCACCGCACCGGTCGCCGAGGGGGGTGCGGGCCTCGAAGTCGCCCAGGCCGACCGTCTGACCGCTGCCCTGTTGGAGCCCCTTGGGATCACCAAGTCGTCCAAGAAGGAGGAACAGTCGGCCTACCTCCTCTTCTTCGGCAAGCGCCAGCTCGATGAGATCGTCAAGTTGCTTGGCGGCCGCGCCGCGGAACTCGTCGCCCTGTCCGACGCAGACCTCAAGGCAGCGGTCGGCAAACTCCCGGTGGTCGCCACCCTCTCGACCGGTCACCCGGCGGAGGTCGCGCTCTTCGGTCGCATGGTCGCCGACCTGCCCACCCTCAACGTGGACGCCGCGGTCCAGGTCGCACATGCCCTCTCCACCCATGCCGTGCGCACGGAATTCGACTACTACACCGCGGTGGACGATGAGAACACCGAGGACCACGGCGCGGGCATGATCGGTACCGTCGAGTTCAACTCCTCCACTCTTTACCGCTACGCGGTCCTCGGCGTACACCAGCTGCGCGACAACCTCAGCTCCGCCCAGGACACGCGCGAGACCGCCATCCGGTTCGTCGACGCCTTCACCCGTTCCATGCCCACCGGTCACCAGAACTCCTTCGCCCACCGCACCCTGCCTCACCTGGTGCTCCTCACCCTCCGCACGGACCAGCCGGTGAATCTGGTCTCCGCATTTGAGGAGCCGGTCGTGGGCGTTACCGGCCTGGCGGCCGAGTCCGCCGTGCGGCTGGCCGACGAGCTGAAGGCCGTAAGCGCCACCTGGGGCGCCGAACCGGTCAGCACGCTGGCCGCCTACAACGTCGAGGCGGACAAGCTCACCGAGGTCTTCGGCCCGTCCACCACTTTCCCGACACTGCTCGACTCCCTCGGTGAGCTGGTCGGGCAATGGCTCGCCGACAGCGAGACCACCAAGGCCGGTGCCTGATGACCGACCACGCCGTCCTCATCCTCAGGCTGGCCGCGCCACTGCAGTCCTGGGGCGGTCCGTCCCGCTACAACCGGCGCGAGACCCGGCCTCAACCCACCAAGTCCGGCGTCCTCGGTCTCCTCGCGGCCGCCGAGGGCCGCGCCCGCGAAGCCTCGATCACCGACCTCCTCGACCTTCGGCTCGGCGTACGCGTCGACCAGCCAGGCTCCCTGCTGCGCGACTACCACACCTACAGCGACCACCGCGGCATACCGCTGCCCTCCGCCAAAGTGAACGCCAAGGGCGTGCAGACCAAGACCAGCCCACCCAAGTACACCGGCGTGACCCAGCGCTTCTACCTCCAAGACGCCGTCTTCGTCGCCGTCCTGCGCGGACCGGCACCCCTTCTGGCGCGCCTGGAGCACGCGGTACGCCACCCCGTCTACTCGCTTTCCCTCGGTCGTCGCTCCTGCCCACCCACCGGACCGGTCAGCCTCGGGCTGCAGGCCGACGCCGAACTCCCGGATGCGCTGGCAGCCGTACCGTGGCAGGCATCCGCCCACCGCCGCAGCCAAGTTCGCGCGACGGAGGTGACGCTGGAGGCCACAGTTGAGGATCTTGCCGGCGACCAGCTCGCCGTCGATGTCCCCGACACCTATGACCTCAAGACCGGCACCCTCTTCGGCCGACGCGCTGTCCGGCACCTGTGGGTCACCCTCCCCACCGGTCGGCAAGCAGCAGAACCGGCTGAGGGGGAATCCCCTCCGGCCAACCCCGGCCACGACCCGTTCGCCCTGCTGGGCTGGTGACCTTGATGCCCTACCTGTCGAAAATCGCCCTGAACCCTCGCCGCCGCAAAGCGGTCTCCCTGCTGTCCAACCCCCAGCGCCTGCACGCGGCGATCCTCGCCGGCCTCGCCGTGCAGCCCGTCACCGAGCGCGTCCTGTGGCGGACGGAGAGCAACACCCCCCATCGCGCAGAAATCCTCATCCTCACCGAAAGTCGGCCCTCCTGGCAGCACCTCGTGGACGAAGCCGGCTGGCCCGGAGCCGACGGCGGCGAACCGCTCATCGCCGACTACACACCTCTACTCGAACGCATCGCACTCGGCAGGGAGTTCGGCTTTCGCCTGACGGCCAACCCTGTCCAGAGCGTGCCGCGTCCCACAAAGCCGAGCGAGCAGCAAAACGCCCGCCTCAAAGCCCACACAGAACAACCCCACGCAGCTGACCGCCGCCCACGCGGCTTCCGCGTGGCCCACCGAACCGCAGCTCAACAACTCCACTGGCTCCTCACCCGAGCCGAACGCCACGGCTTCACCGTCCCCGAGACTTCTTTCGACGCGCCAGCCCCAGGACTCAAGACGGATGGCTCCCTTGCTGCCGGATCTGCCGTGACGATCGTCAGCCGAGACATCCTGCGTTTCAACAAGCACCGCAATGGGCCGCGGATCACTCTCTCGACGGCCACCTTCGAAGGGCGACTGAGAGTCACTGACCCCGACGCGCTGCGCGCGGCGCTGCTGGGAGGCATCGGGCCGGCCAAGGGATACGGGCAGGGCCTGCTCACCCTGGCCCCGGTAAAGGCACAGGCGGTGGTGACCAGTGCGTGAGCCGTGGTGGCGGGCCGGCCCGCAGAAAGTGCACCGGCTGGAGGACCGCGTCTCCAGTCTGTACGTCGAGCGCTGCCGTATCGACCGCGACGACAACGCCGTCGTCCTGGTCAACAAAGCGCGAGTGGTACACGTCCCAGCGGCCTGGCTCGCCGTCCTCCTCATCGGCCCCGGAAGCCGCATCACTCACGCAGCCGTCACGCTGCTCGCCGACTCCGGCACCTCCCTGTGCTGGGTCGGCGAGCATGGCGTCCGTCTTTACGCTTCAGGCCACGGCGTCGCGCGCGGCTCCCAACTCCAGCTCCGGCAGGCATGGCTCGTCACCCGCCCCAAGGAACGCGTCGCGGTCGCCCGCCGCATGTACGACATGCGCTTCCCCCACGAAGACACCTCCGGCCTCACGCTCCAGCAACTACGAGGACGGGAAGGCACACGCATCCGCCGGCTCTACGCCCAGCACTCCCAACGCACCGGAGTGCCCTGGACCAAGCGGGAATACAAAACCGGAGACGCCTTCGCAGAAGGCGACGACGTCAACCGACTCCTGTCCGCGGCGAACTCCGCTCTGTACGGGATCTGTCACGCCGTTATCACGGGCATCGGCGCCAGCCCGGCCCTCGGCTTCGTCCACACGGGCTCCGCACTGTCCTTCGTCCTGGACGTCGCCGACCTCTACAAGGCTGAGTTCACCATCCCGCTAGCCTTCGACCTTGCCGCCAGAGGACTGACCTCGGAGCGCGACGCCCGCACGGCTCTCCGCGATGCCGTGGTCCAGGGCAAGCTGCTGCCCCGCATTGTCGCAGATGTCAAGGACCTCTTGGTCCCGGAAGGCGCCACGCTACTGGAGGAAGACCTGGGAGGACTGTGGGACGAGAAAGACGGCGTCGTCAGCGGCGGCCGCAACTGGGATCCGGACCCCTTCGACCCTGACAGCCACCTTGACGTCATCCCAGACCCGGGCGGGAGCACGGCCCCATGAGCGCCCCCACCACGGTCGTGGTCCTCATCGCCGCCCCACCCGGGCTCCGGGGCCACCTCACCCGCTGGTTCATCGAAGTCGCCCCAGGCGTCTTCGTTGGAAGCCCCAACACGCGTATCCGTGACGGGCTGTGGAAAATCCTGGCAGACCGCATCTGCGACGGCCAGGCAGTCATGATCGAGCCTGCCCGGACCGAACAAGGCTGGACAGTCCGCACAGCCGGCCAAGACCGTTGGGCCCCCACCGACTTCGACGGACTCACCCTTATGTCCAGGCCGAGGGGGAATGCTGGGCTCGCAACTCCTGGATTCACCAAGTCTGATTGAGGGAATGCTTTGCCGTGACTGGCGCTGTAGTTTCATGAGGAAAGCTCGATTTCGCCGGTGGCCCACGGCTGGTTGGTGAATGGTGCAACTCGGACCTCGGACACACCTATCGCACATGGTGCCCGCTTCGCGGGCAGGCGCAACCGGCACCCGCCTCGAGCTTCCGCCTGGGAGCGGGTGCTTGTTGTTTCAGTGCCTCCTTCTCCCCTCCCTCCGGTTTCTCGTGCGCGTTGCTGGCCGTGTTCAGCCGATGGTGATCCTTTCTGCTCGCTGGGTATCGGCGGCCAGTGCCCTGGTCGCTGGGTCGAAGGTCAGCGTGAGTGCCTTGGCCTGGAGGTACCCGACAGCATCGGCTTCGGTTGGGGGTGGGGTGCTGCTGCCTGGTTGCGGGAGCTTTCCGTCCA
Source organism: Streptomyces sp. MspMP-M5 (assembly GCF_000373585.1). Taxonomy (GTDB): domain Bacteria; phylum Actinomycetota; class Actinomycetes; order Streptomycetales; family Streptomycetaceae; genus Streptomyces. The sequence goes on from NZ_KB891921.1 coordinate 18,444, forward strand.
CGGCGGTGGCTGTGAGCCGGATGAGCAGGGCGGGCAGGTGCGGCAGTATGTGGTCCTCGCGCACATACGCATTCCGCGGCCGGCCAAGGTCGGGCGGGGTGGCGCTGGTGTGTCCGTGGCGGCAGCGGTAGGCGGGTCGGTGGTTCGACCAGCAGGATTCCATCCGTCGGTCGCACACCCCGCAGCGCAGCAGTCCCGCCAGAAGATAGGTCCGGCCCGGGGTCGTCTCCCTGGCCGCTCGAATGTGCTGCACGGCGACGAAGTCGGCCTCGCTGACCAGCGCCGGATGCGCGGGCTTGGTGGAGATGACCCAGTCCTCGAGGGCGTTCCAGCGCATCACGTCACGATGCCCCAGGCTGGTGTTGTCCGGATCGAGAAGCTCGTGGTCGGTGCGCTGGCGGTTCCACACCTGCCGGCCGGTGTAGCGGGGATTGCCGAGGATGGCCCGTACCGAGGTCAGGCTCCACCTCTGACCCGAGAGGTGCGGATTGCGTTCAGGGTCGGCCGCGGAAGGGCAGGGCACGCCCGCGTCGTTCAAGGCCCGGGTGATGCGGGCGACACTGTGTCGGGCCAGCCGCTGGGAGAAGATCCATCTGACGATCCGGCCGCACTCCGCATCGATGTCCAGGCGCTGGATCCGGACCCCGCGGCGGGCAAAGGAGCGGTTCGGGTGCGGGCCAGCATCCACCAGCCGGTATCCGTACAGTGGACGCCCGCCCAGATAGCGGCCCTGGTCGCGGGCCTGCACGGTCATCGCGCTGCGCACCCGGATCTGGGCGCGGGCGATCTCCCGCTTGGAGAGAATCCCCAGGAGGATCATCAGTTCCTCGTGGCCGACGAGGGCAGGGTCGATGGCTCCGCCCAGCTCCGGCACCCACAGCGCTATGCCGTAGTGCGCGAAGAGCGGCGCCATCGTCGCGAACTGGTTGCCATAGAAGGCACGCTCACAAGAGCCGATGACGATCGCATCGAAATCCCGGTCGGGATCGGCCATCGCCGCGAGCAAGGCAGCCGCTTGCGGGCGGCGCGACCAGGGCAGCACCCTGCTGTAACCGATGTCAAAGAACTCCGCTACCACCCGCCCGTACCCGGACGTCACCGCCTGCGCCTGCCGCAGCTGCCAGGCCCGCGAAGTAGCGGGATCCTGGTGGTCTTCGGTGGAGACCCGGCCGTAGAACACGAACCGCAGTCCCGCGGGCGCCTGCATCATCGTCGCGGATCGTGATCGGCCATGCTCGCGAGCCCAACCCGCCAGCGGACTCTACGCAACCGTGGTGCTGGGCGTGGGGCGGGTAGGCGAAGCCTTCAACGGCATGTTCGCCACCTCCCTGCATGGTTCGCCATCCGGTCCGCGTCTAGGGGATGATTTGCAACAGCCGTAATTTCAACCGCCGTACGCTCCTTCTGTTGATACCCAGTAGATGAGGGAGCACCACCAGCGCATAGGCGCACAATGGCCGGGGCAAGCACGACAGGGGCAAGGTCAGACCCCGACCGTTGGTAGTCCTTCTCCGGCGTGATACGCGGCGACCGGGGAGTAGCGGACCGTCAGGTCGAGCGGGCCGATGTTTGCCGCGCTGGGCCGCTCGCGTTCGCGGAGGAGGCTGCGTCGAAGGTTGTCCTGGCCGACCAGGGCCAGCCTGCGGCCCGGCACAGGAGCTATTTGATCAGTGCTGTGTCGACCCGGTCCGTTGGCCCGGATCCCGACAGCGCGGCCGGCGGGGCCCCAGGCGGAAGATCCGCGCGGCGACGCATGCCTGGCCGGTGATGTACTCCTCGCGTCTGAACTCTGTCCCCTCCTTGCGACGGTGGTCAACAGGATCGGCGGATTCCGATGGATCACGACTCGTGGAGCATGGACCTTTGACAGCGGTACCGGGCGGCCATAGGCGCGCCAGCACTTGGGTCTGATGCAGGTTCGGGTGACAGGTTCGGTCACGCGGCCTGGAGGGCCGGTGTGGTCATGACGGTCTCGAATTCGACGGGGGTCAGCCGGCCGAGCGAGGCTTGTCTGCGGCGTCGGTGATAGGTCCGCTCGATCCAGGTCACGATCGCGATCCGCAGTTCCTCGCGGGTGGTCCAGCTTCTGCGGTCGAGGACATTCTTCTGCAGCAGGCTGAAGAAGGACTCCATGGCCGCATTGTCGCCTGCCGCCCCGACCCGCCCTATCGAGCCGGCCATGCGGTGCCGGTCGAGCGCCCGGACGAACTTCCGGGACCGGAACTGCGATCCGCGATCGCTGTGCAGAATGCACCCGTCGACGTGTTCACGCCGGGCCACGGCGTTGTCCAGAGCGGCCACGGCCAGGCGGGACTTCATCCGCGCATCGATGGAGTAGCCCACGATCCTTTTGGTGAAGGCGTCCTTGATCGCACAGAGATACAACTTCCCATCCTCGGTGGCGTGTTCGGTGATGTCGGCGAGCCATAGCCGGTTCGGGCCGGTCGCGGTGAAGTTGCGGCTCACGAGATCGTCGTGCACCGGCGGGCCGGCCTTCTTGCCCTGCCACGCTTCTTCCCGAAGACACTCCACCAGCGGTTGTCCCGGCAGATCCGCCACGCGGTGCGCTCGGCCATGCCCGCCCCGGCGCCACGCGCTTCATCGGCCAGGAACCGGTAGCCGAACTCCGGGTCGTCGCAGTGGGCGTCGAACAGCGCGTTCGCGCGATGTGCCTCCTTCAGGACGGCGTCGGCAACCGGCTTGCCCAGCCAGCGGTAGTAGGGCTGTCTGGCGAGCTTCAGGACCCGGCACGTCACCGTGACGGGCACCCCGTCCACGGCCGGCTCTTTCACGAGCGGGTAGATCCTTTTCCCGGCAGATGTGCCTGCGACAGATAGGCCGCGGCCCGGCGCAGGACCTCGTTCTCCTGCTCCAGCAGCTTGATCCGCCGACGTGCTTCCCTCAGTTCCGCACTCTCCTGGCTGGTCACCGAGGGCTTGGTCCCGTCCTCGGCATCCGCCCGGCGCATCCACTTCCACAACGTCATCGGGTGGACCCGAAGTCGGTGGCGACCTGCTCCACCGTGACACCCGGGCCGCGGTTCTTCGCGACCCGCACGACGTCCTGGCGGAACTCTTCCGGATAAGGCTTGGGCACAGCGGCATCCTTTCCACCCGCCCCACAGGGCAAGCCAGTTCAGATGTCACCCGATCGTGCAGCAGACCCAAGGAATGCGCTCCTCGCGTCGGATCGAGCAGGCATGCTGGGACGACGTGGGCTGCCGGGTCATCACCGTGAACCGCAGAGTGGACCACTCCACCGTCGCGCGGTTCGTGCGACGCCACCGTGCCGCCTTGAATGCGCTGTTCGTGCAGGTGCTGTCGCTGTGCGGCCGACGTGGCCTGGTGGATCTTTCGGCTGTGGCTGTGGACGGTTCACCGATGGAGGCGAACGCCTCGCGCGACGCCAACCACCGGCTCCCGCGCCTGGAGGAGACCATCTCCCAGTGCGAGAACGAGATCCAGGCGCTGATGGAGGATGCACTCGCCCACACGCGGACCGTCGAGGCCGACACCTCGGCCCACTGCGACGGCGAGGATGCGGGTGATGACTGGCCTCGCCTGTCCCGGCTGAGTGACCGGCTCACCCGGGCCCACTTGGCCAGGGACAGACTGCATGAACGGGCTATGCCCTCGCCCTCAGAAATCCGGATCAAGGTCGAAGCCGCCAAGCGGATGGTGGCCCGCGCGGAGAAACGCCTGGCTGCCGAGACCGCGGCTCACCGGGAGAAGCTCAGGAGATACGAAGCCCGCGCTCGGGAAGACCGGGCGGCAGGCCGTCGTGGAGCGAACGGACGGCCACCGGTCTCGACGGACCACAAGACCGTCCTCGTCCGGCAGCGGAACCGGTTGGTGAAAGCACGTGCCTGGCTTGAACGGGCCCGTACTCCCCGGCCGGTGCCTTCCCAGGAAGCTCGTGCGTGCCTGAGCGATCCCGACTCCCGTCTCATCCTCGGCAAACGTGGCGGCTACCTGCAGGGATACAAATCCAGATCGTCTGTGCCCGCCGTCAGTTCCTGCTCGCCATCGAAGCGCACGACAATCCCTCGGACAGGACGGCCCTTGTTCCGATAGTGAAGAAGACCCAGCACAATCACCAGGCCGCCGAACTTCCAGATGAGATCCGACTGTGGCTCGCCGACAGCGGATACGCGTCCGCCGACGCCTTCAAGGCTCTCGCCGATCTCCCCCTGCTGGTCTCGTCACCAGCGAAGCCCACCAGGCGGGGCTTCCCTGCGAAACGCCAACAGGCACCCGCCGGCCAGCAGGACATGGCAGCCCGCCTCACCACCCCGACCGGCCGGACTCAATACCGTCAACGCAGTGCCCTGGTCGAGCCGGGGTTCGCCCAGCTCTTCCAACGCTTCGGGCGCCACCTCAACTACCGCGGCCGCCAAGCCGTGGACACCGAGATCAAGCTCCTCGGAACGGTCCACAACCTCAACAAGCTGATCAAACACGCGTCCCGGAGCCGCTCTTGACGTCCACCGAGCAAGAGTCCTGCGACAGCCTCCCCGTCCTCGCGCGGAGGTTCCTGAACCCCCGCCTGACCCGGGCCGGCGTGAGCTTGTTCGGTGGGACGGGCTTCTCCCACGGTCGGCGAAGGTCACCCGACAGCGGTCGGGCGAGCCGGAGTTGGGTGTGTGCGGCGACCACAAGCCACGTCCAGCAGTCCGCCGCAGCCGGATCGCGAAGCCGCGGTCGGACCCACCCGAGGGTCTGCTTGAGCATCCGGAACGTGTGCTCCACGTCGAATCTCCGCAGGAAAGACTGCCAACAGCGGTCGACATCCGCTGCGGTGGCGCCGGTGCCTGACCACCACAACCACACCGGCTTGTTCACCCCGCCGGACGGCAGCCTCTCCACGGCCAGGCGGATGACGGTCCCCTCGATGATGGGCAACGGGCCATCGTGGTCGATCCAGGCGGCCCGGCGGGGCAACCGCGGATGGAGCCGGTCCCATGCCCGTGCCGTCGCCGTGCCGTAGAGGCGGGTGTCCGTGACGGTCACCGCCTGCTCTGTTCCCCAGGTGGCCAGGTCGCCGAAAACGAACTCGCTGCCGTGCTTGGGCGGTCGGCCGCCTTTGGGATCGTAGACTCGGGGCGGTGCCGGCCGCCGCATCACCCGATCTGAGCGGAGTCGGCCGACGATCTCCACCGGCAGCTCCGCCAGCAGGTGGGCGATGCGGGGCGCGTCGTAACCGGCGTCGAGGACGATGAGGATCTCCAGGTCACCCTCCTGCCAGTGGCCGGCGGCGATCAGTCGCTGGACCACCTCCCGGATCTGGGCGGTGGTGATGGCGGCGAGGTCGGCGCCAGGTACCAGGCGAACGGCGTCAAGGATCGCCGTCCAGGAGGTCCGGCCCGTCTCCAGGGCCGCCACGATCGAGTAGGGCCAGCCGGGCATCATCTGATGCTTCGCCTCCCCGCGGCCGTAGGTATGGCAAAACGAGCGATCCGGGCAGGTCCCCGCATCGGGTCGTAGCCACGGCGAGACATCCACCGCCAGGACCAGCCGTCCGTCCGCCGCCCTGGGCAGCGGCAACCCGGCCAAGGTTCGTCGGAGCCTGGTGACGTCGATATGACCGTCGTTGAGGCCGCCATACAGCGAGCCGTGTCCACGACGGTGTTCAGGTGCCAGCGCCAGCTCGACGAGCGACCGGACCGGGCCATCGGTGCACAGCACCGCGTCACGCAACTCAAACAACGCGTCGCCCCACGTGATCAGACACGCGTACAACTCCGTCCGGAAGCGTGACACTTCCGCGAACGCCTCCCGCGGGACGCGCTGATCCCTCACACTCATGACTACGCCTTCGCGCTCTTCCTGTGCCTTGTGACGAAGCAAAGGATCAGACGAAGGCCGCCCTCATGTCCTCTGAACTGCAAAAAAACTGATCAAGTTCGACGCAACGTTCGACGCCGGACGATAGCGACCGCTACTCAGACACCCCCTCGACGAGAAGAAGCCGCCGTTCTAGGGCCGTCTTCCGGACCTCAAGCGCCTCCGCATACTCGGCAGACGCGTACCACTCCTTGACCCGATCCGTATCCGGGAACTCGACGACGACCACCCGCTGGGAAGAGGGCCAGGCACCCTCCACCGCTTCGGGCAGAGCACCGCGGACGATATAGCGACCGCCGTAGCGACGGATGGAAGCCTCCGCCAACGTCCGGTAGGCGTCAGCGAGTTCCTCGTCCAGCACCTCAACCTCAGAGATCACGTAAGCAGGCATGTCAGCCATGCTGCCAGGTGCGTCAACCAGCGAATCCGGCCAGCAGCCGGGTGGAACAAGCGCCCATAGCTCCGCCAACCGCAACGAGCCTGGTCAAGTCCGAGGCACTGCTGGACGCCCGACCTTAAATGTCAAGCTAAGTGGTCGGCTCCGGAAGTCCTTCGGGGGCGCTGAGCATCGCGGTCAGCCCCCGACGGCGCTGCGCGCGGGGCGGGACGACGCCGCGCCGAGGCGACCACTCAGCTCAAGGGGCACGGCCGTGTGGAGGAGACTCCGGATGGATGGAGTGTCGAGGGGGGCCGTATCAGAGTTGCCGCAGTAAATCCGGATTTACTGCGGCAGCCGAGAGGTCATCGGGGGCCCAAAGAGGCCAAGTTCCCACCAGCGGGCGATCTCCTTGAAATGATGGACGGTCGTGGACGCATTTATCGATATCGAGGGTGGCGACAGGGTTGGGGAGCTAGCGGCGCTTGTCGGATGGCTCCGCCGGGAGCGCGAGTTGCAGGGCGTAGTCCGGCTCGTGCGCAGGGACGTTGAAGAGACTGAGCTGGGCAGTGGGCTTGACGTGCTGAGTGTCGCTGTGGGCTCGGGCGGTGTCGGCGTGGCGTTGGCTCAGTCGCTGTCCGCATGGCTGCGCACTCGGCGTTCGGACGTCAAAGTGACCGTCACTGCCAACGGCCGCACGGTCGAGGTCGACGCTCGGCGCGTCAGCGACCCCGTCGGCCTCATTACTCGGGTGCTGGGCGGCGACGATGGCACCGGGGACTGAGCGAATCGACCGGTCCGGCTCCCATGCGGTGCTGATCGGTGTTTCTGCCTACCAGGATCCGTCGTTCCCGAAGGTTGCTGCCGCGGAAAAGAGCCTGCGGGGCGTGTACCGGATGCTCGTCGACGAGGAACTGGGTGGCTGGTCAGATGAACAAGTCACCCCCATCTCCAACCCTGTCGACTGCCGCCGTGTGATGAGTGATCTGCGTCGCCTCGCCCAGGGCACTAGCGGTGTGCTGCTGCTGTACTTCGTTGGCCACGGCACCGTCACCATGACTGGGGATCTCGTCCTGGCGGTGAGCGACACCGTCGCCGACGAACCGGACGTTACGGGACTGGAGTATTCCAAGATCCGCAGTGCGCTCCTGGGAAGCCCCGCCAAGGTCAAAGCCGTTGTCCTGGACTGCTGTTACTCCGGGCGCGCCATCGATGTGCTCGCCGGGGATCGGCAGGACTTGGCCGATATCGCCGATATACGCGGCACTTACACCCTCACCGCCGCCGACCACCTCGCTCACGCGGGGCAAGCCGACACCTACACCGCCTTCACCGGCGAACTGCTCGGCCTGATTGGGACGGGCGTCGCTGGCGGCCCGCCTGTGCTGACCTTCGCTGAGCTGTACCCCCACCTGCGGCAGAGGCTGATCGCCCGCAACCTGCCGCATCCCAACCAGCGCGGCACGGATACCGCCGATCAATGCCCGGTTGCCAGGAACGTATCTGATGAGCCCTCTACGACGGGGCATGGCCGTGACTCGACGGATGCATCAGCTGCCCGGCAAGAGGCAACAAGCAAACCGATCCCGCCGACCACGGTGCGGAAGCCGCCATCTCCACCGCACACGGGCACCTCGGACGTCACACAGTATCCGTCCAAACCAGCAGCTCCGTTCACCATCTCGTGGACGGGAAAGGATCCCCTGTCCGCCTACACTAATTCCTCGGGCATGGGTTGCCTCAATGGCTTTGCCAAGGTTGGGCTGGCGGTCTCCTCGCCGGGCGTTCTCATACCGCTGCTGATGCACCGCATCACGTCCGGGACCGGACAGGACGACGGCTGGATGGCATGGTTCGTGCTGTCAATTGTCCTCGGACTCTTCACGCTTGGGATTCTCCTCTGGCTCTCTACAGTGACGTACCGGCTCAGGACCAACGGCTGGTCCCTGCGTGTTGGGCCCCAGGGCATCGCGACCACCAGCTCCTCCGGCCGGTGTGAATACCGGTGGAACCACGTGCGAGGGGTCACCATTGAAGAGATCGTCGCACCCATGAAATTCTTCGATGCCGCCGATTTCACCGTGAAGCTCTATAAGTACACCGGCATCCACATCCAGTTCACCACCGATGGGGCGAGCTCGTCCCCATCTCGTCCGGCAGGGTGGCCCCCATCGCATCCAGGAAAGATTGCGATCCGCAGAAGCGGGCGAGCCGGGCGAATCCCCGTCTGCGTCCTTGGACCGATGACGGACCGACAGCGGACTGAACTGAAGATGGCGCTGAAGACGCATGCAGGGAACCTGTACCACGAGGTGCCGACACAGTCGATGTCGAACCTGGTCAGTGTGGGTGGGGGAAACATCCTCGCAATGGACCAGTCGGGGAATCTGTGGAGGTACTTGGCGCCGAACTACTACGGTTCAGAGAAGACTCGGGTCGGCACCGGCTGGAAAGTGATGAAGAAGCTGGTCGCCATCGGGGACTCAGCCGAGGACATCCTGGCGATCGACAGTTCTGGGAACATGTACCGCTACTATGGCCCGAATTACTATGGTTCCCAAAGGACCCAGGTCGGTACGGGCTGGGACACCATGACCCAGGTCACCGCTGCTGGCGACGACACTGGCGACATCTTCGCTGTCGATGGCTCGGGCAAACTGTTCCGCTACTACGCGCCGCACTATCGCGGTTCGCAGCGCAAGCAGATCGGCACCAACTGGAACACCATGAAGACCATCGTCGGCATACGCGATATCTCCGGCAATGGCACCGCCGACATCCTCGCTGTCGATGGCGCCGGCAAGCTATTCCGCTACTACGCGCCGCACTATCGCGGTTCGCAATGCAAGCAGATCGGCACCAACTGGAACACCATGACCAACCTCGTCGCGATCCCCGGCATCGGCACTACCGACCTGCTCGCCACCAACGCCACCACTAAGATCATGTACCGCTATAGCGGCCCCACCTACTCCGGCACGCAGCGCAAGCAGATCGGCATCGGCTGGTGACGGACGTCGGTATCGAGCCAGCCCGCTTTGCACCCGGGGGTTGATCACGCGGTGAGGAGGAAAGAGGATTCTTCCGGGTGATCGGCGGTGTGCCGGTCGATCCTGGCCAGCAGATCGTGGTGCGGCCGAACACGCGGGCGCGGTGGACGTCGTAGGCGGCAAGGTAGGCCAGTGCGCCACCGCGGCCGTAGACCTGCATGCCCCTGGGGGACCCTACGATCTTCCTAGGTGGGGCAGAAAACATGCAGGTCAGAGCCTGTTTCTGAGGCACTTTCGCTATGTGCACGTGTGGCAGCCGGCCCACTGTCGGTGGCCGGCGGTTGGAGGTGAGCCGGACCAGGAACTGCGCGCCGGTGCCGGCGACCTTGGCCAGGAACTTGCCGTCGTCGAAGCCGCGGTCAGCGAGAACCAGCATGTCGGGGCCGAGTGCAGCAGGCGCTGGGCGTAGTGGTTCTCGCCGTAACTCCTGGTACCGAACGCGGCGCCGAGAAGGCCGCGGCTTCCGGTCTCCACCAGCGCCATCAGCCGCAGGAGGGGGGTAGCCGGTCCAGCCGTACCGGTTGTGGGGCCGGCCGAACCAGCCGCGGTTGCGTTCGGCGTCGGGCACCGTGATCGAGCTGCACCCATCGAACGCCACAGTGCGCCAGCACCGGTAGCGCACTCCTGGTGTCCGCGGCTGAGCCAGCGGCCCGGCCACGACCTCGAACAGGGCCTTCACCGGTGCTGCCCCGAGGCGTCGGCGCAGATCGCGCAGTGCCTTCTCCGACGGTGCGGGGACCGTCAGTCCGGTCAAACCGACGACGAGCTTGTCCCAGACCTTGGCGTAGCCCAGGTGCGGGAACAGCTCAAGGGCGAGCACGAAGTACACGCCCACCCGCGAGGGCAGAGACCGTAACCGGCGCTGGACGGCCCCGGTCTCCGCCAGGACGGCGTCGACCAGCTCGAAGGGAAGGTACTCGGTCAACTCGCCCAGGTGGCCCGGGGCGAAGACCCCAGCGGCGACGGTCAGGGTTCGTGTGAGCGTGCTGGTGGCGGACTGGCGGCGCAAGGGAGCCTCGGAGGATGGACTGATCTTGGCGGATCACCCCTCCTACCAGAGGCTCCGTCGATTCCACCGGAACAACCGCCAATCTGTGACCGAGCGCCCCTGAGCGCTGTAGTTGACCGGGCTTGGCGTCGGAGTTGGCCCGCAGGGTGCTGGATGGGCATGTGACCAGAGGTGTCCCCGTGAGGCCCTGGTCGGGTGAATCGCATCGCGGGTCCGCGAGGCGGGCGGCCAGGATCCGGAGTGGGGCCAGGGGTTCTCGCTGTCAGCCGTGCCGACTGTGGGCTAGGTCACGGTTGAGGTTGACCTTGGGGCAGGGTGGAGGCTCGTCGCATCGGCATGACGCCGACTTGGGCACAACCGATGTGAAGGAGCCAACCAGCATGTCCACCACTGTTTCCGGCCAGGGGCAGGATCGCGCGGAGCTGCAGAAGGCGATCGAGGAATTGGTCGAGTCCGGTTTCATCGGGGTCCAGCTCCGGGTGAACGACGAGCAGGGCGAGTGGGCCGGCAGCGCCGGTGTGCGCGAGCTGGGCCAGAGCGCCAAGCCGCTGACGAACGGCCACTTCCGCATCGGCAGCAGCACCAAGAGCTTCGTCGCCACCTCGGTGCTCATGCTGGTGGCCGAGGGAAAGATCGGTCTGGACGCCCCGGCCGATGACTACCTGCCCGAGTTCGGTCTCGACCGGCGGATCACGGTGCGGATGCTGCTGCAGCACACCAGCGGGATCTTCAACCACACCGGCGAGCTCTACGAGGACGGGACGATCGTGTTGGGGGTCCCCTGGCAGGGCAAGGAGTGGGTGGACAACCGGTTCAAGACCTACCTGCCCGAAGAGCTGGTACGGCTGTCGTTGTCCAAGCCGGCGCGGTTCGCGCCGGGTACGGGCTGGAGCTACGCGAACACCAACTACGTGCTGGCCCGGCTGGTGGTCGAGAAGGTCACCGGCCGTTCGTTCGCCGAGGAGTTGCAGCGGCTGATCCTGGGGCCGCTGGGGATGACCGACACCGTGGCGCCGGGCGCCACGCCGGAGATCCCCGAGCCGCACAACCACGGCTACTACCGCTTTGAGGACGCCGGGCAGGAGTGGACGGTCGATGTCACCCGTCAGAACCCCTCCTGGGTCGGAGCCGGTGGTGACATGATCTCGACCACTCGGGACCTGCACATGTACTTTTCCGCACTGATGGGTGGCAAGCTCCTTCCGGCCGAGCTGCTGGCCGAGATGCGCACGCCGGAGGCGACCGTCGGCTACGGGCTGGGGGTGTTCGCGCAGGAAACGGAGGGCGGCACCGTCTTCCACCACAACGGCGCCACCATGGGCTCCGCGGCGCTGATGTACGGCACACCCGACGGCACCAAAACCCTGACCGCCGGGCTTACCTGGGTGGACGACGCCGACCTGTCGATAGCACCAGCATTTCAGACCGCCCAACAGCGGTTCGTCGACCAGGTGTTCTGCGGCAAGCTGGGCTGATGAGGAACGGAGTCACGATCGGGCAGGCGGCGGCGTTCGTCGGCGTCACGGTGAAGACGGTGCGGCACTATCACAAGCTCGGCCTCGTAGCGGAGCCAGAACGTGACAGCTCCGGCTACCGGCGTTACGGATCCGGTGAGTTGCTGCAGTTGGTGCAGGTACGGACGCTGGCCGCCGCGGGCGTGCCGCTGGCCGAGATCGGGCCCATGCTCAACGCCAGCGCCGCGCAGTTCGGCGCCGCGCTCGCCGACGTCGGGCGGCAGCTCACCGAGCGCATCGATGAGCTGGTCGCCCGCCGCGACACGCTGCACCGGCTCGCTGACGGCGACCGGGCGCTGCTGCCCGACCGTGCCTGCGCGATCCTGGACCGGATGCCCGGCCTCGGTTTCAGCCCCGACTATGTGGCCGCGCAACGCGAGGCCCTGGTACTGGCCCGGGCGCTGGTGCCGGAGGGCTTCGACGGCTTACTGGCCCAGCTCGAACACGGGCTCGACGACCCCGAGCACGTCGATCTGATCAAGCGCGGCAGGGAGGCGGAGACCTGGGAACCGGACGACCCGAGGATCGAAGAACTCGCGACCGCCATGGCCGACCGCTACCTCGCCAACCCGGCGCTGCAGGGGGATCACGCCAGCCTGCGGGCATGGACCAAGGCTTCGGCCCAGTACAAGCTGATCAACAACCACCGCGAGGACCAGGCGCCGGTCGCGGCCCGGCTGACTGCGCTCACCGAGGCCAAGCTCCGCGCTGCGGGTGTACCCATGCCGCACCGATGACGGAATCCTCCACACAATCCCACCGACCCACTTGGCGTTGGCTGATCCCGCTTAACTTCGTGGCCTTGGGCCCGGTGGTGGTGCGTTTCTTGGTCTTCAGGTCTTCCTTCCAGGCGCGGGCCACTGTTGGCGGCAGCCGTAGTGAGTCGATTCCTGGTGACAGGGCTTCGATCCGGGCCCAGAACAGCCCTGCCAGGGTGCGGGAGATGGCGTCCAGGCTGGCGAAGTCGAGCGATGGCTGTCGCTCGCGTAGGTAGTCCACGATCAGGTCGCGGACCGGCTGGTACTGGAGCTGGTAGCGGTCCACCAGTTGCTCGATGCTCAGCTGGCCGAGAGCTTGCCCGAACGCCCGAATCGTCGTCGGGGCATCCTCTGGAAAGATGCCCAGGGCTCGCAGTCGCAGATAGAAGTCGACCTTCTTCTGCCCACCGCGGGCGTGGACCTGGCGCTGCACGTCGACGAGTTCGACGCAGTCGCCGACCGTGATGTCGTGGATCAGCCCGCCCTTGCACGCCAGCAGGGTGGCGATCCGCGTCGCGGCGATCTGGGCATCTTTGCCGGAGCCGGCTTGCCTGGACTCGGCCAGTCGGTGCAGGCGCGCGAAGCCGTCGGGGTCCCGAATCTCCGCCGTCGCGGTGGCCAAATATCGGTGCGTGCGGGTGAGCATCCATGGAAGGCCAGGGCGGATGACGTCTCCGCAGCCGTCACGATCTGGTGGTCAGCCTCCCCGCGCCCGCTCAGTGGCCGGCGGTGGAACGGCTCGCGCGGCTGACCGGGCGCACGCCGATACCCCGGCACAAGCGCGCCACCTTCCGCTTCGAGCCGGACAAGTTCGCCGCTGCCGGCCTGCGGCCTGAGCCGTCCGAGCTGGTTCGGCCGCCCCGGGTCGCCGAATGCCCCATCCAGCTGGAAGCCCGCGCAGTCCAGGTCCGAACCGACGCGACCGGAGCGTTCCTCATCGTCGAAGCCCATGTGCTCAAGGTCCACGCCGATCCGGCGATCGTCATCCCTGGTTCCCAGCACGTCGACCCCGGCGCCTGGAGTCCGCTGATCTACAACTTCCGCCACTACTACGGACTCGGGCCGGAACTCGGCCACAGCTTCCGCTCCCAGACACCCCGACACAGCTTCTGGCCCGCCCGAACGCCGGTGACCAGGTGTGGTCCAAATCCCTGACAGGCATCCTGCTCGCGGTTCGTCTTTCTGGGGCTCTGGCCCCGTCACGGGTTGCAGCCCCGCTACGGGGCCTGTGGAACGGGCCCGTCCGGTAGTCCGCTACGGGCGCGGGTGCGCGCCTCGATCCGGTAGTCGAATGCGGCGCCGCCGACGCCGACCTGGGTCACCCCGCCGTCGACGGTGAGGACGGCCCCGTTGACGTAGGACGCGGCGGGCGACAGCAGCCAGTCGATTGCCTCGGCGACCTCCTCCGGATCGCCCGGCCGCCTGGCGGGAGTCAACCGGTTCGCCTCCTCGTAGGCCGCCTCGGTACCGCCCGCCAGCCCCGCCTCCGCTGCGAACCGTGCCATCCGCTGGTCGGCCATCTCCGTACGCACCCAGCCCGGGCACACCGCGTTGGCCCGCAACCCTTGCGGTCCGTAGTCGACGGCGAGGGAGCTGCAGAGGTGGAGCAGACCCGCCTTGGAGGTCGCATAGGCGGCGTTGCCGACGCTGTTGCGGCGTGCGGCGACCGAGGCGACCGCGACCACCGCGCCGCGGGCCGCCAGCAGATGTGGCAGCGCGGCACGCAGCAGCAGGAACGGGCCGGTGAGGTTGGTTCGTGTCAGCTCTTCCCAGTCCTCGACCGAGGTGTCGCCGACCGCGCCGCCCCGCCCGATTCCGGCGTTGAGCACCATACCGTCGAGTCTCCCGTAGGCCGTCACCGTCGTCTCGACGAGCTCGCGCACGGCCTCGGGGTCGGCGGCGTCGGAAGGGTGGGCCAGCGCTCCGGTCTCCTCGGCCACCCGGCGCAGGGGCTCGGGCCGCCGTCCGGAGATCACGACCTGGTGCCCGGCGGTGCGCAGCAGCCGGGCGGTGGCGGTCCCGATTCCCGTTCCGCCGCCCGTCACCAGGACAACTCGCTGTTCTGACATGGATGTTCGCCTCCGAAGGTGGTCGGCTTCCGGTTCCCCGCACCGCGAGCATACGAAGCACCGGCACTGCCGTCACCGCGGGCGGCGCTGCTGCCGCGGACCGGTGAACCCGGCCGGGGCGCGCGGGCACCCGTATGTCGGCGGTATGTCCTTCACGAGCATCGCTGGCGTGTGCCCTGTCGTGTGATGGTCGCAGCCGGCGTGCGATGCCGTACGGATGACCGAGATACACGTGATGTCGCCCTACGCCGCGTTGATTCAATGTTTATGGGAAATTCATCGTTTTCTGGCGGACTGGTGGGGGTGCGGCGGCAGGACGCCGCGCCTCGGTCCGGCCACAGAATTGTCATGCATTCAACGTGTTTGTGTGACGTTGTCCCAGACACGCTCCGGGTAGCGGACACGCGGCAGGACCGGCTTTCAACTCGCTGAGAGGAAGACCATCCATGCGTCCGATGGGGCTCCGTTCGCGTGCCGCGGCGGTGATGGCCGGACTGGCCGCTCTGGCAACCGTGGGGGTGACGACGTTCGCCGACACTTCATCAGGTTCGACTCCGACAACTGTGAGCGTTGCGTCGGCTCTTGACGCTACGTCAGGTCCAACTGGCAAGGACAGACAGGCGGACGCGCGGCGGCTGACCTCGCAGCGGTCGCCGAGACTCGCCGCCGCGGACGACGGGACGGTCAACACTGACTACTCGATCGTCAACACCGCCGTCACCACCTCGCGGGTCTGGTACAAGACGGTCCCGGCGCCGCCGTTCCGGCTCACGGACATGGGGGTCGCGGTGATCTGGCAGATCCCCAGTGAACGCGCGGCCTACGACAAGCACAAGAACGACTGGATCGGCGTCTACGAGGGGGACGGCACCTCGGGTACGCGCGTCTACTGGGACTGGACCTGCCCCAGCTCCGACTACAAGGAGCAATGCGGGGAGGCGTTCGGCGCCACGGTGGTCGCGACCGGAAAACTGACCCACGGCAAGGAATACACGGCTGCCTACTACTCCGACGGCGGATCCTCGAGCAACGGAACACTGCGCGCGACCTACACCTTCTGGGCGTGACCACATGAGCCTTGACATGGTGAGACACCGTTCCCGAAAGTCTCTCTGGCGGCGCGGGGCGAGGTGGCGCGGCGCGGCGTGGGCTGCGATCGGTGCCCTGCTGGTGTCCCTGGCTGTGAGCTCGGGACCCGATAGCGCACAGGCAGCCACACCCACACAACCCCACGCCCAGCAAGATGACGGGCATGAGACGGCGAACCGGTATCTGGAGATCGTCGGGAATCTGCGCAACACCATGACCCGGAACCGCAACGGGCAAGCCCAGCCCGTCGCGGACACTCCGGGCGCCGGGCGGGTGATGCAGCAGCCGAACTGGCAGGTCATCGGCATCGGAGCGCTCGGGGGCCTGGATCAGAACGCGGTGCAACTGGTCATCGATCCCAACGACCTTTACGTCCGGGGCATTTACGTACGGAAGCGGAACGTGCTGTATGCCTATACCCGCAACGGTCAGACCAACGGGGAAGTTTATATCCCGCGGGATGTCATCCGGGATTCCTTCGATCCGCAACCAACGCTGCAGCGCCTGTCCTTCGCCGAGAGATACGGCAACGTGTACGGCATCGAGCTGGGCGCAACACCGCTGCGCAATGCGGTGCGGTATATCGCGGCATTCAACGGCGGGACCCTGGACGACCTTCGGGAGTCTTTCGAGCGTGTGATCATGCCGATCGCCGAGGGCGCCAGGTTCGGCATCTTCGCCGGCCGTATCGCCCAGGCGATGCGGGGCGGGGACCAGACGTTCCGCCTGGACGCAGCGCGTGCCGGGGACACCTGGGTCGAGTACCTGATCCACAACTGGGCCACCCTGTCCGACCTCGTCCGGCAGACTGCTCAGAACGACCCCAGAGCCGAGGGAGCAGAGTTCACCCAGAGGCGCACCTTTGAAAACACCCAGCACGGACACACGTTCCGCTACTTCCTCTCCTACCTGGACATTGCCAGGCGGATTGCCACGCTGAAGCCCCCGCCGCGGCGGAACGGACGAGTGGGGATCGCGCCCGTGCCGCGTGACGGAGAGCCGAGGATCGGGCCGCCGCCGGGAGCGTCGGACGACAACGAGAAGTGCCGTCCGGACGGGATGCCGCGCACGCCGGGGGTGGATACGCCGTACTGCCTTGCCTATACCGGTGAGGGCCGGGAGTGGATGGGCAAGACTCACGACCGGCGGGTGATCGGATACTTCGCCGGATGGCGGACCGGCAAGGACGGGAGCCCGGCCTACCGGCCGCAGAACGTCCCCTGGGGCCAGATCACACATCTCAACTACGCGTTCGCGCACGTCACCGACAACAAACTGGCGGTCGGCGACCAGGACGTGGAGAACATCCGGCTGCTGAACGAGCAGAAGGCCGAGCACCCGCGCGTCAAGACGCTGATCTCGGTGGGTGGTTGGTCGCAGACCCGCGGGCTCTACACGCTGGTGACCGGCAGCGACGCCCAGTCGAAGATCGACACGTTCGCGGACTCCGCGGTGGCGTTCATCCGGCAGAACCACTTCAACGGCGTCGACATCGACTTCGAGTACCCGACGTCGCTGGAGAACACCGGAAACCCCGAGGACTGGCCGGTGTCCAACCCGGTGCGTGGGGAGCTGATGGCCGGATACGGCAAGCTGATGAAGACGTTGCGGGAGAAGCTGGACCGGGCCAGTGCGGCCGACGGCGCGTACTACCTGCTGTCCTCGGCAGTGTCCTCCTCGGGCTATCTGGTGCGCGGGATGGAGAACCACGACCCGGCCAAGTACCAGGACTACGTGGACGTGATGGCGTACGACTTCCACGGCACCTGGAACGGGTATGTCGGCCCCAACGCCCCGCTGTACGACGACGGCAAGGACACCGAGCTGGCCGATGCCGGGGTGTACTCCACCAAGGAGTACGGAGGCATCGGGTACTTCAACACCGACTGGGCGTTCAAGCACTTCCGCGGCGCGCTCCAGGCGGGCCGGATCAACATCGGCGTCCCCTACTACACGCGTGGGTGGAGCGAGGTGTCCGGTGGCAACCAGGGCCTGTGGGGCACCTCGAAGATGCCCGACCAGTCCCAGTGCCCGGCCGGGACCGGTAGCGGACCCGGCGCGCCGCCCGGCACCCGACCGTGCGGGGAGGGTGCTCGGGGGATCGACAACATCTGGCACGACACCACCAACGCCGGCGGCGAGTTGCCGGCCGGCACCAACCCGATGTGGCACGCCAAGAACCTGGAGGCCGACATCGAGCCGAACTACGGCTCCCAGGTGGGGCTGGACCCCGAGCGCAACGCGTCCGACAGGCTGACCGGCAGCTACGCCCGGCACTGGGACGACACCACCAAGACGTCGTGGCTGTGGAACGAGCAGAAGAAGACCTTCCTGTCGACCACCGACACCCAGGCCGTCGATGCGGTCGCCGACTACGTCACCCGCAGCGGCGCCGGCGGCGTCATGGTCTGGGAGCTGGCCGGCGACTATTCCTGCCCTGCCACCCCCACCGCCGACAACCCGTGCGGGATCGGCTACACGATGACCAGCCGCCTGGACGATAAGCTCGGCCACGCCGGTGACTACGGCAACTCCCGTGCCGCCGGAAGCACGGCCCAACTCCCCGCCCGGACCGCGAACCTTGAGGTCAACCTGGTCGACTACCCGGCCGGGGCGGCCAAGCTGTACCCGTTGGAGCCCAAGGTCCGCGTCACCAACAACACGGGCAAACCGATCGGCGGCGGTGCGGAACTCTCCTTCGACATCCCGACCTCTACCTCGCCGCTGGTCAAAGACGGCAACTGGCAGGGCAGCGACACCCCCGACGGCCTGTGGAGACTCACTCCCGGACACACCGGCCCCAATGCCGGAACCGGACTGAAGGGCGACTTCCACCGCGTCACCACCAAGATCGAATACTGTCAGGTGATCCCCGCAGGGAAGAGCATCGACATCCCGATCAAGTACTACCTGCCGATCACCGGCCCGGCCAACGCCACCTTGACCACCTCCGGCGGCACCTACGCCCTCGCCTCGGACAACCGACGCGGCGCGGAAGATGCCGGCGAGGTCACCGACACCGGCTGCAACGCCCCCGACTGGGACGCCGCCAAGTCATACGACCCGGCCACACAGTCACCCGAAGACGTCACCGTGAAGTACAACGGCCACTACTGGCGCGCGAAGTGGTGGACCCAGAACAACGTCCCCGGAACCGGCCCTGACGCCGACCACGAACCCTGGAAGGACCTCGGCCCCGCCTCCTGACCGGACCGTCCAACCCCGACAGGACAGCGGCCTCAGACCTTCGACGGGTCTGAGGCCGCTCGTCGGGTCCGGTGTTCCTCCACACTCCTCCCCGCCCCTCCCCGCGCCGAAGCGACCACCTACATCAACACGGTCTTCGGCGCCCTGATCACACGCTGGGACCACCTCTTCCCTCAACTCCGCTGGCATGCACAGCGGTTACCTCAGAAGCCGTTGTCTTACCGGTTGTTATGACTGAGTTTCCGCTGCTCAGGCATGGTTCCGGTGTCGTCGTGGGACTGTTTGGGCGATCAGTTCGTCCTCGACGATGCGGAGGTGGCCGATGGCGTCGGTGATGGGTTTGCTGGAGGAGCGGGAGGCCGCGGCCCGGGTCCGGGTGGAGGAGCTTCAGGCGGAGGCGGACCGGATCCTGTTCGAACTCGCCGCGGCTGAGGCGGTGTTGGAACGCCGGGCGATCGCTCGGGTGGAGCTGGCTGAGGCCCTGGCCGCCCCCAGTGATGCGGCCGTGCGGGAGGCGGCGGAGCCGGTGTCGGCGGCCAAGCGGTGAAGGTCCCGGTCGCGGGGTCGATCGTGCCGTACTTCGGGGAGGGGATGACGGTGGAGGCGCTCGCGCCGGACTACCGGCGGATCGTGGAGCTGGTCGAGTCCAGTCCAGGCGGTGGTGAGGGGGTGTCGGCGAAGGAGATCACGTCCGGGCTGGCGCTGGAGTTGGTGCCGGCGAAGATCGAGGGCGTGCGGTCCAAAGCGAGGCGCCTGACCGAAAGGAGTTGGCTGGCCGTGTCGCTGTCTGGACTGTTCACGCCGCGGCAGCCCGTCGGGACCGCTCTGGCTTCGGCCGCGGGACCAGGCGGGCGAGGCTGCGGCTCATGAGCATGGCCGCCGAGAAGTAGATGAACGCCTCGCTGCTGGCGGGCAACGTCTCGAAGTCCCGCACCAGACGGCGCGAACGCATCAGCCACCCCAGCGTTCTCTCCACCACCCAGCGTCTGGGCAGCACCACGAACCCCTTCACGTCGTCGCTTCGCTTGACCATCGTGGAGTTTCTCCTTCACCCAGGTGACCAGGCGGCCGGTGTAGCCACCGTCGGCCCACACCAGCGTGATCGTGCGGAACCGTGACCGCAGGCGCGGCAGCATCACGTGGGCGGCCTGGCGATCGGTGACGTCGGCGGCGCATACGAGCACCATCAGCAGCAGACCCAGGCAGTCCGTGATGACGTGCCGGCGCCTGCCGTTGATCTTCTTCCCGCCGTCATAGCCGCGCGTGGCGGCGGGCACCGAGGCCGCTCCCTTGACCGACTGCGAGTCGATGACCGCCGCGGTGGGTTCCCGATCCCGGCCCTCGGCCTCGCGGACCCGGCCGCGCAGCCGGTCATGGAACTCCTTGACCAGGCCGCGCTCCCGCCACCTGCGGAAGAAGGCATACGCCCGCTCCCAGGCAGGGAAGTCGGCAGGCATCGCACGCCACTTGATGCCGTTGTCGGTGACGTACCGGATCGCATCCAGCATCACGCGGTGGCAGTAGCCCTCCGGCTGCCCGCCCCGGCCCTCCAGCCAGGCCGCACCGGCATCGCATCCCTCACCACCGCCCACTCCGCGTCCGTCATGTCCGACGGATACACCGGTACCCTCTCCGGGCGGTCGGCCGCATTCCCGAACCTGTGCGCGAGGCAATCGCACGATGACACGCGGGAGTTGGACGAGACAGGGACCGGCACGCAAGACTGGAACAACAGGGCCTCCTGGCACTCGAGTGGTCGCAAACCCGAGCTACCAAGGGGCCCTGTACTCATGCATCCACCCGGCCGAGATCACCCGACCAAGGACCGTG
The DNA here is from genome assembly GCF_000373585.1 of Streptomyces sp. MspMP-M5. Taxonomy (GTDB): domain Bacteria; phylum Actinomycetota; class Actinomycetes; order Streptomycetales; family Streptomycetaceae; genus Streptomyces. Next base: position 39,189 of record NZ_KB891921.1, read on the forward strand.
TTCGATCAGAACCGACCTCGTGATCGATGGAGATACGGCTTCTAAGACCAGATCGGCGCCCTGGGACTGGTCCTCAACGCGCTCGTGCTGTTCACCACGCGGTACATGGACGCCGCGGTGAACCAGCTGCGCGCGGACGGCTTCGACGTCCGCGACGAGGACGTGGCCCGCCTCTCTCCGTTCGTACCCGGACAGCAGCACCATCTGCGCGCGCCGCCAGGTCACCACCGACCCTGTACCGCGGCGGACGATCCGCAGCAGACGTCTGCCCTCGTCGTCATCGATCTCCCGCACCCGAACTCGCTCGGCCATCCGCATAGTTTGACGGCACGACGCTGCCCGAGTAGTCACCTGAGCGGCGCGTCACACCACAACACGGCGGACTCGCCTGATTCCGGGGCTATACACCGGTGGCGCCGTCGATGCGTTCCCGGATCAGGTCCGCGTGTCCGTTGTGGCGGGCGTATTCCTCGACCATGTGGACGTAGATCCAGCGGAGACTGACGTCCTGCTCCATGAAGCGACCGGTGTCGGCCAGAGCGCGATCAGCGCAGTGCTCGCGAGCGCGGGCGACCTCCGCGTGCCAGGTGGCGAGGGCGTCGCGCAGGGTGGCGCCCTCAGCCAGTTCGAAACCGCCGTCGGGGGCAGACGGGTCGGCCTGCGGGTCGTAGATGGGCGGGGCCTGTTCTCCAGCGAGCACTCGGCGGAACCAGTTCCGCTCCACCTCCGCCATGTGCTGGACGAGGCCGATCAGAGTGAAGGCGGACGGCGGCACCGACGCGACGGCGGCCTGCTCATCGTCCAGACCCTCGCACTTCATGGCGAGCGTGGTGCGGTGAAAGTCAAGCCAGCTTTCGAGGGTAGTGCGCTCGTCAGCGTTCAGGGGCGGCACGCGGCGTTCGATGGTGGTCACCGGCCGAGTATTGCCAGCGGCCGAAGCCGTTGACAAACCGGGCCTCATACAGGGCGAACGTTGCCTGATGCGGCACTAGTAGTACGTCGGAAACCGGATCCTGTTACACCTGGCTCGGCGGGCTGCCCACGGGCGCGAGCGGGTAGCCGGAAATCCCGTCCAGGAGCACGGCGTGTTCCTCGTTCGCCCTGCGCACCGCTTCGAGGATGATCCGGGCCTCGGCGACGGCGACGCCGAGTTCATCAGCGGTGAGCCGGTACCAGGGCGTGGTCTGCGCGCCGGCGGCGGCCAGGACTTCGCGGCGGGTCTCGTAGTAGTGGCGGGCCAGGGACAGAAGGCCGGGCATGGTCGTCATATCGGGGGGAACGTCACGTCGCCGGATTTTGTGACAGGGATCCACGGTGCCCAGCCCCCACTGTCTGGTGCGGCTGGAGGTTGCGCGGCCCGGGGCGGCTGACCAGCGAGACGAAGAGTGCGTCTTCACGGCGCGCGGCGAGTTTTCGACGGACAGCGACTCGGCCAACGGCCCTTCCGCACTCAAACCCGCAGGTGCCCGCAAGGGTGTGGCAGTGGTGGCCGTGGCTTCGTCGTACGCGGCGAGGGTGCGGTACAGGGTGGAGCGGTCGACGCAGAGGCGCCGGGCTCGGTCGTTTCCCGGACGGTGGACCACCGCGAACGTGGGGAGCACTGAGGGCCGTGGTCCCTACACCGCTTGCGTCGGCTCTGGTTTGATCACGGCGAATGGGGCCCCGAACGGGTCCGCCAGCCAGCTCGTCAGGCCGACGTCCGGGACGTCGGCCGCTGGCATCAGGACCAAACCGCCGTTGTTTTGCACCCTGGCGATGGTCTCGTACACGTCGTCCACCGAGAAGTACGGGATCCAGCGCGACTTCTCCAGATCGTCCTGCGGCCCGGGGAGACCGCCGAACGACGCGTCCTGCTGGTCCCCCTCGCCCGTGGAGAGCACCGTGTAGGTCATGCCCGGCATGTCCATCGTCTGCGAGCGCCAGCCGAACACCGCCTGGTAGAAGTCGAAGACTGCCGCCGGGTCCCAGGTGTGGAGCTCGGCCCAGTGCAGGGCGCCGGGCTCCGAGGTCTTCTCCAGGCCCTTGACCGCGGCTGGCTGCCAGACGGCGAAGTCCGCGCCGCCCGGGTCGGTGAACTTGGCCATCCGCCCGGCCTCGAAGACGTCGCACGGCGTGCTGAGCACCCGCCCGCCGTTCTGCTCCACGGCCTTGGCCGTGGCCTCCGCGTCCGGTGTCTGGAAGTACAGCATCCACGCCGAGCTCGCGTCCTCCTCCATGAGAAGGCCGACCCCCGCGACGGTCTTGCCGTCCTTCTGGAAGAACCCGTAGCCGCCAGCGTCGGGACCCGCGGACTGGAACTCCCAGCCGAAGACCGCGCCGTAGAAGGCGGCGGCCGCAGAGGGGTCGACGCTCCCCAGGTCGAGCCAGTTGGGCGAACCGGTGACGAAATCGGTCGTGAGCACGGTGAGGTACCCCCTCAGCAGAGTGGTCGCCGGGGATGTCCCGGCCAAAAGTCAGTCTGGCACCCACCACTGGCAATTCCCCGGAGCGAAGCGCGCATCCGGCGCCTACTGTCACACCTCATGTCGCCGGCCACTGACATCTCGTGTCGTCTCCCACTGACGTTCTGACGTCGTCCGACAGGCCCTTCCGCGCTCAAACCCGCAGGTGCCCGCAAGGTAGGCTCGTCCGTCCGCAAACGTCTCCGCGAAGTAAGTCTGGAATCCGCAAGGTTCGCCTTCACAGGACAGCCACTTCGTTGCTGGAGCTCCCCTACCTGATTCTGTTCACGAGTTCCGACAGCACCACGAATTCGAACAGGTCTTGTTAGTGGTGCGCCGGGCGGGCAGCCTAAAGAGCCGGGTGGGGTTTTGGGCATGCTGGCCCGGCTCCGGGCTTGGTTGGCCAGGTGGCGGGCCAGCTGGGGCCGTTCTCGGTTTGGTCGCCGTCCGGTGTTAGTGGGCGGTTCGTGAGTCTTTGAGTCGTTCTGTGGTCGCCCGATGGTGTGAGGTGTGGGCGGAATCCGCGGGTCCGTCGTGTGGGGTCTGCTGGGGTTGGCGGGGTGAGTGAACGCAAGTCATATCCCAGCGACTTATCGGACGGGCAGTGGTCGTTGATCGAGCCGGTGATCACCGCGTGGAAGGACCGGCACCGCTCGGTCAGCGGTCATCAGGGCGCCTATGCGATGCGGGAGATCGTGAACGCGATCCTCTACCAGGGGCGGACCGGCTGTC
>NZ_KB891922.1 GCF_000373585.1 Streptomyces sp. MspMP-M5
TGCCGTGCGCTCAGGAAGCTCCGCAAGGGGATGTTCGTCGTCGCCCGCATCGTGCCCGTCCATCCCGCCACCGACGACTGGCTGGTCAGCGGCAATCTCACCGTCTACCCGTCCGGTGCCGGCCCGGAGCTGGCTCAGGACGCCGTCCAAACGCTCTCCGCGCATCCGCAGTTGCTGCTCCGCAATCCCGAAATGCGGCGGAGGGCCTGGGAGTTGGAGGCCGAGGCCCGCGCCGACTTCGTCGAGTTGTTCGGCACCGACCTGCTCGTGCTGGAGCCGCCCCAGGCGCAGGAGCGGCTGCGGGAGTACCACCGTCACCGGCAGGACAAGGTCCGCACGGAACTCGACGGCGGGGCAGCCGAACGCGCCGAGGGAGACGGGCCCTCGCTCGACGAACTCAGCGGCCTGCCGCAAGAACTCCTCGATGCGGAAACCGTCGCCGTGATCTACGACGAGACCGAAGGTCTCTGCTACTACGCCGACTTCGGCCGCCTCGACGCGCTGTTCGCCGATCCGGCATTGGGCCGCGACCGTACGCATCTGACGCGCCTGCGGGAATACCTGAACGACGACTCGGTCTCCCCCATGGTCATCCGCCGCCTCGTCCAGCGGCACCCTGACGGAGCCGATGCCGTCTTCCGCATGCTCCTGCGCAAACCCGCCTTCACCTGGGAACGGGACGGCGAAGCACTGCTGCGTCGCCGCAAGAAGAGCCACTACGAGCGTGAGCCCCTGCCCGGCATGACCCCGGTCGGTACCCGTCTCGCCGAACTCCTCCACAGGGGAAAGGGGCTGAAGAGGTCATGAGGAAGCTCACCGCGGCCGAACTCGACGCCATGGTCGCTGAGGCGATCGTGGACGCCTACGACGCGTACGAACAGCTCGGCGCCTTCCACGCGGTCATCGACGACCGCCTTGCCCTGCCGTTCGACACCACCGTCCTGGGTGCCGCGGTCACCGTCACCGCCGTCCAACTGCGGCCCGGCAGCGGCGTCGTCGCGCTCTGCAAGCGTGGCAGGCACCGCCAGGCGATCGGCATCCTCGACCTGCCACCGCCCGAACCGACGCCGCAGGGGTGGGCGTGGGTGGAGGCATACCGGCACTGGGCCCCCTGAGCCCTGTGCGCGACCCGGTGTAGGTCGTGAAGCGGAGGGAGATGCCGGCCCGCCGGGGTGGGCGATGCCCGGCGGGTCCGGCGGGCGGTCGGGGTGGGATCTCGGGAGGGCGGGCGGATGGCTAGGGTGATCGGGAAGTGTGGTGGAGGTCGTCCGGGCAGCAGGAGGTGACAGGTGGGGCCGTCTGGTTCCCCCGTGATACGTGTGCCGGTCGGGGAGGGGGCCGATCGCTGGGTCAGTCGGGCGGTGCCGCGGCGGGTCCTGTTCGTGGTGCACAACGTGACCTCCGCGGGGCGCCTGCTGGATGTGCTGCCGCTGTTCCATGACGACTTCCGGGTGCAACTGCTGGTCACCGCCACGGAGTCGTCGGCGTTCCAGGGCGGGATACGGGAGCTGTTCGAGGAGTTGGGGCTGCCCGTGGTGCCGTGGGAGCAGGCGCTGCGGACGCCGGTGGACCTTGCGATATCTGCCAGTTTTGGTGGGGAACTGCACCTTATTGACGGCAAATTGACCGTCTTGTCGCATGGGGTTGGCTACACTAAGAGGCTGGCTACGCCGGGAGCCGGGAGCCGGGAGCCGGGAGCCGGGAGCCGGGAGCCGGGAGCCGGGAGCCGGGAGCCGGGAGCCGGGAGCCGGGAGCCGGGAGCCGNGCCGGGAGCCGGGAGCCGGGAGCCGGGAGCCGGGAGCCGGGAGCCGGGAGCCGGGAGCCGGGAGCCGGGAGCCGACGTTCGGGTTGTCGCGGGAGTGGCTGCTGGCCGACGGCAAGCCGTTTGTGGACGGGCTGGTGCTCTCCCACCCGGAGCAGTTGGCGCGGTTGCGCCGCGCGTGCCCGGAGGCCGAGAAGGCCGCGGTACTCGCCGGCGACCCGTGTTTCGACCGCATGGTGGCCGCCGGGCCGTATCGGGAGCGGTTCCGGCGTGCCCTGGGGGTGCGCCGGGGGCAGCGACTCGTTGTCCTGAACTCGACCTGGAATCCGGAAGGGCTGTTCGGCAACGGCGGTGACCAGGACCTGCTGCCGAGTCTGCTGCCCCGGCTCGCCGCCGAACTGCCGGCCGACGACTACCGGCTGGCGGCCGTTCTGCACCCGAACATCTGGTACGGGCACGGCCCGGGCCAGATCCGGGTGTGGCTGGATCGGGCCCGCCGCAACGGACTGACCCTCATCGACCCGGTGCACGCGTGGCGGCAGGCACTGCTGGCGGCGGATGCCGTGGTGGGGGACTTCGGGGCGGTCTCCTACTATGCCGCGGCGCTGGGCACACCCGTGCTGCTGGCGGCCGCCGGGGAGGAGAAGCTGGATCCGGAGGCGCCGCTCGCGGCGTTCGTCCGGCAGGCTCCGCGGCTCGATCCGTACGGATCGCTGCCCGGTCAGCTGGCGGAACTGCTGGCGCGGCACCGGCCGTTCGCCGGGCCCGCGGAGTTCACCAGCTCGGCGCCGGGCGCCTCGGCGGAACTGCTGCGGCGGCACTTCTACGCGCTGCTGGATCTCGCTGAACCCACCGCGCCCGCGCGGCTCGAGCCGTTGCCGCTGCCGCCGTACGAGCCTCCGCGGCGGACCAGCTCCCTGGATGTCCGTGCGTGTGTCCGCGGTGCGGAGATCGTGATCGAGCGCTCCGTCGGGCATCCGTACGGCGCTGACGGCGAGACGCATCGTGCGGTCCACGAGGACACCGTGCACCCCGCGGACCTGGAGACGGCCGATGTGATCCTGCGTGACGGGCCGCCGGACGACCCCCGGTTCGGCAGCCCGGAGGAGTGGGCCGCGGAGGTACTCGGCCGCTACCCGCACTGTTCGGTCGCTGCGTACGTAAGCGGCCCGGACCGCTGCGTGGTGCGCACCCGGGACCTCGGTGTGCTCCGGCTGTCGGCGGGGCCGGGGGCGGATGCCGACCCGGCGGTCTATGCGTCGGCGTTGCACGCGTGGCTGGTGCGGGGCACCGCCCGGTCCCGGGGCGGGAGGGTGGCCAGGGGTAAGGCGGTGCCTCGGGGCCGGGCGGTGGTGGCCCGGGACGGGGTGGTGCCCATGGTGCTTCGGGTGCGGGTGGCCGGTGGGGTACATCCGGTGGAGGTGACGCGCAGCCCCGGTCGCGGGGCTTCTCCCGTGCCCTAGGTGCCTTCTGGCCTGGCCCCGGCCGCGGCCTGGGCCAGGGCCACGGTCCGGTGTTGTTACTGGTTCTGGTGTGGGAGCTGCTCGTAGCGTTGGCGGAGGTGGGTGAGGTACTCCAGGTGGGGAGTGGCTTCCTCCGGGCGGAGGAGGCGTTCGGCCTCGGTGATCGCGGCCAGCGCCGCATCGGCTTCGCCCGCGTCGTGCAGCGTCTCGGCGAGGTCGGTGAGGACCCGGCCCTGGTTGTACGCCTCGCCCTGTGCCGCGAAGAAGTCCCGCGCGTGCTCCAGGTTGGCGCGGGATTCCGCCAGCCGGCCCATGCCGCGCAGGGCCCGGCCCTGGTGGCGCTCGGCCAGGGCGAGGGCGCGCGGGAGATCGTCCGCGCCGTCCTGTCCGGGTGAGATCCGCCGGTACAGCCGCTCGGCCTCGACGAACCGCTCGTACGCCTCGTCGTATCGCCACCGTTGAAGCTCCAGCAGGCCCAGGAGTTCCACGGATGACGCCTCGCCCAGGAGGTGGCCCGCCGCGCGCTCGGCGGTGACGGCGAGGCGGGCCTGGCGCCCGGCCTCTTCTTCCTGCCGCAGTTCGCCGAGACAGTGGGCGAGTTGGAAGTGGAGCGCGGCTGCCGTACGGGAGTCCGTGTGGTGCTCGGTGGCGCAACGGGCCGCGAGCCGGAGCGTGGGCAGTACCTCGTCCCAGTAGCCGGCCTTCAGCTGGAGCGGCCACAGTGCGCGGGCCAGGTGCAGCGCCCGGTCGATGTGCCCGTATGCCTGGGCCAGCGAGACCGCCCGGATGACGTTGGCGGCCTCGGCCCGCAGGGCCGCCATACCCGCGGCCTCGTCGCCGTACGGCGTCCCGTCGGCCGGGGCCGGCTCGACCCGCCAACTCCGCGGCAGTGCCGCATGGGCGGCGTGCCGCGCACGGTCAAGGACGCAGTCGAGCGCGCGGGACACCGCCGCGGCGGACTCCGCTATTCCGTGCTCCGACCCCGCGGCGTCGGCCAGGAAGCGTTGCACCTCGGGGCGGAAACGGAAGCGGTCGTCGTGCAGCGGCTCCAGCAGTCGTGCCTCCACCGCTTCGGCCAGCATCCGGGCGGCGTCCTCCCGCGTGACGTCCGCGGTGGCGCCGGCCAGGCCGGCGTCGAGTGCGGGCCAGCCGCCCACGGCGGCCAGTCGGCACAGCCGGGCCGTCGCCGGGTCCAGCCGGCGGCAGGCGGCCTGGGCCATGCCGTGCACCGGTGAGGGCACTATCGGCCCGTCCGCCGGCTCCAGTGCGGGCTGTTCCGTCGTCAGCAGCCGGTAGGCCGCCGCCTTCAGGGCGAAGGCGTTGCCCGCGCAGTGGCCCAGCAGCGTCGGCAGCTCCGCCTTGACCTGCGAGAGCTTCTCCGGGCCGGCGATCTTCCGCAGCATCTTGACCGCGTCCCGGTCCTTGAGCGGGGGCACGGCGATCCGCTCCGCCTCCAGGGCGAAGACCGGGCCGGGCGCGATCACCAGGAGGAAGACCTCCGGGGTGGCGGGAACGAGATTGCGGACCTGTGCGACGGACGTGGCGTGGTCGATCACGATCAGCGCCCGAAGGCCGGCCGTCAGGCGCCGGTAGAGGTCTTCACGCCCGGCCTCCGTGGGCGGGATCTTCTCCCGTGGGACTCCCATCGCGAGCAACAGTTGCAGCAGGACGGCCGACGGTCCCGGGGCGTTCTCCGCGGTGGCGTTGCGGAGGTCGACATAGAACTGTCCGTCGGGGTACCGGGCGAGCTGGTTGGCACCCCAGTGCAGGCCGACCGCGGTGGTGCCGATGCCGGGCGGGCCGTGGAGGAGAGCGACCCGCGGGCGCCCGGCCGCCGGTCGCGTCGCCTCCCGCGTGAGCTGCTTCAGCACCCGCTCGCGGTCGGTGAACTCCCTGGTGGCGGGCGGCAGTCCGGCTCCGGGGCGCAGGAACGCGTCCGGTTCCGGCATGCTGCGCAGGAGCTGGGCCCAGGCGCCGTTCCACTGCCGATCCCCGGCCATCCGCGCGGACAGCTCGTGTGCCAGCGCCTCCCGGCCCTCCGGAGTGGCCGGCAGCGGTGTCTCACGCCCCAGGGTCCGTCTCACGAGTGTGCCCGTCGACAGAAGCGCCTGCTTGCCGATCTCGCCGCCGGCGCCGTTCCCCACCGCGCTGAGGAACGCGGTGAGCATTCCCGCGGTCACGATCTCGAACACGCCAGCCCCTCCCCTGGTCCGTTGCTCCGTCCGCTCCCTGGCCGGACTGTATCCCTGCCCCGGCTGCCCGGGGAAACGATCTGGCCTCCTTCCTTGAAGCAGTGGCGTGGTTCGGCAGGCGCACAGATCCGCGCCATGAGCCCGGGAGCCGCCGCTTCCGTGCTCGCCACGACGCCGCGGAGAGCCGTCAGAAGCACCCTGGCCGAGTGAGTCCGAAGTCCCGTCGTCCGCCCGAAGAGCAGGCGGGACTTTGGACGCACTCGGCTAGACCACCGCGGTGCGCACCAGTGACGGGTAGTCGTCGAGGGCTATGTCGGCGGAGATGTCGTGGCCCTCCTGGAGCATGGCGGTGAGGACGGCCGGGTCGTTGAGGGCGGAGTTGCGGGCGGTGAGTGCCTCCTGGGTGGGCGGGGCCAGGAATTCACCGGTGCCCCGGCCGCCTTCCTGGCAGCGGGAGACATACGGGCGCAACTTCTTCTCGTAGCGGGCGAAGGCACGGCGGTGGTCGCCGGCCGCGAGGGCCAGTTCGCCGGCGAGGACATAGGCGCCGACGATCGCCGAGCCCGTGCCCATCCCGCCTACGGTGGCACCGTAGGCGGCGTCGCCGAGGAGTGCTGTCCGGCCCGTCGACCACGTCGGTACGTCGACGCGGCTGATGGCGTCGAAGTAGAGGTCGTCGGCGTCCCAGACGGTGTCGATGAGTTCCGCGGTGCGCCAGCCCGCGCCCTCGTAGGCCCTGGCGAGGGCCCTTCTTTGCGCGTGCGGGTCGCGGCGGTCGTGGTGCAGTGGCTCGGAGCCGAAGACGCAGAAGGTCTCACCGCCGTAGGCCGGGTCGTCGGCGCGGCGGGGGACGCGGCCGACCGTCACCAGCCGGCCTGGCTCGTTGTAGCCGACCGCGCGGGCCGCGAGGTCCGGGGGTGCGCTCTTCGGCAGGTCCCAGCCGGCCACGTAGTAGCCGAGGTGGCTGACGAAGTCCTCTTCGGGGCCGAAGGCGAGGCGGCGCACCGTGGAGTGCAGGCCGTCGGCACCGACGACGAGGTCGAAGCTACGGGGCGCGCCCCGTTCGAAGGTGACCTGGACGCCGTCGGCGGTTTCGGTGAGGGAGGTGAGGGAGTCGCCGAAGAGGTATTCGGTGGCGGGTGGGGTGGCGGTGGTGGCCGCGGCGTCGTGAGGTGTGGGCCCGGGGTGGCTGTGCTCGTGGGGGTGACTGTGCTCGTAGAGGATGCGGGAGAGTTCGGAGCGGAGGATCTCCACGTCGCCGCCGGCGAACTCGGGTGGCAGGGCGGCCACTTGCTTCCCCTGGGCGTCGATGAAGGTCATCGGGCTGCCGCCGGTGCGGCGCTGTCTGATCCTTTCCAGGAGACCCATCCGCCGGAGCACCGCCAGATGCGCGGCACCGCGGAAGTCGACCGCGAAGCCGCCGCCGCGGAGGGCCGGAGCCAGCTCGACCACGGTGGGGCGGAAGCCGTAGCGGGCGAGCCAGTAGGCGAGGGCGGGGCCGGCGATGCTGGCGCCGGAGATCAGCACCGTCCGCGCGGTCGATGCCGATGTCGATGCCGATGGGTGCGATAGGTGCGTTGCGTGAGATGCCTGCGTCATGGGACGCCCCCCTGGTGTCGATCCAATCAGTCCGGTCGATCCAGTCGATCCGGTAAGCGGGTCCGGTGATCTGGTGGTGGGTGTAGCGACAGAACAACTGTATCCGCCGGACACTGAAATGTATACACCCGGACACAGTTTTAGGATGCGGACGTGGCTGGAGACGAGAAGAGCGGTGTGTTCGGGGATCAGGCGGGCAGCGTCGAGCTGCTGTGGGGCGGGCGGGAGCGGCGGAGCCGCGGCCCCAAGCCGGCGTTGAGCCTGGAGCGGATCACACAGACGGCCATCGCCCTCGCCGACGCCGGCGGCCTCGGCGCGGTCTCCATGCAGCGGGTCGCGGCGGAGCTGGACTTCACCAAGATGGCCCTCTACCGCTATGTGCCCGGCAAGTCGGAGCTGGTCGCGCTGATGATCGACAGCGCGATGGGCGAACCGCCGGAGCCGGCGGACACCGCGGCCGGCGACTGGCGGGGCGCACTGCGGGAGTGGGCGGAGCGGCTCGCGGCGGTCTTCGAACGGCACCCGTGGCTGCTGAACGCCATCGTCGGGCCGCGGGTCATGGGGCCCAACGAACTCGGCTGGACGGAGCGGGCGCTGGCCGCGCTCGCGGGCACCGGGCTGACCGGGGGCGAGCGGCTGGACGCCGTCGTCGTGGTGAGCGGGCACATCCGGGCCATGGCGCAGGTGTCGGCGTCCATGGGGCTGGGCAGCGTCCGCGCGAAGAAGCCGGAGGCGGTGCTGAGTGCCGCGCTCAACGAACTGCTCGTCGGGCGGTCCGAGCGGTTCCCGGCGGTGGCGGCGGCGATGGCGGACGCCACCGAGGGCCAATCCCAGGACCAGGCTTGGGCGTTCGGGCTGGAGCGGATCCTGGACGGGCTGGAGGCGTACGTAGGACGGGCGTGAGCACGACGAGGGCGGCCGCGACGGACCGGTGTCGCGGCCGCCCTCCGGTTTGCTCACGCTCGCCCTACGTACCCCCGGGGCCGGAGCCCTCGTCGTAGCGCTACAGCCCCAGGCGCACCGTCTTGCGCGGCTGTTCCTTCGCGCCCGTCAGCAGGCCGTGCAGGGTGGCGAACTCGTCGACGCACTTGGCGGTGCCGTTGACCACGCAGTCCAGCGGGGCCTCGGCGACCACGACGGGCACGCCCATCTCCTGGCGGAGGCGGCGGTCCAGGCCGCGCAGCAGGGCGCCACCGCCGGTGAGGGCGATCCCGCGCTCGATGATGTCGCCGGAGAGCTCCGGCGGGCACTCGTCGAGGGTGCGGTGGACGGCGCGGACGATCGCCTCGACGGGTTCGGCGAGGGCGGAGCGGATCTCCTCGGCGGTGATCTCCTGGAGGCGGGGGAGGCCGCTGAGGTGGTCGCGGCCGCGGACGGTGTAGGAGTAGGGGGAGGTCCGGTCGGGGAGCCCGTCGGCGTCGGATGCGTCGGCGTCCGTGTCGTCCGAGGTGGTGCGGGCGCCCGGGGAGAGTGCGTCGAGGCCGTCCTCCTCCGGGGTCCAGACCGCCGAGCCGATGGCGATCTTGATGTCCTCGGCGGTGCGTTCGCCGATGGCCAGGCCGTGTTCCTTCTTGATGTACGTGGAGATGGCGACGTCCATGGCGTCGCCGGCGACCCGTACGGAGTGGGCGGTGACCAGGCCGCCCATGGAGACGACGGCGACCTCCGTGGTGCCGCCGCCGATGTCGACGACCATGCAGCCAACCGGTTCGGCCACGGGGAGACCGGCGCCGATCGCGGCGGCCATCGGTTCTTCGATGAGGTGGACCTCGCGGGCGCCGGCGCCGCGCGCGGAGTCGATGACGGCGCGGCGTTCGACGCCGGTGATGCCGGAGGGGACGCAGATGACGACCCGGGGGCGGGCGAAGCGGCGGCTGGGGAGGGCCTTCTTCATCAGGGCGCGGAGCATCTGCTCGGCGGCGTCGAAGTCGGCGATGACGCCCTCCCGGAGGGGGCGCATCGCGGTGATCCCGGAGGGCGTGCGGCCGATGGTGCGTTTGGCCTCCGAGCCGACGGCGACGACCTCGCCGGCGGCGTTGACGGCGACCACGGACGGCTCGTTCAGCACCACGCCTTTGCCGCGGGCGTAGACGAGGGTGTTGGCGGTGCCGAGGTCGATGCCTATGTCGTACGTTCCGGACGAAGTGCTGGACGCCATGGGGAGTTCGCTTGCTCTCTCTCGGGAGGACATTGCGCCGCAGAGAGCGTCATGGGCCGACCAATGACGGTAATTGCGGGCAATTATCTAGACTACTGGGGCTGCTGAATGGTTCCTGCGGGGCGGGGACGGTCACGATGACCGGGCGGGGACGGGCACCGTGACGGGCGGCGGAGGGCCGGTCGTCAGGGGTCGGGGGGCAGTGCCTCGGCGAGGTCGTCGAGAGCGTCCAGGAGGAGTTCGCCGGCGCGGACGGCGACGCCGGCGGGCTCGCCCGCGTCGTGCCAGCGCTCCCAGGCCGCGCGGGGTGCGCTCCAGTCCAGGCGGGTCCCGTCGCGGACGGCCCGGTCCGCGCGCTCCAGGGCTGGGCGCAGGGCGTCCGCGAACGCGGCGGCGCCGGGGGTGGGTTGGGCGTCCTTGCCGGGCAGATGGGCCTCCAGGATCATCGTGACCCGGCCCATGGTGGCGAGCACCGTGCCGGCGGAGCGGGCGGCGTGGAGCGAGAGGCCGCGGTGGCGGACCGGTTCCTTCTCGGCGCGGGCCTCGCTGACCTCCCAGGCGGCGCGGGCCGCGCGGGCGTCCAGCAGGGCTTCGCGGACCTGCCGGGGGCGGCGCTCGGCGGGCCGGGCGTAGCCGTCGAGGACGGCGAGGGCGTAGCGGCCGTTGGTGGTGAGCCAGTCGGCGAGGCGGTCGCGGAGCCGGGGCGTCTCCCAGGCGGGGAACAGCGCGTAGGACAGCATCGCCAGGACCCCGCCGACGAGGGTGAGGACGAGGCGTTCCTGGACGGTCTGCTCCCAGCCGGCGCCGGCGATGCCGAGCAGGAAGACGACATAGCCGGTGACGCAGGCCGAGGTGACGGAGAAGCCGGTGCGCATCAGCAGGTACATCAGGAAGACGCAGAAGAGCGCGAGGGCGGCGCTGATGTAGGCGCCGGGGTGGGCCAGGGCCATCAGGGCGCCGGCGAGGGTGACGCCGACGACGGTGCCGGCGAAGCGGGCGACGCCGCGGGAGTAGGTCTGGGCGAAGTCGGGGCGCATCACCATGACGGAGGCGAGCGGCGCCCAGTAGCCGTGGCCGAAGTGGAGCGCGTGGCCGAGCAGGTAGCCGGCGTCGGCGACCGCGGTGACGCGCAGCGCGTGCCGGAAGGTGTGGGAGGACCAGCGGGCCTCGCGGCGCAGCGCGCGCAGGGCGACCGGGACGAGTCTGGGGACGCTGGGGCGCAGCAGGTGGCCGCGTTCGGCGGCGGTGGTGGGGCAGGTGGCCTCGACGGGCTCGTCGGTGAGCTCGACGGCGTCGGCGAGGAGGGAGATCAGGCGGTAGGCGGCGCGGCGGCCGGGGCCGGTGAGCATGGGGCCGGTGGCCGGGACCTCCAGGGCGGCCATCGCCTCCGGGGGCAGCCGGACCGGCCGGTCGTGCCGTACGGCGTGGGCGACGGCGTCCAGGACGGTGGCGGCGGCGCCCAGGAGTTCACGGGCGCGGTCGCGTTCGGGTCCTTCCAGGGGGGCGCCGACGACCGGGTCGGCCAGGGAGGCGAGGACCGGGCGGACGCGCTCGGCGAGGCCGCGGGGGCCGTGCAGCTGTACGGGGCGGCGCCTGGCCTGGCGGGGTGTCACGGTGGAGGCGAGCCGGGCGTCCATCAGGGGCGCGGGGTCGAAGGGGGCCACCGGGTCGTGCCGCAGCCGGCGGGCGTAGTCGGCCTCGGCGGCCAGGGCGTCGGCGAGGGCGTCGCGCTGGACACCCCAGGGGCGCACCGGGAAGACGACGATGAGGACGGCTTGGACGAGGCCGCCGAAGGCGATCAGCGCGGCGTGCTCCAGGGCGCCCAGCACGGACGTCGGCAGGGTGACGGTGATCAGCATGATCGCCACGGTCTGGGTGCCGATGAGGCCGGAGACCGGGCCGATCGCCCAGGCCATGCCGGCGACGAAGGTCCAGCCGGTGAGCAGCAGCACGAACGCGAGGAGGTGGGCGGCGGCCAGATAGCCGAGGAAGGTGGAGACCGCCAGCGCGCCGGCGACGACCAGCGCGAGGACGGGGCGGGGCCGCATGCTGCGCTGGAAGGTGACGATGCCGGAGGAGAAGGCGCCGAAGGCGGAGGAGACCGCGAGGGCGGGGGTGCCGCGCCACAGGCACAGGCCGATGACGAGGGCCACGCCGGCGGTGCCGCGGATCGCGATCACCGGGGTGAGCTTGGTGCGTTCGATGGTCAGCCCGGAGCGGGCGGCCTCCTTCAGCGCACGCGACCAGGTCATAGCGAGAGGATACGGGCCGGATGCCGGGGTGCCCGGGTGGCGCGGTGTCACAGGGCGGTGCGGGAGGGCCGGCCCGGATGCCGTCGCGGCGGGTTCCGGAGGGGCTCGTTCCGGGGGCTCGTTCCGGCGGTGGGGCGCGCGGCGGAGGCGTCGGGTCCGCGGCCGGGCGCCGGGCGCGGGCCTGTACGGAAGGTGACGGGGCGGGGGCGTGCGGGGGGCCATCTGGCGCCGGAGTTGCGCCTCCACCGGGAAAATCACGGTAAACCAGTTCCCCGTTGACCGTAAACACCACAGGTCAGAGCAGGTCACGGGCTTTTCGGCGGGAGCGGTGCGAGAAAGCAGACACCGCGGGAGGGAAACCTGTCCCCGCCCCGTCCCCTCTTGCTGGCCGGCCGGGACAACTCCCGGCCGCTTCGCCAAGGAGAAGGTCCCGTGCGCAAATCCCTTTTCAAACCAGTGGTCGCGTTGATCGCCCTGACCGTCCTCGGTGCCACGGCAGGCTGCGGCACGAGCGACGACTCCCAGGGCGCCCCCGTACGGTTCAGCGGCCCCAAGTCGGGTGCCGCCATGCAGACCGCGCCGGCCGGCCGGAACTCGCTGGTGCAGATGCCCACGCACCCGATCAACTTCCAGGAGACCAGCAAGGTCGGCGGGGCCGGGGAGAACACTCCGATAGCCGTGACCACCTACCACGGGAAGAAGTCCGGCTTCACGGGGAAGGTATGGGTCTGGGCGCCGCCGGAGTACTACGAGAAAAAGAACGCGAACAAGGGCTTCCCGGTGATGGAGGCGCTGCCGGGCGCCTACGGCTATCCGGTGAACTACTGGATCGGCTCCGACCTCAAGCTGGAGGAGAGCCTCGCCTCCTGGTCGAAGGCCGGCAAGAGCCTGCCGTTCATCGTGGTGATGCCGGTGCTCAACCCCAACGACAAGCAGTACTACGACGGCAGTGACATCCCGGGCCAGCCGAAGATCGGCACCTGGCTGAGCAAGGACGTCCCCGAGCTGGTCCGGGAGAACTTCCGCACCCTGAAGACCCGTGACGCCTGGTGCATCATGGGCTCCTCGTCCGGCGGCTTCTCGGCGCTGAAGAACGTGCTGCAGAACCCGAACGACTTCAAGGTGGCGATCCCCAACGGGCCGGACATCGTGCCGGACTCGCCGCTGTGGCGGGGCCACCTCACGGCGATGCGGGAGAACAACCCCGAGGTGCTGGCGCACCGGCTGATCGCCCGCCGCGGACCGGAGGTCTATCTCGCCTTCCAGGACGGTTCCCGGGAGAACACCGTGCTGCCGAAGGTGCGGAAGTTCATCGCGCAGTACGGGCACGGGCCGGTGAAGACGCGGCTGCAGATCGTGCCGAACGGCACGCACAGCGGCGCCACCTACGTCACGGGCATGGGCATGGGCACGATGCAGTGGGTCAGCGCCCATATGCAGGGGCCGACCGGCTGAGGCCGGAGGGGGCCGTAGGGGCGGCCGCGGCGGACACCGGTCCGCTGCGGCCGCCCTCGTCGTGTACCGGGGCCCAGGGCGTGCGGTCGGCCGACGACGCCCTGCGTCGAGGACGTTGCCGACGATGGTCAGGCCGACGGCGCCGCCGACCGCCCCGAGCGGCGCGTCGGTCACCGTGGACGGCCAGAACGCCGGCGCCGCGGTGACCAGTTGGCCGACGAGGACACAGCCGGTCGCCACCGCCGGCCGCGCCACCGCGTCGCCCGGGCGAGCGCGCCCTCCCGGGGCAGTAGAGCGCCGCGGGCCCGTACCGCGTCCGTGGTACGGGCCCGAAGGCGCTTGCTGTGTGCCGCGATCAGTACTGCGGCGGGCCGAAGCCGCCCTGCGGGTACTGCGGGGGCCGCGGGGCCTGCGGCGGGCCGGGCGGCAGGGGCGGGCCGCCGGCCGGGGGCATGGGCGGTGGGCCGGGCTGCTGCCAGCCGGCCGGCGGCGGGACCGCGGGGCCCGGCACGAAACCGGGGCCGGCGAAGGAGACGGCCGGCGGCTGCGGCGGCTGCCAGACGGGCGCGACCGGCTCGCCGCGGACCATCAGCGCCGCCAGCGTCAGTGAACCGAACAGGTCGAGCGCCAGCTGCACATAGACGAGGACGCTCAGGCCCGGCATCTCCTTGCTCATCTCCAGGAACGAACCGGAGCCGAGGAACGAGACGACGGTCAGCACGGCGTTGGGCAGCAGGGCGACGGCCAGGCCCAGGGCGAGGCCGCGGGCCGCGCAGCCGCGTATCAGGGAGTTCAGGGCGGCGATCGCGGTCAGCGCGAGAAAGACCACCGCGTACCAGCCCGGGGCGAGCGCCAGCAGCGAGGTCAGCACGCCCTTGCCGAGGTAGAGCACGGTGAAGACGTCGGAACCGCCCTGCACCAGCATGTAGAGCTGGTAGGCGACGTAACACAGCGCCATCGCGCCGAGCACCAGTCCGCCGACGACACCGGCGGACTTGGCGGGACGGGCCGGCGGCCCGCTGGGCGCCGGGCGCGGCCAGGAGCGCATCCCGGCCAGCAGCACCACGCCGGCGACCAGGGTCAGCAGGAACAGCGGCAGCGCGCTGAGGAAGACCCCGTCGAAGGTGGCGGTGCCGGTCTCGGCGTGGTGGAACCAGCGCACGTCGCTGGTGTGGTTGCCGACGCTGATCAGGGCCTGGAGGGCGGTGGCGAAGGTGACGGTGGTGGCCACGGCCAGCAGCCCGCCGGCCGAGCGGCGGCCGGCGAACGCGGCGCCGGCGGCGGTGAGTTGGACGAGGGCGAAGCCCAGCTGGACGGGGTTGGTGACCTCGTTGAGACCCGGCGGACGGCGGCCGGTCCAGCTGTCCCAGACGCCGGCGATGCCGAACGCGCCGATGTCGACGGCCAGCCAGTACGCCGTCCACAAGAAGAACAGCAGACACAGGACGCCCCCGGTGATCCGGGCGCCCTTGGCCAGCGCCATGCCGTGTGCCATCTCATCCCCCGTGTGCTCGATGCCGCAACGCCCGCATCGTGCGGCGCGACCAGCACCGTAGCAACGCCCGCCCGCGGGGTCTCCCCCCGGGCCGCACCCCGTCGCCCTGCCCGCGGGCGGACGGGCTCCCTGCCGGCGGGGGCCCGGCAGGGAGCCCGGACGGAAGCGCCCGTGAGGGGGCATCCCGCCGGCCGGAGTCCCGGTCGTGGCTCAGTGGTTGCTCGGGAAGCCCAGATTGATGCCGCCGTCCGCCGGGTCGGGCCAGCGGGTGGTGACGACCTTGCCGCGAGTGTAGAAGTGCACACCGTCGTTGCCGTAGATGTGGTGGTCGCCGAAGAGCGAGTCCTTCCAGCCGCCGAAGGAGTGGTAGCCCACCGGGACCGGGATCGGGACGTTCACCCCGACCATGCCGGCCTCGACCTCCAGCTGGAAGCGGCGGGCCGCGCCGCCGTCCCGGGTGAAGATCGCGGTGCCGTTGCCCCACGGCGAGGAGTTCATCAGCTCGATGGCCTGCTCGTAGGTCTCGACGCGGACGACCGAGAGCACCGGGCCGAAGATCTCGTCGCGGTAGGCGTCCATCTCCGGCGTGACGTGGTCCAGCAGCGAAATGCCGATCCAGTGGCCGTCCTCGTAGCCCTCGACGGTGTAGCCGGTGCCGTCGATGACGACGTCGGCGCCCTGGGCGGCGGCGCCGGTGACGTAGGAGGCGACCTTGTCGCGGTGGGCCTTGGTGATCAGCGGGCCCATCTCGGAGGCCGGGTCCTCGCCGGGGCCGATGCGCAGCCGGTCGGCGCGCTCCTTGATCTTGCCGATCAGCGGGTCGGCGGTGTCGCCGACGGCGACGACCACGGAGATCGCCATGCAGCGCTCGCCGGCCGAGCCGTACGCGGCGTTGATCGCGGAGTCGGCGGCCAGGTCGAGGTCGGCGTCCGGGAGGACCAGCATGTGGTTCTTGGCGCCGCCCAGCGCCTGCACCCGCTTGCCGTTGGCGGTGCCGGTGGTGTGGATGTAGCGGGCGATGGGGGTGGAGCCGACGAAGGAGACGGCGGCGACGTCCGGGTGGGCGAGGAGGGCGTCGACGGCCACCTTGTCGCCGTTGACGACGTTCAGCACGCCGTCGGGCAGGCCCGCCTCGGCGGCCAGCTCGGCCAGCTTGAGCGCGGCGCTCGGCACCTTCTCGCTGGGCTTGAGGACGAAGGTGTTGCCGCAGGCGATGGCGAGCGGGAACATCCACATCGGCACCATCGCGGGGAAGTTGAACGGCGTGATGCCGGCGACCACGCCCAGCGACTGGCGGATCGCGGCCACGTCCACCCGCGTCGACACCTGGGTGGACAGCTCGCCCTTGAGCTTCTCCGGGATGCCGCAGGCCAGCTCGACGATCTCCAGGCCGCGGGCGACCTCGCCGAGCGCGTCGGAGTGCACCTTGCCGTGCTCGGCGGTGATCAGCCGGGCCAGCTCCTCACGGTGCGCGTCGACCAGCGCGCGGTACTTGAAGAGCACCGCGGTGCGCGTGGCCAGCGAGCTGGTGCCCCAGCTGCGGTACGCCTCCCGGGCCGTGCGGACCGCGGCGTCCACCTCCTCGACGGAGGCGAAGGCGACCTGCTT
Source organism: Streptomyces sp. MspMP-M5 (assembly GCF_000373585.1). Classification (GTDB taxonomy): domain Bacteria; phylum Actinomycetota; class Actinomycetes; order Streptomycetales; family Streptomycetaceae; genus Streptomyces. Next base: position 15,985 of record NZ_KB891922.1, read on the forward strand.
CTCCTGGGCGCCGGTGGCCGGGTTGTAGACCGGGCCGAAGTTGCCGGAGACGCCCTCGACGGGCTTCCCGCCGATCCAGTGGTTGATGGTCTTCATGCGAGGGGCCTTTCGTGTGGTGCGAGCGGAGGTCAGAGGTGGCGGCGGCGGGCGGCGGCGTGCTCGTCGTACGCCTTGCGGGCGGCGCGGGCCGCCGGACGCGTCGCGGTCTCGGCAACGGGTACATCCCACCAAGCCTGGGCGGGTGGCGCGCCCGGCACAGTGTCAGTCGTTTTGGTCTCCACGTAGACACATGTGGGCGTTTTTGCGCCGCGCGCCTCGGCGAGCGCGGAGCGCAGCCCGGCGACGGTCGTGGCGCGCAGCACCCGCATGCCCAGCGAGGCGGCGTTGGCGGCGAGGTCGACGGGCAGCGGAGCGCCGGTGTACGTGCCGTCGGCGGCGCGGAAGCGGTAGTCGGTGCCGAACCGCTCGCCGCCGGTCTCCTGGGAGAGGCCGCCGATGGAGGCGTAGCCGTGGTTCTGGACGAGGACGAGGGTGATGTTGATGCCCTCCTGGACCGCGGTGACGATTTCGGTGGGGTTCATCAGGTAGGTACCGTCGCCGACGAGCGCCCACACCGGCCGGTCCGGCGCGGCCATCTTGACCCCGATCGCCCCCGGGATCTCATAGCCCATGCAGGAGTAGCCGTATTCGAGGTGGTACTGCCTGCGGGACCGGGCGCGCCAGAGTTTGTGCAGGTCACCGGGGAGGGAACCGGCGGCGTTGAGGATGATGTCGGAGTCGTCGACGAGGGCGTCCAGCGCGCCGAGGACCTGGGTCTGGGTCGGCTGCGCGGCCAGGTCGTCGGCCGCATAGGCGGCGTCCACCCGCCGCTCCCACTCCTCCTTGGCGGCGGCGTACCCGGCCTCGTAGGCCGCGTCGACCCGGTGGCCGGCGAGCGCCTCGCGGAGTGCGTCGAGTCCGGTGCGGGCGTCCGCGACCAGGGCGAGCGCGCCGAGCTTGTGGGAGTCGAACGCGGCGATGTTGAGGTTGACGAAGCGGACGCCGGGCTCGGCGAACAGGGTGGCGGAGGCGGTGGTGAAGTCGGTGTAGCGGGTGCCGACGCCGAGCACCAGATCGGCCCGCCGGGCCAGCTCGTCGGCGGTGGCGGTGCCGGTGTGGCCGATGCCGCCGACGTCCGCCGGGTGGTCGTACGCCAGCGAGCCCTTGCCGGCCTGGGTGGACGCCACGGGAATGCCGGTGGCCTCGGCGAAGGCCCGCAGCGCGGCCTCCGCCTCGCTGTGGTGGACGCCGCCGCCCGCGACGATCAGCGGCCGGCGGGCCGCCCGGACGGCCCGGACGGCCTCGGCCAGCGCCTCGGCGTCGGGCGCGGGCCGGGGCACCCGCCACACCCGGTCGGCGAAGAACTCCGCCGGCCAGTCGTACGCCTCGGCCTGCACGTCCTGCGGCAGGGCGAGGGTGACCGCGCCGGTCTCGACCGGGTCGGCGAGCACCCGCATGGCCTGGAGGGCCGCCGGGATCAGCGCCTCGGGGCGGGTGATCCGGTCGAAGTAGCGGGAGACCGGGCGCAGCGCGTCGTTGACCGACACATCGCCCGCGGCGGGGACTTCGAGCTGCTGGAGCACCGGGTCGGCGGGGCGGGTGGCGAACACGTCGCCGGGCAGCAGCAGCACCGGGATGCGGTTGACGGTGGCCAGCGCGGCGCCGGTGACGAGGTTGGTGGCGCCCGGCCCGATGGAGGTCGTCACCGCCTGCGCGGAGAGCCGGTCGCACTGCCGGGCGTAGCCGACCGCGGCGTGCACCATGGCCTGCTCGTTGCGCCCCTGGAGGTAGGGGAGCCGGGGCGGCCCGTCGGCCGGGCCCAGGGGCGCCGCGCTGCCGGACTCCAGCAGCGCCTGCCCGATGCCGGCGACGTTGCCGTGCCCGAAGATGCCCCAGCAGGCGGTGATCAGGCGGTGCCGGCGGCCGTCCCGCTCGGTGTACTGGTGGGCGAGGAACTCCACCAGGGCCTGTGCCACGGTGAGCCGGCGGGTGCCGGGCGCCCCGCTCGTCACGTCGGTCGTCGGTGCGTGGGTGGGCGCGGTCATCGCGGATCTCCTGCCGGTGCTTGGTACAGAGGGAGTCGGGGGTCGACCGGCTGCTGCGGCCAGGTCGTGCGGATCCAGCCGTGGTCGGGGTGGTCGCAGATCAGCCACTCGCGCTTCTCGCCCGGCCCCGCCATGACGTTGAGGTAGTACATGTCGTGCCCGGGCGCGGCGATGGACGGGCCGTGCCATCCGTCGGGGATCAGCACCGCGTCGCCGGTGCGGACCTCGGCGAGGACGTCGGTGCCGCGCCCGTGCCCGGAGGGCGTAACCCGCTGGTAGCCCAGCCCGTCCGTGCCGTGGGCGGCGGCGATCTCGAAGTAGTAGATCTCCTCCAGCTCGGACTCCTCCCCGGGGCGGCACTCGTCGTGCTTGTGCGGCGGATACGACGACCAGTTGCCGCCGGGGGTGAGCACTTCCACGGCGATCAGCCGGTCGCAGGCGAACACGCCGGCCGCGCCGAAGTTGTTGACCTGCCGGGAGCAGGTGCCGGTGCCGCGCAGCTCCACGGGCACGTCGGACGCAGCGCCGTACCGGGCCGGCAGCCGGCGCTCGCAGCGCGCCCCGGTGAGCGCGAACCGCCCGCCGGCCCGGCTGTCGATCCGGACCCGCGCGTCCCGCGGCACATACGCGAAGTCCGTCACTCCGCTGAACACGCTCTCCCGTCCGGCCAGTTCGAACCTCCCGCCGCCGTCCGCGGCCCCTTCCGAGGCTCCTTCTCCGGCCTCGTCCGTCCGGACCGTGCAGCCGCCGGAGAGCGGCAGCACGATCCACTCGCTGTCGCCGGTGGCGAAGGAGTGGTGGCCGCCCGGCGGGAGTTCGAGGATCCGCAGCGAGGAGTGGCCCCAGCCGGCCTTCTCGGGCGAGACGTCGAGGGCGTACGGTCCGTCGGCGGCCCGGCCGGCCGGGAGGTGGAAGCCGCCGGCGGACACGGGACCGGCGGGCCGGCCGGCGCCCCCGCGGGCGGTGCGGGCGTCCGCGGCGACCGCGGTGTCTGCAAACTCAGCACTCATGACTGCAAGTCTCCTACTCACCACTGACAGTGAAGTTCCCTGCGGCGCGGCGCCCGGACCGGAGCGGCTGCGGGACGCGTCCGGCGGGCCCGGGGCGGGCCGCACCGCCGTCGCGGCGCGCCGGCGCTACAGCAGCCCCACGGCCGTGTCGACCGCGGCCGCCACATCGCCGTCCGCCGGGTAGAGCAGCGAGCGGCCGACGACCAGGCCGTGCACGGTCGGCAGCCGGAGCGCCTTGCGCCATTTCTCGTAGGCGGCCTCCTGCTCCTCCACCGTGCCACCGACCTCGCCGCCGAGGAGAACGGTGGGCAGCGTGGAGGTCTCGCAGACCCGGGCCATCGCGTCGGGGTCGTCGGTGACCGGGAGCTTCAGCCAGGTGTAGGCGGAGGTGCCGCCGAGGCCGGAGGCGATGGCGACGGAGCGGGTGACGGCCTCCGGACCGAGGTCGTTGCGGACCGCCCCGTCTATCCGCCGGGACAGGAACGGCTCCACGAACGTGGGCAGTTCGCGCTCCGCCATCGCGTCGATGACCCGGGCGGTCGACTCCAGGGTGGTCAGCGACCCGGGGTCGTCGTAGTCGATGCGCAGCAGGAGCTTGCCCGCGTCGAAGCGGAGCCGGGCGATGTCCTGGGGGCGGTGGCCGGTGAACCGGTCGTCCATCTCGAAGGCGGCGCCCGCGAGGCCGCCCCGGTTCATCGAGCCCATGACGACCTTGCCTTCGAGGGCGCCGAGCAGCAGCAGGTCCTCCAGGATGTCGGCGGTGGCCAGCGCCCCGTCGACGCCGGGCCGGGACAGCGCCAGGACCAGCCGTTCGAGCAGGTCGAGGCGGTTGGCCATGGCCATCCGGCGGTCGCCGACGGCGAGCGCGCCCCGTGCCGGGTGGTCGGCGGCGACGATCATCAGCCGCCCGCTCTCGCCGAGCAGCGGGCGCCGGGCGCGGCGGGCGGCGGCCTCCGCGACGGCTTCGGGATGCCGGGCCCGCAGCGCCGGGAGGTCACTGATCCGAGGAGTCAAGGCTCAACTCACCTTCTTGAGGACACGAGTGGGGGTGGTGGGACGGAACGGTCGGGCGGCGGGGTTGCGGGCGCTCTCCGTCCCACCCCCGCCACCGGCCGCTCAGCGCCCCGCGAGGAACGCCTCGACCTCGCCGGCCGTCGGCATCGCGGACGAACACGCCAGCCGGGAGGCGACGATCGCCCCGGCGGCGTTGGCGTACCGCATCATCGGCTCCAACTCCCAGCCGGCCAGCAGCCCGTGGCACAGCGCCCCGCCGAACGCATCGCCGGCCCCCAGCCCGTTGACGACCTCGACGGGGGTCGGCGGCACCTCGGCGGTGCGCCCGTCCCGGTGGACGGCTAGCACGCCCTTCGGCCCCTGTTTGACGACGGCCAGTTCGACGCCCATGTCGAGCAGCGCCTCGGCGCACGCCTTCGGGTCCCGCAGGCCGGTGGCGACCTCGGCCTCGTCGACGTTGCCGACCGCGACCGTCGCGTGCCGCAGCGCGGCCTCGTAGTACGGCCGGGCGGCGTCCCGTGCGGCGGCACCGGTCGCCCCGCCGTCCCCGGAGGCGCCGCCCTCCCCGCCCCAGAACATCGGCCGCCAGTCCAGGTCGAAGACGGTGATGCCCCGTCGGCCACGGGCCTCCAGCGCGGCCAGGGTGGCGCCGCGGCTCGGCTCCTCGCACAGTCCGGTGCCGGTGATCCAGAAGATCCGGGCCGCCGCGATCGCCTCCCGGTCCAGCTCCTCGGGGTGGATGACCAGGTCGGGGGCCTTGGGGCGGCGGTAGAAGTAGAGCGGGAAGTCGTCCGGCGGAAAGATCTCGCAGAAGGTCACGGGGGTGGGGAGGTCCGCCACCGGGGTCACCCAGCGGTCGTCGACACCGAAGTCGCGCAGCGCCTGGTGGAGGTAGTCCCCGAACGGGTCCCGCCCGGTACGGCTGACGACGGCGCTGCGGCGCCCCAACCGGGCGGCCGCCACCGCCACGTTGGTGGCGGACCCGCCGAGGAACTTCCCGAACGTCTCCACCTGGGCGAGCGGCACCCCGGTCTGCAACGGGTAGAGGTCCACCCCGATGCGCCCCATGGTGATCAGGTCGTACGGCTCGGTCATAACGCCCCTTCGGGTCGCCCGGCGCGGCAGTGGGGATCCCCCCTGCCCGGACGGAGCCGAGAACTGGGGAGAGGCCGGCGCGGCGGGTCGGTCGATCGGAACCGGCGGCTGAGCCCGCCGGTTCCCGCTCCGACCAAAGGTCTAACGGCCACCCGCAAAGCCTGTCAACACTTTGTCCTTACATTAAGACGTCAACCACCTCGCCTCGGCCACGAACCCGGCCATACTCGCCACAACCACCCGCCCACCACCACGCCTCCCGCCCCAAGTCCTTAAGTCCTTATGTCAGGACGAAGTCTTGACACTCCCCAGGGCGGCAGAGAGGCTGTGCCCCACAACCCACCCCAGCGCCTCCCGGTCACCGCCGACCGGCGAGAGGAGAGCCGCAGCATGTCCGCACCCCGTGCCGCCTCGCCCACCCTGGACCGCCTCCGCATCGGTTCCGCCCCCGACTCCTGGGGCGTCTGGTTCCCCGACGACGAGCAGCAGGTCCCCTGGCAGCGCTTCCTGGACGAGGTCGCCGAGGCCGGCTACGAGTGGATCGAACTCGGCCCGTACGGCTACCTGCCCACCGACCCCGCCACCCTGCGCGAGGAGACCACCCGCCGCGGCCTCAAGGTCTCGGCCGGCACCATCTTCACCTCGATGCACCACGGCCCGTCCGTCTGGGACAAGACCTGGGCCCATGTCACCGAGGTCGCCACCCTCGCCCGGGCGATGGGCGCCGAACACCTCGTCGTCATCCCGTCCTTCTGGCGGGACGACAAGACCGCCGAGATCATCGAGCCGCCCGAGCTGACCGTCGAGCAGTGGAAGCACCTGACCACCGGTATGGAGCGCCTGGGCAAGCGGGTCCGCGACGACTTCGGCCTGGACATCGTCGTCCACCCGCACGCCGACACCCACATCGACACCGAGGAGCACGTCGAGCGCTTCCTCGACGTCACCGACCCCGACCTGGTCAACCTCTGCCTGGACACCGGCCACTACGCCTACTGCGGCGGCGACAGCGTCAAGCTGATCCGCACCTACGGCGAACGGATCGGGTACCTCCACCTCAAGCAGGTCGACCCCGACATCCTCGGCGACGTCGTCGCCAAGGGCACCCCCTTCGGCCCCGCCGTCCAGCAGGGCGTGATGTGCGAGCCGCCACTGGGCGTCCCGGCGCTGCCGCCCGTACTGGAGGCCGCCCAGGAGCTGAACGTCGACCTCTTCGCCATCGTCGAGCAGGACATGTACCCGTGCCCGCCCGACCGGCCGTTCCCGATCGCCCAGCGGACCCGCCGCTTCCTGCGGTCCTGCGGCGCGTGAGCCGGCCGGCGGAACGCGTGACGCACGAGACGGAGACGGGCGAGGCGTCAGAGATGGTCGAGACGCGCGAGCCGGGAGAGGCGGACGAGATGGGCAACATGAACGAGATGGACGGGATGGACGAGATGGATGCGAAGGGTCCACGCGGGACGCTGGGCGTGGCGGTCATCGGCACCGGCCGCATGGGAGCCGACCACGTACGGCGCATCAACGACGTGATCAGCGGGGCCAGGGTGGCGGCCGTGGCCGACCTCGACGCCGCACGGGCGGGGCGGCTCGCCGACGGCATCGACGGCGCCACCGCGTACACCGACCCGGCCGCCGCCATGGACGACCCCGGCGTGGACGCCGTACTGATCGCCTCGCCCGGCCCGGCCCACGAGGCGGCGCTGCTCGACGCGTTCGCACGCGACCTGCCGGTGCTCTGCGAGAAGCCGCTGACCCCCGACGCCGCCTCCGCGCTGCGCGTCCTGGAGGCCGAGCAGAAGCTGGGCCGCCGCCGCGTCCAGGTCGGCTTCATGCGCCGCTACGACGCCGGCTACCGCACCCTGAAGTCCCGGCTGGACGCCGGCACTTACGGCCGCCCGCTGATGCTGCACAACAAGCACCGCAACGCCGACACCCCGCCCGGCTTCACCGACGCCATGATGATCAACGACTCGGTGGTGCACGAGATCGATGTGACGCGCTGGCTGCTGGACGAGGAGATCACCGCCGTACGCGTACTGCGGCCGGCACCGACCGGCAACGCGCCGGACGGGCTGAGCGACCCGCAGCTGATCCTCTTCGAGACCGCGGGCGGCCAGGTCGTGGACACCGAGCTGTTCGTCAACTGCGGCTTCGGCTACCAGGTCGGCTGCGAGGCGGTCTGCGAGAACGGAACCGCCCGGATCGGCGACGACCACGGGGTGTTCGTCAACACCGCCGGCCACTGGGGCGGCACCATCACCCCCGGTTTCGTGGAGCGCTTCGAGGACGCCTACGACCGGCAGGTGCAGCACTGGGTGGACGCCACCCGGCGCGGCGAGGTCGAGGGCCCCAGCTGCTGGGACGGCTATGCGGCCGCCGCGGTGTGCGAGGCGGGGGTGCTGGCCCAGGCCACCGGGGAACGCGTCGCCGTCGAACTGATCGAGCGACCGGACCTCTACCGATGAACACGACGAACCGTCGACCGGACGCAACGAGCCCCCGACCCACTCCCCTCGGCTGACCAGCCGCCGACCCGTTGCCGACCAGCCACCGAAAGGCCGCACCATGTCCGCTGCGCACGGCCCGATATCCGCCCCACCACCCAACCTGCCGTCCGTCCCGCCCTGTACCGAGTCTGGCGTCCCGTCATCGCTCCCGGCCTCCGCCCCGGCGAACGGGAGCTGAACGATGGCAGCTCCGACCAGCCGGTCCCGGACCACCGGTGCCCAGGGGGCCCGCAGCGCCAAACGCTTCATCGTCGCCATCGCCGCCATCGCGGCGCTCGGCGGAGCCCTGTTCGGGTACGACACCGGGGTGGTGTCCGGCGCGCTGCCCTTCATGGAGCAGCACTTCGGCCTCACCTCCCTCAGTGAGGGCGTCATCACCAGCGCGCTCCTGATAGGCGCGGCGTTCGGCTCACTGGCCGGCGGCCGGATGTCCGACGCGCTGGGGCGGCGCAACTCGCTGCTGTGGTCGGGCGTGGTCTTCATCGGCGGGGCGCTGGCGGTCGCGCTGGCCCCGACCGTGCCGTTCATGACCGTCGCACGCTTCGTACTGGGCCTCGCGGTGGGCAGCGCGTCCGTCGTCACCCCCCTCTACCTGTCCGAGATCGCGCCGTCGCACATCCGCGGCCGGCTGGTGTCGTTCAACTCCCTGATGATCGTCAGCGGTCAGCTGCTGGCCTATCTCGTCAACGCCGTGCTGGCCCACTGGGAGGCGTGGCGCTGGATGCTGGGACTGGCCGCGCTGCCCGCGGTGGCACTGTTCCTCGGCGTCCTCTTCCTGCCCGACACACCGCGCTGGTACATCAGCCGCGGCCGGCAGGACGAGGCCGCCGCGGTGCTGCGCCGTACGCTGGCCGCCGACGAGGTCCCGGACGAACTGGCCCGTATCGACCAGGCCCGCCACCTGGAGGCCGACGCACAGCGCGGCGCCTGGCGGGAACTCCAACTCCCCTGGGTGCGACGGCTGCTGCTGGTCGGCATCGGGCTGGCGATCGTCCAGCAGATCACCGGGGTCAACGCGGTCATCTACTTCGCCCCCAAGATCCTGGCGACGACCGGTCTGGGCACCGGCGCCGCGATCACCGCCACCATCGCGGTGGGCGCCGTCTCCGTCATCGCCACCGCGATCGGCATGTCCCTGATCGACCGGGTGGGCCGCCGCCCGATGCTCCTGCGGGGACTCTCCGGCATGGCGGTGTCGCTGATCCTGCTGGGGGCGGCGTTCCATCTGCCGCACTCCACCGCCGTCAGCTACCTGGTCCTCGGCCTGATGGTCGTGTACATGGGCTACATGCAGGCCACCCTCAACACCGGCGTCTGGCTGCTGCTGGCCGAGATGTTCCCGTTGAAGGTGCGCGGACTGGCCATGGGCGCCGCGGTGTTCGTGATGTGGCTGGTCAACTTCGGGGTCGCGCTGTGCTTCCCGGTACTGCTCGACGCGGTCGGCGCCGGCGTCACGTTCTGGCTCTTCAGCGCGATGTGCCTGCTCTCGCTGCTCTTCTGCCGGCGGTACGCACCGGAGACGAAGGGGCTGGCCCTGGAGGACCTGGAACAGGAACTGCGACGGAGCGCGACGGGCGCCGGTGAGCAGCCGGCCGCGGACGAAGCCGCCCCGGAGCCCGACAGCGCCGTGCCGTCCGCACGCGGCTGACGAGCCAGAGGGGCCCGACGAGCCTGACGGGCCGGCCGGACCTGACGGACCTGACGGCCGCGGCCGGGTGGAACCGACGGCTCCGCGACCACTTCCGGCCAACCCTGCGTCCCGGCACCCGCCCTCGCCCTCCCCTCGTGCAAACAGGTGCGCTCACATCCAACGCCCCCAACGGGGGGAAGCAATGGAATCCGTGAACACCAACACAACGAGCTTCGAACAAGCCACGGACACGGGGACCGGTATGGGCATGGGCATGGGCAAGGGCGCAGGACCGGGAGTGAGGGCGGGAACGGGAGTCGCGCGGGGCACCGGTCGGACGGTTCGGCGTGCGGGTGCTCTCGCGGCGGCCGCGGGACTGCTCACCGCCGGGCTCCTCACCGGCCCGGCGTCGGCCGCCGCACCGGCCCGGCCGGTCACCGCACCGCCCACCACACTGACCGCCTGCGCCTTCTACAGGGGGACCGCGCTCACGGTCCCCGGCCAGCACGGCAACCGCGTCAAGCAGGTGCAGTGCCTCCTGGCGAACCGTCACTACCTCACCTGGAACGACCTCGCCGGCTACTTCGGAGCGAAGACCCGCACCGCGGTGACGAAGTTCCAGTCCGGGCACCACCTGCCCGCCAACGGCAAGGTCGACACGAAGACCTGGCACGCCCTGTACTCCTGATCCGCGGCCCAGTACGTCCGAGCCGAACACGGCGTGGCGGGGCGCCCCAGCCGGGAACGCCCCGCCACACCCTCACGTGAACGTGGAATTCCGCCCCCTCGGACCGGACAGGGAATTCCGGACTCCTCCGCGTTCGTCCGGCTCGTCTCGCACGCCCGTCCGTCCCTCCCCCGTCACGGCTGTCACTATTGCGCGCGCCTTCCGTCACAGCCCTTCAACAGCCCCTCGCGGGTGGCCGGAGAGTGTCGTTGCCCAGGCCCAGGGTGAGTGACGCCCCCGTACGCAGCCCCGCGCCGGCTCGCCGGGCCGACCCTGTGTGCGGTGCCAAGGAGGTGCGCAAGATGACCGACCGAAGGCTCTGGTCGTACAAGGAGATCGCTGCCCATATCCGGGTGCAGCCGGACACCGTGCGTTCCTACCGCAAGCACGGTCTGCTGCCGGATCCCGATCTGGTGGAGGGCGGCAGACCGTACTGGTTCGCCGACACCGTAAGAGCCTGGGTGGCGCAGCGCCCCCGCCAACGCGGCCGGTAGCGGACGGCTGAGCCGGGCCCGCCGCGCCGCTACGGCAGCGCCGCCTCCCCCTCCCGAGGCGGTGCCGCGGAGCCTCTGATCTCCAGCTCAGGAGTGACGAGTTGACGGTCGGCGGGCGCGTCGGGGTGTGCCATCCGGTCCAGCAGGCAACGGGCGGCGCGGCGGCCGACCTCGTGACTGGCGTTGTTGACCGAGTTCAGCCAGAGGTGGCGGATGCGGGAGAGGTAGGTGTTGTCGTAGCCGACGAGGGAGAGGTCGGCAGGCACGTCGAGCCCCAGTTCCCCGGCGGCGGACAACGCGCCGATCCCGGAGAGGTCGTTGAACGCGAAGACGGCGGTGGGCCGACGGCCGCCCGCGGCCGGGCTGAGCATCCGTACGGCGGCGCGGTAGCCGCCCTCCTCCGTCCCGTCGCCGCCCGCCACCCGGGCGTCGGCGGCCAGCCCGTGGTCGCGCATCGCCGCCTCGAAGCCGCGCCGACGCAGCTCGCCGACCAGGCCCTGCCCGGCGATATGGGCGATCCGGCGGTGCCCGAGGCCGATGAGGTGCCCGGTGGCGAGGCGGGCGCCGCGCTCGTCGTCGTTGGCGACGATGTCGGCCCGCGGCAGCTTGGGTCCGTGGTTGCCGGCGATGACGGTCGGCAGCCGCTCGGCGACCTCGGCGAGACCGGTGGTGTCCGGGAGGGTGCCGACGACGACCAGGCCGTCGACCCGCAGCTCCTGGAAGGTGCGGGCGAACTCCTGGCCGGTGCGCCGGTCCAGGCGGCCGTCGGCCATCAGCATGCGCAGACCATGGGCGTGCAGGAGGGAGTTGAGGCCGTCGAGGACGTCCACGAACCAGGGGTTGCGCATGTCGTTCAGCAGGACACCGACGGTGTGGGTACGGCGGGCCACCAGGCTGCGGGCGGCGGCATTGGGCCGGTAGCCCAGTTCGTCGATGGCGGCCAGGACGGCCTGCCGCTTGGCGTCGCTGACCCGCGGCGACCCCTGGAGCACGAGTGAGACCAGCGATTTGGAGACACCGGCGCGCTCGGCGACACCGCGAATCGTCGGAGGCCGGTCTGCACCGGACCGCTCCGCGAGGGGTTCACCCGGTGACCTGTTGGACCGTTCCATGTGCGGGATCCTTCCATCGGCGCAGGTCGGGGTCAACGTGCGTACGAACGCACCGCCACGTTCGCGCAGTTGCCCCCACTCGAGGGTTGACATGCGGACATACGGACATGCAGGGTTCCGAAGGGATAGTCGTTGGACCGTTCCAACTATCTACGCCCCCACTCACATCGCGGCGCCTCCCCTCCCTCCCCCCGCACAACAGCGGCTCCCGGCCTCCCCTCCCCCTCCCTCTCCCCCGACTCACCCACCACCTCCGCCACTCCTCCGCCACTCCCCACGCGCCCTCCCGTCTCCCCTCTCGCTCCCCTCCCTCCCCCGTCTCCCGTCTCCCGTCTCCCGTCTCCCGAAGGGAACCCCATGAAGATCGGTCTCATCGGCACCGGGCGTATCGGTGCGTTCCATGCCGCGACCCTGCAGAACGTGCCCGGCGTCACCGGCCTCGTCGTCGCCGACGCGGATCCGGCGCGGGCCGTCGCACTCGCCGACACCCTGGGCGTACGGGCCGCCGACGGCATCGAGGCGATGTACGCGGAGGGCGTGGACGGCGTGGTGATCACCGCCGCGACCAGTGCGCACGCCGCGCTGATCCATCAGGCCCTGGACGCCGGTGTGCCGGTGTTCTGCGAGAAGCCGGTGGCACTGGACGTGCCGGGCACCCGCGCCGTCGTCGAACGCACCCAAGCCGGCACCGTCCCCGTGCAGATCGGTTTCCAGCGACGGTTCGACGCCGGGTACCGCGCGGCCCGTGCGGCGTTCCGCTCCGGCGAGCTGGGCTGGCTGCACACCCTGCGCGCCTGCACCAGCGACCAGTCTCCGCCGCCGGCGGCCTTCATCCCCACCTCCGGCGGACTGTTCCGGGACTGCAGCATCCACGACTTCGACATCATGCGCTGGCTGACCGGCCGCGAGGTGGTCTCGGTCTACGCCCAGGGCGCCAACCGCGGCGCGGACTTCTTCGCCGACGGCGACGACGTGGACACCTGCGCCGCGCTGCTGCGCTTCGACGACGACACCCTGGCCACGGTCACCGCGACCCGCTACAACGGCGCGGGCCACGACGTCCGGCTGGAGGTCTGCGGTTCCCAGGGCGCCCGGTTCGTCGGCCTGGACGACCGGGCACCGATGCCGTCCGCCGAGGCGAAGCTGTCCTGGCCGCGGGCCGATGCCCCGTACGCCACGTTCATGGAGCGCTTCCACGACGCGTACGTGACCGAGCTGGGGGTCTTCGTCGAGGTGGCCGCGGGCCGTACGCCCAGCCCGTGCACCCCCGCCGAGGCACTGGAGGCGCTGTATGTCGCGGAGGCGTGCGACCGCTCGCGGCGGACCGGTCAGCCGGTGGCCGTCGCGGACGTCCGGGCCGCCGCGGTCGGCGGGGCGGCGCCCGACGCGTGACCGGCACAGGGGCCGGTGCAGGGACCGGTGCAGGGACCGGGGCTCTCGGCATGGTGGAACATCTCGCGGCCGTCCCCGGAACGGAGTCGGGCATGCTGCCGTTGGGTGTCCTGCCGTTGGCCATGCTGATGCTCGCCGCGCTGCTGGTGGGGGTCTCCAAGACCGCCGTCAGCGGCGTGGGGGCGCTGAGCGTGGCGCTCTTCGCAGCCGTGCTCCCGGCCAGGGAATCCACCGGTGTCCTCCTTCCGCTGCTGCTCGTAGGTGATGTGCTGGCCGTCCGTGCCTATCGGGGGCACGCCGACCGGGCCGTGCTGCTCCGGCTGCTGCCGTCGGTGGCGGCCGGGGTGCTGCTCGGAGTGGTGTTCGTCGCGCGGACCGATGACGTCGTCATGCGGCGCACCATCGGCGTGCTCCTGCTGGCGGTGGCGGTGCACCACGGTTGGCAACGGGCCCGCGCCAACTCCCGGTCCCGGGTCCGGTGTCCCACCCAGGCGCAGGCCCTGAGGCGAGCCCAAGCGGGTCAAGAGAGCCCCGACGTCACCGGGACCACCCCAACGCCCCGTCAACAGCGCCTGCGCACAGTGCTCTTCGGGCTGATCGCCGGCTTCGCCACCATGGTTGCCAACGCCGGCGGTCCGGCGATGTCGCTGTACCTCCTCTCGTCCGGTTTCGGGATGCTCGGGTTTCTGGGGACGGGGGCGTGGTTCTTCCTGATCGTCAATCTCGTCAAGGTGCCGTTCAGCGTGGGGCTGGGGCTGGTCACGGCGGACGGGCTCGCGCTGGACGCGTTGCTGGTGCTCGCCGTGGTCGTGGGTGCGCGTGCCGGGCGGGCGCTGGTGCACCGCATCGACCAGAGCGCCTTCGAGCGGCTGGTGCTCGTCTTCACGGCCCTCGCCGGCGTCGGTCTGCTGCGCTGAGGCCGGGCGGGCGCGGACGGGCGTGCCTGGGGTGCTGGCCCAGGCGCCTCGGCTGTGCGCCCGGCAGCCCGGGACAAGGCCCCGCCCACCAGGCGGCGGCCGGCCGCATCACCCCACCACGTCACCCGGCGCGCCTCCGCCCGCGCGCTCCGGCAGCGCCACCCACCAGTCGTTGACCCGTATGAGACGGCCCTTGGGGTATTCGAGTGCGCACTCTCCCCCGAGGGCAAAGCCAGCCTTGCGGCACAGTGCGTTCGACGCGGCGTTGGCCACCGAGGGGAAGGCGTGGACGGTGCGGTGCCGTCCTTCGGCGGCGGCCGCGGCGAGGACCTGCCGTACCGCGGTCGTCGCGATGCCGCGGCCCTGGAATCCGGGGAGCACGCCCCAGCCCGTCTCGTAGACCGTCGCCCCTTGCCACTCCCGCTGCCAGAAGCCGACCGTCCCCACGGCTTCGCCGTCCGGCAGGAGCAGGATGCGGTACATCCGGCCCGGCCCCTCGTCGTCGAGATATCTATGGTGGCGCCGGACGAGCTGCTCCTCGGTCTCCGGCCCGCCCAAGTGCCGGGTCATCTCGGGGGCGTTGGCCTTACGGAGCAGGTCGAGACCGGCTTCCGTCCACCGCTCGATCCGCACCCACGCTTCGGCCCTACCCGCTCCCTTGCCCGCTTCCGCTCCCTTGCCTGCTTCCTTGCCTGCTTCGATTTCTCGTTCCGTGATTTCTCGTTGCGTCGCCATGACCCCAACGTTACGGACGACCACTGACAGTCACGCCGTGACGTTGGAGGACGCCTGGTCGCCACCCTCGTCGCGGTCGGCTTCGCGACCGATCCCGCACCCCGGCCCGCGGGTCATCTCGCGGTCGGCGAGCGGGGGTTCACCGGCCGCCCTGCGGCCGCCCCGGGCACGCCGGGCACGACGACGGACGGTCCACTGGACGACGGTGCCGACCGTGGCGACGACGACGGAGACGCCGAGGCCGATGCCCGCGGCGTAGAGGCGGTTTCCGGCAGCGGCGCTGCCGAGGTAGCCGAGGCCGACGGAGTAGGCCGCCCACAGGGATTCGGCGAGGCCGGCGCCGATCAGGTACTTGCGCAGGGGGTAGCGCAGCACCCCGGAGGCCAGGGGGCCGACGATCCGCCCACTGGGCAGGAACCGCACGGCGATCACGAAGGGCACGCCGTAGCGCCGGATCCGCCGGCTGGTCCATTCGAGTGCTGTGCGGCGGCGCGGGCGGCGGAGCATCCAGGCACGGACCGGACCGCCGAACCGCCGGGCGGCGAGGTACATCAGCACGTCGCCGAGCAGGGCACTGCCCGCGACGACGGCCAGGACGAGAGGAAGCGCGAGGTGCCCTTCGGAGGCGAGGACGCCGGCCGAGACGAGCAGCGCGGAGTTGGGGACCAGTGGCGGCAGGGTGGTGAGCGCCAGCAGGCCGTAGAGGGCGAGTGTGCCGTCCATCCGGCCGCCTCCTCGGATCCGCGCCCCGAGTTCGTATCCCCAGGCTGACGCGTGGCGGGGTGGGCGGCAACGCGTGCGACCCGGGGGCCCCGGACTGGATTCATACCCCTAGGGGGTATAGAGTTGCGAAAGTCGGGCGGACGACACCGGCCGCCACCGCGCTCTCTCACGCCACTCGGGCACCACACTGAGCGCAACGGCCACATCGCCCGCACCGGCGCATGTCGGCACACACGGCACCACGAGGAGAATCCCATGGCTGAGAACAGCTCCTGCTGCACCCCTGACAACTCCTGCCACACCGGCGGCGGCACCGCCGTCCAGGCCGACGCGGTGACCACCACCTACAAGGTCACGGGCATGACCTGCGGACACTGTGAGGGCGCGGTGTCGTCCGAGATCGGCGAGATCGCCGGGGTGAGCGCGGTGCAGGCGGTCGCGTCGACCGGCCTGGTGACCATCACCTCGGAGGCGCCGCTGGACGAGGCCGAGGTGCGCGCGGCGGTGGACGAGGCGGGCTACGATCTCGTGGGCCAGGTCTGATCCGAGCCGACACCGTCGCGCTCGTCCACGAGGCGCAGGACGCACCCGCTCCGGCGGGGCGGTCTGCGCCTCGCGCGTATCGGGGAACACTCCCACAACCGGGCACCCACGGTAATCGCCGCAGACCGGGACGATCAGCGGCGAATGGTCACAACGTCAGGACGCGGCCACGAAAATTCACACGGCCCTTACAACTGGCACAACACCCATACCTCGGGGCGTCGATCTCCAAATGGAAGTCCTTGACCACATTCGACCCCATATGGCATGAGACCCAGATCACACTCTTCGGAACGTAACCATCGAGGGGGGTCGCGAGTCTAACCGGGCAGTGCAGGCACCCCGGCGGGGCTTGCACTGCGACAGCCGTGCAAGGTCTTGGGGGACCGCGCCCGGCTCCGCGTTGGCCGGGGCGACGCGCCCGGGGAGCTTTGAGCGGCCCTCCCGAATGTGCGCGTCCCGGCAGAGCGCGGTGCAACCCGGAACGCCCGGCCGGATCCCGTGGGGGGAATCCGCACCGGGACATGGGAAGCGCCCCGCACTCTGGACCCGTGGGGGGATCCGGAGGCGGGGCGCTTTTCGTTTGCGCGTACGCGCTCCCGCACCGGCCGGACCGGGGCAGGGCGTTTCGCGTTTACGCGATTATCGATCACCAGTGCGTAACGGCCGGCGCCGGTCCGGCCGCTGCGCGGGACCGGACTCAGCGCTCCTGGACGGGCACGAAGTCGCGCTCGACCACACCGGTGTAGACCTGGCGCGGACGGCCGATCCGGGAACCGGGCTCGGTGATCATCTCGTGCCACTGGGCGATCCAGCCGGGCAGCCGGCCGAGCGCGAAGAGCACGGTGAACATCTCGGTCGGGAAGCCCATGGCCCGGTAGATCAGGCCGGTGTAGAAGTCGACGTTCGGGTAGAGCTTGCGCTCGACGAAGTAGTCGTCGGCCAACGCGTGCTCCTCCAGCTTCAGGGCGATGTCGAGGAGCTCGTCCTCCTTGCCCAGAGCCGAGAGGACATCGTGCGCCGCGGCCTTGATGATCTTCGCCCGGGGGTCGAAGTTCTTGTAGACGCGGTGCCCGAAGCCCATGAGCTTCACGCCGTCTTCCTTGTTCTTCACCTTGCGGATGAAGGTGTCGACGTCGCCGCCGGCGTCCCGGATGCCCTCCAGCATCTCCAGCACCGACTGGTTGGCACCACCGTGCAGGGGGCCCCAGAGGGCGTTGATGCCCGCCGAGATCGAGGCGAAGAGGTTCGCCTGCGAGGAGCCGACCAGGCGCACGGTGGAGGTCGAGCAGTTCTGCTCGTGGTCCGCGTGCAGAATCAGCAGCTTGTCGAGCGCGTTGACCACGACCGGGTCCAGCTCGTACTCGGCGGCGGGGACCGAGAAGGTCATCCGCAGGAAGTTCTCCACGTAACCGAGGTCGTTGCTCGGGTAGACGACCGGGTGGCCGACCATTTTCTTGTAGGCGTAGGCCGCGATCGTCGGGAGCTTGGCCAGCAGGCGGATCGTGGAGATGTGCCGCTGCCGCTCGTCGAACGGGTTGTGGCTGTCCTGGTAGAACGTCGACAGCGCGCTGACCACGGAGGACAGCATGGCCATCGGGTGGGCGTCCCGGGGGAAGCCGTCGTAGAAGCGCTTGACGTCCTCGTGGAGCAGGGTGTGGTAGGTGATGTCCTGCTTGAAATTCGCCAGCTCGTCGACGGTGGGCAGCTCACCGTTGATGAGGAGGTACGCGGTCTCCACGAACGTGCTGCGCTCGGCGAGCTGCTCGATCGGGTAACCGCGGTAACGCAGGATGCCCTTTTCACCGTCGAGGTAGGTGATCGCGGATTTATACGCCGCGGTGTTGCCGTAACCGGAATCCAGGGTCACCAGACCGGTCTGGGCGCGCAGCTTCGAGATGTCGAAGCCCTTGTCGCCGACCGTGCTGTCGACGACCGGGTAGCTGTATTCGCCGTCCCCGTAACGCAGTACTACAGAGTTGTCGCTCACGTCATCCCTCACCGACGTTGTGCCTCTTCTTCGAGGTGCCCTGACTGCCTATACCTTCCCCCATTTGGACCTTGGATGTGCACTCGGGGTCGGCCATAGGGCCCCATCGCGGCACTCAGTGCCGCATTGGAGTCCATCCTGCTCCCGTTCGCCCCGATTGGGAAAGAGGGGAGACCTCACATCGCTCCGGCGAGCCGGTGATCCAGCGCGGTATGCCTCCGACCGGCGGATACCGTGCGTACGGCCTGACCGAGGGCCCTACGGGAGCCGACCAGCACCACCAGGCGCTTCGCCCGGGTGACAGCGGTATAGAGCAGATTGCGCTGGAGCATCATCCAGGCGCTGGTGGTGACCGGAATCACCACGGCCGGATACTCGCTCCCCTGGGAGCGATGGATCGTCACCGCGTAGGCATGGGCGAGTTCGTCCAGTTCGTCGAAGTCGTACGGCACCTCCTCGTCCTCGTCCGTGCGGACCGTCAGCTGCTGCTCGACGGCGTCCAGGGCCGTGACCACCCCCACCGTGCCGTTGAAGACGCCGTTGCGGCCCTTCTCGTAGTTGTTCCGGATCTGGGTGACCTTGTCGCCGACGCGGAAGACCCGGCCGCCGAAGCGGCGCTCGGGCAGATCCGGGCGCGCCGGGGTCACCGCCTGCTGGAGCAGGCCGTTGAGCGCCCCCGCACCCGCCGGGCCGCGGTGCATCGGGGCCAGCACCTGGACGTCCCGGCGCGGATCGAGGCCGAACTTCGCCGGGATACGGCGCGCCACCACGTCCACCGTCAACCGGGCGGCCTCCTCCGCGTCCTCCTCCGGGAACAGGAAGAAGTCCTTCAAGCCGCTGGTCAGCGGGGGGACGCCGGAATTGATGCGGTGCGCGTTGGTGACCACACCGGACTCCTGGGCCTGGCGGAAGATCTTCGTCAACCGGACCGCGGGCACCGTGCCCGGTGCGGCCAGGAGATCGCGCAGGACCTCGCCGGCGCCCACCGACGGCAGCTGGTCCACGTCGCCCACCAGGAGCAGATGGGCGCCCGGCGGGACCGCCTTGACGAGCTTGTTCGCCAACAGCAGATCCAGCATCGACGCCTCGTCGACCACCACCAGGTCGGCGTCCAGCGGACGGTCCGCGTCGTAGGCGGCGTCCCCGCCCGGCTTGAGCTCCAGCAGGCGGTGAACGGTGGAGGCGTCCGCACCCGTCAGCTCCGCCAGCCGCTTGGCCGCCCGGCCCGTGGGCGCCGCCAGCACCACCCTGGCCTGCTTGGCGCGGGCCAGCTCGACCACCGAGCGGACCGTGAAGGACTTGCCGCAGCCCGGACCGCCCGTGAGCACCGCCACCTTGCTCGTCAGCGCCAGGCGGACCGCCGCCTGCTGCTCGGGGGCCAGCTGCGCCCCGGTGCGCCGCGCCAGCCAGGCCAGCGCCCGCTCCCAGTCGACGCCGTGGAAGGCCGGCATCCGGTCGTCGTCGGTGCGCAGCAGACGGGACAGCCGCCCGGCCAGGGAGATCTCCGCGCGGTGGAACGGCACCAGATACACGCCGCTGACCGGATCGCCGTCCTCCGCACCGGGGACCTTCTCGCGGACCACGCCCTCCGGGTCCTCGGCCAGCTCGGCCAGGCAGTCGATGACCAGGCCGGTGTCCACCTGGAGCAACTTCACCGCGTCCGCGATCAGTTGCTCCTCGGGCAGGAAGCAGTGGCCCTGGTCCGTGGACTGCGACAGGGCGTACTGGAGGCCGGACTTGACCCGCTCCGGGCTGTCGTGCGGAATGCCCACCGACTGGGCGATCCGGTCGGCGGTCAGGAAACCGATGCCCCAGACGTCGGCGGCGAGACGGTAGGGCTGGTTCTTCACCACGGAGATCGACGCGTCGCCGTACTTCTTGTAGATCCGCACCGCGATGGAGGTGGACACACCGACGCCCTGGAGGAAGACCATGACCTCCTTGATGGCCTTCTGCTCCTCCCAGGCGGCGCCGATCAGCTTGGTGCGCTTGGGCCCCAGGCCGGGCACCTCGATCAAGCGCTCGGGGTCCTTCTCGATGACGTCGAGGGTCTCGATGCCGAAGTGCTCGGTGATGCGGTCGGCGATCCGGGGGCCGATGCCCTTGATGAGGCCCGAGCCCAGATAGCGGCGGATGCCCTGGACGGTCGCGGGCAGGACGGTGGTGTAGTTCTCCACCGTGAACTGCTTGCCGAACTGGGGGTGGGAGCCCCAGCGGCCCTCCATCCGCAGCGACTCCCCCGGCTGCGCGCCCAGCAGCGCACCGACGACGGTCAGCAGCTCACCGGAGCCACGGCCGGTGTCGACCCTGGCGACGGTGTAACCGTTCTCCTCGTTGGCATAGGTGATCCGCTCCAGGACCCCTTCCACCACGGCTGCGTTGACCATGCCTCGACGGTACCGCCGGGCGCTGACAGCGCGGCGGCGACGGTGCGGAATCCGGGCGGCCGACGGCGGCGGACGAGGCGCTGCCGGCCCCGGTCGGCGAGCGCTCCGCAGGCGCCGACCGGGTCGCCTGCTGCGCTGCGTCAGGCGACGTGGGCGGTGAAGCGGGTGACGATCTCCGTGAGGACCTCGGTGCCGTCGCGGGACCACAGCGCGGGGTTGAAGATCTCCACCTCGATGAAGCCCCGGTAGCCGGCCGCGTCGACCCGTTCGCGGAACCAGCGCAGATCCACCGCGCCGTCGCCCAACTGCCCGCGGCCCAGCAGGACGCCCTCCGGGAGCGGGGTGATCCAGTCGGCGAGCTGGAAGGCGGCGATACGGCAGGGGCGGGCGGCGCGGTCGAGCTGGGCGGCGAGCGTGTCGTCCCACCACAGGTGGTAGGTGTCCACCACCACGCCCACCTGGTCGGCCGGGAACCGCTCCGCCAGATCCAGGGCCTGGGCGAGCGTGGAGACCACGCACCGGTCCGCCGCGTACATCGGGTGGAGGGGTTCCAGCGCCAGCCGGACGCCCCGCTCGGCGGCGTACGGGGCCAGTTCGGCGAGCGCGTCGGCGACCCGCTCACGGGCGCCGGGCAGGTCCCGGCTGCCCGGCGGCAGCCCGCCGGAGACCAGGACCAGGGTGCCGGTCCCCAGGGCCGCGGCCTCCTCGACGGCGGCCCGGTTGTCCGCCAGGGCCGCCTGGCGGACAGCCGGATCCTCGGCGGTGAAGAAGCCGCCCCGGCAGAGACTGCTGACGGCCAGCCCGGCGTCCCGTACGAGACGGGCGGCGGCCCGCACCCCGTAGGCGCGCACCGGAGCCCGCCACAGGCCGACGCCCCGCAGGCCCGCCCGGGCGCAGCCGTCGGCGAGTTCGGGCAGCGACCACTGCCGGACGGTCTCCTGGTTGAGACTCAGACGGGACAGCAGGGGCAGCGGCTCGGCATGCGTCACGGGGTGCTCGCCTCCTCGGCACCATGGACGGCCAGGAGGGCGCGCATCCTCGCGGCGGCCAGGTCCGGGTCGGGGAACAGGCCCAGCGCGGCGGCGAGTTCATGGGCGCGGCGCAGATGCGGGAGGGAGCGGGCGGACTGCAGGCCGCCGACCATGGTGAAGTGCGACTGGTGCCCGGCCAACCAGGCGAGCAGGACCACACCGGTCTTGTAGTAGCGGGTGGGCGGCGCGAAGAGATGCCGGGCCAGGGGCAGCGTCGGGTCCAGGACCGCGCGGAAACCGGCCGGGTCGCCGGCGTCGAGGCGACGGAGTGCCTCGGCGGCCAGTGGGGCGAGCGGGTCGAAGACACCCAGCAGTGCGTCGCTGAAGCCGTGCGCGTCACCGGCGATCAGCTCCGGATAGTGGAGGTCGTCGCCCGTGTAGCAGCGCACGCCCGCACCCTTCTTCTTGCCCGAGGTCCCCGCGGCCGCCCCCACTGCCTTGAGCCGGCGGCGCAGCCGTACCTCCCGGGAGGCGTCCAGGAGGGAGACCTTGACGCCGTCCACCGCGCCGGGACGGTCGGCGATGATGCCGAGGAGGGTCTCCGTGGCGGCGTCGAGGTCCGGGCTGCCCCAGTAGCCGGCCAGCGCCGGGTCGAACATCGGGCCGAGCCAGTGCAGGATCACCGGACGGGTGGTCTGGCGCAGCAGGTGGCCGTAGAGGTCGCGGTAGGCGTCCGGGCCGGCACCGAGCGCGGCGAGTTGGCGGGACGCCATCAGGACAGGCCGCGCGCCGGCGTCCTCGGCTACCGCGAGCTGCTCCTCGTAGGCGGCCCGGACGCCGGCCAACGTGGCGCCGCGCGGCGGAAGTTGGTCGGTGCCGACGCCGCAGGCGAGACGGCCGCCGACGGCGCGGGCCTCGGCGGCCGTACGGCGGATCAGTTCGGCGGCGCGCGGCCAGTCCAGGCCCGCACCACGCTGGGCGGTGTCCATCGCCTCGGCCACGCCCAGCCCGTGTGCCCACAGGTGGTGGCGGAAGGCGAGGGTGGCATCCCAGTCGAGGGCGGCCGGACCCTCCGGTGTGGTGTCGGCGCGCGGGTCGGCGACCACATGGGCGGCGGCGAAGACCGTACGGGAGCGCGGCCGCGGCGGCGTCCCGGAGGGGGCCGCGGGTCCGGGCGCGGTCACCGGGACAGCTCCGGGACGGGCAGCCGGCGCCCCTCGGCGGAGGAGCGCAGGCCCAGTTCGGCGAGCTGGACGCCGCGGGCGCCCGCCCAGAGGTCCCAGTGCCAGGGCCCGTCGGCCACCACGTGCCGCAGGAAGCGCTCCCACTGGACCTTGAAGGCGTTGTCGAACTCCCCGTTGTCGGGGACCTCCTGCCACTGGTCGCGGAACGGCTCGGTGGACGGGAGGTCGGGGTTCCAGACGGGTTTGGGGGTGGTGGCGCGGTGCTGGACGCGGCAGCGGCGCAGTCCGGCGACGGCGGAGCCCTCGGTTCCGTCGACCTGGAACTCCAGCAGTTCGTCGCGGTGCACCCGGACCGTCCAGGAGGAGTTGATCTGGGCGAGGACGCCGCCGTCCAGTTCGAAGAGGGCGTACGCCGCGTCGTCGGCGGTGGCCTCGTAGGGGGCGCCGGACTCGTCCCAGCGGCGCGGGAGGTGGGTGGCGACCCGGGCCTGGACGGCGCGGACCGGCCCGAACAGCTCGTGCAGCACGTACTCCCAGTGCGGGAACATGTCGGACGCGATGCCGCCGCCGTCCTCGGCACGGTAGTTCCAGGAGGGGCGCTGGGCCGGCTGCCGGTCGCCCTCGAAGACCCAGTAGCCGAACTCGCCCCGCACGGACAGGACGCGGCCGAAGAAGCCGGCCTCCAGGAGGCGCCGCAGTTTGCGCAGCCCCGGGAGGAAGAGCTTGTCCTGGACGACGCCGTGTCTGACGCCGGCCTCCTGGGCAAGCCGGGCGAGCTGCAGGGCCTCGGTCGTGCCAGTGGCGGTGGGCTTTTCCACGTAGAGGTGCTTACCGGCGGCAATCGCTTTCTTCACGGCCGGTGCGCGGGCGGCGGTTGCCTGGGCGTCGAAGTAGATCTCGACGGTGTCGTCGGCAAGGACGGTGTCGAGATCGGTGCTCCAGGCGAGGCCGTACCGGTCGGCCAACGCCCGGACCCGCTGCCCGGAGCGGCCGACCAGCACCGGTTCCGGCCAGATCACCGTGGCGTCGTCGAGCGGGAGTCCGCCCTGGTCGCGCAGGGCGAGGAGGGAGCGGACCAGGTGCTGGTAGTGGCCCATGCGCCCGGTCACGCCGTTCATGGCGATGCGTACGGTCCTGCGTGTCACGGCCCGGCCTCTCTCGCGCTCGGTGGGTGAAGTGGGTGCGGAGTGGGGGTGTGCGGAGGGGTGCCTGTGGACAGTAAGCGCTTTCTTCGAGGAGGGACGCTAGCCTGCCTGGCAGGTCGCCAACAAGACGGTGTTCGGCGGATGTTGAGACGCACGGGAGGGTGTGATGGCGGTGACGCTGGCGGATGTGGCGGCGCGCGCGGGGGTGTCGCCGGCGACCGTCTCGCGGGTGCTCAGCGGGCGCTATCGGGTGACGGAGGGCACCCGCGGCCGGGTGCTGCGGGCGGTGGCGGAGCTGGAGTATGTCGTCGACGGCCCGGCGAGCGCGCTGGCCGGCGCCGGTTCGGACCTGGTGGGCATCCTGGTCAACGACATCGCCGACCCGTTCTTCGGGGTGCTGGCGGGCGCCGTCCAGGGGGAGCTGGGCGGAGCCGCCGGTCCCGGTGGCGAGAAGCTGGCCGTGGTGTGCAGTACGGGCGGCTCCCCTGAGCGCGAGCTGGACCATCTCACTCACCTCCAGCGGCAGCGGGCGGCCGCGGTGGTGCTGACCGGCGGTGCCCCGGAGGATCCGGAGCACGCGCGGGCGCTCTCCGCCCGGTTGGCGCGGCTGACGGAGGCGGGCACCAGGGTGGTGCTGTGCGGGCGGCCCCGGCCGGAGCCGCCCGGGGCGCAGGCAGGGGAAGAGGCGGAGGAGACGCCTCCACGGTTCGCCGGACGCCCCCCGGCCGCCGTGCAGCCCGTCACCCTGGCGTTCGACAACCGTGGCGGCGCCCGGCGGCTGACGGGGCATCTGCTGGCGCTGGGGCACCGCCGGATCGGCTGCGTCGCGGGCCCGGCCGGCCGCACCACCACCGCCGAGCGCCTGGCCGGCCACCGCGACGCACTCGCCGCGCACGGCGTCGCGGACGTGCCGGAGCGTACGGTCCCCGGGGCCTACGACCGCGCCTCGGGCTATGACGCGGCCCTGGAGCTGCTCCGCCGGGAGCCGGCACTGACGGCCGTCGTGGCGGCCAACGACACCGCCGCGCTGGGAGTGTGCGCGGCGCTGCGCGACCGGGGGCTGCGCATACCGGAGGACGTCTCGGTCACCGGCTTCGACGATCTGCCGTTCAGCGCCGACGCCACGCCCGCGCTCACCACGGCACGACTGCCGCTGCGGGAGGCTGGGGCCCGGGCCGGGCGGCTGGCGGTAGGGAGGGCGGCGGCGCCGCCGGGCGGGGTGGCGACGCTGCCCGCGGAGCTGCTGGTACGGGAGTCGACGGGGCCGGTGCGGTCCGGCGGCCCCGTCGACGGCGACCGTCGGGGGCGGCCCGGCGCGGTTTCGGGCGGGACCGGGCCGGGCAGATCTGGCGGCTGACGCGGGATGAGCCGACGCGGGCTGAAGGACAAAAACGAGGGAGGGAGGCAGAACCCGGACAAGCACACCGGCAGACGGGCCGGCCGGACGGAGACGACGGGAGTCAGGATGGACGAGGACGGCGCACCGGTCGGTATGCGGCCGGCGTTCTCGACACTCGGGGTGCCGGGAATGCCGGTCGACGAGGTGGTGCGGCTGGCCGCGCAGTGCGGCTATCAGGGGGTGGAGTTGCGGGCGCACCCCGAGGAGCCGGTCCATCCGCTGCTGGGCATACGGGAACGGGCGGCGGTGCGCGGACGGTTCGCGGACGCGGGCGTGGAGATCCTGGCCGTCGCCGGGTACGCCAGGGTCGCTGCGGAGTGTCCCGGGGCGGCGGCCGAGGCGGCGCTGGCACACGAACTGACCGAACTGGTGCTGCTGGCAGCCGACTTGGGCGCCCGGTACGTCCGGGTCTTCCCCGGCGGCGGCGACCGTCCGGCGGAGCGCGCGGCCGCGGACGCGGTCCGGCGGCTGGCCGCGGTGGCACCCCTGGCCGCGGAACGCGAGGTGCGGGTACTGCTGGAGACCCATGACTCACACCGCACCGGAGCGGCGGCGGCCCGGATCCTGGAGGCGGTGGACGATCCGCATGTGGGCGCGCTGTGGGATGTGCTGCACAGCTGGTTCGGCGGGGAGACGCCCACCGCGACCCGCGCCGCTCTGGGCCGACACCTTGGATACGTACAGGTCAAAGACGTGGCATCGGCCCATGACCTGACGCCGCTTCAGCTGGGGGCGGGCGTGCTACCGCTACCGGAGGTGACGGCCGCACTCGCCCCGGGGCCCGTCGACTGGTGGTGCTGGGAATACGAGAAGCGGTGGTACCCGAACGCGGCGGACCTGCCCGGCCTACTGAGGCAGGGCCGGACACACCTGCAACGGCTGATCGAGGAGGCGGGCAACATCGAGGAAGCGAACACCCCGGGCTGAATCGAGGGCGCGGGCCTGTGCCGGGGCAGGGCCGGCGGCGCGGGCCCGCGGCAGGACAGGGGCGCGGCCCCCACGGACACGAGCCTCGAACGGCGGGCGGCAGCCTACCCAGGGGCGCCCCAGGAGCCGCCGGCACACGCAACAACAACGCCCCGGAAAGCCCCACCGTAAGGAACAAATTACTCTCCGTAATCGTTGCGAGTATAAGGAAGCACGCGCGAGCCCAACCCCGCCCC
>NZ_KB891923.1 GCF_000373585.1 Streptomyces sp. MspMP-M5
AAGGTAGGCCCACTGACAGCCGGTCCGCCCCTGGTAGAGGATCGCGTTCACGATCTCCCGCATCGCATAGGCGCCCTGATGACCGCTGACCGAGCGGTGCCGGTCCTTCCACGCGGTGATCACCGGCTCGATCAACGACCACTGCCCGTCCGATAAGTCGCTGGGATATGACTTGCGTTCACTCACCCCGCCAACCCCAGCAGACCCCACACGACGGACCCGCGGATTCCGCCCACACCTCACACCATCGGGCGACCACAGAACGACTCAAAGACTCACGAACCGCCCACTGAGAGAAGGCCGCGAGCAACGCGCGTGCCACAACTGTCAGTTCATGGACGGCGAGAGGCTTCGTGCAGGTCAGGTCTTCGTTGCTGGTGGCTTGCCCACAGTCACCTACACCCCCGCAGCGAATTGCACCTGGAGGAGCAGATCCAGGTCTACTTGGATGAGGGGCACTGCATCCTGTCGGTGTCAGGCCCGACGAAGACCGGCAAGACCGTCCTTGTTCGCCGGATTGTCCCCTCGGGTGAGGGGATCTGGCTTGCGGTGGGTGGGGCGGGCGCCGGGGGGTGGGTTATTCGCCCAGGGCCTGTTCCAGTTCCGCCTCTTCTTCCTGTTCGTGGAGGTGTTTGAGGGCGGAGCGGGCGGCGGGGGCGTCGTCGCAGGTGGTCCAGAAGTCGTGGGTGACGACGCGTTCGGCGAGTTCGAGGGTGCGGGCGCGCAGCGTGGCGACCTCGGTCTGCTCCTCGTCGGTCCAGCCCGGGGAGTCGGCGCGTTCGGTCTCGTGGAAGCGACCGTTTTCCTTGGTGTGCTTCCAGCCGGGGAGGGGTTCGACCGACCACGGCAGGCGCTTGTAGAGGTCCGCGAGGGCGGACTGGACCTGGTGCAGCTCCAGCTGTGCTTCCCGCAGGTCCTGGGGGAAGTCGTAGGTCTTCTGCTTGTCAGCCACAACGGAAGGATACCGCTCGCCCCGTTCATTCGTTCGATTCTGGGGGTTCGCCCGGTGGCCCGTTTTCAGCGGCGGGCCGCGGAGGTGACGGTGGCGCGGGCTTCGGCCTCGGGGAGGCCGGTGTGGCGGGCTGCGGCGACCAGGCGTTCGGCGAGTTCCGGGCCGAGGCCGGATTCGTAGGCGCGGCAGGCGGCCCAGAAGAGGCGGGTGTTGCGCTGGCCCCGGGGGGAGGCGCGGACGAAGCGGAGGAGGGCGGCGGCGGGGGGCTGGGCGCGGTGGGGCGGGGAGGGGGGCTCCGGGTGTTCCGTGTGCGGCGGGGTGGTGAGCGAGGGGTGCAGGAGCGCCAGTAGGGCGGGTGGGGCCGGTGCGGGGTGGCGGGGGGTGTCCGGTGCGAGGGTGTACCGGCCGTGGACGGTGAGGGAGCCGGGGCCGACCAGATAGCCGCCGGTGCCGCGGACGTCGATGCCTGGGGCGAGCCGGCCGGCGGAGTTGTGGACGGGCGGCGCCGGCGGGCCGGTGAACCAGAGGTGGCGGCCGCCCGAGGGGGTCAGGACGGTGACCGTCGGGGGCAGCGCGAAGCCGTGCGCTTCGGCGATCAGGCGGAGGGCGGTGGGGCCGTCGGCGCCGTTCCGGGTGTCGAGGTCGATGCCGACGAGGTGGTGCGGGGCGCGGCCGCAGGCGATGCCGTAGCCGGTGGCCCAGGGGGCGGCGGCGAACATCCGGCGGATCGCGAACGGGTCGGTGGCGGCGTCGTGGACGCCGTGGCCGAGGCGGCCGCAGGCGCCGTGGCAGGGCGGGGCGGTGGGGGAGTAGGGGGTACGGCCGGGTGTGTGGTGCGCGTCGTTGGGAGTGTGGCGGACGGGGACGGGGACGCGGTGGGCGTCGTCGTGGTGTGGGGAGCGGAGGGCCGGGAGTTTGGTGCGGGTCAGGGGGATGACGGGGTAGCCGCGCTCGGCGGCGAGGAGGGCGTGGGTGAGGGCGGTGTGGTGGGCGTCGGCCGGGGCGAGGAGAGGGGTCGGAGGTGCTTCGGGCGCGGGCTGGAGGGCGGGGCAGGGGGCGGGGCCGGGGGTGCGTCCGGAGTCGAGGCCGGGGCCGGGGCCGGGGCCGGGGGTGGGTCCGGGGTCAGGGTCGGGTCCCGTGCCGTGTGCGGGGGCGGCGGGGGCCTCGGGCGGGAGGGCCTGGGCCGGGGGTGCGGTGAGCCGTGCGGTATGGCGGTGGGGCGTGGCCATGGATTTATTTTCGTACGGATGTTCGATGAAAGGAAGAGGGTCGGAGCGGCTGTGCGGTGAAGATCACGTACGCGCCGGGTCTGGCGGAAGGGGCGGGTGGGGTGCGCCGCCCTGGCGGGGAGCGGGTTGTGGTGGACCACGGGGGGATCGCGGGGCGTTTCGGGGTTGCGAGTGGAGGCGTCGGGGTTTACCCGGGGTTCCTCATGCTTGCGAGGGAATCGGGCTCGGCCAGTGCTTCTCCGGTGGGTCGGTGGGCAATCCTGAGGTCGCGACGTCGAGAAAGGCACCGCGGTGGTCGGCCAACTGCCCGGTGAACGAGCAGAGTTAGTGCCTTCCGGCTGGCTGGAACCGGTCGTCCGGAGTGGGGTCCAGGAGGTCGGGCCGCGGTCCGGGAGACGATCCGGCGCCGGTCCGCTTACTCCCAAAATCCAGCACGACTTACCCAAATCCACCACGACTGGCAGAAATCCAGCACGGCAGAAATCCAGCACGTCAGAACCCACCAGCACGTCATAACCCAGAAGTTGCGTTCCGTAGGAGGAAGAGCCATGGCAAGCACCCGTACCGCCCGTGTCATCGCGGTCGCTCTCGCGCTGCCCTTCGCGGCGGCGCTCTGCACCGGCGTGGCGCAGGCCGACAACGGTGGCTTTGCGAACAACGGGTCGAGCTCGGCCGCCACGAGCCAGACCGGCACCGGCGTCGGCCACAACAACCTCGGCAACTCCACCACCGGCCAGCAGGTGGCCAACGGCCCCGGGGCGTCCAACCAGAACAACACCGCCAGCGTGAACGGCCACGGCTTCACGGTCATCGACCAGGACAACGCCAACGTCGACTTCGACCAGATCTGGTGAGCCGGGCCGCCGCACCCGGGTGCGGCGGTTGACCGGAGGGTGATACGAGGTGCCGCGCGGTGGGCCGGTGGGCCGCTCTGGGGTTCATCGCGCAGACCTTGACAGCGAGCGGGTTTCTGACGGACAGTCAGAAACCCGCTCGCTGCTCGTTCGCCCGGCCCGTCACAGTTCGCCTCAACACCGTCGGGGCGGGGGCGGGGGCGGCGAGGTGCAGAGGGCGACCGTGGCCACGATGCGACGGGGATGCGACTGCGACTGCGACTGCGGATGCGCCTGCGGAGGCAGATACGGATACGGATGCGGAGGGGCGGCAGCGGTGAGTGGGGACGGTGGCGAGGGGAGCGAACGGGTGGATGGTGCGCCTGGGGGCGGCGCGTCCGATGACGGTGATGCGCGCGGCGGCGACGCGTACGAGCGGGCGCTCAAGGCGTTCGAGGGGCGGGGGGCCGCGGTCGAGGGCGTGGGAAAGGACCCGGTCAACGCGGCGATGATCCGGCATTGGTGCGAGGCGATGGGCGATGCCCACCCCGCCTACCAGGGGCCGGACGCGGTCGCCCCGCCGACCATGCTCCAGGCGTGGACGATGGGCGGGCTCTCCGGCCACCAGGGCCGCAACCCCGCGCACGACGAGCTGTTCGCGCTGCTCGACGGCGCCGGCTACACCTCCGTCGTCGCCACCGACTGCGAGCAGGAGTATCTGCGTCCGCTGCGCCCCGGCGACGTGATCACCTTCGACTCGGTGATCGAGTCGGTGTCGGCGCGCAAGACCACCAAGCTGGGCACCGGCCACTTCGTCACGACCCGGATGGACGTCCGGGCGAACGGGGAGACGGCGGGGACGCACCGCTTCCGGATCCTCAAGTACGCGCCGGCGGCCAGGCGTGGCGCCCAGGGGCGGGACGCGGGCGGGCGCTCCCCGGCCTCGGGCGGACGTCCCCCGGCCTCGGGCGGGCGCTCCCCCGCCTCGGGGAAGCGCCCCCGGCCGGTCGTCAACCGGGACAACGCCGGCTTCTGGGCGGGCGTGGCCGACCACAAGCTGCTCATCCAGCGCTGTGGCGGCTGCGGCAGGCTGCGTTTTCCCTGGCTGCCGGGGTGCAACGGGTGCGGCGCGGCGGACTGGGACACCGTCGAGGCGAGCGGCGCGGGGACCGTGTACTCGTACGTGGTGATGCACCACCCGCCGTTCCCGGCTTTCGCCCCGACCGTCGCCAGTGCCGTCGGTGCCGCAAGCGCCGTCGGTGAGGCAAGTGCCGTCGGTGGCGCCGGTGTCGTAGGTGGCGCCGGTCGCGAGGCCGGCGCGGGAGGGCCCTATGCCATCGGGCTGATCGAGCTGGTGGAGGGGGTGCGGATGGTCAGCAATGTGGTCGGGGTGCCGTACGACCGGGTGCGGATCGGGATGCCGGTGCGGCTGGAATTCCTGCGAGTGGACGAGGAGTTGACGCTTCCGGTCTTCCGCCCCGAGGAGGGCGCAACGGCCGCAGAGGGCAGGGCGGCCGCAGAGGGCAGGGCGCCCGCAGCCGACGCCCCCCGGGACGCGGACCGGAAGACCGGCCGGGACCCTGCCCCGGACCCCGCCCAGGACACGCCCCCGGCCCTCGCGCTCCGCCCCGGCCTGGAGCTTCCGCCCCTCACCGTCCCCCTCACCCGCACCCTGATCGTCTCCGGGGCGGTCGCCTCGCGCGACTACCAGGACGTGCACCACGACGCCGAGGCCGCCCGCGAGAAGGGCTCGCCCGACATCTTCATGAACATCCTCACCACCAACGGCCTCGTCGGCCGCTACCTCACCGACCACTTCGGCCCGCGGTCCGTCCTGCGCAAGGTCGCCATCCGCCTCGGTGCGCCCAACTACCCGGGAGACACCATGGTGTTGAGCGGCACCGTCACGGCAGTCCTCGACGACACCACGGCCGAAGTGCGGGTCGTCGGCAGGAACGGCCTGGGCGACCACGTCACGGGCACGGTCACGGTCACCGTCGAGCCGGCGGCGGACGCCCGATGACCCGCCACCGCCCCGACACCCTCGGCGGCCGCGCCGCCGTCGTCGGCATCGGCGCCACCGAGTTCTCCAAGGACTCCGGCCGCAGCGAACTCAAGCTCGCCGTCGAGGCCGTGCACGCCGCCCTCGCGGACGCCGGGCTGACCCCGGACGACGTGGACGGCCTGGTCACGTTCACCATGGACACCAACCCCGAGATCACCGTCGCCCAGGCCGCCGGCATCGGCGAACTGACCTTCTTCTCCCGCGTCCACTACGGCGGCGGCGCGGCCTGCGCCACCGTCCAGCAGGCCGCCCTCGCGGTCGCCACCGGCCTCGCCGACGTCGTGGTCTGCTACCGCGCCTTCAACGAGCGCTCCGGCCGCCGCTTCGGCGCCGGCGTCCAGCACCGTGAACCGTCCGCCGAGGGCACCGCACTCGGCTGGAACCTCCCCTTCGGCCTGCTCACCCCCGCCTCCTGGGTCGCCATGGCCGCCCAGCGCTATCTGCACACCCACGGCCTGACCCCGGACGCCTTCGGCCACGTCGCCGTCACCGGCCGCCGGCACGCCGCCCGCAACCCGGCTGCCTACTTCCACGGCAAGCCGATCACCCTCGCCGACCACGCCGCCTCCCGCTGGATCGTCGAACCGCTGCGGCTGCTGGACTGCTGCCAGGAGACCGACGGCGCCCAGGCACTGGTGGTCACCTCCGTCGAACGGGCCCGCGACCTGCCGCACCCGCCCGCCGTGATCACCGCCGCGGCCCAGGGCGCCGGCCGTGCCCAGGAGCAGATGACCAGCTTCTACCGCGACGACCTCACCGGTCTCCCCGAGATGCACGTGGTCGCCGACCAGCTCTGGCGCACCTCCGGCCTCACCCCCGCCGACATCGACGTCGCCGTCCTCTACGACCACTTCACCCCCTTCGTGCTGATGCAGCTGGAGGAGTTCGGGTTCTGCGGCCCCGGCGAGGCCGCCGACTTCGTCGCCGCCGACACCCTTCCCCTGAACACCCACGGCGGCCAGCTCGGCGAGGCGTATCTGCACGGCATGAACGGCATCGCCGAGGCCGTCCGCCAACTCCGCGGCACCAGCACCAACCAGGCCGACGCCCCCGCCCACACTCTCGTCACGGCCGGCACGGGCGTACCGACGTCCGGGCTGATCCTGGGGCGGGAGGGGTAGCCGGGAACGGTGGAGCGGGCGGGTCCGGCCCCTTGCGCCCCTAGGGGAGCACCCGGGACGCTCCCCCCTGAGGAGGTGCGGAGGGCCCCGCCCGTACAACTTGAGGCGGACGCCGCTTCGGCACCTTGGGCCGACGCCCGCGACCCGCCCCCGCTCCTAGCGTGGAACACATGACCACGACTGCGTGCACAAGCGCCTCGACGCCCGCGACATTCCCGTCGTTCGCGTCCTACGTACGGGCCCGGGGGCCGGTTCTGCTGCGCGCCGCGCGGTCCCTGTCCTCGAATCCCAACGACGCCGAGGACCTCCTCCAGACCGCGCTCACCAAGACCTACGTGGCCTGGGAGCGCATCGAGGACCACCGCGCGCTGGACGGCTACGTCCGCCGCGCGCTGATCAACACCCGCACCTCCCAGTGGCGCAAGCGCAAGGTCGAGGAGTTCGCCTGCGACGAGCTGCCCGAGCCGGACCCGACGCCCGCGCCCGACCCGGCCGAGCTGCAGGGCCTGCGCGACGCGATGTGGCGCGCGATCATGCGGCTGCCCGCGCGGCAGCGCGCGATGGTCGTCCTCAGGTACTACGAGGACCTCAGCGAGGCCCAGACCGCCGAGGTCATGGAGGTCTCGATCGGCACGGTCAAGAGCGCCGTCTCACGCGCCCTGGCCAAACTCAGGGACGACCCGGAACTGACGTCCCTGGGCCTGAGCCGCATCGCCGCCTAGCGGCGGGGGGAGGGGTGCGGACGTCCGCGTCGGACCCGCTGGCCGGTCTGGCCGGTCACGTACCCTGAACGCGGGTGCCTCTCTTCCTCTCCGTGGAGCACATGATGAATCGACAGCACTTCGAGCTGCTCGAACAGGCCCGCCGCGCTGCGCCCGAGGGCTTCAAAGTCGAGCTGTCCGGCGACATCATCGTTATGCAGGCGTCTCCTTCGGCCATGCACCAGCTGAACCTGAGCAAGGTGCGCCGCCAGTTCGACGCTCACGTTCCAGAGGGATACACCGACACCGGAAACACGGATCTGGCATCGCCGCAGACGGCTAAGGTCCGGAATCCGGACCTGACGTATCTGCCCGAGGAAGCGATGGCCACCACGGACAGCAGCGTTGCAGCCGAGCTGGCGCTGATCGCGGTGGAGGTCGTCTCCCCTTCGAACCCGGAGAACGACTGGGTCGGCAAGCTCCGCGACTACCCCTTGATGGGCATTCCGCTCTACCTCGTCGTCGATGCCCGGCAGAAGGTCGTGACGCTGTTCAGCGAGGTGGAGAACGGCCGTTACAGGCTGCGTGAGGACGCCGACTTCGGCGAAGGTGTGCACATTCCCGAGCCCTTCGCGTTCGTCTTCGACACCGGCGTGCTCCGCCCCTACAGCTGACAGGGACGACCCGGCACTGACGTGCCTGGGCCTGAGCCGCATAGCCGCCTGACGGCTACCGCCGGGCGAACGCGACGAAGTCGGCCCAGACGCCCGGGGGGACGTGCAGATGGGGCCCGTCCGCGTCCTTGGAGTCGCGGATGTGGATGGTGGCGGAGGTGCTTGCGACCTCGATGCAGTCGTTGATGTCGCTGCTGCTGCTGTAGCTGCTCTTGGCCCAGGCAACTTCGATGCAGTCGTCCCGCTCGTTGCCGCTGCTGTAGCTGCTCTTGAACCACTCCAGCTTGGACGCAGTCCCGGCAGAAGGCTTGTCAGTCATGTTTCTCCCAGCACTTTTTCGATGAAGGCGAGCGATTCCCGGGGCGTGAGGGCCTGAGAGCGGATGATTCCATAGCGCAGTTCGAGGATTCGGATCAGCTTCGGGTCAGAGACTGGTCGCGTGCCGAACTGGTGCAGTGAGTGGCCGACGGCGCCGCCGTCAGCAAACTTCATCACCTCGATCTGTCCGCCCATGCCTGCGTGGTCCTCGCGATCCGTCGGCATCACTTGGATCTCAACGTTCCGCAACTGGCCAACCTCCAACAGATGTTCGAGCTGTCGCCGGTGCACCATTCTCCCCCCGAGGGGACGCCTGAGGGTCACCTCTTCCTGGACGAATGTGAGCGCGGGGGCCGGGGTGCGTTCGAAAATCGACCATCGGGCCATTCGGGCTGCCACCAGGCGATTCACGTCGTCCGGTGACCAGGCAGGGCGCCGCATCTCGTACAGCGCCCGCATGTACTCCTCCGTCTGCAAAAGGCCGTACAGGTTGTGGTTCTCGTACGAACCCAGCTCGACTGCCTCGTCCTCCCATCGCTTCAGGTCCCGGACCTTCTTGGGGTACCGGGCCTTCTCCACGTCGTCCCGCATCCCGGCGATCTTCCCGCCCGCCTTGAGGATCTGGTCCGCCTTGGCCAGGTACTCCGGGCGCGGAATCCGTACCCCCTGCTCGATCTTGTAGATCAGGCCCTCGCTGTAGCCCATCAACTTCGCGAAGTCGGCGGCGCGCAGACCGGCCGCCATCCTCCACAGCTTCAGCTGACGACCGACCAGCTCGACCGACGGCTGGGCGTCGTCCTCGGGATCGAGTGCCCAGCTTGAGTCGTCCGCGACATCGCCGTGCATGTGCCTCACCTCCTGGACAGCCGAGACGTCCTGTCCAGCTCCTGGACATCACCTAACGTGTCGGCGTCATCACTGTTCAGAGTAGGTGTGGGCGACCACGCTGCGTGATGTGAACCAGCAAATTGCCGAGCCCAAGCTGCTCTACCGCGTTCAGCTGTCCGCCACCCGCCGAGGCGCCCGTCTCGCCCGGCTCCTCGGAACCGAGCAACTCCGTTCCTGGGGGCTGCCGTTCGAGGAGCCGGGCCAGGTGATCGCCGAGCTGGCCGCGAACGCCGTCTCGCACGGTCGCGTTCCCGGTCGGGACTTCCGGCTCGCGTTGGCGGCTGACGCGGACACGCTCTGTATCGGCGTCACGGACGCACGCGGTGACCGGATCCCGTCCCAACGGGCCCCGGCGGAAGGCGAGTCGGGCCACGGGCTACTCATCGTCGGCGCGCTCGCGAATCGCTGGGGGACGGCCCGGGGACCGTTCCCGTGCAAGACGGTGTGGGCCGAGTTCGACCTGCCGATGTGGGACTGACCGGGAGCCGGGGAGTCGGGCTCCGGCGATGCGGGCCGCTCCAAGAACCCATAACCGGAAGGGAAAAACCAACCAACCGAACCGAACCGCCCGGGTTCGCACGCCTGTGTCACCCGGTGGGGTGATCCGGTGGCTCTGGGCTGGCTTTCCGGTGGCGTCGCGGTGCAGGCTCGGCGACGAGCAACCCCGAACGAGCAACCCCGAACAAGCAATTGGCCCCCGACGGGACTGGCATCCCGGTCGAGGGCCTGACCACCTAGGAAGAAAGCGCTTCCCGATGGCTGAGCAGGATTCTAACGTGCCCGCTGGCACGCCGCACGTGGTTCGTCGGTCCCCCGCAGGACTGCACAAGGTGACCGAATTCCAGGAAGCCGACTACACCATCGTCGGCGATCACCTCACTCAGCACCACGAGTTGTCGCTCGGCGCGATCGGCCTTGCGGTGTACATCCTGTCGCTGCCCGAGGGCTCGCAGGTTGACATCCACTCGTTGTCGAAGAGGTTCCCCGAAGGGCGGGAGCGGATTGCCTCCGGTTTAAGGGAGTTGGAGCGGCACGGGTACCTGAAGAGGGTAACCAGGCGATTAGACGATGGCCGTCTGGTGACACCGCCCCGCCCGCCTCGGGGTGATGCGCCGCGACGCTCACCAGCACCCAGGCCCCCGCTGCCCCGCCCCCGCAGCCCACAGCACCTCACCACCGCCACTGCCCTCCTCGCCAACCTGCGCCGGGACGACGCCCGCCTCCTGCTCCCCGTAGGGGACATCGACCGCCTTGCGCCCTGCGTGGCCGCCTGGCTGGAACGCGGGGTGTCCCCGGAGGCCGTGCGAAGAGCGCTCAGCGCGGATCTCCCGGACCCCGTCCGCAGTCCGGCGGGCCTGATTGCGCACCGCCTCATCTCCCGCGTTCTGCGCGAGGAGTTCCCACACCTCAAGAGTCGGATGCCCACCTTGTGGTCGTCGTCGTTCTTCCTCGCCTCGGTCGGCGCCGTCTCGGCGGACACGGTGGAGAAGTACATAAACACCCAGTGGGAACGGCCCTGGGCCAAGGAGCAGGAGGAGGGGAAGGCGTGATACGCGCTTATCGCAGCAGGCGACCTTGCGACGTCTGGACAAGGCGTTCCAAGCGTTCTTCCGGCGCGTGAAGGCCGGGGAGAAGCCTGGCTATCCTCGGTTCCGGGGCGTCAACTGGTTCGACACGGTGGACTTCCCCAAGGACGGCGACGGTTGCCGCTGGGACTCCACCCCGCATGATCCCGTCACCCGTGTGCGCCTGCAAGGTGTCGGACACGTCCGCGTGCACCAGCACCGGCCGGTGAAGGGCCACGTCAAGACCGTCAGCATCAAGCGCGAAGGGCGACAGTGGTACGTCGTCCTCGCCTGTGACAACGTCCCCGCCGAACCGCTCCCCGCCACGGGGGCCGTGACCGGCATCGACGTGGGCGTCACGCACTTTTTGACCACTTCCGAGGGCGCGCACGTCGAAAACCCCCGGCACGGTAAGCGCAACGCGGAAGCCTTGGCCGATGCTCAGCGCGCTCTCAAGGCGTTCCCGCGCCGCAAGCGGGCCGACCGCTCGGCGAAGCACCGCCGGGCCGTGGAGAAGGTAGGCAATCTGCACCGCAAGGTGCGCCGCCAGCGCACCGACCACGCGCACAAAGCCGCGCTCGCCCTGGTCCGCGACTACGACCAGATTGCGCACGAGCGGCTGAACATCGCAAACATGGTTCGCACCCCCAAGCCGAAGCCCGACCCCGAGACACCCGGCAGCTTCCTCCCGAACGGCGCCGCCTCGAAGGCCGGACTCAACCGCAGCATTCTTGATGCGGGTTGGGGGGTGTTCCTGGGCATCCTCGCGCAGAAGGCTGAAAGCGCCGCTCGTGTACTGATCCCGGTGGACCCCCGCAACACCTCCCGCACGTGCCCGAAGTGCCAGCACGTAGACAGCGAGAACCGCGATGGTGAAAAGTTCCAGTGCACCTCATGCCAGCACATCAACCACGCCGACCGCGTGGGCGCCTGGAACGTCGCACTCAGGGCCGGGCTGGTCCTTCCCGACGTGGCATAGCCACCGACAGGAGAAGCCCCCCGGATTTATCCGGGGGGAGGAGTCACCGAAGTCGTCTCCCGCTCCAATCCGGACAACGACTGGGTGGGCAAGGTCCGCGACTACCCCCTGATGGGCATCCCGGTCTACGCGATCTTCGACCCCCGCACCGGCACCGGCGCCGTCTTCACCGACATCCACTCCACCCCGGACGGCCCGCGCTACGCCGTCCGCAAGGACTTCGTCTACGGCGAGGACGTGACCATCGCCGAGTGGACGATCTCGACGGGGGATCTGCCGCGGTACGCCTAGCCGCGTCGGCCGGGCCCCGCCCGGCGTCACCTGGCCTTAGCATCACCTGCCATGACTGCTGAAGCCGAGCCCCCGGCAGAGCCCGATGCCACGCTCACCAGCCCGGCCGAGTTGTTGGCGGGCTATCTGGATTTCTACCGTGACGCCGTGCTGCGCAAGCTGGCCGGCCTCACCGACGGGGAACTGCGGGGCAGCCGGCTGCCATCCGGCTGGGCGCCGCTGGAGCTGTTGAAGCATCTGGCCTATGTGGAACTGCGCTGGTTGCAGTGGGGCTTCGCCGGCCAACAGGTCGAACAGCCGTGGGGCGATATGGAGGCCCGTGGCGGCAGATGGCGTGTCGAGGCGGGTGAGTCCGTCGAGGAGGTGACGGCGTTCTTCCGCGCCCAGTGCGAGCGGTCCCGCGCGATCGTCGCCGGCGCGCGGCTGGAGGACCGGATGGCCACGCTCGGGGGCCGGGTCCCGCCCGAGGAGGAGCGGCCGACGCTGATCTGGGTGCTGTTCCATTTGCTTCAGGAGTACGCGCGGCATGTCGGGCAGCTCGACGTCGTCCGGGAGCTTGCCGACGGCGTCACAGGCGAGTAGCCGGAGGTAGCTGCCGGGCCTACGCCTCCCGCCCCGCCATCAGGCGTTCCACGGACTGTTCCAGGGCGGCGATGCGGTCGGCGAGGTCGGAGGTGGCGGTGCCGGTGTCCTGGGTTTCGCGCAGCAGGAGTTCGAGCTGGGCGAGGCGGCCGGCGATGTCGGCGAGGGCCGCGTCGCCGACGGGGAGTGCCGGTGTCGGAGCGTCCTCGGGTGCGTGCGAGGCGTGGGCGGGGCCGCGGGGTTCGGTGGGCTCCGCCGGGCTCTCCGTGGCGCTGGGGCCGGTCAGGAGCCGGGTCAACTGCTCCGCCTGGGTGGCCAGTTGGTGGTTCTTGCGGTAGAGGTCGAGGAAGACGTTGACCTTGGTGCGCAGGAGCCAGGGGTCGAAGGGCTTGATGAGGAAGTCGGCGGCGCCGACGGTGTAGCCGCGGTAGGCGTAGTTGGGGTCCACGGAGGCGCCGGTCAGGAGGATGATCGGGACGTCCTTCGTCTGGTCCAGGCCCTTGATGTTGGCGGCGGTCTCGAAGCCGTTCATGCCGGGCATCAGGACGTCGATGAGGACGACCGCGAACTCCTCGCGGAGCATGGCCTTCAGGGCCTCCTCGCCGGAGCGGGCGCGGACGACCTTCGGGGTGAGCGAGCTGAGCACCGCTTCGAGCGCGACGAGGTTCTCCTCCATGTCGTCGACGATGAGGATGGGCGCGGTGTCGGGTCCGGGAGGTGTCATGGCGGCGGCCCTTCCCTTTCCTCGTCGGTGGCTTCGGTGGCTTCGGTGGCTTCGGAGGTGTCGGCGGCTTCGGAGGTGTCGGCGGCGGGCGCGTCAGTGGCGTCGGCGGCGGGCTCCGGGGAGCCGGGCGGCGGGCCGGCCTGCGGGTCGAGCAGGCCGCAGACGACCGACAGCAGGCGGTCCACGTCGACCGGTTTGGGGATGTAGTCGTCGGCGCCGCTCTCGATGGCCTTCTCGCGGTCGCCGGGCATGGCCTTGGCGGTGAGGGCGACGATCGGGAGGGCGGCGAAGCGGGGGGTGCGGCGGATGGCGCGGATCATCTCGTAGCCGTCCATCTCCGGCATCATGATGTCCATCAGGACGAGGGAGACGTCGGGGGTCCGGTCGAGGACCTCCAGGCCCTCGCGGCCGTCCTCGGCGTACTTGACCTTGATGCCGACGCGGCCGAGGACGTGGGTGAGCGCGAAGACGTTGCGGATGTCGTCGTCGACGATCAGGATCCGGCGGTCGGCGAGGGCCCGGCCGGCGCGGCCGCCGAGCCAGTCCTTCAGCCGGGTGGCCTCGGGCCAGGTGACGTCGCCGGTCTCGGCGGGGCGGGGGGCGGCGCGGGGGGCGAGGCTCTCCTGACCGGGGAAGACGTCGGAGGGCGGCGGGGGGAGGGGCTGCGGCGGAGTCGTGGCCGGTGGCCGGCCCGAGAGGGCGGCGAGGGCGGCCGGTCCGACGCCGTGGGCCGGTGGGGCCTCGCCGTTCTCGCCGGGGCGGGCCGCCAGGCCGGTGGTGGGTGCGGTGGACGGGCCGGTGTAGCGGGCGGGGACGTAGAGGGTGAAGGTGGAGCCGAAGTCGACCTGGCTCTCGGCCTCGATGCGGCCGCCGAGCAAGGCGGCCATGTCGCGGCTGATGGAGAGGCCGAGGCCGGTGCCGCCGTACTTGCGGTTGGTGGTGCCGTCGGACTGCTGGAACGCCTCGAAGATCCCGGCGATCTTCTCCGGGGAGATGCCGATGCCGGTGTCCTTGACGGAGAGGGCGATCACGGCGTCGGCGGTGCGCAGCGTCTCCTCCTCGAACCGGCCGCCGGGGACGCGTTCGACGACGAGTTCCACGCCGCCGGTGGAGGTGAACTTCACCGCGTTGGAGAGGAGGTTGCGCAGGATCTGCTGGAGGCGCTGCTCGTCGGAGAACAGCTCGTCGGGGACGCCGTCGCCGACCCGGACGTCGAAGCTGAGGCCGCGGTCGACGGTGAGCGGGCGGAAGGTGGCGTGGACGTAGTCGAGGAGTTTCTTCAGCGGCAGGGCCGTGGGGTGCACGTCCATCCGGCCGGCCTCGATCTTCGACAGGTCGAGGATGTCGTTGATGAGCTGGAGCAGGTCGGAGCCGGCGCGGTGGATGGTGACGGCGAACTCCACCTCCTGCGGGCTGAGGTGGTTCTCGGGGTTGTCGGCGAGGAGGCGGGAGAGGACGAGGAGGGAGTTGAGGGGGGTGCGCAGCTCGTGCGACATGTTGGCCAGGAACTCCGACTTGTACTGGGACGAGGTCGCCAGCAGGGCGGCTTTCTCCTCCAACTCGGCGTTGGTGAGCTGGAGTTCGTCGGAGCGCTGGCGGAGTTCGGCGGTCAGCCGCTGGGATTCGGAGAGCAGGGACTCGGTGCGGGAGTTGGCGATGATGGTGTTGATGGAGACGCCGATGGTGTTCACGAACTGGTCGATGAAGGCGAGGTGGACGTCGCTGAAGCGGCTGAAGGAGGCCAGTTCGATCACGCCGAGGACGTGGTCCTCGAAGAGGATCGGCAGGATGACGACGCTGGCGGGGGCGGCGGCGCCGAGTCCGGAGCTGATGGTGAGGTAGTCGGCGGGGACGTTCTCGACGAGGATGCGCTTCTTCTCCGTGGCGGCCTGGGTGATCAGGCCCCAGCCGGGGGTGCCCATCCGCATCCGGGGCGGTGACCGGCGGCCTTCGGGGTGGCCGGTGCCGTAGCCGGCGATCAGTTCCAGGCCCTCGCCGGGCCGGGCGCCCGCCTCGGCCAGGAAGAACGCGCCGAACTGGGCGTTCACCAGCGGGGTCAGCTCGCGCAGGATGAGGTCGGCGACCTCGACGAGGTCGCGGTGGCCCTGCATCAGGCCGGCGATGCGGGTGAGGTTGGACTCCAGCCAGTCCTTGGCGCGGGTGGTCTCGCGGAGGTTGGCGACCATGAGGTTGACGTTGTTCTTCAGGGCGGCGACCTCGCCCTGGGCGTCGACGGTGATCGAGCCGGACATGTCGCCCTGGGTGACCGCGCTGGCCACCTCGGCGATGGCGCGGACCTGGGTGGTGAGGTTGAGGGCCAGCTCGTTGACGCTGGTGGTGAGCTGCTTCCAGGTGCCGTAGACGCCCTCGACGCGGGCCTGGCCGCCGAGTTGGCCCTCGCTGCCGACCTCGCGGGCGACGCGGGTGACCTCGGAGGAGAACGAGGACAGGGTGTCGACCATGGTGTTGATCGTGGTCTTGAGTTCCAGGATCTCGCCGCGGGCGTCGACGTCGATCTTCTTGGAGAGGTCGCCGCGGGCCACCGACGTCGCCACCTCGGCGATGTTGCGGACCTGGGAAGTGAGGTTGTCCGCCATGGAGTTGACGTTGTCGGTGAGGTTCTTCCAGACGCCGGAGACGCCGTGGACCTGGGCGCGGCCGCCGAGGCGGCCTTCGGTGCCGACCTCGCGGGCGACCCGGGTGACCTCGTCGGCGAACGCCCGCAGCTGCTTGACCATGGTGTTGACGGTGTCCTTGAGTTCCAGGATCTCGCCGCGGGCGTCCACGTCGATCTTCTTGGTGAGGTCGCCGTTGGCGACGGCGGTGGTGACCTGGGCGATGTTGCGAACCTGCGAGGTGAGGTTGAGGGCCATGGAGTTGACGTTGTCGGTCAGCTCCTTCCAGACCCCGGAGACGCCGCGGACCTGCGCCTGACCGCCGAGGTTGCCCTCGGTGCCGACTTCACGGGCGACGCGGGTGACCTCGTCGGCGAAGGCGGAGAGCTGGTCGACCATGGTGTTGATGGTCGACTTCAGCTCCAGGATCTCGCCCTTCGCCTCGACGGTGATCTTCTTGCCGAGGTCGCCCTCGGCGACGGCGGTGGCGACCAGGGCGATGTTGCGGACCTGCGTGGTGAGGTTGTCCGCCATGAAGTTGACGCTCTCGGTGAGGTCCTTCCAGACGCCGGAGACGCCGCGGACCTGGGCGCGGCCGCCGAGCCGGCCTTCGGTGCCGACCTCGCGGGCGACGCGGGTGACCTCGTCGGCGAAGGCGGAGAGCGTCTCGACCATAGTGTTGATGGTCGACTTCAGCTCCAGGATCTCGCCACGGGCGTCCACGGTGATCTTCTGGCTGAGGTCGCCGTTGGCGACGGCCGTGGTGACCTGCGCGATGTTGCGGACCTGCCAGGTCAGGTTCGACGCCATGGAGTTGACGTTGTCGGTGAGGTCCTTCCAGACGCCGGAGACGCCGCGGACCTGGGCGCGGCCGCCGAGCCGGCCTTCGGTGCCGACCTCGCGGGCGACCCGGGTGACCTCGTCGGCGAACGCCCGCAGCTGGTCGACCATGGTGTTCACGGTGAGCTTGAGCTCCAGCAGCTCGCCGGTGGCCTCGACGGTGACCTGCTGGGTGAGGTCGCCGCGGGCCACCGCGGTGGTGACCACGGCGATGTCGCGGACCTGCGCGGTGAGCCGGGACGCCATGGTGTTGACCGCCTCGGTCACGTGCAGCCAGTCGCCGGAGAGGCCCTGGACCTTGGCGCGGCCGCCGAGCCGGCCCTCGGTGCCGACCTCGCGGGCGACCCGGGTGACCTCGCCGGTGAACAGCGAGAGCTGGTCGACCACGCGGTTGACGCAGCTGCCCAGGCGGCGCAGGTCACCGCGGAGTTGGCGGGAGCCGTCGTGCAGATCGACATGGCGGGTCAGATCGCCGTCGGCGACCGAGTCCAGCACCCGGGTGGCCTTGGCGACCGGGGTGACCAGGGCTTCCAGCACGGCGTTGGCGGAGTCGACGTTGGTCGTCCAGCCGCCCTGGCCGGGGCTGGCGCTGACCCGCTCGTCCAGCCGGCCCTGGCGGACGACTTCGTGGCGCAGGCGCCGGAGTTCGCCGGCGAGGTGGGCGTTGCGGGCGACGATCTGCGCGAAGACGTCGGTCAGGTCGGCGAGCACGCCGTCGGGCGGGGGGTCGCCCGGGGCGGGCTGGGCGCCGGCGGTGAAGTCGCCGTCCCGCAGGGCGTTCATGGCGGCGAGCAGGGGGCGCAGCTCGCGGGTGCGCAGCCACCGGCCGTCGGGGCCGGGGACCGGTGGCGGTGGCGCGGGGTCGGGCCGGGGCGGGTCGGGAGCCATGGCACACCATCCCCCCAGTGGTCGAGACGGAACGTGAACCGGTCCGGGTCCCGGACTCAGCCCGGAACTGATCGAATTGTGCGGATATGCCATAGTATAAAGCGCCCGTAATGAGTAGCTTTCTCCGGTTTCTTCGGGGGGCGCAGTGACCTCGCCGTCCCCGCGGACGACGGCCGCCCAGGCGGCCGAGACGGTGTCCCGGACCGGGCTGCCGGCGAACCAGCTGGCCGCCGCCGGGGCCCGCCGATTCGTGCGCACCCTGCTCACCGAGCGGGCCGCGGCGGCGGACACCGTCCCCGGCGCCGCGGCGATCAGCGGGGAACTCATCGACCAGGCCGTCCTCCTCGTCAGCGAGCTGGTCACCAACGCCGTGATATACGCGGGCACCGACATCGACGTGAGCTGCCGGCTGGAGTACGGGCGCAAGCCGGCCGCGACGGGCGGCGCCCCGGGAGCCCGTCCCGGCGACCGCCCCGCGCCGCCGGACCCGGCCACCGTCGCCGTCGTCCTGGAGGTCTCCGACCGGCACCCCTCGCGGGTGGTGCGCGGCGGCGTGGACGCCCGCAGCGGTGCGCCGGGCTACGGCCTGCAGCTGGTCAGCGCGCTCGCCGAGTCCTGGGGCGTGACGTACCGCAAGTCGATCAAGACGGTGTGGTTCCGGCTGGAGGCCACCGAGGGCGAGACCGGGGACGTGCCGGGCGGGCCGGGGCGGCGCCCGCACGGGGCCGCGACGCCGGTCCGGGTGCCGCACGGGCACGGCGGCCCGCGGCCCGGCGACGCCGCCGAGTGGGCCGACCGCGGCGGCCCGTCGTTCCTGGCGGAGACCAGCGAGCTGCTGGCCGGCCAGCTCGACCAGGACATGGTCACCGCGCTCGCCGCCCAGCTGCTGGTGCCGCGGCTCGCCGACTGGTGCGCGATCTGGCTGAGCGTCGAGGGCGGCCGGATGGCGCTGTCCCGGGTCTGGCACGTCGACGAGCGGCGGATCGCGCCGCTGCGGACCGACCTGGAGCGCGAGCCGCCCACCGACGTCGTGCGGGCCGGCGGCACCGCCTGGCCCTGGCCCGCGGTCGCCGGCGCGTCCTCGTCGGGCGGGTCCGCGCTGGCCTTCCCGCTG
This sequence comes from Streptomyces sp. MspMP-M5, assembly GCF_000373585.1. Taxonomy (GTDB): domain Bacteria; phylum Actinomycetota; class Actinomycetes; order Streptomycetales; family Streptomycetaceae; genus Streptomyces. The sequence goes on from NZ_KB891923.1 coordinate 18,380, forward strand.
ACGGCGCGCGGCGAGCTGCAGGGCGTGCTGCTGCTGGGCCGGGCCGGCCGGCTGAAGATGACCGACACCGTCGTCCGCATGGTGGAGGACGTCGCCCGGCGGATCGCCCAGGCCGTCCACACCGCCCGCCAGTACACCCGCCAGACCAGCATCAGCCTCGCGCTCCAGCGCCGTCAGCTGCCCGCGTCGCTGGCCAGCATCCCCGGCGTGGACACCGCGATCGTCTACGAACCGCACGGCGAGCTGCAGACCGTCGGCGGCGACTTCTACGACGTCTTCCCGATGGGCGAGCGCCGCTGGTGCTTCCTGCTGGGCGACGTCCAGGGCAAGGACCCCGAGGCGATGTCGGTGACCGGACTCGCCCGCCACCTGGTGCGGCTGCTGGCCCGCGAGGGCCACGGCGTCGAGTCGGTCCTCGGGCGGCTGAATCTGGCCATGGCCGAGGAGAGCGCGGAGGCGGTGGAACTCGACGGCGAACAGGCCGGCTCCCGTTTCCTGAGCCTGCTGTACGGGGAGCTGGCCCTCGATCCGGGCGTCTCCGGGGCACGCTGCACGGTCGCCAGCGCCGGGCACCCGCCGCCGCTGCACATGTTCACCGACGGCAGCGTGGAGCCGGCCTCCGACCCGCAGATGCTGCTGGGCATCGACGAGGGCACCGAGTTCCACGCCAGCACCTTCACCCTCGCGCCCGGCGAGACACTGCTCTGCGTCACCGATGGGGTCACCGAACGCCGGTGCGGAAACTGGCAGTTGGACGACGACGACGGTCTGGTCGAGGTGCTGCGGGAGGGCCTCGGGCTGGGCGCCAAGGCGCTCGCCGAACACATCCGGCGGGCCGCCCACGACTTCGGCACCGGACCGGTGGAGGACGACCTCTCGGTGCTCGTCCTCCAGGCGGTGGCCCCGAAGCCGGGGCCGGCGGGGTAGCCGCGGCCCACCGGGGGCAGGTCATCGGGCCAGGTCACCGGCGACCTCGTACGGGTGAAGCGGCCGCGGCCCGCGGTGGCCGGTTCCCGGCCGTTTCCCGCACCGGGAGGAAAAGAACACGCCATGAAGGCGTGACATACCACGCGGTATGCATCGACAATCGCAGCACCACTACCCGCCCGTAACAAAGCGGAGGCACTCGGTGCTCAGCACGATGCAGGACGTACCGCTCACGGTCTCGCGAATCCTCACCCATGGGTCCACGGTCCACGGAGAGTCGCAGGTCATCACCTGGACCGGCGAGGCCGAGCCGCACCGCCGCACCTTCGCCGAGATCGGCCGCCGGGCCGCGCAGCTCGCGCATGCGCTCCGCGACACCCTCGCGGTCGCCCCAGAGGAACGGGTCGGCACCCTCATGTGGAACAACAGCGAGCACATGGAGGCGTATCTGGGCATCCCCTCCATGGGGGCGGTGCTGCACACGCTGAACCTCCGGCTCCCCGCCGAGCAGCTCGCCTGGATCGTCAACCACGCAGAGGACCGGGTCGTCCTCGTCAACGGCACCCTGATCCCGCTGCTGGCGCCCCTGCTGCCGCAGTTGCCCAAGGTGGCGCACGTGATCGTCGTCGGCCCTGGCGACCGCGCCCCGCTGGCCGGCGCGCACGCCGAGGTCCACGACTACGAGGAGCTGCTCGCCGGACGTCCCGAGCGCTACGACTGGCCCGAGATCGACGAGCGGGAGGCCGCCGCGCTCTGCTACACCTCCGGCACCACCGGCGAGCCCAAGGGCGTGCTCTACAGCCACCGTTCGCTCTATCTGCACTCCCTCCAGGTCAACACCGCCGAGGCGTTCGCCCTCGCCTCCCGGGACATCGCCCTGCCGGTGGTCCCGATGTTCCACGTCAACGCCTGGGGCCTGCCGCACGCCGCGTTCATGGCCGGTGCGTCGCTGCTGATGCCGGACCGCTTCCTGCAGCCCGCGCCGCTCGCCGAGATGATCGAGACCGTCCGGCCGACGATAGGAGCCGCGGTCCCGACGATCTGGCAGGGCCTGCTGGCCGAACTCGACGCCCACAAGCGGGACGTGGCCTGTCTGGAGACCGTCGTCATCGGCGGCTCCGCCTGCCCGCCGGCCCTGATGCGCGGCTTCGAGGAGCGCCACGGCATCCGCGTGGTGCACGCCTGGGGGATGACCGAGACCTCCCCGCTGGGCTGCGTCTCCCACCCGCCGGCCGGTGTGCGCGGCGAGGACGAGTGGGCCTACCGCACCACCCAGGGCCGCTTCCCGGCCTCCGTCGAGGCCCGGCTGATCGGCCCGTCCGGCGAGGAACTGCCCTGGGACGGCACCGCCGCCGGCGAGTTGGAGGTGCGCGGCCCGTGGATCGCGGGCGCGTACTACGGCGGCGCGCAGGGCGCGGCGCTGCGCCCGGAGGACAAGTTCAGCCCGGACGGCTGGCTGCGCACCGGCGACGTCGGCACGATCACGCCGAACGGCTATCTCACCCTGACCGACCGCGCCAAGGACGTCATCAAGTCCGGCGGCGAGTGGATCTCCTCCGTCGAGCTGGAGAACCACCTGATGGCGCACCCGGGCGTCGCCGAGGCCGCGGTGGTCGCCGTCCCGGACGAGAAGTGGGGCGAACGGCCGCTGGCGACCGTGGTGCTGACGGACGGCACGGCGATCAGCTACGAGGAGCTGCGGACGTTCCTCGGCGAGCGGATCGCGCGCTGGCAGCTGCCGGAGCGGTGGGCGGTGATCCCGTCGGTGCCCAAGACGAGCGTGGGCAAGTTCGACAAGAAGGTGCTGCGGCGGCAGTACGCGGACGGCGAGCTGGACGTGACGCTGCTGGGGTGAAGCCGGGGTGAATCCGGGCGTGACCTTGCGCGGGGGAAGCCGGGGGCGGGCCTTCACGAGCCCGCCCCGGTGCCCGGCTTCCCGGTCCGCTGCCCGGGCAGTCGCCCTAGTTGGTGCCGATCTTCGCCAGCAGGTCCACGATCCGGGTCTGCACCTCGGCGCTGGTGGAGCGTTCCGCCAGGAACAGCACCGTCTCCCCGGAGGCCAGCCCCGGCAGCTGGGTCGGATCCAGGTCGGCGGAGGTGTAGACGACCAGCGGGGTGCGGTCCAGCAGCCCGTTGGCGCGCAGCCAGTCCACGATCCCGGCCCGCCGGCGGCGCACCTGCATCAGGTCCATCACGACGAGGTTGGGCCGCAGCTGCGTCGCCAGCGTGACCGCGTCGGCGTCCGCGCCGGCCCGGCCCACCTGCATGCCGCGCCGCTCCAACGACGTGGTCAGCGCGCCCGCGATGGCGTCGTCCTGCTCGATGAGCAGCACCCGCGGCGGGTGGTTCTCGCTGTCCCGCGGGGCGAGCGCCTTGAGCAGCACCGCCGGGTCGGCGCCGTACGCGGCCTCCCGCGTCGCCTGCCCCAGCCCCGCAGTGACCAGGACGGGCACCTCGGCGGCACCGGCGGCCTGGCGCAGCGACTGCAGCGCGGTCCGGGTGATCGGCCCGGTCAGCGGGTCCACGAACAGCGCCGCCGGGTACGCGGCGATCTGCGCGTCCACCTCCTCGCGGGAGTTGACGATCACCGGGCGGTAGCCGCGGTCGCTGAGCGCCTGCTGGGTGGCGACGTCGGGCGCCGGCCAGACCAGCAGCCGGCGCGGGTTGTCCAGCGGCTCCGGCGGCAACTCGTCATCCATCGGCGGCTGTTGACGCTCCATCACCTCTACCGCGCCGTTCGGCCCGTCCAGCGGCTCGGGCCCCTCGCTGCCCTCGTCGGGCGCCGAGATGGCGAACGCACGCCCCTCACTGGCATCCATCAGATGCGGCTGCGGGGCCGGCTGCTTGGGCCGGGCGGGCGGCTGCGGACCGGCGGCCTGCGGCGGCAGGCTCCCGGGCGGCGGGGTCTCGGCGGCGGCGCCGCGCTCGCCCTCCGGCGGCGGCGTGGCGAGCTTGCGGCGCCGGCCGGAACCCGTGGCGGTGCCGCCCGGCGGCGTGCTCGCACCGGCCTGGGGCGCGCCGGCCTGAGGCGTACCTGTCCGGGGCGCACCGGCCTGGGGCGCGGGGGTCTGCGGTGCGGCGCCGGGCTGCGGTGCGGCGCCGGGCTGCGGTGCCGGACGCTGCGGATCGGCCAACTGCTGGGCGAACGGCACCCCCTGGCCGAGCGTGCGCACGCTGAACGCCCGCCCGGCGGCGTCCTCGGCGGCCGGCAGCGGCTGCCGGGCCTGCGGCGGCACGGCGGCACCCGGCGGCACCGGGCCGCCCGGTGCGGGCACGGCGGCGGGGCCGGCCGCGGGCGCGGCCTCCTCGGCGGGGCTGGGGCGGCCCCGGCGGCGGCCGGTGGGCGCGGCCGGAGCGGGCGCGCCGGCGACACCGGGTGCCGCCCCGGTACCCGCCCCGGTACCCGTACCGGTCGCCTCGGCCGGCACGTTCTCGCCCGCCGGTGCGGACGGCTGCGCGACCAGGCCCTCGGGGCCCGCCACGAACGTCCCGGACGCCTCGGAGTCGGCCATCGCCGCGGCCGCGCGCTGCTCGGCGGCGGCCCGCCGCGCCCGCCGCCGACCGGTCGGCTCGGCGTCCCAAGTCCCTTGTGCATCAGGCGAGTTGGGTGAGTTGGGCGCGTCGGGTGCCGCGCCGGACGGCTGCTGCCCGGCCGTGGCGTCGGGCGCCGCCTCCGGGCCGCCGGCCACCGGACGGCGCGCCCGGCGCCGCCCCGTACCGGCCGCCTCCTGCGGCCCGGCCTCCGCCTGTACGGGAGCACCGGCGGGCACCGGCGTCCCACCGGAGAGCGCGGGCCGCGCCGGCTGCGCGGCCGACGGCTGCTGCGGAACCCGGTCCGCCGCGGCGGGCGGCAGTGCAAACGGGGAGCGCGGCGCGGCCGGAGCCTGCGCGGCGCCACCGGACGCACCCGCCGGGCCCACTGCACCCGGCTCACCGGCCGCGGCGGCCCGCTCGGGCGCCTCGGCCAGCGCCCGCCGCGCCCGCCGGCCACCGGCCGGCACCGGACCTGGACCCTGGGCCGGCATCGGAGCCGCCCCCTGCGCCACACCCCGCAGCTGTCCTGCCTGCTGCCCCGCCGACGGCCCGGCCTGCTGACCTGCCTGGAGTCCCGCCTGCGGTCCTGCTTGCTGCCTCGTCTGCTGCCCCGTCTGCTGTCCCGTCTGCTGTCCCTGGGCCTGGCCCTGCGGCGGCACCGTCCCGAGCGCCGGGCCCACCGCGGGCGTCAGACCGTGCGCCGGACCGCCGGCCGGGGTTCCGCCACCGGCCCCGGACGGCAGCGCGGGCAGCGCCGAGCCCTCCGGCGCCGGCCGCGCCCGGCGGCGACCGCTCGGCGGCCCCGCCTCGGCGCCCATGGGCAGCCCCGCACCCTGGGTACCGTCCGCCGCGGACGCGGGCTCCCCGCCCGAGTGCCGCGCACGGCGCCGCCCGGTCGGATGCGCGCCGCCCGTACCGCCCTCCGTCTTCGTCCCCGCCGACGCCTCCGCGGCGCCGGGCAGCCCGTGGCCGTCCGTCCCCGGACCGCCCGCGTCCCCGCCGGCCGCGCCGTCACCGTCCGGCGCCGGCTCCGTGCCCTCGGCGGCCGCCCCGGCGGACTCCGCCTCCGGCTCGTCGACCAGCACCGGCAGCTCCAGTACGTACGCACTGCCGACCGGGCCGGAACCGCCCGGCACCTCGTGCGTCTGGATCAGCCCGTCGTGCATCCGCACGATCCCGCGGACGATCGGCCCGTGCACCGGATCGCCGCCGCCGAACGGCCCGCGCACCTCGATACGGACCACCTCGCCGCGCTTGGCCGCGGCCACCACGATCGTCGAGTCACCGGGCACCGGACGCCCGCCCGGCCCGGCGGCACCCTCGGCGACCGTCCGGCCGGTGGAATCCACCCCGGCCACGTCCGCGATCAGATGCGACAGCGCCTGCGCCAGCCGCTCCGCGTCGACCAGTGCCGCTATCGGCGGCGCGTGCACCGCGAACTGCGCCCGGCCCGGCCCGATCAGCTCGACGGCGCCCTCCACACCGGCCGCGACCACCTGGTCCAGCGACACCTTGGTGCGGTTGAGCTTCTCCTGGCCGGAGTCCAGCCGCTGGTAGCTGAGAACGTTGTCGACCAGCGTCGTCATCCGGGCGTGCCCGGCCGCGAGGTGGTGCAGGATCTGGTTCGCCTCGGGCCACAACTGGCCCGCCGGGTCGGCGGCGAGGGCGCCCAGCTCGCCGCTCAGCTCCTCCAGGGGGCCGCGCAGCGACCGCCCCAGCACCGCCAGCAGCTGGGCCTGCCGGTCCGCCAGCGCGTCGTACGGCCGCCGGTCGGTGAACGTCATCACCGCACCCACCAGCTGATCGCCGTCCCGCACCGGCGCGGTGGTCAGATCGACGGCGACCGGCCGGCCGTCCTTGGACCACAGCACCTGCCCGCGCACCCGGTGCTTGCGCCCGGACTTGAGGGTGTCGGCGAGCGGAGTGTCCTCCCACGGCAGCGCCGAACCGTCCGTCCGCGAGTGGTGGACCAGCGGATGCAGCTCCTTGCCGCCCAACTCGCTCGCCCGGTAGCCGAGGATCTGCGCCGCGGACGGATTGACGAGGACCACCCGGCCCTCGGAGTCGACGCCGACCACGCCCTCCGCCGCGGCCCGCAGGATCATCTCCGTCTGCCGCTGCTGGCGCGCCAGCTCGGTCTCGGTGTCCACCGTCCCGGCCAGATCCCGCACCACGAGCATCAGCAGCTCGTCGCCGGTGTAGCCGTTGCGGTGATCCGCGTAGGCCGCCTCGAAGGAGGACTCGTACGGGGTGCGGCCGTCCTCCAGATTGGCGCTGGTCACCTCGACCAGCAGCTCGGCGCCGTCGGTCCGCCGCGCGACCATCCGCGTCGGCTTCGTCCGCCCCTGGACCTCTTCGTCCCGGCGCCGCATCGACCCCGGGATCCGCTTGGAGTCGAAGGTCGGCAGCAGATCGAGCAGCCCGCGCCCGACCAGGGCCGTGCCGGGGGCCTCGAACATCTCCAGCGCGATGGCGTTGGCGTTGACGACGGTGCCGTTGCAGTTCACCAGCAGCAACGCGTCGGGGAGGGCGTCCAGTATGGCTGCGAGGCGAGCAGCGCCTCGGGATGGCCGGCTGCTCACGCGACGCTTCCTCCCTGTTACCGCACCTTGCCGACCCACCACGGCGGGTCGCTGGGATGGAGTCTACGGGCACATGCCGGGGACGCGGCGGCGGATGACGCCCCGCTATTGCCGCGCCCCGGCGCGACTCGCCGCGTGCCCGACATGTGCCCCTCGTCCTGACCTGGCGCGCTACTCCGGCACGAACCGGGTCAGGAAACGGTCTTGGGGAGCATGGGTTCGAAGCGGCCCCAGCGGTCGATCTCACACCCGTCGGTGCGCCGGAAGTCGGCGTTGACGCGGCGCCCCGCCCACATCCCGCTGACATGCGCCCGCGCCGGACCGCCGTACATCATCGTGCACTGCGCGCCCTTCGGTACCGGGGCGAACAGGTCCTTGCCCCACCGCGTCATCCGGTCCAGCCGGTCGCAGGCCCGCCGCGCGTCGAGGTGGGACCCGCCCTGCGGATGGCAGTACAGCTCGAACCGGCCGTCCGTACGCTCCGCCCCGGAGTCCCGGACGGTGATCGTCAGGTGATCCCGGCGCTGCCGGTCGGGGAACAGCCCGGGCACCTCGGCGTCCGGCGCGAAGTGCCCCAGGATCGGCAGCTCGTCGTGGTGGTACGGCAGCGGGATGGGGGCGGCGGAGGCGGCCGGCGCCATGGCGAGCGCGGGGACCGCGCACACGGCGGCCGCGGCGGCGGCGAGCAGCGACAGCGACCGGGACGGGATCCGGCGACGGGACATCACGGGCTCCTGAGGGCGAGTACGGGCGCTACCCGATCCATGCGCGGGACGGCCCGTACGGGACGTGGCGGCGGTACGCGGTCCGTACGCGCCGGAGGCGCACGACACGCGTGCGGCGCCGCGACCCCGACTCTCTAACGCCCCGCCGCCCCCGACGTTGCGCCGCAGGAACGTCTTTGCCGGGCGGCCCGCGGGCCTAGTACCGTAGAGGGCGATTGGTGACAGGCCACCGAGCTGTGTCATCATCTGGTCACGCCACATCGCGTTCACGCGCGTGAGGTGTGTGGAGGCGTCGCCTAGTCCGGTCTATGGCGCCGCACTGCTAATGCGGTTTGGGTTTTACCGCCCATCGAGGGTTCAAATCCCTCCGCCTCCGCTCTTACGTTTCATCCCAGGCCCGATCAATCGCGATCGGGCCTGGTTTTTTATTGGGCGGAGGCGAGGGCGGGGAATCGGGGACCGGCTGGAGAGGGCTTGGCCTGGGCGCCGGGCACCCGGTCTCACCGGTCTCACCGGTCTCCCGGTCTCCTGGTCTTGTCTCCCGGAGCCGGCTGCGGCGGCATTGTGCCGGCGGAGATTCAGCGAGGCTGTCGTCGTTACCGGGCCCGCCTCGGCGTCCCCCGCCCGGAGTTCGTCCGGATCATCGGGGACCCCGCCCGGCCCGGCTGACCCTCTCCTCGGCCGCAAAGGGCATTTCCGCAGGTCAGATGGGGTGCGGCAATCGGATTTCGCCTAACGGCGCAGGTCATGTAATGTTGTTCCCGCAACGCCGACCGGCAAGAAAAACCGCCGGAAAGCCAAGCGCTCGTAGCTTAACGGATAGAGCATCTGACTACGGATCAGAAGGTTGCAGGTTCGAATCCTGCCGAGCGCACACAGGTCAAAGGCCCCCTCGCTTCTAGCGAGGGGGCCTTTGACATCAGCGGGTGACATCAACGCGGGCGTCGGTGTCCATCACGCGGCCGGCGCGCACCCCGGACCGCCCTCCTCGTCCTCGGTCGGCTCGTCAACCCCCAGGGCGTCGTCCATCCGGTCGGCCGCCGCCTTGAGAGTGGTCTGCATCACGTGCGCGTAGGTGTCCAGCGTCATCGTGATGGTGCTGTGGCCGAGTGTCTCCATGATCGTGCGGGCGTCGACGCCCTGGGCCAGCAGCAGTGAGGCGCACGTGTGCCGGAGGTCGTGCACTCGTACGCGGCGCACCTTGGCGTCCCGGCAGAGGATCGTGAGCATGCGATTGAGGCTGCGGGGATCCGTGGCCCGGCCGGTGGCGGTGGTGAAGACCAGGCCGTTCGGGTGGCCGGGGGCCGGCTGCCATTTGGTGCCGGCCACCTTCCGCTCCTGCTCCTGCTGCGCCTGGTGGGCGATGAGGGCCGCCACGCACTTCCGGGGCAGCGACACCGTCCGGAGCGACCGAGCCGTTTTCGGCGTGCCGAAGAGCAGTTCGCGCTTGATGCGCTGGAGGTTGCGCCGGACCCGGAGCTGGCCGGCGGCCAGGTCGATGTCCGACCAGGTGAGGCCGAGGGCTTCCCCGCGGCGCAGGCCGGTGGAGATGAGAAGCAGCCACAGGGCGTAGAGGCGGTGGTCGCGGGCCGTCCTGAGCAGGATTTTCGCCTCGGTGGCGTCCAACGGGCGTACCTCCTGGCGTTCGATGGTGGGCGTCTCGACGATGCGAGCGACATTGCGGGCGATGAGTTCTTCACGGACGGCCTGCTGGAGTGCGGAGCGGAGGACGGCGTGGACGTACTGGACGGTGCGGGCCGACGGCCGGCGCTTGCAGCACTTGTTCACGGCGCAGCACGTCCGGTCGTCCTTGCCGCGTGCCGCGTCGACCCCTCGCAGGCAGCAGAGGCAGCCGCCCTTGAACTCCGCCAAGAACAGCCGAATGTCAGTGGGGGAGAGGCGGTTGAGCTTCTTCTTGCCGAGGGCGGGTTTGATGTAGAGCCGTGAGAGCCCCTCGTAGCTGTTGAGCGTTGCGGGCTTGAGGCGGGTGGGCGCGATGGCAGCGAGCCAGTAGGTGAGGAAGTCGCCGAATGGCATGGCGGAGGTGGCGGCCGGGATGCCCTGCCGGGTCTTCTCCTGGAGTTCGATGAGCTTGCCGCTCACCTCCTCACGGGTCTTGCCGTAGACGAACTTCCGCACTCGCGTGCCGTCGGGCCGGTAGACGTACGCGGCTGCGTGATAGCGGCCGTCGGTGCGCTTCGTGATGGTGCCTTCTCCGTTGGCGCGCCTCTTGGCCATCAGGCAGCCTCCTCAAGCTTGTTGCGGATGTAAGTGCGGAGCGCGTCGAGGGGAATGCGTCGGGCACGGCCCTCGGTGAAGCTCGGCAGGGTGCCGGAGCGGATCAGGTCGTAGACCTTGCTGCGGCTGAGCCTCAGAGCGGTCATGACCTCCGGGACGGTGAGGGTTTGGGGGCCGCTCGCGACGACGGTCAGCACGTTGAGACCTCCGGAAGAGGGCTGGACCTGCGAATGGAGTTGGTTCGGGGGCTTCTTGGGGCCCGCGCCTGTCCGAGGTGTGGATTTCTGCGTCATCGCGTCACGCACGTCATTTGTGGCTCTGGCCTGTGGTTATGAGGTGACGCTGGCAGCTCGGGGCGTGTCACGGGGCGGGTCCGGAGTTCTGTCACCTGTGACGCGGGTGACGTGGGATGACGCAGGTTTGGCCGTTTGCGTCACCGCTGTCACCGCTGGTCAGGGGCCGCGATCGGGTGGCTGGTGACGTGGGTGACGCAGGATCTCTTCTCTTAGGAAAAGAGGGGTGGTGTCTGTGGTGGTGCGGCGCGGTTTAAGGACGTGTAGAAGGAGCCGCTTCGCGGCGCGCCTTGCGCAGTGGCGGCAAGCCGCCGGAACAGCAAGAGGAGCACGCCTCGCGCGGGGGTGCTCCTCTTGCTTGTTCAGTGTGGCGCCGTGGTGGCGCGGGTCAGAACGCCGCTTCCTGCTGTTGTAGGGGCAGTGTCGCGGGGTGGGTCATCTCGATGTAGCGGGCGGCGCTGGTGCGGCCCCAGTCGATGAGGACGCCGCGTGCGGCGAGGGTCGGCTGTAGCCGCTTGAGGCGGTCGGAGAGGACCTTGCCGGTGGTGGGCCAGCCCTTGGGCAGGGGACGGCACTCCTCGCCGCTGTAGAGGCTGGTGAGGCAGTGCAGCCACTCCGAGGACGTCATGCGGACTTCCGTACCCGCGTCGAGTCCGGCCGCGTGGTTCAGAACCGTCTGCGCCAGCAGGTCACCTTCGATGACGTCGTCGTTGAGGTCATCGAGGCTGGCCCGGTACGCGGCCAGCGAGCCGACGCCGGTGGCCGTGTCGAGCTGCGCGCACAGGTGGGCGAAGTCGGCCATCCGCAGGTCGGTGGGGGTGTCCGCCTGGGCGGCACGCACCTTGACTGTCAGGTCCAGCAGGGAGCCGAGCACGGCCGGCAGGATCTCCGCGTACTCCGTCCACAGCTCTGCCTCGGTTCGCCGCACCCGGGGCCGCACGAGACGGAGCGGCAGGAGGCGTTCGGCGAGGTCCGGGCGGATGACGCCGACGTCGATACCGGTCAGGAGCATGGGGCGCCGGTAGCGGGAGCGGACGACGTCCCCGTCGGTGAACAGGGCGCGCTTGATGCTCTCGGCGCCGGTCACGATGCAGCACATGAGGTCGGACAGGTCCGGGGGCAGGTGGGAGAGATTGTCCAGGGCGGTGACCCATCCGGCGGCAACGGCCGTGATCATGTTCTCCTCGTCCTTCGGCGCCCGGCGCAGGTCACCGCTCATCCCCTCGATGATCCGCACCAGCATCCGGCCGCCGGTGGACTTTCCCGCGCCTTGGGGGCCGGTGAGGAACGGGGCGGGCACGGGCACGGACGGCTCCAGGCAGCCGATCAGCCAGGCGATGGCCAGGCACTCGGTCTCGGCGCTGGCGAAGTTGCACAGGCGGAGCAGGAGGTCGATGCCCTTGCCGTTGGTGTCCTGGGCGGGCATGGGGAGTTCGCCGGTGAGTTGGGTGCGTCGCCAGCAGACTTCCTGTGGGTCGGGGGTGAGGATGTCCCAGCCGGTGGGGTGGATGCGGACGGACTTGCCGTCGTCGCGGCCCAGGTCGAGCCAGGTCGCGCCGTCGAATCCGGGGGCGACGCGGATGTGGGTGGGCTGTACGTCCTCGGTCAGTGCGAGTGCTTCGATCAAGTCCAACGCCTCCTTGAGTGCTGTGCCGTTGAACACGCCGACCCCGTCCCTGTACAGGCCGACCATGAGTTCCTGGCGGTGGCTTCCCGTCGTGCCCTGGGAGCGGATGGGCCGGGCCACCGGGTGGCCGTTCTTCTGTGCGTAGACGGTGCCGTCGATGGTGCGGAAGTACCGGAAGTGCGCCTGTGCGTAGTCGGTGATGATCTGGCGGGCCGGGGTCTTGTCGTCCTCGGACATGGCTCACATCCCCAGGGCGGTGCGGGCGTTGGTCCACGCGTCGGTGCAGTGTCGGGCGGTTTCGCCCTTGGCCTGCGCGGCGGTGAACAGTCGCGTGACGTGGGCGTCGGTGAGGCAGCCGCACCGGCCGTGCGCGGACAGCACGGCGAGGAACGTGCGGTAGACGGTCGTGTGCACTGCGCTGCTCGCCTCGTTGATGCGCTGCTCGGCCATCGCGATGCCCCGGGCCAGATAGGTGGGCGTGCGGTGGGGGCATCCCCCGCCCCTGACCGGCACGGGCACGGTGACGGCGCCCCGCGCGGACCGGACCGGCGACGGCTCCTTGACGATCAGGGCGCGTACCGCGTCCGGGAGGGCGGTCATGGTGCCGTTGCCGGGCCCGAGATAGCGGGCGTAGGACATGAGCGACTTGATGTCGACGCCGGGCCGCACAGCGTTCGCGGAGCGCATCGCACCCCGGTAGATCCAGTGCTCACCCCGTGTCGTCAGCACCGTGCAGGTGGCGGGCAGGGCGGCGCGGGCCCACGTGACGGCCGCTGCGTCGTCCAGGTCAACGACCGTCAACCCGGCCCCACCGGGGTGGTAGGCCACGGCCGCCGCCTCACGCCATGCGGACGCCCATGCCGGCGAGGTGAGGACGCGGGGATCGGTGGTGGCTGCGGCCCAGGCGTGGCAGATGCCGGGGCAGTGGCAGGGACCGGCGTTCTTCATGTTCGGCCGGCCGCCGCACGCGTTCCCCTTGCATGCTCGGCAGTTGCCGAACGGGACCTTTCCCGCCCGCAGGGGCAGCGGTGGCACGCCGGCCGCCGCGAGGCTGAGTGCCACTCGCCGGATAGGGGTCTGTTGAGTCATGCTGGGAGACCTCCACAGGTCTGTTGATGGCAGGTGGACAAGGGCGGCCCCGGACTTTGGCGAGACGGGGCCGCCCTTGGCGTAGCTAGCCGTGGAAGTGGTTGCGCTTGATCACGGCCCGGCGGATGTTGACGGTGGTGCCGCCCTGGTGGCCGTTCGTGCTGAAGAGCTGTACGGCGATCCATCCGCCGAAAATGACGGCGGCCAGGATGATGAGCTGGGTGATGAACGCGGTGAGTGCGGCGATGAACGAGGTGAGCAGGATGAGCCCGCCGCAGACCGCGAGGAAGCCGACGCCCCCGAGGGCGACGTTCACGGCCGTGCGCGAGACGGCCGGCTTGGCGACGAGCGGTTCGGGCTGCGCGGGGTTGATGACGTAGCCGGTGATGACGCGGCCGTCCGGGAGGACGATGCTCGCCACCGCCGGTCCGCTGCCTGGCTGCACCGGCACGACCGGCGCCGGGACGGGGACAGCGGGTGGGAGCGGGGTGGGTTGGTGGACTTCCCCGGGCCGCTGTACGGGCACGTGCGGGGTGTGGTCGGGGTACATGCGGAATTCCTTCCGGCGCGTGGCCAGGGAGGCGGAGACACCCTCATGAGGGGGCGCTGCGGAGGGGGTCTTCGGGGGTCTGACCTGCGTGCCTCCCTGACTCCCTGAACGATTATTTGTGCAGGTCAGGGCCAGGGATGCGGGTCAGGGAGGCGGTCAGGGAGTTCTCCCTGTCTCCCTGACTCGTCGGTGGTGCGCTCCCTGTCATCCGTCGGCGGAAGCGGAACCGTCCGTGTCGCGGTTGGCGAGGGCGCGGGTGACGCGGTCGCGGGAGACGACCATGACGCCGTCGGACTTGTAGGGCTCGGCGCCGGCGTCGTCCAGGAGGCGCTTGAGGTCGATGAACGACCAGCCGCCGTAGGCGTCCGCGTTCCGCGTGGCGAGCCGCGCCAGCACGTCCTTGGTCCGCACGCGGGGCGCGTCGCCGACGACGGCGGCGATGTCGGCGAGCGGGTCGTGCTCTTCTTCTCGCTCGATGGCGTGCAGGGTGGTGACGCCGTCGCGCAGGGCCTTGGCCCGGTCGGTGATGGCCTCGGCTGCGTCGTCGTCGATGTAGTGCGTGCGCACGGTGATGGACGACTGTCCGGCCGGGATGGTGATGCCGTCGGAGGCGACGACCAGGGTTCCCCGGTCCAGGCCGGGACGAAGCAGGTTCGGTGCCGCCCCGCCGTCAACGGCCTTGTCTCCGAGTGCCATGCGGGCCTGGGATTCGGTGCCCAGGGCGAGGGAGGCGCGGGTGTGGGCGCCCTCGCGGACCAGCTTGGGCAGGTTCTCGTTGGTCGGGTCCTGGGTGCCCTGCCACATCAGGACGTTCACGGCCCGCCCCTGGTTGTGGATCTTTCGGACGGCCATGAAGTACCGGGAGTTGGCCTTCGAGCCGCCGTAGGGGCGCTTGTCCTCGTCCTTGGCCGGGCACATGAACGCCACCTGCGCTTCGTCGACCAGCACGATCAGCGGCGGGAACACGGTGCCGGGCGGGGCCTGGATGCGGCGGTTCATCTCGGTCACCGCGCCCTCGACCATCTCGGTCACCTGGATCACGTGCTCATCCGTCGGCCCCTGGATCAGGGTCTTGGCGAGCCCGTCGAACATGGCCCAGTCGCCCACGCCCTTGAGGTCGCCCATGAGGAACTGCACCGACTTGTCCAGCGCGAGCCACAGGGCCAGGGAGCGCAGGGCAACGGTCTTGCCCTGGTTCGACAGACCTGTGATGAGCAGGTGGCGCTGGTACAGGCTCAGCGCGGCAGCATCCCCGCGCAGGTCCTGACCCCAAGGCGCCCGGCCCTTGGCGTAGTCGGCGGTCATCGTGTCGTCGGTGACCAGCGGCGACGGCCCGATCGGCTCGTCCAGCGCCCCGGAGTCGGCCACCCACAGCCGCACGGTCCGGGCGGCCTGGGGGATGGTGATGAACACTTCGTGCTCGTGCCGGGTGAGGTTCTCGGCGAGCTTGCGGCGCTTGCCCTGCACCTCGTTGGTCGACACCCCGGAGGGGAGGGTGACGTCGACTTCCACGCCGCATCCTGCGATCCGGATCGGGCCCAGCATGGAGGCGCCGGCGTCGCCCATCTCCTTGATGGCTCGTGCCAGGGCCGGGACTCCGAGGTCGCGCAGGGCCTTGACCACGATGGACGGGGTGATCGGCTCACCCTCGCCCGACTGCACGTTGGCGGGCAGCGCCCAGGCGGGGGCGGCGTGCTGCTTGCGGCCGACCGACCACAGGGCGAACAGCGCCAGGAGCGGGCCGATGGAGAGCGCCGGGCCCCACACCACCTGCACGATCCGGATCAGGAGCGCGATGAAGTCGATCGTCGCCGTGAGAGGGGTGATGACGTCCCCGACGTCCTTGGTGTTGATGGCCATCACGACGCCGAGGGCGACCAGCACGCCGATGCTCACACCGGCGCCGACGGCCACGCCCTTGGCGGCCTCTACGGGTGAGTGGAGCAGGTCCATGCGGCGGTGGTGGCGGGCGGCGCGGAAGCGCTGCAACCGCTCCTCCCACTCCTCGGCCGCTTCCAGGTTCCCCGCGGCTTCCGCCGCCCGGATCATCCGCTCATACCGGGACCCGGTACGGCCATCCCAGGCCCGACGGGCCACGATCCGCCCGCCGTTGAGGGTGTAGAGGCTGTGCCGGGCCGCCGCACGCGCGGCCGCCCGGGTGCGCTCGTGCGTGGCGGCCGTCTTCACCGCGCGTCCGGAGCGCACCCATAGCGGCACCGGCCCGATCGGCGGCGCGTCGGGCACGACCGTGAGGACGGTGGGGGAGGTGCCGGGGGGCGGGGGGTCGGTGGGCTTGTGGAGGTGGACGACGTTCTCAGACATGCTGGAAGCTCTCCTGACTGCCCCCTTGGGGGCGGGAGTAAGGGAGAGCCGGGGTGGCCGTGTCCGTGGAAAGAGGCGGCCACCCCGACGCAAGGAATGGGCTGGTCAGAACCAGCCGGACGACTTCTTCTGGGCCTTGGCGCGAGCTGCCTCGGTGATGAGGCGCTGACGCTCGCCGTGCAGGGCGGTCAGTTCCGCGTTGAGCCGCATCTCGGCGCCGCCGCCGGTGGAGTCGATCTGCTCCTCGGCACGGCCGGTGCTGCGGCCCCGGGCGGCGCGGTAGGAGCCGCTGGCCAGGGCGCGGGCCATTGCACGGCGCTCGCGGCCGTTCATCGGCCACGACTCGCCCCGGCGCACAGCTTCCAGCTTCTTCGTGGTCGCCTGGATCTCGCGGTCCAGACGGCGCAGGTCGGAGTTACCCATGTCAGGTGCTCCTCAAGGAATCGGAGGGCTTGGGGTAGGCGGCTGGGCTGAGCCGCATCACGCGGCGAGGCGCTTCCATGCGGCTCGCAGGCGGATTTCGGAGGCGGAGTGGCCGGCCGCGCGGAAGCGGGTAGCCATCTCGCGGTAGGACAGGGCGGGGACTTCGCTGTGCCGGATCTGATCGACCAGTGCGTCCAGCGCCTCATCGGACAGCACGGGCGCTGCATCCAACGTGAGAGTCGGGACCGACTCGGTGGGGCCCCAGATGGGCAGCTCCCAACGGGGTGTGACGTCGGGTGTGACGGGGGTCGTCACGCTGGTCAGCGCCGGTCCGGTCTCCTCGTCGTCCCTCGTCGTCTTCAGCGTCGACCAGGCTCGCGAGAGCGTCTGTGCGGTCTCCGCCTGGACGCGTGCGACGCGGGCACCGGCCGCCGTCACAGCTGTCAGGCGCGTCTCCTCGGTGGTGGCGTGCGCCCGCAGCCGGGCACGAGCCACCGCCGCATCATCGCGGGCCTCTTGCTGGATGCCCCGGATCGCTCCGAGCGCGCCGGGGGTGAGCGCGGTGCGCTCCCACAGGCTGTGCACCAGCCACAGGGCCTTTGCCGCGATCGGCAGCCACGCCACGGCCAGCCACGCGCCGGCGGATTCCTCGGCGGTGAGCGCGTGGGCGACCAGGACGCCGGCGGCGAGGAGGCCGAAGCACCAGCCGACGGCGGTGACCGCGCGGTTGTGGTCGCCTTGGGCGGCCAGGCGGCGTTCGTAGGCGAGGGTGGCCAGCCATCCCCCGTCGATTCCGAGGCCGACGACCAGGGCCACGGGCCAGGGCACCGAGGTGCCGAGCCACATCACGACCACGGCCAGGGTCAGGACCATGGACACCGCCGTCATCGCGACGGCGGGAAGGACGGTTTTGGTGGTCTTGACGTTCATGCCACGTCCCCCGTCCCGGCCTGGTTGGCCAGCTCACGGCGAGCGGCGAGCACCTTGCGCCGGGCCCGGCGGATGCGGCGGGCGTCCAGCTCGTTCGGGAGCCGGTCGAGCGTCATGATCTGCGCGTCCAGCAACTCGACCTCGGCGGAGATGACCGGCATTTCCCGCTCGATCTGGTCGAGTTCGGCGGCGGTCGGCTCCAGGTCGATCGCGGTGGCGGTGAAAAGGTCCTGGGCGGGGAGAATGAGCTTCATGGGTCGTGGTTCCTCTCGAAGTGACGGCCCAACAGCGGCTCCGGTGTTCCAGCACCGGAGCCGCGCCGTCGTGTGGGGTGGATTCAGACGGTGGCGATGATGAGTGCGGCGACCAGCAGCCACAGGTGGTGGAAGGACTGGTCCAGCGCGTAGGCGCCGGTGCCGAGGTGAGCGGCCGGGCCGCCCTTGGCGGTGACGGGGTGCGCGGGGTGGGCGGCGGTGCCGAGGCTGTAGAACTCGGCCTTGCCGGTGACCTTGGCCAGCCACGCCAACGTGCTGCGGCGGTCGGCCCACCAGTGCGTCACCGCGTCCACGCCCATACCGACGGTCAGTCCAAGAACCGAGAGGTTCAGGCCCAACAGGGCGGCGGCGGGGAGGAGTAAGGCGAGCTTGGTAGCGGTCAGGGTGGCTACGTGCCGGGCGCCGGCCAGGCGGCCGCTCCATCCCGGCTTGCCCTTGTCGGCGGACTGGCAGGAGGTCTGCACCCAGTGGTCGCCCACGCTGTGAGCGACGTACAGGGCAATGAACACGGCAGCGAACGCGGTAGCGGACATCGAGGCTCCTTGGGAGATAGATCCGGACTGTCCGGCTCCCCTCAACCCCGTCCGCACGGCAGTGAGCCGCTCGGGCGGAGGAGGCAACCGGCCGCCGCACCGGAGCGCGGCGGGTGGGTGTGGTGGTGCGTGTCTCCTTAAGGCCAGCAACTCCCGTACGAGGTAGAGCCGCTATGCCTGGCGAAGGCGTATGGAGACATGACCTTTCGGTCTAAGCCCTCCGGTGAATGACAAGGCGCCGGGTCGCCTCCCCCCGTCCGCTGCGGGGCTCCTGGGTGGTGCACCTGGGCGCCGGTGAAGGCGTCCAGGCAGGCAATGCACGGGACCAGTGGCCCCTGAACTCCTGCACTCATGTACTTATGTGTAGGAGTTGCTGCCATGAGAATGCCCAACTCCTGTACATGAGTCAACCCGCCGCGAGAGCTTTCTTCGCGACGGGCTGGAGGAGGTGAGGCTTCGTCAGTCTCCGGCAGGGATGCGGTAGTCGAGAACGAACTGGTCAGCGGCCATGACGGTGTCGCAGACCTCGACCACCCGGCCGTCCTCGCTCTCCGCGTTCCGGACCAGGTGGATTACGGGCGAGCCGGGGCTCAGGCTCAGCGCGCTGGTCTCCTGCTTCGTGGCGAGCCGGGCGCGAACGGTCTCCGTGAACTCCTTCAGCATGTGCCCGTTCTCTTCCAGGCGGGCGTAGATGCCGCCGCCCCCAGGGTTCTCCGCCAGCAGCTCGGGGATCTCCTCGGCGATGTCCCACGGAAGGTACGACGTCGCCTCCTCCGTGGGTGTCCCGTTGCTGAAGTACAGACGCCGACGCGCCAGCACCTTCGTGCCGGTGATGACGCCCAGCCGTTCCGCGATCTCCTCCGGCGCCTCGGTGGGGCCGACGTACAGCACGGTGACGCCCGCGGTCTTGCCGGCCTGCTCGGACTCCGCGAGGTAGGCGGCCTTGCCGGCCTTGCGGTGGGACCGGCGGAAGCGGTCGGACGACTTACGGCGTACCGGCGGCTGGCTCTTCACGAACGAGCCCTTGCCGTGGTGGGTGTCGATCAAGCCGGTGGGCCGGAGTTCCGCCACAGCCTTGCGCGCCGTGCCCTGCGACACGGAGTAGCGGGCCATGAGCTCCGACTCGCTGGGAACCTTGGCTCCTGCGGGGAGGACTCCGGACCTGATCTGCTGAGCTAGGTCTTCCGCGATCTGTAGGTACCGTGGTTGACCCGAGTCTCTAGAGGCTGCTGTGCCCATGTCCTTCAGTCCTCCTATGCTCCTGTACATGAGTAACGCTAACCGGGAGGGCCGGTCAATGTCGCTTCACTCGGTTTCGGTGGCCGGAGTGGTGGTCCGCGAGGACGGCCGCGTTCTCGTGATCAAGCGTGCTGACAACGGCGCCTGGGAAGCCCCGGGCGGCGTCCTCGAACTGGACGAGCGGCCTGAGGAAGGCGCCTGCCGAGAGGTCCTGGAAGAGACCGGCATCAAGGTCGAGACGGAACGCCTGACCGGCGTCTACAAGAACATGAAGCGCGGCGTCATCGCCCTGGTCTTCCGCTGCCGGCCGGTCGGCGGCGAGGAGCGCACGTCGGACGAGTCCGTGGACGTGCGCTGGTTCACCCGCGAAGAGGTGGAGGGCCACATGGTGGAGGCTTACGCAGTGCGGGTGCTTGATGCGCTCGGTGCAGGCGCTCCACAGGTGCGCGCCCATGACGGGCGCCGGTTGTTGTCCTACGGTGCTCCGGCCACTTAAGTCGGCAGGTTGGCGACCGGCCCAAGGATGGCGTGCAGCGAATGACGGCCGACCTGGAACCGCTATCGCCTTGCAGGATGCAAGACGGCATCCTCGATGCGCTTGGCTAGGGCTTCACACTCTTCTCGATGGACCGGATCGCTATGCCAGATTTTGAAAATTACCCGAAGGCAGTATTTCCAGTCCTGGCCGGTCCGGCGAGAAAGAACAGTGAGCCAGCGATGGTGCTCCAGGCCCAGCATTTCTGCAAGATATGCATTCATGGAAGCTAGAGAGCATTCAAGTTCTGTCGCCATCTTTGAGGGTTGAGTGGCGGCGTACTTGAAAAATACCTTTTCCGGAGGTTCCTCTCCTGGTAGAGAGAGCGTCAGGGGATCGTCGGAAACCTTGTCCTGCTGATCGCCATCGAGAATGGCAATAGATGTCACTCTGCGTGAATTAGAGAGTGCTTTTACGGTTGTCAGGACGTCATTCCATGATCCAGCAGTGATGATTTCAATCTCGGCCATGGCGGAGAAATGGTGGGCTGCGAGAATCATCCTCAGGGTGTACTCGGCGACGCCGTCTTCTACCACGAGGATGGATTTAAGGGGGTTTTCAACGCCCAGTGTGTCGCGTAAGTCTGTCGCTCGCGAAGGGGTGACCACTACAGGTGTCAGTGAGGGGCGGACGCACATTCTGACCCATTCCAATGGTACTCGACTCAGGAATGCTGGTGCGTGAGTCGTGAGCACTACCTGGGCATTTGCTATGCGAGCGAGCCGAGCCAGCTCATCCAGCAATGCCGCATGTCCGCGGGGTGCAATGTTGGCTTCGGGTTCGTCGAGCAGAACAATTCCATCCACTGACTCTTTGAGTGTCCATCGGATGAAGTGGACGCACAGTTCCCCTTGGCTCATCGAGTGGGAGTCGATCCAGTCATTACCCCGTCTGGCTCTAACGTAGGGCCAGACGGGGGCATACGTGTCAGTTAGGACAGGGGTGTAGATGACCTCATCGTATGTCATCCCTAGAATATCGCGGAGTGCGTCTAGGTCTTTGCGATTCTGAGGCTCTGGGGGGCCGATTTCCTCATCGTCCAAATCGGAAAATTTGAAATCCTGAAAGAACATGTTGATTTCGGACGATAGCGTATGGGTGTTAAGGATCTCGGGGTAGATCTCTTTCCCGGATACTGAGATTTCGGGTGGCGTTCTTTCGTCTTCCTCGCGGGGTGTGCCTAAATCGATCGCATAATCAACGGTTTGAGTGCCACGGCGCAACGAGACCTGGCACCTTCCTCTGAGGGAAGGGCGATCACTTCCGTAGCGTTTTGACCCAACTCCGTAGAACGGCGGGTTGTCCGGATGCATGGTGTCTCTTCTGAGGCACTCGGCGATGTATCCGAGTAGAGAACTCTTTCCTGAACCGTGCAGCCCGCAGATCACGGTGAAGGGGTTTAGGTCCACTCTCTGTTGCGGAAATCCTGCAGATTCAGAGAATTCAATGCTTAATACCTGGTTGGTGGGCTGGAATTTCTGTAGCGACCTCCACAGTCGAGCTGTGGAGTGGGAGATGCTGGTCAATTTTTAATTCTCTTCATGGTGAGGATGGATAGTCTTTAGCTTTCCAGAATACCGAGAAAATGCATAGAGTGCAGCGACTTTACGAGAACCTTCAGGGGGGCATGGCCTGAAAGGCTGCTTGTCCAAGGGTGAGCTGGCGTTCGAAGCTTGAACGAGCTATCCAATCGGTGTCTGTGGAGAGCTACCAATCGGGCATACCCTCCGCTCCAGGTCCCAGACGGCCACTCGGCGGCTGGGTGGGTTGCAGCATGGCGCCCTGTGGGCTGGCGAGCTGGCCCTGAGTGTCGGCGACATCAGTGGTTGACATCAACGGGCACGCACATCGGCGTACTTCGGCCCTTCATGCTGCATCCGATTTAGGCCGCGGAGCCCCTGACTGGCGCATGTAGTCAACGTGCGGCACCCGCCTACGGATCAGAAGGTTGCAGGTTCGAATCCTGCCGAGCGCACAGCAGATCAAAGCCCCCGCCGGGTTCTCCGGGCGGGGGCTTTGTCGTGGCGTACCTCCCAGGTCTCCCACTCCCGGTGCGCGCGACCGAGCCGACGGCGGACGGCGCGGCGGGNNNCCGCCGCCGGCCTGAGCCGCGGTCGGGTCCGCGCTACGGCTCCATGGGGGCTTCCTCGAAAAGCTGACGGGCTATTCCTCCAGCGCTGTCGCCAGGTGGTTGAGGTCGGTGAGGAGCGCCGGCAGGCGGTGGGGTGGGATCGCGTCGAGCATGCGCTGTTCGATGGCGTAGACGGCGGACTGGACTTCGGCGAGGCGCCGGTGGCCCT
>NZ_KB891924.1 GCF_000373585.1 Streptomyces sp. MspMP-M5
TAGTTGGCCGGCGGCGCCTTGGTGGAGTTCTGGGACTGGTTGGCCAGGATGTTGTAGTCCATCGAGAGCACCTCGAAGGAGTGGCCGGGGAAAGGTATCTGCTGGAGCGGGAAGTCCCAGATGCCGTTCTTCTTGCGGGGCCAGACCTGGCGGCCGCCGGGCGAGCTGGCGTCGTAGCGCCAGCCCAGCTTGCGGGCGGTGGGCAGCAGGTTGTCCTGGCCGAGCAGGCAGGGGGTGCGGCCGCCGACGAGTTCCTTGCGGTAGTCGAAGGGCAGCGGGTCGAGGTCGCTGAAGCCGGTGTGGGTGCGCCACTTGGTGACGAAGGACATCGCCTGGTCTGTCTCGGACTGCCACTGCGCCGGCGTCCAGTGCTTCACGCTGCCCCGGCCGGTGCAGAAGTGGCCGTTGAAGTGGGTGCCTATCTCGTGCCCGTCGAGCCATGCCCGGCGGACGTTGTCGAGGGTCTCGCGTATGTGCCCGTCGCTGAGGTAGCCGATGTCGGAGGCGCCGGGCTTGTTGTTCGGCGGGAGGTAGAGGTGCTTCTTCCCCTCGGGCAGCAGGTACAGCCCGGAGAGGAAGAAGGTCATCGCCGCGCCGTGGTCCTTGGCGAGCTTGCGGAACCGGGGGAAGAGGCCGTTGCCGACCTCTCCCGCCCCGTCCCAGGAGAAGATCACGAACTGCGGCGGGGTCTGCCCCGGCTCCAGCCGCTCGGGCGGGCCGGGCTGGTGGGGCTGCTTGCCGGAGTCGGCGGTCGAGCCGTCGCCGATGAGCTTGGGGCGGGCCGGCGACGCGTTCTTGACCCGCTGCCCCTCCGCGCCGTCCTGCCCGGAGGCGGAACATCCGGCGACGCCCAGGGCGGCGGCCGCCCCCACTCCCATCCCCAGCAGACCCCGCCGACTGATCGCGCCCATGCCGTCGTTCCCCATCCGTGCTCGAACTCGATATCCAGAATCGGACATCTTCGAAGAGGGAGTGTCGGACGGCGAGGTTCCGTGCTATAGGCGCGAATTTTGCATTTCCGGCGAATTTGACATTCCGCCACATGACGGCTTGTCAGGCCCCGAACGCCTTGGACTTCCCCTTCGCCGGCTTGGCGCCGGCCAGCAGATGGGCGGGGACCAGGTCACGCGCCGGCTCGCTGTACCCGACCGAGATGATCTTGTCGCCGTGGAAGGTGAACGACGTCAGCGAGGCCAGCGTGCACTGCCGCTTCCGCGGGTCGTGCCACAACCGCCGCCGCTCGGCGAAGCTGCGCACGATCCAGATCGGCAGCTGGTGGCTGACGGCCACCGCCTCGTGGCCGCGGGCCGCGTCCCGAGCCGCGCCGAGCGCCGCCATCATCCGCACGACCTGCTCGATGTACGGCTCGCCCCACGAGGGCCGGAACGGGTTGGTCAGGTACTTCCAGTTCCCCGGCTTCTTCAGCGCGCCGTCGCCCACCCCGAAGGTCTTGCCCTCGAAGACATTGGCCGCCTCGATCAGCCGCTCGTCGGTGGCGATCTCCAGGCCGTGCGCCCCGGCGATCGGGGCCGCGGTCTCCTGCGCACGCTCCAGCGGCGAGGCCACCACATGCGTGATGTCCCGGCCCGTGAGGTGCTCGGCGACCTGGTCGGCCATCTTCCGGCCCAGGTCGGAGAGGTGGTAACCAGGCCGGCGCCCGTAGAGCACGCCCTCGGGGTTGTGCACCTCGCCGTGCCGCATCAGGTGGACGACGGTGATCTCGTCGCCCCCACTGGTCTCACCGCTGGTCATCTCGCCCGTCCTCCGGTCCGTACCGCCCGCCTCGCTCATGCCGTCGCCTCGGCGGCGGCCCGGGCGGCGGCCGGCAGCGCGGCGGCGATCCGCTCGACGGCCGCGTCGTCGTGCGCGGTCGAGACGAACCACGACTCGAACGCGGACGGCGGGAGGTAGACGCCCTGCGCCAGCATCGAGTGGAAGAACGCGGTGAAGCGGAACG
The DNA here is from genome assembly GCF_000373585.1 of Streptomyces sp. MspMP-M5. Classification (GTDB taxonomy): domain Bacteria; phylum Actinomycetota; class Actinomycetes; order Streptomycetales; family Streptomycetaceae; genus Streptomyces. The sequence goes on from NZ_KB891924.1 coordinate 1,958, forward strand.
ACTCCTGCGCCTTGGCCGCCGCGTAGTCCGTCACCTCGGCGTCCGTGAAGAACACCGAGAACATGTTCCCGGCGGCCTGGAGCCGGTGCGCCACGCCCTCCTTGGCCAGCGCCGCGGTGACCAACCCGCGGATCTCCGCGGAGACCGCGTCGACCTTCTCGTAGGCGGCGTCGTCCAGCAGCCGCAGCTGCGCGACACCGGCGGCGGTGGCGATCGGGTTCCCCGACAGGGTGCCCGCCTGGTACACCGGCCCGGCCGGGGCGAGGTGCGCCATGACATCGGCCCGGCCGCCGAAGGCCGCGGCCGGGAAGCCGCCGCCCATGACCTTGCCGAAGGTCATCAGGTCCGGGCGGACCCCGTCGATGCCGTACCAGCCGGCCCGGCTGACCCGGAAGCCGGTCATGACCTCGTCGGAGATGTAGAGCGCGCCGTTCTCCCGGCAGAGGTCCGCCAGGCCCTGGTTGAAGCCGGGCAGCGGCGGGACGACGCCCATGTTGCCCGGCGACGCCTCGGTGATCACGCACGCGATCTCGCCCTCGTGCGCGGCGAACGCGGCACGGACGGCGGCCAGGTCGTTGTACGGCAGCACGAGGGTGTCGCCGGCCTGCGCGCCCGTCACCCCGGGGGTGTCCGGCAGCCCGAATGTCGCCACGCCCGAACCGGCCGCGGCCAGCAGCGCGTCCACGTGCCCGTGGTAGCAGCCGGCGAACTTGATCACCTTGGCCCGGCCGGTGAAACCGCGCGCCAGCCGGATCGCCGACATCGTCGCCTCGGTGCCGGACGAGACCAGGCGCACCTGCTCGACGGGCGCGATCCGGGCCACGATCTCCTCGGCCAGTTCGACCTCGCCGGCACCGGGCGTCCCGAAGGACGTCCCGCGGGCGACCGCCTCCTGGACCGCGGCGATCACCTCGGGGTGCGCGTGGCCGAGAATCATCGGCCCCCACGAACACACCAGGTCGACGTACTCACGGCCATCGGCATCGGTGAGGTACGGACCGGTACCGGACACCATGAACCGGGGCGTACCGCCCACGGCCCGGAACGCCCGCACCGGAGAATTCACGCCGCCGGGCGTCACCACGGACGCGCGGTCGAACAGCGACTGCGAAACAGGGGCTTCATAAGGAAAAGACACTGGGATCCTGACCTGCGTATACGGGGGAGGAGGGCGGCGGCGCGCGGACACGGCCCGGCTGACAGCGGTGCGGGAATCGCCCCGCGGACCACCCGGCCCGCCCGTGCGATTCCCCTTCATTCCCTCTTGGTTTCTTTTTCGTTCCTCTCGCTCGCGACCGGGCGTCAGCCCCCGCGCGTCTGCGAAACTGGGGCGTCGTACGAGTAAGTCACGCAAGCAATGGTCTCAGAGGCGCACGGGGGCGTGCGGCCGGGCGTTTCACGCGCCGGTGACGGGGGAGGTCTCTGAGACGATGATCGGGTTGCGCGGCTGAGGCTGCGAGTGGTCGGGTGGAGATATGCATCGCGGTGGCGAACTGGGCGAGGGAACCAATGACCGGGGTCCCGAGCGCGCCCAGCGCGGCCGTCACCGGCGCGAGGGCTCCGAGAACCCCGCCGACGACCGGCGCAAGGGCACCGAGAGCATTACGGGCGGGGAAAACAGGGGCGGCCGCATGGGGGTGACGTACAAGTACTTCGGCGCGCCCAACGGCGCCACGGCCGCCCGGGTCCCGATCTCGATGCGCCCCGAGGAACTCGGCGGCGACGAGCTCGGCATGGGCGGCATGTTCACCAAGATCAAGCCGGAGACCATGGCGGCCATGGTCCTCACTGGCATAGAGGGCATACCGCTGCACAAGGTCCCCCCGCTGGAGCTGGTCGTCCTCCATCCCGACTACGCCGTCGTCAAGCTCCCCATGACCGTGGTCGACCCGCTGCGCGGTGTCGGCGAGGAGTCGGTCGGCGCGGCCGCCTTCATCTGGTCCACCGTCCCCGACCGCGGCGGCCCCCGCGACGCCTTCAGCGTCTACCAGCTCCTCCACGAGTGGCAGGACTTCTCCCACCGCCTCCACGAGGCGGGGCATCAGGCTTATTGCCTGGTGTGGCCGTAGGCGAGGAGTCGGGGAGCAGCCGGGCCGGACGGAACGGCCGGGTCGGGTGGGTGGACGGGTGCGGGTCGCCGGGGTCCGTTCGTCATCGGCTCGGGCTCCGGGACCGGCTCCGGGTCGTCGGCCCGTTCGTCGGCTGCGGCTCTCGTCGGGTCCGGGGCCTCTGGGGCCGGGGCGGCGGTGCGGATCACCAGGTCGGGCGGGCCGAGACGCCGCCGTCGACGACGAGATCGTGGCCGGTGATCCAGGAGGCCATCGGCGAGGCGAGGAAGACACAGGCGTCGCCGATGTCCTCGGGTCGGCCCAACCGGCCGGTGGGCGCCGCCTGTTGCCAGCGGGCCACCCCCTCCGGCCAGTCCTCGGCCAGGCCGGGCCGGGCGATCAGCCCCGGCGAGACGCTGTTGACGCGAATCCCGTACGGCCCGTACTCCAGGGCCGCCGCCCGGGCGTGCATCACCACGGCCGCCTTGGACGCGCAGTAGTGAGCGTGCCGCGGCGTCGGGCGGTCCGCCTCGATCGAGGCGACATGGGTCACCGATCCGCCGCCGGCCTCGCGCAGCACCGCCACCGCGGCCTGGGTGCAGGCGAAGACGCTGTGCACATTGGGGTCGGCGACGGCCCGCCAGTCGGCGAGCGACATCCCGGCCAGCTCCTGGGCGGGCTGTACGCCTGCGTTGTTGACCAGTGCGGTCAGCCGGCCGCGCCAGCCGGCCGCCTCCGTCACCAGCCGGTGGCACTCCGCCTCCACCGCGAGGTCGGCGCGGAGTGCGAGCGCGCTCCCGCCGCCCCGCTCGATCTCCTCGACGAGCGCCCGCGCGGCCGCACCCCCGGACCGGTAGTGCACCACCACGTCCGCCCCGGCCGCCGCGAACCGCCTCGCGATCCCCCGACCGATGCCACCCGACGCCCCGGTGACCAGCACGACCTGCCCACCGAGATCGGGGAGGTCGGGGCGCTCGGGGAGGCCGGGGAGGGAGGAAGCGGCGGGGCGGGTGACGGACGACGCGGAGGAACCGGTGGCGCCCCTGCCCCGGTTTGCGGGTGCGGTGTTCGCCGGCCCGTTCGGAGGGGTGGTCTGGCCGAATCGGCCCTGCTCGCCGGCCCGTTCGGAAGTACCGGCCGCTTCCCCACCGTTCGGCTCATGAGGGGTCCGCACCACTGTCATGCCCGGCTCAGCGCCCCGATCCGCGCCGCCTCCCGCGGGAACCGCGCGGCCAGCCGCCCCGCCTCCCCCTGCTCGTAGTCCTCGTGGGTGAAGCCGGGCGCCATCGTGCAGCCGAAGAGCGTCCAGGAACCGCCGGCGGCGACCTCGGCGGCCATCCAGGTGCCGGCCGGCACCGTGAACTGCACATGCTGGCCGGCCAGGACGTCCGGGCCGAGGACGGCCGTACGGGCGGTGCCGGGGCCGGCCGCCTCGCCCGCACCAGCCGCGTCACCGGCCTCGGGGAGGAGGAGCAGGGTGAGCGGGTCGCCCCGGTAGAAGTGCCAGATCTCGTCGGTCGGCAGCCGGTGCAGCGCGGAGAAGACGCCTGGCTCGGCGGTCAGCAGCATCACGATCGCCGTTCCCTCCGGCCGCCCGTCCGGCCGTTCCGGCCCGGCCCAGGTACGCCGGTACCAGCCGCCTTCACGGGGCAGCCGGGTCAGCCCGTAGAAGGCGATCAGCTCCTGCGGGAAACGGTCCCGGGGCATCGCGGGGTGCTCGTCCATCCGTCTGGCCGCCTTCCGCTCGTCCGCCGCGCCGTGGGGTGGTCCACCGGCCGGGCGGCCTGCGCCTCCTGGCCGGTTGCCGCCTCACCCTAGGGGCGGGAGGGGCGCAGGACGCGGAACGAGCGGCAGAATCGGGCCATGTCTGATCCCGACGCCGCCTCCCCGGTTACCGCCACGGCCGCCAACTCCCCTGCCTTTCCCTACACTTCGCCCACCTCTCCTACTGGCACGCCCCCATGGGACACCATCGACGCGCTCGTCGGGTGGCTCGACCGGGAGAGCGCGCTGCCCGCGGAGCAGGAGCGGCTGCTGCGCCTCCTCAAGCTCTCGGAGGAGGCGGGCGAGGTCGCCCAGGCCGTCATCGGGGCCACCGGCCAGAATCCGCGCAAGGGGCGCAGCCACAGCTGGGACGACGTCCACGCAGAGCTGTGCGATGTGATCGTGACGGCGATGGTGGCGCTGCGGACGCTGACGCCCGAGGCGCGGCGGGTCTTCGAGGGGCATCTGCGGCGGGTCGCCGAGCGGGTGCCGGGGGCCGCCACGGCGTCGCCCTGAGCCCTTCGGCACGAGTCCCGGGCCCAGTACGGGCCCCTCGCTGCGACCTCCCCCACCCGCTACGACCGTTCCGCCCCCGCTACGGCCGTTCCGCCGTCATGTAGCGCTGGACGGTGGGCGCCAGCCAGGCGACGAGTTCGTCATGGCTGAATTCGACGGCGGGCGGGACGCGCAGGACGTAGCGGCACAGTGCCATGCCCAGGATCTGCGACCCGATCAGGGCGGCGCGGCTCGGCGCCTCCTCCGGCACCGCGCAGATCGCGTCGAGCAGCGGCCGCACCTGCTCGGCGAAGATCTGCCGCATGCGTTCGGCGCCGGCCTCGTTGGTGACGCCGACGCGCATCATCCCCGTCAGCGTCTCGTCGCTCTCCCACAGCTCGATGAAGTGGCGCACGAGCCGGGCGCCGCGCTCCTCCGGCGGGACCTTCGTGAGGTCCGGGGCCCGCAGATCGATCTCCGAGGCGGCGGCGAAGAGGCCCTCCTTGTTGCCGTAGTAGCGCATCACCATCGACGGGTCGATGCCCGCGTCCCGTGCGATGGCGCGGATGGTGGCGCGCTCGTACCCGTCGGCGGCGAAGCGGTCCCGGGCGGCGGCCAGGATCGCGGCGCGGGTGGCGTCGGAGCGACGGGGACGCGGGTGGACGCCGGCGTCGGGGGCCTCGGCGGCGACCGGGGGCGGCCCGGCGTCGACCTCGGGGCGGGCCGCGGGAGTGCCGGAACGGGCGCCGGCACGACCGGCGGAGGGGGTGGGGGAAGGATCGCGTTCGACCATGCCAACAAATGTATGCCAACAGGCGTTGACAAGCGAGTTGCCGGGATCGTAGGCTTGCCAACAAGCGTTGACCAACACGCGTTGGCAGGAGGCGGCAATCATGGATGCTCTCAACCGCGAGCCAGAAGTCACCCGCGACGACACCGACGGCGGCCCGCGTCCCGGCCGGGAGGCGGACGTGATCGTCGTCGGCGCCGGCCCGACCGGTCTGCTGCTCGCCGGCGATCTCGCCGAGGCCGGTCTCGCCGTCACGCTCCTGGAGCGCCGCGACGACACCACCAGCAATCTCAGCCGGGCGCTTGCCGTGCACGCCCGTTCGCTGGAGCAGCTGGACGCCCGCGGGCTCGCCGACGAACTGGTCACCGGGGGCCACCGCCTCCCCGCCCTCCGGGTGTTCGGGGACGCGGCACTCCCCGCGAACGAGCTCCGCAGCCGCTTCCCCTTCGTCCTGATAACGCCGCAGTACGAGGTCGAACGGCTGCTGCTGCGCCGCGCCCGGCAGGCCGGCGTCACCTTCCGGTACGGATCCGAGGTGCTGGGCCTCGATCAGGACGGTGACGGTGTGACGGTGCACTTCCGTGCGGTCGAGGAGGCGGCGGAGGGGGCGGCCGAAGGCGTCCGGAGCCTGCGCGCCGCGTATGCGGTCGGCACCGACGGTGCCCGCAGTGCGGTGCGCGAGGCGATCGGGCTGCCGTTCCCCGGCAAGGCGGTCATCCGGTCCGTCGTCCTCGCCGACGTCCGGCTGGCCCAGGAACCCGAGTCGCCGTTCACGCTCAGCGCCGAGGGTGACTCCTTCGCGCTGATCGGCTCGTTCGGCGACGGCTGGTATCGCGTCATCGGCTGGAACCGCCATGCCCAGGCCGCCGACGACGCCCCCATCGATCTCGGCGAGGTCCGCGAGGTCACCCGCCTCGCCTTCGGCACCGACTTCGGCATGCACGACGCCCGGTGGATCTCGCGCTTCCGCAGCGACGAGCGGCAGGCACCCGCCTACCGCGTCGGCCGGGTCTTCCTCGCCGGCGACGCCGCACACGTCCACTCCCCGGCCGGCGGCCAGGGGATGAACGCGGGCCTCCAGGACGCGGCCAACCTCGGCTGGAAGCTGGCGGCGGTGGTCAAGGGCCACTCCCCCGACGGCCTGCTGGACAGCTATCAGGACGAGCGCCATCCGGTCGGCAAGGCGGTGCTGCGCAGCAGCGGCGCCATCCTCAGGTTTGCGCTGGTGACCTCCGGGCCGGGCCGGGCACTGCGCGGCCTCGGCGTTCGGCTCCTGACGCGGGTGCGGCCGCTGTCCCGGCGCGCCATAGGCCGAGTCTCCGGTATGGACATCGCCTATCCGGCCGGGCGGGGCGCCCATCGGCTGGCCGGCCGGCGCGCCCCCGACATCCGCCTCGCGGGCGGCGGACGGCTCTACGAGCTGCTCCGGAAGGGGAGGTTCGTCCTGATCACCCCCGAGGACGAGCTGCCGCCGGAGCTGCCGGAGGGCGCCCGCCCGGCGGCCGCGCCCGATCGGGTCGTCACCGCATCCTGGGCGAGCGGACGGCGGACGGCCCTCCTGGTGCGCCCCGACGGCTATATCGCCTGGGCCACCGATGCCACCGTCCCCGCCGAGCGTGCCGAGGCGCTCCGCGCCGCCGTCATCCACTGGACCGGCACTCCGGCCAGCCCTGCCCCTGCCTCTCGGGAGCCGGTGCGCCCTTCCGCACAGATATGAACCGCCGGTGGCCGGTGCCGGCCGCGCCAGCCGCCGGCAACGGCCGACCGTCACCGGCCCGGCCCCGACCACCCATCACCGCCACCTGGCACCCGCCACCGGCTCCCGTCGGCGGTCGGCCCCCGGCGGCCGGGCAGCCGGGCTCCGTGACCCGGCCACCCCTCGGCGTCCCCTGGCCTAGCTCGCCCCGGTCTGCCTCCTTACGCTGAGCGGCATGCTCATCGCCCGTTCCGCAGTTCTGTTCATCGTCGCCGCGCTCTTCGAGATCGGCGGTGCGTGGCTGGTGTGGCAAGGGGTGCGGGAGCACCGGGGGTGGGCGTGGATCGGCGCCGGGGTGGTGGCCCTGGGGATCTACGGCTTCGTCGCGACGCTCCAGCCGGACGCCCACTTCGGCCGGATCCTCGCCGCGTACGGCGGGGTGTTCGTCGCGGGATCGCTGGCCTGGGGCATGGTCGCGGACGGCTACCGCCCCGACCGCTGGGACGTCCTCGGCGCGCTGATCTGCCTGGCCGGCATGGGCGTGATCATGTACGCCCCGCGCGGCCGCTGAGGCCCGACCGGCCTTGGGCCGACCCCGGCCCCGGCCACTCACCCGATCCCCCTCACCCCACGCCCATACCCCACATCCCACACCCCTCACTGCTCACCCTCACCGCTCACCCGTCGGCCCTCACCCCGCGACCGGTTGGCCCGGCGCCCCTCCGGCCGCCAACTCGCCGCCCTCCCTTGCATATCCTGGCCGCACACGCACCACCCGCAACACTCGCACCACCGCTCAGGAACCGCACCAGATTCGTGAACCGCACAGAGTTCATGAACCACACCAGGTTTACGAACCACGTCGGATTCACGAGAACGACACCGCGGTTCACGAACGACACCGCGGTTCTCGAGCTGCATCACGGCTCACGAGCCGTACCACGGCTCACTGTCCGCACACGCACTGTGTAAAGGGAGCGCACCATGACCGCCGACACCGCCGGCCTCCGTACCGCCGTCGTCACCGGAGCGAGCGGCGGCATCGGCGCCGCCACCGCCCGCGCGCTGGCCGCCGCCGGCTACCGCGTCGTGCTCACCGCCCGCCGCAAGGACCGCATCGAGGCCCTCGCCGACGAGTTGCCGCACGCCGAGGCGTGCGCGCTCGACGTCACCGACCGCGCCGCCGTCGACGCCTTCGCGCGCTCCCTCGACCGCTTCCCCTCCGTCGACGTCCTGGTCAACAACGCCGGCGGCGCGCTGGGCGCGGAGCCCGTCGCCACCGGCGACCCGGCCGACTGGCGGGCGATGTACGAGGTCAACGTGCTCGGCGTGCTCCACATGACACAGGCGCTGCTGCCCGCGCTGACCGCCTCCGGCGACGGCACCGTCGTCGTCCTCTCGTCCACCGCCGGGCACGCGACGTACGAGGGCGGCGGTGGATATGTCGCCGCCAAGCACGGCGCCCACGTCATCGCCGAGACGCTCCGCCTGGAGCTGTGCGGCGAGCCGGTACGGGTCATCGAGGTGGCGCCCGGCATGGTCAAGACCGAGGGGTTCGCGACCACCCGTTTCCGGGGCGACGCCGACAGGGCCGCCAAGGTCTACGAGGGCGTGGACGCGCCGCTCAGCGCGGAGGACGTCGCCGACACCGTCGCCTGGGCGGTCACCCGTCCCCCGCACGTCAACATCGACCTGCTGGTCGTCCGCCCCCGGGCGCAGGCGTCCAACTCCAAGGTGCACCGCAGCAGTTGAGACAGGCGGGAGGGGAGGGGCGGGGGTGGGAGGAAGGGCCGCCCGTCCCGCCCCCCGCAAATGAGGGGGCCGACGTACACCCCCCACCGGGTGTGCGGGCCCCGCGTCCCGGGACCCGGGACCCGTGCGCCACGACAGTGGTGGGCATGGCAACCACCATCCCGAGATCCGTCCCCGCCGGGCGGCCGGCCCCGCGCCGCCGTCCGGCCCGGACCGCCCTCTGGCGGGTCCCGCCGGCCGCGATATCGCTGCTGGTCACCGCGCAGGCGGTCAGCGCCTACGTCCCGCCCGACCTGCACACCAGCCGGGTCCCGCCGCGCAGCGAGCTGCACTATGTGCTGCTGGTGGCGCACAGGCCCCCCTGCAGAACGCCCCACAAGACGCCCCTCAGGCCACCCCGCAGAACCCCGACCGGACACCGCACCCCCACACCACCGGCCCCGGCCACATCACCGGCCCCAGCCGCGACACCTACACCAGCCCCGACACCACAGCCCGCGACCCGCCCCCTACTCCCTCACCCCTTCACACAAACCACCTGCTTGAGCTTGGCGACGACCTCGACGAGGTCCCGCTGCTGCTCCATGACCCGCTCGATCGGCTTGTACGCGCCGGGGATCTCGTCGACGACCCCGGAGTCCTTGCGGCACTCCACACCCCGCGTCTGCTCCTCCAGGTCGCGCGTGGAGAAGCGCTTCTTCGCGGCGTTCCGGCTCATCTTGCGGCCGGCGCCGTGCGAGGCGGAGTTGAAGGACGCCGCGTTCCCCAGGCCCCGGACGATGTACGAGCCGGTGCCCATCGAGCCCGGGATGATCCCGTACTCGCCGCTGCCGGCGCGGATCGCGCCCTTGCGGGTCACCAGCAGCTCCATGCCGTCGTAGGTCTCCTCCGCCACGTAGTTGTGGTGGCAGGAGATCACCGGCTCGAAGGCCGGCCGGGCCTTGCGGAACTCCTTGCGGACGACGTCCTGGAACAGGGCCATCATCACCTCACGATTGTGCCGCGCGTACTCCTGCGCCCAGAACAGGTCGTTGCGGTACGCCGCCATCTGCGGGGTGTCCGCGACGAAGACGGCGAGGTCGCGGTCGACCAGCCCCTGGTTGTGCGGGAGCTTGCGGGCCTGCTCGATGTGGTACTCGGCGAGCTCCTTGCCGATGTTGCGGGAGCCGGAGTGCAGCATCAGCCAGACCGCGCCGGTCTCGTCGAGGCAGACCTCGATGAAGTGGTTGCCGGACCCCAGCGAGCCCATCTGCTTGGCGGCCCGCTCGTGACGGAACCTGACCGCCTCGGCGACGCCGTCGAAGCGGCCCCAGAAGTCGTCCCAGCCCGCGGCGGGGAAGCCGTGCATCCGGCGCGGGTCCACCGGGTCGTCGTGCATCCCCCGGCCCACCGGGATCGTCTGCTCGATCCGGGAGCGCAGCCGGGAGAGGTCGCCGGGCAGGTCGTTCGCGGTGAGCGAGGTGCGGACCGCGCTCATTCCGCAGCCGATGTCCACGCCGACCGCGGCCGGGCAGACGGCGCCGTGCATCGCGATGACCGAACCGACCGTGGCCCCCTTGCCGAAATGCACGTCCGGCATCACGGCCAGGCCCTTGATCCACGGTAGCGTGGCGACGTTGCGCAGCTGCTGCATGGCGACGCCCTCGACCGTGGCCGGGTCGGTCCACATCCGGATCGGCACCTGGGCACCGGGCACTTCGGTGTACGACATAGCTGACTCTTTCCCCCGGAAAGCAGAAAAACGCAAAAGGCGGACAATACGCCTGATGTTGGACGGCGAACCGGCGTTCACCTCACGACGTGCGGTACACATTGTCTCCATCGGCCGCCACTCGGCGGCAACCGCATTTCCGCAGGGAAGGAGCCGCGAACGATGCCGCGCAAGTCGTTCGTACCGGGTGCCGCGCTGCTGGTCACCGCGGCCCTGGCCGCCGGTCTCACCGGCTGCTCCGGCGGTTCCGCCTCCGGCACCGGCGGCATCGACGGCAAGAACGGCGGCACCACCGCCGCCAGCCCTTCCGGCCAGCCCGGCCGCTATCAGACCCTGCCGGAAGCCTGCGGCCTGCCGTCCCGCGGCACCCTCCGCGACATGCTGCCCGGCGACGGGCAGCCGCTGCCGCAGGCGGACGCACAGAAGATCTTCGGCGGCCGGGCCGATGTCACCTACGACACCGACCGCCGGGTGGGCTGCCAGTGGACGCGGGAGACCTCGGCGGGCACCCGCCACCTCACGCTCGACATCCAGCGCGTGGTCTCGTACGACGCCGCGGTCAGCGACGACGACCGGGCGCAGGAGATCTACCTCGGCAAGGAGCGGGCCGCCAAGATCCCGTCCGCGGGCTCCGGCACGCCCTCGGCGCCGCCCAGCCCGAAGGACCAGCCCAAGGACCAGCCGACCGGGCAGCCGAAGCCGAAGGGCGGTGCCACGGACGCCGGCGGCGGCAAGGACGCGGGCGACGGCGGGAAGAGGGCGGACGGCACGGCCGGCAGCCCGTCGGCCACCCCGTCGGCGCCCTCCGCGTCGCCCTCCGACCCCGAGACGGGTGCCGAAAGCCCGCTCACCCCGCGCGTCCTGGACGGCCTGGGCGACGCGGCCTTCCTCAATGACCAGTTGATCACCACCGACTCCGGGGTGCACCGCGATGTCACTGTGGTCTTTCGCACGTCGAACGTCATCGTGACGCTCGTCTACGACCAGTGGTCCGCGGACAAGACGCGGCTGCCGGAAAGCCAGGAACTGCAGGACAAGGCCCGTTCCCTGGCCGGCGAACTCGCCGACAGCCTCAGCGAATAGCCCCATACGGACAGAAAGCCCCGAAGGCGAACTTCGCCCCAGAAACGCCCGATTCGCCCTGCCGCTCGGTCGCCGCGAACCGGTCCCCCGCCTCGCTCCGCCGCGTACCGTGCCCTAGGACCCGCCCCGACCGGGAGCCGGGCCGCCCGTGCCGCCCGTTGCACAAGGGTCCGCAACGACTCGACGACGACGAACAGCGAAGGAACCATGCACCGATCAGCCAAGCGACTCGCCGGCCTCCTCACCTGCGCAGCAGTGCCGATGCTGCTCGTCGCCGGGTGCTCCGGCTCGGACGGCAAGAGCTCCGGTGACAGCACTCCCTCCGGCTCGTCCAGCGCCGCCGGCAGCACCCCGACGCCGACCGTCGCCGCCGCGAAGTTCAAGAAGCTCCCGAACCCCTGCGAGGCGTTCTCCAAGGGCACCCTCGACAAGCTGCTGCCCAAGGTGAAGGACGCCGCCGGCCAGCAGGGCAAGTCCACCGACCCGACCGTCCGCGGCGCCTGCTCCTGGAGCAGCTCGGACGACCAGGGCGTGGACGGCACCCAGTTCCGCTGGCTGGACGTCGCCTTCCAGCGCTACGCCTCCGACCCGGCCCTCGGCTCGGGCGAGAAGCGCGCCACGGACTTCTACACGCAGCAGATCAACGACGCCAAGGCCACCCAGGGCGCCAAGAAGGTCGCCGCCGTGCCGACCGCGGGCACCGGCGACGCGGCCACCGCCGTCACCTACGACATCGCGAAAGAGGACAACGACTTCAAGAACACGACGATCGTGGTCCGCACCGCCAACATCGTCATCACCGTGAACTACAACGGCGCGGGCATGGCCGGCGCCGACGCCCCCAACGGCAACGACCTCCTCAAGGCCGCCCAGGCCGCCACCAAGGAAGCCGTCGCCGCCGTGGCCAAGGCCAACCAGGGCTGACCCGACCCTCCGCGGCCCTCCCCGGCGGAACCGTCGGGGAGGGACCCGTCAGGAGGAGCACTCCTCGCGCGCGGAACTCTGCTGTTCCAGCTGGAGTTCGCGCTTGCGCTGCTCCTCCTTCAGCCGCTCGACGAAGCGCGCGAACATCCTCGGCCGGTCCTGCTCCGACAGCGGCTGCGACGGGTCCGGCCCCGGGAACCCTCGTCCCCGGGGCCGGACCCGTATCCGCTCTCGGGCGGGAGCAGCCCCGCCGGGCGTGGGCCGCTCAGCCGTTCAGCCGCCCAGCAGCCTGCGGACCCGGTCCGCGCCCACCGCGAGCAGCAGCGTGGGCAGCCGGGGGCCGGTGTCGCGGCCGACCAGGAGGTTGTAGAGCAGCGCGAAGAACGCGCGCTGGGCGACCTTCAGCTCCGGCGTCGGCTTGGCCTCCGGGGTCAGGCCCGCCTGGACCTTCGGGACGCCGTAGACCAGCGTCGTCAGACCGTCCAGCGACCAGTGGTCGTCCAGGCCGTCGAGCAGCAGCCGCAGCGAACCGCGGGCCTGCTCGTCCAGACCGGCGAGCAGTTCCTCGTCGGGCTCGTCGCGGACGATGGTGCGCTGGTCGGCGGGGACCTGGGTGCTGATCCAGTGCTCCGCCTTGTCGAGCCGCGGCCGGGTCTCGGCCAGGGAGGCGACCGGGTTCTGCGGGTCCAGCTCGCTCAGGATGCGCAGGGTCTGCTCGTCGTGGCCGGCGGTGATGTCCACGACGGAGGCCAGCGTGCGGTACGGCAACGGGCGCGGCGTGCGCGGCAGTTCACCGGCGGCGGTGCCGACGGCGCGGGTGTAGGCCGCGGCGTCCGCGGGCTGCGCGGTGCCGTCCGCGACCTTGGCGGCGAGCTTGTCCCACTCGTCGTAGAGCCGCTGGATCTCCTGGTCGAAGGCGATCTTGAAGGACTGGTTGGGCTTACGGCGGGCGTACAGCCAGCGCAGCAGCGGCGCCTCCATGATCTTCAGCGCGTCGCCCGGGGTGGGCACGCCGCCCTTGGACGAGGACATCTTGGCCATGCCGCTGATGCCGACGAAGGCGTACATCGGGCCGATCGGCTGGTCGGCGCCGAACACCTCGCGGACGATCTGGCCGCCGACGACGAACGACGAGCCGGGCGAGGAGTGATCGACTCCGGACGGCTCGAAGACCACGCCCTCGTAGGCCCAGCGCATCGGCCAGTCGACCTTCCACACCAGCTTGCCGTGGTCGAACTCGCGCAGCGCCACGGTCTCGGAGTGGCCGCAGGCGACGCACTCGTAGGACATCTGCGTGGTCTCGTCGTCGTAGCCGATGACCTTGGTGAAGTCCTTGTTGCAGACCGTGCAGTACGGCTTGTACGGGTAGTAGCCCGCGCCGCCCGCGCTGCCGTCGTCCTCGCCGGCCGCGCCGGAGCCCTCGGCCGCCTCCAGCTCGGCGGCGTCCACCGGCTTCTGCTGCTGCTTCTTCGGCTTGCCGGTCGCCTTGTCCTTGGTGCGGTAGCGGTCCAGGACGGCGTCGATGTCCTTGCGGTGCCGCATCGCGTGCAGGATCTGCTCGCGGTAGGCACCGGAGGTGTACTGGGCGGTCTGGCTGATACCGCGGTACTCGATGCCCAGCTCCGCCAGGGACTCCTCCATGGCGGCCCGGAAGTGCTCGGCCCAGTTGGCGTGCGGGCTGCCGGGCGGGGCGGGCACGGCGGTCAGCGGCTTGCCGATGTGCTCCTCCCAGGACGGGTCGATACCGGCCGGGACCTTGCGGTACCGGTCGTAGTCGTCCCAGCTCAGGATGTGCACGCACGGGATGCCGCGGCGGCGGATCTCGTCCGCGACCAGGTGCGGGGTCATCACCTCGCGGAGGTTGCCGAGGTGGATCGGGCCGGACGGGCTCAGTCCCGAGGCGACGACGACGCCCGTCCCCGGTGCGGACGCACCTGATGTCACTTTGCCGGCGGCGCGGCGCTCCGCCTCGGCAACGACCTCGTCCGCGAACCTGGAGACCCAGTCGGTCTCGGTGCTCTGCTGAGCCACGATCGGCCCTTCCTCTTCCTGGTGTCCTGATGTCCTGGCGTCCTGGTGCTTCCCGCTGCGCCCCTGCGCGCTCTCCGGCGCCGCGCTCGGCCGCCGCCCGCTGCGGGCGGAACCGTCCGGACGGGCAAAAGCCTGACGGAGCCCATTGTCCCAGACGCCCGCCGCCCGGAAATTCAGTGGTAGTGCCGTGGGATACTCGTGGCAAACCCTTTCCACTCCAACGGAACGGCAGCTCATGGCCCCGGTCACCTCCCTCGCAGCTACGGTCAACCAGCGCGTCGCAAACGCCCTCTCGGCAGCCCTGCCGGAGGCCGGCGCCGCGGACCCGCTGCTGCGACGCAGCGACCGGGCCGACTTCCAGGCCAACGGCCTGCTGGCGCTGGCCAAGAAGCTGGGGGGCAATCCGCGGGAGCTGGCCGGCAAGGTCGTCGACGCGATCGCCGCCGAGGGCCTGCTGAAGGACGTCGAGGTCTCCGGCCCCGGCTTCCTCAACCTCACCGTCGCCGACGCGGCGATCACCGGCACGCTCGCCGAGCGCGCCGCCGACGACCGGCTCGGCGTGCCGTACGCGGCCACCACCGGCACCACCGTCATCGACTACGCGCAGCCGAACGTCGCCAAGGAGATGCACGTCGGCCACCTGCGGTCGGCGGTGATCGGCGACGCGCTGCGCAACATGCTCGACTTCACCGGCGAGAAGACCGTGGGCCGCCACCACATCGGCGACTGGGGCACCCAGTTCGGCATGCTCATCCAGTACCTGATCGAGAATCCCGGCCAGCTCGCCCCGGCGGCCGACGTGGACGGCGAGCAGGCCATGTCGAATCTGAACCGCGTCTACAAGGCGTCGCGCGCGGTCTTCGACTCCGACGAGGAGTTCAAGGAGCGGGCCCGCAGGCGGGTCGTCGCCCTGCAGTCCGGCGACGCGCAGACGCTGGAGCTGTGGCAGCGGTTCGTGGACGAGTCGAAGGTCTACTTCTACTCGGTCTTCGAGAAGCTGGACATGGAGATCCGCGACGAGGAGATCGTCGGCGAGTCCGCGTACAACGCCATGATGGCCGAGACGGCCCGGATGCTGGAGGAGTCGGGCGTCGCCGTCCGCTCCGAGGGCGCGCTGGTGGTCTTCTTCGACGACATCAAGGGCAAGGACGACAAGCCGGTCCCGCTGATCGTGCAGAAGGCGGACGGCGGCTTCGGGTACGCCGCGAGCGACCTGTCGGCGATCCGCAACCGCGTCTTCGACCTCGGCGCCACGACCCTGCTCTACGTCGTCGACGTCCGCCAGTCGCTGCACTTCCGGATGGTCTTCGAGACGGCCCGCCGGGCCGGCTGGCTGAACGACGAGGTCACCGCCCACAACATGGGCTACGGCACGGTCCTCGGCGCCGACGGCAAGCCGTTCAAGACCCGGGAGGGCGAGACGGTCCGGCTGGAGGACCTGCTCGACGAGGCGGTGCAGCGGGCCGCCGAGGTGGTGCGGGAGAAGGCGCGGGACCTCACCGAGGACGAGATCCAGGAGCGGGCCGCGCAGGTCGGCATCGGCGCGGTGAAGTACGCGGACCTGTCGACGTCCCCGAGCCGCGACTACAAGTTCGACCTGGACCAGATGGTCTCGCTCAACGGCGACACCTCCGTCTACCTCCAGTACGCCTACGCCCGGATCCAGTCCATCCTGCGCAAGGCCGGCGAGACCAAGCCGGCCGCGCACCCGGAGCTCGCGCTCGCCCCGGCGGAGCGGGCGCTGGGCCTGCACCTGGACGCGTTCGGCGACACCGTCGCCGAGGCGGCGGCCGAGTACGCGCCGCACAAGCTGGCCGCGTACCTCTACCAGCTGGCGTCGCTGTACACGACCTTCTACGACCAGTGCCCGGTCCTGAAGGCGGACACCCCGGAGCAGGTGGAGAACCGCCTCTTCCTGTGCGACCTGACGGCCCGCACCCTGCACCGCGGCATGGCCCTGCTGGGCATCCGCACGCCCGAGCGGCTGTAGGAGCGCGAGCAGCAGCCCCAACGCCCTCCCCTCTCCGCGACCGACCGACCGACCGCCCGCCCGCCCCTGACTGGTCCTGGCAATACCAGGAACGCGGTTCCCAGGAAACGCCGGGCCTGGCGGGCGGTGCGCGGTGGCCGCAGAGTGGTCCCGTCGGCTCGCGACGGCGGCCGACGGCAAACGGCCACGCAGGACGACGAGTTGGGGAGCAACACCTATGCGCAGGACCACCCTTGGACGCACCGGCATCTCGGTCAGCCGGCTGTGCCTGGGCACCATGATGCTCGGGGCCTGGGGCAACGCGGACCATGACGACGCCGTGCGCCTGGTGCACACCGCGCTGGACGCGGGCATCAACTTCATCGACACGGCCGACATGTACTCGGGGGGTGAGTCCGAGGAGATCGTGGGCAAGGCCCTCAAGGGGCGCCGGGACGACGTGATCCTGGCGACGAAGGTGCACTTCCCGATGGGCGACGGCACCGCCCCGGCCCGTTTCCCGGTCGTCACCGACCCCAACCGCAGCGGGAACTCCCGGCGTTGGATCAAGCGCGAGGTCGAGAACAGCCTGCGGCGCCTGGGGACCGACTACATCGACCTGTACCAGATCCACCGCCCGGACCCGACCACGGACATCGACGAGACGCTGTCCGCCCTCTCGGATCTGGTGCGCGAGGGGAAGGTCATGGCGATCGGGTCCTCGGACTTCCCCGCCGAGGAGCTCGTCGAGGCGAGGTGGGTGGCGGAGCGCCGCAACCACGTCCCGTTCCACACCGAGCAGCCGCCCTACTCGATCTTCATGCGGGGCGTCGAGCGGGCCGTGCTGCCGACCGCGCAGCGCCACGGCATGGGCGTACTCACCTGGAGCCCGCTGGCCAGCGGCTGGCTGGCGGGGAAGTTCCGCGCGTCCGCCGGGCTGGAGCTGAACGACTTCCGGCGCGACCTGATCCCGCACAAGTTCGACCAGAACCTGCCCGGGAACGCACGCAAGCTGGAGATCGTCGAGGAGCTGGTGAAGCTGGCGGCCGACAGCGGCCACCGGCTCACCCACCTCGCGCTGGGCTTCGTCCTCAGCCACCCCGCCGTGACCTCGGCCATCATCGGCCCGCGCACGGTCGCGCAGCTCGACGACCTGCTGGGCGCCGTGGACGTCGTCCTGGAGGACGATGTCCTGGACCGCATCGACCAGTTGGTGGCACCGGGCACCGACCTCAACCCCTCGGACGCCGACCACACCCCGCCCGCCCTGGCCGACGCGGCACTGCGCCGCCGCCCGAGGGCCGAACGCGGCGCCTGAGGGCGGGCCTTCGGCGACGAGGCCCCGCGTGCCCGGGTGCGCGGTACGCGGGGCCTCGCGGCGCGATCTAGACTTGCCCCGGCCCGGGGCGGGCACACGGAACCACAGAACCACGAGGGCGGCACGTGCGGGGGCGTATCACGACGGGTCGCAGGCTGCCCGCCTTCCTGGCCACGGCCGTGGTCACTCCGGCGCTGCTGCTGGCGACCGCCCGGCCCGCGGACGCCTTCGGCACGGTCAACGCGTTCGGGCAGCACGCCGAGCACGAGCGGATCACCCGGGCCGCGCTGGCCTGCGCCCCGGGAGTCCCCTCCGACGGCTCCTGCTTCGAGCCGCGCTCCCTCGATCAACTCGCGGGCCACAGCTGGACGTTCGGCGCCGTCGGCGCGCCGGACTCGGACGAGTTCCTCGACTCCGCCGCGCACTGCGACAACGCGGACTATCTGGACGTGCCGGGCTATCCGCGGAGTCGGCACCAAGCCACCGAGGCGCTCCGCACCTGCATAGCCCACCTGCAGACGCGCTTCCGGCAGGGTCTCGCCGCGGCCGGGGGAACCCTGGACGCCCGGGGCCGCGTCGTGGCCTCCGCGACGGAGCTGCGGCGGGACTGCACCTTCACGCTGGGGCTGCCCGGCCGGGCCAAGTGCGAGGCCGTGGAGGGGTTCGGCCGGGCCCTGCACGGAGTCCAGGACTTCTACGCGCACAGCAACTGGACGGATAGCACCGACCCGACCCGCCCGGTCGGCCTGACCAATCCCCCGGGCCTGGCCCGCTCCGCGCCCTCGCCGCTGCTCGCTCTCAACGCGCCGCGGCCTCCCCGCCCTTCGGCCATCCCGCGGAACCTGACCACGGGCTGCTTCTCACTCCTCATCGGCGCCTGTTCCCACCACGTCGGGCACGCCGACCTCAACAAGGACGAGGGGTTCATCGACCCGGCATCCGGCTCCGCCGGCGCTCCCGCCACGGCACGCGGCCAGGCCGCGGGGAACTTCGTCCGGGCGGTGCGGGGCGCCGTCACCGACACCCGCCGCCAGTGGCAACAGTTCCGCGCGGCGCTCCTCCAGCGCTATGGCACGCAGCGCGGCGCCCGCGTCGTCTGCGTCCTCACCCACGACGATCCGGTCCGCGACTGCGCCTGACACCTGACGCCTCCGGCGAGGCGGGTGGGCGCGGTCGCGAACCGGTCCGTCGGCTTGTCGTCGAAGCTCCTAGACGGGTGAGCCCAGCTTCCGGGCGACCTCGGTGGCCCAGTACGTGAGGATCATGCCGGCGCCCGCCCGCTTGATCCCCGTCAGGGTCTCCCAGATCGCCTTGTCGCGGTCGATCCAG
This sequence comes from Streptomyces sp. MspMP-M5, assembly GCF_000373585.1. GTDB lineage: Bacteria > Actinomycetota > Actinomycetes > Streptomycetales > Streptomycetaceae > Streptomyces. The sequence goes on from NZ_KB891924.1 coordinate 20,868, forward strand.
CCCTTCTCGGCGGCCGCCTCGACCATCGCGTACTCACCGGAGATCTGGTACGCCGCCACCGGCACGTCCACCGCGTCCGCGATCTTCGCCAGCACGTCCAGGTAGGGCAGCGCCGGCTTGACCATCACCATGTCGGCGCCCTCCGCCAGATCGAGCGCCAGCTCACGCAGCGACTCGCGGAGGTTGGCGGGGTCCTGCTGGTAGGTCTTGCGGTCGCCCTGCAGCGACGAGCCCACCGCCTCACGGAACGGCCCGTAGAACGCCGACGAGTACTTCGCGGTGTAGGCGAGGATCGCGACGTCCTCGTGGCCGGTCTGGTCCAGCGCGTCCCGGACGACGCCGACCTGGCCGTCCATCATGCCGCTGGGGCCCACGACATGGACGCCGGCGTCGGCCTGGACCTGCGCCATCTCGGCGTAGCGCTCCAGCGTCGCGTCGTTGTCCACCCGGCCGTCGGCGTCCAGGACGCCGCAGTGGCCGTGGTCGGTGTACTCGTCCAGGCAGAGGTCCGACATGATCACCAGGTCGTCGCCGACCTCGGACCGCACGTCCCGGATGGCGAGCTGCAGGATGCCGTCCGGGTCGGTGCCCGCCGTGCCGGCCGCGTCCTTGTTCGCGTCCTCGGGGACGCCGAAGAGCATGATCCCGCCGACCCCGGCCTCGACCGCCTCGACCGCGGCCTTGCGCAGCGTGTCGCGGGTGTGCTGGACGACACCGGGCATCGCGGCGAGCGGCACCGGCTCGGCGATGCCCTCCCGCACGAACGCCGGGAGGATGAGGTCGGCCGGATGCAGGCGGTTCTCCGCGACCATCCGCCGCATGGCGGGGGTGGTGCGCAGCCGGCGCGGCCGCGCCCCCGGGAAGCTTCCGTACTTCGTCATGCCGTCCACGCTACGCCCGCCCCGGGCCCGCCTTTGCCGACGCGGCGTCGGCCGGCCGGGCCCGCGGCGGGCGGCCCGCACATGCGGAAGGGCGCCCCGCACGGAGGCGCCCTTCACGGCCTTGCGTCCTGCGAGCTCAGCTGCGGGCCCGCCGGCGCGAGCCCGGCCGGCGCTCGCTGGGCCGGGTCACCGGGTCGCCGGCTTCCAGCGCGGCGTCGCGCCGCGCCGCGCCGAACTCCGCCAGCGCCTCGGCCAGTTTGTGCACCGACGGCTCCGGCGACATCACGTCCACCCGCAGCCCGTGCTCCTCGGCGGTCTTGGCGGTGGCCGGACCGATGCAGGCGATCACCGTCACGTTGTGCGGCTTGCCGGCGATGCCGACGAGGTTCCGCACGGTCGAGGACGAGGTGAAGAGCACCGCGTCGAAGCCGCCGCCCTTGATCGCCTCGCGGGTCTCGGCCGGCGGCGGCGAGGCGCGCACGGTCCGGTAGGCGGTGACGTCGTCGACCTCCCAGCCCAGCTCGATCAGCCCGGCGACCAGGGTCTCGGTGGCGATGTCGGCGCGCGGCAGGAACACCCGGTCGATCGGGTCGAAGACCGGGTCGTAGGGCGGCCAGTCCTCCAGCAGGCCGGCCGCGGACTGCTCACCGGACGGCACCAGGTCGGGCTTCACGCCGAAGGCGATCAGCGCCTTGGCGGTCTGCTCGCCGACCGCCGCGACCTTGATCCCGGCGAACGCCCGGGCGTCCAGCCCGTACTCCTCGAACTTCTCCCGGACCGCCTTGACGGCGTTGACCGAGGTGAAGGCGATCCACTCGTAGCGGCCGGTGACCAGGCCCTTGACCGCGCGCTCCATCTGCTGCGGGGTGCGCGGCGGCTCGACGGCGATGGTCGGGACCTCGTGCGGCACCGCACCGTAGGAGACCAGCTGGTCGGAGAGCGACGCGGCCTGCTCCTTGGTCCGCGGCACCAGCACCCGCCAGCCGAACAGCGGCTTGTTCTCGAACCACGAGAGCTGGTCCCGCTGCGCCGTGGCGCCGCGCTCACCGACCACGGCTATGACCGGCTGCCCGCCGTCCGGCGACGGCAGCACCTTGGCGGCCTTGAGCACCTGGGCGACGCTGCCGAGGGTGGCCGTCCAGGTGCGCTGCCGGGTGGTGGTGCCGGCGACCGTGACCGTCATCGGGGTGTCCGGCTTGCGGCCGGCCGCCACCAGCTCGCCGGCGGCCGCGGCCACCGAGTCCAGCGTGGTGGAGACCACCGCGGTGGCGTCGCTGGTGCCCAGCTCGGACCAGCAGCGGTCGTCGGCGCTGCGGGCGTCGACGAAGCGCACGTCGGTGCCCTGGGCGTCGCGCAGCGGCACACCGGCGTACGCGGGCACGCCGACCGCGGCGGCGATGCCGGGGACGACCTCGAAGACGATGCCCTCGGCGGCGCACGCCAGCATCTCCTCGGCGACATTGCCGTCGAGGCCGGGGTCGCCGGTCACCGCACGGACGACCCGCCTGCCCGCGCGGGCGGCCGCCATGACAAGATTGGCGGTGTCCCGAAGAGCGGAAACGCCACTGGGGCTGCCGGGGATTGACGCCTCGTCAGCTGACGCCTGCAGCGGAACGTCCACCTGCGCACGTGCATGCACACGCACGACGTCCAGGACCTGCGGATCGGCGACGAGGACGTCCGCGGAGGCCAGCGCCTCCACGGCGCGCAGCGTCAGCAGGCCCGGGTCTCCCGGCCCGGCACCGAGGAAGGTGACCTGACCGGAGGCGGAGTGGTTTGGGGCGGTGGGGTTCAAAGTGCTCGCTCCCCCATAAGACCGGCCGCACCCTTTGCGAGCATCTCGGCGGCGAGTTCCCGGCCCATGCGAAGCGGGACCGACTCGTCGTCAAGAGAGGCAGGTACGTGCCCGGTGGTGGACAGCTGCACCAGCGTCGTGCCGTCGAGCGTGCCGACGACTCCGCGCAGGTGCATTTCGGTGACAGCCTGCTCGTCAGCCTGGACGTCGGCGAGCGCTGCCACGGGGGCGGAGCAGCCGGCCTCCAGGGCGGCGAGCAGGGAACGCTCGGCGGTCACGGCGGCCCGGGTGACCGGGTCGTCGAGCGCGCCGAGCGCGGCGACGAGGGGCGCGTTCGCCGCGACACACTCGATCGCCAGTGCCCCCTGGCCGGGGGCGGGCAAAACCACGTCGGGCGACAGCAGCTGCGTCGCCTCGTCGATGCGGCCGATCCGGGTGAGGCCGGCGGCGGCCAGCACGACCGCGTCCAGCTCGCCGTTCTCGACGAAACCGATCCGGGTGTCGACGTTGCCGCGCACCGGGACGGTCTCGATGCGCCGGCCCAGCGCCCTGGCCCAGGCGTTGAGCTGCGCCATCCGCCGGGGCGAGCCGGTGCCCACGCGGGCGCCGTCGGGCAGCTCCTCGAAGGTGAGGCCGTCCCGCGCGATCAGCGCGTCCCGGGGATCCACGCGCACCGGCACGGCCGCCAGGGCCAGTTCGGCGGGCTGCGCGGTCGGCAGGTCCTTCAGCGAGTGGACGGCGAAGTCGATCTCGCCGGCCAGCAGCGCGTCGCGCAGCGCCGAGACGAAGACGCCGGTGCCGCCGATCTGCGCCAGATGGGCCCGGGAGGTGTCGCCGTAGGTGGTGATCTCCACCAGTTCGACGGGGCGGCCGGTCAGCTCGCGCACCGCCTCGGCCACCTGCCCGGACTGGGCCATGGCGAGCCTGCTGCGCCGGGTGCCCAGCCGCAGGGGGCTCCTCGTGCTGTCGGTCATGACCGCTCCTGTGCTGCGTCGTGCTGGTCGGCCCGGCTGACGGCGGCGACCGTCTGCGGGTCGAGGTCGAAGAGCTCCCGCAGGGCGTCCGCGTATCCGGCACCGCCGGGCTCGCTGGCGAGCTGCTTGACCCGCACCGTCGGCGCGTGCAGGAGCTTGTCGACGACCCGCCGGACGGCCTGGGTGATCTCCGCCCGCTGCTTGTCGTCGAGGTCGGGGAGGCGGCCCTCCAGCCGGGCGATCTCGCTGCTGACGACGTCCGCGGCCATGGTGCGCAGGGCGACGACGGTGGGCGTGATGTGCGCGGCCCGCTGGGCGGCGCCGAACGCGGCGACCTCGTCGGCGACGATGCCGCGCACCTTGTCCACGTCGGCGGCCATCGGGCCCGCCGACGCGGTCGGCTGGTCGGACACCGTGGCGGAGGCGTCGGCCAGCGACTCGATGTCGACCAGGCGGGCGCCGTCGATCCGGTGCGCCGCGGCGTCGATGTCGCGCGGCATGGCCAGGTCGAGCAGCCACATCCGGTCGGCGCGCCCGGCGAGCGCCGCCGCGATCTGCTCACCGGTCAGCAGCAGCCCGGCCGCGCCCGTACAGGAGATGACGATCTCGGCGCGGGCCAGCTCGGCCGCGACGGCGTCCATGGCGACGGCGCGGGCGGTCAGCCCGCCGGCCGCGCCCGGCCCGCCGGGCTCGGTGAGGATCTGCACGAGCCGCTCGGCGCGGGCCACCGTGCGGTTGGCGACGGCCAGTTCACCGACGCCGTTGCGGACGAGGGTGGTGGCGGCCAGCGACGACATCGAGCCGGCGCCGATCACCAGCGCCCGCCGGCCGCGCGCCCAGCCGGCGACGTCCGCGCCGCCGGCCAGCTGCTCCAGGCCGAAGGTGACCAGCGACTGGCCGGCCTTGTCGATCCCGGTCTCGCTGTGCGCCCGCTTGCCGACCCGCAGGGCCTGCTGGAAGAGGTCGTTGAGCAGCCGTCCGGCGGTGTGCTGGTCCTGGGCGACGGCCAGCGCGTCCTTGATCTGGCCGAGGATCTGGCCCTCGCCGACGACCATGGAGTCCAGGCCGCAGGCCACCGAGAAGAGGTGGTGGACGGCGCGGTCCTCGTAGTGGACGTAGAGATGGGGGGTCAGCTCCTCCAGGCCGACGCCGCTGTGGCGGGCCAGGAGTGTGGACAGCTCGGCGACCCCGGCGTGGAACTTGTCCACGTCGGCGTAGAGCTCGATGCGGTTGCAGGTGGAGAGCACCGCGGACTCGGTGGCCGGCTCGGCCGACACCACGTCCTGCAGCAGCTTGCCGCGGCCCTCGGGGGCGAGCGCGGCCCGCTCCAGCACGCTCACCGGCGCGCTGCGATGACTCAGTCCGACGACCAGGAGGCTCATGCCGGCATCACGGCGGGCACATCCCCGTCAGGTCCCTTGCGGTCGGTCGCGACACCCTCGGACCGGGCCGGCGCCGCCGGCAGGGCGCCCTCCGGGCCGGGCCGGCCGGTCTCCTCGCCCGCCTTGCGCTGCTCGTGGAAGGCGAGGATCTGCAGCTCTATGGAGAGGTCGACCTTGCGCACGTCCACCCCGTCCGGGACGGTCAGCACGGTCGGCGCGAAGTTCAGGATCGAGGTGACACCGGCGGCGACCAGGCGGTCGCAGACCTGCTGGGCGGCGCCGGCCGGCGTGGCGATGACGCCGATCGAGACACCGTTGTCCCGGATGATCTGCTCCAGCTCGTCGGTGTGCTGGACCGGGATGCCGGCGACCGGCTTGCCCGCCATGGCCGGGTCGGCGTCGATCAGCGCCGCGACCCGGAAGCCGCGGGAGGCGAAGCCGCCGTAGTTGGCGAGCGCGGCGCCGAGGTTACCGATACCGACGATCACGACGGGCCAGTCCTGGGTGAGGCCGAGCTCCCGCGAGATCTGGTAGACGAGGTACTCCACGTCGTAGCCGACGCCGCGGGTCCCGTAGGAGCCGAGGTAGGAGAAGTCCTTGCGCAGCTTCGCGGAATTCACGCCGGCCGCGGCCGCGAGCTCCTCGGAGGACACCGTGGGGACCGAGCGCTCCGAGAGCGCGGTCAGGGCGCGCAGATACAGCGGTAGCCGGGCGACGGTGGCCTCGGGGATGCCTCGGCTTCGGGTCGCCGGTCGGTGAGTTCGGCCAGTTGCCACGGTGCTCCTGCGGGTAGAGCGGGGCTGTGGACGGTCGTCTGGAACCCGACCGCCCCGTCCAGTGCAGGCTATGTCTTTGTGAACGCGTGCACAAAGATGGTGTCCGGTTTGTCCGGCCAAAGTGACAGGGCTCACGCAGCTTTTACGGGGGTCCGCGGAACCAACTCCCACGCCACACCGTTCACTCGCGTCACCGGCCATCCGGGGCAGCGCCGACGGGAGCACGCGTCCTCACTCCTCATCGCCACGCCCCCGGAAACCTACAAATCGCCCATCGATGGTAAGCGAAACCATCCGCCCCGGGCTCCCCGCGAACCGGCACAATGGCCCCATGGCCCCCTTGTTCAGCCGCGCCCCCCGCAAGAACCCCGCCGACCGGACGGTCACCCTCATCGGGAAGCCGGGCTGCCACCTCTGCGACGACGCGCAGGCGGTGATCGAGAAGGTCTGCGCGGAGACCGGCGCCTCCTGGGAGAAGAAGGACATCACCGAGGACGCCGAGCTGCACCGCAAGTACTGGGAGCAGATTCCGGTCGTTCTCGTGGACGGCGCCCAGCACGACTTCTGGCGGGTCGACCCCGTGCGCCTGCGCACCGCACTGGGCGCCTGAGCCCCGCCGCCCCTGTGCGGCGCCCCCGCCGGCCACTCCCCGGTTGGCCGTAACACTGCGCCGTAACGCAGCCGTCGGCCTCCCCGGTGCTTCCTGACACGCGCCCGTAACCGGCTGCACCGAACAAACTGGCTACGCTAGCCGCATGGCCCGCCCGTCGCCCGCTCACCGCCCCGACCGGAGCCCCGCCGGGGCACTCTTCCCCACCGGGTGGTTCCCCCGCCGCAGACGACCCGCCACGGCGCGCAGCGTGCTGGCCGGCGAGGCCGCGGCCGAGGCCGCCCGGAAGTCCTCGCAGGAGGCGCCGCCCACCGAGGCCCCCGCCGAGCCGGAGTTCCCGGTCGCCGGCGACGCCAGCGCGGCGGCCTTCTTCGACCTCGACAACACCGTCATGCAGGGCGCCGCCCTCTTCCACTTCGGCCGCGGCCTGTACAAGCGGCACTTCTTCCACAAGCGCGACCTGGCCCGCTTCGCCTGGCAGCAGATCTACTTCCGGCTGGCCGGCTCGGAGAACCCCGAGCACATGGCCGACGTCCGCAACAGCGCCCTGTCCATCGTCCAGGGCCACCGCGTCGCCGAGCTCATGGCCATCGGCGAGGAGATCTACGACGAGTACATGGCCGAGCGCGTCTGGCCCGGCACCCGCGCGCTGGCCCAGGCCCACCTCGACGCCGGCCAGAAGGTCTGGCTGGTGACCGCCGCGCCCATCGAGACCGCGACGATCATCGCCCGCCGGCTGGGCCTGACCGGCGCCCTCGGCACGGTCGCCGAGTCCGTCGGCGGGGTCTACACCGGCAAGCTGGTGGGCGAGCCGCTGCACGGCCCGGCGAAGGCCGAGGCGGTGCGCGCACTGGCCGCCGCCGAGGGCCTGGACCTCTCGCACTGCGCCGCCTACAGCGACTCGGCCAACGACATCCCGATGCTCTCGCTCGTCGGCCACCCCTACGCGATCAACCCCGACACCCGGCTGCACAAGCACGCCCGGGAGCACGGCTGGCGGGTGCGCGACTACCGCACCGGGCGCAAGGCCGTCCGGATCGGCATCCCGGCGGCCGCCGGCGTGGGCGCGCTCGCCGGTGGCGCGGCGGCCGCCGCCGCCCTCCAGCGCCGCCGCCGCTGACCGTCCCTGATCACCGCGCGCGCCGCCGGACCAACCGCACTCCCTACCCCCACCGCCGCCCCGTCAGTCCCTTTCCTGCCGGTTAACCACAACACGCCCTTCAACCAGGCAGATTGCGCTCCCTTCCGATCAATACTTGCTCAATATTCGATACTTGATCCGCCACCAACCGGACACGGACCGTAAGTAATCGATGATTTGAGCAACTGGGTGTAGCGCTGCCTGTACGAAGCGTTATTCTCCTCAGACGCATTCCGGAACCCACACGTCCCTACGACGAGTGAACGGTCCCGCACTGCACGTGATGGAAGCTCTGCCTCTGGGAGTCCCGTGTACCCACACGTCGGGGTTGACGCCTCGGGCCTGGCTACGCTGCGTACGACACTCGTCGACCACCTGCGCAGTTTTGTCCCCACCGCGTACGCCGTCCCCGCATTCGCCACAGCCGTGCCCACCGGCCCCTGCTACGCGCTGGCCGACGGGAGCGCTGCGGTCGGCAAGGCCGCCCCCGCCGGCAGAAGCCGCCGCGCGGGCACCGGCACCACCACCGCACGGCGCCCCGCGGACAGCGACAGCCGTCGCATGATGGACCTCGTCGAACGCGCCCAAGCCGGCGAGGCCGACGCCTTCGGCCGTCTCTACGACCAGTACGCCGACACCGTCTACCGCTACATCTACTACCGCGTGGGCGGCCGGGCCACGGCCGAGGACCTCACGAGCGAGACCTTCCTCCGCGCGCTGCGCCGCATCGGCACCTTCACCTGGCAGGGCCGCGACTTCGGCGCCTGGCTGGTGACCATCGCCCGCAACCTCGTCGCCGACCACTTCAAGTCCTCCCGCTTCCGCCTGGAAGTCACCACCGGAGAGATGCTCGACGCCAACGAGGTCGAGCGCAGCCCCGAGGACTCGGTCCTCGAATCCCTCTCCAACGCCGCCCTGTTGGAGGCGGTCCGCAAGCTCAACCCCCAGCAGCAGGAATGCGTCACCCTTCGCTTCCTCCAGGGCCTCTCGGTCGCCGAGACCGCCCGCGTCATGGGCAAGAACGAGGGCGCCATCAAGACCCTCCAGTACCGGGCCGTCCGCACCCTGGCGCGGCTCCTCCCCGAAGACGCCCGCTGACGGCCACCGCTCGCCGCCCGCCATCCCCAACACCCCGTCAGCCGCTCACCTTTGGTGACCTGGCATGCCCGAACGGTCAGATCATCGTGAGTGCGTAACCCGAGTGCCGCGCCGCTCGTTGTCCGGGATGCAGGCTCCACGCGGTCACGCCATGTCCGCTGCGTCTCACTCGTTCGAGTGGCCACGGACAGCGGCGTGCAACCATCCGGCCCGTCTGGATAGTCAATGCCAGTCCGGGGAGTCGAGCGGGATGACGAGAGGAGGTGCCGCCCGTGATCACGAATGTTTCGGTGCACCGGCGGGCCAACGCCTTCGCCCAGGCCCTGGAGGAGCAGGAGCTCAGGGGCGCGGCGACCGAGGACCAGGTCGACAGCGCAGCACAAGCGCCGGTCGACGCACGGCTGTTGGCGGTCGCCGACGGCCTCGGGGAGCTCCCGAGGCCGGAGATGGCCACCGAGGTCAAGACCGTCCAGCGTGCCCAGCTCATCGCCGCGATGGAGGCCGCCTTCGCCGAAGGCGCCACGTCCGGCGACACCCGGGTGCCCGAGCAACGCGAGGCCAGAGGCGGCCACCGGGCAGGGAAACCGCTCGGCCGGCTGCGCCCGCACTCCCGCCTCTCCAAGGGGCTGGCGGCGGGCGGCCTGACGGTCGGCGTCGCCGCCGGCGCGTTCACCGGCGTCGCCGCGGCCAGCACCGACGCCCTCCCCGGCGACTCCCTCTACGGCCTCAAGCGCGGCATGGAGGACCTCCGGCTCACCATGGCCGGCGACGACTCCGACCGCGGCCAGCTCTATCTGGACCAGGCGTCGACCCGCATGATGGAGGCCCGTCGCCTGATGGAGCGCGGCCGCTCCGCACAGCTCGACCACGAGTCGCTCTCCGAGGTCCGCCGGGCGCTGGCCGGCGTCCGGCACGACGCGGGCGAGGGCCACCGCCTGCTGCACGCCGCTTACGAACGCGACGGCTCCCTCGGCCCCATCCAGGCGCTGAACTCCTTCGCCAAGACGCACCGCACCAGCTGGACACAGCTGCGCGACCGACTCCCGGTGCAGCTCACCGACGTCCGCGACGAGGTCAGTTCGGTCTTCGCCGCCATAGACGACGAGGTCGGCCCGCTGCGCTCGCTGCTCCCCTCGGGCCCGGACGGCCACAGCCACCACCGCGACACACCCGCCGACAGGGGCGCCACCGGCGACGCCGGCCGCCCGTCCCCGGCCGGCAGCGAGTCCACGTCCGGCTCCCACGGCACGGGCCGGCACGCCCCACGTCCCTCGGCCTCGCCGTCCCAGGAGCAGGACGGGCTGCTCGGCGGCGGCACGGGCGGGCTGCTCGGCTCGCCCGGCAAGGGCAGCGCCTCACCGCACGACGGCAGCCACGGCAAGGACCGCAGCGGCCACCCCGACGTCACCCTGCCGCCGCTGCTGCCCGGGCTCCTGCCCGACCTGGGCATCGACGGCGACAACCTGTCCAAGTAGCCGGCCCGCCCGCGCCGCGCGGCCCCGCGGCGGCCGGCGCGGCAGCCTCCCGGCGCTCGGTGTTCTTCCGCCACTCCCTCAGAAGAACACCGAGCGCCGCTGCACGAGCAGCTTGTAGAGGGTGTGCTGGATGGTCTCCCGGACCTGGTCGGTCAGGTTGAACATCAGCATCGGGTCGTCCGCCGCCTCCGCCGGATAGCCGTCGGTGGAAATGGGCTCGCCGAACTGGATCGTCCACTTCGTCGGCAGCGGCACCGCACCGAGCGGGCCCAGCCACGGGAAGGTCGGCGTGACCGGGAAGTACGGCAGCCCCAGCACCCGCGCCAGGGTCTTGGCGTTCCCGATCATCGGGTAGATCTCCTCCGCGCCCACGATCGAGCACGGCACGATCGGCACCCCGGCCCTGAGCGCCGTGGAGACGAAGCCGCCCCGCCCGAAGCGCTGGAGCTTGTAGCGGTCCGCGAACGGCTTCCCGATGCCCTTGAAGCCCTCCGGCATCACCCCGACGATCTCCCCGCGCTCCAGCAGCCGCTGGGCGTCCTCCGCACAGGCCAGGGTGTGCCCGGCCTTGCGGGCCAGCTCGTTCATCACCGGCAGGACGAACACCAAGTCGGCCGCCAGCAGCCGCAGATGGCGCTGTGCCGGGTGATTGTCGTGCACCGCGACCTGGAGCATCAGGCCGTCCAGCGGGAGCGTTCCGGAGTGGTTGGCGACGATCAGCGCGCCACCGTCCGCGGGGATGTGCTCCATCCCCTTCACCTCGACCCGGAAGTACTTGTCGTAGAGCGGCCGCAGCAGCGACATCAGGACCTGGTCGGTCAGTTCCTTGTCGTAGCCGAAGTCGTCGACCTCGTAGTCGCCGGTGATCCGCCGGCGCAGGAAGGCCAGCCCGCCCGCGATCCGCTCGTCCAGGGTCCGGCCGCCGGCCGGCCGTGGGGCGGGCGCCGGCTCCGGCTCGGTGCGGGCCTCCGGGACGGGCGCCAGCGCGGTGGCCCGCGCGGTCCGCCGGGCCTTGCGGCGCGCCCGCGGCTCCTCGCCGAAGGGAATGACCTTGGCGTCCGCCATCGTGGGTGAACTCCTCACTGGCTCGGGCCGCGGCGCGCGGACAGCACGCCGGCGAGCCGGTCTACGGTGCGGGCGAGCGACTCGGGCGGCAGCAGCCCCGGGCCGCGGCTGCGGGCGAATTCCTCGAAGGTCTCCGCCGTGGTGTACCGGGGGTGGAAGCCCAGTGTCTCGCGCATCTGCGTGGTCTCGACGACCCGACCGTGCGTCAGCATCCGGATCTGCTCGGGGGAGAAGTCGGTGATGCCGAGGGACCGCAGGACGGTGCCGGCCCAGGTCACGGTGGGCAGGAAGAGCGGCAGCGTGGGCCGTCCCAGGCGCCGGGAGACCTGTGAGAGCAGCAGGACGCCGTCACCTGCGATGTTGAACGTGCCGCTGTTGAGGGTGCCGCGGCGCGGCGCGGCGGCGGCGATCCGCAGCACGTCGATCGCGTCGTCCTCGTGGACGAACTGCAGCCGCGGGTCGTAGCCGAGGACGGTGGGCAGGACGGGCAGCGCGAAGTACTCGGCGAGCGGGGAGTCCGCGCACGGTCCGAGGATGTTGGCGAAGCGCAGCACACAGACCGCCACGTCGGGGCGGCGCCGGGCGAAGCCGCGGACGTATCCCTCGACCTCGACGGTGTCCTTCGCGAAGCCGCCGCTGGGCAGCGACTTGGGCGGGGTGTTCTCGGTGAACACGGCCGGGTCGCGGGGCGCGGAGCCGTAGACGCTGGTGCTGGACTTGATGATCACGCGCTGGACGTTCGGGGCCTTCTGGCAGGCGCCGAGCAGCTGCATGGTGCCGATGACGTTGGTCTCCTTGACCGTGGTCCGGCCGCCCCGGCTGCCCAGCGGTGTGCCGTTGATGTCCATGTGGACGACGGTGTCGGCCCCCGTCTCGGCCAGGACCCGGGCGATCGCCGGATGCCGGATGTCGGCCTTGAGGAATTCGGCCCCGCCGAGCGGGTGCTCCGGTACCACGGCATCGACCCCGATCACCCGGTCGACGTCGGGATCGCGCTGGATCCGGCGGACGAACCGGCCCCCCAGCTGCCGTGCGACGCCCGTGACGAGCACGACGTTGCCCAAGATCGGCTCTCCTTCCCGCAGCGGCTGCCACCTGCGCCGAGCTGTGCGGCTCACGCTATCGGGTCGGTGTTGCACGACGATGACCGCACGATGCCCATAACGACATTTGCGTACGACCACCGTCCATACGGCCCACAAAAGCACCACGGCCCCTCACCGCCCAGGGCGGTGAGGGGCCGCGAAATCGCGATCAGCGTCGCTTACTTCTTGTTACGACGCTGCACACGGGTGCGCTTGAGCAGCTTGCGGTGCTTCTTCTTCGCCATCCGCTTGCGCCGCTTCTTGATAACAGAGCCCACGACTACCCTCGCTCACTTCGTATCACTCGGTGCGGGGCGTCCGAGCCCACACTACCTACATCGGGCCAGGGTACCCGGCGCCGGCCGTACCGCGTAATCCGAGGGTCGCCGAACGAGCGGTCAGGCCGACTCCACCCCCACATACGACTCACGGAGATAGTCGTGGACCGCCTGCTCCGGCACCCGGAACGACCGGCCCACGCGGATCGCGGGCAGATGACCGCTGTGCACCAGGCGGTACACGGTCATCTTCGACACCCGCATCACCGTGGCAACCTCCGCCACTGTCAGAAACACAACTTCGTTCAACGGCCTCTGGTCCGCAGCCATCACACACCTGCACCTTCCGCATAAGACGGGCACCGGCTTCCCCTCCGGTGACTCTTCGTCGCCATGCGTTCACTCCCCAGATTAGGGGCGGGTGATGCGAGTGGGGAAGAGGAGCAGCTAACGACCGCCTATCGGGACAACCTTGCCCTATTCAGGACATAGTGCACCAGGGGGCGGTAGTGAGCGGACCGCACGGCATCGTCGAGCGGCACCACCGCGGACAGCCGTCCCTCGGCCTGTCCGACGAACGGCGCCGGGTCGTCGGAGTCGGCCAGCCCGATCGCCTCGATGCCCAGCTGACCTGCTCCGCAGACCCATCCATGGTCCCCGACGACCAGCTCCGGAAGCGGCCCCGCGGACCTCGCGGCGGCCTCCAGAACGGCCCGCACCGGGAGCGGTGAATGGGTGTGCACGCCCCCCTCGGAAGGTGCGCCCCGCACGCCGGGCTCGCGCATCAGCGCGACTCCCCGTACGTAGTCGAGGACCCGGGTGCGTACGCCGAACCGGGTCGCCATGTCGACACGGTGGCCATACGCCGAGGTGAGGACGGGGCAGCCCGCCGACGAGAGGGCGTCTGCGAGGGCGGCGTAGAAGTCCAGCAGCCGGTGCGGATGGCCGGTGCCGAGCAGCACCGGCGCCCGCCGGCCGGCCGCCGCGGCGAGCCGGCCGGCGAAGGCGTCCAAGGCGGCGATCGTCCGGTCGGGGTCGATCACATCCAGACCGGAAGTGTGCGTGGGATCGGCCGAAACCCCGCACTTCTGCCCCATCAGCCCCAGGACATCACCGAAGGACCAGTCCCGCTCGGGGTCCAGCCCCAGCAACACCCGCGGGTCACGCGCCGCGAAGAGCCGGTAGCGCCGCAGACTCTGCTCCCGCGTGGTCGCGATCGTCCCCGCGAGCCCCGCCTCGATCAGATGCCCCCGCAGTTCCCCGATGCCCCACACACGCCCCATGCTCACCCGCCGACCGCCCGCCCGGTGCCCCAACCGACGGGTAGTCACACATCCGGGCCAGCCCCGAGAAGCGGCCGCCGGGTTCGGGCCCCTCCTGCCCCCGGCGCGACATCTACGGCGCGAACGCCTCTCAGCTGCCCCGCCGGAACACCTCCCCCGGCCAGGCCCGGCCGGCGGCTGGGCTCCCTCCCCCGCCCCGCCGGAACACCTCCCCGGCCAGGCCCGGCCGGCAGCCCGGATCCTCCCCCGCCCGCGCCACGCCCCGGAATACCCCCCGCCCGCCGCGCGTTGTGGCCCCGCAGGGGGCCCTCGCACCCCCTACGGGTTCTGTTCGCCCACCCCCTACGGCACCCCCGCCCCCTCAAGGCAGCAGCCCGTGCGCCGGGAACACCGCCCTCCGGGTGGCCAGCACCGCCTGGTCGAGCCGGTCGGCCGGGTCGTAGCCGCCCTCGGCGAAGTCCCGCCACTGTGGCGTCCGCCCGTCCGTCATCCGCTGCGGCGCCAACTGCCGTGTCCTGCGGAACACTTCGTGCCGCCACTCCTCCGGCACCCGCGACGTCGGATCGATCGGCCGGTGCCCGGCGATCGCCGCCAGATGCGTCCAGCTGCGCGGCACCACCTCCACCACCGCGTACCCGCCGCCCCCGAGCGCGACCCAGCGCCCCTCCGCGTGTTCGTGCGCCAGGGCGTGGCAGGACTCGGCCACCGCCCGCTGCGCGTCCAGGCTCACCGCGAGATGCGCGAGCGGATCCTCGAAATGGGTGTCGGCGCCGTGCTGGGTGACCAGAGCCTGGGGACGGAACGCGGCCAGCAGCTCCGGCACCACCGCGTGGAAGGCCCGCAGCCAGCCCGCGTCGCCGGTCCCGGCCGGCAGCGCCACATTCACCGCGCTGCCCGCCGCGCCCTCGCCGCCGGTCTCCTCCGGCCAGCCGGTCTGCGGGAACAGCGTCTGCGGATGCTCGTGCAGCGAGATCGTCAGTACCCGCGGGTCCTCCCAGAACGCCGCCTGGACGCCGTCGCCGTGGTGCACGTCCACATCCACGTACGCCACGCGTTCGGCCCCCAACTCCAGCAGCCGGGCGACCGCCAGCGCCGCGTCGTTGTAGACGCAGAAACCCGACGCGCCACCGGGCATCGCATGGTGCAGCCCGCCGGCGAAGTTCACCGCGTGCGACGCCTCCCCGCGCCAGACGGCCTCCGCGGCGCCCACCGACTGCCCGGCGATCAGCGCCGACGCCTCGTGCATCCGCGGGAACGCCGGGTCGTCCTCGGTGCCCAGCCCGTAGTCCAGGTCCGCGGACGCCGGGTCGGCGGACGCCCGCCGGACCGCCTCGATGTAGTCCGCCCGGTGCACCAGCCCCAGAGTGGAATCACCGGCCGGTTTGGCGGCCACCACCTCCAGCGGCCCGCGATGGAGCCCGAACGCCTCCACCAGACGCATCGTCAGGGCGAGCCGGACGGGATCCATCGGATGCCCCGGCCCGAAGTCATAGCCCGTTACTGCCTCGTCCCACATCAGCTGTGCGCGGCCGCTCATGGTCGTCACCGTATCGGTCCGGAGACGACCCGAACGAGCGGGCGTACACCAACGTCACCAGGACCAGCGCCATCGGTACGAGCATCGCTCCGCGATAGCTCCAGGCGTCCCCGATCGCCCCCACCAACGGAGAACCGACCAGAAACCCCACATAGTTGAAGATGTTCAGTCGCGCGATGGTCGGATCCGAAGCGCCGGGGCCGCGTCGCTCGACGGCCTGCCGCCCGGCCGCCGCGAACGTCTGCGGTACGACGACACACAGCCCGAGCCCCAGCAGGACGAACCCCGCCATCCCCGCCCAGGCCCCCGGCGCCACCGCCACCACCGCGAAACCTGCCGCCGCCACCACCGTCCCGGTCCGCACCACCGCCACCGGCCCGAAGCGCTGCACGCCCAGGTCGCCGACGGTCCGCCCGAGCAGCGTCATCACCATGTAGACGTTGTACGGGACCGTCGACAGCTGCTCCGAGCTGCCCAGGACGTCCTTCAGATACTTCGCGCTCCAGTTGGAGACCGTCGAATCCCCGATGTACGCAAACGCCATCACCAGACACAGCGGCAACAGCAGCCGCATGGCCACCGGAGTCGCGGCCCCCGCCCCACCCTCGGACGCACCCCGCTCGTCGCCGTCCACGAACCACCGGCCGGCGATCAGCACCAGCGGAACGACGACCGCCACCACCGGCCCGTACAGCAGCACCAGCGACAGCTCCCAGTGTGCGCCCGCCCACGCCAACGACGCCCCGGCGATCCCGCCCAGGCTGTACGCGGCGTGGAAACCGAGCATGATGCTGCGCCCGTAGGCCCGCTGGAGGCTCACCCCCAGCATGTTCATCGACGCGTCCAGGGCGCCCACCGTCAACCCGAACGCGCCCAGGGCCACCGCCACTTGGGCCAGCGAACCGCCCGCACCGACGGCCGGCAGCGCCAGGCACACCACCGGTTGCACAACGCGCAGCACGACGCTGGGCCGCACCCGCTTCACCAGGTGCTCGGTGCCCACGCTGCCGACGCCGGCGAGCACCGGAACGGCCGCCAGGAAGACCGGCAGCAGGCCGTCGGAGATGCCGTAACGCACCTGGATCGCCGGTATCCGGGTCACGAGCAGGGCGAAGACCGCCCCCTGCGCGAAGAAGCTGAGGGCGAGCGCGACCCGGCCGTGCCGCAGTCGCGCTCCCGGCACCTGAGGGGGCGTCATGGCGCGCCAGCCTAGAACTCCGGCCTACCGCTGGGTAGATGGATCACACGACCAATTCGCCCTACCGTACGAGCAGTTCCGCCCAGGACGTATGCGGCCCCCGCCCCGCAACCCACCCCTAGTGCAACAACTGCGGCAGCTCCGCCATATCGACGAACAGCGCGGTGGCCCCGGCCTCCACCAGCTTCGCCGCCGGCGTCATCGCCGTGAACCCGTACACGTCCATCCCCGCGGCCACCGCCGCCCGTACACCCAGCGGGCTGTCCTCGACCACCGCACACCGCCCAGGCGCGACCCCCATCTCCCGCGCCGCGTGCAGAAACAAGTCGGGCGCCGGCTTCCCCCGCGCCACGTCCTGCGACGAGAACAGCCGGTCCTCGCCGAACCGCTCGAACAACCCGGTCTTCGTCAGCGCCACCCGGATCCGCTCATGACTTCCCGACGACCCGACGCAGTACGGCACACCGTCCGCGGCCAGCTTCTCCAGAACGGTCTCCACGCCCGGCACCGGCTGCAGCCGCTCCCGGAACGCGTCGAAAACCCGCGCATGGAAGTCCTCCTCGAAGGCTGCCGGCAGCGCCCGGCCGGACTTCTCCAGCACCAGGTCGCGCACCCGCTGCACCGACCCGCCCATGAAGTCACGCAGCGATTCCTCGTACGTGGTCGGGTGGCCCAGTTCGGTGAGATAGCCGGCGAGGATCTCATTGGAGATCGGCTCACTGTCCACCAAGACGCCATCGTTATCGAAAATGATCAGGTCGTAGCGCATCTCCCGAGCGTACCTACCCGGGCTTTCCTGAAGCCCAACGCAAAAAAGCCTCGTTCCCCGAGTCGAAACTCGGGGAACGAGGCTTTATCAAAATTAGTTCGGCGGCGTCCTACTCTCCCACAGGGTCCCCCCTGCAGTACCATCGGCGCTGAAAGGCTTAGCTTCCGGGTTCGGAATGTAACCGGGCGTTTCCCTAACGCTATAACCACCGAAACACTATGAAACTTTAGAACAACCGTTGGTCTGTTCATGGCTTCAGAACCAACACAGTGGACGCGAGCAACTGAGGACAAGCCCTCGGCCTATTAGTACCAGTCAACTCCACACC
>NZ_KB891925.1 GCF_000373585.1 Streptomyces sp. MspMP-M5
CGCGCCGGAGCTGCCCGAGCACCCGGACTACCCGCGCATCCTCGCCGCCTTCAACGAGTCGACCGGCCCCCTGCGGGCCAAGGACGTCTGCCAGGCCCTCGACCACGCACTGCTGCCGAAGAACATCGAAGGCACCCGGGCCAAGCTGAAGCGCCTGGTCAAACTCGGCATCCTCACCGAAGCCGACACCGGCTGCTTTGCCCGGCAGCAGTAGCCCGCACCGTGGCCAGCACCCCTGCCCCAAGCCTCACTTCGAAACGGACATCAACTCGCGAACCGCCCACTGAGAGCATCCACATCTATACGCCGAGCCTCATCCCCGGCCTTTTGCAGACCGGCGCATACGCACGTGAGATCATCGCCGCAACAGCGATCACTCGTACGCCGGAAGAAGTAATCGCCCTCGCCGAGGTCCGCAAAATGCGGCAGGCCATACTCACCAAGCCCGGCGGGCCTCTGAAGCTGTGGGCCGTAATCCATGAGTCGGCGTTGCACCAACGGTTTGCATCACAGCCCGCCCTCATGCGTGAGCAGCTCCGACACCTGCTCGACATGACCAGCCTGCCCAACATCACCATCCAGGTCATGCCACTGGTCGCCACGCCCCACCCGGGGATGCTCGGCCTCTTCCAAGTGGTTCGATTCCCACACCCATGGCCAACGGTGGTCGATCTGGAGAACCTCCGCGGCGGATACTTCGTAGAGGGAACCGACGACGTCAAGGTCTTCGAGGACGCCTTCGATCGTGTGGTCGCCGCTGCCCTTCCGCCCGAGGACTCCCACGAGACAATCAAGCAGATCATGGAGGAGAGGACCCTCAAGTGAGCACGACCAACCGCAAAGATGAGCTGTACGCGATCGACCTCAGTGAAGCCAGTTGGCGTAAGTCTCCGTCCAGCAACGGCGGGGAGCACTGCGTGGAGATCACTGATCTCCCTGGAGGCGGCATCGCCGTGCGGGACTCCAAGACGCCGGAGAAGGAAGCTCTCCGCTACACAGCCGAGGAATGGAACGCGTTCCGGCAAGGCTTGATCGACGGCCTCCTGTAGCCCTTGGACCCCCAATGGCCCTTCGCCAACGCCAGTCCGGGCATCGGTGACGGGCTGCGCTCCTCAAACAGCGAAAGCGCCCCCGCACTCCGGCACAGAGCCGGAGCGCGGGGGATTCGTTGTCTTCAACGGGGCCAGTCGGCAATCGCGGTAGTAGTGGCCGTGCGTCAGCCGGTACCGTCGGCTCCACCCGGGGTTACCGATTCGGTGATGCCCGGCCCAGGCTTGCCTGTGCCTGCCGTGGCGATCGAGGTGATGACGGAGAGGACCGTCGCGACACCTGCGAGGGCCAGAGCGTGGGTCCACGGAAGGGAAAGCAGGTCGGCGGTGTCGAGTCCCAGGGCGGCGAGGAGGGTCTGGGCGAAGGTTTTCACGGCGCGTTCGGCAGCGTTGGCCCAAAACGACGTGGTGAAGAGTGTGGCCATGTGGGGGTCTCCTGTTCAGTCGGTGGCGGTGAAGCCGTGGCGCTTGCCGAGGGCGGTGAGGGAGTTGCGGCCGGGGATGCCGTCGGCATCGCGGCCGGTGTAGCCGCAGCGGCGTTGCCAGGCGGCGTATGCGGTGGCCGTCTTGGTGCCGTACGAGCCATCGACCCAGGTGGATGCGAGCAGGCCCTCGGCGGCAAGGGCCTGCTCGACGCGTAGCACCTCGGCCTTGTAGGTGGTGTGCCCCTGGGCGGCCGGAGCGTCCGTGCGGGCGGCGGCGATGACGTGGGCGAGGCTTACCGCCGGCTGGGCATCGGTACCACCGCCGCTCGGCTTGCTGCCGAGCCTGTCGGCGATGCGGTCGCGCAGGTCCGGCATGCCGAAGCTGGGGTCTGTCTTGGTGTCGGTCCACTCCTTGTGACCGATCACGGACTTCGCGGTCCAGCCGTGGGCACGGCAGATGGCTGCCGAGACGCGTTCGATGGCGTCGAGCTGTTCGGCCGGCCAGGGGTCTTCGCCGTCGCCGAGGTTGATGCACTCGAAGCCGTAAAACCTCGCGTTGCCGTCGGTGTCGTTCTCGTTCGGGCTGGGTGGGGCGTCGCCGTAGTTCTCGGCGATGACGGCGTCCAGGACGTCGCCATCGCCGGTGCCGGCGTGGTTGGCGCGGCCGTTGCCGATGAGGTGGACGGTGCCGGTCTTGTCGATGACGCCCTGGCACAGGGGGCCGGGCAGTTCGTCGTATCCGCTCCAGCACATGGAGACGGAGGCGCTGGTGCCGCTGGTCACGGTGTGGTGGATGATCACGCCGTGGACGGGCCCCCACGCACCGTGTCCCGCTCGGTTGTGGCTGCGCCAGCCGTCGTGTTCGACGACGGTCACGCCTTCGTTGCGAAGTGCCGTGACGAGGGCATCGGCGGAGAGGGGTGTGGCCATGGTCGTTCCTTCCTGGTGTGTCTACAGCTGGTTGTCGGGGGTGGTGCCTTGTGGGGCGGGAGCGTCCTCGGGGCGGGCTGGTAGTCGGCCGCGGAGTTCGCGGACGTCCTCTTCGAGGCGGCGGAGGCGGTCGAGGAGGTCCGGGGGGATCACTGCCATAGGGGCTCAGCCCTCTCTGGTGGAGTTGAGGCGGGTGCCGCGGTTGGCGGCATCGAGGAGAAGGGAGGCGGTCTCGGCCTGCCCGCGTTCGGCGGCGCGGACGGTGATGCCGACGACGCGGTAGCGGCCGGCGAAGCCGGCCGGGGACCACACGTCGGCGATGCGGAGGCGGATGGTGGCGCCGAGGATGGCGGGGGTGAGGTGGGCGGCTTCGAGGGCGACTGTGATCTCCGGGATGACCGCGCGGGTTGCGGCTTCGGTGAGGTCAGCGGCGGCGTGGTCGTCGAGGACGGCCTTGGTGGTGACGCTGGGGTAGTCGCTGGTGCCGTCGAGGTGGGGCCAGCCGGCTTTGATGGCGCCGGTGACTTGGAGCGGGGTGGACATGAGCGGCCGGTTGCTGCCCGTGCTGGTGGCGCCGCGGGATTGCCAGTGGGTGGCGGCGGTGGTGGCGTCGTAGGGGAAGGTGTAGGCGGTCACGGCGCCGGGGTAGTCGAGGATGACGTCGGCCGGGCCGCGGCTGGTGGTGATGCGGGGGTGGCCGAGTTGAAGTTCCTTGATCCGTTCGCCGGCGTCGTCGCGGTAGCAGCGGATGCGCCATTCGAAGCCGCCTTGGACGGCGGCGAGTTTGTCGAGGAGTTCGCGGATCTTGGGCAGGTCGTAGTGGCTGTACGTCCGGGTCCGCTTCCCCCCTGAGGCGCCCTGGCCGAGGCGGATGCCGATGTCGCCGCCGTCTGTGGACTGCGCGAAGCTGATCAGGCGGCGCGCGATGGTGAACTGGTCTTCGTCGGTGGCGGTGAAGTCTGTGGTGAGCAGCCGGTGGTCGAGGTAGCTGTCGAAGGTGGCTGCTTGGATATCGGCCTTCGCCGGTGTTCCGCGGCCGGTTGAGCTGAGGGAGGCGGTCCATACGATGCCGCCCCACCAGATCACGCCATCGCGTTCGATCCAGACGGCGGTGCGGCCGGGGATGACGGCGGCGCGGATCCGGTCGGCGGTGGCGCGGTCGGGTGCGGTGAGGGTGCCGGACAGGGTGCCGGTCTTGCCGATGTAGTCCTCCATGGACACTCCCGAGATGGGGAAGGTGTCGCGGACTTGGTCGGTGCGCAGGTCGCAGAACAGGGCGCGGTAAGCGGTCATGCACCGATCCAGAACATCGACAAGTTGGTGTAGTAGCCGGGCACGTCGGTGATCCGGGTGGCGGTGTAGAGCTGCATCTCGATGTAGTCGCCGGCGCCCAGGTAGGCACCGATGCTGCCGCCGTGGCCTTGCGCGCCGCCAGAGGCCGCGGTGTAGGTGAGCTGCCATTCGGAGTCGCCGCCGTTGCGGATGATCCGTACTCGGGCGTCGCGGGCTCCTTCGGGCCAGGTGTGCTGGGCGGTGATCTGGTAGAGGCCGGGGACCGGGGCGGTCAGGCGTGAGGGGCGGGCCGTCGTCCACACGGCCGGCTCGGAGGCGGCGCGGACCCCGTCCCACATCACGGACACGTAGGTGTTGGCGGGGAGGTTGTAGTGGTCGCCTTTGACGACCTGGGCGTAGTGGCGTTCGACGACCGGGCGCCAGGCGGTGCCGTCGAAACGCTGGGGCGCGGTGCCGTCGTCGCGGTACTGGCCCCGGTACGCGCCGGCCGCGTCCGGCTGCGGGACGATGCCACCGACCGCGGCGGTGTAGCGGCGGACGTCGGTGGTGGCGGTGGGGAAGTCGATGCCGCCGGTACCGGCCGAGGTCTTCGCCGGGACCGCCACCCGGTACAGGCCCAGAGCCCCGGCCGGCAGCGGCGGCGGGGTGGGGGCGGCGGACGGTGTGCCGGGGATGATCTCGGCGGCGGCGCGGACTTGGCCGGTGTTGTCGTGGGCGGCGTCGTAGATGCGCAGCACCACCAGGTCGATGCGGGGGTTGGCCGGGTCGCCGTCGATGAAGGTCAAGGTCTCGGGGGCGGTGACGGAGACGGGGTAGGCCCCTTGGATCTCGTTGCCCTGGATGAGGGCGCGGCCGGTGCCGAGCGTCGCGGTCATGGCTCCGGTGGCGGCGAGGGCGAAGGGGTTGCCGCCGGGGATCACGCCGGGCTGCGTGGTGAGTGTGCCGGCGGGGGTCATGGCGGTGATGGGGGTGAGGCGGGAGTCGTTGCGGGTCTGTCCGCCCGCGGCATCCCCGCGGGTGGTCAGCCATGCCGCGCGCACGGTCATGCGAGGGCCCCTTCTTACGAACGGTCGGGAGTGGGGTTGCGGGTCACCACCACGCGGAGCGCCAGAGCACGGTGAGGGCTCCGGTGCGGGTGAACTCATGGGCTCGGAAGGCCAGTAGCGAGGTGCCGGGCGACAGGGTGAAGGCGCGCTCGGGGGTGCTGCGGTAGGTGGCGGTGTAGAGGCGTGGGGTGGTGTCGTTGAGGGTGACGGTGCCCTCGCGGGTGTCGATGACGAGCCGGTCGGTGTCGGCGAGGGTGATGTCGTATTCGAGGACGGCACCCGTGGCCTGGTTGGTGATCGCGGGCCGGCGGACCGGGCCGGTGATGACCAAGACGGGGTAAGCGTCAGCGTCCCCGGCGTTGTCGATGGCGGCGGTGCCTGGTGTGGCGTTGCCGCCCCAGTCCAGGTCCCATTCCAGACCTGGCGGCGGGTCGGCGGCGTACCAGTCGAGACCGGGCTCGGGTATGGGCAGTCCGATACGGGCAACCTGCTCGACCACCTCGTACCGGCGGGGGTCTGAGCAGGTCCATTCGATCGAGCCGCTGGGGTTGCCCCAGGTGTATTTGCGGTCGGCTGGCAGGGCGCGGCGGGTGACGCGCCCCCACATCAGGCGGCGGGCGCCGGCAAGCTGGACGACAAGTGGGTCCTCGTCTTGCCGGAGGGTGGTGGCGCGGCGCAGTGCGTCGAGCACGCCTGGGAGCCCGGTTGTGCCGCGGCCGTCGTCGATGAGGAAGTCGAAGGCCAGGACGCGTGGGCCGGCCAGTAGCTGGCCGGCCCACGCGCCGTGCGAGGAGGGCATGGCGACGGAGGCGTTGTCGAGGGAGGGCAGGTCGTCCCAGCCGGTGAGTTGCCGGCCGTGAATGTGCGTGCCCTCCCCCATGAGGAACGAGCCGAACTGGATCTGCCCGTCCGCGCTGACTTGGACCTCTGCGGGTCCTGCGCGCATGCCGGGTCACCCCCTCCCCTTGGCCAGCCACGCGAGTTCGCGGGCGATACCCGCCGGGCTCTGGTTCTCGTGCGCGACGAAGGTGTCGATGGAGACCAATGGCCCGCCCGCCGGGCCACCAGTCATCGCCGCGGCGCCGCCGTGGGCTGGCGTGACCTGCGGGGCGAATACGGGCTGGTAGGCGGCCACCTCGTCTGTGACCCCGCGCAGTTGGGCGCGTAGGGCGGGGACGGAGGCGTGAATCCCGTCCATGAAGCCGGTCAACACCAGCCGTCCGGCCGGCCGCAGGATGCGGGCGTCCCGGGCCGGCGGCCCCTTCCAGGAGGTGAGGCCGTCGGTG
This sequence comes from Streptomyces sp. MspMP-M5, assembly GCF_000373585.1. Lineage (GTDB taxonomy): Bacteria > Actinomycetota > Actinomycetes > Streptomycetales > Streptomycetaceae > Streptomyces. Next base: position 6,030 of record NZ_KB891925.1, read on the forward strand.
ATGTCGCCGAGGAGGGACCGAACGGACCCGATCATGGAGCGGATGCCGCCGATGAAGCCCTGGATCAAGCTCGCACCGGCGTTCCACAGCAGGGAGCCGACGTTGCCCAGGGCGCTTAGGGCCATGGACGGGACTCCGGCCAGCCAGTTGATGGCCTGGCCGATGCCCTCCCGCACGGATGCGAGGAATCCCGAGGCTGCTTCCTGTGCCTTGCCGGCGAGATAGCCGGGCAGGGCGGCGATGGCCGACAGGGCTTTGCCGGGCAGGCCGGCGAGCCAGGACACGATGTCGCGCACCATGTCGGGGATCACGCTGTGGCCGACCAAGTGGTCGTACAGCCACTCGAAGAGGCTGGAGATGCCCTTGACGACCGACTGGACGGCGGCGATGGCGGGTGCCAGGAACCGTCCCAGGCCAGTGATGAACGTGATCAGCTTCTGAAGCGCCGGGATCGCGTACTGCGTGATGGCGCCGATGCCCATGCTGATCAGTGCGGCGGACAGGTTGGCGATCGGCGGGATCAGCGGGACCAGCGCGGGGAGGAGCTTGGCGGCGAGCTGGGTCCCGAGCTGGGTGAGCTGAGGCAACAGGGGCGCCAGGGCCGTGAAGAGCTGGCCGAGGGCTACCCCGACCGTGCCCATCGCTGACGCGAGCTGCGGCATGATCGGCGCGAGCGAGTTGAAGATCACGACGAGCTGGTCGGCGTAGCCTTTGACGAGCTTGGCGATGATGGTCGCCAGGCCCGACAGGGCCGGGGCCAGGAACGATCCAATGCCGTTGGCCAGTTGGGTGATGACCGGCGCCAGCGCGGCAAAGACGCGGGCAAGGGCGCCGAAGATCGGCTGGAGTGCGGGCAGCAGTGCCGCCGCGATCTTCCCCACGGCCACGAGCAGCGGCGAGAACGCCACCACCAGCTGCCCCACGGCGCCGGCCAGCGACGCAAGGACCGGCCCCAGGGCGCGCAGCACCGGCTGGAGCGCGGCGCCCAGCGCCTTGATCAGCGTCTGCGCCGGCGGTCCGAGCTGCGCCAAGACCTGCCCGACGACACGCAGTGCCTGCCCCAGCAGCGGCGCGGCGGTCTTGCCGAGCTGCGCCATCGTGGCGAAGAGCGCCTTGAGGCCGCCCTGCACCTCCGGACTCGCAAAAGCCGTGCGCATGGCGCCGGTGATGCTCTGCAATGTCGCCATGAACCCGCCGCCCGAGACTTGTGCGGCGCTGAAGATATTCCCGATGATGCCGACGACGTTTCCGGCCACCTTCGCCAACTGGCCTATCAGGCCGATGGCTTGGTCGATGAATGCCGTCAGCTGGCCGGACGCCAGACCCTTGCTGAGCTGCGCGGCGATACGGGTAGCGGCACCACCTGCCGCCTTGGTCACCCGGTCGAAGGCGGGTGCCGCGGCTACCGCGATCTGCGTCAGCGCCGTGACGAACTGCCCCGGGACCCGGGAAAGGTTGCCCAACCCCTTCGAGGCGCCCGCCAGGGCCTGCCCCAATTGGCCGTTGGCAGCCAACTGACGTACGGCCGCCACCACGCCCGTGCCCATCTGATTCAGTGCGCCGGCGGTATCGACAAGGCCGCGGCGGAACACCGGCAACGCCACGGTGCCGGCCGCAGTGATCTGGGCAGCCAGGCCGTCGAAGAGGCGCTGTTGGACGGCAGTGCGTAGCGCCGTGAACTCTGGCTGCATGCCTCGTAGCGCCAGCACGAACGAGCGGGCGCTCGGCGACAGCTTGGTCAGCGCCTGCTGGAACTTGTCCGCCTTGGCCGGGTCGAATGCGTCCTTGAGGGCGTCGCCGACGCCCTGCGTGCCGATCTTCAGGGCCGCGGCCGCCGAGACCATGCCGACGATCCCCGTCGCCGCGAGGGCCGCAGCGGGTGCCATGGCCTGGAGCGCGGCCGTCAGCCCGGCAGCCACCGGTACGGCGGCGCCGATGGCGGCCGAGATCTTCCCGAACGTCCCCGCGATGCCCCCGAGGCCCGTGGCGATGCTGCGCAGCCGGCTCAGCGCCGAGGAGGTGTTGGCGATGGAACGGCGGTCCCCCTCGGTGCGGACGGGGACGAGGATCGGTGGGGCAAGGTGTGCGAGTTCGGCCCGCAGTCGGGCGATGGCGGCGGCGTTCGCCGTCGGCTGCACCCGAACTGGAAGCGGGCCCATCCCGCGTAGCTCGCCCCGCACCCGGGAGGCGAACCCGGTCAGCGACGGCACCACGGGCACCTTGGCCCGTGCGTAGATCGGTTTGCTCAGCTCCGCCCGCAGGCGGTCCTTGAACGTGCCCATGTCGGGAAACACAGGCACTTTGACGCGCGCCCGCACCCGGTCAATGGCTGCACGAAGACGCTCGCCGAACCCCTCGGTATCGGGCGTGACCGGCACGTTGACCTCTGCCTTGACACCCGCCGTCGCGGCCCGCACACCTGCGGCAAATCCAGCGGTGTCCGGGGCCACCTTCACTTTCATCTGCACGCGGAAGCGATCCAATCGCGCCTGCAACTGCGTGCCGAAGCCGGATAGATCCGGGGTGGCAGGCACGCTCACACGCGCATCGACACCCGCTACGGCGGCCCGCACGTCGGCAAGGAACTGGCCGATGTCTGGGACGACGACTTCCTGCAATCGCTCGGCGAAGCCGGAAACGTCCGGAGCGACGGGCACGCTCACGCGCGCATCGACACCAGCCGCCGCGGCCTGCACATCGGCAGCGAACCGGCTGGTGTCCGGGACGACCTTCACCTTCAGTTGTGCTCGGATGCGGTCCAGCCGCGTCCGGAGCTGCTCGGTGAAGCCAGTGGCATCTGGGTTGATCTGTACGCCTACCTTGGCGCGCTGCTCGATCCGGTCGAGGTAGCGCTGGAGGGAGGTGGCAAACCCTGAGGTGTCGGGCAGGACGCGGATTGCGAGGCGGTCAACTTCGCGTCCGCCGGGGGATCCCGCCATGGCCGCGTCACCTCCTTAACGGTTCAGGACGGTGCGCTGCGGAAGCGCTCGGGAAGCGGTTGCGCCAACGGGTGCTGGGACAGGTCCAGCGGGTCGGCAGACCGCGGCCGGCTCCCTGGGCGGGGGATCGGTTTCGGCGGTGGGACTGCTTTCTGGCTGTGCGCTTGGGCGACGGCCCAGGCGGTGTGGTGGGCAGCGTCGATGGCGTGGGCCAGCAGGTGTGCGTGGAGGTCCCAGCCGCGTTCGGCGGGATCGCCGCCGAGAGCGGTGGCGAGGGCGGATCCGGAGGGGAGGTGCTCGACCAGATCGAGGACACGGCGCGGCGCGAGCCGGCCGCGCCACATGTCGGCCAGGTCCAGGCCGTAGTGGTGTTGGAGGTCGGCGCGTAGTGCGGCGCCGTGTCCTTGGGCGATCAGTTGGCCGAGCTGGAGGCTTCCGGGGCCTGGGTGCCGCTCTGCCAGCGCTCGATCAGGTTCATCACCAGGCCCGGCTCCCAGGAGGCGAGTTCGGGTTCAAGAACTGCGGAGTCGTCGGCGACCGTGAGCAGGAGCCGGCGCATGGCGTCGATGACGGCGGCGAGCCGGTTCTCCGCGCCGGCCGCGGTGATCTCGCTGAGTAGCTGCTCGACGGCGGTGTAGTCGTCCTTGGCGAGCATGAGCATCGACCGCAGCCCGACCACGGCGCCGGAGTCCAGGAGCAGGGGCACGGCCTCGTACGTCGTCTGGGCTTCGGCGCGCAGTGCTGCTATCGAGAGGGGTTCGGCCATAACGGCGGTTCTCCTTGGGAGGGGTGTGGGGCGACGTCAGGAATGGGGGCCGGAGCTGGCGACCGCGGCCCATTCGCCGATGGCGCCGCCGATGGTGGAGGACCCGAGGAAGGTGGCGACGATGGGGAAGGACCAGAACTTGGTCGCGTCCATCTTCACCGCGTCGGATCCGAGCAGCGAGGTGCGCGGGTGCCACAGCGGCACCATGTGCGCACCGTCTATGACGATGAACAGCAGGGCGCCGACCTGCGGTTCGGGTCGGGCGGGGATGCGGAAGGATCCGTCGGGTTGCACTGCTTCGTGGCCGGCGCCGAAGTAGAGCCGGTAGGTGTCGGCGGTGGCCTGCACGGAGTTGAACGTGACGGAGTACGTCACGTCGGGGCTGGTCTGGCGCAGCTTGGCGTTCTGCCACGTGCCGACGGTTTCGGGCTTGTCGCCGTCCCGGCCGAACTCCGGCAAGTCGTCCAGTGACGTGTGGCCGATGTTGTTCCAACCGGGGCCCGGGTTGCGCGGGTCGGTGATGGCGGTGGGCTTGGGCGTGTCGGGATCGGCGAGGTGGATGAAGCCGGAGCCCGGGATGATGGCGGCTTCGTCGATGAGGGGCATGGTGAAATCAACCTCCTTGACAGAAATAAGTAATGGCCACTTTCATCAAGTGGCCATAAACGAGGTTCTCTGTGGAGTTGCGGGAGTCAGGAGAAGCCTGAATTACTTGACGCTAGCTCTTCTCCAATTTCGCTTGCTCCAACATGATCGCAATGGATCCGGCCCTATACAGAGCTTCGTCGGCAACTTCGTCGTCGAGTGTCCACTGGGGGCCATCCGCCTCCCAGTAGGGGTCCACATCATCAAGGAGCCTGTGGGCGAAAGAGTTGCGGCGATCACGAAGCCACTTGAGGTGCTCGTTGAAGACATCGGCCTTGTCCTCACCGATCCAACGTTCGGCAAGGGTCTCTGCCTTCCTCGTCAGGCCAGCCCGGCGCAGACGTTCATCGTTTGGCTGGTCCAGCAACTGGTTCATGAGCGATTCCAGTGCAGCCACGGCAGCCACGAGGATTACACCAGAACTGATACCCCTAGCGTCACGGTCCAACAGATGCAGCGACTCGTTGAGCACTTGGTCGCTTTCAGTCTCCCAGCCCGAAACTCTGTGTTCGCCGGAATGCCGAATCTCCCGGAGCTCCGCCAATTCCGAGTCGATACTTCCATTCATCTGGCGTCGCATCCAAGCAAGGGCAGCCAGTCGTTGCTGGAAGATCAGGAACTCTATTATCTGGGCATCGGGGTAGTAATCTGACGCCGCAAATATGGGGTAAGTGTCCTCCAGTTCGCTGTCGGTGTCCTCATCGCTCTCGTGTCCCTCGGCGACGTCCATCGCCCTCCTTCGCTTGGCTCAAACCTTCAGGATCAATGAACAGGTCCTGCGGTGCACGCGAGTTTCGCAGTGCACAAGAGTTGGCTCAAGATGCGGGCCGAGCGGTGAGTCTGTAGGTGGCTTGGAACCGGAAGAGGTCGGTACCGGGGGTGGGATGGCTGTCACGGATCTCGGCCGGTCCTGAGGTCTCGCCCTGAAAGTGGGAGAGGTAGCCTCCAGCGTCGGTGTAGGAGAACTGGGCGGCGCAGGCGTCGAAGAGGACCGCGCGGGCCTGCCGCGCCAGGTAGTGGGCGGCGCGCCGGTCGCCGGCCGCAGCCTGCACATCGATGAGGGCAGCGTCCAGGCCACGGGGATCCGGTGCGGCGCCGGCCACCCGGCGCGCCACCACCAGCGGCAGGTGCTCCGCCCAGTCATCCGGCCACAGCGTGAACACCTTCGCCTGCGGGAGCTCGGCGGTAAGCGCGGCCCGCACCAGCTCGTCAATGTCGGGGAGAACGGGTGTCATGCCTGGCCCGCCTCGATGGCGTGGATCCCCTCAACGAAGCGGCCGTTGGCCGCGGTGTGGCCATAGTTGATCGCCAGGATCTCCGGATGAGCGATGGAGACGGTGGCGTCGGTGGCGTTCGTCTCCACGCGCAGTGAAGCACGGAGGCGGCCTGTGCGGACGTGGCTATCGACCACGGCTTGCACGCGGGCGGCTCGGGCTTCCAGTTCGGCACGTACCACTGCGCGGACGGCGGCAAGGTGCGCGATTTGGGCATCAAGTGAGGGACTGACGCGGGCCATGGGGTCACCTCCTGCGGATGATCGCGGTGTCGTGCCGGGTGCGGGGCGAGCCACGGTGGCGGGCCGGTTCCCCGACAACGGTCCAGGTCTGGCCGCGCCACACCACCCGGGACCACGGGCCCGCGGGCAGGGCGCGGGCGATGACCCGGTAGGTGGTGGTGACGAGGTAGCCGCTTTCGGGGTAGTCGGTGGAGGTCACCGGCTGGACGCGGCAGCGCACAGTGACCGGCGCCCCCTCGGGACCGCGGGTACCGTCCGGCAGCACCGGTCCAGCCGGATAGATGACGACCTCCTCAGGCCCGCGGTCGAGCAGGCTCACTCGCACCACCACCCCGGCCACGGCGGCTCGACCGGGCAATCACACGGCCCGCGATGGCGCCGGCAGCGGCGCCGGGGGTTGGTGGGGGCGATGGTGAAGGCACCTTTGTTGATCCCGAGCATGGTGAGCTCGTCGGGCAGCAGGGTCAGGAAGCCGGCCGCGGCGCGGGAGTCGAACTGGTACGAGTAGTCGCCATCCCCCTCGGCGCGGTAGCCGTCGGGGTTGCGGGCAACGCGAGCGACCATGGACGCCTCGATGAAGTCCACCGTGGCCGCGGTCACCTGCCCGCAGGCGATGCGCCGGTCCAGGTCCCGGACCCGGCCGCGCAGGTACGTCTCGGCCTGCGTGATCAGAGCCTGAATCTGCTCGTCGCTGAGGTCGGTGCCTTCGGGCAATAGCGCCTTGACCTGCTCAACGGTCGCCGTCACCGCCGCGCCTCCGCTCTCCCAGGGCTTCGACGGCCTCGGCCCAGACCTTGAGGTCGGCCGCCGGGTCCAGTTCGGCGGACCGTTCCAGCGCACGGGCGGACGCCTGCGCCCATGCGTCCGGCTCCAACACGGTGGACAAGACCGACAGCCAGGCATCGAGGTCGTCCCGGTCGGCGAAGATGCCCGCATGGCCGAGGGACTCAGCCAGCCCCGGTGTGGGGTGGGCGACCACGGGGATGCCGGAGGCCAGTGCCTCCACTCCGACCCGACCCCAGGACTCATACGAGCTGGGCATCAGGACCAGGCAGGACCGGGCATAGACGCGGTCGCGCATCTGGTGCCCGGGAACCTGCTCGATGATCTCCAGATTGGGAAGCGGCTGAGGTGGGCGGACCTGGTCCCCGTAGGCACCGAGCACGCCGAGGAACTTGGTCTCGGGCATGCGGGCGGCGATCCGCCAGAACAGGTCCCCGCCCTTCTCGGCGTTGAGGTTGACCAGGGTGACGCACTCCCCCGGCGTGGTGCGGTACTCCTCCGCGAACACCGGGGGCCGCACGATCGCGGTCGCCTTCGGGCGGGCGTGGTCGGCGATCTCGCCGTAGAACACCTCGGCCTCGGTTTCCATCCAGTGCGAGTTGTAGACGGCGAGATCGACGCCGGCGGCGTGCCGGAACGTGGGCGCGTGGGTGTTGTGGCAGACGGCGACCATCGGAACCCGGTACTCGCGGGCCAGCGAGGCGACCGGCGGCACGTTCTCCAGATGGGAGAGCAGCACATCGGATTTGCGGGCGTGGGCGGCGAAGTCGATGCGGGCCTGGAACGGGATGACCTGCACGCCGTCGAGGTCGTAGCGGTGTGGGATCGGCCCGTACCGGGACAGCCACACCGTCACCTCGTGGCCGCGCTCGACCAGGACGCGGAGCATGGAGTGAAGCATCCATTCCCCGCCCGCGTTGTGGGCGGGCGGGTAGGCGTGCACCCGGGCCGTGATCTTCAGCGGGCGGGGATCGGCCATCAGCTACCGCCGCCCTTGCCGGTCAGGGTGACGAACGCCTTCGGGTTGCCGACGACGAATCCGAAGTACGCCTCGGCCAGGAGCAGGACGAGGTTCTCCTGGAACGCGGAGTGCCAGACACCGTCGGTGTCCACGTAGCCGGCTTCGGTGGAGATCTTGAGGGTGATGTCCATACCGACGCCGTACGCGCACTGGCCGAAGTCCCCGGCGATCAGGCGCAGCCCGGTGTCGCGGGCGCCGCTCTGCCGGATGACCTTCCCGGAGATGCCTCGGCTGTAGGAGAGCGGCAGGCCCACCAGGGAGCCGGACCCGACCGCGCCGACGCCGGGGGTGGTGGTGTCCACGAAGATGGGGCGGCCGTTGACGTCGGTGGCCAGCAGCAGCTCCGGGCGCAGTCGCGGGTCGCCGGCCCAGCCAGTCACGTCGTACCCCTCGGACGGGTGATCCGGGTCGTCGTCCCCGTCCACCACCAACTTCATACCGGCGACCAGGTCGGCCCAGATGCCGCCCTTGTTCTGCGGCGCGGTGCCGAGCTGGACGGTGTAGGGGGTCGCGGTAAGGAAGTCTGCGAACGGGCCGACGCCGCCGGTGGGCGTCTTGCCGTGGATCGCGGCCAGGTCGAAGGCACGGGCGAGGGCCTTGGGAAGGTCCTGCTGGATCTGCGTGTAGAGGCCGGCCGCATTGCTGTTGGCGACCTCCTGGGAGACCGGCACCAGGCAGGCGACCTTCTTCCCCTGCATGGTCTTGACACCCATGCCCGCGGTGCCGGTGGGCTTGGGGCCGCCCTCATCGACCCAGCCGGCGACCGGCAGATCCATCGGGACGGGGATGGCGGTCTGCGCGGTCATGGACAGCGGCACCTTGCGGGCCAGACTCATGACCGCGGACTCCTCCACCGCCCGGTCGAAAATCGGGGTCGTGATCTCCGGCGGCAGGAGAATCTGCTCGATGGCGGAAAGCTTTACCGGGGGTGCAGCCATAACTGGCCCTCACTTTGCAAAGGTTGGGGCGCGCGTCAGCGCAGCCGGGTCTGGATGATCTGGGCGAACCTGTCCGCCGGGGACAGCGGCGCGGGATCGCCGCCGCCCTGGAGGCGGTCGGGGCGGGGCGGACGGCCGGCGGCCGGGGCCAGCTCTGCGAGCGCCTTGGCGTCCTGCTCCATCGCTTCCTCGTCCTCCCCCTGGATGCGGGCAACGAGGGCCTCGGGGAGGTGGTACTTGCGGCCCAGCCGCTCGCGGGTCAGCTGCTGCTCGGTCTCCGCGAGGCGGTCGTGGGCGAGCTGAATGGCGGCCTTGGCCTCGTCGGGGTCGGCCATCCCTGCCAGCTGGTCTTTGAGCTCGCGGAGTTCGATGCGGCGCCGTGCCGCCTCGTCCCGGGCGCGGGAAAGCTCACTGCGTACCCAATCCGGGAGCGTCGCTTCATCGTTGCCCGGGGCCGGCTCCGGCGGTTCGGCATGGGCGGTTTCGTCGGGCGGTGGGGTCTCCGGGGTGGCCGGTGTTTCCTGCGCGTCAGTCATGTTCCGCTCCCTTGGTCGCGGCGCGGTGGATGGTTGGTGAAAAGGGGTCCGTCCGCCTGTGCGGGCAACGCGCCGCGGGATCGGGCACGGCGGCGGCGCGCATCGATGACGCGCCGATAGGCGTTGATCGCGTCCCGCCCGGTGTGGCCGTCGGTGGCCTCGTCCCACAACTCCCGGAAGGCGCGCCCCTGTTCGGATATCCAGGCGGTGCGCAAGTAGATGGGCACGACCTGGCAGTGGCACTGGTTGTGGTACTTCTCCAGGTCTTCGGGATCGACCGGCGGCACGTTGCGGCCGGCGTGCCCCTTGAGCTGGGCGGCATCCCGGGACCGATACACGGCCCCGCGGCTGGCGAGCATCGCGCACCAGGCGCACGGGTCCGCGCTGGTCACCCGCACCCAGCCGACCACCCGCGGGTCGGCCGACGAGGCGCGGTGGAGGAGATCACGGCCCCCGCGGAGGACTTCACGGTCGGCCGCGGCGGCCGCCGATGCGCCGGCGTCGCGCATCACGGTGTCGAGTTCGGCTAGGAAGTCGGTGTCGTCCAACCGCCCGCGGCCCGCCGCCCCTTCGGCATCGGCCAGGCGCCGCCGGGCATGCACTGGGCCGGTGACGGCAAGGGAGGTGCGAGCCGCGGCAGCGAAGGCCTCCTGGTCTTCGTCGGGCCAGGCGTAGTCGTCCTCGATGACCACGGCCCGGCCATCGTCCCCGGCCGAGGGCAGGTGGATCTGCGCCCGGCTGGCAAAGTCGCGGCGCAGCCTGCCAAGGGTGGTCACCTCCGCCACGGGGGCGGAGGCGTAGGGCGGAAGCGTCGTGTCCGTGTTCAGCGCGCGGTGAAGCCGCAGATAGGAGGCGGCCAGGTCCCGCGACCGGGCCCGGGAGGCGGTGATGACACCCAGGGACGCGTCCATCCACTGCGGCGCGGTCTCCTCGATCCGCCGGGGCTGGATCATGCGTTGCCAGTCACTCATGACCCGGCCGGCGGCGCGGGAGGCCAGTGCGACCTGGGCGCGGCGGTGTGCGTCAGCCAGTTGCCGGGGGCTGCTGACCGGTGCCATGCGCCACCCCCTCGTCCGCGTTCGCTGGTGGCTGCGTTGGGGCGCGGCTGGCGCGGTCGAGCGATGCGGCCAGGCGGGAGGCGGGATCCGCTTGCCGCCACAGCTCCGCGATGCGCTCCTGCTCGCTCACCGGCAGGCCGAGGGCCTCGGGCCCGTAGGCGGGCGGGAACACCCCGGTTGAGATCATTTTGGAGACGTAGTCCGCCTTCGCGGCCATCGTCGGAGTCGCTGGATCCCGCCACACCATCGCCAGGTTTTCCACGCCCTGGGGAAGGGTGCCGCCTTCGGCGATCCAGATCGCCAGGCGCATCACCTGCTCCCACGGCCCGCCGAACGCGCGTTGCCGACGCTCGCACGCCTTGACCAGCCGCGCCTCTTCCGCACGGATCGCGTCCGCGGAGGAGGGGTTGTCCGCGCCGACGGCGAAGTAAGACAGCGGGACACCCTGCAACGATGCGGCGATCTTGCCGTAGGTGGTGATCGCCTCGGCGAAGTTGTGCAGCTCGGCGGCCGGGAACTGCCCAGCCTTCGCCTGATCGTTGGCCAGCGCCCACACCCGGCCCAGGTACGCCTCCCAGGCGGGAATCTGGTTCCCATCAGCGTCCTCGAAGTCTTCCCGGCTCGCGCCGAGAATGTAGCGCTGCGGCACCGCCTGGAACTCCGTGGCGATCTGCATGTTGGTGATCGCCCGGCAGCAGGCATCGGCCACCGGGATCACCCGGAGCATCTCGCTGCGGCCGGCGCGATCAGACACCCGCGGTCGGTTGACCAGCGGCACCACCGGAATCTGCGGCATCCCATGAACGTCGCGATCAACGACCACCCAGCCGCCGGCCTCGCCGCCGCTGTCGCGGACCACCTGCACGGTCTGCCCCGGCAGGAACAGCGAGGCGGCAACCGTGGTGGTGCTGCGCGCATACTGCGGCAGGTCCACCTCGCGCGGATCCTGCACGAAACGCGCCGCCGCCCGCACCTGGCGGGTCAGCGGATCACGCTCGTGCGCCATCCACAAAGGCGACTCCACCGTGATCACCGGCGCGCCGCCGTGGTCGGTGCCGACCACCACGTAGGACCGCCCATAGATCAGGGCGTCCGCGTGGGCGAGCTGGGATTCCTCGTCCAGCCCGCTGGCCTGCCAGATGTTCCACAGCACCTCCGAGGGCGCACCGCTCGCCGAGGTGCGGATCCCCTCCACATCGAGACGCTCCTCGATCGTGTCCGCGGCCTGCGCAGGCCACGCGATCACCGTGCGCAGATCCTCATACCCGGGCGGGACGTTCAGGCCGATGGAGCGCATGTACCGGTCGGCGTCGTAGTAACGGCCAAGCACGTCCAGGCCACCGTCGTGCAGCGACGCGGTGCGGGCATTGAGGAGCCGCTGGTAGAGGCGATTGAGGGTGCCTTCCTCGTCAGTGGTGAGCCGCTCAGCGGGGGCGGCGGACATGCGATCACCCCCGTTTCTGTGGTCAGCGCAAGATGGTGACCTTGCGGGAGCGGTTTCGGGCCCCGGTGGCAACGGCGTCGAGACGGCATTGCCAGGCCAGGACAGAGGCGACCGCGGCGTCGATCTTCCGCGGCGAGTCGGGGTGTTCCTTGGCGATTTGAAGACCGGAGGTCGAGGGCCGCCGCCGGGCGTTGAGCACATGCCGGGTCAGAACAGACGAGCCGCTGTGGGTGAGCTCTCGGTCCACGACCGCGGCATGGAACTTCTCCAGCGCGCGGACGATCAGCCCCGACCGGCCACCGGTCATCCACCATTCGACGGGGTGCTGGCGCGTGGACTTCACCGGGAGCTTGGCGCCGTACTTGGCCTCCCAAGTCGCGACGTGTCCCTCCCACTTGGCGGGGTCGGCGTAGAAGCCGACCACGTCGAAGCGTCGGAAGGTGTCATCGACCGCGGCCAGTACTTCGGCGACCGGTACCTCCCAGGTGTCCCCGGCCGGGCCGTCGGGCTGCTCCCAGACCTGGATCGGGAAGAGGTGACCGTCTTCGACCCGGCATGCCATGAGAGCCGTAGCGTCCGTCACACCCTTGCGGCGCCGGCGCGATCCGTCGAAGCCCAGCACAATGCGGTCGCCATCCCTGACGGTCTTGTCCGGCGCGGCGCAGCCGGACCATTCGGGCTGGGAGAGCCAGCTGTCGGTCGCGTGGGTGACTTGGTTCAGGAAGTAGCGGCGAGCATCTTGCGGGTCGGTGTCGGGGTCCCAGAAGTCCATCAGGACCCGGCGCAGGTTCACCCAGCCGCCGTTCACATCGGCGCTGCCGCCGTAGGCGTGCGCGAGTCCGGCCAGGAGCGATGCCTCGTCGCCCGGATCGGTCTCCGCCGGCGCTTCGCGGTGGTCGAAGAGCAGCCCATCGTCGGCCTTCGTCTTGCCCTCGATCTGCTTCTTCCACGCCTCAAACGACCGCTCCGCAACCGAGTCCTCGCCGGGCACGAAGGCGTTGGGGGTCTCGACACTGGCGCCGTTCACCTTGGTGAGGTTCCGGCGGATCGTGGCGGCCAGCTTGCGGCCGCCGTTGTTGGGAAGCCACGACTCCGTCTGGTCCAGTACCGCGAAGACAGGGCGGAAGCCTTCGCGCGAGGAAGCCGCGGACGTGACGTACTCGATGCGGCCGTCGGGGACGTTGACGAAGCTCTCCATCGGCTCGATGGCATACGCATCGTGTACCCCACCGTTCCTGGCCATCTCCAACAACGGCTCCCAGGTGTTTGCCGTCTGGTCCTCGGACACGGCAACGATCTGGACCTTCGCCTTGAACCCCAGGGAGGTCCACTCCCGACCCACCGGTTCACCGTCGGCGTCCCAGCCGTCCGGGACTACAGGGCCAAGCGCCTCCGCAAGGCACAGCGCGGCCAGGAGCGGGGACGTAACTTGCCCCAGCCTTTCGGCCGGGACAAGACCCCCCTCCGGATACGGCGCCCATTGGTCAACGTGCGCCCGCGGATCGCGGGGCCCTCGAAGTCAGGGCGGAGGGCGTAGAGCTGGAGCACGAACAGCGCCTGCTCATCCGTCAGCAGCAGCGGCCCACCGGCGGCGGGACCGTCCGGGACGACCAGGTACTCGGCCATCCAGTCCAGCACCTGCCAGCCCAGGGTCGGCTGTTCGCCCGGGTAGTTCGGACCGCGCCAGGGCACGAGCGACCACCCCCTCCGCGGATCACGTCTCGGCGGTGTCCGTCGTCGTTGGCTTGATCACGCGCAGCGCGGCGTAGCGGTCGCGGGCTGGCGTCTCCCGGGCCGGCCGTTGGGCATCGGCTTCGTCGGCCTGCGCGAACTGCATCCGCAGCCGCGAGCGGTCCTCCGGGGTGGCACCGAACTTCGCTACCCGTAGTCGTAGTTCGGCTGCCGCGGAGGCTTCGCCGTTCCACAGCCGGGCGTGGATGAGGGCGGTGTCGAGGAGGAAATCCCAGTCGGTGGAGGAGAAGTGCTCGGCCTGCGGCGACGCACGCCACATCGCCCACCACTCCCTCGTCCGGTCCGGCCAATCCCCCTCACTGCCTGGCCAGTTGGGCAGCTCGGGTGGCGTAGCTTGCTCGATACGCAGGATGGCCTGAGGGGCAGGATCAGCGTTGCGGCGAGCACGACGCGCGGGATCTTTGGGGGCGGGGCCGCGACCAGCCACTGGCGATCAACCCTTCACTTTCCGGTGAGCTGATTGCGAGAATGCCACCTGCAACAACTGCACAGCTCCTGCGGCTCATCCTTCTGACGATCGGCCACGCGCATGGACCCTCTACTGGCCGGAGATCCCGAACAAATAGGGCCTTACCGCACAAGCCACAGGCTCGGCGCGGGAGGAATGGGGCAGGTATTTCTCGCTGCCACCTCGGACGGAGACCTGGCCGCCGTCAAGGTGATCCGCCCGGAGTTCGCCCGCAACCCCAGCTTCCGCCGGCGTTTCGCACGCGAAGTGAGCGCAGCCCGCCGGGTCGGCGGGCTCCATACCGCCTCAGTTGTCGACGCTGATCCCGAGGCAGCGGCGCCATGGCTGGCCACGGAGTACATCCCCGGCCCTTCCCTACAGGACCGCGTAGCTCAGAGGGGTCCCCTCGATCCAACTGGGGTGCTCACTCTGGCCTCCGGTCTAGCCGAAGGCTTGGCCGCCATCCATGCATGTCGGTTGGCCCACCGCGACTTGAAGCCCGGCAACGTCATACTGGCCGAGGACGGCCCTCGCATCATCGACTTTGGCATCGCACAAGCGCATGATGCCAGCACCTTGACAACTACCGGAGTTGTCGTCGGCACCTACGCTTACATGGCCCCAGAGCAGGTCCATGGCGAGCAGGCCAGCCCAGCCAGCGATATCTTCTCTTTGGGCGCTGTGTTGACCTTCGCAGCCACCGGTCGCAGCCCGTTCGAGGCTCCCAGCATCCTCGCCATCGCCCGCCGAATCGCCGACGAAGCGCCCAATTTGGACGGAATTCCAAGCGACCTGCGGAAGCTAATCCAGAACTGCCTAAATAAGGCCCCGAACGATCGACCCGCCCCATCCGCGATCTCAGCTCAAGCTAAGAGCGCACTACTCGCGGACCCAAGCAGCCCACCACCTAAACACAAGTCGACTAATCCGGCGATACACTCGAAAGGCTCCGGATATACACCAACGGAAAAGTCGACATCCCCTAAGCCAGCGACAGCTTCACCGAAAGTCCCTACGAAGACGACCGCTTCCCAACTGAAGACATGGGGAGTTGCCGCAGCCCTCCTAATCGGCTCAATCTCCGGGGTTCTCGCCTATCTCAATCGCGATCAGCATGGAACTCCGCTGCCCGACAAGTATGTTGGGACATGGACAACCACAGGGCTCGGCCTCTCGTCTCCTGCCGATGTTTCTCTCCGACTCAGCCCAGGATACGCAGGGGATCAGCTTGGCAAATTTCACACCACCTTCACTCGAGGCACCGACACCGTACCCTGCTCATACCATTTGAAGATGACTAGGAACGATGGCGCCTGGGCCTTCTTCGATGCCACACCTGTGGCTAATCCTGCTAGCGAATGCGCGACCCTCACGACCATTCAAGTCGAGATTTTTAGAAATGAGAAGCAACTGACTTACATTCCCAATGCACACGATGATGGGGTGGACGTGTTGAATAAGAGCTGATCTTTCCCGCTAATGGCAACGGTCGCCGTGAACCCCAGACTCGTACATCTACCGAGCCGCAATACGCTTGCGGTGTTCAGGCCGGCCGGGGAGGGGGATCCCCCAGGGGTGGAGAGATCATCGCAGGCCCGGGTGGCGTTCCGCTGGCCGCCGACGCAGCGGCGGGCGCTTAGCGCGGCGTGCGGCGGCACTCTCGGCGGCTGTCTTGCGCTTGTGGTGCCAACGGCAAAGCGACTGGAGGTTGTTGTCGCTGTGGTCGTGGCGGTCGCCGATGTGGTCCACGTCCGTGGCGACGGCGGGGCACCGATTGCCGTCCCGCATATAGGCGGTGCACCGGTAACCGTCGCGGGCGAGGACGCGGGGGCGGATCGCGGTTGCCCAGTCCGCGGGAAGCTCGGCGCGGCGCCTACTCGATGTCCAAGCCATCACGTGCCCCCGCGGTCTGCCTTGGCGTGCGTGGCGGGGTAGATGCCGGTGGCCCGCTTGTGTAGCAGGTTGCAATACCCCTCGGCGCGACCCGGCATGTACTTCGACAGTTCGCCTACGCAGCGGTCGAAGTCGCCGGGTGTGCCCCACCGGATTTTGGCGGCGCCCTTTCCCCGAGCCCAGTAAGCACGCAGCGTTTCGGCGTTGCCGTCGCCGGGCCGGCGGTCCGTCATAGCTACTCCGTTCGGTGCGTGCGATGTGGCATGCTGGCGCCTGCGGTCCGCCCCCGCTATCTCCGGGGGCGGGCCGCATACAGGATCAGTCGCAGGTGTTTTTCTCGACTGCGCACATGATTGTGAGGCGGTCACTTATGGAGACAACGGGGCCGACCAAGTACCCGTGATCCGGCCCGCCTTCGACGTACAGGCGCACGATCGATTCCGCAGGGTACCCCTTAAGACCTTCTATTAATTGACTCACCGTGCAGTCTTCCTGAGACATCTCGCCCTCCCTATACCTATTCTTCGTTCCGCCTGAGGAACTTTCCTTTTGGCAGCTGAGACAGTAGGGGAGGTTCGAAGAGTGCGCGAGGGGCTGCGGCAATTATTTCTGCATCTTCTTCACGTGGCCCAAGGGCTCCCAGCTGCCTCCGGGGTGCCCCAGGCGAAAGAACGACGCTGTTCGCGGTACCGGATCGGTGACTGCCGTTCACGGTCGCAAGGCGGATGCGCGTACGCCGACCGCCCACAGCAAATCACCGGAAGAAAGGAAAGGGAGCGTCTTGGCTTCGTAATGCGGATCCAGTGCCAGGGCACCGAGCCGGTTAGGCACGGAGTCTCCGAATGCCGCGGTGGTGGTGACGAGCGTTGCGCGGGCGTGCCAACCAGGGGCGTATCGGTCGAGGACGGGCGTCGGATCACCGCCGACACGAACGCCGAGCACCGGCGTCCGGCTACTGGCTCTGGCGAGTCCGCGCAGAATGGCCGCGAGGGTGATGCCTGATCCAACAGGGACCACAATCCGGCGGACGTGGGACGGAAGTTGCGCGGCTTGATCGGCCACTTGCTCCAGGTAGACGGGGTGCTCCATGCCGTACGGCACACAGGCCCAGCCTCGGCCGGAAAGGTGCTCGGCGTCGGTGCGATACCGGGCTCGTATCACGGATAGCCGACCGGGGCAGTGCCGGAGCACCTCGGCTTCGGCTGCCGCGGCGAGTGCGGTTTCGGCGGTGTCGGCACCCCAGCCGGTGTGCAGTCGGGATGGTATCCCGAGGGCGTGGGCGACGATGGCCGCCCGTTCGAGCTGCGGGCTGATCCGCGCGCCCGCGCTGACGATGCCGGAGGCACCCCCGGCCACGGTGAAGAGGGCCCGTGCCTTGGCTCCGGAGGCGCCGCCTCGGGACCAGGCGTCTTCGCGCTTGACCAAGATGCCGTCGTGTTCTTCGACGGGCGTTACGGCGGGGGTGAAGTCGGGAACGGCGAGAGCGCGGGCGAGGAGGTCGAGACCGTTCACGGGGCGACCTCGGCCAGGCGGGCGGTGGCGCACTTGGGGTCGCCCTTGACGAAGGTCAGGACATACTGGTGATGGCGTCCCATTTTGCGAGAGGCGCGCCATTGATTGCCGAGCCGCATGGGAGTTGTGCCGAGGGTGTTCATCAGTATCGCATCGTTGTAGAGGCGGGCGCCGGCGGCCTCATGGGCGGCGATGGTGAGGGGGATGAGTCCGCGGATGATGCCGGCGGAGTTGCGGACCTCGCCGACTACCCAGGTTGCGAAGCTGTCTTCGGCCAGGCATCGCACGGAGTCCGCGATGATCTCTCGGTATGCCTCGGTGAACTCCTTCCACCGCATCGCCGAGAGGTCAGCTGGGTGATCGGAGTACTTTTCCAGGTTGTGGTAGGGCGGGCAGGTCATGACGTAGTCGTATGCGCCGGTGGCAAAGTCGGGTAGCACGTCGGCCGCATCTCCAAGGATCCAGCGGGGTTTGGCCGCGAGGAGATCGCGGGCAGCCCAGTCGGCTGCCTGATCCTCGTTCGCGTCTACCTGCGACGGAGAGAGGTCTATGCCGGTGTAGCGGTAACCGCCATTGCCGGCGACCAGCCCGCGCACCGAGCCCCCGGCGAAGGGGTCGAGGACGGATCCGCGTTCCGGGCAGTACCACTCGTACAGCACCTCGGCGAGCACCGGATCGAACGTCGAGAGCCCGCCGTTGATTGAGGTCAGGTACTTCTCGGCGAACTTTCCGCGGGAGGCATACGTAGTCGCGTGCTCGCGCCCGGTGCGGCTGGCAAGGCCGAGGTCGTTCCAAGCGGCGCGACGGTCACGCCACGGGCCGAGGTCGGTACGTAGGACAGAGAACGGGCGGATGCCGGGCAGCGGCCCGAGGGTAGGCGCCACGAAAGACACGTCGTCGCCGTCGTCAAACAGGGCCTGGGAGCTGGTCGGCATGCGATCACCTCCCAGGCAGGCATGAAGGAACCCCGTCACGGCGGGGATGCGTGACGGGGCTCGGAGTCTGAAGTTAGTGGCTATTTCCGGGCACGCCGGAAGCGCCGCCAACTCTAGGTCACGGAAAGGTAACGGCGCAAGGGGTGTTGAGCGCCTTCTCGATCTGCTCGCGGATCTGGCTGGCTCGGGTGCGCTTGACCCCGAGGGCGTCGCCCAGGGCGTTCTGTGTGGGGCGCTTGCCGAGTGTCTGCCGCACCTGCCGGTAGGCATCCATCCACTCTCGCGGCACTGCGGGGGCCGCGCCTGGCTCTGTGTCGGCGTCGTCCACTTCGTCGCCGGCTGGCCATGGCGGGGCGGTGAATGTGGCGGCGAGCGGCTGTGGCTCCGGTGGCGCTGTGCCGTCGTCCTCGGTGGCGGTGAACGGCGGCATCTCATCGATGGTGGCGATGAGGGCGGCGAGGTCTATGGCTGCCACTGGCGAGCCGCCGGTGGTGCCACCCGTGGTGGGCTGCTGTGTTGCGTGTGCGGTGGTCGTGGCGGCGATTGTCGCCTCGTCGGCTGCGGCACGCGCGGCTTCCGCGGCGGCGCTGGCGTCGCGTACGGCGGCGGTGATGGTGCTGGCTGCGGCGGTCGCGCGGTCTGCTGCGGCGACGACAGCGGCGACCGATGGTGCGGCGGTGGTAGCGGTGGCGTCGCCAGGGGCGGGCAGCAGGCGGACGAGGAGTTCCGTGGCGGCGAATTGGGCGGCCGGCGGTGTGACGGCGATGGCGATGCCGAGTGGGGTGCCGTCGCTGTGGGCGATGTTGAACGCCAGGGAGATGGTGGCGAAGGCGATCACGGTGACCCAGTACGGGCGAGGGCTGCGGCCGGCGTGCTGGGCCATGACGACGCCGACCGTGCCGACGACCGCGCCGCCATCCACGAGGACCGCGAACATCCACACCACGTCCCCCGGAACGCCGTGCTGAAGGCCCAACGCAGTTAAGGCGGCGAAGGACAACCGGAAGGCCAGATAGGAGAATCCGGCGGTCATCACCGCCGACACCGCGAGCGGCACCCAGCGGGCGTGGCCCGAAGTCCGGGGGCGAGTAGGGTAGGTGGTAGCCATACGGAGGGGTACTCCTTCGTAGCGGTCAGGGTCCGTCCGGCGGTGACGTCGCCAGAGGCGGACCCGATTTATTCGGTGGGTTCGGCGGCCTGCTCGGCGCGCAAGATCTGGCGGATACGGCCTTCCGTGAACTGAAGCTCCCGCGCGATCTGCGCGACGGAACGCGGCTTGTGGCCACTGCCCCCGAGCCGGGCTTCGACAACGATCCGGCCGAGTTGCTCTTTGAGGTTCAGGGCCTCGTCACGGATGCGGACGGCGTCGTCGTATGTCAGCTTCGGCTTGCG
Source organism: Streptomyces sp. MspMP-M5 (assembly GCF_000373585.1). GTDB lineage: Bacteria > Actinomycetota > Actinomycetes > Streptomycetales > Streptomycetaceae > Streptomyces. The sequence goes on from NZ_KB891925.1 coordinate 25,608, forward strand.
TTCGGCCATGACGGGTGCCTCTCGTGAGTAAGCGCCGGCCGGGCGCAGGGCCCGGCCGGCGGTGAACCTGATCAGTGCGGGTGGTTGTGCGGCTGGTCGTCGGTCACGGAAGTGACTTCCTCGCCGTCCGCCGGGCGGTAGGCGACGAAGCAGGAAACGCCATCGTCTTCGAAGATCACGCTGGTTTCCCAGCCCATGATTTTGAAGGTGCGGATGTAGGCGTTGAGCATCGTCTCCGCCCCTTCGCCGTTGGCGCCCACCCCGTTGAGGAGGCGGGAGACATCGACGCTCCCCGGCGCGATGGATTCCACGAGGAAGCCGCGGGCCGTGGTACGGAACTCGTCCGGGTCACGCGCCGGCTCGAATCCGGCGATGGCCAGGACGCGCACCGCGGCACGCACATCGTCGTTCGCGCCGTCCGCCGCGCGGAATCCGTAGTTGACGGGCGCCCGGTGCGCGGCGGCCATGTCACACGGGCCGCAGGTGAATCGGGTGCCGGCGATGAGCCCAAAGGCGGCCTCGTCGGCGTCCACGTCGTACGGCGCGTCCTCGCCGCACAGGGCCCGTGTGGTTCCCAGATCCTGCCGGTGCAGGACGTCGTCGTCCTTGTTGATCGTTGCGTAGCGCATAGGGGGTACTCCCTCTCGCTGGATGGTTGCCGGGTGACGTCCGGCCCCGCAATGAATGCGGTAATGAGTACGGTAGTGATTTCCGCACGGTCCAGCGAGTGGGAGCGGCCTCAACTTCGAGGAATTTCAATGCAGTTGGCGCACAGTGGGGCTTCGCGGGCTTGGAGTGCTGTAGCCAGGGCGGGCAGGTCGCGCCAGCGCCACACGCGACGGCCGCGAGCGTCGATGAGGACAGGGGCCGTGCAGCTCGGGCCCGTACCGCACGTGACCGCCGGCGGGATGTCCGGCCCGGTATGGAGGGTGAGTTGGCCGGTGCACCAGGGGCAGGGACGACCGGGGATCACCGTGTCACGGTGGTCGAGCCCGAGGGCGCGTAGGAGGCGGGCTTCACTGGTGCGGGCGACGTGGCGGGCCTCGATCTGCTCGGCCTCGCGCAGCGGCCGGAACGGCGGAGTGCAGGCCAAGTTGTCTTCCAGTTCCGTGTCTTCGCCCCGGATGCGGCCCTCGATCCACACGCAGGCCCAGTGCAGCCCGTGGGCCCGGCTGCCTGGCCGGCTCTCGCTCCGGATCTCCCAACGGCGCGGATCCCCCAGCGCGGCGTGCTGGCACGCGGCAGCCAGGACATCGGCCAGTGCAAACACGGCCTCCTCCACAGCCCGGCCGGCGTCCAGGACACCAAGGTTGACCGGGGCTGGATACTCGCGCAGGGTCAGTGGGAGCCGCTGGATGAGCGGCTCGTCCGGCGCAGGGTTGAGAGTGTGAGAGAGCTGACGCGGGGGCCACACATCGGCGGGCGGGGTCTCGATCGCAGCCAGCAGATCGCCCCACAGTTCGCGGATGCGGCGCAGGGCGGCAACGGTCTCGTCGGCTATGGCGTACGTCGGATTCATGGTGAGCCTCCGGGCAAGATCGGCTGTACGGTGGTCTCACCACGCAGGGCGCGCCCCTTTCTGTCTGGCCGGACGAGGGCGCGCCCTGAAGGTTGTTCAGGGCTGTGTGGCGCTCCGCTCTTCGGCTTCGGTGCCGCACGAACGACAGACCAGCCAGGAGCGGGTAGTTGCGGCCGGATGCGCGGCAGCGAGGGCCGACAGGGGGAGGACGGCCAAGCGCCGTTCAAGCCGCAGGGCGAAGGCACCGCAGGTCGGGCACGGGGTGTCGGGCCGCGTGCTGGAAACATGCATTAGCTGGCCTCCTCCATGGCAGTGCGGGCGGCGTCGATGCGGCAGGGATGCGGCTCGGTGCGGATGGCTCGCCCCTTGCCGCGCGGACGGAAGCCGCCGCGGCACGGCTCACCCTCGCCGGCGCCGCACCATTTGCACACCTGGCCGAGCGGATCCGGCCCGCCCCTTTTACGCGCAGCTTCCCGCTCGGCCCGCCGCGGCCGGAAGGCTGCGAGTTCCCAGGCCACCGGCTCAGGCAAGTACGACGCCGCGGCCAGTTCGTCTGTCATGGCTTCGAGTTCACGCTGGCCGACCGGGTCGATCGCGGGCCGGAAGATGGCCGGCGCGCTTCGGCCAGTGGCCACGGCGGTGCGGGTGGCGGCGAGCTCGGCGCGGTAGGCGGCTTCGTCATCCGGGTCGGCGGCCGGCACCGGGTCGGTGTGGCGCTCCATCCGTGTACCGCGGTGTGCGGCCCAGGCAGCGAGCAGGTGGTGCGGCTCGTATGCGAAGTAGCGGGCGGTGTGGTCGCCACGCTGCTGCTCGTAGAAGCACCGCACCGCGTGCATGACGTCCCAAGTGCCGTCTTCGGTGACGGCGGGGATGTGCACGGTGGCCTCGTTCCACTCGTCGATGGTGCGGGCCGCCTTGTGCGGGTCGGTCATGGCTCGGCGCAACCGTCCGTCCAGGGTGGCCAGGAGGCGCAGCAGGGCGGCAGTTTCCCTCGGATTCATTGGGCTTCCCCCCGTTCTTCCAGCAAGGCGAGTCCGGCGAGCAGGTTGTCGGTGTACGAGGACGTGCCGCGCCGCAGCGGCACCACGTTCCCGCCGTCCCCCGCATGCTGGTCGGCTGGCGGGGCGGGGGCGAAGTTGGCGGCGTCGCGCCAGATGGCCAGTAGGTAGCGGGCGCTGCGGATCTCCCGGCCGGAGGTCCGTTCGACGGCGGCGCGGACGAGTGCGTCCGTGCCCCACCGTTGGACCGCGGCGAGCACCAGCGCCCACTCGGCCGGTGCCAATCGCCAGGTGACCACAATCCGTGCCTGGCGGAGGGCGGCCACCAGCGGCCGGGCCTGTACCGGCACGACGTCCGTAGGCGTCTCGGGCGCGCGAGCGCTGCTCAGTCCTTCACCAATCTCATCTATCAGTGGGGGGCTGGAACCCGGCCCCCCACTGGGCCGGTTCTCGGACCCCTCCGGGCCGGTTTCCGGCCCTGTGGGGGCCGGTTTCCGGGAGCCCGGATTCTGGCGCGAGCCAATTTCCAGCCCCCCGGTCTCCGGCCCTCCAAACCCTCCCGATTCGGACACCGCGCGCAGGTATGCGGCAGCCTTCGGGAGCCGATACCAGATCTCACCGCGCGGCCCAAGTTCCCCTTCGACGACCTCCAACTCACCGTCCTTGGAGGCAAGGAGCCGGTCAATGGCAGCGCGAACCGTCGATCGGGCCGCGCCGGTACGGCGCACCAGCATCGTGGTCCCCGCGTACGCGGTGCACTCCGCGTCCGGCACCTGGTGGGCGATGGCCAGCAGGATCGTGCGCGCCACGCCGCGGGCGCGGGAATGCTCAAACACCCATTCCACGGCTGCGTGGCGCGCAGCTGCCTGGCGTCGGTCCATGCCGCTCCGCGTCACTGCTCCGCCTCGTGGCTGGCCGCCCATGACGACGTCTCAGGCTCGGGCTCGGAAGCAAGGGCTGCTGCCCCGTTGTTGGAACGCCGTACCGTGCGCCGCTCGCTAGCCGCGTCGCCGGTCTTGAGGAGGTGGATGGGGGTTACGGGGGCATGAACGAGGGCGGGAAAAGTCTTAGCATTCCGGGCGACGGCCGACACATCGAGGAACCGCTGGAACGTCTCCTCGCCGGCGTCCAGCGGGTGCACGGAATAGCCGTCCGCGCGCAAGTGCACGCCATAGGCTGCACTGATGCCCAGATCGGCCACCGGCATCTCGGCGCCGTCCTCGCTCACGTAGAAGTCGGCGAACCGGTAGGCCGCGGCCCGCAACGCGCACTCCGGCCAGACTCCGGAGCCGGTCTCGTAGCTGACCAACACCGCATCCCTGGTGGGGAGTTTCGCCACCATGCCCAATGTCCCGGCGTACTTGTGGGTGCGGGAACCGACTTGCGCCTCGACGAGCAAGGGGCACACGCCCCAGTCATCAAGGAAGTCCGCGCACGCTACGGCATGTCCGTACAACTCCGGGGGCACCTGATCGTCGCCACGGGTGAGGAAAGCAGCGGCGTGCCGGTAGATGTCCACCCCACGTCCGGCTGCTGGGTTTCGCTCCTGAAACGGTGCCTGCCTGACTTCGTCGAAGACCGAGTCGGCTTCCCCCGAAACGATGCGTGGCGCAAGTGCTCTCCAGTTGTCCACCACATACCGGGCGGCCTCTCGTGCGGCCCACCTTGGCTGGCCAGGCTTCGGTAGACCACCGCCGGTGAGCGAGGGCACCCCCATCACGGGCTCACCGTCCAACGTGTACTTGTAGCCGCGGCCGGCCGCGGTTCGTATCAGCGTCACTGCACACCCCCGTCCCGCAGGCGCGCCACCGCTGCCAGGCTGGCGTGCCGCATGAGTTCTACGGCCAGCTGTCGCGCGTCCCTCTCACTGAGGGCGAACTCGGCCGGCTCCGACAGTGCAGACACGAAGTCCTCCCGCGCGGCATCTAGCGCGGCCGCGGCTCCAGTCAGGACACGCTCTGGCAGTTCACAGATCTCTTTGAGGCCGGCCAGCCCCTCGAACGTGGAACGCCGCGCAGCAATCTCCTCTAGGTCGGCTCCCACAGCCCGCGGTGCCTCGGCGTACTCAACAGCGAGCACGCCGACGACCACCTCCGCAATATCCGTCGTCCCGAGCACCACCCGGCGCCCGTCATCGCTCAACCGCACGCTGATCACGCCGCCTCCGCACCGCCGCCGGCCCCAATGAACCTGGCGTAGACACGGAACTCGGATTCGTCGCCCGAGTGCACCGTGCGTGCCACGGCGTCAAAGGCCCCAGCCGGCGTGTAGGCAGCCAACTTGCCCGTCCGGATATTCAGGGCCGTGGACCGGGCGCTCGCCGCACTTCCGTACCGCCCGATCACCGCCCACTTTCCGGGGTTGTTCACCAACTGGGCCACGATGCGCGCATGGCGAGTGTTGGTCGTGTGGGCAGCCGGCGGCGGGCCGCTGAACTCCACGAGCCCATCCGAACGCGTCATGCCGCCGCCCTCCGTTCTGCACGCTCAGCACGCGCCTCGTGAACCAGCGGCGCCAAGACCCGTGCGATCATCGCGATCTGATCGGGAGTCGGCTCCGGCCAGTCGACCACCGTCGTTTCACCGCCGGTCTCCGACCGAGCAGCGCCCTCAGAGGCTTCAGCTCGCATCGTCCACCCCTCCCCTGGTCCGCCGCGGACCGTGCCCCCATGTCCAGGTCACGCCGCAGTCATTTCTGTTTAAAAACAGAAACAACCTACGATCCATGATCCTGGCGGTCAACGAGGTTCAGCGGTATGTTTTTACGGGCGTGAACGCCACGTAAGTGCGCGTGTGAGTTTCTAAACCGAAACGGAGAATGCCGGGTGTGGGATTCAGGTAGACCCCTGGCCGACCTCGTGGAGTCGGCGGCGGCGCGTGCGACCTACCGACAACTGGCCGAGCGGGGCGTGGACCCAAAGACGGGGTATCGCGTTCCGTACGCGCTCCTTTGGCGGATCGCCAAGGGCGAGGGAGTGAAGATCAACCCGCCGCTCGTGCGCGCGGTAGCAGCAGCCATCGACCGCCCGATGCGCGAGGTTCAGCTTGCCGCCTCGCAGCAGTACGTCGGCCTGGTTACGAGCGATCCTTTCGGTGCGAGCACAGAGGAGATGCAGGTCATCGTCGCGCATGTCCCCGGGATGACCGCGGCCGACATGCCACGCGCGCAAGAAGTACTGCGACGATGGGTGGCCGAAAGGGATAAGCCGGTGGAATATGCCCCAACAGAGGGTGACACGCCGTAGGCGGCGGGTAATTGAATGCGTGACTGGGCGGGCATTGCGGAGTAAAGTCTTCCGGACGTCGAATCGTACTTAGGTTCGATAACGGGGAATCTTACGCAAGGGGGACAACTTGCTCAGAGTTAGCCGGAAACAGCTCGACCCCGGCGTCCTGCTCATGGCCCGAGTGGCGGCCGATGGCATCATCGAGCTCGTCGCCAACGACCAACAGATCAATGAAGAGATGGCCAACGCCTTCGAACAGACCCTGAGCGAAATCTGTGCACGTACGAGGGCTGCCGGTAGCGCGTTACAGGTCCACCCCTTGCTCCCCGAGCAGCGCAAAGCCAGCTGAGCAGCCTGGGGCCACGCAGGCTGTACTGCGTGGCCCCGCACGCGCACGCGACCCTCTCAAGCCGCCGTCGCGAACAGCTTCCGCGGCTCCACTGACACATAGTCCTCAGCTGGGACGGCAGCCGAATCCCGCCCCTTACCGATCGGCTTGAGTCGGACTTCCACAAGAGCATCGGTGATCATCCGTTGTTGCGGAAGCGTCAACTTCTCCCATGCCGCGCGCACTTCCTCCACCGTGGCACCGATGATGTCGCGAACGATAGCTGGCGCGCGCAACGTCTTCGCCCGATCCTCGGCATCTTTGATCTTCGGCCGTGTCTGCGCCTCCACCGCGGCGAGCCCCTCAGGGGACAGCTTTCCTTCCGCGGCCGCCGCATAGAAGCCGTCCAGGCGCTGTCGAAGCAGCTCCGCTTCTGCTTCCGCCTCTTCGATCTTCTGGACAAGCTCTGCATCGCCCTTGGTGTACGCCTCCACGAACGCCGGCGACGACAGCCAGGAGAAGAGCCAGGAAAGGACGTACGCGTCCACCGGCTCCATCTGCGCACTGACGTGGTACCCCTTCTCGCCGTTGCGCCCTGGCTGCTTGCACAGGTAGTTCATGTTGCCGCTGTCCGTCCGGTGAGTGCCGACGGGGTGCTCGCAGATATGGCACACCATGACACCGGAGAGTCGGTAACGAGCCTTTCCAGGACGGGAGTTGTGCGGCTTCTTGTCGCGCTCCTCGATGACCGCTTTGCACCGCACGTGTGTCGCCTTGCTCACGATCGCATGCCACGCCTCCGCGGCGGACACTTCGCCGTGATGCGTGCGGGCTCCGAGGTACCGGACATCGCGGGCGTACTCCTTGATCGTCGTCGGCTGCCAACGAGCCATGAACAACGGGATTCCCCGCGCCTGGAGGTCACGGGCGATGTCAAGGTGCTCCTCGCCCTTACCGAGGCGGTCCCCCACCTCCTGCCACAGGTCCTCGTATTCAGGGTTCTCCGGCTTATGAACAGCGAGCCGCTTCACCATCGCCTTCGTCCACCGCAAGGCCGGGGCGGGAATCTGACGCATGTCGAGGCTGCGGGCGATGGCCCGGTAGTCCTCACCGTTGGCGACCCGCAAACAGATCTCCCGCACGATCCCCGCCTGGAAGGGGTCAGGCTCCACCCTGAGGAACGCCCCGGTTTCCGGGGCGTACACACGGCGATAGCCATACGGCGTGATGCCGTGTGGCACGCCGGTCACGGCGTTCGCCCGGAGGGTCCGCATCACGTTGGTACGCAGCTCATCGACTTCGCGCTCCCCCAGCAGGGCGTCCAGGCCGGTACGGAAGCGGTCGTCTGGATTGCTGAGGTCGTACACCTTGCCGCCGTAGCACCACAGCACACCGTGCTCCCAGCACGCGTCCCGGAGGCGAACGTACACGGCAAGATCCCGCTGCAAACGGGAGGATGCCCATGCGATCACAATGTCGAGTTTCTTCGCGGCTATGTCCCGCAGCAGCCGTTCAAGCTGATCACGTTCGCCGTCGGCCCCGTGTCGCGAGGCTGAGGTCCCGTCTTCGACGTACTCGTCAACGACCTTGACGCTCAGGCGCCTGGCGTCCTCATGGCCAGCGGCGAGCTGCTCACGTACCGATCGGCCTCGGTTTTTCTTCTTACCCCGATAGTTGCTCTTCCGGGCGAACAGCCCGCCCT
>NZ_KB891926.1 GCF_000373585.1 Streptomyces sp. MspMP-M5
GGGGGTGTGGGTTCTGGGTTGGGTGACCTGTCAAAGTCGTTTGTGTGTATGTGGGGTTGGGGTGTTGTGGATGGGTGTGGTGGTTAGGGTCGCTGGTGGTCGCTGGTGGTCGCTGGTGTGGTGGTGTGTGTTGGGGTGTGGGGGTCGGCTGTCGGGTGTCGGGTGTCGTCGTTTTGAGGAGTGGGGATGTCTCCGAGCTGCTTGGGTGTGTGTGGGTGGTTGGTGTGGGTGGTGGTGGGTGTTGTGTGGGTGGTGGGGTGTGGTGGGGGTGTTTGTGGTTGTCGGTGCTCGCGGGGCTCTGGGGGCTCTGGGGGTTCTCGGGGTTGTTGGTGTTGTTGGGGGTCTGGGGGTTGTTGGGGTTGTTGGGTGGGTGTGTGGTGAGGCAGGAGAGGGCGGCGCGTACGCGGGCGGTTTTGGTGGGTGCGGCTGCGGCGGAGTTTGTGCGGCATGGTTATGCGGGGACGTCGTTGAAGCGGGTGTGTGAGGCTGCGGGTGCGACGATGGGGGCGTTGACGTTTCATTTTCCGGCCAAGCGGGCGTTGGCCGGTGAGGTGTGTGATCAGGCGGTGGTGTTGACGCAGGCGGCGTTGGTGGGTGTGCGGATGCGGGCGCCGAGTGCGTTGCAGGCGGTTGTCGATGCCTCGCATGCTGTGGTGGGTCTGCTCGCGGGGCAGGATGTGATGTTGGCTGCTGCGCGGTTGGTGCGTGAGGGGGTGCCTGTGGGCGGGGATTGGCAGGTGTTGTGGGCTGGTGTGGTGGGGGAGTTGTTGGAGCGGGCGTGGGAGGAGGGGGTGCTGGCGGTGGAGCCGGCACAGGCGGCGGGTCTGGTGCGGTGTCTGATGGCGGGGTTGGAGGTGCGTGTGCAGACTGCTGTGTGTCGGGGTGGGGATCGGCGGCAGGTGGGGGAGGAGCTGGCTGCTGCCTGGGCGTTGATACTGCCTGGCTTGGTGCGTGTGGGGCATCGTGCTTCGTTGCGGGTGGCGGGGTCTTCCGGCTGAAGGTGTCGCCAGGTGTCGCCGGCGGGAGTGTGGGGGGTGGGGGAGCGCGGGGTCGGTGAGGGTGGCTGGATGGTGTTCATCGGCAAAAAATAAAGAGAACGTTCTGTACTCTTTGTGCGTCGTGGGGGCGGTTGTGCGTCTTGAGGCGGCGAGGAGGGCGGATGCCGGTGCAGGGAGTCAAGGAGTGTCTCCGGTTGGTCCCGGAGGTCTCGGTCGGCGGGTTCGTGGAGGAGGTGTTCAAGAGCCTGCCGCGTGTGGATCAGCGTCGGTGGGCGGCTGCTTATCTGCGGGGGCTGTTGGTGGTGCCGGGTCGCAAGGTGCCGCGGCATCTGGCGGTGGCGGTGGCGGACCCGCGCACGGCCGGTCATTCTCTGCGGCGTTTTGTCAATTCCAGTCCGTGGGACTGGGGTGCCCCTCGTGAGGCCCTGGCCGGTGTGGTTGCCGGGGTGCTGCCGGTGCAGGCGTGGACGATCGGGGCGGCGGTGATACCCAAGCGCGGTAGTCATTCGGTGGGTGTGCATCGCCGTTTCGACGCCGAGGTGGGGCGGGTGCGCAACTGTCAGGTGGGTGTGGGGCTGTTTCTGGCCTCGGGTGCGTGGAGTCTTCCTGTGGACTGGCAGATCGCGATCGACGGGGTCTGGTCCGGTGATGCCGAACGCCGCCGTCGTTGTCGTGTGCCGCAGGGGGTCGTCGAGCAGCCGTTGTGGGGCTACGCGCTGGAACTGGTCGACCGGCTCGCTGCCGCGCGTCCGGCGGACCGTGCGCCCGTGGTGGCGGGGGTGTGCGACCCCGCCGATGTCGCGCAGCTTGCCGCCGCCCTGACCCGGCGGGGCATGGACTTCCTCGTTGAAGTCTGTGCGGGGCAGCCCGTGGTGCCGCTGTCCGGGCCCGATTCCCGTCCGCTGGGCGCCGAGCAGTGCCTGCGCCGTCACGGCAGGCGGTATCCGTGGCCCGCTGCGGCATCGGGTCGGGCCTCGGCGCCGCGCCCGGCCCTTCGGTCGGCCTTGGTGCGGTTGCCGTCGGGCGGGCGCCAAGTCGCCCTCGACCGCGGCGTCTACCGGCTGTGGTGGCAGCAGGGGCCGGGTGAGGGGGCGGCGAGTCGTGTGTGGTGCACCAGTCTCACGGGCGCCGGGCCGGACGAGTGCCTGTCGCTGCTTGGTCATCTGTCCTCCACCCGTGCCGCGGTGCGCAGGTTGGGCGAGGACTTCGGGCTGCGGGACTTCGAAGGGCGTTCCTACCCCGGATGGCACCACCACATGACCTTGGTCTCGGCGGCCTACGCCTACAGGTGTCTGGTGGGTGCCGCGCGGTGTGCGGAGCCCGCCTGATCCGTGGAGTGCGGGCAGGCCGTGGCGCGGTCGCCGGCCCGCGGCGCGGCGCGCACCGGCCCGGCGCACCGGCCCGTCCCGGGCGACCGCTCCGTGCGCCCGCCGCCGGATCATAGGAAACAGAACGATCTCTTTGCTACCGTGAGGGGCGCACTGGGGCGCGCTGGGGCGCACTGGGGCGCTTGAGGCTGTGATGGCCGCTGTTCGTGTGTCTGACACACCGGACGGAGGAGGGACAGTGAGGCACGGGGACTCCGGGGGCCGCTCGTGCGCCGTGGTCGAGTTCCCGGTGCAGCACGCGGCCTTTCGCCAAGAGCGCGCGAGGGTACGGAATTGCGCGCATGTCGTGGTTGCCCTGCGGATGTTCTTCGGGCGGCGGGGAAGACGGTGTCCGGTCTTCGGCCGGGACGGCGCAGGCTGTTGTTTTTCGTGCGCGGTCGAAAATGCGTGAGCCGCCGCATTCGGGCAGGGATTTTGGTGCGTCGTCGCTGATCAGATTCTTTGTGGAACGAGTGGATCTGGCGTCTGAGTGTCGCGAGGGGGAGCAGAGATTCGTGGGACCGAGTGAACCCGGCCAAGAAAGACACGGTCAGAAAGAATTCGACTCCATCATGTACGGGGGTATCTGGCAATGTGCGCGATGAACGTTGAGCCACTGTATTTCGAGGACGCCCGTACGGAGTGTGGGGCGTCCACGTCTGCGTCGGGGCATCCGGAGTCTTCTGCGGTGGCCACTGTGCCGATCGCGCTGCTGCTGCCCGCCGACTCGCCACGGCTGTCGGGCGAGAACATGGAACATGCCCGCGCCCTCGCGGCGTCGGAGAAGGAGTTTCCGCCGATTGTCGTGCACCGTTCGACGATGCGGGTCATCGACGGAATGCACCGACTGAGAGTGGCGCTGATACGGGGCTGTTCGCAGATCGCGGTCCGCTTCTTCGAGGGTTCCGAGGCTGATGCCTTCGTGCTGGCCGTGGAGTCGAACGTCGGGCACGGACTGCCGCTGACGCTGGCCGAGCGGACCGCTGCCGCGGCGCGCATCGTCCTGACCCACCCGCAGTGGTCGGACCGCGCCATCGCCTCGACGACCGGCCTGTCGGCCACGACCGTCGGTGCGTTACGGCGCCGCGAGCAGGTGGGCAGTGCCGCGCCCACCGCCCGTATCGGACGGGACGGCAAGGTCCGTCCGCTGAGCACCGAGGAGGGGCGGCGGGCTGCGGGGCGGCTGATCACCGAATCGCCCGACGCGCCGCTGCGGGAGATAGCGAAGAAGGCCGGGATCTCGCCGGGGACCGTGCGGGACGTGCGTGAGCGGCTGCAGCGGGGGGAGGATCCGGTGCCTGCCCCGCGCCGGTCCGCCAAGCCCGAGGAGCCGGCACGGCTGACGGGTGTGGCGCAGGAGGGGCCGGGAGGGCGGGGCCGGGTGTGCCCCGCTGAACAGTCGCAGTCGCAGTCGCGGTCGCAGCCGGCGGACGGCCCCTCGGTGCCCGCCCCGGGTGGGGCTCTTGAGCAGTTGACCCAGGCGAATCTGGATGTGCTCTTTCGGAATCTGTGCAAGGACCCCTCGCTGAGGCACACGGAGATGGGGCGTCTGCTGCTGCGGATGCTCGACATGCAGTTGGTGGGTGCTCGGTGCTGGAGCGGAATCGCCCAGGCCATTCCGGCGCACCGCGCGGAGATGGTCTCTGCCGCGGCCGCTCAGTGTGCCCGGGCCTGGGAGGCCTTCGCATCGGAACTGGCATTGCGACAGATTGCTTGACATGGGCCGGGGCCCTGGGCGATGCGGGGAGTCTCGCCCGGGGCCCCTTTGCGGTATCTGTTCGATCCTCGGGGTCTCAGGTGGCCTGATCGGTGTCAGGACAGCCGACTTAAAGCAGAGCCCGGTGCTGTGGCGCGAGTTCTCTTCAGGTGTCCGGGACTGTGCCGCCTGTCCTGTTGCAGAAGGTGCGCGGCGCCTGGAGCGATCGTGCACAGGCCCCGGCCCGCTTCGTCGGTGTCTGGCGCGGCCGAAAGACCTGCCGGCGCACCACGCTGGAAGGGGGTGATCCTCGTTCGACGTGGTGCGGGCCCGGCGGTTGTGCGGGCCCGGCGGTGGTGCGGGCCTGGCGGTGGTGCGGGCTTGCACCACACGGGGGAAGCCATCCCCTCCGTGCGTGACGGGGGACACGCACGGACGGGATGGCTGTTCTTGGGCCGGCGTCGGCCGGCCGGCCGGGTTACGCCTGGCCGAAGGGGCGGGCTCGCCACAACATGACAACCGCTGCCAGCCCTGCCGCGCAGGGGAGCAGACCGGCGATGCCCAGCAGGGGGGACAGGGCTGCATACCCGGTGCTGTCCTTGATGAGGAGATTGAACAGTGAAAGGGTCAGCCCGAGGGCGAAGGCGATGCTCGCGACAACGGGCACCGACCGCTTCCCCTTCTTCGCCGACCGCAGTGTCCACAGCCACATCAGGATGCCGACAATGCCGTTGATGACGAGGTAAATCACCATGGTCTGTTGGTAATTGCTCACCTTGTCGGCGCCGAGTTTAGGGTACGCCATGCTGATGTAGTCCGTGTAGTCGTCGGTGGCTGACGCGATGAACACGGGAATGAGAATGGTCGTCAGCGCAGTGAGTGCCATGCCGGTGTACATGGTGACGACTGCCGGACGTGCTCGGGGCGGAACCGGCTGGGGTGCTGTGGCTGTGGTCACGAATCCTCCTTGGTAAGTGCGTTGTCCGGCACACCACTTACCTTCTCGTGCATTGATCGTCGAGGCATCAGGGAGAACCCTCAGCATTCCCTGACCCCTCGTAAGGGATCCCCTAGGGGGCATGAAATCAGTCAACTTCAAGGGGAGTTGACGGATTTCCGTGCCGCTCCCGCACGGTCCGGGTCACCTTCCTCAGGCAGCCCCGGGGCGCCGGCGGGGCGCCGTTCGGTCCGGGGCCGGCCGCTGTGCGCCAGGCATGTCTGCCGAGGGTTCTCCGGGCGGATCACGTCCACCCGGAAGGTGTTTGGTGAAGGCGAGCCACCGGGAATGCCGGCCCGCCTCGTCGGCCGGCGCAGGCCGCCGGGCGAGAGGTGGCGCACTCGTCCTCGAAGGAGTGGTCACCGTGCGGCTCCTCGACCACGGTGAGGTGCGGGTTTCCGGTCGGCGGCAGGGCAACATCGGGCGAACTCGCCCGAGGCCGCTGAGGGATTCCGATGAATCCGCCGTCGACGCGCAGGACGTCTGCGGTGACGTACGACGCCTGGCCCAGCCCGAAAGCGGGAAGGAGACGAGGCCGCAGCCTTTTTCCGGATTCCCCAGCGGCTCGACGCCACCTGGCCCCTGCTCGGCGAGGAGGTCTTGCGGCAGTTCCGTCACGGGGCGGTGGCGACGTGCCCGGGGCCTACCGCGGCGACGCGGATCCGAACCGGCCGACCTCCTGGGCCGGGACTTGGTGAAGCCGACGGTCTTGGCGTTGGTCGCCGCGTCGTTCACTGCCCGGCGTTGCCGGCGACACCGGTGAGCTGTGAGAGTGACGATCGCGCCGTGCCGGTGCCGCATCATCTCCTCGATGACCGCACGAGGACAGGTGACAGACGCCCTCGAGGACGACCGGCAACACCGCATCCGCATCCGCGTCCTGGTGCTCCTCGGCGCCGGCGGGAGGTCGCGCTGGACGGCCGCCGAAGCGACCAGAACGCTGATCGGGCCCAGCGCGTCCTTGGGCCCAGCGCGTCCCGGGCCCGGCGACCGGCGACCAGCGACCCGGGACCGGAGCATCCGCCCGCGCATGTGCAGATCGCCCGACGCAGGCCGGTGAACCTCGACCGGCTCCTGCACGAACACCTGGCGCAAGCACGGGACGAAGCGCCGCCTCGTGATCCCTTCTCCCGGACCGTAAGGGCCGCAAGGGCACCGTCCTTGGGGCCCCCGGGGCGGGCGACGACCGGGCCGCGCCCGCCGTCAGGGGTCGCCAAGAACTTCCCCCCCGGCACCTCGAAGGAGAACGGCGTCTGTGCAGCACCCGGTCGGGGCGTCCGACCGGTGGTGTCCTGCATCCGCAGCAGCCGGTTGCTGATGTCCGCGTGAACGTTCATGACGCCCTTGGCCGCCCCGTCGAAGCGAAAGGTGTGGAGGACGTAGCGAGGCTTCGCCGTCCACCGGACGTCGGGGTGCGGTCCGGTTCGGCGCCCGGTTCGGCCGCCGGCTGCTGCACGCACGGCACCTCGGCTCCGACGCCGGCAGCGAGCCAGGACCTGGGCGCTGGTGAGCAGCACCGGCACAACGGGCGTCGCGGACCATGTGCGCCGGGCGGCGCGGGCGGGCCCGGGCGGGCCCGGGCGGGCCCGGGCGGGCCCGGGCGGGCCCGGGACGGCCGGGGTCCGGTGGGCGTACGCGCCCCGGCCTTGACCCCCGTCAGGAGGGACGCACCTGTTCCACGGAGTGCTCCGTGCCGACGTCCGCCACCACGTCCCGGCCGACGCCGAGCCGCATCAGCCGGTGGCGTGCTGGTTCGCCCACCGGTTCAGCTCCGCACAGTTCAGGCGCAAGGCCCTGCCGGCGCACGGTCTCGGCCTGTGGGTGCCGCCGGAGAGGTTCTTCGAAGCACCGGCGGATCCAGCCCGTTTCCCTGGACCCGTCGCGGCCGGTGGCCTCGGCCCCGCCAGGTCCGTTGATGACGCTCCCTGAAAACGGCCACCTGGTGCTCATCCTCGTCCAGCAGCTCCAGCAGCTCCAGCAGCTCCAGCAGCTCCAGCAGCTCCAGCAGCTCCCGCTGGTCCACGGCCGGTCCGGCAGCTCCCGCAGCTCCCGCAGCTCCGGCAGTTCCCGCTGGTCCGTGGCCGGTCCGGGTCCGTCGCCACCTGCCCGTGGGATGCCGCAGGTGGGCGGCCGGCTGCTGAAAGGGGATGTGGTGAACTGGGCACGGTCGCAGGCGAACCAGCCGCTGTAGCCGCCCTTGTCGTGGAAGGGCCGCGGTTCAGGTCGAAGCGGGCGCCTGGGTCCCCACCGGCACCCGACGCCCTCCGGTCTTGCCCACGGCGGGTGCGGGTACCGGCTCGCGGCCGTAGCAGAAGCCGGCCTGGTACACCGCCGGCCGACTCCGGTCGCGGGGCGTGTGCAGATCTGCACCGGCAACCGAAGGGGACTTCCCGGTGCTCACAGGCGCTCGGGCAGGTGCCGCGCACCTGTTCCAGGGCGTGGGTGAAGGCAGGGTTTGCGCCCAGTCGGCCCTTGGGGGAGGGTGTTGAAGAAGTCCCGGCCGGTTGTCGGCCTCGGCCCGGTCACGCCCGGGCGTCGTCGACGGCCACCCCACCCCTCGCGTCGTCGACGACTGCCTCTGGCTGTCGTCTGGTCATCCTTGGTGTTCTTCGTCGAGCTGGTCTGCCTTGGCAAGCACAAGTGCCGCGATCTCGCTGTCGGACAGTGTCTCCAGATTGCTCTCCTCGTCGCCGACGAGGGGTTCGGCGGGGGGATGGGCTGGTGGCGCTGCGGGCCTCGCGCCGGCCCCGGGCACGGCCCCGGCCCCGGGCACGGCCCCGGGCACGGTCACGGGCCCGGTCGCCGGGCCGGGTTCCAGTGCGATGTCCATGCGTTCGGCCAGGAACGGCACCAGTGCCTCGAGGGTCGGGTACCGCCAGCCGACCGTGGCCGGGAGCTTGATGCGCAGCGATGTCTGCAACCGGGCGCGCAGCTCCAGCGTCCGCATGGAGTCGAATCCCAGTCCGGCCAGTGGCGCCGTCGCCTCCAGGGGCGCACCCTGTGCATCGAGCACCTCGGCGGCCACCTGTGTGACATGTGTGAGGAGCAACTGCCGGCGCCGAGGGCCTGGTTCGACCTCCAGCAGCCGGCGGCGGATCTCGTCCCCGTCAGCGCCGGCGGTGTTCGTGGGGGCGGCGCCATCGCACCGTGGGGTGGCCGTGCGGCACCACACGAAGAAGTCCAACTGCAGTTCGGCAGCCACCTGTTGCAGCGGCCAGGCTGCCGGGGCCGGCAGCCCGCCGTGGCCCTGCGGGGAGCCGGCGACGTGCACGACCCCTGCCGGCGGCGGCATGAAATCCGCCACGTGCTCCACTACGGCGGCCACCTCCTGGGGCGTGGCCGCATCGGCCAGCACTTCGACCTGGACGCCTCGGGAGCGCAGCTCCTGCCACGCGGTGTCGTCGTCGCCGGCCACGCCGCGGCCCACGAGCGCCAGGTGCCGGGCGCCTTCGTCGGCCAGCCGGCGGGCGGCGGCAAGGCCCCAAGCGCCTACCTCACCGGCGATGAGGTAGGTGCCGGCGGCACTGACGGCAGTGCGGCCGGGCACCAGCGTGACGGTCTCGTCGCCACGCGCAGTGAGCACCAGCTTTCCCACGTGCCGGGCCTGTGCCATGCGGGCGAAGGCCGCCCCCGCCTCGGCGTAGGGAAAGGACGTGACCGGAAGCGCCTCGAACTGCCCGCTTGCGAAGCCCTGTTGCACCACCTCGAACAGCTCGTCGACGACCTGTGGCTGTTGCCACAGTGTCTTTTCCAGGTCGACGGCGAACAGTGAGCGGTTGTCTTTGAAGAACCCCAGCCCGATGGGGCTGTCGTCGTAGATGTCCCGCTTGCCGATCTCGACGAACCGCCCGCCCGGCGCCAGCAGCCCCAGGCTGTGCACCAGCGCCTGGCCGGTGACGGAGTTGAGCACCACATCGACGCCGTAGCCGCCGGTCAGGCGGCGGATGTCGGCGGCGAAGTCCAAGGACCGCGAGTCCCTCACATGATCGGGGCTTAAGCCCAGTTCGTGCAGCATCCGCCGCTTGTCCTCGGTGCCGGCCGTGGCGAAGACCTCCGCACCGCGCCGCCGTGCCACCATCAGTGCGGCCAGGCCCACTCCACCGGTGGCGGAGTGGATCAGCACCTTCTCGCCCTCGCGCAGCCGGGCCAGGTACTCCAGCCCGTACACCGCGGTGAGGAAGGCCACCGGGGTGGCGGCCGCCTGCCGGTCGGTCAGGCCCGCCGGCCGTGACGCCACCAGATGTGCCTCGGTCGTCACGTACGCGGCCAGGCCGGAGGTCGCCACCGCCATGACCGGGTCCCCGACGTGGCGGCCCTCAACCCCTTCGCCCACCGCGGTGACGCGGCCGGCGCACTCGATGCCGAGCGGAACCGACCCGTGGGCACCGGGGTAGGCACCCATCGCCTTGAGCACGTCGCTGAAGTTCAGTCCGGCCGCGGTGACCTCGATCTCGACCTGCCCGGGGCCGGGAGGAGTGCGCCGCCACACGGTCGACTCCAGGCTGTCCAGGATTCCGGGCCGCAGCGCCAGGACGCGGTGATTGCCGTCCCTTGCGGCGTCGAACGGACGCCGCCGCACTGCCGTCTGCGCCACACCAAAAGCGCGGTGCGGGACCAGGACAGGCGTGTGACGGCCTGCGCCGCGCAGCACCACGTGCTGCGCGCCGCCATCGCCGGTGCGCAGCAGCTCGTCGAGGAGGCGGGCGGCCTCGTCATCGGCGCCCAGCGGGTCCAGGTCGATGAGCGCGGGGGGCTCGGCGGCATGCTCGGCCGCGGCCGCCCCGGCCGGCGCCCACAAGGAGGCCCAGGCGCCCGGGGACGGCGCGTCCTGTCCGGCCACCGGTTGCGCACCACGGGTCAGCAGCGTCAGCCGGGGCGCGCCCTCCACCCCGCCCTGGGCGAGCGCCCGGATGAGGTCAGGTGCCCAGGAGGCGGTCGGCAGCGGGTGCTGACCGCACGGCAGCCGGCCGGGCGCGTCGGGGCCGAGCGGGACCTCGTCCAGGCCCCAGGCGTACACCACGCCCGCACAGGGCTCGGTCTCCTGGCCGCGCAGCTCCCCCACGAGGGCGGTGAGGTCCTCGCGCCGCAGCGGGTCGATCTCGAAGCGGGCGGCGTCCAGCCGCCGATAGCACTCCCCGGCCCGTACCGTCACACAACGACCCGAACGGGCGGCCAGTTCACCGGCCAGCGCGTCCCCCACTCCGGTGCGGTCGGCGAAGACCAGCCACCACCCGGAGCCCGCCGCACACCTGGTGCCGGTGTCGTCGGCCTCCTGCCAGTGCACCTCGTGCAGGCCCTCGACGTCGTCGCTTTCCCGGTCCGCCTCGGGCCGGTCCGGCTGCACACCGGGCACATCGGCCGCGGGGGCAGCGGTCATTGCAGCGGCCGCACGCTCCACGGGCCCAGGGGCGTGGCGTCGCCGCTGCCACGGGTAGGCCGGAAGATCGATCACGGCACGGGGAAGCTCCATGGGCCCGGCACCGCCCTGGTCCCTTGCACGTTCCCCTTCCTGCACCAGCACCGCGTCCGTGCTCTCGCCGGCTGCCAGCGCCTTGAGCGCCTCCAGCGCCCGCTCGCGGTCCGGGGCGCTGACCTGGGCGCGCCACGTGTGTCGGGTGCGGCCGCAGGTGACGCTGTATGCGAACGCCGGATAGCTGTTGGCGGGCAGTTCGGCCAGGCGGTGGTGCAGCCGCGCCGCCAGATCACGGACAGCTTGCGGTGTCTTGGCCGACAGCTCGAACCCCTCGACCGGCGTGGTTTCGGCCTGTGCCGCCGGCCCGGTCTCCTGTGCCGCCGGCCCGGTCTCCTGGGCCGGGCCGACGATGAGATGGGCGTTGGTGCCGCCCATGCTGAAGGCGCTGACCGCGACATGGCGGCCGCGCGCATCGCGTGGCCAGGAGGTGAGCTCGGTCGGCAGACTCACGTCGGTGCCGTCGAGGTCGATGAGCGGGTTGAGGGTGGAGAAGTGCACCAGTGGCGGCACCGCGTCGTGCTGCAGGCACGCAACTGCCTTGAGCAGCGCGGCGATGCCGGCGGCCGACTCCAGGTGGCCCATGTTCGCCTTGACGGTGCCCACGGGCAGGGGGGCGCCGCCGTTCTTGCGGCCCAGCGCGCCGGCGATGGCCTCCATCTCGATGGTGTCGCCCAGCGACGTGCCGGTGCCGTGCGCCTCCACCAGGCCGATGTCGGCGGGGGTCAGCCCCGCGTCCGCCAGCGCCGCCTCCATCAGATTGATCAGCGAGAGCACATTGGGTGCGGTGAAACCGCTGGAGCGGCCGTACTGGTTGACCGCCGAGCCTTTGAGCACGCCCAGGATGCGGTCCCCGTCACGCCGGGCGTCCGCCAGGCGTTTGAGGACGACCATCCCGCAACCCTCACCGCGGGCGAAGCCGTCTGCCCGGGCGTCGAACGCCTTGCACTTGGCGTCCGGTGCCAGCGAACCCAGCGCGGCGAGCTGCTTGGTCATATGGGGGGACAGTGCGAGGTTGACGCCGCCGGCCAGAGCCACGTCGCACTCCTTGCGGGCGAGCGCCTGCCGGGCGAGGTGGACGGAGACCAGGGACGAGGAGCAGGCGGTGTCCACCGCGATGGCGGGCCCGCCCAGCCCCAGCTCGTACGCGAGCCGGCCGGCCGCGAAATAGTGCCCGTTGCCCGTCGTCCAATGACGGTCGGGGTCGCCGTCCAGCCAGTGCCACCAGTCGTGGTTCATGATGCCGATGAACAGACCGGTACGGGCGCCGTCGAGCCGGTCGGTGGGCAGCGCGGCGTTCTCCAGCGCCTCCCAGGCGACCTCCAGCAAAAGCCGGTGCTGCGGGTCCAGGGCCGTGGCCTCCTCGGCGCCCATGCCGAAGAACGCGGCGTCGAAGTCCATGACCTCCTCGAGGAATCCGCCACGGGGCACAAGCCGGTCCCACTCGGCGGCGAAGGGCCCCTTGCGCTGCTCGGACAACGGCCGCACCAGGTCACGGCCCTCGGCCAGCGCCCGCCAGTACGAGTCGAGGTCATCGATGCCACCGGGGAAGCGCAGCCCCGCGCCGACGATGGCCAGCGGCTGGCTGCCACCGGCCTCCTCCAGCTGGGCCCGCAGCTTCTTGACCGTCTCCAGCGCCCTGCTCAGCGGGGTGGGGGCGGCAATGTCGGGCTTGACGTCCATATCCATCAGTCCTTGTCGTTCTCGGCGCCCGCGGCGGCGGACAACTGCTCCGCCAGGACACCGCACAGGGCACGCGTACTGCCGTAGGTCCACAGCAGCGTGGGCGAGAGCTTGAGGCCGAACGCCGCTTCGAGCCGGTTGCGCAGCTCAAGACCCATGAGCGAGTCCAGGCCCAGCGCCTTGAAGGGGGTCTCCCGGTCGATGGCTGCGCTCTGCAGGCGCAGCACCCGGCCCGTCAGCTCCCGCACCTTGGTCTCCACCAGCGCGGCCCGGCGCTCGGGCCCGGCCGCCCGCAGTTCGGCCAGGAAGCCACGGTCACCACCGTCCGCCCCCGCCGCGTCCTTGGCCGCCTCCCGCAGCACGCTCCAGCTCCGCAGGGCGGCGGTGTCCGGATACGCCTCGAACCACTGGCGCACATGCAGCGGTACATAGGAGACGACCTGCTCCTCGCCGGCCAGGAAACGCTCCAGCGCCTGCCACGCCTCGTGCGTGGTGATGCCGCCCATGCCGCGCTCCGCCAACCGCGCGCCGCGGTTGGCGTCCTGCGCGGCGAGCCCGACGTCGCAGAACGGTCCCCACTGCACGCTCAAACCGGGCAGTCCACGTCGGCGGCGGGAGACGGCCAGCGCGTCCATGAACGCGTTGCCCGCCGCATACGCCGCCTGGCCCGCGTTGCCGAACAGGGCGGCCGCCGAGGAGAACAGCACGAAGAAGTCCAGCGGGTCGCCCGCCGTGACGGCGTCGAGGTTACGGGCCCCGGCGACCTTGGGCGCCAACACCCGCCGCAGCTGCTCGGGCCGCAACTGCTGGATCGTGGCGTCGTCCAACAGACCGGCTGCGTGCACCACACCGCGCAGCGCCGGCAGTTGGGCACGCACGCGCTTGAGCGCCTCCTCGTCGGCGACATCCGCCTGGAAGGTCTCCACACGTACCCCGCCGGCCCGCAGCACCTCGATACGCGCGGCGGCCTCGGGGCCCGGCGCACCGCGGCCGACCAGCGCCAGCGCACCGGCTCCCCGCCCGGCCAGGAACTCGGCCAGGGACAGGCCGAGCGCCCCCAGACCACCACTGATCAGATACGTGCCGTCGCCGCGGAACCGGCCGCCCGGCATCGGCTCCGGCGCCACCGCGCCCGCGGAGTCCGGTTCGACGAGCACGGCCGTACCGATGCGGCCGCCCTCCCACAGCGCACGCCACGCCTTCGGCGCCTCGCCGAAGGAGTACGTCGTCACCGGCGGCGGAGCCAGCCGCCCTTGCGCCACCAGCGCCCAGACCTCGGCCAGCAGCCGCGCGAACCGCTCGGGCCTGCGCACGATGAGCCCGGCCAGGTCCACGCAGACGAAACTGACGCCCTTGCGGAACGCAGCCAGGCTCACCGAGCGCCTCTCGTGCCCCTCGCGCACGCCGACGTCGAGGAAGTACCCGTCCTCGGCCAGCACCTGAAGGCCGTGCTCCAGGGCCGCGCCGGTCAGGGAGTTCAAGACGGCGTCCACCCCCCGGCCTCCGGTCGCCTCGCGCACACCGCCGGCCCACGACAGGTCACCGGAGTCGAAGACGTGCTCGATCCCCAGCCCGGTCAGATGCTCCCGCTGCTTCGCGCCCGGGGCCGTGGCGATGACCTCGGCACCCAGCACACGCGCCACCTGGACCGCGGCCAGGCCCGGCCCGCTCGCCGCCTCATGGATCAGTACGGTCCCTCCCGCACCCAGCCCGGCCACCTCGTGCAGCGCATACCAGGCGGCCGCCAGCGCAGAGGGCAACGCCACGGCAGCGGCCTCCTGCAGGTGGCCCGGCAGCGCAAGCGCGTGATCGGCGCGCAGGATCTGGTGCGAGGCGAGCGCACCGGGCGCGCACCCGACCACGCGGTCGCCCTCGGCGAAGCCGGTCACGCCTTCGCCGACACCGCTCACCACACCTGCCGCATCCAGCCCCCACAACTCCTCGAAGCCTTCCGGCAAACGCGCACCCTCGGTGGCAGCCACCGCCGCGGCGCGCACGGCGATCTCGATCTCGCCGGGAGCCGGCGCCCGCCGCCCCAGCGGCCGACACTGAAGCGGCTGGGGAGCGCCCGGACCGGCGGCGGCCAGCCGGAACGGCTGCGGCGCAGTGCGCCAGGCGGGCCCCGACCCCGCATCGGCGAAGCCGTCCGCACCACGCAGCAGCCGCCCGGCGAAGCGGTCCGCACCGCGCAGCGCGACCTGGTCCTCCTCGTCCTCGGCAAGCAGTTCCGCGGCCAAGGCCGCCGCCCACCCCGCCTCGCCCGGACCGACATCGACCAGCAGCGGCCGCAGCTCCGCGTGCTCGCGCCGCAGGACCCGGCAAAAGCCCCAGTACAGCGCGGAGCCCGCATCGGGCAGGTCGGCCGCGAGCACCGCCTGCGCGCCGCTGGTGACCACCGCCACACGCGGCGGCGCAGGCAGCGTCAGACAGGCACGCACCAGTGCGGCCAACGCACCCAGCCCCTCGCGCTGCGCCTCCAGACCGTCGCCGACCCCCGGCGCGAGGAAAGCGACACCCGCCAACTCACCGGCAGCACGAAGACGTTCGGCCCACACCGCCTCGTCCACCGCCTCGTCCCCGCCGACGGGGACCGTCCTGGTGCGGGCGCCGAGCGCACCCAGCGCACCGGCCAGCGTGCCGGCCGCATCGGTACCGCTGCCCGGTGCGCACACCGCCCACGCCCCGGGCACGGCCCGCTGCGGCTCCGCGACGGCACGCGGCCGCGGGAGGAAGACCAGACGATGGACGCGCTGCGATGCGGCGCCCGCCACCTGGGCGGTGACGGCCAGCGGCGTCAGGCGCAGCCCCTCCATCACCAGCAGCGGCCGACGGCCGGCGTCGTAGACGTACACGTCGAACAGCAAAGGGTCGCGGCGTACCGTGTACGACCACACCTCCACGACCGGCTCGGCGAGATCCTGCAGCAGGTGAACCCGGCGCACACTGGTCGGCACCACGGCGTCCGCCTCCTCGGCGAGCGGCAGCGCCACCTGCATCGCACCGTCCCACAGGGCCGGGTGCAGATCGCGGGCCCGGGCGCCGGCCAGGCACTGTTCGCTCAAGTGCACCTCGGCCAGCGCCTCGCCCTCGCCCCGGCGCACGCCCTTCACCCCACGAAACGCCGGCCCGTAGTTCAGGCCCTTGGCGGCCAAGGAGGCGTAGAACTCCTCGGCCGCCGTCGGCGAGGGGGCCAGCAGGTGTTCGGGGAACCCCGGCACCACCACCTGATCGGCGGGCTGGGGCGGCAGCGCCCTGGCAACGGCGTGTTCGGTCCAAGCCGTGGCGCCCGGCGGCAGGGAGGCCAGCGTGAAGGACCCGCCCCGGGCGGGCTCGTCACGCCACTGGACGCTGACCCTGGCCGCCTCCTCGCCCAGGGTCAGGTCGCTGCGGAAGACGATGTCGGCGAGCGCGCCGGGCAGCTCTGCGGTGCGGGCAAGTGCCGTGCGTACGGCGAACGCCAGCATCGCGGCGCCGGGCAGGACGACGGCGTCGTGCACCTGGTGGTCGCGCAGCCACGGCTGGTCCTCCAGCGCCACCTCCAAGGTTCCCGTCCAGCGATCCCCTTCGGTCACCGACGGGGTCAGCACGATGTCCGCCGCGGGCTGCCGGAGCCCGCGGCGACCGGGCCGGACCCAGTGGGCGGTGCGCTGCCAGGGGTAGCCGGGCACCGGGGCCCACGCCTTGCGCGGCAGGGAGCCGAACGGCGCAAGTCCCGCCACGTAGGCACGGGCGAAGGACTCGCACAGATGCCGCGGCGACCCGTTGTCGCGCCGCAGGGTGGACAGCACCTGCGGGGGAGAGGAGCGCTGTGCCGCCAACTGCTCGATGGCCGGGGTCAGTACCGGGTGCGGGCTGATCTCGACGACATGGGTGACGCCGTCGTCGAAGACCTTGTCCAGCGCGTCGGCGAACATCACCGGGCGACGCAGGTTCTCCACCCAGTAGCGGGCGTCGAGCTCACCACCGCCCAGCGCCGTCAGCCGCACCGTCGACAGCAACTCGATCGTGCCCTGGCGGGGAGCCACCGGACCCAGCGCGGCCAGCAGGTCCTCCTCCAGTTCGTCCATCTGCGGGCTGTGCGAGGCGTAGTCCACGTTCACCAGCCGGCAGAACGTGCCCTCCGCCTCCAGGATCTCCTTCAGGACCTCGATCAGCTCGCTGTCGCCGGACAGCACACAGGAGCTGGGGCCGTTGTTCACCGCCAGCGACACCCCGTGCTCGAAACCCTTGATGGCCGCCCGGGCACCTTCGAGGTCCAGATCCACGGCGAGCATCAGACCCTTGCCGGAGGTACGGCGGGCTATCGCGCTGCGCCGCGCCATCACCAGCGCGGCGTCCGCGTAGGACAGCGCGCCGGCCACCGTGGCGGCGGTGACCTCGCCCTGGCTGTGCCCGATGACCACGTCCGGCTCGACGCCCGCCGCCCGCCACACCTCGGCCAGGCCCACGGATACGGCCCACAGGGTCGGCTGGAGCATGTCGATGCGCGAGAGCCACTCCTCACCGGCCTCACCCGCCACGATCTTGACGAGGTCCCAGGGGAAGTACGGCTCAAGTGCCTGGGCGCAGCGGTGGATCACCGCCGCGAAGACCGGGTCGGCGGCGAGCAGTTCGCGGCCCATGTGCGCCCACTGCGATCCCTGTCCGGGAAAGACGAAGGCGACACGGCCCGCTTCCTCGGCGGCTCGGCCGCTGACCACACCGGGAATCTCCGCATCGGGCCCGGCGGCGTAGCGGGTGAGCCGCTCGCCGATCTCTTCGACGCCGGTGCCGGTGAAGGCCGCCCGGAAGGGGAAGTGGTCGCGCTGCCAGGCCAGGGTGCCCGCCAGGGCGGGCAGAACCGCACCATCCTGGGCGGCGAGGGCCTCGGCCACCTGCAGCGCCCGCTGCTCCAGCGCCGCCTGCGAGTGCGCGGACAGCGGCAGCACCAGGGGTTCTCCCGCCGTCCCGGAGCGCGAGGCGCCCCGCCGGACGGGCGGTGGGCTCATCACGCAGACATGCGCGTTGGTGCCGCCCCAGCCAAAGGAGCTGACCCCCGCGAAGAGCCGCCCGTCGGCGGGCAGCGAGAGCCTCTCGCGCACCACGTGCAGATTCAGCTCGTCGAAGGGGATGTCGGGGTTGAGGACCTCGGAGTGCAGACTCGGCGGCACCGTGCGGTGCTTGAGCACGAGCATCGCCTTGACCAGGCCCGCCATACCCGCACAGGCTTCCAGGTGCCCGATGTTGGTCTTGACCGACCCGATGGGCAGCGGCCCCCTGGAGCCACTGCGCGGCTGCCCCAGGACATGGCCGATGACCCCGGCCTCGATGGGGTCGCCGCGCTTGGTGCCGGTGCCGTGGGCCTCCAGGTAGGCGACCTCGTCGACGGGGATGCCCAGCCGGCCGTACACACTGCGCAGCAGGTCTTCCTGGCCGGCCGGGTTCGGGGTGACCAAACTCTCCCCGCCGCCGTCGTTGTTGACCGCCGTCCCCGCGATGACGCCGTGGATGCGGTCACCGTCCTCCACCGCGCGGGCGAGGGTCTTCACATACAGAGCCACCACGCCCTCGCCGCGGACGAATCCGTTCGCGGCGGCGGAGAAGGTCTGGCAGCGGCCGTCGGGGGACAGCCCGCCGAAGTGCGTCAGGCCGATCATGACGTCGGGGGTCAGCATCACGTTGACCCCGCCCACGACGGCCGCGTCGATCTCCCCCTGCCGCAGGGCCTGTCCGGCCAGGTGCAGCGCCACCAGGGAGGACGAGCAGGCGGTTTCGACGGCCATGCTCGGGCCGGTAAGGCCAAGGAAGTAGGAGACCCGCGCGGCGATGACGTCGAGGGCGGCACCTACCGCGCTGTGCTGGGTGGCCCCGGCCCCACGGTCCCTGCGCAGGATCTCGTAGTCGTGCCACTGCGCTCCGACGTAGACACCGGTCCGCGAACCCGCCAGCGAGCCGGCCGGCGTCCCGGCGTCCTCCAGCGCCTGCCACGTCGTCTCCAGCATCAGCCGCTGCTGAGGGTCCAGCGCCTCGGCCTCGCGGGGGGAGATCCCGAAGAAGGCGGCATCGAATTGGTCGATGCCCGAGAGGAAGCCGCCCACGGACTGGATGCGCTTGTGGGGGTCCAACTGGGCCCCACTGTCCCAGCGTTCGGTGGGCACCGGCCCAATGGCATCGTGCCCCTCCAGCAGCCGCTGCCAGAAGACGCCGATGTCGTCAGCTCCCGGGAAACGCCCCGCCATACCGACGACAGCCAGAAGCCGGGCCGGATCCTGAGTCACATGGTCTGCGTGCATTACCTCTTCCTCGGCTAATTCCTCGGCTGCCGCACGGGACGCCGGGCGGTGGCGTGGACCACTCGTGCGTGAGGTCTCAAATGCGCTGGGAAAGGGGCGCCGACCGGTGCGGGCGCGATATGCGGAAGCTTGGTGCGCCGGCGGTTCTGCTCGCCCATGACGAGCATGCACGGCTGTTCGAGAAAGACGCAACCAGAAAACGACAGCCGCCGCACCGCGCCAGGCCCGGTAGCCTGTCGCACCAGTCGGCCAGGTCCGGGCCGAACTGTTCAACCATCCACTTCGGGCAGTTGAACGCACGCCGGTGAACCAGCCGGCAACACCGCGTTCCCCGAATCGGCCGCGTCAGAGAAATGAGCCGGCACACGGAGGAAACCACCATGGCGGAAATCAAGGTTGTACTGGTTGGCGGCCCTTCCTATTTCCCCGACGACCAACGAGTGCAGTACACCCCCTCACTCACCGAGACGTTCAAGAAGCGCTTCCGCAACGGCTATGAGCACTTCGTGCATCAAGGGGCCTTCCACACCGTGGACGGCGAGCAGCTCCCGGCCCTTGAGTGGACGGCCCGGACAGCCATCGCGGAGTGAGCCGACACCAACGGCGCACGCAGACGGCGCTCCCACCGCGGGAGCGCCGTCACCGCACATCGGTACCCTCTGCCCTCGTGACCAACTCCCCCTGCCCACTGCCCTCGGACACCACAGCCACGGTGGGCGAACCCGCCGTCGCCGTGACCCGCCCGCCCGCCGGCAACCACGAACAACACCGCCCCCACCCGCCGTTGGCCACCGACACCCCCCTCGCGCGTGCCCTCACCGACCCCCTCGTGGAGCACCTCCACCAAGACCGCAGGCACCCGCCCACCCCGGGCACCGACACCCACACCGCCTCCGGCACCATCGGCCGCCCCGCGCCGGCCTCGGCGCAGAAGCGACAGCGGCTGCTCGCCGGGCCGACCGAGCCCTTCGCCGGCCACCCGAGCACGCCCGGTGCCCGATGAACCGGCCACCGCTGCAAGCCGAAGAGGCATGGCACAGGCTGCTGTCCGTCCGCACCGAACCGCAGGCCGAGGCCGCGGGGCTGTACCGGCGGCCGGACGGCAGCCGACGGTGGCGGCAGCCCGCCACACCCCAAGCGCACCACCTCGCCGACGTCTACGCCCCACTGTGCCTGGCCGGCCCGGCCCTGGTGTTCGCCCAGCTCGGGCAGAGCATGGACGGATTCATCGCCACCCGCACCGGCCATTCCGACTACGTCACCGGCCGGCAGGACCGCCTGCACCTGCACCGACTGCGCGCCCTGGCCGACGCCGTCATCGTGGGCGCCAATACCGCCGTGGCCGATGACCCGCAGCTGACCGTGCGCGCCTGCCCCGGCCCCAACCCGGTACGGGTCGTCCTCGACCCACAGGGCCGCGCACTGCACCGGGCGCCAAACGCACAACTGTTCACCGACGGCCGTGGCCGGACACTGCACGTGATCGACCAGGACAGCCCGCAGGACCCGAAGACCAGCGGCACGAGGCCGGACGTCCTGCGGGTGCCCTGCGGCGAGGAAGGATTCGCACCCCACACGGTGCTGGCCGCGCTCGCCGCACGCGGGTTGGGCCGGATCCTGGTCGAGGGCGGCGGCAGGACCGTCTCCCGCTTCCTGCACGCCCACGCCCTGGACCGGCTCTACCTCACGATCGCCCCCGTCCTGCTCGGAGACGGCGTGCCCGGTCTGCGCTTTTGCGGACCCGACCGTATGGACGGGGCACTACGCCCCCCGGTCCGCACCTTCGCACTCGGCCAGGACACCCTCTTCGCACTGGATCTGCGAGCCCGTACGACGCCCGACCAGGAAACGGACAACCAGCACCCCGGCGCCAGGCAGGCTTGAGACCAGCACGAGCACCCCATACACCACGGAGGCGGCCAGGCCCTGCTGGGCCCCCAACCCGGCAGCGCCGAACACCAGCACGCACGCGCCCTCCCGCGGCCCCCATCCGCCCACACCCACCGGCAGCGCCATCGCCATCAGCGCGCACAGCAGCAGCGGCACCAGCGTCGCCACGGGCGCCGTGATGCCCGCCACCCGCGCGGCCAACACGAACAGCCCCAGATGACCCGTCAGCGTCAGCGCGGACAGCACCAGCACACCCGGCAGGACGTCGCGGCCGAACAACCCCACACGCACCTCCGCCAGCACCACGGCCAGCGCCCGTCGCCACCGCGCCGCACCCCACCCCCGCCACAGCCCCAGCGCCACAGCCCCGGCCGACACACCCAGCACGGCCGCGGCCACCACCAGCGGCACCCCTGCTGCGCCGACGACCGCCGACACAGACGGTCCGGCCGCCAGCGCCGGCACCGCGACCGTCACCAGCACCACCTGGCCCGCGCAGCGTTCCAGGACCACGGCCCGCACACCCCGGCCCAGCGCCCCGGACTCCTTGCCGTGCCGCACCCCGCGATACACATCGCCGAACACGCCTCCGGGCAGCACGGCGTTGAGGAACATCGACCGGTAGTAGTCCGCCACCGCCGCCCCCAGCGACAGTCCGAGCCCCAGCCGGCGGGCCACCAGACACCACCGCCAGGCAGCACACACCGTGCTCGGCACACCCACCGCGAACGTGACCACGACGACCAGGACATCGATGTGGCCCAGCACCTTCAGGAACTGCGCGCTGCCCACTTCGTACACCACGGCCACCAGGAGACCGAGCACCGCCGGCACTCGCAGCCGCCCCCACAGTCTGCGGATCACAACGGCACGCTGTGCGAGGAACACGGGAGCGCGAGCAGATCACGGTGCCCGACGGTGACCCGCAGCGCACCGGACCGGCACTGCACAAGCCGTCGGCCGACATAGCGCTCGCTGAACCGGGCCAGGGCCGGGCGCTGCGCGCAGGCCGCCGCGACCCAGCCCAGCAGCCACTGCTCGGCAAGACCTGCCTGGCCTGCCCCCAACCGCCACGGGCTCGAACGGGTGAGCACCCGCGCACCGTGCCCCTCGAAGGCTGCCGCCGCCACGTCGACGGCGTCCGGTCCGAGCAGCCGCCGCCCACCCTCGCTGCGGCGCTGATGGGCGTTGAAGGCGGCGGCGAATTCGGCGTCCAACGACTCAGCCGGCTCCAGGACGACCTCGCCCACGACGGACAGCGCCCACAACACCGGGCAGGCAGCCTCCGCACACGCCGAGACGAGCCGGTGCACCTCGTCCTCGGTGAGCAGATCCAGCAGAGCCGACCCGCACACCAGCGACATACCCGCCAGGTCACCCGAGCTCAACCGGGTGATGTCCCGCCCTTCGGTGGTCACCTCGATGCGGCCGCCGTCCGCACTGCGCCGTGGCATCCGCGCACCGACACGGGCCAGCAGAGCCGGGTCGCGATCACACATGATCCAGCGCTGCGGGCCGCCGAGCCGTGCCGCCAGCCAACGCCCCATCGACCCGGTGCCGCAGCCCAGATCGCAAAAGGCAGGCACCTCGCCCGGCCGGCGCACATGCTCCAGATACCCGCGCAGCGGGCCGAGCAGCTCAGCGGCGCGGGCCGCGGCGTCGGCCGGTTCGCGCAAGTCCAGCCACCGGGCGGCGAAACGGGGGGAGCCGGGGACGCCGGCCAGGTGCGAATCGACAGTGCTCATCAAACCCTCCGGGGCTCGCGGCCGAGGCGGCTGAGCACCTCGGCCAGCCGGCGGGACGTTCCCTGCCAGCCCTCCAGCGCGCATCGTCGCCGCAGCGCCGAGGCCGCCAGCTGACGGCGCAACACCGGATCGGTGAGCCACCGGCGCAGCGCCGCGGCGAGCGCGCGTGGATCCTGTGGCGGCACCAGCAGGCCCGGCACGCTCCCGTCGCAGGCCCGCCCCAGCGTGTCGGGCACCGCGTCCACCGCCGTGGCCACCACCGGTACCGCGCGGGCCAGCGCCTCGGTCACCACCATCGCGTACGTCTCCGCACGAGACGGCAGCACCAACAGGTCCGCGGCGGCATAGCTGCCCGCGAGCCGCTCGCCGGTGCGCACTCCCCCCATCCGCACCCGGTCGCTCAGTCCCAACTCCCCGATGCGTGCACGCAACCGCCCCGCGTACACCGGGTCCCGGTCCGTCGCCCCCACCAACTCGCAGCGCCACGGGAGTCCGGCGACCGCGGCCAGCGCCTCGACCAGCAGATCCTGACCCTTGCGGGGGATCAGCGCGGCCACGCACAGCAGTTGCGCACTGCCGTGGCCGCCGCGGGCAGGGGGCGCGGGATCGGTGCCCGGCGCGGCACAGTGCACCCGGTTCGGATCCAGCCGGTGACGGGACGTCAACTGCCGGGCGGCCCACGGGCTGGTCGTGACGACCGCGCTCACGGCGCGCAGTGTCTCCCCCTCCCGCCGCTCCAGCTCCGCGGCCACGCCGGGCGCCAGCCCCGTCTCGTCGGCCAGGGGCAGGTGCACCAGCACCGCCAGGCGCAGCCGCCGGACCTGCGGCGCGACGATCTCGGGCACGCCACAGGCCACCAGGCCGTCCATCAGCACGACGGCACCGTCGGGCAACTTCGCAAGCGCCCCCGCCAGTTCGGCGCACGCCGCCGTGTCGGCCCTCGGCCAGCGGCCCCGCACCGGCACCTCGCACACCGACCAGCCCGCCGAGGGCAGCTCCCGGCAGACGCGGCGGTCGTAGACGTTGCCGCCGCTGGGAGCAGCCGGGTCGTCCACACCGAAGGGCAGGACCATGTGCACGGTGCGGGCCGGTGCCGCCGCGTGGTCCACCTCCCGGCTCACAGCGGCCGCTCGTAGGACGCCCAGGCGATAGGCGACTCGTGCCGCGTCACGGCTATCGAGTCCAGGCCGAGCGCGCTCTCACCCAGGGCACCGGCCCGTACCCGGCCGGCGACCCGGTCGGCGACGGTCTCGGCCAGGAACTCCGTGGTGGTGTCGACCTCGGCGAAGGCGGGGGCGTCATCGAGATGGCGGTAGTTGGGCTCGCCGAGCACCAAGCCCCGCTCGACGCCGGCCCGCCCGAGGTCGACGACGACGTTGTCGGCGTCCAGTTCGGCGCGGCGGAAGGTCACGTCCACCACACACGTCGCGCCGTGCAGCCGCTGCGCGGGTTTGAAGACCTCGCCGCGGAAGCTGTGCGCGACCCTCATGTGATCGCGGACGGTCATGCTGAACAAGGCCACTCTCCCGAGCCAGGGGCCGCAGTCTGTGTTCGTCACCGGCGCGGCCGTACGTGAGGCGATGACACACAGCTGAGAACTCGCCGTCGGCGATGCGGGGCACGACACGGGCAAGCTCCTCGACGTCCGACTCACCGGTGAACAGGGCGTCGAACGCAAGGATCGGCCGGCAGGCGCAGGGCCAGTGACATCCGATCCTTGAACCCGCAGCGAGCCCGCCGCCCGGCCGCAACCGCCCCCACCTGGCTGCTGCGCAGCACCAGTCGGTCGTCGGGCGCGGGCACGGACCCCGGGCGGATCTCGCCGAGACCGGGGGAACGGGAGCCAGTCGGCGCACACCGCGCGCTCCATCGGCATCCTCCAGAACAATAACGGGCCGACAACTCATGACGCTTGGCATCGCCACGGCGGCAAGTACCGTAAGCAGCTCCTTCGAACTCCGCCACACTGCGACAGGAGGCATGTTGATCACGCAGGACGGCCGCCGCCCCAACGCGTTGATCCGGCAGGCGCTCACCGGAACGGCCGCCCAGCTCGCCCTCCTGGCGGCTCTGGGGGCCACCGTCGGCCTGGGCGCGGTGGGATGGCTGGCCGCGACGGCCGCGGCCGTCGCCGTCTGGGCGGTCCTCCTACGCGCCCTGCGCAGGTCCGGGGCACGGTCCTTGGGGCCGGCCGACCGCGTGACCATGGCGCGGGCCACGCTCACCGGCGGCGTACTGGCGCTGGTGGCCGACTCCGGTCCGCACACGGCGCCCCTGGCTCTTGTGACGCTGTCGGTACCCGCCCTGGCCCTCGACGCGGTCGACGGCAAGGTCGCCCGGCGCACCGGGACGGCCTCGGCCGTGGGAGCGCGTTTCGACATGGAGACCGATGCGCTGCTCATCCTCGTGCTCAGTGTCTTCGTCTCCACCCTCCACGGTGTGTGGGCGCTGGCCGTCGGCGCGATGCGGTACGCCTTCGCCGCCCTGGCACTGGCTCTGCCGTGGATGCGGGCGCCGCTGCCGCCGAGTTTCGCCCGTAAGACCGTGGCCGCCCTCCAGGGGATCGCCCTCGTCCTCGCCGCTTCCACACTCCTGCCCCCTCCGCTTGCCACCGCCGTGGTCGGTCTGGCCCTGGCTCTGCTGGTGTGGTCGTTCGGGCGCGACACCATATGGCTGTGGCAATCCAGCCGTCCCCAACTCGCCCTGCAAGGGCTCCGCCTGGGCGGATCGGGCGAATGATCAACCGCGCGGGTACGATCGGGCGCATGGCAGACCAAGCTCTCGCATCAGACGGTGTCTCCCGGATATCCAGGATCGAGCGGGTGGTGGATGTCCGACTGCCCACCGAATACGGTGAATTCGTCGCCGTTGGCTATCTGGACCGCAGCACCGGACAGGAGCAAATAGCCCTGGTCCACGGCGAGATCGAAGAGCATGCGATGCTGACCCGCGTCCATTCGGAATGCCTGACCGGAGACACCTTCACCTCCCGGCACTGTGAATGCGGCGATCAGCTTTCCGCCGCACTCCGGGCCATCGTCACCGAAGGGCGCGGAATCCTTCTCTACCTCCGGGGCCACGAGGGACGTGGCATCGGCCTGCTGGCCAAGCTCAAGGCGATGAAACTGCAGTCCGAGGGCCTCGATACCGTCGAGGCGAATCTGGCACTCGGACTCCCGGTGGATGCCCGCGATTTCAGCTTGGCCGCCGACGTTCTCCACGACCTCAAAGTGCGCTCCGTCCGCCTGATGTCGAACAACCCGCGAAAGCAGGAAGCGCTGGAGGAAAGCGGCATCAAAATCACCGAACGCGTCCCACTGCTGGCCACCCCGCACAAGGAGAACCTCCGCTATCTGCAGGCCAAACGGGAGCGCCTGGACCACATCCTTCCGCAGCTGGACGGCCTGGCCGCCCACTAGCACACACAACGCTCGCCGACCGGCCCGGCCGGCACCGCGATCCGGTGCCGGCCACCTCACTGAGCCCCGTCAACTCGGCCACCGATGAGGTGACATGAGGAAGACGACGCTCAGCGCGAACCACAGCCGAATCCCCGCTCAGCGGCTCGTCAACGAACAGCACACCCCTCGCGGGACCACGTGGAACAAGCTCACCGTGCGCCGTCCCGCCGCGGGCGTCACCCGCCGGTGCCGGTCTCCGCCGACGTCAGCCCGCACCTCCCCGCACGGGCGCCGGCACCGCCGGACCGGTCCCACAGCCCAGCCGAACCGCTGCCGGCCGGGTCCACGATGGCAGCCCGCAGCCGTTGGAGATGGGCCGGGGGCTCAACGCCCAACTCACGCTGGAGGATGGCATGGAGATTCCGATACGCCGCCAGCGCCTCGGCACGACGCCCCGAGTAATACAGCGCCGCGATCAGCCGGCCATGGAACCACTCGTGAAGCGGATAGTCGGCCACCAGCGTCCGCAGCTCCGGCAGGTACTCCTGATACCGGCCGAGCTCACCGGCGACATCGATCCGCAGCTCCAGCGCACGCAGCCGCAGTTCCTCCAACCACCCGACCCGGCCCAACAACACACCGCCGACCGGGACGTTGCTCAGCGCCGGGCCGCGCCACAACTCCAGTGCCCGCTCCGCCAGATCGGCCGCCCGCTCCCACGCCCCGGCGGTGAACTCACGCTGCGCCCGCTGCACCAGCACTTCCATCGTCAAGGCATCCACTTCGGTGTCGTCCACCTGGATCCGGTAGCCGGGCGCCTCGGTGAGCAGCAGATCCCGGCCCGGCGCGGCGACCCGCTCCCCGGCCAGCATCTTGCGCGCGTGATAGACGTGCGTCTGCAGCGTCCGCAGCGCACCGCCCGGCGGACTCTGGCCCCACAGCTCCCGAGCCAGGACGTCCGCCGCCACCGCCTCGCGGGGCCGCAGCGCCAGCAGCGCCAGCAGCTGAGAGATCTTCGGCGCCTTGGGCGCGTGCGTCCTGCCGTCATCGGTGGTGATCTCGAACGGGCCCAGAAGGTTGAATCGCACGGCATATGCTCCCGTTCCGGTCCGGTCGGCGTTCTCAGGGCAGCGAAACCGCTGAGAACTGCCGCCGAATTCACCGGCCCACGCGGTGCTGGGATCCTGAAAGAAGATGACGAGAGACTAGACCGGGACACAGCCTGCGGTAAAGATCCCCCTTCGCCGAGGTGTTCAGCGTCCCACACGCCGTCCCGCAGGTGGAAAGTGCTTGGCCGCCACAAAGAACTCTACGTATTTCGCAAAGAGCTCTTCGCCCACCGGCGGACACTGGATACCGCTGTCCAGCAAGGCGGCATCGGTCTCGCTGGTGTCGATGGGAGGGTAGAAGGAATCAGTTTCCGTGACCATGTACTCGAAGGCGTCGAGCAGCGGAGTCATCGCATTGTCGTGGTCACCGCGTATGCATGCGCTCCACTCTCCCAACTCCATCTCGTCGAGGGGGTAGCCGAGCGAGCGGAGATATTCCACACAGGTGCCCAGGCTCAGCGCATTCTGGTTGAACAGATGGAACGTCCGCCCCGCACTCTCCTCCTGCCGGGAAAGGCCGATGATGGCCGCGCTGGTGTAGTCGACCGGAAGCAGGTGGAACCGCCCGCCACACCTCGGAACGGCGCCCGCCTGCACCATGCCCTTAAGACTCAGCCAGACGAAGTCCCGTGTCTGGCAGGCCCCGTTGAGCTGGTCGCCGGAGATCACATGGACCCGGTAGACGGACACCGGCAGGCCCCGCTGCCTGGCCACCTCGATGACCTGCTCCGCCACCCACTTGCTCTGCACATACCCACTGGGCAGCACCTCGCCGGGGCCCGTCGGGTCGTCGGTGCGCAGCGGTGCGCGACCGTCTCCACCGCCGGCGAAGACCCCGGCGGTGGACACGTGGTGCACCGGGACGGTGCGGTGCCGGGCGGCCAGCCGCAGGATCTCGTGTGTCCCCAGGACGTTGGCGGCCTTGAGATCCGCGTAGGGACGCAACCAGTGCACGGCGGCCCCACAGTGGTAGACGACATCGACACCACGCGCCAATTCATCGAAAACCTCATCCCCCAAACCGAGTTGAGGAAGCGTCAGATCGCCGGGGTGCACCGTGATCCGCTCGGGATCCACCTCGTCCCAGACCCGGTACCACTCCAGATTGGCACGCAGCCGCTCCCAGGCCCGGGCCCCGTCCTCGGCCCGTACCAGGCAGTGGACGCGCCCCCGCGTCGTGCGCATCAGATCACGCAGCATGAACGCCCCGAGGAAGCCGGTCGCACCGGTGAGCAGGATCTCCTGCGGGTCGTCGACGGTGCGCCGGACCTCGGACGCGGGCCGGATGTCGGCGTCGAGATGGATTTCCGCCGCGAAGTCCACCGGCGGCACCGCGGCACCATCCGTCTGCGCACCGGTAGGTGAGGTCTGCGTACCGGCCACCATCTGCTCCAGCAGGAACCGGGCCAGCGCGGCCGGGGTGGGGTGGTCGAAGACCACCGTGGCCGGCAGCTTGGTTGCGGCGAACTCGTTGATGCGGTTGCGCAGCTCGACCGAGGTGAGGGAGTCGAACCCGAGAGCGGTGAAGGGCCGCTCGGCGTCGATGTTCTGGGCGTCGGTGTGGCCGAGTACCTCGGCGACCTCCGCGAGCAGCCGGTGGACCAGGAACTGAAGCCGCTCTTCCGGGGCCAGCGAGGCCAGCTGCTGGGCGAGCGTTCCCCCACCGCTGTCGGAGTTGCGAGCCCTGCCGCGGAACGGGGTACGCACCAGCGCACCCAGCACGACGGGCGGCTTGCCCGGCTGACGTCGCATGGCCGCGATGTCCAGCGGGTTGGCCACCACGGCCGCCCGGTCCAGCCGAAGCGCACTGTCGAGCATGGCGGGGCCGTCCTGGGTCCGAACCGGTTCGAACCCGGCGCGGGCCATGCGCTTGAGATCGGTCTCGTCCAGTTGCCCGGTCATGCCCGAGACCTGTTCCCACAGCCCCCAGGCGACGGAGGTGGCGGGCAGCCCGTTGGCCCGGCGGTGCTGGGCCAGGGCGTCCATGAACACATTGGCGGCCGCGTAGTTGGACTGGCCGGGCCCACCGATGGTGCCGGCGATGGAGGAGAAGAGGACGAACGCGGTCAGGTGCTGCTGGTCACGGGTGAGGTCATGGAGGTTCCAGGCCCCATCGACCTTCGGGCGCAACACGGCTTCGAGACGCTCGGCAGTCAGGGCGCTGAACAGCCCGTCGTCCACGACACCGGCGGTGTGGACGACACCGGTGAGCGGGTGCTCGTCCGGAATGACGTCCAAAGCGGCCCGGAGCGCGGCGCGGTCGGCGGCATCGGCCGCGACAACGGTGACCTCGGCCCCCAAACCCGAAAGCTCCGCGACGAGCTGGTCGGCACCTGCGGCCTTGAGACCGCGGCGGCTGGTGAGCAGCAGCCGTTTGATGCCGTGCTCGGCTATCAGATGGCGCGCGAAGAGGGCACCGAGCATCCCGGTCCCACCGGTGATCAAAGTCGTCCCCTCCGGGTTCCAGACACCGGGACGGCGAGCGGCCCGGGGCGTGGGTACCCGCTCCAGGCGAGGCAGGAAGAGACGACCCTCGCGGATGGCTGCCTGGGGCTCGTCACAGATCAGCAGGGCGTGGAGAGCCTCCAGCGGGTGCGGCGTGGCGGAGTCGAGATCGACGAGGATGAGCCGGCCGGGGTTCTCCGACTGCGCCGAGCGCAGCAGACCCCACAGCGCGGCTCGACCCGGGTCGAGGTCCTCGGCGCCGTCGGCAGTGCTCACCGCTCCTTGGGTGAGGACGACCAACGGGGTGTCGATGAGACGTTCGTCGGCCAGCCATGCCTGGACCAGAGCAAGCGCACGCAGGGTGGTGCGGTGGGCAGCGGCCGCCATGTCCTCCACATCAACATCAACGGCCTCATCCGCCTCGACGAACGGAACAACCACAGCGGCCAACCGAGCGCCGCACTCCACGGCACCGGCCACCGCCGGCACATCCGCGAAGTGCTCCGCCGCTCCCGACAGACCCGGTACGTCTGCTGCGCCCAGCACGCCCCACGCCGCCGCCTCGACCGGCCGCGGCGCGGCCACCGGCGTCCAGCCGAGCTGGAAGAGCGCCTCCGGCGCGGCTTCCCACCCCCCGGCCAGTTGCTCGTGAGGGACTTCGTGGTACGTGAGGCGGTCGATGGTGAGCAGGGGTTGTCCGGCCCGGTCGGTCAGGAGGGCGGTGGCGGTGTTGTCGCCGGTGCGGGTCAGCCGGATGTGTGCGGCGGTG
>NZ_KB891927.1 GCF_000373585.1 Streptomyces sp. MspMP-M5
GTTTCGGTGGTTATAGCGTTAGGGAAACGCCCGGTTACATTCCGAACCCGGAAGCTAAGCCTTTCAGCGCCGATGGTACTGCAGGGGGGACCCTGTGGGAGAGTAGGACGCCGCCGAACTAATTGTGGGATAGACCCCGCACCTTATGGTGCGGGGTCTATCTGTTTTTAAGGGCTTCGTTCCCAGAGGCAAGGCCGGAGGCTTTGGCTTGGGGGCGGGGCCCTTTTTCATTGTGGGCGTTGGGGTTGGTTGCCTGTCCCTTCCCTCAAGGAAGGCAACTGCTGGTATCTGTGGGCGGCTGGTGAAGCGAGCTGTGGGTGTGGGCCAGTGGGTATGTACGCCTCTGCCTTCATCTCTTGGGAGGTGACGGGAGGAAGCGGCGCTCTGTTGTTGCTTCCTCGGGCGGGTGGCCTTCATTGCTCAGGGTGTCTGACCTTGCTGAGCGGGGGGGGGAGGGAGCGCGTGGAGTGCGTAGAAAAGCCGGCGTCTTGGTGACGCCGGCTTTCAGGGGTTGGGGTTCGCATTCCTGCGGCTGGGTGGGGTGGTTACAGGCGGCCGGCGGACTTCAGGGAGAGGTAGGCGTCGGCGAGGTCGGGGGCCAGGTGGTCGGGGGTGGAGTCGATGACGGTGATGCCGTGGCGGCGGAGGCGGTCGGCGGTGCGGTGGCGGGCGGCGCGGGTCTGTTCCGCGGCGGCGGCTGCGTAGACGGCCTGCGGGGTGTGGCGGCCGGTGGCGAGTTCTTCGATGCGGGGATCGGCGACGGCCGCGACGATGAGTTCGTTGCGTTGGCTGAGGGTGGGGAGGACGGGCAGCAGGGCCTCCTCCATGGGGGCCGTGTCGAGGCCGGTGAAGAGCACGATGAGGGAACGGCGTGTGGTGTGGCGGTGGATGGTGGCCGTGAGACCGCGGGCATCTGCCTCGATGAGTTCGGGTTCGAGGGGCGCGAGGGCGTTGGTGAGGGCCGGGAGGAGGTCGCGAGCGGTGTGGCCCTGTACGGAGGCGCGTACCCGGCGGTCGTAGGCGAGGAGGTCCACGTGGTCGCCGGCGCGGGCGGCGAGTGCTGCGAGGAGCAGCGCGGCGTCCATGGAGGCGTCGAGGCGGGGGGTGTCGCCGACGCGGCCGGCGGAGGTGCGGCCGGTTTCCAGAACGAGGAGGATGCGGCGGTCGCGTTCGGGGCGCCAGGTGCGGACGGCGACGGTGTTCCGGCGGGCGGTGGCGCGCCAGTCGATGGAGCGGGTGTCGTCGCCGGGGGTGTAGTCGCGGAGGCTGTCGAATTCGGTGCCCTCACCGCGGGTCAGGATGCTGGTGCGGCCGTCGAGTTCGCGGAGGCGGGCGAGCTTGGCGGGGAGGTGCTTGCGGCTGGTGAAGGGCGGCAGGACGCGCAGGGTCCAGGGGACGTGGTGGCTTCCTTGACGGGCGGCCAGGCCGAGGGGGCCGTAGGAGCGGACCGTGACGCGGACGGCCTGGTGGTCGCCGCGGCGGGTGGGGTGGAGCGTGGTCGTCAGGCGGCGGCGTTCACCGCCGGGGATGCGGAGGGCGTGCCGGGACGCGGGGATGTCGTCGCCGGGGCGGAACGAGCTCGGGGGCCAGGCGTCGCGGAGTTGGGCGCGCAGGGGGCGGCGGCTCGGGTTGGTGACTGTGAGGTGGATGTGGGCTTCGCCTGTTAGTCGAACGCTTGTGTCACCGGTTCGGGTGAAATGGAGCTTTCGCACTGGCGCGGCGAGCGCCAGGTCGCACAAAATTGCTATCAGCAAGGTGAGTTGGACGATGAGGATCCCGAGCCAGCTGGGGAGCACGAAGCCCACGAGCAGGGCTCCGAGTGCGGAGAGGAGAGCAGTGCGTCCGGTGAGGGCCACGGTGTTGCCTCAGCGGGGTACGGGGAGATGAGCGAGCACGGCGTTGATGACGGAGTCCGCGGTGACTCCTTCCATCTCGGCCTCAGGTCGGAGATGTACGCGGTGCCGGAGTGTGGGGAGGGCCAGGGCTTTGACGTCGTCGGGCGTGACGTAGTCGCGGCCGGTCAGCCAGGCCCAGGCGCGTGAGGTGGCAAGCAGGGCGGTGGCTCCTCGGGGGGAGACGCCGAGAGACAGCGAGGGGGATTCGCGAGTGGCACGGCAGATATCGACGATGTAGCCGGTGACTTCGGGCGAGACGGCGGTCTTGGCGACCGCGTCGCGGGCGGCTTCGAGGTCGGCGGCGGAGGCGACGGGCCGCAGTCCCGCGGCGTTGAGGTCGCGCGGGCTGAAGCCGGCCGCGTGACGGGTGAGGATATCGATCTCGTCCTGGCGGGCGGGCAGGGACACCGTCAGCTTGAGCAGGAAGCGGTCGAGCTGGGCCTCGGGGAGAGGGTAAGTGCCCTCGTACTCCATGGGGTTCTGCGTGGCGGCGACGAGGAACGGTTCAGGGAGCGGGCGGGGCGTGCCGTCGACCGTGACCTGACGTTCTTCCATCGCTTCGAGCAGGGACGCCTGGGTCTTCGGGGGCGTGCGGTTGATTTCGTCGGCGAGGAGGAGGTTGGTGAAGACGGGGCCGGGCTGGAAGGAGAACTCGGCGCTCCGGGTGTCGTAGACCAGCGAGCCGGTGACGTCACTGGGCATCAGATCGGGGGTGAACTGGACGCGCTTGGTGTCGAGTTCGAGGGCCGTCGAGAGGGCGCGCACAAGGAGGGTCTTGGCGACGCCTGGGACGCCTTCGAGGAGCACATGACCACGGCAGAGCAGTGCGACGACCAGGCCGGTGACGGCGGGGTCCTGGCCTACCACTGCCTTGGCTATCTCGGTGCGCAGTTCCTCGAGTGAGGCTCGGGCGCTGTCAGCGGTCGGGGTGGTCACGGGGTGCGTGCCTCTCTTGGGAAACGATCGAGTTTTCAAGTGCGTCGAGTCGGTCGGCCAGGTGCACGAGCGCCTTGTCGTCCGCCGGGGCGGGGCCGAAGAGGAGGGCGTCGAAATCGGGCGCTGCCGGGGAGCCGGCGCCGAGATGGGTGTGGATGGCCGGGAGCAGGATGTCGGGGGTATGGGCGTGTGCGGAGGGCACGCCGATGAGGGGGGCGAGCCGGGTGCGGGTCGCGGAGCGGAGCACGGCCGAGGCCCGGTCGCGGGCGTGGGCCTGTTCGTAGAGGCGGGCGTGGCCCTCGGTGGTTTCGGCGGCCGGGACGGTGACCGGGAGCCGCTCGGGCACCAGGGGGCCGAGCCGGCGGGCACGCCACAGGGCCGCGCAGACGGCGGCGAGGGTGAGTTGGAGCAGGGCCCAGCGCCAGCCGGAGGGGATGAGGTCGAGGAGGCCGGGCTGGGTGTCCGGTGTCGTCGAG
Organism: Streptomyces sp. MspMP-M5; assembly: GCF_000373585.1. Classification (GTDB taxonomy): domain Bacteria; phylum Actinomycetota; class Actinomycetes; order Streptomycetales; family Streptomycetaceae; genus Streptomyces. The sequence goes on from NZ_KB891927.1 coordinate 3,308, forward strand.
GACGGATCGCTGACGGAGGGGAGGTACCAGACCAGATGCTTGTGCGCACCGAGGAGTTGGAGGGCCAGCGAGGCGTTGCCGCGCTCGGCGAGGTGGTGGTTGTAGAGGAAGTCGGCGGAGCCGAGGAGGACGGTGTCGCGCCCCTGGGGGGCGTCGGCCGGGAGGCGCAGCAGCGTGGGGCGGCCGCCGGCTTGGTAGCAGCGGTCGGCGCCGGTGGCGGATGTGGTGTAGCGGATGCCGCCGAGGAGTGCGTCGCCCGCGGTGCGGGCGGCGGGCAGCGGACAGCCGGGTTGACGCGGTGCGTTGCTGATCTCGGGTTCGGCCTGGACGCCGGGGGCGAGGACCTGGAGGGAGCCGCTTCTCGGAGCGAGCAGGACGGTGCGGCCGGGGGCGCGGGATGTTGTGGTCCGGAGTTCGGTCAGCTGACTGTTGGTCAGCATGTCGGGGGCCGTGACGAGGAGTGTGGTGTGCGGTCCGGCCGCGGCGGCGGCTTCGTCGGCGGTGGTCACGACGCGGGTGGTGACGCCGTGGGCGGTGAGGAGCTGGGCGAGTGCCCGGCTTCCGGTCCGGTCCGCGGAGCGGGGGTCGAGCCGGCCGTGCCGTTCACCGGACTGCAGGGCGGCGAGGGCCAGTCCGCCGATGACGAGCAGCAGCAGTGCCAGCAGGACGCCCCGGGAGCGGGTCCACACGCGGCGCGCGGTGGCGCCGGGGGCGGTGGTGGCGGTCGGGGTGGTGGCCGTGGTCATCCGCGGCTCCTGGTCGGTGCGGTGGCCAGGTGGGGCTTGGCGTGCTGGAGCTCGGTGTCGAGTTCGGCCAGGAGGGCGTGTGCCCGTTCCGTGCCGGGGCGGCCGCCGTATGCGATGTCGTCGAAGGTGCGGGCCGCGATGTGGAGTTGCGCGGCGTATGCGGGGAGGACCAGGCCGGCTTCGGTGGCGGCCTCGTCGGCGGTGCGGCCGGGGCCGGGCGTGAGGAGGGCGCGCTCTTCGAGGGCGAGGACGATGGCGCGCATGCGGTCCTGGATCGCCTCGTTCCAGTGGCCCTCGGCGGCGTGCCGGTCGGCGGCCGCGCGGTGTTCGGCGGCGGTCCGGGGCCGGTCGGTGAAGAGGGTGCCCGTCGTGGTCGGGGTGCGGCGCACCGCCCCCAGCCGCAGCCGGAGGGCGATGACCAGCAGCAGGACGAACACGGCGACGGCGATGAGCCCGACCCAGCCGCCTGGAGTGGCGCCGGCGGCGGAGTCGAAGAGCTCGCCGATGCGGTGCGAGAGCCAATTCATGGCGCGCTGGACGAGGTTGGGGTCGTGCTGGTGGTATCGGGGGTCGGACAGCTCGCGTTCCGCCGCCTCATGGGCGGGGACGCGAGAGATCCGTACCGGTATGTCGTCGTCGGAGCGCGCGGCCAGGTGCGCGAGCGCGGCGATCTTCCCCCCTGCGGTCACCGCATCAGCTTCCGGGTGCGGTGTCGGTCGGGCGCGGTCCGGGGATGCCGGGGGAGCCGTCCGGGGACGCGCCGGGGGCGTCGGGCGACTCGGCCTTCTCCGGGGCTGTGGTCTCCGACTCGGCGGCCTGGGGCTTCGTCAGCTGAACGGCCGTCGCCTGAGGGGCTGTTTGCTGAGTGCCTGTCGGATCGGCCGGCTGGCCGGACGGGGTGTCAGTGGCGGCCGTGGTGGTTGCCGTTGCGTCGGGGGCGGTGTTGGGGGCCGGGGCGCCGCCGGTGGCCGGGGGCGTGGTGGGGGCGCCGGAGCCGTGGTCGGGGAGGCCGGCGGCGCGGGCGAGTTCGAGGTCGAGTGCCTCGCGGCGGATGCGCTGGTCGACGTAGAGGAGCGCGGTGACCCCGGCACTGATCGGGAAGGTGATCGCCGAGCTGATGATCGCGCCGATGCCCAGCACGATCAGGAACGGCCAGCCGGTGGCGTCGCTGGTGCCGTTCGCCCAGTCCACGAGGCTTTCCCCGCCTATCAGGAAGGCGATGGCGGTGGTCGGGATCTGGATGATGAACTGGACGATGGAGATCAGCAGGTAGGCGAGGAGCTGGACGCCCAGCACCCGCCACCAGGCGCCGCGGACGAGCTTGGCGGAGCGCCGCATCGAGGCGATGACGCCCTGCTTCTCCAGCATCAGCGCCGGGGAGGCGAGGCTGTAGCGGACCCACAGCCAGACGCCCACGACGCCGGCGGCGAACAGGCCGAGCAGCATCAGGCCGAGACCGAGGTCGAGCGGCCCGCTGCTCGAGACGAGGATCCCCGGGGTCAGGCCGGCCAGGAAGATGGCGGTGATGATCAGGGGCAGCAGGATGAGCAGGCCCAGCAGCCGCGGCAGTTGGCCGCGGGCGTCGTTCCACGCCTCCTTGGCGGTCACCGGGCGGCCCAGGACCGCCCGGCTGATGACCATGGTCAGCATGCCGGTCGCGATGATCGTGGCGAGCAGACCGATGAGCGCGGTGATGGCCGAGCCGGACAGGGAGTTGCCCATCTCGCTCAGGGCCTGCCGCAGCGGCGGTCCGGCGCCGTCGTCGAGGTCCGTGGCGCGGTGGGGTCCCTGGAACCACACGCCGGTGACGACCGTGGCGGTGGTCTGCGACACGATCGCGACGATCAGCGAGATGCCGAGCACGGTGCGCCAGTGGGCGCGCATGGTGGCGACGGCGCCGTCGAGGATCTCGCCGACGCCGAGCGGCCGCAGCGGGATGACACCCGGCTTGGCGACGGGCGGCATGCCGCCCCAGCCGCCGCTCCAGCCGGGACCGCCGCCCCAGGCGCCCTGGTTTCCGGGGCCCGGCGGGGTGGCCCAGCCGCCCGGGGCCGTTCCGGACGAGGCGCGGGTGTGGTCCCCGGCGCCCTGGCCGCTCCGGCCGTCGGGTCCGCCCTGGCCGGGGATGGCGGACGGGGTCGTCCACTGGCCGGGAGGCGGCTGGTTGCTGGACCAGTTCGGCGGGGCCGGCTGCTGGGGTGCGCCGGCGCGGTCTTCCGGGACGGTCGGCTGGGTGGGCTGCTCCGGGGTGCCGCGGTCCGGCTCGTCGGAGGGGGAGGATCCGGGCGAGGCCCAGCCCGGAGAGTTGTTCATCGTCGCTCCTTCTTGCTGCCCGTCCGCTGGAGCGGGCGGGGTCCGGGATCCGCGGTGTCAGTCATCGTGTCATGGCCGATGGCGCTCTGTACCCGGGCCCTTCGAGGAAGGGGACCTTCTGTTCGGTGGGGGATCGGCGGCAGACTGAGGGAATGGCTGATCGGCACGAAGTATCGGAGGCGGGCGCCGAGTCGCTCGCGGTCCCGTCGCTGCGCTGGGAGGAGTTGCCCGAGGGGCCGGTCGTGGTCCTTCTCGACCAGACGCGGCTGCCGGCGGAGGAGGTCGAGCTGGTCTGCACGGATGTTCCGGCACTGGTGCGGGCGATCCGGACGCTGGCCGTGCGGGGGGCGCCGCTGCTGGGCATCGCGGGCGCATACGGCGTCGCACTGGCCGCGGCACGGGGATTCGACGTCGAGGAAGCGGCCCAGGCACTGGCGTCCGCCCGGCCGACCGCGGTCAATCTCGGTTACGGCGTCCGGCGCGCGGCCGCGGCGTTTCGGGAGGCGGTGGCCGGTGGCGCCGGTCCGCAGGATGCGGCGGCGGCCGCGCTGGCCGAGGCACGGGCCGTCCACGCGGAGGACGTCGAGGCCAGCGCGGGCATGGCGCAGCACGGCCTGGAGCTTCTGGGGGAGCTGTTGCCGGGCGGCGGGCACCGGATACTCACGCACTGCAACACGGGTGCCCTGGTCTCCGGCGGTGAGGGGACCGCCCTGGCCGTGGCGCTGGCGGCGCACCGGGCCGGCGAGCTGCGGCGGCTGTGGGTGGACGAGACGCGTCCGCTGCTGCAGGGGGCGCGGCTGACCGCGTACGAGGCGGCGCGGGCCGGGATGGCGTACACGGTGCTGGTGGACGGCGCCGCCGGCTCGCTGTTCGCGGCCGGCGAGGTGGACGCGGTGCTGATCGGGGCCGACCGGATCGCCGCGGACGGCGCGGTCGCCAACAAGATCGGCAGCTATCCGCTGGCGGTGCTCGCCCACCATCACCGCGTCCCGTTCATCGTGGTGGCGCCGACCAGCACCGTGGATCTGGAGACGGAGGAAGGAGGCGCCATCGAGGTGGAGCAGCGGCCCGGCCATGAAGTGACGGAGTTCGCCCTGCCGCACCTCCAGGGCGCCGGGGCGGAGGGCGGTTCCGGGATTCCGGTGGCGCCGCTGGGCGCACTGGCCTACAACCCGGCCTTCGACGTCACGCCTGCCGAGCTGGTGACGGCGATCGTTACGGAGGCCGGAGTGGTGTCGCCGGTGACCCGTGAGCGGCTGGCGGACGTGTGTTCCGTCTCACGATGGAGAAAGTCACGATCAGGTAATGGGATGATGGCCGAATGAAGGGACGCGTCCTGGTCGTCGACGACGACACCGCACTGGCAGAGATGCTCGGCATCGTGCTGCGCGGCGAGGGCTTTGAACCGTCGTTCGTGTCGGACGGCGACAAGGCGCTCGCTGCGTTCCGCGAGACCAAGCCCGATCTTGTGCTGCTCGACCTGATGCTGCCCGGTCGGGACGGCATAGAGGTGTGCCGGCTGATCCGGGCCGAGTCGGGTGTGCCGATCGTCATGCTGACCGCCAAGAGCGACACGGTGGACGTGGTGGTCGGCCTCGAGTCGGGGGCGGACGACTACGTCGTCAAGCCGTTCAAGCCCAAGGAGCTGGTGGCGCGGATCCGGGCCCGGCTGCGGCGCTCGGAGGAGCCGGCGCCCGAGCAGTTGGCCATCGGGGACCTCGTCATCGACGTGGCGGGACACTCCGTGAAGCGGGACGGCCAGTCGATCGCGCTGACTCCGCTGGAGTTCGACCTGCTGGTGGCGCTGGCGCGCAAGCCGTGGCAGGTGTTCACCCGCGAGGTGCTGCTGGAGCAGGTCTGGGGCTACCGCCATGCCGCGGACACCCGGCTGGTCAACGTCCATGTGCAGCGCCTGCGCTCCAAGGTCGAGCGGGACCCGGAGCGCCCGGAGATCGTGGTGACCGTGCGCGGCGTCGGCTACAAGGCCGGGCCCAGCTGAGATGACCCGGGACGGTTCGACCCCGGAGGGACAGCGGGGGCGCACCGTCGGCCCGGCAGGCGATATGTCCCTTTCAGGTCGGTTGGCGGCGCGGTTGCTGCGCGGCGGGCAGCTGCTGCCCGACGGCGCGGTGAGCGGGCCGGTCCACCCCCTGCTGCGGCTCTTCAGCCGCTGGGTGCGGCGGCCGCTGCTGCCCGCGCTGCGACTGTGGCGGCGCAACATCCAGCTGCGGGTCGTCGCCACCACCCTGCTGATGTCGCTGGCCGTGGTGCTGCTGCTCGGCGTCGTGGTCGTCGGGCAGGTCCGCAACGGCCTCCTCACCGCCAAGGCGCAGGCCGCCCAGAGCCAGGCCGTCGGCGGCTTCGAGGTCGCCCGGAAACTGGCCGACGGCGGCGACGACAACCACACCGACGACACCAACCGCACCGCCAGCCGTGGCACCCAGGACTCCGCGACCTGGCTGACCAGCCTCGTCGAGCAGCTCGCCAGCGGCGGACAGGGCGTCTTCTCGGTCGTCGCCCTCAGCTCCGACACCGACGAGCCGTTCGGCGACTCCACCCCCGGCACCCGCGGACCGCGCGCCTCCGGGGACGTCGACCCCGAGCGCAGCGTGCCCCTCGAACTGCGGCGGAAGCTGGACAGCAAGTCCGGGACGTTCCGCGAATACACCCAGATCAAACGCATCGGCTCCAACGACGGGGTGCCGGCGCTGATCATCGGCAAGCGCCTCAACGACATCAACGGCAACCAGTACCAGCTCTACTACCTCTTCCCGTTCAGCCAGGAAGCGGAGTCCCTCAAGCTGGTCACCGGGACGCTGGCCACCGCCGGGGTGTTCGTCGTGATCCTGCTCGGCGCCATTGCCTGGCTGGTCGTGCGGCAGGTCGTCACCCCCGTTCGGATGGCCGCCGGGATCTCCGAGCGGCTGGCCGCCGGCCTCCTCCAGGAGCGGATGAAGGTCACCGGCGAGGACGACATCGCCCGCCTCGGCGAGTCCTTCAACAAGATGGCGCAGAATCTCCAGCTCAAGATCCAGCAGCTGGAGGAGCTGTCCCGGATGCAGCGGCGGTTCGTCTCCGACGTCTCGCACGAACTGCGCACCCCGCTGACGACCGTACGGATGGCCGCCGACGTCATCCACGAGGTCCGGGACGAGTTCGACCCCGCCACCGCGCGCTCCGCGGAGCTGCTGCGCGGCCAGCTCGACCGCTTCGAGTCGCTGCTCGCCGAGCTGCTGGAGATCAGCCGGTTCGACGCGGGCGCGGCGGCCCTGGAGGCCGAACCGGTCGACCTGCGCGACGTGGTCCACCGCGTCATCGAGGGCGCCGAGCCGCTCGCCGAACGCAAGGGCACCCGCATCGTGGTGCGCGGCGCCGAGCACCCCGTCATGGCCGAGGCCGACCCCCGGCGGGTGGAACGCATCCTGCGCAACCTCGTCGTCAACGCCGTCGAGCACGGCGAGGGCCGGGACGTCGTGGTCCGGCTGGCGTCCGCCGGCGGCCGCAGCGACGGTGCGGTGGGCGTCGCCGTCCGGGACTACGGCGTCGGCCTCAAGCCCGGCGAGGCGACCCGGGTCTTCAACCGCTTCTGGCGCGCGGACCCGGCACGGGCCCGGACGACCGGCGGCACCGGCCTGGGCCTGTCCATCGCCATCGAGGACGCCCGGCTGCACGGCGGCTGGCTGCAGGCGTGGGGTGAGCCGGGCGGCGGCTCGCAGTTCCGGCTGACACTGCCCCGCACGGCCGGCGAGACGCTGCGCGGCTCCCCGATCCCCCTGGAGCCGGAGGACTCGCGGCGCAACCGCGGCCTGGACGCGCACGGTCGGCCCCGCGCCGGCGCGGGCCGCGCGACGCCCGCCGTTCCGGCGCAGCCTCGCCCCGGCGCCCAGCACGCACCGGCCCGCCCCGCGGCGACCCGGCCGGCGCTGCCCCCCGGCGGCACCCGCGTGCCGGCCCAGCAGACCCCCACCCGCAAGACCGGGGAAGCCGCCCACGACGACGGCACCCGCGACGGCACCCGCACCGACGCCGTACCGGACCCGGGCGCGACCGACGAGCCGGTGCGGACCGGCGGCCCCGGGGCACCCGGCGGTGCCGCGGCCGCCGCAGACAGCACGCAGCAGGAGACCGGACGCGACGGGGAACGGGAAGGCGGACGACGTGGGCGCTGAGCACGAGGACGAGCGCGCGGCGCGCACCCCGCGGTTCCGCACGCCCACCCGCCGCGGCACAGGCACCGACATCGGCACCGGCACCGGCGTCAATGCCACGCGCGCGGGACGCACGGCCGTCCTGCTGGGCTGCGCCGGCGCGCTGCTGGCCGGCTGCGCGTCCATGCCGGACAGCGGCGACGTCACCGCGGTCGACCAGCCCCCGCGCGCCGACGGGGACTCGCAGGTGCGGGTCTACGGCGTCCCCCCGCAGGACGGCGCCCAGCCCACCAACATCGTGCGCAGCTTCCTCGACGCGACCACCAGCGACGAGGCGGACTTCCGCACCGCCAGGATGTACCTGGCCAAGTCGGCACGGCAGACCTGGCGGCCCTTCCTCGCCACCAACGTCCTCCAGGAGCGGCCCAAGTCCGAGCCCGAACCCGCGGCCAAAGCCGACCGCGAGGACGCCGACGGCTACACCGTCACGCTCTCCGGCAGCCAGGTGGCGATGGTGGACGCCAACCACGCCTACACCCCGGAGGAGAAGCCGTACCGCGAGACGATCCACCTCATCAAGGAGGGGGACCAGTGGCGCATCGACCGGCTGCCCGACGGGCTGGTGCTGGGGCAGTCCGACTTCCAGCGCATCTACCGCTCCGTCAACAAGTACTACTTCGCGTCCTACAAGTCCGAGTCGGACGACCCCAAGGCGGGCAAGAACGTCCTCGTCGCCGACCCGGTCTATCTGCGGCAGCGGATAAAGCCGATCACCTCCAGTGTGGAGGCGCTGCTCACCGGGCCCACCGACTGGCTGGACCGGGTGACGACTTCGGCGTTCCCGCCCGGCACCCGGCTCGCCGCCCGTGACCTGTCCCTGGACGACTCCAACGCCCTCCAGGTCAAGCTCAGCAAGCAGGCGGTGAACACCGACACCGCCCAGTGCAAGCGGATGGCCGCTCAGCTCTTCTTCACCGTCCAGGACATGACGCGGGCTTCGAAGATCAGCGAGGTGGAGCTCCAGGACCCGAGCGGCAACTCGCTGTGCGCGCTGACGCAGGATCAGGCCGAGCGGGACTTCGCCGCGCCCGGCCACAACGGGCGCGCCGACCGGGAGTACTTCATCGACGCCCAGCACCGCGTCGTTGCGATGTCCGACTCGGCCACCGAACCGACGCCGGTGGGCGGCCCGTTCGGCACCGGCAAGACCCCGCTGCGCTCGGTCGCCATCTCGCGCAAGGAGACCACCGCGGCCGGGGTGTCGGCCGACGGGCGGTCTCTCTACGTCGCCGGTCTGGAGGACGGTACGCAGCGCGGCGGGCCGCTGCTGACCAGCACCGGTTCGGGGAAGGGCGCCGACGAGGGGCTGACCGCGCCGAGTTGGGACGGGCTGGGCGACCTGTGGATCGCCGACCGCGACGCGCACGGGTCGCGGCTGCTGCGGATGCGCGAGGGGAAGGGCGACCCGGAGGAGGTCGCGGTGCCCGGCCTCGGCCAGCGGCGGATCAAGGCGATCAAGGTGGCCGCGGACGGCATACGGATCGCGATCCTGGTGGAGAACAAGGGGCGCACCACGCTCCAACTCGGCCGCGTCGAACGGGGCGGCACCTCTCTCCACCCGACGCTGTCGGTGCAGGAACTGCGGCCTATCGCGCCCCAGTTGGAGGATGTGGTGGCGGCGTCCTGGGCGGGCGGCAGCCGGCTGGTGGTCGTGGGCCGGGAGGCCGGCGGGGTGCAGCAGATGCAGTTCATGGAGACCGACGGCTCGGCCTCGGACGCGCAGACGCTCCCCGGCGTCAACGGCGTCAAGGCGGTGGCGGCCTCCGAGGACGAGACCCGCCCGCTGATCGCCGATGCCACGGAGGGCATAGTGCGGCTGCCCCCCGACGCCAACTGGAAGACGGTGGCGAAGGACGGGACGGCGCCGGTGTATCCGGGGTGAGGGCGGTGCTTTACGGGGGCGCGTGGCGTGCGTGCGGCGTGTGATGCGCGGCGTGTGACGTGTGGTGTGTGACGTGTGACGTGTGCTGTGCGGTTGGGGACGTCGGGTGGCGCGTGACGGATGTGACGTGATGCGACGTAGCGGTCTGCGTCGGGGAGGGTTCCCTGTTCCGTCTTCCGTCTTCCGTCTCCGTGTCCCGCTTCTCGGCGTCTTTGTCTCCCGCTTCCCGTCTCCCCCTCCTGTCCCTGTGCCGGTATCCGGCTCGGGGGCCGTGTCTGTCCTCGTGTCCGGATCTGTACCTGTTCTGGATCCGGGTGCAGATTCCCCTCCGGAACCGCGCTGGTCGGTGACCGTCTCGGCGAAGTTATCCACAGGGGTGGTGGCCGGGGCCGCGTGGCGCGACAGTGGAGTCATGCGGGGGATCTGGCGAGAGCTGGCGGGTCTGGTCCTGCCGGTCGACTGTGCGGGGTGTGGTCAGCCGCGTACGGAGCTGTGTGCGGCGTGCTGCCGGGCGCTGTGGCGCGGGGGCCGTGGTGCCGGGCGGGTGCGACCGTGGCCCGTGCCAGCGGGGCTGCCGAGGGTGTGGGCCGGTGCGCCGTACGCCGACGAGGTGCGCGCCGTACTGCTGGCCCACAAGGAGCGCGGCGCGCTGCGGCTGGCCGCGCCGCTGGGAGCGGTACTGGCGGGGGCGGTGCGGGGGGTGGGGGGAGGGGGCGGCCCCCTCCTGCTGGTGCCGGTCCCCTCCGCGCGCTCCGCCGTGGCCGGCCGCGGCCACGATCCCGTGCGCCGGATCGCGCTGGCGGCCTCCGCCGAGCTGCGGCGTTCCGGTGTCGGGGTGCGGATGCTGGCGGTGCTGCGGCAGCGTCGTGCCGTGGCCGATCAAGCGGGGCTGGACGCCCGGCAGCGGTTGGCCAACGTCGCGGGCGCGCTGGAGGTGCCGGGCGCGGCAAGGAGGCTGATGGCAGGGGTGCCGGTGGTGCTGGTGGACGATCTGGTGACGACGGGGGCCACGATTGCCGAGGCGGCACGGGCGGTCAGGGCGGCCGGTGCCCGAGTGACTGGGGCCGCCGTGGTGGCCGCACCACGCAGTTCTTTTCTTTCGCTTTCAACGGAAGCGGGGCGTCGGATGTGAACGGATAGTGAGGCAGGCACGGCCCCGGCTGAGTGTGCCCGATCCGCGCCCGGCCGGCGTAGCGGCGCCGCCTGTCCGTCGCGACCACGCCGCATACCCGACGGGATTGCGCCGAGTATCCGACGGGCAGCCCCTCGTGCGCGCCGCCGGGAGGCTGTCCATCGCCCGGTTGGGCCGAACCGCCGGGTTGATCATGGCGCTCACCCGTTGACGGCGACCCCGCTCCGCCGTGTCCGGCGGGCGTACGCCGGGCCTCATGGGCCCGGACCAGGCGTCGGCGGGGGCCGAGAGTAAAGGGAACTGGGCGGTGCTAGGTGTCGTTGCTGGTAGTGAGCGCCGATTTTCACTCAAACGGAGCTGGTCGTGGCGAGGGGGTGCCGACACCGGTCCAGTGGAGCTATGTTCGGTTGTGAGGACTTGGCGGACGCTTTGCCTCAGATGTCGTGTTGCATGCTTTTCGGGGTTTTTCAGCGATCCTGAAAACGTGGGAATGGAGATCTCGCCCCTTGGGGAGAAGGAGGTGAAAGTCGCCAGTCCGAGGCCCCGGCACTCACCGGAGCCTGGTGCAAGAAGGAGCTGCTCCGCTTGCTGAGCGGGGCGATCCGGGAACGGAGTTCTGCGTGGACATCGTCGTCAAGGGCCGCAAGACCGAGGTGCCCGAGCGGTTCCGCAAGCACGTGGCCGAGAAGCTGAAGCTGGACAAGGTCCAGAAGCTCGATGGCAAGGCGATGAGCCTGGACGTCGAGGTGTCCAAGGAGCCCAACCCGCGGCAGGCCGACCGTTCCGACCGAGTGGAGATCACGCTCCGCTCCCGTGGCCCGGTGGTCCGGGCCGAGGCGGCCGCAGCCGACCCGTACGCCGCGCTGGACCTGGCGACAGCCAAGCTGGAGGCGCGCCTGCGGAAACAGAACGACAAGCGTCACTCGCGCCGAGGCAACGGACGCATTCCGGCGAGCGAGGTCGCGATCACCGTCCCCGACGCGGCACGGCTGAACGGCCACGGCCTGACGGCCGCGGAGGAAGCCGCGGAGCGGGAGAAGGTGCCGACCACCCGGATGGGATCACTGGAGATCCAGGGCGAAGGGCCCGTGGTCGTCCGCGAGAAGACCCATTCGGCCGCGCCGATGACGCTTGACCAGGCGCTCTACGAGATGGAGTTGGTCGGACACGACTTCTATCTCTTTGTCGACGCCGAGAGCAAGCAGCCGAGTGTCGTCTACCGGCGGCACGCTTACGACTACGGAGTCATCCACTTGAATTCCGACGCGTTCGGAGAGGAATCGCCCGGCGGCGCAGGGGGCGCGCTGGGCGGCTGACCCCCACCCGTTCGGTGCCCCCGGCGCACGCCCCGGGGGCACCATCGTGCCTGCGGAGGGCTGCAGTTGAAGCCGTATAGTGTTTGTGCCAGCCGGGGAGTATGTGGGCACGAAACGGCGACATGCCGGGGAGACCGTCGTATGGCATTGATCGGGCCGGCCGCAAAGGGCTGTTGTCAACCAGCCTTATCTCCAAGCTCTGGCCATCGGCCGAGTGGTTGACGGGGAGGAAACATGGGGGAGAGTTTCGGGCCCGTGCGGGGTGACGCGGACGGCGGTGTCTGCGGAGGGGGCGCCGATGACGCGGACGCGGCGGCGCGGGTGCCGCGCAAGGAGCCGATCCGTGTCCTGGTCGTGGACGATCACGCGCTCTTCCGCCGCGGCCTGGAGATCGTGCTCGCGCAGGAGGAGGACATCCAGGTCGTCGGCGAGGCGGGCGACGGCGCGGAGGCGGTCGACAAGGCTGCCGACCTGCTGCCCGACATCGTGCTGATGGACGTGCGGATGCCCCGGCGCGGCGGGATCGAGGCGTGCACCTCCATCAAGGAGGTGGCCCCCAGCGCGAAGATCATCATGCTCACGATCAGCGACGAAGAGGCCGATCTCTACGACGCGATCAAGGCCGGCGCCACCGGCTACCTCCTCAAGGAGATCTCCACCGACGAGGTGGCCACCGCCATCCGGGCCGTCGCGGACGGACAGTCGCAGATCAGCCCGTCGATGGCGTCGAAGCTCCTGACGGAGTTCAAATCGATGATCCAGCGCACCGACGAGCGCCGCCTGGTGCCGGCGCCCCGGCTCACCGACCGCGAGCTGGAGGTCCTCAAACTCGTCGCCACGGGCATGAACAACCGTGATATCGCCAAGGAGTTGTTCATCTCCGAGAACACCGTCAAGAATCATGTGCGCAACATCCTGGAGAAGCTCCAGCTGCATTCCCGGATGGAAGCCGTGGTGTATGCGATGCGGGAGAAGATTCTCGAAATCCGGTGAGGCCGGGCACGGGCCCGCACCTGGTGACGGTGGGGCGGGGCGCCCTCGATTGCGGGTCCCGTGTCCCCTGGTGTCTCGTCGCCGGTGTTCCGCGGCGCCGGTGTGGTGCGTTGCGTCGGACGGTCCTTCGCCGATGCGGGGCGATGCGGGTCGATGTGGGTCAGACCGTGGCGTTCTCCTCGTTGCCGGTGTTGGAGCCGGCGCCGCTGTCGTCGGCGGTACCGGTGTCGTCAGTGGTGCGGCTGAGTTCCGTGCGTAGGGCGGCGGCCAGTTGCGGGTCGTCGCAGCGTTCGACGCGGACGGTGTCGCAGCCCACCCATGTCGCGGCCTCGTGGAGGGCCCGGGCCATGGGGCGTACGGCCTGGGGGCCCTGGAGCGAGAGTTGGCGGGCGACCAGGGTGGCGCCCTCGCGGGCCGGGTCGACGCGGCCGACGAGCTTGCCGCCGGCCAGCAGGGGCATCGCGAAATAGCCGTGTATCCGCTTGGCCTTGGGGACGTAAGCCTCCAGGCGGTGGGCGAAGCCGAAGATCCGTGCCGTCCGCGGGCGGTCCCAGATCAGGGAGTCGAACGGGGAGAGCAGGGTCGTGCGGTGCCGGCCGCGGGGCGGGGCGGCGAGCGCCGCCGGATCCGCCCAGGCGGGCTTGGCCCAGCCCTCGACAGCCACCGGCACCAGCCCCGTGCCCTCGATGACGGCGTCCACCTGCTCGGCCTTGAGGCGGTGGTAGTCGGCGAGGTCGGCGCGGGTGGCCACGCCCATCGCGGCGCCGGCCTGGGCGACCAGGCGCCGTATGCACTCGGCGTCGTCGAGGTCGTCGTGGAGCAGCTGCTCGGGGACGGCGCGCTCGGCGAGGTCGTAGATCCGCTTCCAGCCGCGACGCTCGGTGCAGACCACGTCGCCGGTGTCCAGCAGCCACTCCACGGCGATCTTGGTCTCGGACCAGTCCCACCACTCCCCGCCGTTGCGGCCGCCGCCCAGCTGGGACGTGGTGAGCGGGCCCTCGGCCTTGAGGCGGTCCAGGACGGCGGCGCAGGAGCGGTCGGAGTCCTTCATGACGTGCCAGCGGTGGCCCCGGGCGCGCCGGGCGCGGCGGCGGAAGGCGAAGTGCGGCCACTCCTCGATGGGCAGGATGCAGGCCGCGTGCGACCAGTACTCGAAGCTGTGCGGCCGGGCCGGGGAACCGTCCTCGGGGGCGGCCGACCAGTAGGCGGCCTCGACGGCGGAGCGGCCGACCGCGCCGAGGCGGGCGTACGGCACCAGCTCGTGGGAGCGGGCGAGCACCGAGATCGTGTCGAGCTGGACCGCCCCGAGCCGGCGCAGCATCCCGCGGATGCCCGCCCGTCGGTCCGGGGCGCCGAGCAGGCCCTGGGCCCGCAGGGCCATCCGCCGGGCGTCGTCGGCGGAGAGGGTCGTCACGGGGCGTGGTGCGGGCTGGCGCTGCGTCACTCCGGTCATGTCGCACAGCGTAGGGGCGGCCACTGACAATGCCTCGGGGATCGGGCGTTTCCGCAGGTCAGCGCGGGTAGGGGAGGTAGGGGGTGGGTTCCTGGGCCGGGATGGTGACGGGGCCGGCGGGGGCGTCGGGGGCGGTTTCCCGGGGCAGGTCGGACGGGAGCAGGGAGCCGATCCACAGGTCCCGGCGGATGCCGCCGTGCACCAGTTTGGCGCGCAGGGTGCCCTCCCGCTGGAAGCCGACCTTGCGGGCGACCGCCCAGGAGCCCGCGTTGCCGGCCTCGGCGAGCCATTCCATGCGCTCCACGCCCAGATCGCGGAAGGCCCAGCGCACCACGGCGCCGGCCGCCTCCGCGGTGTAGCCCTTGCCGCGCTGTTCCTTCGCGGTCCAGTAGCCGAGCTCGGCCTGCCGCTCCACCGTGCGCAGCCGGTCGAGCCGGACCAGGCCGATGGAGCCGACGAGCGTCCCGTCGGCCCGGGTGACGACCGCGAAGGTGTAGGCGGTGTCGTCCCGCCAGCCGTCGGGGACGGCCGTGCCGACGTACCGCTCCGCGTCGTCGCGGCCGTACGGCGAGGGGACGGCGGTCCAGCGGGGGATGTCGGGGTCCTGGCAGGCGGCGTGCACCGCGGGTACGTCGGCGGGTTCGAAGGGGCGCAGCAGGAGGCGGCCGGTGGTGAGCGTGACGGGCTTCATAGGGTGAGTCTGCTGCGGCGTGGGGCGGGCTGCGAACCGTTTTCGTCGTGTTCCCGGGCGGTGCGGGGGAGGTCCCCGGAGAGCCGCCGGGGCCCCGGGGGGTCGCGCCGGATCGTCTTCCGCGATGATGGCCGGACGGTTCCGGGGGCGGCTGCCGGATCCGTGCGCGGGACGGCCGGCGGGATCTTTCCCCGGACTTCCGCGGAAACCGTTCGGGCGCTTCGGCGGAAACTTTCCGGCACCTTCTCGCGGGCTCGTGCGTTGACGTGGCGAGGGGTCGGCGGGCATCGGCTGCGGCGGACCTCCCGGCCGGACAGCGTCCTCCTTTACGATGGCCGTTGCGGCGGGGCCTGCCCCCTGGAAACATGCCGCGCCCGCGCACTCGACCGTGCAGGCCCGACCGGCAAGGAGACCAGCCCAAGTGTCCGTCTTGACGAAGATCATGCGTGCAGGCGAAGGAAAGATCCTGCGCAAGCTGCACCGCATCGCGGGCCAGGTGAACTCCATCGAAGAGGACTTCGCGGCCCTCTCCGACGCCGAGCTGCGCGCGCTCACCGACGAGTACAAGCAGCGCTTCGCCGACGGCGAAAGCCTCGACGACCTGCTGCCCGAGGCGTTCGCCACGGTCCGCGAGGCCGCCAAGCGCGTGCTGGGCCAGCGGCACTACGACGTCCAGCTCATGGGCGGCGCCGCCCTGCACCTCGGCTATGTCGCGGAGATGAAGACCGGTGAGGGCAAGACCCTGGTCGGTACCCTCCCGGCGTATCTGAACGCGCTGTCCGGCAAGGGCGTCCACCTGATCACGGTCAACGACTACCTCGCCGAGCGCGACTCCGAGATGATGGGCCGGGTCCACAAGTTCCTGGGCCTGAGCGTCGGCTGCATCCTGGCCGACATGACGCCGGCTCAGCGCCGCGAGCAGTACAACTGCGACATCACCTACGGCACCAACAACGAGTTCGGCTTCGACTACCTGCGCGACAACATGGCGTGGTCGAAGGACGAACTGGTCCAGCGCGGCCACAACTTCGCGATCGTCGACGAGGTCGACTCGATCCTGGTCGACGAGGCCCGTACGCCGCTGATCATCTCCGGCCCGGCGGACTCGGCCACCAAGTGGTACGGCGACTTCGCCAAGTTGGTGCTGCGCCTCAAGCGGGGCGAGCCGTCCAACCCGCAGCGCGGCATCGAGGAGACCGGCGACTACGACGTCGACGAGAAGAAGCGCACCGTCGGCATCCACGAGTCCGGTGTCGCCAAGGTCGAGGACTGGCTGGGCATCGACAACCTCTACGAGTCGGTCAACACGCCGCTGGTCGGGTACCTCAACAACGCGATCAAGGCCAAGGAGCTGTTCAAGCTCGACAAGGACTACGTCGTCATCGACGGCGAGGTCATGATCGTCGACGAGCACACCGGCCGTATCCTCGCCGGCCGCCGCTACAACGAGGGCATGCACCAGGCCATCGAGGCGAAGGAGGGCGTGGAGATCAAGGACGAGAACCAGACGCTCGCCACGATCACCCTGCAGAACTTCTTCCGCCTCTACGACAAGCTCTCCGGCATGACCGGTACGGCCATGACCGAGGCCGCCGAGTTCCACCAGATCTACAAGCTCGGCGTGGTCCCGATCCCGACCAACCGCCCGATGGTCCGCAAGGACCAGGCCGACCTGATCTACCGCACCGAGCCCGCGAAGTTCGACGCGGTCGTCGAGGACATCGCCGAGAAGCACGAGAAGGGCCAGCCGATCCTGGTCGGCACCACCTCGGTCGAGAAGTCCGAGTACCTCTCGCAGCAGCTCAGGAAGCGCGGTATCGCGCACGAGGTGCTCAACGCCAAGCAGCACGAGCGGGAGGCGTCGATCGTCGCCCAGGCCGGCCGCAAGGGCGCGGTGACGGTCGCCACCAACATGGCCGGCCGCGGTACGGACATCAAGCTCGGCGGCAACCCCGACGACCTCGCCGAGACCGAGCTGCGCCAGATGGGGCTGGACCCGGTCGACCACGTGGAGGAGTGGGCGGCCGCGCTGCCCGCCGCGCTGGAGCGCGCCGAGGCGGCCGTGAAGGCGGAGTTCGAGGAGGTCAAGGAGCTCGGCGGGCTCTACGTCCTGGGCACCGAGCGGCACGAGTCGCGGCGCATCGACAACCAGCTGCGCGGTCGGTCCGGCCGGCAGGGCGACCCGGGCGAGTCGCGGTTCTACCTCTCCCTGGGTGACGACCTGATGCGGCTGTTCAAGGCGCAGATGGTCGAGCGGGTCATGGCGATGGCCAATGTGCCCGACGACGTGCCGATCGAGAACAAGATGGTGACGCGGGCGATCGCCTCCGCCCAGTCGCAGGTCGAGCAGCAGAACTTCGAGACCCGCAAGAACGTCCTGAAGTACGACGAGGTCCTCAACCGCCAGCGCGAGGTCATCTACGGCGAGCGCCGCCGCGTCCTGGAGGGCGAGGACCTCCAGGACCAGATCAAGCACTTCATGGACGACACGATCGACGCCTACATCCAGGCCGAGACCGTCGAGGGCTTCGCCGAGGAGTGGGACCTGGACCGCCTGTGGGGCGCGTTCAAGCAGCTCTACCCGGTCAAGGCGACCATCGAGGAGCTCGAGGAGGAGGTCGGCGACCGCGCGGGCCTGACGGCGGAGTTCATCGCCGACGCCATCAAGGAGGACATCCACGAGCAGTACGCCGCCCGCGAGGAGCAGCTCGGCTCGGAGATCATGCGGGAGCTGGAGCGCCGCGTGGTGCTGTCCGTCCTGGACCGCAAGTGGCGTGAGCACCTCTACGAGATGGACTACCTCCAGGAGGGCATCGGCCTGCGGGCGATGGCCCAGAAGGACCCGCTGGTGGAGTACCAGCGCGAGGGCTTCGACATGTTCACCGCGATGATGGAGGGCATCAAGGAGGAGTCCGTCGGCTATCTGTTCAACCTGGAGGTCCAGGTGGAGCAGCAGGTCGAGGAGGTCCCGGTGGAGGAGGCCGCGGAGCAGGCCCAGCCGGGGCGGGGCGGCGAGGAGGCCGTTCCGGCGGCGGCCGGCGCGGGGCGCCCGGAGATCCACGCCAAGGGCCTGGAGGCGCCGCAGCGGCCCGACCGGCTGCACTTCACCGCGCCCAAGGTGGACGGCGACGGCAGCGTCATCGAGGGCGACTTCGTCAGCGACGCGGACGGCGACGGCCCGGCGCGTTCGGAGGCCGACGGCATGACGCGCGCGGAGCGGCGCAAGGCGCAGAAGAGCGCGGGGCGCCGCCGCAAGAAGTAGGCGGTCCGCTCCGCGGCGGAGACGGAAGCGGAGGGCGCCCTGGCCATCGTCGGCCGGGGCGCCCTTTTGCGTTGCCCGGGCGCGCTGGGCGTGGGCCGGGTCCTACGGGAGCGGTCCGATGTCGAGGGCGGCGCAGCGCCAGCGGGTGTCGGCGCCCCGTTCCAGGCGGAACGCCAGGGCGCGCAGGCGGGCGCCGGTGGTGATCCGGGCGAACGCCTCGATGACCCCCTCGCGGGGGCGGCACAGACCGCATTGACGCAGGGCCGGGGCGGGGGCGCGCAGGCCGGGGGCCACGTAGGGGCGCAGCGGTGACAGCGGGGCGAGCTCGGCGAGGCGGTCGTAGGCGGCGGGCAGGGCGTGGCCGAGAAGGACGTGGACGGGGCGCTGGCCGCTCAGGGTGAGCAGGAGCTGGTGGGCGAACCAGAGGTGGGGCCGGTTCTCCTGGGCACGGAGCCGGGCGCCCGGGGTGGGGAGCGGGGCGGGGGCGGGGCGGTGCTGTGCGGTGGTGCGGGAGAGATACGGGGTGCGGGTGGGGCCGTGGTTGCCGGCGGAGCCCGGGCCGCGGCCGGCGGGGCCGGAGGGGCGGCGGGTGGCGCGGCGGGGCGGGGGAGGGGTGCGTCGTGGGGCGGTGGGCGACGGGGGCGGTGTCGTCGGCGGTTCGGTGGGAGCGGTGGGAGCGGTGGGAGTGGCGGAAGTGGTGGGGGTAGTGGGGCTGCCGTGCGAGGCGTCGGAGGTGTCGGAGGTGTCGGAGGCGTTGGTGGTGTCGATGGTGCGGGCGGTGTCGATGGTGCCGGTGTCGGCGGGGGAGCGGCGGGGGCGGGGGACGTTCGGGGCGGTGCCCGAGGTGGCGGCGGCGGTGTCCAGGGCCGGGCGATCGGGGCGCGGGCCGGGCGGTGTGGTGGCGGACGGGGCCCGGCGGGCGTTCGTCGTGGTGCCGGTCGCGGCGGTGTTGTCGCTGGTCGTGTCCGTCATCGCGGTGCCCCCTTGTGCCGGGCCCGGAGTCATTACCGGGCGGTAGCTAGTGGTGTGCGATCTTGTCGACGGCGTGCCGGCGGCGGCAAGACGCCCGGTGGGCCGTGGCGCGGCGGGAGAATTTCACCCGTCCGTGGCACCGGCCCGGGATCACGGGCCGCGCGCCTGGCACCGGCCGGGCCGGCCGACGGCGGGGCGGGCGGCTCCCGGGCGGCACGAAGGGGGACGCACCGCCGTATGCTGGCTGGGCATTCTTCTGGATCTAGCGAGAGCGGCTGCCATGCGTGTCTACGTCCCCCTGACGCTTTCCGGGCTCGCTGAGGCACACAAGAGCGGTGAGCTGGGGACCGGCCCGCTGCTCGCGTACGCCGTCACGCCCGCGCTGCGGGAGTGGTACGTCTCGGACGACATCGAGGAGCTGGAGTACGCGGCGCTCAACCGCGCGGCGCAGGCGTCGCTGCGGCTCCTGGCCGGGCACCCGGAGGTGCCCCGGCGGCGGGTCGTGGTGGCGGTGGACGTGCCGGACCGGAGCGCGACCGTGGACCCTGACCGCGGGCTGGACCAGTCCGCGCTGGGCGAGGTGCGGGTCGCCGGGCCGGTGCCGCTGTCGAAGGCGGCGGCGGTGCACGTGGACGCCGCGGACGCGGCGGAGGACGTGGCGGCGGCCGCGGCGGCGCTGGGCGCGGCCGATGTCGGTGACGACGACGCGCAGTTCACGGTGGACGGCGCCGAGGACCACGACCTGATGTGGTTCGGGGTGCAGGAGATCCCGCAGCTGCTGGCGTGACGCCCGGCGCGGCGGCCGCGTCCCGTCCGCCGCGGGCGTTGTCAGTGGCGGCGGGTACGGTTTTTCCCATGGCAGACGCACGGGGGAAGGACCGGGGGGACGGCATGAGGAAGCCCGCAGCACACATCGTGTGGGACTGGAACGGCACCCTGTTCCACGACATCGACGCCGTGATCGCGGCGACCAACTCCGCCTTCGCGGAGATCGGCCTGGAGCCGATCACGCTGGAGCGGTACCGCGAGTTGTACTGCGTGCCGGTGCCGGTGTTCTACGAGCGGCTGATGGGCCGGCGGCCCACCGAGGCCGAGTGGCTGGTGATGGACGCCACCTTCCACCGGCACTACACCGAGCAGCGGGTCGGGTGCGGCCTCGCCGAGGGCGCGGAGGCGCTGCTCGCGGCCTGGCAGGGGGCCGGGCGGAGTCAGTCGATCCTCAGCATGTTCGGCCACGACGAGCTGATACCCCTGGTGCGCGGGCTGGGCATCGCCTCGCGGTTCATACGCGTCGAGGGCCGCACGGGTCCGTCCGGGGGGTCGAAGAGCGCGTACATGGTGCGTCATCTGGCGGCGCTGGAGAGCGTCGATCCGGGGCGTACGGTGGTGATCGGGGACGCCGTCGACGATGCGGTGGCAGCGCGGGACGCCGGAGCGCACGCGGTGCTGTACACCGGCGGATCGCACAGCCGGAACAGTCTGGCGGCCGCCGGCGTGCCGGTGGTGGACAGTCTCGCCGAGGCCGTGCAGGTCGCGGAGGACCTCGCCGCCTAGCGGCCCGACCCGGCGCGCAGGCGACCGGCACCGTTCCGCGCGCATACGCCGTCCCGGCGCCCCTTTGTCCAGAAGGGCCAAGTTAAGGGTGTGGTTTTACGTGCACGGCGCATAACGGGGCGCTCGCCGGGAGAGATAGCCTTGGCACCGTGATCAGCGCGATAGTCCGCGGGGGTGGCAAGCCCCCCGCCGAGCGCCCGGGGCACGACCGTGACCGGGCGACCGCTGACCGTTGCGGCCGCCGATCCGCGTCGACTCCGTCAAATCCCGTCGACGACGGCACGGCCTCCCCCCATCGCGGCATAGCGTCGACAGCGACCGGACACCCCGCGTCGTGTTGGCGTTGTGCGGCTTTCGCGGCCCTTCCCACCTTTTTCCACAACGTCACGCAACGGCGCGCGACAGGAGCCAGAGGACATGCAGACCAAGCTGGACGAAGCCAAGATCGAGCTGCTCGCGAGGGCCGCCCGGGTAGGTGAGAGCTCGGCCGGGGGGAAGACCCCGGCCCGCGGACTGGACCCGGACACCCTCGCGGGATACCTCCAGCGCTACTACCTGCACACCGCCCCCGAGGACCTCACCGACCGCGACCCGGTCGACGTCTTCGGCGCCGCACTCTCCCACTACCGTCTCGCCGAGCACCGGCCCCAGGGCACCGCGAACGTACGGGTGCACACCCCGACCGTCGAGGAGAACGGCTGGACGTGCAGCCACTCCGTCGTCGAGGTGGTCACCGACGACATGCCGTTCCTGGTCGACTCGGTCACCAACGAGCTCTCGCGACAGGGCCGCGGCATCCACGTCGTGATCCACCCGCAGCTGACCGTCCGCCGGGACGTCACCGGCAAGCTGATCGAGGTCCTGGACGTCAACGGCGACGCGCACGGGCCCAACGGCGGCGGCAAGGCCGCCGAGCGGCCGCACGACGCGGTCACCGAGTCCTGGATCCACGTCGAGACCGACCGCGAGACCGACAAGGAAGACCTCAAGCAGATCACCTCGGACCTGCTGCGGGTGCTCTCCGACGTCCGCGAGGCCGTCGAGGACTGGGACAAGATGCGCTCCGCCGCGCTGCGGATCGCCGAGGACCTGCCCGGCGAGCCGATCGCCGACGACATCCGGGCACAGGATGTCGAGGAGGCCCGCGAGCTGCTGCGCTGGCTCTCCGACGACCACTTCACCTTCCTCGGCTACCGCGAGTACGAGCTGGCCTCCGCGCCCTGCGAGGACGGCGGGGAGGAGGACGTCCTCACCGCGGTCCCCGGTACCGGCCTGGGCATCCTGCGCTCCGACCCGGCGCACCGCGAGAGCGACGCCGGCCACCCCGTCTCGCCGTCCTTCAACCGGCTGCCCGCGGACGCCCGCGCCAAGGCCCGCGAGCCCAAGCTGCTGATCCTCACCAAGGCCAACAGCCGCGCCACCGTCCACCGTCCCTCCTACCTCGACTACGTCGGCGTCAAGAAGTTCGACAAGGAGGGCAACGTCATCGGGGAGCGGCGCTTCCTGGGCCTGTTCTCCTCCGCCGCGTACACCGAGTCCGTGCGCCGGGTCCCGGTGATCCGCCGCAAGGTCGCCGAGGTCCTCGACGGCGCCGGCTTCAGCGCGCACAGCCACGACGGCCGCGACCTGCTCCAGATCCTGGAGACCTACCCGCGCGACGAGCTGTTCCAGACCCCGCCGGACCAGCTGCGGTCCATCGCCACCAGCGTGCTCTACCTCCAGGAGCGCCGCCGCCTGCGGCTCTACCTCCGCCAGGACGAGTACGGCCGCTACTACTCCGCCCTCGTCTACCTCCCGCGGGACCGCTACACCACCGCCGTCCGGCTGCGGCTGATCGACATCCTCAAGGAGGAACTGGGTGGCACCAGCGTCGACTTCACCGCCTGGAACACCGAGTCGGTGCTCTCCCGGCTGCACTTCCTCATCCGGGTCGAGCCCGGCACCGCGCTGTCCGAGCTCACCGACACGGACGTGGACCGCATCGAGGCCCGGCTGGTGGAGGCCGCCCGCTCCTGGGCCGACGGCTTCGCCGAGGCGCTGACCGCCGAGGTCGGCGAGGAGCGCGCGGCCGAGCTGCTGCGCCGCTACGCCCACGCCTTCCCCGAGGGCTACAAGGCCGACAACAACCCGCGCAGCGCCGTCGCCGACCTCCAGCACCTGGAGAAGCTCACCGGCGAGGCCGGCCGGGACTTCTCGGTCAGCCTCTACGAGCCGGTCAACGCCGGGCCCGGCGAGCGCCGCTTCAAGATCTACCGCCGGGGCGAGCCGGTCTCGCTGTCCCGGGTGCTGCCCGGCCTGAACTGCCTGGGCGTCGAGGTCACCGACGAGCGCCCGCACGAGCTGCGCTGCGCCGACGCCACCCGCGCCTGGATCTACGACTTCGGCCTGCGGATGCCCGAGCACGTCTCGGGCGACGACGCCCGCGAGCGCTTCCAGGCCGCGTTCACCGCGGTGTGGACGGGCGCCGCCGAGAGCGACAACTTCAACAAGCTGGTGCTGCGGGCCGGGCTCGACTGGCGCCAGGCGATGGTGCTCCGCGCCTACGCCAAGTACCTGCGGCAGGCCGGCTCGACCTTCAGCCAGACGTACATGGAGGACACCCTCTCCAACAACGTCCACACCACCCGGCTGCTGGTCTCGCTCTTCGAGGCGCGGATGTCGCCGGAGCGGCAGAGCGCCGGCACCGAGCTGATCGACGGGCTGCTGGAGGAGCTGGACGGCGCCCTGGACCAGGTCGCCTCCCTCGACGAGGACCGCATCCTGCGCGCTTTCCTCACCGTCATCAAGGCGACGCTGCGCACGAACCACTACCAGCGCGACAGCCACGGCAATGCGCACTCCTACCTGTCCCTGAAGCTGGACCCGCAGGCCATCCCCGATCTGCCGGCGCCCCGCCCGGCGTACGAGATCTGGGTGTACTCGCCCCGCGTCGAGGGCGTCCACCTGCGGTTCGGCAAGGTGGCGCGCGGCGGTCTGCGCTGGTCGGACCGGCGGGAGGACTTCCGCACCGAGATCCTCGGCCTGGTCAAGGCCCAGATGGTCAAGAACACCGTCATCGTGCCGGTCGGCGCCAAGGGCGGCTTCGTCGGCAAGCAGCTGCCCGACCCGGCGCAGGACCGCGACGCGTGGCTGGCCGAGGGCATCGCCTGCTACCGGACGTTCATCTCGGGTCTGCTGGACATCACCGACAACCTCGTCGCCGGCGAGGTCGTCCCGCCCAGGGACGTCGTCCGGCACGACGAGGACGACACCTACCTCGTGGTCGCCGCCGACAAGGGCACCGCCACCTTCTCCGACATCGCCAACGAGGTCGCCGAGTCCTACGGCTTCTGGCTGGGCGACGCGTTCGCCTCCGGCGGCAGCGCCGGCTACGACCACAAGGGCATGGGCATCACCGCCCGCGGCGCCTGGGAGTCGGTCGAGCGGCACTTCCGCGAGCTGGGCCACGACACCCAGGCCCAGGACTTCACCGTCGTCGGCGTCGGCGACATGTCCGGTGACGTCTTCGGTAACGGCATGCTGCTCAGCGAGCACATCCGGCTGGTCGCCGCCTTCGACCACCGGCACATCTTCCTCGACCCCAAGCCGGACGCGGCGACCTCGTACGCCGAACGCCGCCGGATGTTCGAGCTGCCGCGCTCCTCGTGGGCGGACTACAACACCGAACTGCTCTCGCAGGGCGGCGGCATCCACCCGCGGTCGGCCAAGTCCATCCCGATCAACGCCCAGGTGCGGGCGGCGCTGGGCATCGAGTCCGGCGTGAAGAAGATGACGCCGGCCGATCTGATGCAGGCCATCCTCAAGGCCCCGGTCGACCTGCTGTGGAACGGCGGCATCGGCACGTACGTGAAGGCGTCGACGGAGTCGCACACCGACGTGGGCGACAAGTCCAACGACGCGATCCGGGTCAACGGCGAGGACCTGCGGGTCAAGGTCGTCGGCGAGGGCGGCAACCTCGGCCTGACCCAGCTGGGCCGGATCGAGTTCGCCGCGGCCGGCGGGAAGATCAACACCGACGCGATCGACAACAGCGCCGGTGTGGACACCTCCGACCACGAGGTCAACATCAAGATCCTGCTCAACTCCGTCGTCGCCGACGGCGACATGACGGTCAAGCAGCGCAACAAGCTGCTGGCGGAGATGACCGACGAGGTCGGCTCGCTGGTGCTGCGCAACAACTACGCGCAGAACACCGCACTGGCACTGGCCATCGCCCAGTCCTCCAGCATGCTCCACGCCCAGCAGCGCTTCATGCGCCGCCTGGTGCGCGACGGGCATCTGGACCGGGCGCTGGAGTTCCTGCCCACCGACCGGCAGATCCGGGAGCGGCTGAGCGCCGGGCGCGGCCTGACCCAGCCGGAGACCGCGGTACTGCTCGCCTACACCAAGATCACGGTGGCCGACGAGCTGATCCAGACGGCGCTGCCGGACGACCCCTACCTCCAGCACCTGCTGCACGCCTACTTCCCGACCGCGCTGCGGGAGAAGTTCAGCGAGCAGGTCGACGGGCACGCGCTGCGCCGCGAGATCGTCACCACGGTGCTGGTCAACGACACCGTCAACACCGGCGGTACGAGCTTCCTGCACCGGATGCGGGAGGAGACCGGGGCGTCCCTGGAGGAGGTCGTCCGCGCGCACACCGCGGCCCGTGCGATCTTCCGGCTGGGCCAGGTCTGGGACGACGTCGAGGCGCTCGACAACGTCGTGGCGGCCGATGTCCAGACCCGGATCCGGCTGCACTCGCGCCGGCTGGTCGAGCGCGGCACCCGCTGGCTGCTCAACAACCGCCGCCAGCCCCTGGAGCTGTCCGGGACGATCGACTTCTTCGCGGAGCGGGTGGCGCAGGTCTGGGCGGAGCTGCCGAAGCTGCTGCAGGGCAGCGACGTGGAGTGGTACCGGACGATCCTGGAGGAGCTGACCGACGCCGGGGTGCCGGAGCCGCTGGCCGTCCAGGTGTCCGGCTTCTCCTCGGTCTTCCCGGCGCTGGACATCGTCGCCATCGCGGACCGGACGGGCAAGGAGCCGCTGGCCGTCGCGGAGGTCTACTACGACCTCGGCGACCGGCTGCGGATCAACCAGCTGCTGGACCGCATCCTGGAGCTGCCGCGGAACGACCGCTGGCAGTCGATGGCCCGTGCCTCGATCCGCGAGGACCTCTTCGCGGCGCACGCCGCGCTCACGTCGGACGTGCTGTCGGTGGGCGACGGGTCGGCGACGCCGGAGGAGCGGTTCAAGGCGTGGGAGGAGGCGAACGTGGCGATTCTGTCGCGGGCGCGGTCCACGCTGGAGGAGATCCACGGGTCCGAGGGGTTCGATCTGGCGAATCTTTCGGTGGCAATGCGGACGATGCGGACGTTGCTGCGGACGCATAGCTGACGCGGCGGGGCGGCGCCCTCCGGGCGCCGGGCCCCCTTGTCCTCAAGCGCCGGACGGGCTGGTCGTGCCCGTCCGGCGCTTGGGCGTTTCCGGGGGCCTGGGGGTGGGGTGGCGTGGGGTGGCTGTGGTGGGCCCGTGCGGGCCGGGGGTATCGCTGCGCTCGCCCTCAAACGCCGGACGGGCTGGATATGTGCCGGGCCGGGGGTATCGCTGCGCTCGTCCTCGAACGCCGGACGGGCTGGAATGTGCTGCCCCGACTGGAATGTGCGGCCCCGGCTGGAATGTGCGGGCCGGGGGTCAGGCGTGGGTGAAGTTCTCGTAGGCGGTGAGGACTTCTTCGGTGGGGCCGTCCATGCGGAGGACACCTTTTTCGAGCCACAGGACGCGGTCGCAGGTGTCGCGGATGGAGTTGTTGTTGTGGCTGACGAGGAAGACGGTGCCGGCCTCCTCGCGCAGTTCGCGGATGCGGGCCTCGGAGCGCTTCTGGAAGGCGCGGTCGCCGGTGGCCAGCGCCTCGTCGATCAGCAGCACGTCGTGGTCCTTGGCGGCCGCGATGGAGAACCGCAGCCGGGCCGCCATACCGGACGAGTAGGT
>NZ_KB891928.1 GCF_000373585.1 Streptomyces sp. MspMP-M5
CGCGCCGGAGCTGCCCGAGCACCCGGACTACCCGCGCATCCTCGCCGCCTTCAACGAGTCGACCGGCCCCCTGCGGGCCAAGGACGTCTGCCAGGCCCTCGACCACGCACTGCTGCCGAAGAACATCGAAGGCACCCGGGCCAAGCTGAAGCGCCTGGTCAAACTCGGCATCCTCACCGAAGCCGACACCGGCTGCTTTGCCCGGCAGCAGTAGCCCGCACCGTGGCCAGCACCCCTGCCCCAAGCCTCACTTCGAAACGGACATCAACTCGCGAACCGCCCACTGACAGCAACCAAGACCATTTCCCCGCGTACGGCTATGGGTTCCCACAGGGGCCCGTCCTGCGATCGGCCCGAAGTGAGGGCCGCGCGCCGCGTGAACGGACTTGGTGATGGCTCCTGTCTGCCGGAAGAACGTCGGCCATGGTGGGCGAAGCGGCTGGCGGCGGACAGAAAAGGCTCTCGTGGTCCAGCCGAGTGGGCGGCACGCCGCCGAACTTCAGATTCTCGACGCGGCCGAGCAGCAGGCGGTTCTCGCTCCGCGACTGCAAACCCTGTCCGCGGCAGCCGGAGGCATCGACTCCAAGCCCGGAAGCCGATGGCTCATGCGACGTGAACTCACTGTGCGGCCGAGTGCTGAACGGCCTCGCCAAAGCCAGCCTCCAGCACCAACTCACCGTGGCAGCGATCAACGTCGTCCGCATCGACGCGCACCTCACATGGAAAGTAAACACGCCGACCCGCACCAGCCCCCTGGCGGCACTGCGCCCCACCGGTTGACCCGGTGGGGCGCAGAGACAGCCCACAATGCGCCAACAGCGTCCGCGATGAGGGCGGCCGTTGGGCTGGAGCGGGTCAGCCAGTGAACCGCCCCTGGCAGAACGACGAGTGGACCGAGGCCCGCCGCTACATGGGCCGAGAACTACTCGCCAAGGCCCGCCTCCACCCGATCGAGTCAGAAACCAACGAGACCGCCCTATCCACCGAACTCACCGCATAGCCTCAAAGAAGAGATCACCGAGTGGCCGTCGATACACCACTCCAGCGGACGTGACCGTTGCCTGAAGCGGTATGTGGCTCGGGAGGTCTACCGCGTCGTCCAGGGGCAGCGTCAGGGCCAAGATTGCTCGTGAACGGCCCTTTTGCGCGCCCGATGAGGGCGCGGGGGGTGCGGCGCGACCGACCGCGGACGGCGCACCGGTCTTCCGGCGGAGGGCTGCGCGACGGTCGGCGGTCCACGTGAACCTCGATGGTCAGCGGCCGTTGCACGCTTGGACAGCGAGGCGACCTTCCCGCTTGCGGGCCGCGCCGGACCGCTCTTTGGCGTCGGGCAGCGGGTCGGGTGTCGTGGCGTTCCCTGGGTCGGCCTGGTCTTCAGGGTGTGGCATGGACTTCGGCTTCGGTCAGTGCCGGGTAGTCCGTGTAGCCGCGGTGGTCGCCACGGTAGAAGGTCGTGTGGTCGGCCGGGGCGACGGGGCTGCCGTTGCGGAGTCGTGCCACCAGGTCGGGGTTGGAGATGTACAGGGTGCCGAAGGCCAGGATGTCGGCCGGGCCGTCCTCGATCAGGTGCAGGTCGTCCGGCCCGGAGGGCCAGGAGTCCGGTGTTTCGTGCGGGTTGAGCATGAAGGCCGAGGGCCAGGCGGTGCGCAGGCGGCCGGTGAGCGCGCGGTGTCCGGGGAACTCGAAGACGTGGAGGTAGGCCAGGTCGCCCCGCAGCTCGGACACCAGGGCCGCGTACAGGTCGTCGACGTCGGTCTCGGTGAGACCGTGGGCGGGGCAGCCGGGTGAGATCCGCAGGGCCAGGCGCTGGCGGGGGCTCTACGCGCGGCGGTTGGCAGCTGCCGCAGTCCGGAACGGTCCCTCAGGCACTGTCAAGAAATGGCTGACGGCATAGCCAAGGTGCTGGGAGGTCGGAAGGGAATGCGGATGCGCGGATGCTCCGGCAGGAGAAGCGGCCGCGACGGACCGGCAGAGCAATTTGCTTCGCTGCGGTCCTGTTCTGTTTCCTGTGACGGCCTCGAGTGTCGATTGAGTCGTGGTTGATGCATGGCCTAGGGGCGGCCGCAACACAGTGCTGGCTAACTTGCCGGGCACAGGCGACTTCAGTGCGCCTGTGCCAAGTCCGACGCTCCGGACGCCATACATGCCCCAAGGAGGAAGCCGACATGACCTTGCAGGCCATACCGCATGCTGCAGCCGCCGGCTCCATCCCCCGAGGCAGGAAAGCGCGCCTTGGCTGCAGCAACTGGACTTTTGCACCCTGTACAACGTCGTTTCCGGTCCCTGGGTTCCACCTGCGACACAGTCGACCGGCCGCCAGAAAGAAAGCACCGTATGGAACTCACCAGCAAAAAATTGCTGCTCCTGGCCGTCCTGTTCGCGGTGGCATTCTTCGTCATCACCATCTGGCTGTGGCCACGCCTGTCGAAGCGCAACTGGCGTGCGATCCTCGGCCGCATCGGCCTGCTGTTGGCAACTCAGCTGTCGATCTTCGCTTTGGTCGCTCTCATCACGAACAATGTGTACAGCTTCTTCGGCTCATGGGCGAACCTGTTCAACATGGACCAGAAGCCGGGTGTGGTGACCAATTACGAGACCGGCCCGAACGGAACCAAGCTGAAGAGGCTCGGCAGTCAGCACGTCAGCGTACCCGGCGGGTCTGAGTGGAATGTGGGGGGCCGGATAGAAAAGGTCGCGTTCGAGGGCGAGAAATCCAAGATCAACGGCACGGCGTATGTCTATCTCCCACCGCAGTACTTCCAGGCCAAGTACGCCAAGAAGCGCTTTCCGGCGTCCGTGGTGCTGACCGGTCACCCGGGCATGGCGGAGAACCTGTACAAAACACTGCGCTTCCCGCAGACCCAGCACGATCTGGTCCGCAAGAACAAGATGCAGCCGACGATATTGGTGATGATGAGCCCGACCGTCGCGCCGCCGCGGGACACCGAATGCGTGGACGTCCCGAACGGTCCGCAGACCGAGACGTTCTTCACCTACGACCTGCGCAAGGACATCGCCGACCACTACCGGGTGGGCACCGACGCGAAGAACTGGGGCGTCATGGGGGATTCGACGGGCGGCTACTGCGCCCTGAAGATGCCGATGCGCCACCCGAAGGCGTTCTCCACCGGTGTGGCCCTCTCCGGCACCTACAAGGCTCCACTCGATGTCTCGACCGGCGCGCTCTTCAGCGGCGACAAGCAACTGGAGCGGGAGAACAACCTGCTGTGGCGGCAGAAGAACCTTCCTGCGCCGCCGGTGAACCTCCTCGTCACCTCCAGCAAGCAGGGCGAGGACAACTACAAGGAGACCCTGGAGTTCATCGAGCAGACCAAGTCTCCGGGGCGCATCGCGTCGATCATCCTCGACAGCGGCGGGCACAATTTCAACACCTGGAAGCGGGAGATACCCGCCGCCTTGGAGTGGCTGGGCGGCCATCTCAAGGCGTAGCAGAGGGAGTTCGCGATCGGGGGAGGCGCTCTTGCCCCTGCGGGCGGCGGATATCGGATCTGACCCCGTGCCTGTGCTGGGGCTTCTACCCGGCTGGCCCGGCCCGAGGCTCGGGCCCTCGTCCGGGCGGCCGTTGGCGGATGGCCTGGTCCGCGGTGGCGCTCCTGGAGTCGCCGCTGTCCATCGCCTTCCGGGTGGTGGTGTGCAGATCGGAGAGCACGAGCGCCCAGCGCCTCGGAACAAACGTGCCTTGAGCAGTACTTCGACGGCCGATCGCAGGTGCACCACGGCGTACTTTTGTATGACCCACGGGATCTTCTCGATCTTGCGACGCTGAGGGTTCGTCGTCTACGGGCGGAGGGGCACTCTTGGGGGCGCCTTCAACGCGGTCGGACCGGGCAAGCGGTTCGGCCTGGTCGCGTCGCATGTTTCCCGCCCGTGGCAGGACTCGGTGAACCAGGTCGTGGCCGAGGTTGCGGCACATTGCCGCAACCTCGACGTCACCGACTGGGACAAAGTCATCGCCGGTCATGACGGCCTGCTCCCCGATGACGGTGTCCACCTCGGCCCTGCCGGCGCCAGGGTCTACGCCGGCATTGTCGCGCAGGCCCTGTTCGCCCTCCAGGGCCGAGGCGTCTGGCGGTGGCGGGATCCTCTGCCCCTCGGCCGGCGAGCTTCAGTGGCTGTTTGTCTCGAACTCCTATGAGACTCGGGGCGGTTGGCCGTCTTGAGCCCTCAGCCGCTGCGTTCGGTGTCCGCTTCTGCCAGGTCCCGCAGTAGCGGCAGGAGTTCCGCCACCCGCTGTGCGCCGAGCCGCTCGGTGAGCCAGTGGTTGGCGCGGTCGGCCGCGGGGGCGACGCGACGTAGGAGGGCGTGCCCCTCGGGCGTGAGCCGGACCTGGTGTCGGCGGCGGTGGGCGGGGTCGACCTCGCGCGTGATCCAACCGCGGGAGGTGAGCCGGTCGAGCATGGTGGTCATGGTGGACCGGTCGATCGCCGTGGCCTTGCTGAGCTCGACCTGGGTGAGGCAGGGGGAGTCGGCGAGGACGGTGAGGACGGCGTATTGGGGGGCGGTGAGGTCGGGGACCTCGGCCTGCCAGACCGCGGTGAGCTGCTGTAGCGCGCGTCGCAGGAGGTGCATCGGGGTGTCGGTGAGGGACTGCTGGGCCATGACCGCAGTATCTCCGACCGCTGCCGCGCAGGTGGGTGTGGGCGGGGACGGCGTGCGGGTTCCCGATGAAGACCTCTTGGCGCAGCCAGTCCGGGGGCAGCGTGGATGCACAGGCTCGGGGTGTCCGTGCACTGAATATCAGTACACTGATATTCGTGTACTGTTAGTTCGTGTACTGATGATCTGCGTGCGTGCAGATGGTCTTCGCCAAGGAGGTACCCGTGCAGCATCCGTCCGATCTTCGCGAGCACATCGAGGCGTTGGAGAAGCTGAGCGATCTCGACCACGTCCACGATGAGGTGGACTGGAACCTGGAGGCCGCCGCCCAGACCCGATACAGCACCGAGCACCACCTCCCGGCCCCGCTCTTCGAGAACGTCACCGGCGTCGCCGAAGGCTTCCGTCTGCTCGGCGCCCCGGCCGCACTGAGCTCCGACCCGAGCCGGCCGTACGCGCGGGTCGCGCTCAGCGTCGGCCTGCGACCGGAGGCCACCGGGCGCGAGATCGTCGAGCACCTGGTCGCCACCCGACACCGCCCGGGTGTGCCGCCGGTCGCGGTCGCCGCCGAGGCGGCCCCGGTCAAGGAGAACGTCCTGCTGGGAGACGAGGCGGACCTCAACCGTTTTCCCGTCCCCTTCGTGCACGAGGGCGACGGCAACCGCTACGCCAACACCTACGGCGTGATCGTCGCCCAGACCCCGGACGGCTCGTGGACCAACTGGTCCATCGCCCGGATCATGATGATCGACGGCAAGCACATGACCGGCCTCGTCATGCACCCCCAGCACATCGCGCAGGTCTGGCAGCAATGGGCCGACCTCGGCAAGCCCATGCCCTATGCGCTGGTCCAGGGCGGCGACCCGGCGATACCGTACGTCGGCGGCATCCCGATCGGGGACGGGGTGGGGGAATCCGCGTACATAGGCGCACTGATCGGCCGCCCGCTGGAGGTGGTCAAGGCGGAGCTGTCCGACCTGATGGTCCCGGCCGGCGCCGAGATCGTCATCGAGGGTCACCTGTCCGTCCAACGGGACGGAGTGGAGGGCCCGTTCGGCGAGTTCGCCGGCTACGTCCCGCGCGAGACCAGCCTCCAGCCGGTCTACACCGTGGAAGCCATCACCCACCGGGACGCGCCGATCTGGCCGCTGGTCGCGGAGGGCAAACCGACGGACGACTTCCACACCGTGACCGGGATCGGCGAAGCCGCCGGCGCGCTGGACGCGATCCGCGAGGCCGGCCTGCCCGCGGCCACCGCCTGGGCACCCCTGAGCGCCGCCAGCCACTGGTTGGTCGTCACCGCGCCGGGGAACTGGCGCGAGCTGCTGCCCGGGGTCAGCGAGGAGCAGTACGCGCGCCGTGTCGGCGAGGCGGTGTTCGGCACCAAGTTCGGCTCCTGCCTCCCGCAGGTCTTCCTGCTGGACGACGACTTCGACCCCACCGACGACGCCGACCTGCTGTGGGCGCTGGCCACCCGCGTCCACCCCGACGGACGCGTGGTCCGCTTCGAGGACGGCCCGGTCCTGCCCCTGCTCACCTGCTACACCCCTCAGGAGCGGCACGCCGCCCGTGCGACCAAGGTGGTCCACGAGGCACTCCTCCCCGCGCCAGGCGAACGCGAGCCGCAGAGCACCTTCGCGGACGCGTATCCGGCCGAGGTGCGGACCAAGGTGCAGGAACGGTACGCACGCTGACGCAGCGACAGCGCACCTGATGCACCCGGCGTACCCGATCGCCGGCGCTCTCGCAGCCGCGGGCCGGCCCATCGAGGCCGGCCCGTGACTCCCGGACATGATGCGCATCGCACCGTATCCACCCTGACAGCCGCGTGAGCGGTTCATCCGGCACTGACGCTGCCTCGCCGGCGGCAGCGCTGACCCGGTTCATCGAGGAGGCCGGTGCGATGAGCAAGCAGGACCACCGAAGACTCAACGAAACGAGAAGCCCCCGAAAGGTTGTCTGATGCGACTGATCGTCGGAATGACCGGAGCCACCGGGGCCGTGCTCGGCATCCGACTCCTGCAACAACTGCGGGAACAACCGGACGTGGAGACACACTTGGTCATGAGCCGCTGGGCGAAGCCAACCATCGCCATGGAAACGGGATGGACGTCCCGGGACGTTGCCGCCCTCGCCGACGTCACGCACGGCGCGGACGACCAAACGGCGTCGATCTCCAGCGGTTCCTTCCGCACCGACGGCATGGTGATCCTGCCGTGCAGCGCGAAGACTCTCGCGGCGATCCGGGCCGGGTACGGCAGCGACCTCATCGCGCGGGCCGCGGACGTCGTTCTGAAGGAAGGCCGGCGCCTCGTACTCGGTGTCCGGGAGACGCCCCTGTCCACCATCCACCTGGAGAACATGCTGGCCATGTCCCGTATGGGCGCGACGATCCTGCCGCCGATGCCGGCCTTCTACAACAAGCCGGAGACCATCGACGACCTTGTCGACCACATCGTCGCCCGTGTCATGGACCAGTTCGACCTGGACAGCGCGCGAGCCGTGCGCTGGGAAGGCCCCTCCACAGCCCGTGGCCCGCGCATCTGCCGTACTCCTCGCCCGGCCGGCCCCTCGGCGAAAGTCACCGGTTGAAGCACTCCGCGCTGTGGCCGATACGTACGCACGGTCCGCTCGTGTCGGACAGGGCGACGGTGCCGTCGTCGGACCCCTCCGGCGCACGGTTGTGACCAGGGACCGTGATATCGGCTCGGCTCTCGGCCAGGCGCTGTTATCGGAGGTGGTTCAGGTCGGGGCCGCGCGGGTGCGACAACCAGCGCTTGCGGTCCACCATGGTGATCGTGGAGTGGTTGTCGGACACCAGGTGCGGATCGCTGACCGGCCACAGTGCGTTGTGGTCCAGCTGGAACGCTCCCGGAAGGCCGGGTGCTCCGAGTACCTTCTGGTGGTCGCGCAACGAGCCGCCGTAGGGGATGGCGTAGTAGATCGACGGTGGTACGGAGAGCGCGTTGTGTGTCAGGTCGGTGTAGACGGAGGCGTTCTGGATCTGCAGTCGCCGGCCGCTCACCACGACAGCGGCGGGCAGGCCGCCGGATTGCAGTCCATAGCCTTCGTACAGTGCGGCGAGCTGCCGGCGCGGCATTGACGCGCAGTCGTTGTGGGTGAGCAGGTCGAGACCGATGTGGGCCAACTGCTGTGGCGGGAAGGTCGTGGTGGAACGGATCAGGTCGATCGGGATGCGTCCGCAGTCGTTGTCCGGTGGGACCACGGAGTGTTTGTCCGGGCGGGAGATGATGCCTGGTCCCTCCGTCCACTGACCGGGGACGGTCACGTCGGGGTGCGGGTGCCGCGCGAGGTTGTCGGGATCGAGGAAGGAAAGGGTGGTCTGTCCCGGCTTGTCGTCGTGGGCGATGACGAACGCGCGCAAGGCATCCGAGTACTGCCAGTCCGCCGAGATCGCGTTGGCGACGGAGAACGCCCGCGAGTTGGCGTCGGACCTGGCCCGCCAGCCGGAGGCGGTGAAGACCTCGACATGTGACTGGAAGGTTGGATCGGGTGAGCGCCAGACGAACTGTCCCGCCCCGTTGGCCAATGCCCCGGCACCGGTGGTGTCGAGGAACATCAGGTAGAACTCGCCGTTGCGATAGACCACGCTCGGCTGGCCTGCGCCATAGGTGTTCTTCGTCTGCTGCTGGTCAGCGGGGGTGACGATCGGCTCGTTGTTGTTGAGCCGGGTCCAGTTGATCCCGTCGGGGCTGGCGGCGACGCCGATCGTGGTGGGCTCACCATCGTGCTGCTCCGCACCGTAGTACAGGTAATACGTGCCGTTGGCCCGCACGACCGACGGATCACAGGTGTGCTCATTGTCAAAGCCGCCCGTGCCGGTTCCGTCGAACACGGTCTGGTGAGGCGCCGAGCTGCCCCGCGCATGGAACGGGCCGTTCGGGCTGGAGGACTCCGCATACAGGATGTCATCACCTGGGACCTTCGCTCCGGGTGCCTGGCCGCACCACCACATCTTGTACGCGCCGTCCACCATGATGCTCGGTGCGTAGTCGTAGGCCGAACCACCGACGACCGAGCCCGGACTTGACCGGTAGGAGTCGGTTCCCAGGGTGTGCGCCCGCGGGCCGGCGGGTGCCGTGGCGGGCGTCGCATGGACGACTCCGGCAACAGCCAGGGTCAGCACGGCCAGCGCGGATGCCGGGGCGGCGCGGAGTCTTCTGGACCTTCGTGGCATACGTTCTCCTGGGGTATCAAGGACCCGACGGTTGGGCGCTGTGTGACGGGCGGCTCCGGCGCCGGACTCCGCTTACCGGAGTCCGGCACCAGAGACTTCACGAGCTGGGGTCGGCTGGGCTTCGCAACGGAATACCCACGTCGATGTGGCCGCTCAGCTCGCCTGCGAGCGCCTGCGGATGCAGCGCCATGCCGCGACGGCGCCGGCGGCAAGCACTACCGCCGTCACCCCCCAGCTGACGAGTTGCGTGGGGTCCAAGGATGAAGATGTCGCCTTGGATGCCAGGCCGTAGCCGCCGGCGAGCCCTTTGCGGTCATACGTGGACCCCGGCTGCTTGTCCGCGTAGCGGCTGTGCACCAGCTTCTGGTAGGCGGCGAGCGTCACCGAGCGCTTCCCGTGCAACCCTGAGGTCGCATCGCGGTTGAGCGGTTCGACGGTGTTGTTCTTCAGCCGGTACCAGGCATGGATCTGCGGCTCGGTGAAGACCGTGGAGCCGCCCGTGGACTGTCGGCCGTAGGTGATGTCACCGTCGCCGTCGCGCACGCCCGCCAGATGCCACCCGCCGCCGCTCTTCCCGCCGCCCTTGGCTGCGGCGGAGAGCAGGACCGTGGCCTTGTGCCCGTCGGCGTTGTCGGCCAGGGAGGCCAAGTGCGACAGGTGTACCGCATTGCCTGCGGTGGGCTTTTCCTTCCCGGTGATGAAGCCGGGCGCGAGCTCGTACAGCGGGACCGGATCCTGCAAGCTGAACGCCTGCTGGTCGTTATGTGGCTCAGGGGTCATGGGGGCAGCCGCACCCATGCCGCCGTCGGCGCCGGCGTTCGCCGTCGCGCCGAGGAATCGGGAAACCGTGTCGTGGACTTGCGGGGTCCGCAGCACTTGGCGTGCGCTCTGGTAATCGGGGATGTCACTCGGGCCGTCGGCCGCCTGGGCCTGACCGCAGAAGGCGGTGGAGAGCAGGGTGGTCGCCGCTCCGAGGGACAGCGCCAGGCTCGCCAGACGAGCCGCACCTCGTTGCAGGGGAATGTTCTTGCCGCGCATTGTTGCCGCCCGCCTTACTTCTGTATCCCGACGCGTGAATGGGTCCAGCGGAACGACGAGTTGCTGACGTAGTCGTCGTAGTTCCACCAGGTGTAGGTCTGCGTGGATGGCCAGGGGTCACCGACGGCGATCATTTGTGATGACGGGTCATAGCCGTAGATGACGTTCATGTGGCCACCGCCGGCGTTCCATCCGATGCGGGCGGCGAAGGGGCGGCGGCCGTCGATCTCCTTGCCGACCTCCGGGAAGGAGGCGTTGCGGGAGAGGTCGTAGCCGGTGTTGCTCAGGCCGATGTTGGCCAGGCCGTTGGCGATGTCGTCCAGCGTGGCGGGCTGGTCGTCGCAGCTGAGATTGCCGTTCTGGGCCGCAAGTCGGCAGAAGTCCTGCTGGTTGTACTTGGTGTAGCCCCAGTACTTGGCGATGGTCAGTCCGCTGGCGTCCCAGCACCATTGGTCCTGAACCTGCTTCTGCATGTCTATGGTGAGGGCCACGCGCCCGCCGGATTTTGGGCGGGAGGACGAGCATTCCGGCAGGTTGTCGGTGTTGCCCTTGATGAAGGCGTTGGCTATGTAGAAG
This sequence comes from Streptomyces sp. MspMP-M5, assembly GCF_000373585.1. GTDB lineage: Bacteria > Actinomycetota > Actinomycetes > Streptomycetales > Streptomycetaceae > Streptomyces. The sequence continues at coordinate 10,430 of NZ_KB891928.1, forward strand.
GATCCGGATTCCGACCAGACCCACCGGGGGTCGTTCTCCACGGTCTCGCCCTTGACACGGCAGGTCAAAGGAACCGTGCTACCGACTGCGGCATGGCCGACGACGCGGGCGGAAAGGCTGGACGACGACCTTTCGTTGATGCTGCGGTAGTTGCCCTGACCGCCCGTCACAGTGCCGGTAACGGAACCGGCCTGGGCGTTGTCATGGATGAGCATGAACCCGGCGGTGATCGCTGTTAACGCGATCAGCGTCAGCATTCTCCACAGCGTTAAGGCGCGGGGAAGGCGCATGTATCGGCTCTTTCGAAGTGTGGGGGAATGTATCGCGACAGGCCACTGGGTAACTGACCCTGGAACGCGCCGTGTCGTCACCCGGCGAAATCCAAATACGACCAGTCGGCACGCGTTTCGCGTATACGGTTCGGGACTGCTCCTGCCCGAACTTGTGTCGCGTGCGCGCCTGCTACCACTCAATTCCGCTGCGCATACGAGTTACCGTCGTTCACAACAGGCGGCAGTAAACCAGCGGAACCTCTCTGGCCCGTCGTGCTCGGGAAGCACAGGAGAATTACTACAACATCCTCACTCGCCGACGCAATGACGCCATGTCAACACCCATGAATACTGGGGAGTAGTTGTTGAATCCACCGAGTCACGCGTAGCGCCGGAACGACTACTGGGACCTTGAATTGCCTGAGCCTGGGCGCCTATGCCCAATTCGTGACGTCACATCAGGTATGGCGAGCCGCTACGGACAGTCGCCACTTGCCCAGTTGTCGTCGATTCGTAAGAAATCACGGATCCGTTCCACCGCCACGCTCTCGCAGGTATTCCCCTAACGGTAATTTGGTAATCGGGGGCATAGAGCTCATGGACTCTTCCTCTGGCGGCTGCGTCACCGGGCCACTGACCCCGCACGGCGCGGCGAAGGACGCCTCAACAATGACCACGAAGGCGCCGGCCGCGACTGCGTACGTATCTCCCTGGGCCAACGTCCCAGAAGCGCACACGGGGAAGGGCCCCGCGGAAGCACGCCTGCTGCTCGCGGCCGTCATGCCGATGGCCTGGTTCGCACTTGGCGTCGCCGCGCCATCGAGATCGTGTGATGCCGGGAGCGCTCTTCTCTCACGGACGCTGTTCCGCCCGTCCTTCCGTCATGCACCGGGTCCCGCTGCTCAGTGCCCGGACTTCCGGCACCACGGCGTCCGGCTCCGGGGCGTGCTGCTCGCCACCGGGAGCAGTGCCGCGACCCGCTCGCCGATCCAGCGGCCGAGTGCCTGGTAGGCGTCGAAGCGCCGGCTGTCGAACCACTGGTCGCTGGTGCCGTCGTGGGGGAATTCCCGGTCGGCTTGGGCGTATGCGAGGAGGTCGTAGGGCATGTCGGCAGTCAGCGCGGCTCGGGCGACGATCAGCCGTCCCAGTCTCCCCAGCGTTCGGCCGTGCTCGTCCACCAGCGCTCGCGGGTAGACGATCTCGCCCTCGACCACGGCCTCGGCCGAGAGCCGGAGGTTGAGCGCGTCCAGCGGGTTCGGCGGTGCCAGGCGCGGCGGGGTCGGCGGGCTCGGGGTCGGCGGGTTCTGCTGCGGTGTGAGGGGAGCCCCGCTGCCGGGGACGAGCTTTTCCCAGTCCGTGCGCTCGATCCTGATCTCGACGCCGAGCTCCTCCTGGGCCAGGGCGATGGCCTCGCCCAGAGCGGCGGCGAAGGCCCCGGAGCCTCCGCTGGCGTCCACGCACACGGCGGTGGTGACACCGTGCCGGAGCAGTTCGACCAGGCCGAGGTTCTCGTAGTGGCCGCCGTCGGTGACCAGCAGCATCCGATCGTCCATCGGATAGCGGCCGGACACCTCCCGCAGCAGGTACGGCAGGCGGCGGATGCCCGGCATCGGAGGCAGTCCCCAGTCTGCGTCGTTGCCCCAGAGGAAGCCCAGCACACCGGGGTTGGGGAGCCAGGTTCCGAGCCGGGCGTTGGAAAGCGCGAACAACGTCTGGAACGCGCGGGCCTGGCGTCCCATGGCCGACGCGAAGGCCGCGCCGGAGACGGCGACGGCGGACTCGACGGTGAGGTCCTTGCGGATGACTTTCCGGGTACGGTTCCACAGCACGTCCGTCCGGGCGTACCCGACATCCGGGCCGCCGACGTAGTCGTGCGACAGTGTGAACGACACCGCGTGCCGCCCCGGCGGTGTCCGGTCGTCGCCGGACAGGTTGGCCGCCGCCGCGAAGATGACTTGGGGGAAGCCGGGGTGCCGCCTGTCGTACCAGGCAAGCGGTGTCGTCTCGTCGAACTTGTAGGGGACCGCGATCTGTTCACCGTCCGGGTCGGTTCTGCGGCGGACGGCGAACGCGGTGGCCAGCCGGGCGCGGTAGAAGGGGTGAAGGCTCATCCACGTCTGGTCGAGGCTCAGCACGACCAGCCCGAGGACGACGGGAAGGCCGATCTGAACGGCCGCAGGCCATCTGCGCCCGTCGACGATCGTCCCGCCCAGGACGAGCAGGGAGGCCACTGCCACCACCGCGAGAACCGCCCACACCAGCAGGTACTTGCTGAGGTTGGGCACCGCGCGCACCAGTCGCGAACGCTTGGCGGACTCGACCGCTTGCTCGGCGGACTCGATGCGCCGCCATGTGGTGCCGAGCAGCGCGGTCACATAGGTGAGCAGCGCGGCCCCTCCGGCGCTCACCCCGGTATCCGGGGCAGGAAGCTTCCATATGTTCTTCGTCCCCCACGCCAGGGCGGGGATGACGACCACCACGACGGCCAGCAGCAGGCCCGCCACCATCAACGTGAGGGAGACCGTCTTCAGAGCGCCCGACAGGCGCTGGCTGGCGAAGAACAGGGACACCAGCCAGAGGAACCAGCACGCGGCGGCGCAGCCGAGCAGGACCAGGACGGCCCACGTCGCGGGTCCCCAGAAGACCGGGGGCCGGGTCGGGTCCGCCAGCGGAACGAGACGGTAGCCCCAGCTCAGGGCGAGCCCCAGGACCAGCAGAGTGGCGGTGAGCAGCCCCAGGGAGGCCAGCAGGCCCCGCAACACGGCGCCGATGGCGGCCAGCCACTGGCCGGTGCCCTCCGCGACGTACTTCGAGTGCCGGCGGGTGTGGTCCTCCTCCGGCGTGCCGCGCATGAAGACGTCGCCGGGACCTGTCCTGTACGGGTCCTCCCCGCAGCACCGGCCCTTCCCGGCCAGCGCCAGCTGAAGGGCACCCGTCGTGTAGCCGCCTCCGGAGACCGACACCAGGTAGCGCGCCCTGCACAGCTGGTCGCGGAGGGCCTGCAGCGCGCCCAGGGTGACGCAGGCCGAGCGGATGCCGCCGCCCGAGACGCAGAAGCCGGTACCGCCCTGTTCCCGGCCGGGCGGCACCCGGCTGCCGTTCTCCCATCGCGCCTCCCTGGAGCGGGGAGGGGCACTGCGCGCGGTCCGCGGCCAGCGGCTCCGGCCCCACTCCATCACGGGCCAGGGCGGGACGACGTCGGGCCCAAGGGGACCGGAGTCGGTCCTGCCACGTCTGCGCTTGCTTTCGCATCGGCACTTCTTGTGGCTACTGCATTCCCTGACGTCCCTGCATTCCCTGTCGTATCTGCGCTGTGCGAACCCGTAGAACACGGCCCGTTTGAGCACGATCGTGACCACGACCGCCGCGACGGGCACGGTGAGGACGAGCAGCAGCCACTTGACCGTCGCGAAGCCGGCTGCCCACGCGAACGGCCAGTCCGCGCCGCCCAGTCCGTGGAGGAGCAGCAGTTTCTCCGTCACGGCACACACGCCTGCGGCGAGGACGCCGACGATCCCGTACCGGACGAGGCAGCGATGTCTCATGCGCACCGCGATGGTGCGGCCGCTCAGCCAGAACACGAGCACCATGCCGAGGGTGTACCCGCCGACGAGGAAGAAGTCGGCCGTCAGTGCCGTGCGGAAGTCGCCGGGCCGGCCTTTGAGAATGCTGCGTGCTTTACCTGCGCTGCCCGCCAGTTGCAGCCCCACGTCGTTGACGCCGGACGCGTCGAGGCGTATCCAGAGCCCTGCTGCGAAGACGGCGAGGGCCGCGACCGCGAGCAGGCAGCCGCGCTTGCGCGACAGGCGCGGGCGATCGTGCGTCTCCCGGCGCGGGTGGCATCTGCACCTTGCGCGTCCCATCACCCACCTCTGCTCTCACCGCGAGCCCCTGCCGCGGTCCACGGCGCGAACGCGTTGTCCACCGACCGCAGGGACGCGCGCAGCTCCGGGAAGTGCCGCAGCAGCACGCTGGTCATGGTGTTGTTCTCGATCCAGTCCAGACCGGTCTGCGTGTACAGCTGCGGCGTGTAGTCATGGGTGAGGAACCGGTCGCTGTTGAGGCGGCGGGACGCCATCAGGACGAAGATGCGGAAGGCGGTGTCGCTGAAGGCGAAGCCCCGTGGGAGGGGTTCGGCGAACATGCCCACCGAGAGGTCGACGCGCTCGATGTCCCCGCCGTAGACCCGGCGCAGTTCCTCGGCCCAGACGGGGTTGTCCGTCAGGGCGTCGAAGTCCTCGGCCGGCAGGAGGTGGAGCTGGCGCCGGAACTCGTTGTAGCGGGGCACGCCGACCTCCCGCGAGCGCAGGATGTCGACGGCGCCGAGGTCCATGAGTCTGCCGTCCGGACGCTGGAACTCCTGTAGGAACCGCGGGTAGTTGTGCAGGGTGACCAGTCCCGGGTGCGAGGTGCCGAAGGAGTAGAGCAGGTCGGTCAGGGTGTGCTTGCCGAGGATGTCGTACGCGTTCCGCCCGGTCAGTTCCCGGAAGGTGGCCTCCTGCAGCGGCGAGTCGTCCGCGGCCGACCGGAAGCTCCAGTCGTCGGGGATGAGGGGATGCATGCGGTAGACGGCGACGAACTCCTCCGTGAGCGAGTACGGGACGCCGAAGTGGTCGGTGCGCCCGCCCACGATGCCGCTGAGCACCTCGCTCCGGCTGAGGCGGCCGAGCAGCTTGTGCAGGCGCTCGCCCAGCAGGCCGTACCAGTTGGCGTGCATGGCGGTGACGGTGGTCGGATGGCTGATGACGGCGGGGGTCCACTCCACGGTGTGGATCTTGGCGATGAGAGCCGTGGTGATCAGCCGTGCCCGCTGGAACAGCTCCTCGTCGGACCACACCGGGTAGGCGTCGTGCAACGCGCCGCAGATGGCGTTGTGTTCGAGCAGGAAGATCATGTGCATCATGGCGAGGCCCAGCCAGAAGCCGGGAACGCCTGACGGGTCCTTGTCCGGGTCGTCCGGGAACAGCGGGCCGTTGGGGACCCGGAGCCTGCCGCCCTGGCCGGTGCGGAGCGACCGCTGCTCGTCGAGGTTGTTTCCGTACAGCTGGGAGGCGTCCCACCAGGGCGAGTTGTCGTTCAGGAAGGTGGGCGGCAGGCCGTCGTCCCCGTCCGGGCGGGTGGGGTCCGCGATGGTGCGCGGCACGAGCATCGGCGGTGTGGGCCACGGGTCGCCGTCGGCCAGCTCGATGTGCCAGGGGCGGTCCATGGTGCCCTGCCCGTGGCTGACCCAGTCCTTGATCATGAACTGCAGCCAGGCGGCGACCAGGGCGTTGACGGAATCCGCGGGGACGAACGCATGCCGGGTCAGCAGGGCCCGGCTCACCTCGCGAGGGCTCGGGGAGAGGAGGTCCGGCTCGGGTTCGGGGAAGGCCCGGTCCGGCGGAACGTTGCGACCGAAGCGCGAACGAGCCATGCCCATGCGGGGGTTCGCCAGATCGTTGTACGTCCCGTCCGCCGTGCGCCCGGTGACGTCGTGCGCGTCCGGCGGGCCGACCTCCGGTAGGTTGTACGACGGGTAGGAGCCGGTGTCGAAGAGGTTCTTGCGGCGCAGGTTGTCCCGCAGGCCGATGAGAGTGAGCAGGCCGAGGGGCTTGGGCAGGTTCTGCCAGCCGACCTTCTGGTCGACGGCAACCGCCAGCCGGTCGTGCAGCTGCACGAACCACGGGGCCCTGCCGTGTGGTGCTGTGCTCATGAGGGGGTCCCTTCCGGCGGCCGACACGGCCGCCCCCGGGCCACGAGCGTCAGCGCGACGTTGACCGTCGAGATCGCCGTGGCCGCGGTCGCCATCCGGCATGGGAGAAGGCCGTTGCGGCCGGCGCAGGCAGCCGCCAGGGCGTCGCTCGCGTGAAGGAGAGTGCCGGTCCGCAGCACCCGGTCGAGTTCGTCCGCATCCGTGGGACAGAGCAGTTGGGCGCCGATGACCACGGTACGTACACCGAACATGCGCAGCACGTAGACGAGTGCGGGTTGTCCGGGGTCCGCACCGAGCCGGCGGGCCATCACTCGCGGGGTCAGCAGTGCCGCTACGCCGTTCACCAGTCGGATTCCGGCCAGGGAGAAGCGCGCGACCGTCCGCGCGTCCATCTCAGCGCCCCTTCCTGGCGGACATCCCGAGGATGTCGCGCCCTTGTCTCGACGATATGGGAAGCGGCCCTCATACGCGCGTCGGGGCTGCGGGGCGGCCGCCGACCAGTCATTCCCCCTCTCCGGACTCCTGTCGCGGCATGCCGTTCATGACCTGTCCGAGCCGCGCAAGCCGCAGAGGGATCGTGCGGCGGGCACGGTTCTGGTTGCCCAGCAGCCGGTGTTCGGGCAAGGCGAGCCGGTCAGCACGGGCGACTCCAGGGTGCACTCGCGCACACCGGCGCCGACGCCACACCGTGGCTGCTCGGCGGCGCCGGACTGCTTCTCGCCACCGGCGCAGGCGCCGTTTTCGCCGCCCGCCGACGCCGCACCGACGACGGCCCCACCGAGGACACCAGGAGCCGGCGACTCAATGCCGTTCGTGAAGTCCCCTTCAGCCACCTGCGGTTGAGGGACTTCGACGAGACGGACGGACCCGCGCCAACGGGTCCGTCCGTCACGCCCTATGGCGCACTGATCAGGCGACTATGCTTCCGCAACGACGGGCGGCGCCAGGTCGCCTACGAGAGCCGCCTGTTGTTGGTCCGCCCGCTGCTCGCCGACTTCGATCCGTCGGTGTGCGGCATCTACGTCTGGTGCGTGCGGATCAGCCGGGGTCGGTACCGCAGACGTAGTACGCCTTGCCCAGCCCGGTGACGGTACCTGTCAGCATCCCCAGGGCGGCGCCCGCTGCCGCTCCTTCAGGGCCTGCGGCAGCGCCGAGCTGGCCGCCTCGCAGGGCACCCATCAAGGCGGCCTTGGCTGCGCCTTCCACCATGCTCTTGCCCAGCTCCTTGGCCATGCACTTGTTCCACTCGTCCGAGTTCTTCGGGTGCTCGCGGTCGGGGATCGGCCAGAACGCGGGGCGCATCGTCGCCTTCGCGGACATGGTCGTGAACGCGGCGGTCTTGACACCAGCGGTCTTGACGGCCGGAGCGGTAGTGGTGCGGTAGGTGACGGACGGCATGGTCATGGAACCGTCGATGGTGTCGCCGGGAGCGTTCTCGATGGTCTGCGTGATGACGTTGCCGGAGACGGTCAGACCGACCGGGTGGGTGGTCCCTTTGGTGTCCACGACGGTACTCGGCTTGATCGTGCCGATCTTGGTTCCGGTGGCGGTGTCGGTGAGCTTCACCGTGTTCGGGCCGTCCTGCGACGCGATGGTGCCGTCGGGGAGATCTGGGGTGAACGATGCCTTCGTGGCCAAGGTCAGCGCCGGTGCGTCAGCGCTCGCCACGCTCGTGGTGCCTGGCGGGTTCGGGCTGGTGTGGGCGATGTACATGGTCGAGCCGGCCGAGGAGTCGACGACAGGGACGGTGACGGTGGCGTCGGTGGTCCACGGAAAGCGGTTCGCGTCGAAGGTCCAGGTGCCGGTGACCTTCTTGCCGACGGCCGCGAAATCGACCCATCCGTAGTTCTTGGCGGGGACGGTGACGGCCACGCCGTTGATCTGTGACTCGTCCGACTGGTAGGCGACGGTCGATCCCAGCTGGGAGCTGATCATGGCCTGGAACGGAACGGACACCCCGGCTGAGACGGAGACGCTGGAGGAGAGGCTCATCGACCATCCGCTGTGATAGATCGTCGTGAAGACCTGGGTGACCTTGTCAGCGGTGTCGTTGTACCAGACCGAGGACGCCTTCACCCTGGGCAGGACCTCTGGGGCGCCTTCGGAGGTCTGCTTCCATGAACACGTCGAGGTGTCCTTGGTGCACATCTGGGAGTAGTAGTCGAGCGCGAGCTTCAGCGCCTCAGACGCCTTCGCCTGCGGCACCGTCCATTCCTGCGCGGAGGCGCCATTGCAAGAATTGGGCTGAGCCAGAACGCCCCACAGGTGCAGGCCACCCCGGTTGTCGAGGCAGTAACCGTCATCGGCGCGCACCAGCATGAAGGTGCCCGGCTTGCTGTCGATGGGGTGGAAATGCCAGAGCTGGCCGTCGTCCTTGTCACCCGCGCCACACGAGCGCTGGGTGAGTGGCTGAGTGGAGTAAAGGCACTTGCCGGTGTCGGTGTTGGCGATGCGGAAGGTGCCGGTACCAGCGGAGATCAGGCGCCAGTTCCTGTAGTTGGTGCCGCCGGGGGTGACGGAGATCTGCGCTCCGTCACTGGTGCCGGTCGCGTTGAGGGTGCCGTCCGGGTTGGTGAACGTCCAGGCGCCGGAGTCGGCCGCCTGGGCCGTGGTGGCGGTGGCGATGACGCCGGTAGTGAGCATGAGCAGGGCGAGGAACGGGGCCGCTATGAGGCGGCCGACGCCCTTGAGACGTCTATGCATACCAACCTTCTGTGGTGAGTCTGTGAACTTCCTGTGGAGCGCGGCGAGCCTATGGGTGTCCCCGGCGCGCCGTCTGCCCCCTGGCGATCTTTGGCGTGGCATTAACCACGAGATAGTTGCAGTCGTCAGGACATGAGTTTGCAAAGGGTGATGAAATCGGCATGAACACACAGGAGTTCACGGGGGAGTGCCCCAGCGCTCTGCCTGTGTGGTCCGTTGTCGTGCGGTCTCACTTCGGCTGGATCATGCCGCCACGGAACGTCGCCCCGGTCAGTGATCACCCGGCTTTGCTCGAACAGCGCTCACGATCCGCCGACAGTGCTCACGAAACTGCGGGCCCCAGAGGGGCGTCCATCTTCCGCCAGTTCGCCAGTTCGCCAGTTCGCCTGGGGTGGACAAGAAGGATTCCGCAACGACTGGTGGAAGCTGCAGGGGCATGTCAACGTAGACGACCTTCCCCGAGAACCCCGAGGTCAGAGAGGTGATGCCCGTGACCGTGGAGGTACTCAGGTTGAACTCGTGATGTCCGGTGCTTTGATCGCGTCGTGATCTATGGTCAGGCTGGTGGGTGGGAGGCAGCCGTCGATCAGGTGGGGCCGATACTGGATCTTCTTCAGCTTGCGCTTGATCACGCGGGTGAGGTGTGCGAGGTCGGCGGCGGCGAAGTCGGCCAGGTGCCTCTTGAGGAGCGACCAGATGCCCTCGGCTGGGTTCAACTCCGGTGCATAGGAGGGCATCTGGAAGATTCGCAGCCAGTCCTGGTGCTCCTCGGCGAAGTCGGCCAGTTCCTGGACCAGATGCACGTTCAAGTTGTCCCAGCACCACACCACCGGGGTGCCGAGCTTCAGGTGGGTCATGACGATCAGGTCCCGGTACTGGCGCCAGGAGAACGCCTTCGGCTCACCCCGGCGCCCATGCCAGATGTGCAGGGTGTAGAAGAAGCGGGAGCGGTGCCCCGACCGGTAGCAGACGACCCCGGCGATGTTGACCCGCCCCCGGTTGCGGCCGCGTACCCGCACCACCGGCCGGGCCCCGCGCGGTGCCCAGGTGTGTCCCTTCGGCGGCCTCAGCCCCTGGCCTGCCTCGTCCTCGAAGCAGATGTGGGCGCCCAGGTCCGCCGCGATCTTTTTACCTGCGGCCACACCCCCGTCTTCCACACCTCGATAGCCTCCTCGTCCCGCTCGATCGCCCGCCGCAGCGGAACCTGAGCAGACCAGCCGTGCCGGCGCAGCAACTTCCACACGCCCGCAATCGTGTACCCGACGTGGAACATCCGCCCGATCAGCAGCTTGACCCGCTTGAGCGTCCAGCCCTGGAACTCATCGTCCCAGCCGTGCACCAGCGGTCCACGCTTCAACTCCTGCTCCAGCCGTGCCCATTGCCGTGCGCTGAGCCGCTCAACGGACACCGGACCCCTCGAACACAGCGCCTGCACACCGCCCTGCTGCCATGCATGCCGCCAGCGCCGCACCGAGCGTGCGGTCACCCGTAACTCCTTCGCGACGACCTCGGTCTTCTCACCACACGCGAACCGCTCCGCGGCCTCCAGCCGCAGCCGTTCCCGCCTCTCCTGCTCTCCAGGCGTCAGTCCGCCCCGTGCGCATACCGCATGAACCCCTCGTACCGCAGGGATCATGGAACGTCACCGGGATGCGGAGATTACGAGTTCAACGTGAGTACCCCTCAATGTCTGTAGGGGGGAGAAAGTTGCAGACTTCAGCGCTCAAGCGACTACGCGCGCCCCTTACTTCAGGGATGTGCGCCCCTTTGACGCGTCGCAAATCAAAGAATGTAAAGGGATTTTTGGCCCAAAATCCTAGGCTTGAGTTTACACCCCTGGGGCCCATGTGATTGAGAGTGGATTGATGATGTTCCAGTGCTGTTTCGCCAGGTGACCGGTGGGAGGGGGGCGAGGTGGAACGGAATTGGATGACAGGGATACTAGAAGAAATGTTCGAAGCGCATATCGGGTTGCGGTCTATATTCAGCCATGCATACTGAGGGGCCTCATACGCTTCTTGTCTTGAAATCTGCGAGGAGACACAGGGAGAGGCGATGGCGAGTAATGGGCTGGTCTGGCTGACTCATATAGTGCAGCTCGATGTGGGCGCGGTGTTTCTTGTTGCGGGAGCGTCAAAAGTGACGACTCCGAGAATATTCGCGGAGACGGTGGCGGAATATCGAATCGCGCCACGCTCGATCACGAACGTGGCGGCGGTGTCACTGATCGCCGCGGAACTCCTGGTCGGAATGGCTGTGTCGGCGGGTTGGCCCCTGATGCTCGGACTTGGCGGCGCCGGGCTGTGCCTGCTGGCTTTTGCAGTGGGCGTGACGGTCAATCTGCGCCGGGGACGGGCCATCTCCTGCGGTTGCTTCGGCGCCCGGGGTGAGCGCATCGGATGGCCCATTCTCGCCAGGATCGGGCTGTTGGCAGTGGGGGTAGTCTTCGTGGCCGCGTCCAGTCTCCTGGCGGGGGTTCCACCGCTACGGGTCGGGGAAAACCGGTCCGCCGAGTTGGTGGCGACGTTAGGACTGGCATCGGGCGTCGCGATGGTGGTCGGGTGGCTGCTGTATGCCCCTCAGCTCCTTGCCGTGCTGCGCGGAGCGAAACCGACGCATTGAGCGCGGTGTATTCGGTCATCGTCATGCGACGTTCCTAGTCATCTGCCATCTGCCGTTAGGCCATAGAGAATTCGGCGTGAATCGAATCCGGAGGTGATGTGTGATGTCCACGGGGTTGCTGCTGTCGTATCTGGCGCTGTGGCTGTTGGTTGTCTTCCAGGGGCTGGTGCTGCTGGGACTCACTCGCGCCGTCCACAAACCCCCGCAGACGGGCGCCGCGTCCGTCCCACCCAACGGATCCCCTTCTCCTGCCCCCGGGATGCGGACCGGCCGGCCAATGCCGGATTTCTCCGCCGTGGATCTGTCCGGGCAGACGGTCGGCAGTGGCGATTTTGCCGGGCAACGCCGGGTCATGTTGTTCACCAAGCCCGGATGCCTGCCCTGTTCGTCCGCGCTCGACCGGCTGGATGCCCTGGCCGCCGAGGCCGGCGGCGAAGTGATCGTGGTCTGCGCGGCCGAGCGCGAACCGTGCCGGCGCCTCGCCGAGCAGCGCGGGCTGCGAACGCGGGTGCTCCTTGACCCCAACACCACGCTGACGACGTTGTTCGGTGTGACCGCCACCCCGACCGCGGTATTCGTCGCCGCCGACGACATTGTCGGGAATTACCGGTACCTCGGCAGTGCCGAGGAGCTGACCCAGATCCAGTCGCTGTTGCAGCAGATGGTCCGGTTGGCGCCACCACCCGGGCCGCCCTCAGCCACAACCGAAGCGTGATGACTCCGGCGGTCATCGTGATGAGTCGACCGCCGGGAGCGGGGACCCGAAGTACCGAGGAAAGGAGAGGCAGGCCGAGAACGACGTATCGAGCAAACACCTACACCTCAAGAAGAGGACAGAAAAATGGAGAAGTTGACTGAAGACATCGAAGTGGCAGGACTGACCCTGAACGTGTTCTGCGGGCCGGCCACCGCCAACACCAACTACAAGGGTGGTGGGGTAACCGCAGTGCCTGGGATCGTTCCCTTCGACGACGCGGCAAGCTACGACGTCTGCGTCGTCGACACGGGAATCGGCGTCACCCGGACCTCGGACAGCGGAAACCTCACCACCAGCTGCAACTCGGTCACCGCCATCAACGCCACAGGCACCGTCGAGTACGTGGGCACAACCGACACGTCCACCTACAAACTCGACACCATCACCGCGGTCAGTCTCTTCGGACAGCGGGGAGGGCTCGCATGTGGCACCGTCACAGGCGGCAAGTTCAAGGGTGCGAACGTCTGTGAGCTCTTCATCCGCGCAAGCGACCAGATACTGAACTGCGCCATCCCTGGAGGATCCATCACGCGGTCCAGCGGCGCGAACTACCTCCTCATCTACAGCACAGGGTAGGTAGGCGCCACCATTCACTGTCGGCGTGGTGAGCGGCCGATCACCACGCCGACACGGAAGCTGTAGACGAGTGCCGACGTACGCATCGGTGCAGGTCGGCGGGGTGCCGGTCGCACGTGAGCGGCCACCGCGACGGAGCGGGCCCTTCTGCCGTCGACCGCCTAACGCATACACCTCGGGCTGCCAATCCCCCGCGTTCACCCGTACCGTGCTCTCCCGCCACATGGAGCGCAACATCAACAACTTCCACGCCAAGTGCACGAGCGAGCTGGGAGCGTGTCCGAGTGAACGATAACCAGGACGTCATCGGCCAGAACGTCGTCAGTCACGACGTCGTCGCCGGGTCCCACCGGCTCGACGGCACTACCGAGCAGCTGACGACGTACTACGGCTCCTGGGCCGCGACATACGACCGGGACGTGCACAACGTCCGCTATCAAGGCCCCCACGTCATCACCGACCTCTTCGCCTCCGTGGTGCCGCGGCACCTTTCCGGCTGCGGCGGACTCACCGCCCTGGACGCCGGTTGCGGCACCGGGCTGGTGGGACAGCTGCTGGACGAGCGCAGTGTGACGGCCCTGGACGGGATCGACCTCAACCACGACATGATCTCCCTCGCCGCCAAGACCAACGCCTACCGCATCCTCGCCAGCGGCGTGGACCTCAACCTCGGCCTGCGCGAGATCGCCGAGGACACCTACGACGTCACCGTATGCTGCGGCGTGTTCACCCCAGGTCATGTGCGGCCCGCCGCCGTCGACGGGCTGATACGGGTGACCCGCCCCGACGGCCTGGTCCTCCTGAGCACCCGCAGGCGCTACCTCGACGAGACCGACTTCGAGCAGCACCTGGGCACGCTGGTCGACGACGGCCGGGTGAGCATTCTCGAATGCCACGCCGACCGGCCGTACACGGCGGATGAGCCCGCGCAGTACCGGATCCTGACCGTCCGGAAGTAACCCGAAGCACCCAAGGGGCCTGGTGGCGCCGCTCGCCGCCAGGCCCTCCGGGTCGACAGCCCACCGGGCTTCTCAAGAGGCACCTGGCCGACTTCGCCGCCGCCGACCTCGCACACCTCACCCGCGTGATCAAGCGCAAGCTGAAGAAGATCCGGTATCGGCCCCACCTGATCGACGGCTGCCTCCCACCCACCAGCCTGACCATGGATCACGACGCGATCAAAGCACCGGACATCACGAGTTCAACCTGAGTAACTTCACCCGGATTCGTCACGACAGTGGAGGCCCTGCGGCTGCACTCCTGGAAGCTGGGCCCCGGCCAGCCGGGGCAGGTGATCGACCAGTTCACGGACGCTGACTTCAAGGGTGTCGTGGACGACCGGGCGGATGTCCACATCAACTCCCGGGAAGGACGGCTCTACCTCGGCTGGTTCCCTATGGGCCGGCCCGGCGGCGACGGCGAGGGCTCGGTGATCGCTGTCACTGGCACCGCGAAGCTCCCCGGGTACCGGATGTCCTTCGACACGGAGACCCCAGCGGAGATCATCGCTGCTGCCGTCGCCCAGGTCCTGGCCACATCTCGCCCTCTATGACCTCCCTACCGCGCCCTGCGTTCCGTACATGACGCATTACCCTTCCTCCGCCGCTGGGTGTTTTGTCCGCCCGCTACAGCTTGGAGAACGCCTTGGAGTCGCACCCGCGTGAGATGACCGTCGGCGAACTCGTCGACCGCCTGTCAGCCTGCGACCGCGACGCACCCGCCCGCCAGCAACGATGCAGGCCATCGGCTGCCTGCTGATCACTGTGCTATTCAGGGGCAATGACCGTTCTCAACGCATCCGGCAGGCCGTTTGACGCGGTGTTGTGCGACCTCGACAACGTGATCCGCTTCTATGACATGACCCATGTGGCCAAGCTGGAACGGGTGGCCGGTCTGGCCGAGGGGACAACTGCGCGGGTGGCGTATGCGCCGGAGGCGGACCTGCCACTGCTTCTTGGCAAGATCAGCAAGGAAGAGTGGGTTGACTCCATCGTGCTGGGGCTGGCGGGGGAGGTCTCGCAGTTGCAGGCCCGTGAGCTCGGAACAGCCCTCGCCGAGGCGCCCTTCTGGGCTGACGACGTGGTCGTCACCATGCTTCGTCGGGTCCGGGAACACATGCCGCTTGTCCTGGTCACCAACGCAACCCTTGAGCTGGAGAGCGATCTTGAATCGTTGGGGCTGTCGGATTTCGCGGATCACGTGGTCAGCAGCGCCCGGGTGGGCGTGGTCAAGCCCGACCGCGAGATCTATGAAATCGCCGCCGAGCAAGCGGAGATCGCCATGGAGCGGTGCCTCTTCGTAGATGACCGTCTGGAGAACGTCGAGGCCGCAGTCGCGCTGGGGATGACGGGGGTGCATTACCGCGGGCCTGAAGACCTCCAGAAAGTGTTGGGTTTCGTGCTCGACGTTGAGGTTGCACGAGCTCAGCGTGTTTCAGGGCCCGCCGACCGTCAGGTCGGCGGGCCCTTGGATCGGTGACGGTCAGCTGACGTTGTCCGCGTAACTCGCCGGCGGCCACACGGACCGAAGTGGGGAGAATGCTGCGCAATTCCCGTAGGGCATGTGTTGATCACATCGCGAGGCTATGCCCCCCTGGGAGCGCTCGGTCACTCACGCGGGTCTGAGTAGCCGCACTCGTGCACGTGTCATGCCGGGGGATTCTGCAGCCAGTCTGATTCGGTGGTCCAGAAGATGTGGCGCGCACCGAGGTAGTCATGGGCGAAGTCCGTGAACCGTTCGCGGGTGAACGGCTTACCGGTCTTGGGGTCCTTGGCGCGGATGTCGGGTTCCTGGACGGCCATCGCGACAAGGGGAAGGGCATCCTTGTATTCGTGGAGGAACTTGTAGGAGTTCTCCATCTGGTACTTCCGGTCCGGCAGGGTGTCCGGTCCTCCGATGCCGATCTTCTTGTCCCTGGCGAGGTCGAACATCTCCTTCATGCGCTTGTGGTCGTCGTCATCCGGCAGGAAGTTGATGTACTGGATGAACTGCGTCTTGGTGAAGACCTTCTTGCCGTAGCGCATGTTGTCGATCTCGGCATCGATGTAGGACTTCGAGGTGTACTTGGTCTGATCCTTCTTGGTGTCCACCTCGACCGCGGTCTCCGGAAGGTTCACGCCGGCGAGCTTGCCGTCGAACTTCTCCGCCATCGCCTTCAGCATGGCCTGGAAGTCTGCTCGCACCTCTTTGTTCCACTGCGCGGCCATGGCCCCATGGGTGGTGGGGTTGTCAGGGTTCTCATCAACCGTCGGCGCGACCCCGCCCTCGTCCTTCACGTATTGAGGAACGTTGGCGTCCTTCATGGCTACATCGAAGAACCGATCCTGAACCTGGACGAACAGTTCCTTATGGCGTTCCTGGAGATACTTCAGGGCATTTTCCAGCCGCGACCACTTGTACTCCCCCTTCTTCCCTTCAAGGGCCTTCCAGGGCACCACCACCTGTACGCCGCCGATGTCCGTACGGTCGATCATGGCCTTGACCTTCGGGTCCTCGCCGGACGTGGCATCCTCGAATGCGCCGAGCGACATGTACAGGTTGTCCGTCACCTTGCCGTGGGACACCGAGGCGGCGGCCTTGTCGGGGGCGGGAGCCGCGGTGGCCACTCCAACGGTGGCCGTCAAGGCCGCGGCCGTGAGGACAACAGATCCGACTGCACCACGTTGCATCATCATGAACGAGACGCTAAGGGAACGTTCTAAGTGAAAGATAAGAGCGTCCGTCGTCACTCCCGGTGTCGGCACCCACCGCCACCGCCACCGAATCTGACGCGCCGTCACAAACTGGCGGTCTTCTCGCGTATCACCTAACGGTGAGGGCACCACTTGCCCGCAGCCGGACGCTGGGCTCACCACCGTCTGCAAGTTCGTCCCGATTTCCGGCCGCTCCGTCTCGCCGGCCAGCCCTGGCGCCGCAGCCAGGATGGATCTGTAGAGTTGACGGTCACCCACGTCGCCGCTCTTACGTGTCATGGGGAGGGCTAAGCTGGCTGTCATGCGCTCCGGAGTCCCCAGTCGCACCGCTTGGTCCGCGGCCACCCATCGCGCGGCTCACCAAGTCATAGAGGGCGGCCGTGTTTTCACCGATCCGCTGGCGATCCGCCTGCTCGGTGAGAGCGCGGCCGACATCGCGCGTGAAGCGCGCGCACATCCCGAGCGGCGCTTGATGCGGCTGTTCATCGCAGCACGCAGTCGGTTCGCCGAGGACGCGCTGGACGCCGCCGTTGCCGCAGGGGTTCGCCAACTCGTCGTGTTGGGTGCGGGATTGGACACCTTTGCCTACCGGAACCCGCACAGCGCCATGGGCCTGACCGTGTTCGAGGTGGATCATCCGTCGACCCAGGCATGGAAGCGCGAACGGCTGGCGGCTGCCGGGATCGACCCGCCACCGTCGCTGACGTTCGTGCCGGTGGACTTCGCACAGCGGACTCTCACCGATGGTTTGCGGGCCGCGGGGTTCGATCCGCACCGCCCGTCCTTCTTCAGCTGGCTCGGCGTGGTCCCGTACCTCACTCGGGAGAACGTGTTCGCTACCCTCCGTTCCGTGGCGGAACTGCCCGGCGGTGCCGAGATCGTGTTCGACTACGGCGACCCGCCCAGCGCCCTACCGCCTGACGAGCGCGCCGCACATGACGTCAGGGCGGCCCGTGTCGCTGCACTGGGAGAACCGTGGCTGACCTACTTCGACGCCGACCAACTGGCGGCGGACCTCAGAGATACCGGCTTCACCACGGTCGAGGACCTGGGCCGGAGTGCCTTGGCCGCCCGCTATTTCGGGGCCCCGGCCAACACGCCACGGCAGCCGGGAGCCCACGTCGTCCGCGCCGTAAGCTCCACCAGGCAACGGTGAAGCAAAGCGGCTTCCCACGGATGCCCGGAACACGCAGCCTGTCACTCGTGGAGGTACCGCTGCGTCTCATGCCATGACTGTGCCTGCGTTGCCATCATGGCGCTTGGGTTTGGACAACCAGGCCGTTCGCCCTCCGGGATCGAGCCGCCCAGCCTGCCGAGGAGCTGACCTTCGGCATACCACTGAGGCGGCGGCTGCTGTTGGGTGTGGATTCTTTCAAGGGAAAGGTTGAGTCGACGGAACGCTGACGGGGGGTGTCTCCGGTGCTGCACGTCTCTACCGTGGCGGTGGAGGAGGGCTGGCGGATGGGTTCGTTGTTCGAGGAGTTGGAGGCCCGTGAGTCGGCCGCCCGGGAGTCGGGGGGGGAGCTTGAGGCCGAACTCGCCGATTTGACGGAGCGGTTGGAGGGGGCTCGGGAGAGGCTGGAGCGGTTGCGGATCGCCCGAGAGACGGTCGCCGAGGTGATGGCCGAGATGTCGGCGGGTGCGTCGAAGGCGCCGCAGGAGGAA
>NZ_KB891929.1 GCF_000373585.1 Streptomyces sp. MspMP-M5
CCCCCCGCCGCAATCGCTGAACGACGCCGAGGTTCACCGTCATTGACCGGCAGTTGTTTTCCGGCTATCCGTGTCTCCTTGGAAGTTTCCTTCACGCGTTCGAGGAAGCCCCCCGGAAGGAGCGCAGATGCACTCCAGACGTACCGTCCTGACCACCGCCGCCGCAGCCGCCGCGACCGCCGCCCTGGGCGCCGGCCCCGCGCACGCCCTCCCCTCCCCCGCCCCGCCGCCCTCGCCGGCCACCCTGGACCGGCTGCGCCGGATCATCGCCCGGATGACGCCGGAGGAGAAGGCCGGGCAGCTCTTCGTGATGCGGGTGTACGGGGAGTCCGCGACCGATCCGGACCCTGCCGACGTCGAGGCCAACCGCAAGGAGATCGGGGTCGACAACGCCGCCGAGCTGATCGCCACCTACCACGTCGGCGGCATCATCTACTTCGGCTGGGCGCACAACACCCGCGACCCGCACCAGATCGCCGAGCTGTCCAACGGCATCCAGGATGCCGCCGCCGACCTGCGCGTGCCCGTCCCGGTGCTGATCTCCACGGACCAGGAGCACGGCATAGTGGCGAGGATCGGGGCGCCGGCGACGCTGTTGCCCGGGGCGATGGCGCTGGGTGCCGGCGGGTCCGTGGAGGACGCCCGGGCGGCCGGGCGGATCTCCGGGCAGGAGTTGCGGGCGATGGGCCTTCGGCAGGACTACGCGCCGGACGCGGACGTCAATGTGAACCCCGCCAACCCGGTCATCGGCGTCCGCTCCTTCGGGGCCGACCCGCAGGCGGTGGCCCGTATGGTCGCGGCCCAGGTGGGCGGCTACCAGGGGGCGGGGGTGGCGGCCTGCGCCAAGCACTTCCCCGGGCACGGCGACACCGATACCGACAGCCATGTCGGGCTGCCGTACATCCACCACACCGCCGAGGAGTGGGAGCGGCTGGACGCGCCGCCCTTCAAGGCGGCGATCGCCGCCGGGATCGACTCGGTGATGACGGCGCACATCGTGGTGCCGGCCCTCGACCCCAGCGGCGATCCGGCGACGCTGTCCCGGCCGATCGTGACCGGCATCCTGCGGGAGCGGCTGGGGTACGACGGGGTGGTGGTGACCGATTCGCTCGGCATGGAGGGCGTCCGGGTGAAATACGGGGACGACCGGGTGCCGGTGCTGGCCCTGAGGGCCGGCGTCGACCAGTTGCTGAACCCCCCGGATCTGTCGGTCGCGCACACCGCGGTCGTCCGGGCGCTGCGGGACGGGGAGCTGAGCGAGCGGGAGATCGACGCCAAGCTGCTGCGGATCCTGCTGCTGAAGGAGCGCCGGGGGCTGTTCGCCGACCCGTACACCTCGCGGGAGCAGGTGGACCGGGTGGTGGGGACGCGGGCCCATCGGGTCGCCGCGGACCGGATCGCGGACCGCACCACGACGCTGCTGCGGAACGACGACGGGGTGCTGCCGCTGTCCCGGCGGCGGACCGGGCGGCTGCTGGTGGCCGGGGTGGACCCGGCCGCGCCGTCCGGCACCGGCGGTCCGCCGACCGAGGTCCTGGCCCGGGAGCTGAGCCGGCTGGGGTTCGAGGCCACCGCGCTGTCGACCGGGACGGCGCCGTCCCGGCAGGTGATCGCCCGGGCGCGGGCGGCGCTGGGCCGGCGGGACGCGGCGGTGGTGGCGACGTACGACGTCACCGCGTCGTCGGCGCAGCGGACGCTGGTCGCGGAGTTGCTGGCCACGGGGAAGCCGGTGGTGCAGCTGGCGATCCGCAATCCGTACGACATCGCCCTGCTGGACGGGGTGACGGCGGCGCTGGCGAGCTACTCGTGGACGGATGTGGAGCTGCGGGCGGCGGCCCGGGTGATCGCCGGGCGGCGGGATCCGGTGGGCCGGCTGCCGGTGCCGATAATGCGCGCGGACGCGCCGCAGAGCGCGCTGTACCAGATCGGGCACGGGCTGCGGTACTGAGGGTGTCGGGCCGGTGGGTGCGTGTCCTCCCGGGGCGAGGACACGCACCCGCCGTGCCTGCCGGGCGTCCGAGCGCCGCTGGGCAGGCACGGCGCGGGCCTACGGCCGCGTCACGGCCGCAGGGTCGTGCTCCGGGAGAGCTGCGACCGGTCGAGGCGGCTGTCGGCCGGGGCCTGGGCGACGGCCCGGCCGTCGGCGGGCACCGGGAGCCCGGCCCAGGTGAGCAGTTCGGCGGTGGCCTTGGTGCGGTCGGCGTCCTTGAGCTGGGCGATGCCGGCGCCGTGGTTGCCGCCGGGCACGGTGAAGAGGTACGAGTCCCGGGCGCCGCGGCCGAGTTCGAAGTGCTTGGCGCTCCACGGGTCGTACTGCCCGTTGACGAACATCATGCGGTTGGCGTGGTGCCGGACCCAGCGGTCGATGTCGGGCATGGCGCGCCGGTCGAAGCGCATGGGGATCGAACGGGGCACGAAGTTGCGGGAGTTGTTGATGCCCGGGTAGCGCAGCAGGCCGCGGAGGTTGGGGTAGTGGTACTTGGGCTCGCCGAGCTGGGTGCCCGCCTGGTAGTAGTACGGCTGGAACTTCGTCAGGCCCTGGTCGGTGTAGGAGTCGAAGCCGCCGACCTTGTCGATCCAGGTCCACAGGGTGTCGGTGGAGGCGGTGGGTGCGGGCACCTGGGCGCAGGCGGTCTGGGCGGGCTGATACTGCCAGAAGCCGAAGACCAGGTCGGTGACGAGGACTTCGTAGGCGCGGTCGGCGGTGCCGATGAGGGTGAAGGTGCGCTTGTTCTCGCCGGCCCACTTCTCGTAGCGGTTGACCATCTCGTCGCGGCGGAGCAGGGCCTCGCGTTCGATCTTCCCGACGGCGGCGCGGCATTCGGGGGTGCCGACGGTGGCGAAGAAGCGGTCGTAGGCGGTGGTGTCGTCGCGGTCGGGGTTGTTGGGGGCGACGTAGGCGACGGTGCCGTTCATGTCGTGCGGGAAGAAGCGGCGGTAGTAGGTGGCGGTCATGCCGCCCTTGCTGCCGCCGGTGGCGATCCAGTTGTCGGGGTAGATCGCGTGCAGGGCCTGGAAGATGCGGTGCTGGTCGGTGGCGGCCTGCTGGATGTCGAGCTTCTTCCAGTCGGTGGGCACCGGGCGGGACGGGGTGAAGTAGCGGTATTCCAGGGAGACCTGGTTGCCGTCGATGATCTTGGTGGGTTCGCTGCGGGACGGGGTGGTGCTGACGTTGTAGCCGGAGGTGAAGAACACCGTCGGGCGGTGCACGGACTTGTGGAGCAGGGTCAGCCGCTGCTGGAACGTGCCCTTCTCCGGGTGCCGGTGGTCGATCGGCTGGGTGTAGTCGAGGACGAAGTAGCGGTAGCCGTCGACCGGTTTCTCCTCGATGAGGTGCATGCCGGGGATCGCGAGGATCCGGTCCTTGATGTCGGTGGCGGCCGGTCCGGCGGTGGTGGCCGCTCCCGCCGGTGCGCCGACGCTCGCCGCACTTATGAGTACGGCGAGCGTCAGCAGCCGTCTTCTGCCCTTGCGCATGGGCCCTCCCCTTGGGGTGACTGAGGTCGGGCCGAACCTATCCGCGCGGCGGGGGCGCCACCAGCCCCCATTGAGGCGCCGCAATCACACCGATCACACCGATCACACCGTGAGGGGTTCTCCCCCGGCCTTCGACGGGGGTGCCTCCGCCTCGCCGGTGAAGGTCCGCCACAGCTGTGCGTAGCGGCCGTCGCGGGCGAGGAGTTGGGTGTGGGTGCCGTCCTCGACGATCCGGCCGTGGTCGAGGACCACGACCCGGTCGGCGCGGGCGGCGGTGGTGAGGCGGTGGGCGACGATCAAGGTGGTGCGGGTTCCGGTCGTGCGGCCGGTGAGCCTTTCGGTGGCCTGATTGACGACGGATTCGGTGGCCAGGTCCAGGGCGGCGGTGGCCTCGTCGAGCAGCAGGACGTCGGGGTCGGTGAGTTCGGCGCGGGCCAGGGCGAGGAGTTGGCGCTGTCCGGCGGAGAGGTTGCGGCCGCGTTCGGCGATCGGGTGGAGGTAGCCGCCGTCGAGGGTGGCGATCATGGGGTGTGCGCCGACGGCGCGGGCGGCGGCCTCCACCTCGGCGTCGGTGGCGTCCGGGCGGCCGTAGGCGATGGCGTCGCGGACCGTGCCGGGGAAGAGGTAGGACTCCTGGGGGACGACGCCGAGCCGGCGGCGGTAGCCGGTCAGGTCGAGTGCGCGCAGGTCGGTGCCGTCGACGCGGACCGTGCCGGAGGTCGGGTCGTAGAAGCGGGCGACGAGCTTGACGAGGGTGGATTTGCCGGCGCCGGTCTCGCCGACGAAGGCGACGGTCTGGCCGGCGGGGACGGTGAGGTCGATGCCGGTCAGGGCCGGTTCGTCGTGGTCGCCGTAGTGGAAGTGGACGTCCTCGAAGGTGAGGTCGCCGCGGAGCGCGGGGACGGGGCGGGGGTGCTCGGCGGGCGGGGTGGAGGTGGGCTGGGCGAGCAGTTCGCGGATCCGGCCGAGCGAGACGGACGCCTGCTGGTAGCCGTCGAAGACCTGGGAGAGCTGCTGGACGGGGGCGAAGAACAGGTCGATGTAGAGGAGGTAGGCGACCAGGGCGCCGGCGGTGAGGGTGTGTCCGCCGACGCGGCCGGCGCCGACGATCAGGACGAGGGCGGCCGCCACGGAAGACAGCAGCTGGACGAAGGGGAAGTAGACGGATATCAGGAACTGGCCGTGCACCCGGGCCCGGCGGTAGGCGTCGCTGTGGGCGGCGTAGCGCTCGGCGCCGTGGCCCTCGCGGCGGAACGCCTGGACGATCCGGAGTCCGGCGACGCTCTCCTGGAGGTCGCCGTTGACGGTGCTGATCCGTTCGCGGGCGAGTTCGTACGCCTTGACGCTGCGCCTGCGGAAGGCGTAGGTGGCCAGGGCGAGCGGGGGCAGGGTGGCGAAGACGAGCAGGGCGAGCTGGACGTCGATGGCGAAGAGGGCGACGAGTATGCCGAAGAAGGTGAGGACCGAGACGACGGCGGTGACCAGGCCGGTCTGGAGGAACGTGGACAGTGCGTCGACGTCGGTGGTCATCCGGGTCATGATCCGGCCGGTCAGTTCGCGCTCGTAGTAGTCGAGGCCGAGGCGCTGGAGCTGGGCGAAGATCTTCAGGCGGAGGGAGTACAGGACGCGTTCGCCGGTGCGGCCGGTCATGCGGTTGGCGCCGATCTGGGCGGCCCATTGGACGGCGACCACGGCCAGTGCGAGCCCGGCGGCGGTCCAGACGCCGGCGAGGATGCCGCGGCGGACGCCGTCGTCGATGCCCTGCCGGATCAGGACGGGCAGCAGCAGGGAGGCGACCGCGTCCACGGCGACGAGGAGGAGGGCCACCAGGAGCGGGCGGCCGAAGCCGTGCAGCAGGCGGCGCAGGCCGTAGGAGCGCTCGGGGCGGACGGCGGCGGCCTCGTCGATGTCGGGGGTGTCGTCGGCCGGGGGCAGCGCGGCGACCTGGGCGAGGAGTTCGGGGGTGGAGGGGGTGCCGGCCATGGCGGCGGCGATGCCGGGGCCGGTGGCGGGGGTGCCGCGGGGGGCGGGGCCGGCGGCGCCCGCCTCGGCCGCTTCCTCGCGGCGGACCCAGAGTTCGGGGGTGATGCCGCCGGTGGCGGCCGCGGCGTCGGGGTCGGCGGGCGCGTCGGGGTCGGCGTCGATCAGGGCTTCGGGGCGGCGGGGGGTGGTGTCGGGGTGCGGCCGGTCACCGTCGGTGGCGGGCTCCAGCAGCGTGGCGGTGCCGGATGCCGCGTACTCGCCGTCGAAGGCGCCGCGGGTGCCGTCGGTGGCGGCCGCGGTGCCCGCGGGGTCGTGGGGGATGCCGCCGAGCTCCTCGGGGTCGGTCAGCAGCCGGCGGTAGAGGGCGCAGCGGCCGGCGAGTTCCTCCTGGGTGCCGACGTCGACGAGCCGGCCGCCGTCGAGGACCGCGATCCGGTCGGCGAGTGCCAGGGTGGAGGCGCGGTGGGCGATCAGGAGCGTGGTGCGGCCGGCCATGACGCCGCGCAGTGCCTCGTGGATCTCGTGCTCGACGCGGGCGTCGACGGCGGAGGTGGCGTCGTCGAGGACGAGGAGCCGGGGGTCGGTGAGGATGGCGCGGGCCAGGGCGATGCGCTGCCGCTGGCCGCCGGAGAGGGTCAGGCCCTGTTCGCCGATTTCCGTGTCGTAGCCGTGCGGCAGCGCGGTGATGAAGTCGTGGGCCTGGGCGGCGCGGGCGGCGGCGTGGATCTGCTCGTCGGTGGCCTCGGGGTGGCCGTAGGCGATGTTGTCCCGTACGGAGTCGGAGAAGAGGAAGCTGCTTTCGGGGACGAGGCCGATGGCGGCGCGCAGGGATTCCAGGGTGAGATCGCGGACGTCGTGGCCGCCGACGAGGACGCGGCCGGCGGTGGCGTCGTAGAAGCGGGGCAGCAGCAGGGAGACGGTGGACTTGCCGCTGCCGGAGGCGCCGATGACGGCGACCGTCTCGCCGGCGTCGATGTGCAGCGAGAAGTCGTCGAGGACGGGGCGCACGGGGCGGGCCGGGCGGTCGGTGGTCTTGTCGTCGGCCGGGTCGTGGTGCGCGCCGTAGCCGAAGGTGACGTGGTCGAAGACGACGGTCGCGGGGGCGTCGGCGGGCAGGGCGTGGGCGTCCGGGTGCTCTTCTATGGTCGGTTCGGTGTCGATGAGTTCGTAGACCCGCTCCACGCCGGCGCGGGCCTGCTGGCCGACGGTGAGCATCATGGCGAGCATCCGGACGGGGCCGACCAGCTGCGCGAGGTAGGTGGAGAAGGCGACGAAGGTGCCGAGGGTGATGTGGCCGCGGGTGGCCATCCAGCCGCCGAGTGCCAGCATCGCGACCTGGCCGAGGGAGGGGACGGCCTGGAGGGCGGGGGTGTAGCGGGCGTTGAGGCGGACGGTGCGCAGCCGGGCGGCGAACAGCCGGCGGCCGACCGCGCGGAGCTTGCCGGTCTCCTGTTCCTCCTGGCCGAAGCCCTTGACGACCCGGACGCCGGAGACGGCGCCGTCCACGACGGAGGCGACCGCGGCGGCCTGGCCCTGGGCGTACCAGGTGGCGGGGAAGAGGCGGGTGCGGCTGCGGCGGGCGATGAGCCACAGGGCGGGGGCGACGGCCAGCGCGATGACCGTCAGCAGGGGGGAGAGGACGGCCATCACGGCGAGCGAGACGGCGAAGAGGAGGACGTTCCCGATCATCATCGGGAGGATGAAGAGCAGGCTCTGGATGAGCTGGAGGTCGCTGGTGGCGCGGCCGACGACCTGGCCGGTGCTGAGTTCGTCCTGGCGGCGGCCGTCGAGCCGGGCTATCGCGTCGAACATGCGGGTGCGCAGGTCGTGCTGGACGTCCAGGGCGAGCCGGCCGCCGTAGAAGCGGCGGAGGTAGGTGAGGGCGTAGACGACGAGGGCGGCGGCGACGAGGAGGGTGGCCCAGGGGGCGAGGGGCTGCTCGTGCCGGACGATCACGTCGTCGATGATCAGTTTGGGGATGAGCGGGACGAGGCCCATGACCGCCATCCCGGCGAGCGAGGCGCCGAGCGCCAGCAGGACGTCCCTGCGGTGGTGCCAGCAGTCCCGGCCCAGCCGCCGTGTCCAGCCCTTGTGTGCCGTGTCCGTCCCCGCCACCCGATGCCTCCCATGCGTCGTCTACCGCACGGGCCAACGCCGGTGGTCCCGGATTTCATCCCGCCGTAACAGTCCGGCGCGAGAAATCCGGGAGATCCCGCAGGGCGGGCCCGGGATCCCGTAGGGGATCCCGGGCTCCGGTCACTGCGCCGGTGTCACCGTCAGCTCGGTGATCCCGGGGCGCGGGGCGGGCTTGCCGCCGGGTGCGGGGCGGTGGTCGCCGTGGACGACGACGCGGACGTAGCGGGCGCTGCTGCGGCCCGCGGCGCCGGTGCCCGTGCCGGTCCAGTGGCGGCCGTCGCGCGAGACCTGGACGGTGTAGGACGTCGGGCGGGTGGCGGTCCAGTGGGGGGTGATGCGGCCGACGGTGACGGTGCGGCCGAGGTCGACGGTGAGGGTGCCGTCGGCGGCGGCCGGGACCCAGGCGGTGGTGGTGTTGCCGTCGACGGCGGCGCCGGCGTACATGCCGGGTTCCTCGGAGGTGGCGGTGGCGGTGGTGCACCGGGCGGCGTCGGTGGTGGCGGCGAGGTCGGGCCGGCGGGTCTTGAGGACGGCGGGGACGCCGCGGCTGACGAGCTTGTCGCCCTCGGGGGTGGCGAGCGGCAGGGCGGGGCCGGAGGTGAGGCGGACCGTGGTCTGGTGGGCGCCGAGGGCGACGTCGAAGGTGCGGCCCTGCCAGTGCAGTCCGCGCAGGGTGACGCCGGCGGCGAGCTGCGGCGGCAGCATCGGGTCCAGGCGCACCCGGTCCTCGGTCATCCGCAGGCCGGTCAGGCCGTTGGTGAAGACCTGGAGGAAGCCGCCCTTGCCGGTGAGGAAGTCCTGTGCGGGGCGGCCGGCGTGCGGGTCGTCGGCGCCGGCCTTGTCGCCGCGGGCCTCGGAGAACTCCGCGAACGGCCCGCGGACGAACGGCTTGATGGCGCGCTGGAGGTAGGTGTAGGTGGCGCAGCCGGGTTCGCCGAGGGCGGCGGCGTCGATGGCGTGCACCGAGTCGGTCATGGCCGGGCCGTCGGGGTCGGTGCGGGCGGCGTAGTAGTCGAGGGTGGCGGCGGCCTGCTGCCGGGTCATCGGCCACTGGAGCGGGTACATCAGCAGCACGGTGTCGGCCTGCTTGATGGTGGTGCCCTTGTAGCCGGCGTACTGCTCGAAGGTCTTGCGGTTGCCGTCGTAGGGGATGCGCAGCTTGTCGGCGACGGTCTTCCAGGCGGCGGGGGCGGGCCGGCCCAGGAGGGTGGCGGCGCGGGTGGCGGCGCGCAGGGCGGTGGCGGCGCCGGCGTTGGTGAAGACGGCGTCGTCGACGCCGTTGCTGTACTCGTCCGGGCCGGCGACGTTCTTGATCGAGTAGCTGCCGTCGGGGTTGCGGGTGGCGCGGGAGGCCCAGAAGTCGGCGATGCCGGAAAGGACGGGCCAGCCGCGGGACTTGAGCCAGGCGGTGTCCTTGGTGGCGAGGTAGTACTGCCAGGCGGCCAGCGAGATGTCGCCCATGAGGTGGTTCTGGGTCTTGCAGTGCGGCGGGTCCCAGCTGTGGCACTCGGTCCACAGGTCGCCGGTGCCGCCGCTGGTCCAGGAGTAGAAGAGGCCCTGGTAGCCGAGGCGGCGGGCGTTGGCGCGGGCGGCGTCGCGGGTGCGGTAGCGGTAGTCGACGATGGACCGGGCGAGGTCGGGGTGGGTGGCGAGGAGTCCGGGGTACATCCAGGTCTCGGCGTCCCAGAAGATCTCGCCGGCGTAGTTGTCGCTGGTCAGGCCGGTGGGGCCGATGCTGTTGGCGCTGCCGGCGCGGGTCGCGGTCAGGAGTCCGTACTGGGCGGAGCGGATCCAGGACTGGAGCTCGGGCTGTCCGGCGACCTCGATGTCGCTGCGCCAGAGCTTCTGCCAGGCGGCGCGGTGGCGGGCGGTCAGGTCGGCCCAGCCGGCGTCGGCGGCGCGGCGGGAGGCGGTCTCGGCGGCGGTGCGGGGGCCGCGGGAGGTGAGCGCGGTGTCCACGCCGACGTACTTGGTGAGTTCGTAGGTGCGGCCGCGGTGGACCGGGAAGGTCAGGCGCTGGTGGGCGCTGAGCTGTTCGGCGGTGGTGGCGCCGGAGCCGGTGGCCTCGGCGGGCGGCTCGGGGCGGGGGCGGGCGTCGGGTATGCCGTGGCCGGCGCGCAGGGTGGAGGCGACGGCGCCCTCGGTGCCGGTGCCGTCGGTGCGGAAGCCGACGGAGACGGTGCCGGGGCGGGCGGTGCGGTCGCCGGGGGCCGGTGCGGTGGGGCTCATCCGGCGGGCACCGCGGCCGTCGAGGGTGTCGGTGACGGTCGTCCGGCCGCTCCAGTGCGGGGTCATTCGCAGGCGGACCGCGGCGGTGTGCGCGTCGGCGCGGTCGGCGAGCACGTCGTAGACCAGGTCGGTGGCCCGGCCGTCGGCGGCGGTCCAGGTCAGCGAGGTGCGGACGAAGCCGCAGCGGAGGGAGAGGGTCTGGCGGTAGTGGCTGATGCGGCCGGGTGCGGTGGCCGAGGAGAAGGTCTCGGGGTGCGGGCCGCCGGTGGTGACGTCGAGGGTGGTCCAGGTGGGCAGGGCGGCTATCGCCTGGCGTCTCTGGAGGTCGGCGGGGCCCTTGGCGTAGAGGCCGGAGACGAAGGACCCGTCGTACTCGGGGGTCTTCAGGGGCCAGCCGGTGGTGCCGCCGGGGGCGGCGTAGCCCATGCCGTTGGGCGGGACCCGCTGGCCGAGGTAGCCGTTGCCGACGTAGGCGTGGTGGCTGTCCTTGGGGTCGATGGCGGTGGCGGTGGCGGCCCAGCCGTCGGCGGTGCAGGAGGCGGGCGGGGCGGGGTCCGGTGCGGCGGTCCCGGCGGTGGCGGCGGTCGCCGGGGCGAGGGCCGCGACGAGGGTGCCGGCTATCAGGGCGGCGAGTGTCCCGCGTCGCCTGCGGGTTGCCCGTGGCGGGGCGGTCGGCGGCTCCGGGTGCGCCGTGTCGTCGTTTCGCGCGCCCTGGGGCGCCGTCGGTTCCGTGTGGTCCATGCTGCTCCGTCCCTGCGGCCGGTACGCACCCCGAGGCACGGACCCAGCCTCGGCTCTGCCCAACGTCAGCGCACCCTACGAGCCGCCGGTGACGGCGGTCACCGTTAAATGCACGATCCATCGATTTCCGGCCGCGACCGATGCTTTCCGGCCCCGTGCGCGGTCCCGGATTGGTCAATGCGGCCCGCGTACGGCACACTTTTAGACTGACCAGTCAGATCAAAAGGAGGGGTTGTGGAGACCACCCGCCAGGGGGCGGCCGTCAACGCCCGGGGAATAGGAGTGAAGGGCCCACGCGGGTGGGCCTTTCGAGGCGTCGACATCACCGCCGACCCGGGGTCGCTGATCGCGGTGCAGGGTCCGTCGGGCTCCGGCCGTACCTGCCTGCTGCTCGCGCTCACCGGACGGATGCGGATCGCCGAGGGCCAGGCCACGGTCGCCGGCTTCCCGCTGCCCAAGCGCATGGGGACGGTCCGCGGCCGTACCGCGATCGCGCACGTGCCCGGCATCGCCGACCTCGAACCCGCCCTCACCGTCGCCGAACACCTCCGGGAACAGGCCCTCTTGGGCCACCGGGGCGCCGCGCTCCTCTTCGGGCGCCGCCGCAAGGAGGCCGCCAAGGCGCTGGTCGACGCCGCGCTGGCGGCCGCCGGACTCGACCCGGAGACCCTGCCGAAGGGCCTGCGGACCTGCGTCCGCGACCTGGAACGGCTGGAGGCGCTGCGGCTGTCGGTGGCGCTCGCGGTGATGCACCGCCCGCACCTGCTGGCCGTCGACGACCTCGACCTCAAGCTCTCCTCCGACGAGCGCGCCGCCGCCTGGCAGATGCTGCGGGACCTGGCGCTGGGCGGCACCACCGTGGTCGCGGTCGCCTCCGACGCCCCGGCGGACGCCCTGCGCGTCTCCACCGCCGCGGCAGCCCCGACCACCCCCGACACCCACCGGCCCGACACCCACGAGGAGGAAGCGGCGCATGCGTTCGCCGAGACTGGCCGCGCTTGAGCTGCGGCGGTTCGGCCGGGGCAAACTCCCCCGGCTGGGCCTGGTCGCCCTGATGCTCATCCCGCTGCTGTACGGAGCGCTCTACCTCTGCTCCTTCTGGGACCCCTACAGCCGCCTGGACAAGATCCCGGTCGCGCTCGTCAACGAGGACCAGGGCGCCACCGCCGACGGCAAGAAGCTGACCGCCGGCGCCGACCTGGCCCGCAACGTCAAGGACAGCAAGACCTTCGACTGGGAGCAGGTCAGCGCCGCCGAGGCCGCCAAGGGCCTGGAGAAGGGCGACTACTACCTCTCGCTGACGGTCCCCAAGGACTTCAGCGAGCGGATCGCCTCCAGCGGCGGCGACGACCCGCAGACCGGCGCCCTTCAGGTCCGCACCAACGACGCCAACAACTACATCGTCGGCTCGATCTCCAAGACGGTGTTCTCCGAGATCCGCGCCAAGACCTCGGCGAAGTCCAGCCGGGCCTTCCTCGACAAGATCTTCGTGTCGTTCTCGGACCTGCACGACGAGACCGCCAAGGCCGCCGACGGCGCCGGTAAGGTCAACGACGGGCTGGGCACCGCCAAGGAGAAGACCGGCGAACTGGCCGACGGGCTGGGCAAGTTGAACGACGGGGCGGGGAAGCTGGACAAGGGGGCCGGGGACCTCAGCAACGGCCTCGGCACGCTCGGCAAGGGCGCCGGGGACCTCAACAACGGCCTCGGCACGCTGCAGAACGGCGTCTCGCAGGCCGCCGCCAAGTCCAAGGAGCTCAGCCAGGGCGCGAGCCAGGTCGCGAACGGCACCCAGCAACTCGTCGACCAGATCGGCGGCCTCGCCAAGAAGGACCTGCCCTACCTCAAGCAGCACGGCAAGGAGATCGCCGACGGCGCACGGTTCGTCGTCAAGGTGACCGAGGACGTGGACGACTTCCTGTCCAAGCTCCCCGCGAACTCGTCCAAGGCCGCCGCCCAGGCGCGCAAGAACGCCGACGACGCCCAGGCGCTGTACGAGGCGCGGTGCACCGGCGGGAACACCGACGCCGACTGCGCGCGCCTGAAGGGGATCGCGGTCGGTACCGCCGACGGGGCCGACCTGGCGAAGAAGGTCGACAACGCCATCGCCCAGGCGGACTTCGGCCAGCTGCGCGCCAAGCTGCGCGAGGTGCAGCAGGGTGCCCAGATGGTCGCCGACCAGGTGCCCGACATCGTGAAGAACGCCGACGGTCAGCTCGCCCAGCTCAACAAGCTCAATGCCGGTGCGCACCAGGTCGCCCAGGGCGCCGGGCAGTTCGCCGGCGGTCTCGGTGCCCTCACCGACGGTGCCGGCCGGCTCCAGAACGGCGCCGGCGACCTTCAGAACGGCGCGGGCCGGCTGCAGAACGGTGCCGGTGACCTCGCCAACGGCGCGGGCCAGCTGCACGACGGCCTCGGCACCGCCCACGACGGCGCCGAGAAGCTCAGTGGCGGGCTCTACAAGCTCAAGGACGGCGCCAACCAGCTGGCCACCGGGCTGCACAGCGGTGTCGCCAAGATCCCGGACTACGACAAGAAGGACCGGGACACCCGCACCGACGTGATGTCCGACCCGGTCAAGCTGGCCGCCAAGTCGATGCACAAGGCGCCCAACTACGGCACCGGCCTCGCCCCGTACTTCATCCCGCTCTCCCTCTGGGTCGGCGCGATGGTCGCGTACATGCTGCTGGCGCCGCTCGGCAAGCGGGCGCTGGCCGCGGGCGCGCCCGGCTGGCGGATCGCGCTCGGCTCCTGGCTGCCGGCGTTCGCCATCGGCGTCGTCCAGGTGCTGGCCCTGATGGCCGTGCTGCACTGGGCACTTGGACTGGAGATGGAGCGCGCGGGTGCCACGATCGGGTTCCTGATGCTGGGTACCGCCTGCTTCACCGCCCTCATCCAGCTGCTGAGCGCCTTCTTCGGGCCGGCCGGCCGGGTGCTGACGCTGGTCGTCCTGATGCTCCAGCTGACGTCGGCGGGCGGCACCTACCCGGTGCAGACCAGCCCGGGGTTCTTCTCCTGGATCCACCCCTTCCTGCCGATGAGTTACGTCGTCGACGGCCTGCGCCGGCTGATCACCGGCGGCGACCTGGACATCGTCTGGCAGGGCAGCATCGTCCTCGCCGCGTTCACGGTGGGCGCGCTGGCCCTCACCGCCCTCGCGGCCCGCAGCCGCCAGGTCGTGCGGATGAAGGACCTGCACCCGGAGCTCAGCCTGTGAGCACCCGCTCCGGCAACGGGGGCGGCGTCATCTCCGGCGCCGCCCCCCGCCGCACGCCGACCCGCCGCCGGCTCTTCGACGCCGCCGTCACGCTCATCGCCGAACAGGGCTTCTCGGCCACCACGGTCGAGGAGATCGCCGAG
Organism: Streptomyces sp. MspMP-M5; assembly: GCF_000373585.1. Lineage (GTDB taxonomy): Bacteria > Actinomycetota > Actinomycetes > Streptomycetales > Streptomycetaceae > Streptomyces. The sequence continues at coordinate 13,927 of NZ_KB891929.1, forward strand.
CGCGCGGGCGTCGCCAAGGGCACCGTCTACTACAACTTCAGCAGCAAGAACGTCCTCTACGAGGAGCTGCTGCGGGACGGCGTCGATCTGCTCGCCGGCTCGCTGCGCACCGCCGCCGACGACACCGTGGCCCGCGGCGGCAGCCGGGTCGACGCCCTCGACGCGATGATCCGCGCCGGCCTGGACTTCATCGCCGGCTCCCCCGCCCTCACCCAGCTCTACGTCGCCGAGCTGTGGCGCACCAACCGCACCTGGCGCGCCACCCTCACCTCCGTCCGGGGCCGCGCCCTGGCGGTCGTGGAGTCGGTGCTGCGGGACGCGGTGCGCGCCGGGGAGCTGAGCGACGAACTCGATGTGCCGCTCACCGCCTCAGCGCTGCTGGGGATGGTGCTGGTCGCCGCGCTGGACTGGCAGTCGTTCCAGCCCCAGCGGTCGGTCGAGGAGGTGCACGCCGCCCTGTCCCAACTGGTGCAGGGGCGCGTGGGGGCGTGAGCGGCGGGTCGTGACCCGTACGTGAAGAGACCGCCGGTGGGCCAGGGGCCCGCCGGCGGTCGTGCTGTGCGCGGGGGTCAGCCCCGGGCGTCCGCGATCTGCCGGGACATGATCGTGGTCAGCTCGTAGGCGGTGTGCGAGGCGGCCACGGCGGTGATCTCGGCGTGGTCGTAGGCGGGGGCGACCTCCACGACGTCCGCGGACACCAGGTTGCAGGACGCCAGCCCGCGCAGGATCTCCAGCAGCTCGCGGGAGGTCATGCCGCCGGCCTCGGGGGTGCCGGTGCCGGGGGCGTGCGCCGGGTCCAGGCAGTCGATGTCGATGGAGATGTACAGCGGCCGGTCGCCGATGCGCTGCCGCAGCTGGTCGGCGACCTCGTCGGCGCCGCGGCGGTAGACGTCGGCGGAGGTGACGATGCCGAAGCCCATCTTCTCGTCGTCGGTGAGGTCCTGCTTGCCGTAGAGCGGGCCGCGGGTGCCGACGTGGGAGAGGGCGGAGGTGTCGAGGATGCCCTCCTCGACGGCGCGGCGGAACGGGGTGCCGTGGGTGTACTCGGCGCCGAAGTAGGTGTCCCAGGTGTCGAGGTGCGCGTCGAAGTGCAGCAGCGCCACCGGGCCGTGCTTCTTCGCGACCGAGCGGAGCAGCGGCAGGGCGATGGTGTGGTCGCCGCCGAGCGTCATCATGCGGGCGCCGGTGCCGAGGATGTCGTCCGCGGCGGCCTCGATGGTCTCCACGGCCTCGTTGATGTCGAACGGGTTGACCGCGATGTCCCCGGCGTCGGCGACCTGCGCCAGCGCGAACGGCGAGGCGTCCTGCGCCGGGTTGTAGGGCCGCAGCAGCCGCGACGCCTCACGGATCGCGTTGCCGCCGAAGCGGGCGCCCGGGCGGTAGGAGACGCCGGTGTCGAAGGGGACACCGACGACGGCGACATCGGTCCGGCCGCCGACCTCGTCGAGGCGGGGCAGCCGGGCGAAGGTCGCGGGCCCGGCGTAGCGCGGAATGCGGGAGGAGTCGACGGGGCCCACGGGCCCGTGCGATGCGGTGGTCATGGCGCGAGCGTAGGCACCGGCCCCCCACCGGCACATGGACATTTGCGACCCCCGCCAGATGTCCGTTCGACATTCTGTCCACCCATGCGCCGCCGCTCCCCTTCGCGGCGCCGCACCCCGCTGTGCCGCCCCCGTTGTCCGTCGGTGTCCGGGCCGTGGAACGCCCCGCCCCCGGAGATCCCTACGGGCACAATGTCGCTATGCCGATAGCCGCTGCGGCCCCCTCGCGTGCCGAACTCATCGACCATCTCGTCCGGACCCGGATCGCGGGGGCCGTCGCCACGCCCCGCGAGAACAACCTCCTGCACTACCGCCGGCTCGCGAACGGCGACCGGCACTACTGGTTCGGCCTGGATCTGGGCGACCGCTGGACGGACGAGCAGGACGTGCTGGCCGTGATGGCGGAGCGCTGCGGCGTCAACGACGACCCGGACCACCGGCAGGGGCAGGACACCATCGACCCGGAGCTGACGGTGGACGCGCTGGAGCGCGCCGCCGCGGTGCTGCGCAAGGCCGCCGCCGACCGCCAGCGCGTGCTGTTCGCCACCGGCCACCCGGGCGGCCTGCTGGACGTCCACCGCGCCACCGCCCAGGCCCTGCGCGAGCGCGACTGCGAGATCGTGGTCGTCCCCGACGGGCTGCAGGCCGACGACGGGATGGTCTTCCAGTTCGGCGACGTGGCGATGCTGGAGCGCGGGGCGACGCTGTGGCACACCCACTCCCCGGCGCCGATGGCCGCGGTCCTGGACGGCCTGGAGCGCGCCGGCCGCCCGCTGCCGGACCTCGTCATGGCCGACCACGGCTGGGCCGGCTGCGCGGGCCGGCGCGGCATCCCCACGATCGGCTTCGCCGACTGCAACGACCCGGCCCTCTTCCTCGCCGAGTCCGAGGGCACCGTCCAGGTCACCGTCCCCCTCGACGACCACGTCCTGAGCCCCCGCCACTACGATCCGTTGACCGCTTACCTACTGGCCGCGGCAAGGCTCGGCTGAGGTATCACTGGACCGAAGCCCCTGGGCGGAGCGGCTCCCCTCGGTGGCGCCACGCTCAGCGCACCGTCCTGATCATCACCGTCAGGACCGGTGAGGCTGCTGAGGGCTGGCTCTGGCCGATGCCGTCGTATCCCCAGGCTTGGTAGAGGCGGTGCACCTTTCCGTCTCCGGCAGCAGGGTTGACCATGAGGGTGACGTACGGCTCGTCACATTCGGCGAGAAGGGCATCGTGGATGCGCCGAGCGGTGCCGGTACCGCGCCAGGGAATGCGCACACCGATTTCCTTCAGGGCCACGGCATGCCGGTCGGTGTATTCAGCCGACGGGGCGGGACTGACGCGCTTCCACCAACGGTCTTCGGAGTCAATGGTGTTGGCGTACGCATAGCCAATGGGATCGTCCTGATCGTAGGCGAGCACAGCTACCCAGCCGGGTTCCTTGGAGTGGCGGTCGAGTCGCTCGGCGAAGGCCGAGACGGCGTAGTGGGAAACGCACAAGAGATGGGCAGACATCGACTCGGACGACGATGCGCCGCTCGCGCCGTTCAACTCGCGGGGCGCGGCCCATACCGCTATGCGCTGCCCTTCCAGGAACCGTGGGCGTACTGGTCCCACTCGCGAGCAAGCGGACCTCTAGGCGCGGCAGTGTGAAGTTTGGTGTCGAACTCCCCGACCAACCTGGCGATGCGCGGATGGCGGAGGAAGGCTTCGGTGGGGATGGACATCGCGGTGGCGATTGCCGGTTCGAGATCGCCTTGACCGAGTTGGGCAAGCGCAAGACGGGCGGTGTTGAGGGCGCGATCACGCTGCATCTGGGGCCGGAGAAGGGCCAGGCCGCGGTGTGCGCGCGCCTCTGCTCGCTCGAACTCGCCAAGGCCGAGATGCGCGGCAAGGGCGAGTGTTTCCAGCTCCGCACCATCTCCAACTGCGGCCATCCACGCTGGTCGGGGAAGGATCGGGTCGGCACGTTCAAGCGCTTCCTCAGCGCGACCTAAGGTGCGCCGTACGGCTGTCGTGTCGCCGATGAGTCCGTAGCTGGCTGCCTGGCGGGCATGCCCCAGACAAGCGAACATGGGATCACGACGGGCGATCGACAGACTTCGGGCTACGTCATTTGCCGCGATGGCTTCGGATAGGCGGCCCATGTGCCGGTACAAGGTCCCCGCGTGCGACCAGATACGGAATTTGATTGCCGGGTCAGCTGCCAACTCAGCGAGTGCCTGAGCTTCACGCATATGACTGACCGCGTCTTTATAGCGGCGACCGTCGATTGCGGCCCACATGGCCGAGGACCGAAAGGCCGCTGCGCAGCCGTACACGCAGGACCGGACCCGCTGACTGGCACTCCCGGAGTGCTGAAGGGCGAGGGCCTCGTCGGCGAGCGCCGCGGCCTTCCGCTCGATGTCGAGCCGTCCGCCATGGCGATGGTCGCTCGCGATGATCTCGCTGAAGCGTCGTTGGAGCCGCTCGACATCACTTGTTCCGACGCGGTGGTTGACGGCGAGCATAGGTGTGGCTGCTGCGGCGGTCATGGCCGTCCCAGCCGCGATGAAGCGACGGCGCTCCACGGCGTCCTCCGACGGTGGCGCGAACGCTGGCGACGGGCTCTGGCCCCGCGGCACGAACCCTAAAGCGGTGGCGGGCAGACCCGTGACCTTCTCCAGCGCGACCCGGGTCGCCGACTTGGGCCACCGTACGCGGCCCGCCTTCCAGTCCCGGACCGATGAGCCGTCCAGTCCTCCGACCCTGCCGGTGAGGTCACCAACCGCCGAATTCACGGCTTCGGCCAGCGAGTTGGCGCTGTAACCGTGCTCCTTCATCCAATCCTCAAGAACCGCGTTCCGCGACGTGTTCATGTACGCACGGTAGCCCCGTGCTCACCAGTTCGTCAGCCAAAGGACTCACCAAATCGCCCTAGGGACTCTCGGGAGAAAGTCGCCCGATTTCCCTAATCACATCGCACCGGCACGGCGTTAGATCGTCATAGGCCGACCGGACCCACGTCAGCAGCGCCTGGAGGACTGAACCACGATGCCGACTTCATCAACCGCTCGCCGCGCCCTCGCCGATGCCGCTCCGGCCCCTTGTACGGCAGGGGCCTCACGGATCGACCCCGTCGGTTGGAACGCCGTCCCTTCCCTGGAGATGTGGACGGTCGACGAGATCACCGGCAATGCGTGCCCGTGTTGCCACTGCGTCTACAGCCTGGCGCGGGAGAAGGTCAGCGGCCCTGACGGACGGCATGCCTGCCGGTTGTGCACCGTCCTGCTCGGCGTCCCCACGAGCGCGGAGGCCACGCGGTGAGTTCCAGGAAGCTCAAGAAACTGCCGGAAGTCGGAGATGAGGTCGAATACGCCCCAGGGCGGATGGCCATCGTGACCGACATCCGCGAAGGCATCCCATACCTGCGAAAGCCGGGAATCCGGGAATGGCGGGTGCAGGATCCGACATCTTTAACGGTGATGCGGACACGTGCCGAACGGATCGCGGCCAGCGACTTTTCATGAGGAAAGGAATGCTGCTGGCTCTGCCCGGTCAGGGCAGGCCCAGCAGCCGGGGGTGGATGGCGGGGGGCCATGCCTATGGGCAGTGGCACCCCGGAGTCGTACACCGTTCCCTACACCCGCGGCACCCGTACGACCCCCTCCTGGATCACCGTCACCGCCAGTTGGCCGTCGGCGGTGAAGATGCGGCCCTGGCCGAGGCCGCGGCCGGACCGGGACGTGGGGGACTCCTGGTCGTAGAGCAGCCACTCGTCGGCGCGCAGCGGGCGGTGGAACCACATCGCGTGGTCCAGCGATGCCCCGACGACGTCGCCGACCGCCCAGCCGCCGCGGCCGTGCGCCAGCAGGATCGAGTCCAGCAGCGTCATGTCGGAGACGTAGGTGACCAGGCAGACGTCGAGGAGCGGGCGGGGGATGCCGTCGCCGGCCTCGTCGAGCTTGCCCTGGGTGCGGAACCAGACCTGGGAGCGGGGCTCGCGCGGCCGGCCGACGGTGGCGTAGGGCGGCTCGTCGGCGTACCGCAGGTCGATCGCGGCCCGGGCCTCCAGCAGCCGCGCGGCGACCTCCGGCGAGAGGTACCGCTCGGCGTGCCGGGGCAACACCTCGGCGGGGGTGGGCAGTTCCAGCGGATCGGGCGCGGCCGGCATCGGCTCCTGGTGCTCCAGCGCCCCCTCCTCGTCCGCGTGGAAGGACGCGGTGAGGTGGAAGATCTGCTGGCCGTGCTGGACGGCGACGACCCGGCGGGTGGTGAAGGACCGGCCGTCGCGAATCCGGTCGACGGTGTAGACGATGGGGGCGCCGGGGTCTCCCGGGCGCAGGAAGTACGCGTGCAGGGAGTGCGGAGGGCGGTCGGCGGGGACCGTGTGGCCGGCCGCGACCAGGGCCTGGGCGGCGACCTGGCCGCCGAAGACCCGGGGCACGACGGAGGCGCGGCTCTGCCCGCGGAAGATGTTCTGCTCGATCCGCTCCAGGTCCAGGAGATCGAGCAGTGACCGGAGTGCGTCGTTCACGTGCGTGGGTCCTCGCGCCCCTACAGGCCCATGGACTTGGCGATGATGGACTTCATGACCTCGCTGGTGCCGCCGTAGATGCGGTTGACGCGGTTGTCGGCGTAGAGGCGGGCGATGGGGTACTCGTTCATGAAGCCGTAGCCGCCGTGGAGTTGGAGGCAGCGGTCGATGACGCGGTGGGCGACCTCGGTGCAGAAGAGCTTGGCGGAGGCGGCCTCGGCGGCGGTCAGCTCGCCGGCGTCCAGGGCCTCCAGGGCGCGGTCGGCGACCGCCTCGGCGGCGTCCACCTCGGCCTGGCAGGCGGCCAGTTCGAACTTGGTGTTCTGGAACGAGGCGACGGTCTTGCCGAAGACGGTGCGCTCCTGGACGTACCGCTGGGCGAAGCGGACAGCGGCCTTGGCCTGCGCGTAGGCGCCGAAGGCGATGCCCCAGCGCTCGGAGGGGAGGTTGCGGCCGAGGTAGGAGAAGCCCTTGTTCTCCTCGCCGAGCAGGTCCTCGGCGGGCACCTTGACGTCGGTGAACGCCAGCTCGGCGGTGTCGGAGACCTTCAGGCCGAGCTTGTCGAGCTTGCGGCCGACGGAGTAGCCCGCGGAGGTGGTGTCGACGGCGAAGAGGGAGATGCCGAAGCGGCGGTCGTCCTCGCGCGGGGCGGAGGTGCGGGCGCAGACGATGACGCGGTCGGCGTGCACCCCGCCGGTGATGAAGGTCTTGGCGCCGTTGAGGACGTAGTGGGTGCCGTCGGCGGAGCGCTTGGCGGTGGTCTTCATGCCGGCGAGGTCGGAGCCGGTGCCGGGCTCGGTCATCGCCAGGGCCCACATCTCCTCGCCGGAGACGAACTTGGGCAGGTAGCGCTTCTTCTGCTCCTCGGTGGCGAGCATCTCGATGTACGGCAGGCCGAGCAGCACGTGGACGCCGGAGCCGCCGAAGGTGACGCCGGCGCGGGCGGTCTCCTCGTACATCACGGCCTCGAACTTGTGCGAGTCGATGCCGGCGCCGCCGTACTCCTCGGGGACGCGGATGCCGAAGACGCCCAGCTCGGCGAGTTTGTAGTAGAAGTCGCGGGGCACCTGGCCGGCGGCGTACCAGTCGTCGTAGACGGGTACGACCTCGGCCTCGACGAAGGCGCGTACGGTCGCGCGGAACGCCTCGTGATCCTCGTTGAACACCGTCCGGCGCATGCCCTTGGCCTCCTTCACCCACCACACTAAGCGTTTGCTCAGCGAAAGCTACCGGCCGGTCACGTTCACTGTCCAGAGGTGGGGCGGACCCGCTGCCGGCCGGCGGCAGCGGGTCCGTCAGCCCACCCGGTGCGCGGCCACGACGCTCTCGGCGTCCACTTCCACCACCCCCGCCTCGTCCGCCCTGCCCGCCCCATCCACATCGACTGCCGCGAACGCGCCCAGCGCCAGCCGGTGCAGCAGGTGCGCCATCTCCGTGCGGCCCGGCAGCGAGCCGGGACGGCCCAGGTGCGGGGTGGAGTTCAGCAGCCCGAAGACCGCGTGCACCGCCGCCCGCACCTCGGACTCCGCGGGCGCGGGGTGGACCTGCCGGACGACCTCCACCCACAGCTCGACGTACTGCCGCTGGAGCTGCCGGACCCGCTTGCGGTCCGCCTCCCGCAGCCGGTCCAGCTCGCGGTCATGCAGGGTGATCAGGGGCCGGTCGTCGAGCGCGAAGTCGATGTGCCCGTCGATCAGCGCGTCCAGCACCGCCGCGGGGCTCTCGCCGCCCTCCTCGACCCGCATCCGGCCGCCGGCCAGCAGCCGCTCGCTGATCCCGACGAGCAGCTCGGCGAGCATCGCGTCCTTGCCGGCGAAGTGCCGGTAGAGCCCGGGGCCGGAGATGCCCACGGCCGCCCCTATCTCGTCCACGCCGACGCCGTGGAAGCCGCGCTCCGCGAAGAGCCGGGCGGCCTCCTTGAGGATCTGCTCGCGGCGGCTGGTCGGGGCGGGGGCGTGCGCATTACTCATGCGATCGATTGTAGACAGGCGGGTTAGTGGTCGTTAACCTGAGAGCGAGGAGTTAACGACCATTAACGCGCATGGCCCCGGAGCACACCCCGCGGTGCTCCGCGGGCAGCCGACCGAGCGAGGGGGCCCATGGCGATGGAGGCCATCGAGCAGGCACCGGTGCTGGCGGGCACGGACGCCCCGGCGTCCGACGCCTGGCGGGCCAACGAGGCCGCGCACCGCGAGCTGGCCGAGCAGCTCCGCGAGAAGCTGGCCGCGGCCAGACTGGGCGGCGGCGAGAAGGCCCGGGCGCGGCACACCGCCCGCGGCAAGCTGCTGCCCCGCGACCGCGTCGACGCCCTGCTGGACCCCGGCTCCCCCTTCCTGGAGCTGGCGCCGCTGGCCGCGGACGGGATGTACGACGGGGCCGCACCGGCCGCCGGGGTGATCGCCGGCATCGGCCGGGTCAGCGGCCGGGAGACCGTGATCGTCGCCAACGACGCCACCGTCAAGGGCGGCACGTACTACCCGATGACGGTCAAGAAGCACCTGCGCGCCCAGGAGGTCGCGCTGGAGAACCGCCTCCCGTGCCTGTATCTCGTCGACTCCGGCGGCGCGTTCCTGCCGATGCAGGACGAGGTCTTCCCGGACCGCGAGCACTTCGGGCGGATCTTCTACAACCAGGCGCGGATGTCCGCCGCCCGCATCCCGCAGATCGCCGCGGTCCTCGGCTCCTGCACGGCCGGCGGCGCCTACGTCCCGGCGATGAGCGACGAGGCGGTCATCGTGCGGAACCAGGGCACGATCTTCCTCGGCGGCCCCCCGCTGGTGAAGGCCGCCACCGGCGAGGTCGTCAGCGCCGAGGAACTGGGCGGCGGCGAGGTGCATTCCCGCACCTCCGGCGTCACCGACCACCTCGCCGAGGACGACGCGCACGCGCTGCGGATCGTCCGCACCCTCGTCGCCACCCTCGGCGACCGCCCGCCGCTCCCCTGGGCCGTCCGGCCCGTCGAGGAGCCCAAGGCCGACCCGGCGGGGCTCTACGGCGCGGTGCCGGTGGACTCCCGCACGCCCTACGACGTCCGCGAGGTGATCGCCCGGATCACCGACGGCTCCCGCTTCGCCGAGTTCAAGGCCGAGTACGGCACCACCCTGGTCACCGGCTTCGCCCACCTCCACGGTCACCCGGTGGGCATCGTCGCCAACAACGGCATCCTGTTCTCCGAATCCGCCCAGAAGGGCGCCCACTTCATCGAGCTGTGCGACCAGCGCGGCATCCCCCTGCTCTTCCTGCAGAACATCTCCGGCTTCATGGTCGGCCGCGACTACGAGGCGGGTGGCATCGCCAAGCACGGCGCCAAGATGGTCACCGCCGTCGCCTGCGCCCGCGTCCCCAAGCTGACCGTCGTCATCGGCGGTTCCTACGGCGCGGGCAACTACTCGATGTGCGGCCGCGCCTATTCCCCCCGCTTCCTGTGGATGTGGCCCAACGCCAAGATCTCGGTGATGGGCGGCGAGCAGGCCGCCTCCGTCCTCGCCACCGTCAAACGCGACCAGTTGGAGGCGCGCGGCGAGGAGTGGAGCGCGGAGGACGAGGCCGCCTTCAAGGACCCGATCCGCGCCCAGTACGACACCCAGGGCAACGCCTACTACGCGACCGCCCGGCTGTGGGACGACGGCGTCATCGACCCGCTGGAGACCCGCCAGGTGCTCGGCCTGGCGCTGACCGCGTGCGCCAACGCGCCCCTGGCAGAACCGCGCTTCGGCGTCTTCCGGATGTGAGCACGGACGTGAGAGGACCTATGACCAGCTTCGACACCGGCCTGTTCGACACCGTCCTGGTCGCCAACCGCGGGGAGATCGCGGTCCGCGTCATCCGCACGCTGCGCGCCCTCGGCATCCGCTCGGTCGCCGTCTACAGCGACGCGGACGCCGACGCCCGGCACGTCCGCGAGGCCGACACCGCGGTCCGGATCGGCCCGGCTCCCGCCGCCGAGAGCTACCTGTCCATCGAGCGACTGCTGGACGCCGCAGCCCGCACCGGCGCCCGAGCCGTCCACCCCGGCTACGGCTTCCTCGCCGAGAACGCCGCCTTCGCCCGCGCCTGCGCCGACGCCGGGCTGGTGTTCATCGGGCCGCCGGCGGACGCCATCGAGCTGATGGGCGACAAGATCCGGGCCAAGGAGACGGTCCGCGCGGCCGGTGTCCCGGTCGTCCCCGGCTCCTCGGGGAGCGGCCTGAGCGACGCCCAACTGGCCGCCGCGGCCCGGGAGATCGGCATGCCGGTGCTCCTGAAGCCGTCGGCCGGCGGCGGCGGCAAGGGCATGCGCCTGATCCGGGACGCCGCCGGCCTGGCCGACGGCATCGCCGCCGCCCGCCGCGAGGCCCGCTCGTCCTTCGGCGACGACACCCTGCTGGTGGAGCGGTGGATCGACCGCCCCCGGCACATCGAGATCCAGGTGCTGGCCGACGGCCACGGCACCGTCCTCCACCTCGGCGAGCGCGAGTGCTCCCTCCAGCGCCGCCACCAGAAGATCGTCGAGGAGGCCCCCTCGGTGCTGCTGGACGAGGCCACCCGGGCCGCGATGGGCGCGGCGGCCGTCCAGGCGGCCCGCTCCTGCGGCTACCGCGGCGCCGGCACCGTCGAGTTCATCGTCCCCGGCAAGGACCCCGCCGGCTACTGCTTCATGGAGATGAACACCCGCCTCCAGGTGGAGCACCCCGTCACCGAGCTCATCACGGGACTGGACCTCGTCGAGTGGCAACTGCGGGTCGCCGCCGGCGAGCGCCTCCCCTACGCCCAGGAGGACCTCACCTTCACCGGGCACGCCGTGGAGGCCCGGATCTGCGCCGAGACCCTGTCCGTCAAGGGCGGCACCTGCGACTTCCTGCCGACCGGCGGCACCGTCCGCACCCTGCGCGAACCGTCCGGGGACGGAGTGCGCACCGACTCCGGCCTCACCGAGGGCGCCGAGGTCGGCAGCCGCTACGACCCGATGCTCGCCAAGGTCGTCGCGCACGGCCCGGACCGGGCGAGCGCCCTGCGGAAACTGCGGGCCGCGCTGGCCGCCACGGTCACCCTGGGCGTGCCCACCAACGCCGGCTTCCTGCGCCGGCTGCTGGCCCACCCGGACGTGGTCTCCGGCGAGCTGGACACCGGCCTCGTCGAGCGGGTGGCGGCCGGCCTCGTCGACACCGCGGTGCCGGACGAGGTCTACGCGGCGGCCGCCGCGGTCCGCCAGGCGGCCCTGGAGCCGGCCGCCGGCGAGCGCGGCTGGCGCGACCCGTTCGCCGCCCCCACCGGCTTCCGGCTCGGCGGCACCCCCGCCCCGGTGCGGCACTGGCTGCGCGTCCCCGGCCACGACCCGGTGGCCTACGACGTCCGGCCCGGTAGCGCCCCGGAGCACTTCGCGGTCACCGACGACGAGGTGCGGGTCACCGTCGACGGCGTCCGGCACACCTTCCACCGCGGCGGCGACTGGCTGGGCCGGGACGGCGACGCCTGGCACGTCACCGACCACGACCCGGTGGCCGAGGCGCTGCGCGCGGCGGCCCGCGGGCACGGCGTGGACACCCTCGCCGCCCCGATGCCCGGCACCGTCACCGTCGTCAAGGTCGCCGTCGGCGACGAGGTCGCCGCCGGGCAGGGCCTGCTGGTGGTGGAGGCGATGAAGATGGAGCACGTGATCTCCGCGCCGCACGCCGGCACGGTCACCGAACTGGACGTCGCCCCCGGCAGCACCGTCGCCATGGACCAGGTACTGGCCGTCGTCGCACCCCACGAGGACGCCGCGCCCCCGGACGACACCACCCCGCGCACCGACGAGGAGGCCACCGCATGAGCGAGCCAACCGCGACCCCGGCGACCGGGCTCCCCATGGAGGTGCCCGCGGAGGGCCTGCCCACCCGTGTGCGGATCCACGAGGTCGGCCCCCGCGACGGCCTGCAGAACGAGCAGGCGGTCGTCCCCACCGAGATCAAGGCGGAGTTCATCCGCAGGCTGGCCGCCGCCGGGCTGCCGGTGATCGAGGCCACCAGCTTCGTCCACCCCAAGTGGGTGCCCCAACTCGCGGACGCCGAGCGGCTGTTCCCCCTGCTGGACGGCCTGGACCCGCGCCGCCTCCCGGTCCTGGTGCCCAACGAGCGGGGCCTGGAGCGCGCCCTGGCCCTGGGCGCCCGCCGGATCGCGGTGATCGGCAGCGCCACCGAGTCGTTCGCCAGGGCCAACCTCAACCGCACGGTCGACGAGGCACTGGCCATGTTCGAACCGGTCGTCCGCCGGGCCCGCGACGAGAAGCTCCACGTCCGCGGCTATCTCTCCATGTGCTTCGGCGACCCCTGGGAGGGTCCGGTGCCGATCGCCCAGGTCGTCCGGGTCTGCCGGGCCCTGCTCGACCTGGGCTGCGACGAGCTGAGCCTGGGCGACACCATCGGCGTGGCCACCCCGGGCCACGTCCAGCACCTGCTCGCGGCGCTCAACGAGGCCGGCGTGCCCACCTCCCGGCTGGGCGTGCACTTCCACGACACCTACGGGCAGGCCCTCGCCAACACCTTCGCCGCGCTCCAGCACGGCGTCACCACCGTCGACGCCTCGGCGGGCGGCCTGGGCGGCTGCCCGTACGCCAAGAGCGCCACCGGCAACCTCGCCACCGAAGACCTCGTGTGGATGCTGCACGGCCTCGGCATCGAGACCGGCGTCGACCTGGACCGGCTGACCGAGACCAGCGTCTGGCTGGCCGGAGTCCTGGGCCGCCCCAGCCCCTCGCGCACCGTCCGCGCCCGCACGCCGGCACCGTCCCACAAGGAGTGACCATGTCCCTGGACCACCGCCTGCCCGACGAGCTGGAAGAACTCCGGCGCACGGTCGAGGCGTTCGCACACGACGTCGTCGCCCCGCAGATCGGCGACTACTACGAGCAGCACACCTTCCCCTACGACATCGTCCGCCAGATGGGCCAGATGGGCCTGTTCGGCCTGCCGTTCCCCGAGGAGTACGGCGGGATGGGCGGCGACTACCTCGCGCTCGGCGTCGCCCTGGAGGAGCTGGCCCGGGTCGACTCCTCGGTGGCCATCACCCTGGAGGCCGGGGTCTCGCTCGGCGCGATGCCGCTCTACCGCTTCGGCACGGAGGAGCAGAAGCGGGAGTGGCTGCCGAAGCTGTGCAGCGGAGAGATGCTCGGCGCCTTCGGCCTCACCGAGCCGGACGGCGGCTCGGACGCCGGCGCCACCCGCACCACCGCCGTCCGCGAGTGTGGGGGAAGCTGGGTGATCAACGGCACCAAGTGCTTCATCACCAACTCCGGCACCGACCTCACCGGCCTGGTGACGGTCACCGCCGTCACCGGCCACAAGCCCGACGGCTCCCCGCTGATCTCCACGATCATGGTCCCGTCCGGCACCCCGGGCTTCACGGTCGCCGCCCCCTACTCCAAGGTCGGCTGGAACGCCTCCGACACCCGCGAGCTGTCCTTCTCCGACGTCCGCGTCCCGGCCGCCAACCTCCTGGGCGAGGAGGGCCGCGGCTACGCCCAGTTCCTGCGCGTCCTCGACGAGGGCCGGATCGCCATCGCCGCGGTGGCGACGGGCCTGGCCCAGGGCTGCGTCGACGAGTCGGTGAAGTACGCCAAGGAGCGCCACGCCTTCGGCCGCCCGATCGGCGCCAACCAGGCCATCCAGTTCAAGCTCGCCGACATGGAGATGCGCGCCCACACCGCCCGTCTGGCCTGGCGCGACGCCGCCTCCCGCCTGGTGCACGGCGAACCGTTCAAAAAGGAGGCCGCCCTCGCCAAGCTCTACTCCTCCGAGATCGCGGTCGACAACGCCCGCGAGGGCACCCAGATCCACGGCGGCTACGGCTTCATGAACGAGTACCCCATCGCCCGCATGTGGCGCGACGCCAAGATCCTCGAAATCGGCGAGGGCACCAGCGAGGTCCAACGCATGCTGATCGCACGGGAGTTGGGGTTCTAGCAGCCCTTCATCCGGGGTTCGCCCACCTGGTGGGCGAACCCCGGGGGCGGGCGAACGGATTCCGAAGGGGCGTTACGCCGCGGGGGTGCCGTCTCGGAGATATCGTGGCCGTCCCGTGTCGAGAGCCAGCAGCGCGGCCTCGAAACGGCGCCGCATGCGGTCGCCGAGTCGGCTGCCGGCCTCCTCTGCGGTGAAGAAGGCGACCTCGGACAGCTCGTCGTCGGCGGGCCATAGCCCCTCGGCCTGGCCCTGGTTAAGCGCTCCGCCGTCGAAGATGAAGGCGATCTGGTCATCCCAAGGCCCGTGCGGGGCGACCCAATCCACCACCAGCAGCCCTCGCAGCACGACCGCGAGCCCAAGCTCTTCGGTCAGTTCGCGGACCACCGCGTCTTCGGGTGGCTCGTTCGCCTCCGCCATGCCACCGGGAAGGTCCCAGCAGGGCTTGTAGGTGGGGTTAACCAGCAGCACGCGCCCGGCCGGATCGCGTAGCAGCACATCAGCGGCAACGCGCTTGCGGGCTTGCTTGGCGTTGCCCTCGGCCAGGTAGGCGTTCCAAGCTTCTGCGTCAGTGGGATCGGGCGCGGTGGGCCTCATGCGGGGGTGCCTCCCGATGACGGCGGGATGATGTCTGCCAGGAGCAGCATTCTGGCCCTGCGCGCGTCGTCGAACCGCACCAGGTACTGGCGCACCGGCTCGTACGCCTTGTACGGCTCCAGCAACCGGCGAAGCGCATCAAGCTGCTGCATGACCCGGACGGAGCCCAGGGTGGGACTCGTGCTGAGCAGGTCATCACCTACGCTCACGGCGGCGTCCATGTCGCCCCGGCGAACGTGGACATCCACCAGGGTGATCCGGCTCAGCGCCAGCGACCGTGCCCGGCCCGCCTCCCGCAGATCCACGGCACGTTCAGCGTAGGTCAGGGCTTCGTCGAGCTGGTCCAGATCGCGCAGGATCAGCGCCGATTCCGTCGCGAGGGCGGCTGCGTCGAACGGACTCAGCCACGGATGATCGGTGTCGGCCACTCCTTCGAGATCGCGTCGGGCGGCGTCGAGGGCACGCGCGGCCGGGATGCATTGCGCGGCGGCAGCCAGGGCGCGCGCCCGCATCGTGTGCAGCCGCGCCGTCAACGCGGGAACACGTGGTCCCTGGGTAGCGAGGTCGAGCCCGGTCCGGGCCCAGGCGGCGGCCCTGGCGGCCTCCCCGGCCTGGAGGGCCAGGTGGCTGTTGCTCGCGGCGACGTTCGCGGCCAGTGGGAGGTCACCGGAGGCGCGGGCCAGGGGTAGCGCGCGTGCGAAATGGCGGCCAGCACGGTCGTCGTGGCCGGAGTCGTGGGCCATCCACCCAGCCAACTCGGTCAGCGCCGCTGCCGCCGCGAACACCTGCGGCCCACTGTCGGCGTCCACCAGCCGAGGAGCCACCCGATCACTGAGATGCCGCACGACCGCCCCATACAGACGCCCGCCGCCGGTCTGCCGGTCTGCACTGCGGAAATGATCCATGGCCACCAGGTCGTCGCCATCCGGCGGCGGACGGTCGGCCCGCCGGTGCACGACGTCGGCCGGGGCGGGCTCCCAGGGCCGGCGGGCCAGCCCCAGCAGATGACCGGGAATATGGAAGGCATCCGCGATCTGCTCGAACAAGCTGAGCTTCTCTACCCGGCTCTTGCCGTTCATGTAGTCGTAGAGCCGCCCTTGCGTGATGTCAGCGGCTCCGGCGATCCGCCGTGTGCTGACACCCCGGCTGTTGAGCATGCGGAACACGGCACCCATGTCCCGCTCGGTGCAGGCACGCAGCAGTCGGTCGTCCCCCAGCAGACCGGCCATGACTTCACGTGGGTCTGGCGACGGAAGGCCCATCAGCAGCTCCCCCGAGTAGCGAGTGAACCGATACCAAGGCTAACGACCCTGACATGACTCCGTGTTGGAGTCACGTTCTGGAGTCTCCTATCAGCCCTTACGCGGAGTTGACTACCCATCAGCCGCCCCGGGAGCGCACCCGCTGTGCATCACCGGCGGCCGGACCACCCGTTGGCGTCTCCCCAAGGCCAGCGGGACCCAGCGCACCCCAGCCCCCCGCGAGCGAACCGAGGCCGCGATGACCACGCACAGCACCGTTCAGACCCGGCAGAGTGTCAGCACCTACCCGCCGGGCACCGTCGTCCACGACGTCGTCGCCAACGCCGTCGGCAGAGTGGCGGATCCGAAGGCATACCCGCCCGCATGCTCGGGCCGCGTCTGCGTTCTGGTGGTGCCGCTCGTCGGGTCCACCCCGGCGTGGCAGGCCGAGCCGGGAGCGCTGCGCCGGGCCGCCGACGAGGAGATCGAGGCCGCGCTCGCCGAGACCATGCCTGCCAAGGCGGCGGCACCATGAGCGGCGTGCGTCCCGAGGTCGGCGATCTCGTCGTCGCGGCCGTGTCCGGCACGAAGTGGGTGTGCACGGACATCGCCGGCCTGAATACCCAGCAACCGGTATGGCTGCTGCGTCCGTTGTACGGCACTGCCAGCCGGGAGTGTCTACGCGTCGGCCGGAGCGACCTCGTGTCGTACCCGGTGGTCGCCCGGCGCGGCGAGTGGATCCAGCCGTGAGCGTCCGCCACGCCGCACCGAAGTAGGCGCCGCCCCCACGCCCGGGCCGGGCCAAGGGCGAGGAGGTAACGGCACGCTGAGCCCCGGCAGGCCCCTACAAATCCGAACCAGCCGACGAAGGGAATCGCATGTTCGCTCATTCCGACCGGCTCCCGACCGGGACGCCGCTCCCGTCCGGTCATGTCACACCCGCCCCGTGGGGCCTGCGCCGCATGGCTCCGTACCCCGCGTTCGCCCTCGGTTACGCCCGCGTCGAACTCGACCCCGCCACCCAGACCGGCCGCTACTTCGACGCTACCGGGCGGCCGATGATGATGCCGGGACACGGGACGAGCACGGGCACCAACCCTCCCACCAACACCGGTAATCCGTCCGACGGTTCGGGCCCCGGCGGGGCCGGCGGCGGTGACCAGGACACCGGAAACGACAGCGACCAGTGACGTATCCGGGTCCGGTTCTGGTCGTCACCAATCTGGACGACCCCACGACCGACCTGGTGATCGACGAGCTGCACGGCCGGGGCGTCCCGGTCGTGCGGTTCGACTCCGGGGACTTCCCCGCCACCGTGTCGGTCGCGGCCACCTTCACCGGCGACGGCCTCACAGGCACCCTGACCACGCCGTCGCGCACCGCCGACCTCGGGCGCGTGCGATCGCTGTACTACCGCCGTCCCTCCGGCTTCACCTTCCCGCACCTGGACGAGCAGACCGCACGGTTCGCCGTCACCCAGGCCCGCTACGGCCTCGGCGGCGTGATCGCCGCCCTGCCCGGCTGCCTGTACGTGAACCACCCCCACCGCATCGGCGACGCGGAGTTCAAGCCGTCCGGACTCTCCGCCGCCGCGGCAGCCGGGTTCCGGCTCCCGCCCACCCTGATCACCTCGAACCCCGACGCGGCCAAGAGCTTCATCCGGCGGCATGGGCCGGTGCTCTACAAACCGCTCTCCGCACCCCTCTACCGCGACGAGGACGGCGTCTCCTGCACGGTGAAGGTCGCCGACGTCACCGTGGACGAGATCGACGAGGCCGTCGGCGGCACCGCCCATCTGTTCCAACAGCGCATCGACAAAGCCGCCGACATCCGCGTGACCGTCATCGGCGACCGGATCTTCGCCGTGCGCATCGACTCGGACCTGTTGGACTGGCGCACCGACTACAGCCGGCTCACCTACTCGGTCGTCAGGCCGCCCCAGGACATCACCAAGGCCCTGGGTGCGTATCTCGCCCACTTCCGGCTCGTCTTCGGCGCTTTCGACTTCGCCGTCGACCACGAAGGGCAATGGTGGTTCCTGGAGTGCAACCCGTCCGGACAGTGGGCGTGGCTGGGGCCGGAGACCGGCCTGCCCATGGTCGCGGCCATGGCCGATCTGCTCGAAAGGAAGACCGTGTGACCGACCACGACAAGGCCCTTCGCGTGGCCCTCGCCGACCGACTGACCGCCGGCGGCCACTTTCGCACCGCCCCGTGGCGGGCCGCCGTCGAAGAAGTACCCCGCCACGCATTCCTTCGCGGCGGCTTCTTCGAGCAGGTAGCCGACTCTGCACCTACGGCATGGCGCCCGGTCATGCCCGATGACCCGCGCTGGCTCACACGCTGCTACGACGACGACTCTCTCGTCACCCAGATCGCCGGGACGATCGTCCCCCGGGACATCCGCGGCGAGATCCTACGCGCCCCGACCTCGTCGAGCACCATGCCCGGCCTGGTGGTGCGGATGCTCGAAGACCTTCAAGTGGGCGACGATCACCGGGTGCTGGAGATCGGCACGGGCACCGGCTACTCCACCGGGCTTCTCTGCCACCGGCTCGGCGACGACCACGTCACCTCCGTGGAGGTCGACGAAGACGTAGCGAGCCGCGCCCGGGGCGCGCTCGGGGGCGCCGGCTACCACCCCCGCATCATCGCGGGAGACGGTCTCGCCGGTGCCCCCGACGGCGCACCCTACGACCGACTGATCGCCACGTGCTGCGTGATCGATCTGCCGTACACCTGGGTCGAGCAGACCCGGCCCGGCGGGATCATCCTCGCCACCCTGTGCGGCTGGCTGTACTCCTCCGAACTCGCCCGCCTCACCGTGGGCGAGGACGGCACAGCCCGCGGCCGGTTCCTCGGCGGACAGATCTCCTTCATGCTCGCCCGCCCCCAACTACCCCCCACCGCTCGGTATGTTGCCCGACCTGGACGACGGGGACGAACGTCCCACCTCGCTCGCGCCGGACGTACTGGACGACTGGAACACCCGCTTCGTCGCCCAGCTCGCCGCCCCCAGGGCGCAGCGCATCAGCCTGGACCGCAACGGGCGCACCGAGCACGTCCTCCTCGACGTCTCCACCGGTGCGTGGGCATCCCTTGCCCAGGAAGGGGACGGCTGGACCGTTCGCCAGGGTGGACCGGTCCGTCTCTGGGATGCGGTGGAGGCACACGTCGCCCGCTGGCGCGCCGACGGTGCCCCCGCACTCGAACGATTCGAGGTCGTCGTCACCCCCGAGGGGCAGACCGTCTCCTGGTCCGAGGTCTGACCGCGCCGGGAAAGGCTTCGGGCAGGGGCCGACGCTGCGCCGGCAGGCGTCCGCTCACCGCCCGTCGCCCCAAGGCACCCCCGCCGCCCGGTAATAACGCACCCCCTGCGCATCCCACCGCGCCCCCTGCGCGGCCAGCCGCTCGCGATAGGACGACCAGTCGTGCGTCCGGGCCGGGGACCAGCCCAGTTCGGCGATTCCGGGGAGTCGGGGGAAGGCCATGTACTCGATGTCGGCCGAGGAGGTAAGGGTCTCCGACCACAGGGGGGCCTCGACGCCCGCGATCGCCGCGGCGGGCGCGCCGGCCAGGTAGCGGCCCGGGTCCCAGTCGTAGGCGCGCCGCACGTCCACGTAGCCGGCCCAGTCCAGGCCCAGCCGGGTGTCCCGGTCGTACTTCATGTCGAGGTAGGCGCGGTCGGCGGGCGAGAGGATCAGGCCGGTGCCGTGCCGTGCGGCGTCGACGACCTGTGCGCGCTCCGCCGCGCCCGTCCGGTCGTAGCCCCAGTACTGGGCGAGCGCGCCCTTGGCCGGGTGCGCTCCGGTCAGCTGGTGCCAGCCGATCACGGTCTTGCCGTACTTGGCGACCACCGGCTGCACCTTGTCCATGAAGGCGACGTAGTCCGCGTGGCTGGTGGAGTGCGCCTCGTCGCCGCCGATGTGGAGGTAGCGGCCGGGGGTGAGGGCGGCGATCTCCCGGACGACGTCGTCGACGAAGTCGTAGGTGATCTTCTTGGGGACGCAGAGCGAGCTGAAGCCGACCTTGGTGCCCGTGTAGAGCGGCGGCGCCTGGCCGTCGCAGTTGAGGGCGGCGTAGGAGGCGAGGGCTGCGTTGGTGTGGCCGGGCAGGTCGATCTCGGGGACGACGGTCAGATAGCGGTCGGCGGCGTAGCGGACGATCTCGCGGTAGTCGGCCTTGGTGTAGTGGCCGCCGGGCCCGCCGCCGACCTGGGTGGAGCCGCCGTAGGTGGCCAGCCGCGGCCAGGAGTCGATGGCGATCCGCCAGCCCTGGTCGTCGGAGAGGTGCAGATGCAGCTGGTTGATCTTGTACTGGGCGAGCTGGTCGATGTAGCGCTTGACCTGGGCGACGGTGAAGAAGTGCCGGGAGACGTCGAGCATCGCGCCGCGGTAGGCGTAGCGCGGGGTGTCGGTGAGGGTGCCGCCGGCGACGCGCCAGGGGCCGGGCTGGCGGGTGCGCTTCTCGACGGCGGCCGGCAGCAGCTGGCGGAGGGTCTGGACGCCGTGGAAGAGGCCGGCGGGGCGGGCGGCGCTGATGGTGACCGCGCGGCCGCCGGAGGTCAGCCGGTAGCCCTCCGCGCCGAGGCCGCGGGTGTCCCGGCCGCCGAGCCGCAGCACGATGCCGTCCGGGCCGCCGCGGGTGGTGACCGGCAGCGGGAGGCCGGTGGCCGGCCGCAGCAGGTCCGCGAGGTAGCCGCCGATCCGGCGGGCCTCGCCGGAGTTGCCGGGCACCCGGATGCGGGTGCGCTCGCCGAGCGTGTAGGCGCCGCCGGCCGGGCGGACGGAGGCGGGCGCCGGGATCACCCGGTCGAGTGGGACGGGGGCGGCGGCCGCGGCGTACCGCTGCGGTACGGCCGCGGTGGTCACCGTCCCGGCCGCCACGACCAGCAGCAGCGAGATCAGGAGTCTGCGTCGTCTCATGGACGGTCCCTTCGGCGAACTGGGTCGGCGGCGGGTGCCGCGGGGCG
This sequence comes from Streptomyces sp. MspMP-M5, assembly GCF_000373585.1. Classification (GTDB taxonomy): domain Bacteria; phylum Actinomycetota; class Actinomycetes; order Streptomycetales; family Streptomycetaceae; genus Streptomyces. Next base: position 34,697 of record NZ_KB891929.1, read on the forward strand.
TTCGGCGGGCGGCGCGTCCCGGCGCGGGCGCACGGTCCGCATGGCATGGCGCGACCGGACGGTGACCATGCGTACCGCGGGCCCGGGTACCGGTCAAGGTGCAGACCGGTTTCCCGACGTGATCCGCGATACCTGCCCGATATCGGGCAGAATTCTTGCGAATCGCGCCGCGGCCCCGCAGTATCTACGGGTGCTCGAACGCCGTCCGTCCCATGAGGACCTCATCGACCACCTGGTCCGCAGCACGCCGCTCCAGCGCGGCGAGGCCGCCCGGGTGGTGCTGGACGTGCTGGCGTACTTCGACGAGACGACGGAGGGGTTCGTCCGCCGCAGACACCGCGAGCTGCAGTCCCAGGGGCTGCGGAACGAGGCGATCTTCGAGCGGATCGCACACGAGCTGCCGCACCGCGCCGTGTCCCCGCCGCCGCTCTCGCTGCGCCAGCTGCGCCGCCTGGTCTACGGCTGACCGCCGGAGACGGACCAGAGCCGGCCGCGGACGGCCGGGCACCCATGAACGCCAACGAGAAGAGGGTCACTGTATGTGCGGGATCGTCGGATACATCGGCAAGCGCGACGTCGCACCGCTGCTCCTTGAGGGCCTGCAGCGCCTGGAGTACCGCGGCTACGACTCGGCCGGTATCGCCATCCACGCGAGCGGCACCGGCAAGGCCGCGGGCCTGAAGACCGCCAAGGCCAAGGGCCGGGTCCGCGAGCTGGAGTCGCGGCTGCCGAAGCGCTTCGCCGGCACCACCGGCATCGCGCACACCCGCTGGGCCACCCACGGCGCCCCCACCGACGAGAACGCCCACCCGCACCTCGACTCCGAGGGCAAGGTCGCGGTCGTCCACAACGGCATCATCGACAACGCCGCCGACCTGCGCGCCCGCCTGACCGCCGACGGCGTGGTCTTCGCCTCCGAGACCGACACCGAGGTCCTGGCCCACCTCGTCGGCCGCTCCACCGCCCCGACGCTGGAGGAGAAGGTCCGCGAGGCGCTCCGCCACATCGAGGGCACCTACGGCATCGCCGTCCTGCACGCCGACTTCGCCGACCGCATCGTGGTCGCCCGCAACGGCTCCCCGGTCGTCCTGGGCATCGGCGAGCACGAGATGTTCGTCTCCTCCGACGTCGCCGCGCTGGTCTCGCACACCCGCCAGGTCGTCACCCTCGACGACGGCGAGATGGCCACCCTCAAGGCCGACGACTACCGCACGTACACCACCGAGGGCTCGCGCACGACGGCGACGCCGGAGACCGTCGAGTACGCGGCCGAGTCGTACGACCTGGGCGGCCACGACACCTACATGCACAAGGAGATCTCCGAGCAGGCGGAGGCGGTGGACCGGGCGCTGCGCGGCCGGATCGACGACCGCTTCTCCACCGTCCACCTCGGCGGTCTCAACCTCGACGCCCGTGAGGCCCGCGCGGTGCGCCGGGTGAAGATCCTGGGCTGCGGCACCTCGTACCACGCCGGCCAGATCGGCGCCCAGATGATCGAGGAGCTGGCCCGCATCCCCTCGGATGCCGAGCCGGCCTCCGAGTTCCGCTACCGCGACCCGGTCGTGGACCCCGACACCCTCTACGTCGCCGTCTCCCAGTCCGGTGAGACCTACGACGTGCTGGCCGCCGTCCAGGAGCTCAAGCGCAAGGGCGCCCGCGTCCTGGGCCTGGTGAACGTGGTCGGCTCGGCGATCGCCCGGGAGACCGACGGCGGCATCTACGTGCACGCCGGCCCCGAGGTCTGCGTGGTCTCCACCAAGTGCTTCACCAACATGGTGGTCTCCTTCGCGCTGCTCGCCCTGCACCTGGGCCGCATCCGCGACCTGTCCGTCGCGGACGGCAAGCGGATCATCGAGGGCCTGCGCAAGCTGCCGGGCCAGATCGACGAGATCCTCAAGGGCGAGGACGAGATCAAGAAGCTGTCGGCGCGCTACGCCGACGCCAAGTCGATGATGTTCATCGGCCGGGTGCGCGGCTACCCGGTGGCCCGCGAGGCGTCCCTGAAGCTCAAGGAGGTCTCGTACATCCACGCCGAGGCGTACCCGGCCTCGGAGCTCAAGCACGGCCCGCTGGCGCTCATCGAGCCCGCCATGCCGACCGTCGCGATCGTCCCGGACGACGACCTGCTGGAGAAGAACCGCGCCGCCCTGGAGGAGATCAAGGCCCGCAGCGGCCGCATCCTGGCCGTCGCGCACCAGGAGCAGGAGAAGGCCGACGACACCATCATCGTCCCGAAGAACGAGCCCGAGCTGGACCCGATCCTGATGGGCATCCCGCTCCAACTCCTCGCCTACCACACGGCATTGGCCCTCGGCCGGGACATCGACAAGCCCCGCAACCTGGCCAAGTCCGTAACGGTGGAGTAGCCCCAACCCGCTGGTGGGAAAAATCCCCCGTCCCACCGAAGCGACAATTGAGCAACCCCCACGGCGGGCAACCACCTCCGCGAAAGCGGCGCCGGCTTAGGCGCAAAGGGGGGACAGCCGGCTCCGCGTGCGTGCCACCATACGCACGCGGGGCCGGCGCCTCCCCTTCGCCGGCGTCGCCCATTACGCCGGCGGGATGCCACCGCCCCGGGATCCGTCACCTCCCGGCCGGCAGCACGTCGCGGTGACCGTTTTCTACCCGTCGCCCACGCACCGCCAACCTCCCGGCGGCAACCGGACGTCCGCTGCCCACAATCCCCATGACGCCCCCTCAACTGTGGACATGGCGAGGAGAGTCGATCAACGGGGGGCGCGCGTAAGGGAGTTCGGTCGGGTGCGGGACCGGTGCGGGCGTCAGGGAATGACCATGACCGGGCGCTGGGCGCGGCGCGCCAGCCGGCCGGCCACCGAGCCGAAGATCCGCCCGACGAGGCCGTGCGTGGAGCCGACCACGATGGCGTCGGCCTCGTACTCGCGGCCGACCTCCTCCAGCTCGTGACAGATGTCGCCGCCGCGCTCGACGAGGATCCAGGGGACCTCGGAGAGGTGGTCGGCACAGGCGAGCTCCAGCCCGAGCACCTCGGTGCGGTGGTCGGGGACGTCGACGAAGACCGGGGGTTCGCAGCCCGCCCACACCGTCGTCGGCAGCCGGTTGGCCACGTGGACGAGGATCAGGCCGGAGCTCAGGCGCCGCGCCATACCGATTGCATACGCCAACGCGCGTTCGCTCGACGTGGAGCCGTCGAAGCCGACAACGACGCCGTGCCGGAAGGCGGGATCGCAGGAGTGGCGCTTCTGTTCCGCCGCTTCGAGGTCCGCCGTCGGATCGGCGACCTGCTTGCGGTCCGCGGGTTCGGGGGTTTCGTGACCGGCCATGGGTGTCTCGACGAGAACGTCCTCTTTGCGGAGGGGCGAACGGGGAACGGCGATTGACTTGATCCGGCAGTTGACCTGGGCGGCTCGATCAAGGAGCGGGAGCCATAGTTCAAAGAGGAACGATACGACTGGGAATCATCTTTCCAAGCCGATACCCCAAGAGTACGGCGCTACTCCTCCACTGCCCAGAACGCCCACGGGCCATCGGGCGCCCGCACGGGGCGGTCCGGGGCCGCAAGCGTTCCCCGGAGCATGCCGGAGCGTGGCGCGGATGGCAATGCCCCGTCCTGCCCCCGTACGTACCCCCGGCGACGCCCCGTGATCACCGACGGCGCTGCGGCGGCCGCCCGTCCGCGGTGATCCCCACCGCGCCGGCGCCGCACCGTAGATCACCCGACCCGGTGAGCCGCGCCGTACTCCCGGGCGCGTCCGGCCGCGCACCGGCGCCCCGTTCCGCGCGTGCCGGGCGGGCCCGTCCGGACCGGCCCGCCCGGCGCCGCCGTCGACCCCGAGGCGGCGACCCGCTCGACGCGGAGTGTTGCGGCGGTCCGGGTGCACAGACCCGCAGCCCGGTGCCGGAGGCATGAGACATCGAGGGGACGGAACGGGACGTAACAGGACCAGAGTGCAAGGGGGCGGACACCTCTACCAGGGGCGCACGCCGGTCGGTTGAGGCGTCCGCAAGTCTGTGCACGACCGTTTTCAGCCAACTTCCGGTCCGGATCCCCATGGTGCCCCGGACCCCCCACAACCCAGGTGTGAGCAGGGAGGAAAGGACCGGCGGGCATGGTTGTGCCCTAGTGCGAACGGGCAGAGCCGAGACGCGCACTTCCCATGCAGGCCCGACGAGTGGAACGCTTCGTGATCGAATGCTTCGCGCCAAGTTGCCATATCGACATACCAGCGGGTGGTGAACTTGGCACTCCATCCTCACGGGACACAGTAGATTCGATCTTGGTCAGTGACGGCGGGGGAACTGTGCAGGACCGAGAGGGCGAGACGACCGAGGGGGGCTTAAGCGCCATGAGCCAGGACTCCGCTGCCGTACCAGATGCCGCACGCAAGCTCGCCGCCCGACGACGCCGCGAAATAGTCGCGGTGCTCCTCTTCAGCGGCGGTCCCATTTTCGAGAGCTCCATTCCGCTCTCGGTCTTCGGCATCGACCGCCAAGACGCAGGCGTTCCGAGGTACCGGCTACTTGTGTGCGCGGGCGAAGACGCGCCTTTGCGCACGACCGGGGGGCTCGAACTTTCCGCCCCCTACGGGCTGGAGGCGATCTCCCGTGCCGGGACGGTCGTCGTACCGGCCTGGCGTTCCATCACCCAGGCCCCGCCGCCCGCGGCGCTCGACGCACTGCGCCGGGCGCACGAGGAAGGGGCCAGGATCGTCGGGCTGTGCACGGGGGCGTTCGTCCTCGCCGCGGCCGGACTGCTCGACGGCCGGCCGGCCACCACCCACTGGATGTACGCGCCGACGCTCGCCAAGCGCTACCCGTCCGTCCATGTGGACCCGCGCGAGCTCTTCGTCGACGACGGGGACGTGCTCACCTCCGCGGGCACCGCCGCCGGCATCGACCTGTGCCTGCACATCGTGCGCACCGACCACGGCGCCGACGCGGCCAACGCGCTGGCCCGCCGGCTGGTCGTCCCGCCCCGGCGGACCGCGTCCGACCTCGGGCACCAGCGCTACCTGGACAGGTCATTACCTGAGGAGATCGGCGCCGACCCGCTCGCCGAGGTCGTCGCCTGGGCTCTGGAGCACCTCCACGAGCAGTTCGACGTGGAGACGCTGGCCGCGCGGGCGTACATGAGCCGGCGCACCTTCGACCGGCGGTTCCGCTCCCTCACGGGCAGCGCTCCGCTCCAGTGGCTGATCACCCAGCGGGTCCTCCAGGCCCAACGGCTGCTGGAGACCTCCGACTACTCGGTGGACGAGGTCGCCGGCCGCTGCGGGTTCCGCTCGCCGGTCGCGCTGCGCGGCCACTTCCGGCGGCAGCTGGGCGCCTCGCCCGCGGCCTACCGGGCGGCCTACCGCGCCCGCCGGCCGCAGAGCGGCGCAGCGGAGCCCGCGCTGCGCCCGGAGCGGGCCGAGCGTCCCGAGCGCGAGCGGGCGACGCTGGGCAGCGAGCGGTTCTCCGCCGCGGCGCTGGCCGGGCACGCGCTGGCCGAGGTGGCCGACGCGGGCAAAGCGGCACCGGAGGGGTACGCCGCGCGGCTCCCGGAGACCCCGGTCGGGCGGGGGGCCGCCCGGCCCGTACTGCCCGGTCAGCGGGAGCGCCCCGTAGGGTGAGACGTATGAACGACCGCATGGTGTGGATCGACTGCGAGATGACCGGACTCTCGCTGGCGAACGACGCGCTCATCGAGGTGGCCGCCCTGGTCACCGACTCGGAACTGAACGTGCTGGGTGACGGGGTGGATGTGGTGATCCGTCCCCCGGCCGAGGCGCTGACCACCATGCCGGAGGTGGTGCGGCAGATGCACACCGCCTCCGGGCTGCTGGCCGAGCTGGATGCCGGGACGACGCTGGAGGCGGCCGAGGCACAGGTGCTGGAGTACATCCGGCAGCATGTGCCGGAGCCGGGGAAGGCGCCGCTGTGCGGAAACTCCGTCGGCACCGACCGCGGCTTCCTGCTGCGCGACATGCCGACGCTGGAGAGCTACCTGCACTACCGGATCGTCGATGTGTCGTCCGTGAAGGAACTGGCCCGGCGCTGGTTCCCGCGGGCGTACTTCAACAGTCCGGACAAGAACGGCAACCACCGGGCGCTGGCCGACATCCGCGAATCCATCGCGGAGTTGCGCTACTACCGGGAGGCCGTGTTCGTGCCCCAGCCGGGGCCGGACTCGGAGACCGCGAAGGCCATCGCGGCCAAGCACAAGCTGCCCGCCGAACCGGAGTCGGCGGCACCGTGACGCAGCTCGCTCCCGGGGGTACGAAACCCGGGAGCGAGCACCCCTCCGGAACCTGTACACTTTTTCTCAGCCGGTGGGGAAAAGGAACCACACAGCACCGGTCTTGGTGGGTATAGCTCAGCTGGTAGAGCACCTGGTTGTGGTCCAGGATGTCGCGGGTTCGAGTCCCGTTACTCACCCCACTGTCGAGGCCCCCGATCTTCGGATCGGGGGCCTCGAGTGTTTCCCGGCCGGGTGCCGCCGTGGGGGCGGCGCCGGTGCTCAGTAGGCGACGGTGAAGCGCTCGCCGATGTGGCGGGGCTGCTCGACCTCGTCGAGGAGCGCGACGGCGTAGTCCTCGGTGGAGATCCGGCTGCTGCCGTCCGCGGCGACCAGCAGGTCCTCGAGGGCGGTGCGGTAGGTGCCGGTGCGCTCGCCGGGCTCGATGGAGGCGGCCGGGCTGAGGTTGGTCCAGCGGACGTCGGAGACGGTGCGGTAGAAGTCCAGCGCGTCGCCGTGCGCGTGCATGATCTGGAGCAGCGGGACCGGGAGGCCCTCGGTGTCCCAGACCTGGACGCCGTCGGGCTTGCGGAGCGAGCCGGCGCCGCCGACCGCGATCAGGCGGGGGGCGTCCTCGCCCAGCGTCCGCAGCCCCGCGACCAGTGCCTCGGCGGCGGGCCGGATGGTGGCGATGTGGCCCGGACCGTCGCCGCCGCCGACCGCGGAGACCACCACGTCCTGGCCCTTGGCGACCTCGGCGACGGACTCCGGATCGAGCGCGTCGCCGTAGAGCACGGTGAGGGCCGGGTGGGTCGTGGTGACCTTGGCCGGGTCGCGGACGACCGCGGTGACCTGGTGGCCGCGGCGCAGGGCCTCGTCGAGGATGCGGCTGCCGATGGTGCCGGTGGCCCCGAAGAGAGCGATCTTGGACATGGTGGGTTCTCCCGGTGGTTCGGTGCGGGCGGGGTGCGCCCGGGTGCGGAGCGCGGTGTTCCGGCCGCCGGATGTGGCTGCCGTTTTCCGCCATCAGCCGTGCTGACGTCTCCTACGCTAGGGGTATCAGCGGGAGATTCCGGGGTAGCGAGGCGACGGGTCATGGTGAGAAAGCGACAGGACCCCCGAGAGGACGCAGAGGCGATCCGCGAGGTGGCGTTCTCCGCGCCGGCCGGGCGGCCCGCCGGGGTGGAGGTGCTGACCCTCGCCGAACTGCGCGGGCGCGCGGACGCCTGCCGGCTGTCGACCCCGCACCGGCCCGGCTTCCACCATCTGCTGCTCGTGGACCGCGGGCGGCTGGTGCACTGCGTCGACTTCCGGGAGCATCTGCTGACCCCCGGCGACCTGCTGTGGTCGCGGCCCGGGCAGGTGCAGCACTTCGGGGACCTGACGGGCGCGGAGGGGCGGCTGGTGCTCTTCGAGTCGGGGTTCCTGGACCCGGCGACCGCGGCCGCGGCCCGGATCGAGGACTGGTACGGGCCGGTGGTGCGGCACCCCGAGGGCGCCGCGGCCCGGGCGCTGGACGAGGCGCTGGGGCAACTGCACCGGGAGTTCGGGGCGCTGGGCGGGCTGCCGCTGGAGGTGCACCTGGAGGTGCTGCGGCATCTGCTGGCCGTCCTGGTGCTGCGGGCCGCGCATCCGGGCGGCCCGGCGGACGGCCCGGAAGACGGGACGTGCGAGGCGAGCGAGACGTATCTGCGGTTCCGGGACGCGGTGGAGCGGGGGTTCGCCCGCAGCCGCCGGGTCGCGGACTACGCGCGGTCGCTGGGCTATGCGCCGCGGACCCTGTCGCGGGCCACGGAGGCGGCGGCCGGGGTCGGGGCGAAGGAGTTCATCGACCGGCGGGTGGTGCTGGAGGCCAAGCGGCTGCTGGCGCACGGCGACCAGCCGGCGTCGCGGATCGCGGACCGGCTGGGTTTCGCGGACGCCACCAACTTCAGCAAGTTCTTCCAGCGGCAGGCCGGGCTCACGCCGATCGCGTTCCGGGACGCCGTGCGGGGCGGCGGCTGAGCTGCCGCCGTACGCGGCGAAGAGGCGGCGCGGCGAAGAGAGGCGGCGGGGCGCGACGGGTGGGGGGGTGGTGCCGTCGCGCCCCGCCTCGGGGGCAGTCCGGGGCGCCCGTGGGCCCGGACCGGTGGGGGGTCAGCCGGTGTAGGCGCCGAACGCCTTGGTGAAGGCCAGCGGGGCCTGGTCGAGGGAACTGCACGTCGGCTGGGCGGAGTTGGCGGGGCCGCCGGGGCACGGCCGGTCGCGGGTGGCGGACCACATGGCCAGCCACGCCAGGTGCCTGCTCTGTGCGAACTTCACCAGGGTGGTGGCGTCAGCGGGCCTGAACACCTCGCCCTGGACGTCGTTGACGCCGATCATCGGGGTGACCGCCACGGTCCGCCAGGCGTCCGCGTCGCTCAGCCCGAGGGCCTTCTTCAGCTGGGCCTGGGTGGCGGTGGCGGCCTGGGTGGCGTAGGTGGCCATGTTGCCGTGGTAGGAGGCGCCGTAGTCCATCGCCATGATGTTGACGGCGGAGATCCGGGCGCCGTTCTGCTTGGCGTTGGCGAGGAGGTTGACGCCGTCCTGGGTGAGGCCCTCGGGCATCACGGGGAGGGTGAAGGAGACGTCGAGGTCCGGGTGCTGCTTCTGCAGCCGGGCGATGGCCTGGGCGCGGCGGGTGTTGGCGGCCGTGTCGGGCAGCGCGCTGCCCTCGATGTCGAAGTCCACCTTGGTGAGCTCGAACCGGTCGACGGCCTTGCCGTACGCGGCGGCGAGGTCGGACGCGGAGGAGCAGGCGGCGGCGAGTTCGGTGCCGTTGGCGCCGCCGAAGGAGACCCGGACGTCGCCGCCGGCCTTGCGCAGCGCCGGTATCTGCCGGGCGACCGCGTCGCCGCCGAGGTCGCCGGTGCCGCCCCACTTGGGGACGCAGCCGCCGCCGGAGGTGAGGAAGGCGAGGGTGAAGTGCTTCACCCCGGTCTTCTGTGCGGTGCCGGTCAGGTCGTAGGCGGGGGTGAGCGAGGTGTCGACGTACGGGGCGAAGCCGGCCTTGGCGGCGGTGCCGGTCGGGGCGCCGGTGGCGGTGCCGGTGGCGGGCCGGGGTGCCTTGGTGGCCAGCGCGACGCCGGCGACGGCGAACCCGCCGCCGGCCGCCAGCGCGCCGGCCACCGCCGCGCCGATCAGCTTGGTCCGGCGGCTCGGCCGGCGCCGGTGTGCCGAGGAACTCATGTCGTCCTGCCTGTCGTCACATGGGGGGTCAAGGGGGCGCACCGAGGGGGAGGCGCGTCCCGCACGCTAGCGGCAGCGAAACGGACAAATGCCGGGTTCCGTACGGCGGTTGGCGGAATTATGGCGGCCTTAAGGAAGCGGAAGGGGCCGGTTAAGAGCGGGCGCCCCGGACCGGGGTGCCGCCGCCCGGCGCGGCGGCGCGGGCGGCCCGCCGGCCCCGGGTGCCGAACACCCGGGCACCGATCCGGCGCCGCAGCCGGTGGGCGCGCCGGCCGCCGCGCCGGTCCCGCCGCCCGCCCAGGGCCAGCCAGACCCGCACCTCGGTGCCGCCCAGCACCGAGCGCCCGATCCGGACGTCGCCGCCGGTGGACTCCGCCAGCCGCCGCACGATGTCCAGCCCGAGGCCGGTGGAGCCGGCCCCGCCGCCGCCGTGGCCGCGGCGCAGCGCGGCGGCCGGGTCGGCGATGCCGGGGCCGGCGTCCGAGACCAACACGATCACCGCGTCGTCGGCGTTGTGCACGTCGACGGCGAAGGCGGTGCCCTCGGGGGTGTGCCGGAAGACGTTGCCGAGCATGGCGTCCAGGGCCGCGGCGAGGTCGGCGCGGGCGACCGGCACCCGCACCGGGCGGTCCGCGCCGGCGACCCGGGCGGTACGGCCCTCGTCCTCGGCCAGCGCCGACCAGAAGTCCATCCGCTCGCGGATCACCTCGGCCGCATCGCAGCCGACCACGGCGGCGGCCTGCACGGTGTGCTCCCGCTGGGCGCGGGCGGTGCGGATGATCTGGTCGACCCCGCGCTCCAGCTGCTCGACGGCGGCGCGGGTCTGCTCGGCGGCCGGGCCGTCGCCGAGGGAGGCGGCGTTGAGCCGGAGCACGGTCAGCGGGGTGCGCAGCCGGTGCGAGAGGTCGGCGGCCAGTTCGCGTTCGTTGGCGAGGAGTTGGACGACCTGGTCGGCCATGAAGTTGAAGGCGCTGGCCGCCGAGCGCAGTTCCTTCGGCCCGTCCTCCCGGACGCGGACGCCGAGGTCGCCCCGGCCCAGGTCGTGGGCGGCCGCGGAGAGCCGCTCGGCGGGGCGCACCATCCGGGTGCCGAGCCGGTCTGCGACCGCGACCGAGCCGACGACCAGCGCCAGGCCGACACCGGCCAGCACCGCCCAGGAGGTGGCCACGCCGTTGGTGAGCGCGTCGTCGGGGACGTACACCTCGACGACGGCGATGCCGGCGGCGACCGCGGTGGGCTGGAGCAGCGAGGTGCCGCCGGGGACCTCGGCGATCGAGGCCCGGCCGAGGCGGACGGCGGCGGCGACATCGGCCGGGGCGGCCCGGCGGGCGCCGATCTCGGCGGGGCCGCCGCCCGCGCCGCCGGCCGGCACATGGATGCCGATCCGGTTGCCGGGGCCGGTCTCCGCGCTGGCCAGGGCGCGTTCCAGCTGAGTGCGGTCGGTGGTGATGGCGAGGACGGGGCCGAGGGCGGCGGCCTGCCGCTCGGCGCCTCCGTAGGCGCGGTCGGACGCCATCTCCCGGACCACCAGCCCCAACGGGACCGCGAACGCGACCACGACCATCGTGGTGACCGCCAGAGCCACCTTGACCAGGGCCCACCTCACGGCTTCAGACCGTCCGCCGCGCCGCCCACGAGACGCAGTGGCACGACTCTCACCGTCGCCTGCGGCCGAGCGGCCTCGCGCGCGTCGCCCAGCGTCCGATCCTTCGCTTCTCCGCCCACGAGGCGCAGCGGCGCGACTCTCACCGTCGCCTGCGGCCGAGCGGCCTCGCGTACGTCGCTCATCGGGGCGGCTCCAGCTTCACGCCGACGCCGCGCAGGGTGTGCAGGTACCGGGGGCGGGCGGCGGTCTCGCCCAGTTTGCGGCGCAGCCAGGACAGGTGGACGTCGATGGTCTGGTCGTCCCCGTAGGACTGCCGCCAGACCTCGGCGAGGAGTTCGCGACGGGGGACGACCACGCCCGGGCGCTCGGCGAGGAAGGCCAGCAGGTCGAACTCGCGGCGGGTGAGGTCGAGAGCGGCGCCGTCCAACTCGGCCTGGCGGCGCAGCGGGTCGATGGCGAGCCCGCCGACCCGGATCACCCGTGAGGGCGGTTCCGCGCCGGGCGCCGCGCCCCGGGAGCGGCGCAGCACGGCCGCCATCCGGGCCGAGAGGTGCTCGACCGAGAACGGCTTGGTGAGGTAGTCGTCGGCGCCGTCGTTGAGCAGCCGGACGATCTCGGCCTCGTCGTCCCGGGCGGTGGCGATGATCACCGGGACGTCGGTGAGGCCGCGCAGCATCTTCAGCGCCTCGCCGCCGTCCAGGTCGGGCAGACCGAGGTCGAGGACGACCAGGTCGAAGCCGACCTGCGCCACCTCGCGCAGCGCCTCCAGTGCCGTCCCGACGCTGCGCACCGCGTGCCCGGCGTCGGTCAGGTGCCGGATGAGCGCGGAGCGTACGAACTGGTCGTCCTCGACCACGAGCACTCGAACCATGGGCGGCACCGTACGCCATACGGGGGAGTTGCCCCGCGCACGGTTGACAACCGGGCGGCGCAGGGCCGGAGGTGCCGGAGCGCGCCTAGTGCGGCATCACCATGCTGGTGTCGCCGGCCTGCTGGTCGAGGAGCTGGGTGCCGTACGCGCCGCTCCCCGTCATGGGGTCCGGGTCGGCGCTCGCCGGTGCGGTGAACACCCCCAGCGCGATGAGCGTTCCGACGACGACGGCTGCGATACGGCGCATTTCAGGAGCCTCCCGGCGACAGGGGTGATGGTGCGCTCACTCTGCCCCGAATAGTCCGTCTCTATACGCCTCATCCCTCTTGTGGCGGTTGCGGTGGTGCCGCCGCGGGCCGGGCGAGCGGAGCGGCGCTCCCGTCCACCGGCCGTCAAGCCCGTGTGCACGGGGTTGTCCTTCCGCCCGGCCGGCGTGGTCCCATAGGGCGCATGGAGCGAGGGAGTTCGGGACGGGGCCGAGGTCTGGTCCATGCGGCGGCGTGGACGCTGGCGACCGGCGCCGCGGTCGCGCTGTCGTGGTTCGGGGTGCACACCGTGCTGTCCGGCACGGCGTACGACGCGCCGCGGGCGCTGCCGCTGTCCGACCAGGTGGCGGCCTCGGCCCTGCCGCAGGTCTCCTCCACCCACCGGCCCAAGCCCTCCGATTCACCGTCCCCGAGCCCTTCCTCCTCCCCCTCCGACGACGACCGGCCGCCGCGGACCAGCCCCCCGTCCCGCCCCCTCGGCAGCCCCTCCCCCACCCCCTCCGACACCCCCGGCGGCGGCGCCCCGGCGTCCGCCGGCGACCGGGTCCGCAGCTATGCCACGGCCGGCGGCCGGGTGGTGCTCTCCCTGGGGGCCGACTCCGCCGAGCTGGTGTCGGCGACGCCCAACGCGGGCTGGCAGATGCAGGTGTGGAAGCAGGAGGGGTGGCTCCGGGTGGACTTCACGGGCGGCGGCTCGCACTCCTCGGTGGTCTGCTCCTGGAACGGCCACCCGCCGTTCGTACAGATCACCAACCGTACGGCGCAGCAAGGCAGTTGATGTCCCGTCAGGTGAAGGCGCCGGCGGGCGGGGCCGGGGAGGCGACCGCGGTGGCGTCGGTGACCGGGGCCGCGCCGCCGGTGAAGTCCCGCAGCGCCCGGCCGTGTTCGACCCGGCCGGCGTGCGGGTCGCCGGCCGCCCGCCGGGTCAGCTCGGCGACCGGCAGCGGCCCGTCGGCGGCGAGCAGCACGGCGTTGCCGAACCGCCGGCCGCGCAGCACGGCCGGCTCGGCGGTCAGCGCCAGCTCCGGGAAGACGGTGTGGACGGTGGCGATCTGGCCGCGCAGGAACGACAGCGGCGGCCCGTCGGCGAGGTTGGCCGCGTACCAGCCGCCCGGCCGCAGCGCCCGACGGACCTCCGCCACGAACTCGGCGCTGGTCAGATGAGCGGGCGTACGGGCGCCGGCGAAGACATCGCCGATGACCAGGTCGGCCCAGCCGTCCGGGACCCTGGCCAGGCCGGCGCGGGCGTCCGCGCCGCGCACCCGTATCCGCCAGGTCCGCTCCAACGGCAGCCGCGCGCGGACGAGGTCGACCAGCGGGGCGTCGATCTCCACGACCTGCTGGGTGGAGCGCGGCCGGGTCGCGGCGACGTACCGCGCCAGGGTCAGCGCGCCGCCGCCGAGGTGGACGACGCGCAGCGGCGCGCCGGGCGGGGCGGCCAGGTCGGCGATGTGGCCGAGCCGCCGCTGGTAGGAGAACTCCAGGTGCGCCGGGTCGTCGAGGTCCACATGGGACTGCGGGGCGCCGTCGATCAGCAGCGTCCAGCCGCGCGGCCGGTCGCGGTCGGGCCGCAGTTCCGCGACCCCGCCGCCGACCGTCCCGGTGACGGATTCCGGGCCGCCGCGCCCGCGTCTGCTTCTCGCCATGACTCCAGTATGGCGTCCCGCCGCGGGACGGTATCCGCAGGTCAGAGGCGATGGAACAGCAGGCGGCGGACCGCCCGGTGGCCGGAGCCGCGGGCAGTCCGCCTGGTGTGCCGGGGCCCGGGCCGGTCCGATGTGACCTCGGACCGGCACCGGGTCACTTGTTGACGCAGATGTTTCCGAACCCCGGGTTCAGCAGCCCGATGACATCGACGCTGTTGCCGCACACGTTGATCGGGATGTCGATCGGGATCTGGATGACATTGCCGCTGAGGACACCCGGCGACTTCGCCGCGAAGCCCTTGGCGTGCGCGCCGTGGCCGTGGTGGCGGCCGCCCTCGTCGAACCGTCCGTGGTGGCTACGGCCGTGGTGACCGCCCTCGTAGGCGGTCGCGACGCCCGCGCCGCCCAGCACCAGGGCTGAGGAGGCCGCAGCCATCGCGGCGGTCTTGACGAACCGCTTCATCCCATTCTCCTTTTCAGTTCGCGTATGGGGCATCGGACACAACGAACAATATGGGTTACGGATACGGGCGTTACCACTTAAGCGGATTCATTAGGCTGACTGGCTGGCAGGCGGGCGGCGGAAAACCCGGTCGGCACTGCGGCGCGCCTGCCGCGATTTCCAACATGATTTCTGCCAGAGTGCTCTCCTGTTTGACTGATTGAAGTCGGAGTCGGGGTCGGACGTCGGAGAGGACGACATGCCGAAGTCGAGGGAGCGGACCGGGCGCGGCGCCGTATGCGCGCTCGCGGCCCTGGCTTTGTCGGCCGCGCTGACTTCGGCCGCGGCCGCCCCGCTGCCCGGGGAATCCTCCCGAATTCCTTTCGCCGAGCGCTTCCACCTCACCGGGCACGGCGGTATCGCGCGGACCGGCCATGGCGCGGTGCGGCGGCGGGCGTGCCGGGGCGCCGGCAGCGCCCGGCTCCGGCTGCCGGCCGGCTCCCGGGTGCGCTACGCCCGGCTCTACTGGGGCGGCGACCTGCGGGCCGGCGGGCACCGCGCGGCCGGGGACGCCGGTCAGGTGCTCCTCACCGGGCCCCACGGCCGCTACGAGCAGGTCCGCGCGGACGCCCCGATCGGCCGCCGCACCACCGCCCGCCACGACGACTACCAGGCCGGTGCGGACGTCACCGCCCTGGTGCGGCGCGGGGGCGCCGGCACCTACACGGTGGCGCGGGCGGCCACCGGAAGCTGCCGGGCACGGGCCGGGACCGGGGGCGGCTGGGTGCTGGTCGCCGCCTACGAGAACCCGAAGGAGCCGCTGCGGCGGCTGGCGCTGTGGGACGGATTCGAGCCGCTGGGCGGCCGTCGCCGGACGTTCGCGGTGGAACTGGCCGGGCTGGGCATTCCGGAGCATTCCCGGGGACGGGCCGGCGTCGTGGCTTACCACGGAACACGGGAAAACCACGGAAAAATCTCGGCCCGGGCCGGTCGCATTACTCCGGTCGCGCGGCACGATTCCGCCGGTC
The DNA here is from genome assembly GCF_000373585.1 of Streptomyces sp. MspMP-M5. GTDB lineage: Bacteria > Actinomycetota > Actinomycetes > Streptomycetales > Streptomycetaceae > Streptomyces. Next base: position 49,959 of record NZ_KB891929.1, read on the forward strand.
CGGTGAATCGCGCGGTCCGTTCGGCCGCTCTGGATTTCGGTCGGCGGGCGCCCCGCGCACCCGCTTACCGGCACGGCCTCGGTTTCGGTTCCGAGGTCTTCGACCTGACGCCGGCGCTCCGGTCCGGGGGCGATCGGCTGGCATTCCGCTTCACCACCCGAAAGGCGGGTTATTTGCTCGGCGCGCTCTTCGTCCAGGCCGATCTCGGGCGCTGAGCGGCGGCGTCGGCAATTCCCGCGGAGTTCTGACAGCTCGGTAATCAGGGGAGCAGTGCGCGTGCCGCCACAAGACCCGCCGTCCCAGGAGCGGCTCACGGTCCTCCATGTGTCCCAGCCGGTCGACGGCGGGATCGCCCGGGTCGTCGCCGGCCTGGTGCGGTCCCAGGTCGCGGCCGGACTGCGGGTGGTGGTGGCCGCGCCGCCCGGCGGCACCCTGCACGCCGAGGCCGCGACCGCGGGCGCCGAGGTGGTGCTGTGGCGTGCCCGCGGCACCCTGGCGACGGCGCTGTCCGCGTCGCGCGGGCTGGCCCGGCTGGTCCGGCACACCGGCCCGCACCTCGTGCACGTCCACGGTGCCCGGGCCGGGTTCGCCGTCCGGCGCGCGGTGCGCGGACGCATCCCGACCGTCCACCAGCCGCACTGCTGGCCGTTCGAGGCGGTCGGCGGGCTGATCGCCCGGGCGGCGCCGGTCTGGGAGCGGCGCGCGGCGCGCTGGACGCACCGGATGCTGTGCGTCAGCGAGGCGCAGCGGACCCGCGGCACGGCCGCCGGGGTCGCCGGCCGGTGGGTGGTGATCCCCAACGGCGTGGACCTGCGGCGCTTCTCGCCCGCCGACGACGAGGCCCGGGAGACCCTGCGGACCGCGCTGCCCGCACTGCACGACACGGTGCCGGCCGGCGCGCCGCTGGTGGTGTGCGTGGCGCGGCTGTGCCCGCAGAAGGGCCAGGCGACGCTGCTGCGGGCCTGGCCCGCGGTGGCGGCCAAGGTGCCGGACGCCCGGCTGGCGCTGGTCGGCGACGGGCCGGACCTGGCGGCGCTGCGCCGGGCCGCGCCGCCCGGGGTGGTCTTCGCGGGCGCCGCCGACAGCCCCGTCACCTGGTACCGGGCGGCGGACCTGGTGGTGGTGCCGTCCCGGTGGGAGGGGATGGCGCTGGTCCCCCTGGAGGCGATGGCCTGCGGCCGGGCCGTGGTGCTCAGCGACGTGGGCGGAGCCCGGGAGTGCCTGCCGGGCGACGCCGCGGACGACTGCCTGGTGCCGCCGGACGACCCGGTCGCGCTGGCCCGGGCCGTCACCGCCCTGCTGACCGACGCGGACCGGCGCACCGCGCTCGGGGAGCGGCTGCGGGACCACGTACGGATGGCCCACGACGGGCAGCGCACAGCGGGCGCGGTGCTGAACCTGTACCGGGAACTGCTCGCCGTGCCGCCCGCCCTGGCCCTGGCACGGGACGGACGATGACGGCCGAGCGCGCGGACGCGCCCCCGGCCGGCACGGGGAGCGCCGGAAGCCGCCCCGGTCCGCCGGCCGGCGCGCTGCCCCGCCCCGCCGCCCCGGCCGCCCCACCGGTGCCGCCGGCCCCGCCCGTCCTCCCCGCCCGGACCGCACCGCGCCGGGCCGCCCCCGCCCTGCCGGCCGCGGCCGACGCCCTGGCCGCCGCCGGCGCCGCCCTCCTCGTGGGCGCCGACCCGGCACTGCTCGCCGGGCTGGTGCCGCTCCTGCTGCTGCTCACCTTCCGCGCCGGGCACTACCGCCCGAGCCCGGCGCCGGCCGCCCTCGACGAACTGGGGCCGCTGCTCGGCCGGGCCGCCGCCACCTGGTGCGCGGCGGCCGCGGCACTGGCCGCGCTCCGGCCCGGACAGGCGCTCGGCCCGGTCGCCCTGCCGGCCGCGGTGGCCGCCCAGGCCGTGCTGGCCGCGGCCGGGCGGGCCGTGGTGTACCGGGTACGGCGGGCCGCCGCCCGGCGCCGGCCCCGCGCGGCCCTCCTCGTCGGCCCCGAACCGGCCGCCCGGCAGCTGGCCGCGGCGCTGCGGGCGCACCCGGAGTACGGGCTGTGCCCGGTGGGCGTGGTACCGACCGGTCCGGCCGCCCCGTACACCGACCCGGTGGGCGCGGTGCCGCCGGCGCTCCGCTCGTCCGAGGCGGTCACCCTCGCCGTCATCCGCCACACCGTCCGCGACGCGGTCTTCCTGCAGCCGCCGCAGAGCGACCCGTACGCCGCGGCGCTGCTCCGCCGGTTCCTCGGCCAGGGCACGGCCGTCTGGCTGGCCGGCGCCGCCGCGGCCCGCGACGGCCGACCGGCCGGACCGGGCACCGGCCACCTGTGGGGCTTCGCCTGCCGGCCGTGGGAGACCGCCGGGCCCCGGCCCGGCGGACCCGCCAAGCGGGCCGGGGACCTCGTCCTGGCGGCGGCGGCACTGCTGCTGACGGCGCCGCTGCTGCTCGGCTGTGCGCTGGCGCTGCGGCTCGCGGACGGGCCCGGTGCGATCCGCCGGCTGGAGCGGCTGGGCCGGGACGGCCGCCGCTTCGCCGTGCTGCGGTTCCGCACCGCCCGCCCCGGCGCCCGGCCCGGCCGCCTCGGACGGTGGCTGCGCCGCACCTCCCTGGACGGGCTGCCGCAGCTGTGGAACGTGCTGCGCGGCGACCTGAGCCTGGTCGGGCCGCACCCCGAACGGCCCGCCCGGGCCGCGGAGTTCGCCCGCCGCCACCCCCAGTACGCGGCCCGGCACCGGATGCCGCCCGGCCTCACCGGCCTGGCCCAGGTGCACGGGCTGCGCGACGGCGCCCCCGCCGAAGAACGGGCCCGCTTCGACAACCTCTACATCGACGGCGGGTCGCCGGGACTGGACCTGCGGATCCTGCTGCGGGCCGCGCTCCGGCCGCGGCCGCGCCGGGAGTCCCGATGACCGCGCCGGCCGCCCGCACCCCGCCCCCGCCGCACCGCCGTGCGCCCGCCCCCGACGAGGCCGACCCGGCCGCTGACCAGGCCACCCTGGCCGCTACCCCTGGAGGGATCCGGTGAAAGTCCTGCACGTCATCACCGGCCTCGAAGTGGGCGGCGCCGCACAGCAGCTGCGGCTGCTGCTGCGCCGGCTGCCCGCCCACTGCGAGGTCGTCACCCTGACCACCCCCGGCCCGCTCGCCGAGGCCATCGAGGCGGACGGCACCCCCGTCACCCACCTCGAAATGACCGGCAACCGGGACCTGTCCGTACTCCCCCGCCTGTCCGCCCTGATCCGCGACACCGCCCCCGACGTCATCCACACCCACCTCTACCGGGCCTGCGTCTACGGCCGGGTCGCCGCCCGGATGGCCGGCGTCCGCGCGGTCGTCGCCACCGAGCACTCGCTGGGCGACGCCGTCATCGAGGGCCGCCGGCTGACCCGCGGCGTCCGCACCCTGTACCGGGCCACCGAGCGGCTGGGCTCGGCGACCGTCGCGGTCTCCGACACCGTCGCCGCCCGGCTCCGCCGCTGGGGCGTCCCCGAGCGGCGGATCCACGTGGTGCCCAACGGCATCGAGGCGCACCGCTTCGCCTACGACCCGGCCGCCCGGGCCACCCTCCGGGCCCGGCTCGGCCTGGCGCCCGACACCTTCGTGGTCGGCGGCGCCGGCCGGCTGGTGCCCGGCAAGCGGTTCGACGTCCTGGTCCGGGCGGTGACCCAGCTGCCCGGCGTCCACCTGCTGCTGGCCGGCGACGGGCCCGAGCTGGAGCCGCTGCGGCGGATGGCCGGGCAGTTCGGCTCCGGCGACCGCATCCACCTCCTCGGCGCCGACGGCGGCGAGCCCGGACCGGTCCCCGGCGACGGACCGGGCGTCCCCCGCATGCTGTCGGCCATCGACGTCTTCGTCTCGCCCACCCCCGACCAGGCGTTCGGCCTGGCCGCCCTGGAGGCCCTGGCGTCCGGACTGCACGTCCTCCACGGCAGCTGCCCGGCCGTCGACGACCTCCCCGCGGACCAGGCCCCCGGCGCCCGCCGCTTCGGCCACGGCGTCCACGAACTGACCGCCGCGCTCAGGGAGTTGCGACGTACCGAACCGGGCCGCCTGCCGGTGCCGCCGGTGGTGCACCGCTACGACATCGACCGCAGCGCCCGGGAACTGACGGCCGTCTACGAGCAGGCCCTGGCCGCGGCCCGCCGGAACCGTCCGGCACCGGAACCCGCCACCCTGCCCGCCGGCCCGCCGGGACTGCCCCCGGGCTTCTCGCTGCCCGACCCCTCCCCGGCGCCGGCCCCGGACGGGCACTCGCTCTCCCAGCGCTGACCGGCCGGCAGCGGTGCGCGGCGGCGGGACGGCCCCGGGCCGTCCCGCCGCCGCGTGTCACACCACCGCCGCCTCACTGGCAGCGGTCGACCGCCTCGATCGTGCGGGCCGCCTCGCCCAGCGCCGCCCGCAGCACCACCGGGTCGGTGGCGTCGGCGTAGGCCCCCTCCGGCGGCACCAGCCAGCCGGTCCCCTGCACCGGCGGCTCCGGCACCGGCCCGCCGTCCGGCCCGGCCAGGGAGATCCCGCGCCCCGAGGTCTGCGTGCAGGCGCTGCCCGGCACGTCCCAGCCGTCGGCCGTCCCCGGCGGGACCAGGAAGCCGAGGGTGTCGCAGGCACCGTCGTGCAGGACCGGGCCGACGCCGTCCCGCAGCCGCAGGATGTCCACCGCCTCCAGCCCCTGCCGGGCCGGGACCGTGACCAGGTCACAGGGCCGGGCGACGCTCCCCGGGGCGGTGCGCCCCTCGCGGGCCGCGGCCCGGCCCGCGGACTCCTTGCCGCCCCTGCTGACGCCGGTCTCCCACACGGAGAACCCCTCCTCCTGCACGCGCCACACCCTTTACACCGACTTCAACGGAGAAACGCGTCAACAGCTACGGCGGCGGAACGCTGCAAAGGATGGCACTTCATGGCGGATCGCGGGTGAGATATTCCGGTTTGTAGCCAAACTCAGGGTGGCGGAGCCGTCACAGCCGGTACCGTCGTCCCGCCGCACCGCCAGGACGCGGCAAGGTCACACGATGGCACGGAGGAGGGCCTGCCGGTGGATCGGGGTCGGACCCGGCCGTGAACACCGGGCGGGCCCTGGGGCACGGAGAGGTCCGCCATGACGTCGCAAGCTCAGCGTTCAGCGTCGTCCCGCACCGTATCCGCCCGCCCGAACTCCGCCTTCCGACAGCTGCGCGGCCGGCTGTCGCCCGGCGAGTTCGCGGCGGCGGTCCGACGGGCCGCCCGTGAGATCGGCGAGCAGGTCTCGTGCGACGCCCGCTATGTGGGCCGCGTCGAGTCCGGGGAGATCCGGTGCCCGAACTACGCCTACGAACGGGTGTTCCGGCACATGTTCCCCGGGCTGACGCTGCCCGACATGGGGTTCGAGCCGCGGGAGACGGTACGCGGACGGGGGGCGCGTACCGACGGCGCCGCGTCCCTGGCGACCGACCCCGACCACCGCGATACCCGTATCCAGAACTGCGAGGAGAGCGACGTGCTACGTCGCGCGTTCATCACCGGCGGCCCGGCTGCCGCCCTGGGCCTGGCCGGCCTCTGTCCCCCGGCGCACGCACCGTTCCCCCCGTCGGCGGCCGTGCCCGGACCCCGTACCGCACCCGGCGCCCGGGCCGGCGCCACCGAGGCCACCGCCGTCGAGGAAGCCGTCCGCCGGATCCGCCTGCTCGACGACCGGCACGGCGCCGACGGCCTCTACCACCGCGCCGTCCAACCCCTGCGCGCCGCCTACGAACTGCTCGACGCCGGCGTCCAACGCCGCGCCGTCTACGACCGGCTGCACACCGGCGCCGGCGAACTCGCCATCTCCGTCGGCTGGTTGGCGCACGACTCCGGCCGCTTCGACGACGCCCGCTCGCACTACGCCGAGGCGCTGTCCACCGCCCGGGTCTGCGGCGACGCCGCGCTGGAGGCCCACGCGTTCTGCAACACCGCCTTCCTGGCCCGCGACGCCGGCCGACCGCGCGAGGCCGTACGGGCCGCGCAGGCCGCCCAGCAGGCCGCCAAACGGCTCGGCTCGCCGCGGCTGCGGTCGCTGCTGGCGCTGCGCGAGGCCGGCGGCTGGGCCGGGCTCGGCGACCGCACCGGCTGCACCCAGGCCCTGACCCGCGCCGAGCGGCTCTTCGCCGCCGGCCCCGGCGACCACGACCCCGAGTGGATGAGCTTCTACGGCGAGGCCGAACTCGCCGGCCTCACGGCGCAGTGCTGGGCGGCGCTGGGCGAGCACGGGCGCGCGGCGGACCACGCCCGGCACGCGGTGGCCCGGCAGGACCCGCACTTCACCCGCAACATCGCGCTGTTCAGCACCGAGCTGGCCGGCAACCTCGCGGCCGGCGGCGCCGCCGAGGAGGCCGCCGCGGCCGCCCTGCGCACCCTCGGCCTGCTGGAACAGGTCCGCTCGGCCCGGATCCGGACGATGCTGGACGGCGTCGCGGCCGCGCTCCGCCCGTACCGCAGCTGCGGCCCGGTCGCCGAATTCCTGCGGCGGCACCGGGCGGCCGCAGCGAGCGGGCCCACCGGACGCCGGCCGGCCTGAATCCCGGGGCGGCGGCCACGCCCCCGCCGGGTGCGTCGCCGGCTCAGTCCAGGTGGCCGGTCTCGTTCCAGCTCTCCACGGCCGGCTCGCCGTAGGCCCAGCCGAGCACCGACAGCGACGTCGGCGCCAGCCGGAGCCGCGCCGCGAAGGAGACGTCCAGGCCCAGCCAGCGCGCGCCCAGCACCCGCAGGATGTGGCCGTGCGCGAAGACCAGCACATCGCGGTCGGCCGAGCGCGCCCAGTCGACCACCGCGTCGGCCCGCGCCGAGACCTCGGCGAGCGTCTCGCCCGCCGGCACCCCGTCCCGCCAGATCAGCCAGTCCGGCCGGTCCGCCTTGATCTGCGCCGGCGTCAGCCCCTCGTACGCGCCGTAGTCGACCTCCAGCAGCGCGTCCCACTCCTCGGCCCGCTCCCCGAAACCCGCCAGCTCGCAGGTCTCCTTGGCGCGCACCAGGGGGCTGGTGCGGACCTCGACGCCCGGCAGGCCGTCGAAGGGGGCGCGGTGCAGCCGCTCGCCCAGCAGCTTGGCGCCCCGCCTCCCCTCGTCCAGCAGGGGGATGTCGGTGCGTCCGGTGTGCCGGCCGGAGACGGACCACTCCGTCTGTCCGTGCCGGGCCAGAAATATGCGCGGTGCCATGGGTCGTACCTCTCGCCGGGATCGATGCCGGCTTCTCGTCGTGCTTGGCTGGGCGCGGGCGGCGCTGACCGCGGCCCCTCCATCATCGCGCACCCGTCGCGGAGCCCGCCGGGGCCTCGCGCGGGCTCGGGGGACCGTGCCCGGACCGGGGCCCCGGATGCCAGACTTCGGCAGGTGAACGTTTCCCGCGAAAGCCGGCCCGCGGCGGCCACGACGAACGTCCCCGGTCTGCGGCAGCGCCTGACCGAACTGCGCGGCCCCGGCGTGCGCCCCCGGTCGCTGGACGCCCGCGCACTCGCCGCGCTCGCCGCCAACCCCGGCTGCCGACGCCGGGCACTCCTGGGCGGTGCGGGCGTCGACAAGGGCGCGCTGGCCCGCGCGCTCGGCTCGCCCGCCGCCTACGGCCAGTCGCAGTTCGCCCTGGCCCGCGGCAACTCCTTCGAGGCGCGGGTGAAGGCCGACGGCGGCACGGAACTGCTGCGGCTGCTGTGCGAGCGGCTCGCACCGGGCACCGCCGTCCCGGAGCACGACGCGGTGGCCCGCCCAGACCTGTCCGCGGCCGGGCCCGAGGGCCGGGCGGCCCGCACCGCGCTGGCACTGCGCGAGGCGGCCGCCGCCGGCGGCTGGGCGCTGCTGGACCACCCGCTGCTGGCCATGGACGTCGCCGGCTCCCCCGCCTACGTCGAGCCGGACGCCGTGGTGGTGCACCCGGACGGCACCTGGACCGTCGTCGAGATCAAGTCCTTCCCCCTGATCGACGGCGCCGCGGACGCCGCCAAGGTGGGCGCCGCGGCCCGGCAGGCTGCCGTGTACGTCCTCGCCCTGGAGGCGGTCGCGGCGCACGCCGCGGCGCACACCGGCCGCCCCGTCCGGGTCCGCGACCGGATACTGCTGGTCTGCCCCAAGGACTTCTCCAACCTCCCCACCGCCGCCCCCGTCGACGTCCGCAAGCAGCTCGCCACCACCCGCCGCCAGCTGGCCCGGCTCACCCGCGTCGAGGAGATCGCCGCCGCACTCCCCGCGGGCACCACCTTCGACCTCCGGCTCGCCGACGACGGCCGGACCGCGACCCGCCCGGCCCCGGAACTGGCCGAGGCCGTCGAAGCGGTCCCCGCCGCCTACGCACCCGAGTGCCTGGCCGCCTGCGAACTGGCCTTCCACTGCCGCCAACGGGCCCGCCAGGAGGGCGCGGTGGAGACCCTGGGCCGCTCCGTACGGGGCGAGCTGGGCGGACTGCGCACCATCGAGGAGGCCCTGGCGGCCGCCGCCGGCGCACCGGAGGCCGACCCCGGCGACCCCGCCGTCCAGGCCCTCCGCACCGCCGCCGCACTGCGCGCCGAGGCCCTCTCCGGCGCCACACCTCCCGGTGCAAGCACCGTTCCCCAAGCTCTCAACTCCGTTCGAGCAGGGGAGGCCCCATTCACCGGAGCGGCTGACGCCGCGGCCCCGCCCGCGCCCCGGGACGGGAAGGGGAAGGACGCATGACGCTCATCGAGACACTGGCCCGGATGGAGGCGGTGGCCGCCGGCCGCGCCCGGCCGCTGACCACGGTCCGCCACCGCCACCTCGCCGAACACCCGCTGGTCCTCGTCCCGTTGACCACCGCCGGCGAGGCCGGCGCCCCGCTGGGCGCACTCGTCGGCACCGACCGGGAGAAGCCCCTGCTGCTGACCGTCCCCCAGCCCCGCGACCGCGACCTGCGGTTCGCCTTCCTCGCCGACCTGGCCGAGGCGGTGCTGCCCTACGTGGAGGGCTTCGCCGACGACGTCGAGTACGAGGAGCGCAAGGAGACCGACGCCGAGACCGGCAAGAAGGTCCCGGTGCAGGTCGAACTGTGCACGGACGCCCCGCAGTTGATCGTGCCCAGCGCCGCCGGCGTCGAGTACGTCCGGCTGCTGGGCCGCTCGATGCGGTTCCGGCGGACGGCCGAACAGGACCCGGAGACGCCCCACCCGGCGCCGCCGCACGTCCCGCTGCTGGGCCGCTGGTTCACCCACCTCGGCGAGCGCGCCCGGGTGCCGGGCGCCTGCCTGCTGCAGTCCATGACGGGCCTGCTGACCCGCCACTGGGCGACCGGCCAGAGCGCCCTGGAGGACCAGCACCTGGGCGCACTCCTCGCCTGGATCATGCCCACCCGTCACCCGACCTCCACCCCCGGAAGTCGGCGCGACGCGCCGGCGCTTCAACGCGTCCCGGCCCAGGAGGCCGCCGCGTTCGCCGAGGCAGCCCGCGACGCGGACGGCCAACTGCACTGCCCGCCCGCCGGCCCCGCCACCGACCCGGCCTTCGACAACCGGCTGCTGGCCCCCGCCATGGCCCGCCACGACGCCGGACTGCCCGGCGCCGCGGAAGAGATCCGCGCCCTCGTCGAGAGCCGGCTGCGGCCCACCTGGGACGCCGTCTGGCAGGGCCTCGACCTGCTCCGCGCGCTCCCCGAGGGCGCCCGCGTCCCCGACCGGTGGAAGCGCGACCGCTGGTCGTACACCGCCCACCGCGACCGGATCCGCGCCGGGGAACCCCCGCAGCCCACCCGGGACGACGCGGTCACCGCCGCCCGGAAACTCGCCTCCCGCGAGGCCGCACAGGCCCAACTCTACGCCCAGGAAGCCCTGGACGACCCCCTGGTGATGGCCGCCCGGCGGCTGGCCGGCGAGGCGCTGCAGGGCACGGTCACCGCCGTCGAGCCGGCGTTCTCCGAGGGCGCCCGGCCGATGCCGCGCCCCCTGGTGACCCTGCGCACCGGCGACCGCCCCGCACTGGACGAGGGCGTTCGGCTCCACCGCGCGCTCGCCGACGGCCGCACCCAGACCGCCGAGTTCGTCGCCCACGCCGACGACGACCCGGGCGCGCCGGTGCTCCGGCTCACCGGCGGCATGGGCCGCGCCCGCACCCCCGAACCGGGCACGGTCCCGGAACCCGGTGACACCGTGTGCTGGACCCTCTTCGCCCACGCCCCGCGCGGCGGCCCCGCCCTCCCGGAACCGGAGGACACCCCCTGGACACACGGCGGCCCGCCGGCCGTCACCGACGACGCGCCACCACCGGCCGCGGACGCGGTGACCGCGGAGGACTTCCTGTGAGGAGCGGGCCTCCCGTGAGGGGCGGGCCCTCCGTGACGGGCGGGCCTCCCGTGCGGAGCCGGCTTCTCGTGACGGGCGGGCTCCGCCACCGGTTCCCGGCCGTACGTCCGCACGCCGGCCCCTGCCGCCGACCACCGACCACCAACTCCCCGGAGAGCGACCCGGTATGACGCCCCCTCCGCCCCCGCCGCCCCTGTCCGCGCCGCCGCCGGCCGACCCCGCCGCGGCGGCCGCCGAGGCCACCGACGCGATCCTCCGCGACACGCTGCACAGCACCCGCCGCGGCGTGGTCGCGGACTCCCCGCCGGGCGCCGGGAAGTCCACCCTGGTCGTCCGCGCCGCCCGCGAACTGGCCGCCGCGGGCCGCCGGCTGATGATCGTCGCGCAGACCAACGCCCAGGTGGACGACCTCGTCCTGCGCCTCGCCGCGAAGGACCCCGACCTCCCCGTGGGCCGGCTCCACTCCAGCGAACCCGGTGCCCACGACCCCGCCCTCGCGGAGCTCCCCGCCGTCCGCACCTCCGCCCGGATCGCCGACCTCACCGCCATGGACGTCGTCGTCTCCACCGCCGCCAAGTGGGCCTACACCAAGGTCGAGGAGCCCTGGGGGCACGCCATCGTGGACGAGGCGTACCAGATGCGCTCGGACGCGCTGCTGAGCGTCGCCGGGCTCTTCGAGCGGGCGCTCTTCGTCGGCGACCCGGGCCAGCTGGACCCGTTCAGCGTGGTCGGCGCCGAGCAGTGGGCCGGCCTCTCCTACGACCCCTCCGCCAGCGCGGTCTCCACCCTCCTCGCCCACAACCCGGACCTGCCGCAGCACCGCCTCCCCGTCTCCTGGCGGCTGCCGGCCTCCGCCGCGCCCCTGGTGTCCGGCGCGTTCTACCCGTACACCCCGTTCCGCAGCGGCACCGGGCCCGGCGACCGGCGGCTGGCGTTCGGCGTCGCGGGCGACGGCTCGGCCGTGGACCGCGTCCTGGACGAGGCCGCGGAGTCCGGCTGGGGGCTGTTGGAACTGCCCGCCCGGCACACCCCGCGCACCGATCCGGAGGCGGTGCACGCCCTGGCCGGGGTCGTCCGCCGCCTCCTGGACCGCGGCGGCGCCGCCACCAGCGAGCAGTCCGACGCGCCCGCGCCCCTGACCGCCGCCCGGATCGCGGTCGGCACCGCCCACCGCGACCAGGCCGCGGCCGTCCGCGCCGCCCTCGCCGAGCTGGGCGTGACCGGCGTGACCGTCGACACCGCCAACCGCCTCCAGGGCCGCGAGTTCGACGTCACCGTCGTCCTGCACCCGCTCTCCGGCCGCCCCGACGCGACCGCCTTCCACCTGGAGACCGGACGGCTGTGCGTACTCGCCTCCCGGCACCGGCACGCCTGCATCGTCGTCTGCCGCGCCGGCGTCGCCGAACTCCTCGACGAGCACCCCGCCACGGAACCGGTCCGACTGGGCGTCACCGTGAAGTTCCCGGACGGCTGGGAGGCCAACCACGCCGTCCTGTCCCACCTCGCGGAGCACCGGATCCCCCTCCGCCCCTAGGGCGCTTCCGACGGATCTCCGCGGCGTCGCGGCCCCCTTGCGCCGGGCGGGACAATGGAATGCGGCAGACAACGATGGAGGTAGGTACATGTCCGAGCCGCAGCCGGCTCCCGATCCCCGCGGTACGGCGCCCGCCCCCCGCCGCATGAGGCCCGCGCAGCTGCTGTTCGAGCCGCCCGAGGCCACCGCCGACCCCGAGCACTTCTTCGGGCTGGAGTCGATGGACGATCCCGGCGCGCTCCTCGGCCGCGCGACCGAGCTCACGCTCGCCTTCCGGGCGGCCGCCGACCGCGCGACGGAGTTCCAGGCGATGGCCGCGGCCCAGCTGGCCGACCCCCGTCGTTTCGACCGGCTGCCGCTGGCGGAGGTCGCCGAGCGGGCCGACTGGACCGAGGACTACGCGCAGAAGATGGTCGAGTTCGGCCGGAGCCTGCTGCGCAGCGGCAGCACGGTGCCGCCGGACGCCGACTGAGGTGTCACACGAACCTCAGGGGTCGCTCCTGGCCCTTGGGTCAAGATCATGAGCCCCTGGCATATGCAGGGAGGGGAAGATACTCCCCGTCGCGCCGCGCTGTCCCGGTTTCCGGCAATCAGCTCTGGCGCGGCGCGGGGAGTCGATAGACCGGTCCCATGAGCGAATGGCTGCCTGAGACTCCCCGGAACCCGGCCTTCCCCACCACGGCGTACGTCACCCTCGCCGGGGCCGACTGGCTCGCCTCCACCAGCCCGCATCCGGAGGGTCTGCACCGGCTGTGGGCGGAGCGGCCCACCGCGCCGAGCACGCTGCCGTGCGGCACGGTCTTCGACGTGATCAACGCCCCGGCGCTCTTCGGACGGCGCATGGTGGACCGGCTGTGGTCGGCCGGCCCCGGTTCGGGGCCGGTGGCCATGCACCGCGGCCGGATCCTGCTGTTCGCGGCCCCCGGCACCGCCCAGCGGCTGCCCGCGCTGCTGGCCTGGGAGGAGTGGGGCAGCGCGGTGCCGCCCCTGCTGTGCCACGGCAGCGGGGACGCGGTGACGGTGCCGCCGTTGCACCCCCACGCCGCGGGTGGCCGGCGGGGGCCGCTGACCGGACGCGGGTTCGCCGCCCTCAGGCCCGGCGAGGGGTACGGGTGGACGGCGTCGGGGGCCGGGTGGCCGATCGACGTCGCGGCCGGCGCGGGTGAGGCGGGTGCGACGGCCGGCCCGGCCTACGGTGACGCCCCGACCTCCGCCGGCGACCCGGATTCCGCCGGCGACCCGGGCGCCCCCGCCGCCTCGCGCTGGCTGGTCGCGCCGGATGTGCGGGAGCCGTGGCTGCCGGGGCCCGAGGTGTTGTTGTGGGCCTGTGTGCGGGCCGCGCGGGGTGGGCTGGGGGCCGATCGGGAGACTGCCCGCGAACACCACGAATTGGCTGTTCAGGGCGTGGATACGGGACCGACGGGCGGCTGAGGGGAAGCGGTTTTTGCCCTCCCCGGCCAGGATGCTAATGTTTCCTCCGTCAGCAGGCGCCGCTAGCTCAGTTGGTTAGAGCAGCTGACTCTTAATCAGCGGGTCCGGGGTTCGAGTCCCTGGCGGCGCACAGACGGTCGAAGGCCCCCACTCCGGTGGGGGCCTTCGGCGTGCGTGGGCCCCACTGCCGTGCACTACGCGGTGCTGTGGGTGACCTTGACCGCCCACTCGCCGTCGCCGGACCGGCCCTCAACCTGGATGTGTACGCCGTCCTCGGTGTCGTTGAGGCTCTCCCCCACGCCGAGCGGGGCGTCGGCGAGCGGCGGGTAGACGGAGGTGCCCCAGCAGGCGGAGGTACCGGGGTGGCCGTCGAGGACCCGGACCGGACCGGAGCCGGACGCGGTGGAGCTGCGGACGCGGTAGACGAGGACGCCCTCGGTACAGAGGGAGCGGTCGTTGCCCTCGGCGGCGCGGGCTTCCATGGCGAGGGCGGTCTCGGGCCCGGTGCGGACGACCAGGAGGCGGGGGCGGCGGGGGCCGGCGGGGTCGTCGGGCGCGGAGAGGGGGCGCAGTGCGTGCATCCGGGGACGGTCCAGGGAGACGCAGTCGACCTGGCTGTCGGTGATCCAGCCCAGGCGCCACTTGTGCCAGGCGAAGGGGTCGGGGGCCAGTCCGAACTGGCTGCCCATGAGGTCCCAGTCGCCCACGTAGGTGTCCCAGTCGCCGTGGCCGTTCTCGGGGCGGTGGTAGAGGTCCGGCAGGTCGAAGACGTGGCCGGTTTCGTGGGCGAGGACGTTGCGGTCCGGCGGGCTGTGCTCGAAGACGGTGACGAAGCGGCTGAGCTCGGCGCCGTCGGCGTGCATCGGCTGGTCGAGGTTGACGACCTTGGTGGCGTCGGAGTCGACGCCGGGGGCGCCGGGGTCGGCGGCGAGGTAGATGAGGTCGTAGCGGCTGAAGTCGATGGCGGGGTCGGCGGCGGCGACCGCGTCGCGGAGGTAGGCGGAGCGGCGTCCGGAGTCCCAGTCGCGCTGTATGCCGTACCAGGTGGAGGGGTGCGGCATGCGGACCCAGTGGTGGTGGACGTGGGTGCGGAGGCGGAACCTGCCGTAGGAGGCGCGGGCGAAGAAGCGGTCGGTGGCGGGGAAGTAGTCGCCGGAGAGCTCTTGCGGGGTGGCGGTGGGGCGGGCGTCGGGGAAGGAGAGGTAGATCATCACCGCGTCGAGCCGGCGGTCGGGGCGGGGGTAGGCGCCGTTCCAGCTGTCGACGCCTTCGGAGTGGTGGGCGTCGGTGCGTCCCAGGGCGCAGGAGAGGGCGGCTTCGGAGGCGGTGGCGGGGCCGGTGACGATGGAGGTGGCGATGAGCGCGCTCAGGGAGGTGGCGATCGCTGCGACGCGCCGCATGCGTCGGCGGTCCACCCCGGGGGGTGTCTGAGCGCGCGGCACGTGGACCTCCAGGGGTGGAATCGGGACACCCACTTACCCTGAGGTGATTTCATGCTCTTCGTCCTGATATGGCAGCCCGAAGGGGTGACCTGGACACCTCCCCTGTCTCGTAACGCAAAGTCACAAGCGACTAAAGGTGCAATAGGGGCGAACAGAGCCGGACAGATTTGGCTGAACTTCCGTCATGCGTGCGGATGGTCACGGCTTCGTCGCTGGATCGGCCCTCGTGCCAGCCTCTATGATCGCCACACTTTCCAGGGCGAGGTCCCCCCTCCGTCACGAGACAAGCGCCATGCGGGAGCGAGCAGTGAGCGGACACCCCGACAGCACGGGCCGCACGTCCGGAGCGACACTGCCGTCAGTGACGGAGCGTGATGGTTCGACCAAAGACCCGACCGACCGGTCCGCTTCTCCGCCCTGCGACGCCTCGGCGCGCTGCGACGGCACCGCGGCCTCCCTCGGCGACTACCGCGCCGCCTTCCTCGCCGCGAGCCTGCCGATGGCCGTCCTCAACCGCGACGGGCTGGTGCTCGCCGCCAATCCCGCGCTGGGCGCCCTGGTGGGCACCGACCCGGACGAGCTGGTCGCCGCCACCGCCGCCGACCTCACCGACCTGGGCGCCGACCCGCGGGTGTGGAGCGCGTACCGCGAGGTGCTGTGCGGCCGCAGCGAGCGGCTGCGCTGCACCCGGCGGCTGAAACGCTCCGACGGGAGCTCGGTGTGGGTGGAGGTGACCGTCGAGCCGGTGACCGAGGGGCCGCTGGGCGGCGAGGAGCGGGTGCTGCTGTCGGCGGCGGACATCAGCGACCGGCACGATCTGCGGGCCCGGCTGCGGCATCTGCAGATGCACGACCCGGTGACCCGGCTGCCCAACCGCACGCTGTTCTTCGAGCGGCTCTCCGCGGCGCTGGAGGCGGCCTCGTTCGAGCGGTCCGGCACCGGCCGGATCGGGCTGTGCTACCTGGACCTGGACGGCTTCAAGGCGGTCAACGACACCCTGGGACACCGGGTCGGCGACCGGCTGCTGAGCGCGGTGGCGCAGCGGCTGACGCGCTGTGCGGAGCGGGCCGCGGAGCGCGGGCCGGGCCGCGGCGGGCATCTGGTGGCGCGGCTGGGCGGGGACGAGTTCGCGCTGCTGGTGGAGGACTCCACCGGCACCGACCAGCTGGCGGAGCTGGCGCAGTCCGTACTGGACGCGCTCCAGCGGCCGTTCGACCTGGCCGGGCAGCGGATGTCGGTGTCGGCGAGCATCGGCGTGGTGGAGCGGGCGGCCAGCGGGACCACCGCGACGGGTCTGATGCAGGCCGCGGACACCACGCTGTACTGGGCGAAGGAGGACGGCAAAGCCCGGTGGACGCTCTTCGACCCGGAGCGCAACGCCCACCGGATGACCCGGCAGGCGCTGTCCAGCACACTGCGGCCGGCGGTGGACCGCGGGGAGTTCACGCTGGAGTACCAGCCACTGGTCGGGCTGGGGGACGGCCGGGCGCAAGGGGTGGAGGCGCTGGTGCGGTGGCGGCACCCGCAGTTCGGGGTGCTGTCGCCGAATCGGTTCATCGCGCTGGCCGAGGAGAACGGCGCGATCGTGGAGCTGGGCCGCTGGGTACTGGAGCGCGCCTGCTATCAGGCGCGGGCCTGGCAGCTGGCGCACCCCGGAGGCCAGCCGCTGTTCGTCAGCGTGAATGTGGCCGTGCGTCAGGTGTGGGACTCCGACCTGGTCGCGGACGTCGCCGGAATCCTGGCGGAGACCGGGCTGCCGCCGCGGCTGCTCCAGCTGGAGCTGACCGAGTCCGCGGTGATGGGGTCGGCGGGCCGGCCGCTGCAGGCGCTGCAGGCGCTCAGCGACATGGGGGTGCGGATCGCCATCGACGACTTCGGCACCGGCTACTCCAACCTCGCCTATCTGAGCCGGCTGCCGGTGTCGGTGCTGAAGCTGGACGGGTCGTTCGTGCACGGCTTCCGGTCGCAGGAGCACCCGAACCCGGCGGACGAGGTGATCGTGGAGGCGCTGGTCGCGCTGGCGCACCGGCTGGGGCTGACGGTGACGGCGGAGTGCGTGGAGAGCGCCGAGCAGGCCGAGCGGCTGCGCCGGATCGGCTGTGACACCGGGCAGGGCTGGCTGTACTCCCGGCCGGTGGCCCCGGACCGGGTGGAGGCGTTGCTGGACGCGGGGCGCGCCTGCGGCTGAGCCGCGGCGCGCCCCGTACCGGGTGCCGGGCGGGCGTCAGCCCCGAGGGAGCCCGTAGGCGTCGGCTATGAGGTCGTAGGAGCGGCGGCGGACCTCGCCGGTGTGGGCGTTGGCGGTGATCATCAGCTCGTCGGCGCCGGTGCGCTTGGCGAGGTCGTCGAGGCCCTGGCGGACGGCGTCCGGGGTGCCGTGGAGGACGTTGCCGAGCCAGCTGTCGACGAAGTCCTGCTCGACGGCGCTGAAGTGGTGGGCGGCGGCCTCCTCGGGGGTGGGGACGAGGCCGGGGCGGCCGGTGCGCAGCCGGACCATGGCGAGGGCGCCGGTGCGGACCTGGCGGAGCGCCTCCTGTTCGTCCTCGGCGGCCAGTGCGGAGACGCCGATCAGGGCGTAGGGCTCGGCGAGCACCTCGGAGGGGCGGAACGAGGAACGGTAGAGGTCCAGGGCGGGGACGGTGTTGGCCGCGGAGAAGTGGTGGGCGAAGGCGAACGGCAGGCCGAGCGCGCCGGCCAGACGGGCGCTGAAGCCGGAGGAGCCGAGCAGCCACAGGGGCGGGCGGTGCGGGGACTGGACGCCGCCGGGCGAGGTCGACTGGACCGGGCCGGGGACGGCGTGGATGCGCGCGTAGGGGTGGCCGTCGGGGAAGTCGTCGTCGAGGAAACGGGCCAACTCGGCCAGCTGCTGCGGGAAGTCATCGGCGCCCTCATGGAGCCGCTCGGTGCGGCGGAGGGCGGCGGCGGTGGCGCCGTCGGTGCCGGGGGCGCGGCCCAGGCCCAGGTCGACGCGGCCGGGGGCCATCGCCTCCAGGGTGCCGAACTGCTCGGCGATGACCAGGGGGGCGTGGTTGGGGAGCATCACGCCGCCGGAGCCGAGCCGGATGCGGTCGGTGTGCGCGGCGAGGTGGGCGAGGAGCACCGCGGGCGAGGAGGAGGCGACGCCGGGCATGGAGTGGTGCTCGGCGACCCAGTAGCGGTGGTAGCCGCGGCGTTCGGCGGTGCGGGCGAGGTCGACGGCGGTGCGGACCGCGGCGGTGGCGGTGCTGCCGGCGCCGACCGTCACCAGGTCGAGCACGGACAGGGGGACGGGTGCGGTGCCGAGGGCGGTGCCCCGTATGCCGTCGTCCCCGGGGGTGCCGTCGGTGCTCGGGGTCTGCTGGTCTTCGCCGCTCACGGTGCGGGTCCTCCTCGCGTCGCGCTTCTGACGTCGTTGGTCTGCGGGCCCGGACTGCGGGTCTGCGAGGAGGGTAACCGGAGCAATTCTCCGGTTATTCCCGGTGGGGCGAGGCGTCCGAACGGGTGACCGGGGGCACGGCGGGGTGGCGGGCGGGACGGGCCCGTGCGGGCCCGTCGACCAGAGCCTAGGCGCGTGCCGGGCGGGAGAAGAGCGTGCCCAGTTCCGGGCAGGCGAGGGGGCGGTCCAGGAGTCGCAGGCCCTCCCAGACCGTCACCTGATTGGCGGTGAGGACCGGTTTGCCGAGCGCGGCTTCGAGGGCGGGCAGATGGGCGGCGGTGTGCAGGGCGGTGTCGGGGAGCAGGACGGCCTCGGCGTCGGGGTGGTCGCCGGCCCGGGCCAGCTCCAGGACCTCGTCGCGGCCCCAGGTGCCGACCTCGGCGGCGGTGATGACGCCGCTGCCGCGGGTGGCGACGACCTCGATGCCGGCGGACTTGAGGAACGCGTGGAAGCACTCGGCGACATCGGTCGGATAGGTGGCGGCGATCGCGACCCGCCGGGCACCGAGGGCCCGGACGGCGTGCGCGAAGGCGAAGGAGGTGCTGGAGGCGGGCAGCCCGGCGGCGGCCGACAGCTCCCGCACCTGCTCCTGGGCGCCCTCCCAGCCGTAGACGAAGCTGGCGCTCGTACAGGCCCAGACGACGGCCTCGGCGCCGCGGTCCCGCAGTGCGCCGACGCCGGCCGCGAGCCGGGCCGCCGAGCCCATCTCCCGCAGCGCGTCGACGCGGTGGGCGTCCTCGCCGATGTCGGTGTGGACGAGCGGCAGGCGGACCGCGCCGCCCAGGAGTGCCTCCAGCCGGGGGTAGTCGTCCTCGGCGGAGTGGCCGGGGTAGAGGAAGCCGACCGATGCCATGCAGGTCTCCCTTGCGGGTGGTGGGTGCGGTGTGCGGTGGTGCGGCGGACCGGGCTCAGACCGGGGGCCGGCGGCCCGGGTCGTCGGGGAGGTACGGGGGCGGCTCGGGGCCGTCGCCGGGATCCGCGTCGGGCGGGGCCGGCGGGCCGGCCAGGGCGGCCTCGGGAGTGGGTCTCGGTGCGCTCCGCGGCGGCGGCTGGGTGCCGGTCATGGCCGCCGGGCCGCTGCGCGCCACGGGATCGAGCAGCGCCTGGTACGGGCCGACGGCGCGGACGCCGATGGCGCGCAGCGCGGCCCACATCGTCACCTGGTTGGCGGAGAGCACGGGCATCCGCAGCTCGGCCTCCAGTTGGGGGATGACGTCGTAGGTGGGGAGGTTGGTGCAGCTGATGAAGAGGGCGTCGGCGGCTCCGACGACGGCCGCACGGGCCATGTCGACGACATCGCGGTAGGGGACCTTCCAGATGTGCCGGGTGAGTCCGAGATAGGCACGGCCGGTGACGGTGATGCCCGCCTCGGCGAGGTACTCCTCCAGGGATCGGGTGACGGACTTGGTGTACGGGGTGACGACGGCGATGCGCCGGGCGCCGATCTCGTGGAGGGCCTCGAGCGCGGCGCCCGAGGTGGTCAGGGCTGGCACCTCCCCCGCCTGGGTCATGGCCGCGCACATCGCGCGTTCGCCCGCGGTGCCGCCGACGAAACTGCCGGACGTGCACGCGTAGGCGATGACCTGCGGCGACACCGCGCACAGCGCCTGGACGGCGGCATGCAGGGTCTCGTGCTCGCTGACCAGGCGGGCCAGGTCGAGGCTGACCTCGACGGGCACGAAGGGAGTTCGGGTCAGGTGGAGGGACACGTCGTCGGGGACCCAGCGCCACAGCTCGCGGTCGAGCGCGAAGTCGAAGGGGGCGACGACACCCACGCCGAGCTGCGGCTGTGGGCCACCCAGGAAAGAGACGTCCATGAAGGCCCCTAGAAAGGCACGAAGGGCTGGAAGGGCACGGCCAGTGGCCGGGGAGGTGATGCAGCCGGACAAGCCGGGGACGTCGGGACAGAGCCGTTGTTGACACGGTAGATACGACTTCTTAGCGTGGTCAATCCTCGCATCTCAGGCATCTGTCGGCGCCCTGTTCCGCGATACGGGGCACTCGTTTTCAGAACGGTTTCTCTGGCCTATGTCCGTTAGCACCGGCAGCACCGACGCCCCCGGCGGCACCACCGTCCCCACCCTTCTCGTCCTGGGTTCCGAGCCACCCCCGCGGCTGGACCGCCTCACCGGCCGGGCCGAGATCGTCTTCGCCGACGAGACGACCCTGGCCGGCCTACTCCCCACCGCCGACGCGCTGTTGGCCTGGGATTTCACCTCCGACGCGATCCGGGAGAGCTGGCCCGCCCACGGCCCGCGGCCCCGCTGGGTGCACACCGCCAGCGCCGGCGTGGACCGGCTGCTGTGCCCGGCGCTGATCGCCGACGACACCGTCGTCACCAACGCCCGCGGGGTCTTCGAGCAGCCGATCGCCGAGTACGTCGCCGGACTGGTGATCGCCATGGCCAAGGACTTCTACGGGAGTTGGGAGCTGCAGCGGCAGCGGCGCTGGCAGCACCGGGAGACGCTGCGGCTGGCCGGGACCCGCGCGGTGGTGGTCGGGTCGGGGCCGATCGGCCGGGCCGTCGGCAGCACCCTGCTGGCACTGGGTGTCGGCGTCGACCTGGTCGGCCGCCGGGAGCGGACCGGTGATCCGGAGTTCGGCCGGGTGCACGCCGCGGGGGCCCTGAACGGGCTGCTGCCGCACGCGGATTGGGTGGTGTGCGCGGCGCCTCTGACGGCGGAGACCCGGGGGATGTTCGGGGCCGCGGCGTTCGCCCTGATGCCGCGGCGGGCCCGCTTCGTCAACGTCGCCCGCGGGCCGCTGGTCGACGAGGCGGCGCTGGTCGCGGCGCTGCGGGAGTGGCGGATCGCGGCCGCGGCGCTGGACGTCTTCGCGGACGAGCCGCTGGCCTCGGACAGCCCCCTGTGGGACGTGCCGCACCTGATCGTCTCGCCGCACATGAGCGGCGACACCCTGGGCTGGCGGGACGCGCTCGCCGCGCAGTTCCAGGACAACTTCGACCGGTGGGCGGCCGGCGAGCCACTGCGCAACGTGGTCGACAAACGCCTCGGATACGTACCGGTGACCTGACCGCGCGGGCCGTCCGGGCCCGGCCCGCGGCGGTCCGCGCCCCGCCCGCCGCCCCGCCCGGGGCGGCCGACGCTCGGAGGACGCATGACCAACGGACCGACCCGCCTCGCCGACCTCACCGCCACCCGTCTGCTCGCCGGCTACGCCTCGGGCGAGTTCTCCCCCGTCGAGGCGACCCGGGCCGTGCTGGAGCGCGCCGAGGCCGCCCAGGCCGCCGTCAACGCCTTCACCCGGATCGACGCCGAGCAGGCTCTCGAGCAGGCCGCGGCGTCGGCGGAGCGCTGGCGGAGCGGCGCGCCGGCCGGGCCGGTGGACGGGGTGCCGGTCACCGTCAAGGACCTGCTGCTGATGCGGGGCGCGCCGACGCTGCGCGGCTCGCGCACGGTCCGGGCCGAGGGCGCGGCATGGGACGAGGACGCGCCGTCGGTGGCCCGGCTGCGGGAGGCCGGTGCGGTGTTCGTCGGCAAGACCACCACCCCGGAGTTCGGCTGGAAAGGTGTCACCGACAGTCCGCGGCACGGGGTGACGGGCAATCCGTACGACCCGGGGCGCACCGCGGGCGGCTCCAGCGGGGGCGGTGCGGCGGCGGTGGCGCTGGGCGCCGGGCCGCTGAGCCTGGGCACGGACGGCGGCGGGTCGGTGCGGATCCCGGCGTCGTTCTGCGGGATCTTCGCGCTGAAGGCGACGTACGGGCGGGTGCCGCACTATCCGGCGAGCCCGTTCGGGACGCTGGCGCATGTGGGGCCGATGACGCGGGACGCGGCGGACGCGGCGCTGATGATGGACGTGATCTGCGGCCCGGACTGGCGGGACTGGTCGCAGCTGGCGCCGGTGGCGGGGTCGTTCCGGGAGGCGCTGGCCGGGAAGGTGACGGGGCTGCGGGTGGCCTACAGCCCGTCGCTGGGGTGGGACGTGCCGGTGGCGCCGGCGGTGGCGGCCGCGGTGCGCCGGGCGGTGGACACACTGGCGGAGCTGGGCGCGGACGTGGAGGAGATCGATCCGGGGGTGGCGGATCCGGTGGCGGCGTTCCACACGCTGTGGTTCAGCGGCGCGGCCCGGCTGGTGCAGCCGCTGGGGGCGGCCGACCGGGAGCTGCTGGATCCGGGCCTGCGGGAGATCTGCGAGGAGGGGGCCCGTTACAGCGCGCTGGACTATCTGGCGGCGGTGGACGTGCGGATGGCGCTGGGGCGGGCGATGGGCCGTTTCCACAGCGTGTACGACCTGCTGGTGACGCCGACGGAGCCGATCACCGCGTTCGCGGCCGGCCGGGAGGTACCGCCTGGTTCCGGCCACACGCGGTGGACGGGCTGGACGCCGTTCACGTACCCGTTCAACCTCACCCAGCAGCCCGCCGCGAGCGTGCCCTGCGGGGTGGACGGCGACGGGCTGCCGATCGGGGTGCAGCTGGTCGGCGCGCGGCACGCGGACGCGCTGGTGCTGCGCGCCGCGCACGCGCTGTACGAGGCGGGGGCGGCGGAAATCCCGCGGCCGGCGGTTCCGTAGGGGCGGGGGTCCGTAGGCGCGGGGGGGGGCGGGCGGGTCACCTAGGGAGGGGGCGAACACTTCCCGTAGGGGGCGGCGGGGCCCCCTCGGGGCCACAACGCGAGGGGGGCGGAAGGTATTCCGGAGGGTGTTCCGGCAGCCCCGCGGTCCCGCCTTCCCCGGGAGCGTTCGGCCCCCGGTGTGCCTTCCCCGGGGAAGGCACACCGCGAAGCCCCGTCACGCCCGTCGGAAGTTGAGCGTCTCCCCCAGGGCGCCGGCGCGCCAGAGGTCCTGGCAGGCGTCGGCCATCCGGTCCAGGCCGTCGACGACCGCGCCCCAGACGATGCCGGGCACCCAGCCCGCGTCTCCGTTGATCAGCAGGTTGTTGCGCTCGTAGAAGAGCGCGAGGTCGACGACGGTGGCGCGGCCGCGGTGCCTGGCCTCGCGCTCGTAGCCGTAGGAGGCGGTGCCCAACTGGGTGTCGCTGAAGGTGAAGTAGCACAGGTCGCCGGGGATCGGGGTGATGGTGGGGTTCTCCAGCGGCGGTTCCTCGGGCGCGAACGGCGGCACCAGGGCGTAGATCTCGTTGCGGGCGTACTTGGCGTGGTAGACGTCGCCGCCGAGCGGGAGCGCGTCCCAGACGGCGGCGCAGGTGAGCGGGGCACGATCGTCGAGCAACTTGGCCGTGCAGCTGACGCCGCGCTTGTCCAGGGAGACTTCGATGAAGCGATCGGTCATATCCCGAGCGTAGGGGGCATTACCGGCGTACGGAACATCTCCTGCGGCGGTGTGAAGGGCTCGAAACGATCGGCATAGGCGTGAACGCTTCGGGTAGCCACGCGCCCATGGCTCCACCACAGAGCACGTCCTCAGACAATCAAGGACCACACCCCATACGACTCACCACCCGGAGACGCGAGATAACAGGACATCGGCCCCCCGGTCTTGGCCGCCGGTCGCTGCTCGCGGGGGTGGCGGCGCTCGGCGCGGCGGGGGCGATCGGCGCGGCGAGCGGCTGCAGCCGGGTCCCGACCGCGGCGGCGGCGGGCGGCGGGCAGCTGCTGGAGCGGCTGCGCAAGAAGGGCTCGGTCACCCTCGGCCTGGCCGGCGAGCAACCGTACGGCTACATCGGCACCGACGGCAGGATGACCGGTTCGGCGCCCACCATCGCCCGGGTGATCTTCAAGCGGCTCGGCGTCCCGCGCGTCGAGCCCTTCCCCACCGACTTCGGCTCGCTGATCGTGGGGCTGAACTCCCAGCAGTTCGACGTGGTCGCGGCCGGGATGTACATCAACCCCGAGCGCTGCGCGCAGGTGATCTTCGCCGATCCCGAGTACCAGATGCGGGACGCCTTCATCGTCCGCAAGGGCAATCCGCTGAAGCTGCGCACCTACAAGGACATCGCGCGGACCGGGGCGCGGATGGCGACCGGTGTCGGCTACGCCGAGATCGACTACGCCAAGGCGGCGGGGGTCACGCGCATGACCACGCTGCCCGACCAGTTGGCGGGGCTGCTGGCGGTCGAGCAGGGGCGGGTGGACGTCTTCGTCGGCACCGCGGTGACGGTGCGGAACGTCGTCCGGCAGTCGCGGACCACCCGGGCGGAGGCCACGCCGGAGGTCACCCCGTACGTGGACGGGAAGCCGGTGATCGACGTCGGCGGCTTCGCGTTCCGGACGCCGGAGACCAATCTGCGCGACGCGTTCAACCGCGAGCTGCACAAGATGAAGCGCTCCGGGGAACTCCTGGACCTCATGCGGCCCTTCGGCTTCACCGCGCAGCAGATGACGAAGATCACCGCCAAGGAGAAGTGCCGGCCATGACTGACATCACCTGGGGCCTGTGGGAACTCCTCCTCAAGGGCGTGTGGGTCACGGTCCAGCTGACCGTCTGCAGCGCGGCGCTGGGCGCCGTCGTGGCCTTCGGCATCGGGCTCGCGCGCACCCACCGGCGGTGGATCGTGCGGTTCCTGTCCGGGGCCTATTTCGAGATCTTCCGCGGGACCTCCGCGCTGATCCTGATGTTCTGGATGTTCTTCGTGCTGCCCATGGGGTTCGGCTGGCAGCTGGCCCCGATGTGGGCCGCGGTGCTGACGCTGGGCCTGACGTACGGCGCGTACGGTTCCGAGGTCGTGCGGGGCGCGATCGCCGCGGTGCCGCCGGGCCAGCGCGAGGCCGGCCTCGCGCTGAGCTTCTCGCCGGCCCAGCAGCTGCGGAAGGTCGTCCTGCCGCAGGCGTGGCCGGGCATGGTCCCGCCGTTCAACAACCTGCTGATCGAGCTGCTCAAGGGCACCGCGCTGGTGTCGATCCTGGGCGTCGGCGACATCGCCTTCGGCGCCTCCCTGGTGCGCAACGCCACCGCGCAGAGCGCCCCCGTCTACACGATCATCCTGGTGATGTACTTCGTCCTGGCGTTCGTCCTGACCCGCGGGATGCGGGCGGTGGAACGGCACGCCAAGGCGGGCGTCGGGCAGGCGCCGGCCGGGCGGTCGCCGCTGCGGCTGCGACGGCGACGACAGCCCGGCCCCGTCACCGGTCCGGCGGTCACCGGTACCGCCGCTCCCGCGGAAGGTGAGGCCCGATGACGTTCGACTGGTCCGCGGTCGGCGCCTTTCTGCCGACGTTCTGGAAGGGCGTGCTGGTCACGCTGCAGGCCCTGGTGCTGGGCTCGCTGATCGCCTTCGCGCTCGGCCTGGTGTGGGCGCTGGCGCAGCGCTCGTCCCTGAAGGTGGTGCGCTGGCCGGTGACCGCGGTCACCGAGTTCGTGCGCAACACCCCGCTGCTGGTGCAGCTGTTCTTCCTCTTCTACGTGATGCCCGAGTGGGGCGTCACGCTCAGCGCCCTGGCCACCGGCGTGATCGGGCTGGGCCTGCACTACTCGACGTACACCGCCGAGGTCTACCGCGCCGGCATCGACGGCGTGCCGGCCGGCCAGTGGGAGGCGGCAATCGCGCTCAGCCTGCCGCGCCGCCGCACCTGGACGGCGGTGATCCTGCCGCAGGCGGTCCGCCGGGTGGCGCCCGCGCTCGGCAACTACGTCATCGCGATGCTGAAGGACTCGCCGATGCTCTTCGCCATCGGCGTACTGGAGATGCTGGGCGAGGCCCGGCAGTTCTCCTCCCAGACCTTCCAGACCGTGGAGCCGTACACGGTCGTCGGGGTCGCGTTCATCGCCATCGCCTACCCCGCCTCTCTTCTCCTGCGAGCCCTGGAGCGCCGCCTTGTCCGCTGACCGCGACACCCCGAACACCCCGTCCACCGCCGGCGAGCCCGCGTCCTCCGGGGAGACCGAGCTGATCCGTTTCGAAGCGGTCACCAAGCGGTTCGGTACGCACACCGTCCTGGACGCGCTCGACATGACGGTCTACCCGGGCAAGCACGTCACGCTGATCGGCCCGTCCGGCTCCGGCAAGACCACGATCCTGCGGCTGATGATGACGCTGCTCAAGCCGGACGAGGGCACCATCAGGCTGGGCGACCGGTATCTGACCCACGAGGAGAAGGGCGGCCGGCTCGTCCCGGCGAGCGACCGCTACAGCCGGGAGATCCGCAAGAACATCGGGATGGTCTTCCAGCAGTTCAACCTCTTCCCCAACATGAAGGTGCTGCGGAACATCACCGAGGCCCCGGTGCACGTCCTCGGCCTGGACAAGGACGCGGCCGAACAGCGCGCCCGCGAACTGCTGGACCTGGTGGGCCTCACCGCCCACCTCGACAAGTACCCCTCGCAGCTCTCCGGCGGCCAGCAGCAGCGGGTCGCCATCGCCCGGGCGCTGGCCATGCGCCCGCAGGTGCTGCTGCTGGACGAGGTGACCTCGGCCCTCGACCCGGAGCTGGTGGCCGGCGTGCTGGACCTGCTGCGGGACATCGCGCACAGCACGGACATCACCATGCTCTGTGTCACGCACGAGATGAACTTCGCCCGGGACGTCTCCGACTGCGTGATGATGTTCGACGCCGGGCGGGTCATCGAGTTCGGCCCGCCGGAGCAGATCTTCACCGCCCCGGAGCACGAGCGGACCCGGGAGTTCCTGAGCGCGGTGCTGTAGGCGGCGTGGCGGGCGTGGCCCCGGCGGGGCCGTCCGGGGCGTGCGGGAGCGCGGCACGTGGTGCCCGCTCCCGCACGCCCCGTCCGCTTTCCCGCCTCCCCGATGGCGAGGTGCCGAGCCCCTCCCACCGCGAGTTTGAGACATTTGCGACCGCTGCGCCCCCTGCGGCGGATGTGACGGATGCGCTGGACGAGGCGAACGACTCCCAGGCGGAAAGACGAACAGCAAGCGGAAGAACGGGGCGTGCGAGCCCCGGCGAAAACCCGACGGTGCGTCAACTCCGCGCGTCACCAACGGCCGTCAACGCCCGTCCTCGGCCGGCCAATCACCCGCCCTCCGTACGCCGTTGTCGCCGGTCCGGGGGAGATTCCTCGACCAGCTCATGACCTGGGCATATGCCAGAGTGCAGGGCGCCTGCACAGACGCGTGAACCAATCCGGTTTTCGGTCAAGACCCCCTCCATCCGGGCTCGTTGACCGCTATCGTGATACGAGCCCGTTGTCCGGAAGCGGCCCGCGTTCCACGCGGTCGCACCCGCCACGACGGTCACGACGCAAGCGGTACCAACCTCCTAGGGGGACACCGTGGCGCTGAAGCCCGAGCCGACCGCGCCGTTCCATTCGGTGCAGCACGCCCTGCGCGTACTCGAGACGATCTCCCGGCACGCCGACGGCGTGACCGACGCACAGATCGCCCGCGAGACCGGCCTCCCGGCAGCCCACCTCACCCAGCTGCTGTCGATGCTGCGCCGCGAAGGCTACGCGCAACAGCTCTCCGACGGCGCGTATGTCGTCGGCGAGTCGCTGCTCCTGCTGGGATCCGGCGCCGACCGCAGCCGCGCCCTGCGCGACAAGCTGCAGCGCACGCTGGACCAGCTGCGCGACTCGGTCGGGGCGGCGGTCTACATCAGCCGGTACATCGACGGCGAGGTGAAGATCCTCCACTACGCCGACGGGCCACTGGCGCCCAAGGTCAACGAGTGGGCCGAGTTCCGCCGCACGGCCCACGCCAGCGCGGTCGGCAAGTGCCTGCTGGCGCAGCTCGACCACGACGGGCGGATGGACCACCTCTCACGCCACAAGACCGCCCGGCTCACCTCCCGGACGATCACCAACGAGAAGGTGCTGTTCCACAAGCTCGACAGCCAGCCGCCGACCGTCCCCGTCCTGGACCTCCAGGAGTACGCGGTCGGCACGGTCTGCGCCGCCGTCCCGATCACCGCCGGCAAGACGGTCGGCTGCCTGGCGCTGTCCATGCCGCTGGAGCACGCCCACCGTCTGCGGCAGGCCGCCGACACCCTCAACCGCAAGGCCGCGCCGGTCCTGCTGTCGCTGGCGA
Organism: Streptomyces sp. MspMP-M5; assembly: GCF_000373585.1. Taxonomy (GTDB): domain Bacteria; phylum Actinomycetota; class Actinomycetes; order Streptomycetales; family Streptomycetaceae; genus Streptomyces. The sequence continues at coordinate 77,922 of NZ_KB891929.1, forward strand.
TCTGAGGGCGGAAGCGATACCGGGCGGGGCCCCGCGGGGCATGATCACGAGGGTGGCCAGGCGGATGGCCAGGCGGGTGGTCATGAGCACCCCTCTCGACCAGGTAGTATTTCTTTCGTCAGCAGGCGCCGCTAGCTCAGTTGGTTAGAGCAGCTGACTCTTAATCAGCGGGTCCGGGGTTCGAGTCCCTGGCGGCGCACAGACGGTCGAAGGCCCCCACTCCGGTGGGGGCCTTTCGGTGTTACGTGGGGCCCTCGGGGCCCCTTTCGCATGCCTTCGGGCGGTTTCTTTCGTGTGTGCCCGGCCCCTCCCCGGGCCCGGCCCCGCGCCCCGGCTCGGGGTCAGGCTGCCTCGGGGAGGGGGCCCGGGGCGGGGGCGGCGGCGGTGTGGACGAGGGCGGTGTAGGTGCGGCGCAGGGCGATGAGGGATTCCTGGGCCTCGCGGTAGACGGCGGCGTCGGGGCCGCCGCGGTGGGCGAGGGTGCGGACGGGGGCGCAGTGCCGGTCCATGGCGCTGAGCCAGGCGCGGTGCTGGGCCGGGAGGTGGCGGCGCAGGTGCTGGCGGCGGCCCTCGCCGAGGCGGCGCCCGCCGATGCCCAGGACGGCGTCCGCGGCCTGGAGGACCGGCGGTTCCAGGGCGCCCTGCTCGGCGAGCGCGCCGAGTACCGCGCGCTGCTGGCCGTTGACCGGGGCGGCCGCCAACTCCGTGGCTTCGGAGTGGAGTTGGGCGCGCAGGGCGTGCTGGATGCGGACCAGGCGGCGCAGCGCCGTCGGGGTGGACGAGTCGTCGGGGGCGCGGCCGGCCAGGGTGTCGGCCAGGCGGAAGAGCCAGATGCCGTGTGCCTCCAGCCGGGTCGCGGCGAGCATCAGCCGGTCCAGGCGGCTGAGCGGCTGGCCCTCCGGGGCCCAGCGCACGATCGGCACCAGCTGTTCGGTGCGGGCCAGCTGGTCGATGGGGATGTGGCGGCGCGGCTTGCGTTCCGGGGCCCAGTTGTGGAGCGCGAGGGTGGGCAGGGCGACGAACTGGTCGTGGTCGATGCGGTGCGCGATGGCCGCCCAGAGTTCCAGGAACGCCTCGTTGGCGACCTCGCGGGCGGCCGGCGCCTGCGGGTCGAGGGCGCCCCAGCCGCAGGACACCGCGATGACCGCGACGCGCATCGCGGCGGCCTCCGCGTTGCGCGGCGAGAGGCGGGAGACGCGCTGCCGCAGGGCGGTCAACTCCTCGGCGCGGTCGGCGCGGTCGACGACCTCGGCGGCGGCCCCGCGGCCGGTCGCGACGGCCGCCTCGCGGGCCATGGCGTCCAGCCGGGTCCAGGTGCCGATCATGGACCGCACGGGCGGCCGCTCCGGGAGGAAGCCGTGCGCACAGGGGTCGTGCGCGGCCGGGGCACCGGAGGGGTCGCCGTCGGGGCAGGCGGGCGCGGCGTCGGCGGCACCGGGCGGGCCGGCCTGCGCCGGGATGCGGACGGCCGGGTCGGCGGTCGCGGTGGCGACCGACCCGCCCGTTCCGGCGGCGGCACCGGCGCGTAGGGCGAGGCGGGTGTCGGGCGTCGTCGTCATGGGAGTGGGAGTCATCAGCACTTCCCCGCCAGCAGGCGGGCCAGGTGGGCGTCCATATCGAGAGAGCGGGCCTCGCGGCCGGGCGGGACGATCGCCGCGGTCTGCTCCAGCCAGGCGGTGAGCTCCGTGGCGCGCACCGCCAGTTCGCAGAAGCCGGCGTCGGTGGCGAGTTCGATGCGCACATGGCGCGCAGTGCCCGCACGGCCGGCGGGGCGCACCCGCACATCCCCTTCCCCGGCTTCCCCGCGCAGCCCGGCGAACAGCAGATCGCGGGCGAACAGCCAGGTGGCGACGGTCTCGCCGCGGCTGAGGAACGCGACCTCGACCTCGTAGGGGCGGTCGCTGCGGTAGCTGAACCGGCCGGCCACCGGAACCGTTTCGTCCGGCCCGAGGAGGAGCTGCATCTCGAGGGTGCGCTTGGCTGTCGACACCACGACGATCAACCTTTCCGAAGAGGGGCGAGTCCCGGGGCCCCGGGTCGGGGCTCGCGTCCTAGCAGACGTCGGCTCGCGGGATGGGGTTGCAGGCGAGGGCGGAGGAGTGATGGACGCCATGATCCGCGGGCGGTCGGCGGGGGCGGTCGCCGGACCGTCGTCCGGGCAGGTCGGCGGGCGGAGTTCACGGCGGCACGGGCGGTGCTTCCCGGGACCGTCATTCCCGTTCACCTCCGGGCCGGCTGCTCGTGGGGGCCGCACGCCCCGGCACGGCCGCGCCGCGCCCCCGGGCGCCGACCCCAGCCTCTCAACGGGCGGGCGGTACCGCATGCCGACGGGGCGGCCGGACGGACGACCGCGCTGCGGGCGACGAGGCCCGTTCCGCGGCCGTCGCCCCGCAGTCGATCTTCGCCTCGGGCCGGGCGGCCCCGTGATGCGGTAGAGGTGGTCGGGGCACCTTCCACCCGGGCGCCCTCCACCGGGGCGTCAGCCCCAGGTCGGTGACGGGGATCACAGGGCCCCGAGGCGTGGTGGGCGTAGGCGTGGGTACGGAGCACCCCCGGAGTTCGTGTAGAGTTTTCTCCGTCAGCGCGCGCCGCTAGCTCAGTTGGTTAGAGCAGCTGACTCTTAATCAGCGGGTCCGGGGTTCGAGTCCCTGGCGGCGCACGTAGGACTGAGGCCCCTCGCATCGCGGGGGGCCTCAGTCGTGTTGCGGTACGGCGCCGCGGCCCACCGGGGTTCGGGGGTGCGGTGCGGACGCGTGGGCGACGGGGCGGCCGACGGCGGCGGCGTCGCCGGTCACCGGGAGCCCGGCCGGGCCGCCGTCCGGCAGGTCGGGGCCGCCGCCGCAGAGCCAGCACGCCACCAGCAGCGCGGCGCCGACGAGGCCCGGCAGGAGGCGGGGGCCGACGGGTGCCGGGGGCGCGGGACGTCGCGGCCCCTCCCCCGTGGCGTCCTCCCCCACGGCGTGCTCCGGGGCCGCCGTCTCCTCACTCGTCGTCGGCACCGCCGCCCCCCTGGCGTTCGCGGCGGAGCCGGAGTCTGAGGCGGAGCAGCTGGCCGGCGATGACCAGGACCGCGCCGCCCGCCAGGACGAGGGCGACGGCGGAGGTGCTGCTCAGTTCGCGGTGGGCGGTGACGCGGCCGGGGGTGAGGCGGGACCGGGCGGCGGGGGCGGGGGCGAGATGCACGGCGGGTGCCGTTCCGGCCGGGTCCGCGGCCCGGCCAGCGCCGAGGCCGGCGGGTGCAGGGCGGGCGGGGGCGGGGGCGACGGCGGCGTGGGGGGTGCGGGTGGGGGGTCCGGCGGCGGCGTACGCGGGTGCCGTCGTCACCGCGCACGCCGCGAGGGCGGCACAGAGTGTGAGCTGCGGTGAGCGCATGGTGTACCTCCGGTTACCTCCGAAGGTCCGCCGCCCCGCCGCCGGGCGCATCCGGGGCGGGGCGGGGCTGCGCCGTTCGGGTGCCGCGGGGCGGCGCCGCACCGCGGGTCAGACCAGGTCGACGAGGTCCGCGATGGAGTCGACGACGTGGGAGGGGCGGAAGGGGTGGCGCTCGATACCCTCGGGGCGGGTCAGGCCGGTGAGGACGAGGAAGGTCTGCATGCCCGCCTCCAGGCCGGCGACGACGTCGGTGTCCATCCGGTCGCCGATCATGGCGGAGGTCTCGGAGTGGGCGCCGATGGCGTTGAGGACGTGGCGCATCATCAGCGGGTTGGGCTTGCCGACGAAGTACGGTTCGACGCCGGTGGCCTTGGTGATCAGCGCGGCCACCGATCCGGTCGCGGGCAGCGCACCCTCCCGCGACGGGCCGGTCTCGTCGGGGTTGGTGGCGATGAAGCGGGCGCCGTCGTTGAGCGCTGCATCGATATCTACGAGAAGGCTCGTAGGCCGATGATCTTTGCCACCACCACTGGCGACTTCGACCTCACGACCAACGACGGCCGCTTCCAAGCCCGCATCTACGTCACCATTGCCAACAAGTTCTCTGCGGACGCCGCGCGCCGAGTCGCCCGCCAAAAGCTCGCAGATGCCACTGCGGGAAAGCCCCACAAGGGGCAGCGCGCTTTCGGCTGGAAGGACGCTGAACACGTTGACGAGCGGGAAGCGGAACTGCTTCGGGCAGCGCGCAAAGACATCCTGAAAGGCAAGAAGGTCGCCACCGTCCATGAGGAATGGGCAAAGCTGAAGGTACGAAGCCCGCAGACTCCGCCGGGCAAGACCATCGGATACAGCAGTGTCAGGTATGTACTGCGCAACCCGCGTCTGTGCGGCTACCGCGCCTACATTCCGCAGGAGGTCCGCGAACGCTCTGGCCGAGTCGACCCCGCTGAGTGGCTAGTCGAGCGCACGGACGGGACACCCATCAAGGGGCAGTGGGAAACGATCTTCACCCCTGAGGAGTGGCGCGAACTGATTGACGTCCTCGATGCCCGCAAAAACACCGGCAAGGGGCGGAAGGTCGGCAGCACAGTCACCAAGCGCCTGATGACGGGCATTGCCCGCTGCGCCAAGTGCGGCACCGGCCTGTCCTCTGGGATGTACACCCGAGGCACCAAGAGCTACGAGAAGTACGGGTACTACTACTGCCGCAAGGCGGATGGCGGCTGCGGGAAGTTGTCGCGCAGCGGCCCGCCGATGGAGGACTACGTGGAGAAGATCCTTCTCGGCAACCTGAGGAAGCAGGCCCAACACGTGAAGCCTGCCGAACAGGAGGACTCCGAGCTGATCAAGGCCAAGGCCACCTTGAAGCAGATCGAGGCCGACAAGGCAGAGGCTCGGCAGCTGCGCGCCGACGACAAGCTGTCCCTGGCAGAGTTCGCACGCGAGATCAGCCGCCTTGAGGACAAGGAGAGGGAGACCAGGGAGAAGGTCTCCACCCTCTCGGCCGCGCCGGTTCGGGCCGGGTCCGCGGCGGCGCGCATCGTCCGGGAGTGGAAGGACTACACCGTGGACATGAAGCGGGAAGAGATCTTGAAAAACATCGAGGCTGTGGTGGTCAAGCCGGCTGGCAAGGGCGGCGCCCAGCGTGGAGAGTTCCGTGCGGACCTGCTTGAGATTGTGTGGAGGTAGCCGCAAACAACGAGACCGCCCCGACCTTATGGCCGGGGCGGTCTCGTCATGCGCGGATAATACCGAAGCGCGAGAGCAGGTCGGTGACCCACTCGTCACTTCGGAGCGGCGAACGCTCTATCTCCCACTCGATCCGCTCCTCAAGCGTCATCGCCTGGAGATCCACTCAACTCATTCCTTCCTTGGCGCTTGTTTGCTTCGAGATCGAGGACGCCGCCCCATGGTTGGGAGCCGATTCGGGTGTCACCCGGGACGATGTGGTCCAGGTCCGTCGCACGAGGTCCGCCGTCATGAGCGTTAACCGGGGGCTGTGGCACCCTCGTCCGGCGAGCGCATCGAGGCCCGAAAGGCCAGGTCGACGACAAGAGCAACGGGAACAACGCACAAGCGGTCACCGAACCTTGCCTGACCATCAACTGGGCCAAGCTGCACCGGCCAAGGGAGCCCGAGGCCGCATCCCAAGCCGCATAGCGCCGGGGTGCCCTGACACGTAAAAACTGAGACCCACGCCACACCGTGAGGGAGCCGCCCCGTCAAGGGTGCGACTCCCTCACTTCGTGTTGCCGCCAGGTGGACGGAAAGCGACTGAACGGGTGCGTTCGGGGCACAAAAACTGTCCCTGGTTCCTTCTTTTCTCTTACCCGTATGAGAAAGAAGGGGTAAAGGGCAGTTACTTGGCCCCTGGGTGAGAGGTCGGCCCACCGCCTGGCGGACGAGGGTGTCATGGCCCCCAGTTAATGCTTATGCAGGCGGGTTCCGTGCCGCGGACTCCAGCGTCCGACGTGGAGGCGCGAGCATCGCGCCCGCCCGGCTCCTCCCGCGCGCCCCGGTGTCTTCCAGGATGACGCGCGGGAGTTGAGCCCCAGGCCCCGTAGCTCAGTGGGAGAGCGCCCGATTGTCGGTCGGGGGTTGCCGGTTCGGTTCCGGCCGGGGTCGCTGGAAAGACTCTGCCTTGGGGGTGGCCTTATCCGCAGCCTCCACCGCACTGGCAGGGGCCGCCTTGCTGGCACCCGCAGCTACAGCCGGGACCGCACTGGCAGTCGTTGGCGACAGTTCCCTCACTGGTCGGCATGGTGCCTCGCTTTCACGTGCCTGGGGTCGGTGGACGGCTCACTGTGGCACCTGCGCCTGTCACTCCACCACCAATCTCGGGGCGAAGGCTGAAGTTCGCCTCATTGACACGGCGTTGCCCTGATGTATCGCCATCCACTAGAGGTGTTTCTTCATCCCGGCGACGACCACGACCCGGCGAACCTTCAGGCTTTGTGCGGGTGGCATCACGCGCGGAAGTCCAGCGCTGAGGGCGCGGCGGCCCGGCGGAGGTGGGTGTCCAGGCGGAGGCCGGAGGCGCGGCATCCGGGAGAGTTGGCGTGAGCGAGCGCGCGGTGTTCATGGCGTCCTCTTGCTAAACCGCGAAGAAGACGAAATCCGAGGCGCCTCAAATGTACGATTTAACCTGGGGGGTGGCCCAGGTCACTTTTCGAGAAAAGACCGAAGTGTAATAGCGGCTCGGATTCTGTACGGGTTTCAAGGTCGTTAGGACCAGCGCCCTGGGCCTGACCCACCCGGTTTTTCGGCGAAGGCGCCCACGAACCAGGGGAGAGGCGACCCGACACGTTTACTGTGGGACGCGGCGAAGAATGTGATGCGCGCCCCGCCGCGCTGATGGCGACGGGGCGCGGCGCTTTCATTCCCGATCTGTACGAACCTTCAGACCAGAAATTATGTGCGCTCAATCATGGATCCTCGCGGCGGTGATGCACCGAAGTCGGGGCCGCAGGCCCTTAGTCGGGATTGCCCCAATCGGTACAGTAACCCATTAGATGGTTACCTTTGAATGTGGCAACCTGGATGCCGATATTTTTGATGCCGCCACTGTACTTGACTGACACCCATCCCTCCTTGTGCTTCCCGGCGCCGGAGACCTTATTCCAAGCACCTTGCTTTGAGGTGCCGTTCATTCCCAGTACGAGGACCCGAATCGCTGCGTAGCGCCCGTCAGCCTTGCCGTCTGCCAGATCCAACTTGACGTTGAGCGTTGACATCGGGTCGTGCCAGTTGTAGATGACCGCCCCGCCTGACGCTCCTGCGTCACCTGTAGTGCACCCTCGTTTCACCACGGGGTCGCCTGAGGCGGCTGCCTGGGCGGCAGCTGTGGGAGTGCTCAACACCGCAATGACCGCGGCGGCAGTCATAAGTGAACGCTTGACGTTCATGTTCCCCCTGTGTCTTGGTACCTGACGGCCCGAAGGGGAAAGCAGCCAGCGATTTGCGAATACGCACTGCACTGACGGGCTCCCCCGAGGCCCGTCATGACGCTATCGACGTTGGCAGGACTCGGTCAACTATCGCTGTTGGAGGAGGTAACACCATGCCGGGCCCTGTCCCGAAACGCAGCGATCAGCGCCGACGGCGCAACGAGCCGGACGGTCCGGCCTTGGTGAAGGCGGGGGCCGGCAAGGCACCGCCGATTCCCCGGGCGTCAAGCGACTGGCACCCGATCGCCAAGCGCTGGTTTCAGTCCCTGAAGGACAGCGGCCAGGCCCAGTTCTACGAGTAAAGCGACTGGCATGTCCGAGGCTGGGCGGCGGTTCGCCGCCGCCCAGTCCCGGGCGGGCTTCCTCGGAGTCGTCGCATCTCTGCCGTGTCTGTGGATCAACCACCCGGCACGTGACCAGCAGGCCAACTACAAACCTTGGCAACTCCGCGTGGCTGACCAGCTCGGCCTTAACCCGCCGCGAACGATCGTGACGAACAACCCTGCGGCCGGCCGCAAGTTTGCCGCTGACGTTGGCGGCCCGATCATCACCAAGTCGCTTGGCGCCCCTGTAGACACGGTGGTGGTCGATCCAGCCGAGTTCGACGACTCGGTGAGGCTCTGTGCCCACATATTCCAGGAGTGGATAGAAAAGTCGCATGAAGTCCGGTTGACCGTGGTCGGCTCGCGTTTCTTCGCGGTTGAGATCCATGCAGGCTCGGCGGCCGGTCGGATCGACTGGCGGACGGACTACGCAACCAACACCTACAAACCCACGGCCGTCCCATCTGGAGTGCGGGAGCGTGCAGTCGCGCTCATGCGCCGCTTCGGCCTCGTCTTTGGTGCCTTCGACTTCATCGTGACTCCATCAGAGGACCCGACGCGGCCGGTCGGCACACTCGGCGACTGACGAAGCCTACGGGCGCATGAGCAGGGGGCTCCTCCCCTGGCTTTCGTCGAAGCGCCGACTCTACTGATCCTTCCGTTGCCGCTGTGCACCGCCACAAAGGATGGCGTCCTCGGAGGGTTCGGGCTGGGTCTGGCTAGGCTGGGGGCGTCGGCACGAGGTCGTTCCGGCACCCCAGCAAGCTCATGCGTACAGGAGAACAGCATGGCGGAGCGCAAGCCCATCGAGTCGTGGCTCACCGATATGGACGGGGTGCTGATGCACGAAGGCATCCCGGTGCCGGGCGCAGACGCATTCATTACGAAGCTGCGCGACTCAGGCCGTCCGTTCCTGGTCCTTACGAACAATTCGATCTACACGGCGCGTGACCTCCACGCCCGGCTGAGCCGGATTGGGTTGAACGTACCCGTGGAGTCGATCTGGACGTCCGCACTCGCCACCGCGAAGTTCCTTGATGACCAGCATCCCGGCGGCTCGGCATACGTCATCGGTGAGGCGGGCTTGACCACCGCTCTGCACGATGTGGGCTACGTCCTCACGGACACCGAACCCGATTTTGTGATCTTGGGTGAGACTCGAACTTACTCGTTTGAGGCCATGACGAAGGCTGTCCGGCTGATCAACGATGGCGCTCGATTCATCGCGACGAATCCCGACGAGACCGGGCCCTCCACTGAAGGTGCGCTTCCCGCGACGGGGGCAGTTGCCGCCCTCATCACGAAGGCGACGGGCAAAGAACCCTACTTCGTGGGCAAGCCGAACCCGCTGATGATGCGTACGGGCCTCAACACAATTGGCGCGCACTCCGAGACCAGCGCGATGATCGGCGACCGAATGGACACTGACATCTTGGCCGGGCTGGAAGCAGGCATGGAGACCTTCCTCGTCCTCACCGGACTGACCGCCCCAGCGGACATCGACAAGTTTCCCTACCGTCCGACCCACGTCAAGGACTCCATCGCGGACCTGGTCGACTTCATCTGACCGCCACTGGCTCTGGCCGGTCCGGCAGACCGTCAGGCGGCCAGAGCAAGCCCCCCGGAGGCTGCCACAGCAGCGTTTCCGCAGGTCAGGCCCAAATACGTTTTGGGCGTGCTAGTCCCGCCGAGGACGACGTAGTCGGGGGCGTGGTCGGTGAGGATGTAGCCGATGTCGTGCAGGGCGGTGGTCAGGCCGGCCTCGCCGATGACGTAGGCGGTGCCGCCGGGCCGCTGGTCGTCGAGGAACTGCGCGGTGGCCAGCGCCGAGGTCCAGATCGACTCCCAGGGGACGTCCAGGCCGATGCGGTCGAGGCGGGCGTGCAGGTCGCGGGGGGTGTAGATGGAGTTGTTGGTCAGGACGAGGAAGGGCTTGCCCGATTCTCGGAGCCGCTTGATGAAGGCGTCCGCGCCGGGGACCGGCACGCCCTCGTGCATGAGGACACCGTCCATGTCGGTGAGCCAGGACTCGATCGGCTTGCGCTCTGCCACTGCCACTCCTGCGGTGCGTGTCGACCAGAGCCGGCCGCTTGGCCAGGCCGTCGGCCGGCCCCTCGGAGGGCGGCCGACGGCCCCAGCCTAAGTCAGCGGCGGCCCGCCGGCCCTGGTCGGCGGGGGTCAGCTTCCGGTTGCGGTCTTCCAGGCGCCGATGTAGGTGTCGAGGTTCTTGTCGATGTCGTGCCAGTCGGGCTGGAAGACGTCGACCCCGCTCATGATCCTGGCGAGGGCGGTGGCGTTGGGGTCGGTGGCCTTGACGTCCTTGCGGGAGGTGAAGCCGCCGCCGATGGCGGAGACCTCTTGCTGGACGGGCTTGCTGAGCAGGTAGTCGAGGAACTTCCGGGCGTTGGCGGCGTGCGGGGCGTCCTTGACCAGGCCGGCGGCGTAGGGGAGGGCGAAGGTGGCGGGGCGGGCGCCGGGCTTGCCGGCGGGGAAGAAGATGCCCTGGTCGGGCATGGTCTTGAGGTTGGCGTAGTTCATCTGGACGTCGCCGTTGGCGACCAGGAGTTCGCCCTTGTCGGTCTTGGGGGCGAGCTGGCCGGTGGAGGAGGACGGGCCGACGTTGTTGGCCTGGAGCTTCTTGAGGAAGGCCATGGCCGGGCCCTGGCCGCCGAAGTCGTGCAGGGCCTTGACGAGGACGGCGGTGCCGTCGCCGGCGACGCCGGGGGTGGAGTACTGCAGCTTGCCGGCGAAGCGGGGGTCGGTGAGGTCCTGCCAGGTGGCCGGGGGCTGCTTCAGCTCCTTCTTGTTGTAGATGAAGCAGAAGTAGTTGTTGACGACGGAGACCCACTTGCCGTTGGGGTCCTTGTCGGCGGCGGCGACCTGTTCGGAGCCGTGCGGGCGGTAGATGTCCAGCAGGCCCTTGTCGTCGGCCTGCTGGATGAACGGCGGCAGGGTGACCACGACGTCGGCCTTGGTGTTGGCGCGTTCCCGGGCCAGGCGCTGGACGGCGGCGCCGGAGCCGGACTCCACGTAGTCGACCCTGATGCCGGTCTGCTGCTGGAAGTCCTTGAAGACCTTGTCGTAGAAGCCGTCGCCCTTCTCGCTCTTGAGGCCGTCGGCGCTGTAGACGGTGATCACCTTGGCGTGGGGGTCGGCGGCGGAGGCGCCGCAGGCGGTGCCGGTGGCGGCGAGGACGAGGACGGTGGCGCCGACGGTGAGGAGGCGGTGCGGGCGGCTGGGCATGGCGGGTGCTCCTGGGGAACGGGGCGGGTGGCGGGGCGGGGGTGGCGCAGGGGTTCAGCGGTAGGTGGCCCTGGTGCGGACGCGGGAGACGCCGAGCAGGACGAGGAGGGTGGTGGCCATGAGGGCCACGGCCAGTGCGGCACCGGTGAAGAGGGCGCCGCGGTCGGTGGCGGCGAAGATCTGGACCGGCAGCGGCATCCAGTCCGGCGGGTAGAGCATCATCGTGGCGCTCAACTCGCCCATGGACAGGGCGAAGCACAGGCCCGCGGCCGCGGTCAGCGACGGCAGCAGCAGGGGGAGTTTGATCCGCCACAGGACGTGGGCGGGGCGGGCGCCGAGGGCGGCGGCGCTCTGTTCGTACGCCGGGTCGAGGCGGGCGAGTGCGGCGGTCACGGACTGGTAGGCGAAGGCGGTGACCAGCACGGTGTGGGCGATGATCACGATCTGCGGGGTGCCGTTGAGGAGGAACGGGGGGCGGGAGAAGGCGACGAGGAGGGCGAGGCCGACGACGACGGAGGGGACGGCGACCGGCAGCAGGAAGAGGGCGTCGAGGAGCCGGCGGCCGCGCCGGCCGAGCTTCTCGGCGGCCAGGGCGGCCCAGGTGCCGGCGGTCAGGGCCGCGACGCCGGCGGCGAGGGCGGTGAGCACGCTGGTGGTGAGGGCGGTCAGCGCGTCCCCCCGGGCGATGTCCTGATAGTGCGTCAGGGTCGGGCCGGAGGGGAGGGCGCCGCTCCAGCCGTCGGCGAAGGAGGCGGCGGCGATCACCAGCAGGGGGAGGGCGAAGACCGGGACGAAGACGAGGAGGAACACCGCCCGGATGATCCGGCGGGCGGCTGCGCTATGGACGAGCACGGTCGACGCCTCCTGCGGCGAGGGCGGGTACGGGGGCCGGGGCGGGGGCGTTTCCGGTGGAAACGGCGGTGGGGGCGGCGGTCGCGGCCGGTGCGGGCCGGCGGCGGGCGGCGGCGCCGGCCGTGCGGGCCGTCACCGCGCGGTAGAGGGCGTAAAGAGCGGCCGACAGGACGATGTTGACGACCGCGACGACGCAGGCGCCGGTGTAGTCGCCGTCGAGGATCGCCTTGGAGTAGACGAGCACCGGCAGGGTGACGACGTCCTTGGCGCCGGTGAACAGCACGATCCCGAACTCGTTCAGGCACAGCACGAGGACCAGCGCACCGCCGGCGGCGAGCGAGGGCAGCGCCTCGGGCAGGATCACCGTCCGCACGATCCGCCACGGCCCGGCGCCCAGCGATCCGGCGACCTCCAGTTGCGCGGTCTCCACCTGCGCGAACGCGGCGAGGAGGGGGCGCATCACGAACGGCGTGAAGTAGGTGACCTCGGCCAGCAGCACGCCCCAGGGGGTGTGCAGGAAGTCCAGTGGCCCGTGGGCGGCACCGGTGACGTCCGTCCACAGTCCGTTGGCGATGCCGGCGGTGCCGTAGAGGAACAGCAGGGCGAGGGTGATCAGGAAGGACGGGAAGGCCAGGAAGAGGTCGACGAAGCGGGCCAGCGCCCGGCCGCCGGGGAACGGGACGAAGGCGATGACCAGGGAGAGCAGCAGGCCGAGGAGGAGCGCGCCGAGGGTGGCGCCGGCCGCGATCAGCACGGTGTTGGCCAGCGCGTCCCGGAAGGAGGCGGTGGCCAGGACCGCGGTGTACGGGGCGGTGGTCGGTCCGCCGCCGTTCTCCGGGGTGACGGACTGACGGACGACCAGGGCGAGCGGGTAGAGGAAGACCAGTGCGAGGGCGGCGACGGGCGGCAGGGCCCACAGGGCGGCGGTCCGGGCGCGGTTCGGCCCGCCGGCCGCCGGGGTGCGGTCAGACATGGTCCGCCCCGCCGTCCGGAATATCCGGGACGTCCACCGGGACGTCCGCCCGGAGGCCGGCCGGGACGAGGACCGCGTCCTGCGGGGCGAAGTGCAGGGCGAGTTCGGTGCCCGGTGGCGGGGTCTCGCGCAGCTCCCGCAGATCGGCCAGGACGCGGTGGCCCGCCACCTCGACGTACAGCCGGTGGGTGGCGCCGCGCCACTGGACCTCGGTGACGGTGCCGTGCAGGGTGTTGCCGTCCGGGTCGGGGCTCGCGCCGAGGCCGAGGAGGTGCGGGCGGACGCAGAGCGTGGCGGTGGCGCCCGGGGTCGCGTCCCCGGTGCGGGCGGCCAGCGGACGGCCGGCGAACTCCACGCCGCCGGCCCGGCGCACGGTGACCGGCAGGAGGTTGGCGGTCCCGACGAACGACGCGGTGAACGCGGTGCGCGGGCTGCGGTAGAGCTGTTGCGGGGTGCCGCACTCGCGCAGCCGGGCCGACTCCAGGACGGCGATCCGGTCGGCGAGGGTCAGCGCCTCGACCTGGTCGTGGGTGACGTAGAGGATCGAGACGTCCGGCAACTCGCGGTGCAGGCGGGCGAGTTCGGTGAGCATGCCGGAGCGCAGCCGGGCGTCGAGCGCGGACAGCGGCTCGTCGAGCAGCAGCACGCCGGGGCGGATCGCGAGCGCGCGGGCGAGGGCGACCCGCTGCTGCTGGCCGCCGGACAGCTCCCGGGGGTGCCGGCCGGCGTAGGCGGCCATGCCGACCAGTTCCAGGGCCTCGGCGACCCGGCCGGGGATCTCGGCGCGCGGGACCTTCTGCGCCTTCAGTCCGAAGGCGACGTTGTCGGCGACCTTCATGTGCGGGAAGAGCGCGTACTGCTGGACGACCATGCCGATGCCGCGTTTGTGGGGCGGCAGGTCGGTCACGTCCCGGCCGCCGATCAGGACCCGCCCGGAGGCCGGGCGGACGAATCCGGCGACCGCCCGCAGCGCGGTGGTCTTGCCGGAGCCGGACGGGCCGAGCAGGGCCAGCACCTCGCCCGGTTCGACGGTCAGGTCGAGCGAGTCCAGGACGGTGTGCTCGCCGTGCCGCCCGTAGGCGACGGTGACGTGGTCGAAGCGGATGCCGGAGGCCGGGGGCGGGGCGGCGGTCGTGGCAGGGGCGGGGGCCGTGGCGGCGGGCATCTCACACCACTCCCAGCAGCGCGGGCAGTTCGGCGACCGAGCCCAGGACGTGGGTGGCGCCGGCGGCCGACAGCTGGGCGGCGTCGTGGGCGCCGGTGCGCACCCCGGCGACCACCGACGCGCCGCTGCGGCGTCCGGCGATCATGTCGTAGGAGGTGTCGCCGGCCACCGCGATCTGCGCGACGTCGTCGGCGGCGCCGGTGCGCAGCAGGGCGGCCAGCACCATGTCCGGGTACGGGCGGCCGCGGCCGCCGGCGTCGGCCGGGCAGAGGGTGAGCCGGACCAGGTCGCGCCAGCCGAGCGCGTCGAGGAGGGCGTCCTGGGTGACCCGGGCGAAGCCGGTGGTGAGGACGACGGTGCGGCCGGCGGCCTGGAGGGCCTCGATCGCGGCGCGGGCGCCGGGGACGGGGGCGATCCGGCCGTCGTCGACGAGGTCGCCGTAGGCCGCCTCGAAGGCGCGGTTGGCGCGCCGGGCGGCCTGCTCGGTGGCGTGCGGGTCGCCGTCGGGGGCGGCGAACAGGTGCCGGAAGACGGAGATCTTGGACTCGCCCATGGTGGCGCGGACGTAGGCGAGTTGCTCGGCGTGCGCGGGGCTGCCGGGCTCGACGCCCATGTGGCGGGCGGCGGCGTCGAAGGCCCGCTCCACCAGGCCGTCGTCGGCGACGGTGGTACCGGCCATGTCCAGGACGACGAGCCGGATGTCGTCGGGACGGAAGGTGCCGGGGGTGTCGGGGGTGCCGGTGTTGCCGGGCGTGTGGTCGGGGTGCGTCAACGGGCTCACCATCCCAGTGCGTTCGCGGTGGTCTCGGCGATGGCCGGGGAGCAGGTCATACCGCGTCCGCCGGGCCCGGTGACCAGCCAGACGCCGTCGCGGACCTGCTGGCGGTGGACGACCCGGCCGGGGTCGGTGCACTGGGCGTAGACCCCGGCCCAGCGGTGGCGGATACGGGGCAGCGGGCGGCCCAGGATCGCCTCGACGACGCCGGTGAGGTGCTCGTAGGGCTCCTCGACGGTGTCGAAGGCGAACGGGGCCTCGTACTCGTGGGTGTCGCCGATGGTCAGGCCGCCGTCGGCGCGCTGGACCATCAGCAGCTGCATCTTGTGGGCGGCGGCGGTCGGGGCCTGCGGCCGGCCGGCGTTGAGGGCGTCCAGGGCGTCGCCGCGGTAGGCGGGGTAGTAGCGGAAGCTGTCGGCGTCGGCGACGGAGGTGGTCAGCGGCTCGCCGAGCGGGTCGGTCTGCATCATCTGCAGGCGCACCCGGCGCACCGGCAGGTCGGGGACCAGCTCGCGGACCAGCCCGCCGAGCCAGGCGCCGGTGCACAGGATCACCGTGTCGCCGTGGTGGGTGGTGCCGTGGTCGTCGCGGACCGCGTGCTCGCCGACCACGTCGCGGACCTCCCGGCCGCCGAGGTAGGTGTACCGGCCGGACGCCAGCAGGGCGTCCTTCAGGGCGCGTTGGGCGACCCGGGGCTCCACGGCGGCGTCGCGTTCGCACCACAGCGCGCCGGTGAAGTCGCCGCGCAGGGCGGGGTTGCGGGCGCGGGCCTGCGCGGCGTCGAGGAGGCGGTAGCCGCGGGCGGCGGCGTCCGGGCGGCGGGTGGCGGCCTCGGCGACGGCACGCTCGGCGTCGTTGCGGACGACGGTCAGCGAACCGATGGCGCGGAAGCCGATGCCGGGGACGCGGGCACCAATGCCCTCCCAGAGTTCGCGGGCGCGCAGCGCGGTGTCCAGCTCCTCGCCGCCGGCCCGGCCGCTGACCCAGATCTGCCCGAAGTTGCGGACCGAGGCGCCGCGGGCCTCGGCCTCCCGCTCGATGTGGAGGACCTCGTGGCCCCGTTCAACTGCGTGCCAGGCGTGCATTGTTCCCAGCACGCCGGCTCCGACGACGATGACTCGCATGCCCCAGACGGTCGCGGCGCCGGGTGGCGCGGAGGGGAAGGTTCGGCGACGAGCCGGTTAACACGCCTTCAAACTTGGCCTAGACCCGTTATCTTTTCGTAACATCAAGCCGAACTACCCACCGCCACCCACCGGGTAGGAATCGGCCAGGGGCCCACCCACCCCCTACGGGCCCCCTCCCCCGCCCCCCTACGGGCCGTCGTCCCGCCCCTGCGCACCGCCGCCGCCCAGATGCGTGGTGAACGAGAACCGGTCGCCCCGGTAGAGGGACCGGACCCGCTCCAGCGGACGGCCCTCGGTGTCCCGGGACAGCCGGTGGATGAGGAGCATCGGCAGCGCGCCCGGCGTGCCGATCAGCAGCGCCTCGCGCGGGGTGGCCAGGACGGTCTCCAGGCGCTCGTCCGCGTCCCCGAAGGCGGTGCCGAGGCGCTCGCGGAGGTACGCGTAGAAGGACGAGTCCGGCTCGAAGTCGGCCGCCAGGTCCGGGACCCGGGACACCGCGACATAGGTGCTCTCCAGGCCGACCCGCTCGTCGTCGGCGAGCAGCACCCGCTCCATGTGCCACACCGCGTCGCCCGCGGCGAGCCCCAGATCGCGGGCGAGCGCCGGCGGCGCGGGGAAGCGGTCCAGCGAGACGAGGTGCCGGCCGGGCCGGCGGCCCTGGCGGCGGACGCCCTCGGTGTAACTGGCGAGCGAGAGCGGCTGCTCCATCTTGGGGCCGGCGACGACGGTGCCGCGCCCCATCCGGCGCAGCCGCCCCTCCAGCACCAGCTCCCGGAGCGCCTGGCGCAGCGTCTCGCGGGACACCTCGAAGCGCAGGGCCAGTTCGCGCTCGGCGGGCAGCGGTTCGCCCTCGCCCAACTCCTCCAACAGGGCGGCGAGATCGACCTTCGCCGCGTAGTACTTGGGGATGCGTCCGTGCTCGGGAATGCCGGACCGAACGGGTGCGCCAGGATCCTGGCCGTACGGGAACTCCACCCGGGGATCTTCGCATCAGGGTGGGTGGAGGGGCGCGGGGACCCTCGGGGGTGGCCGGTTCCCCTACGGCGCGGCAGTACCGGCGGTACGACGCGGCACTCCAACCCACCTCCGATGTACGGGAGTTCCCCCACCGTCCGCCTCAGCCGCCCCGATCAGGGACCGACCGCCCCTACCGGAACAACCCCTTCAGCACCAGCTCCGCCGCGCCGTCCGCGACCGTGCGGGGGCCGCCGCGGGCCGGCGCCACCGGTATCGCGGACGCGCCCCCGGGACCGCCGCCTGCGGCCGCGCCCGGCCGGCCGCGCAGCGCCGCGTGGTCGGCCAGGACGCGGGCCACGCCGTCCCGGAACACCTCCGGGTGGGCCAGGACGGTGCGGCCGCCGAGCAGCACCCGGTCGATGTCGAGCAGTTCGACGAGGTTGGCCGCGGCCACGCCCAGCACCCGGGCCGCCGCCGGGAGATCGCCGCGGGCCACCGCCGCCAGGCACAGCGCCTCGACGCAGCCGCGCCGCCCACAGCCGCACCGCGGCCCGTCCAGCTGCACCACCTGGTGGCCGAACTCGCCCGCCCCGGTGTGCGGCCCGCGGTAGAGGCCGCCGTCGAGGACGAGCCCGGCGCCGAGCCCCGTCCCCAGGTGGAGGTAGGCGAACGAGGCGCCGCCGTCGTCCTCGGGCGCGCGGCTGAGGCCGAGGGCCGCCGCGTTGGTGTCCTTGTCGAGGACGACGGGCAGGCCGAGGCGGTCGGCGAGCGCGTCCCGCAGCGGGAAGCCGTCCCACTGGGGGGCGCCGGTGACCTGGCGCAGGACGCCGGTCGCATGGTCCAGCGGCCCCGGGCAGGCCACGCCCGCGCCGAGCACCGGCGGCCCGCCCGCCGCCTGCCGCAGCGCCGCGACCTGCCGCGCGGCGGTGGCCAGGACGGACCCGGCGCCGGCGCCGAAGTCCAGGGGCGCGCGGCGCACGGCGGCCGGCCGGCCGGTGAGGTCGGCCAGGACGCAGATGATCTCGTCGCGGTCGAGGTGGACGCCGACGGCGTGCCGGGCCCCGGGGACCAGCCGCAGCACCGTACGGGGCTTGCCGCCCGTGGAGGCGCGGCGGCCCGCCTCGGCGACCAGGCCGTCGGCGCGCAGCCGCGCGGTGATCTTGCTGACCGCCTGCGGGGTGAGCCCGGTCCGCTCGGCCAGCTCCAGCCGGCTTGCGCCGGCCTCCCCCGCGGTGCGCAGCAGGCCCAGCACCAGGGCGGTGTTGTGCCCGCGCAGGGCGAGGAGGTTGGCGCCGGGGGAGGCGGAGGCGGCGGGCCGGGCGGGGGCGGTCGGACCGGCCGGGGCGGGTGGGGCGGCCGACGGGCCCGGCGCGCCCTCCCGCCGCTCGCCGCCGTCCGGGTGATCGGAATCGTTGCTGCTCACCCTCCCATTCTCCGCACTGCTTGCACTTTGGCAACAGCGTTGCGAAAGTGGAGGACATGAGCGACCCCGAAGCACCCAGCGCCCCCGCCACCACCGCGGCCGCGGCCCGCACCGCCCCCTTCCGCGTCGGCCTGATCGGTTACGGCCTGGCGGGCTCGGTCTTCCACGCCCCGCTGATCGCCGCCACCGACGGGCTGCTGCTCGACACCGTCTCGACCGGCAGCCCCGAGCGGCAGGCCCGGGCTCGCGCCGAGCACCCGCAGGTCCGCACCGTGGCCACCGCCCAGGAGGTCCTGGACCGGGCCGCCGCCGGCGACCTCGACCTGATCGTGCTGGCCTCGCCGAACAAGACGCATGTGCCGCTCGCCACCGCCGCCCTGGAGGCCGGCGCCGCCGTCGTCGTCGACA
This sequence comes from Streptomyces sp. MspMP-M5, assembly GCF_000373585.1. Lineage (GTDB taxonomy): Bacteria > Actinomycetota > Actinomycetes > Streptomycetales > Streptomycetaceae > Streptomyces. The sequence continues at coordinate 96,487 of NZ_KB891929.1, forward strand.
AGCCGCTGGCCGCCACCGCCGCCGAGGCCGAACAGCTCGCCGCGCTCGCCGACCGCCGCGGCCTGCTGCTCTCGGTCTTCCAGAACCGCCGCTGGGACAACGACTTCCGCACGGTGCGCCGGCTCCTCGCGGACGGCGCGCTCGGCGCGGTGCAGCGCTTCGAGTCCCGCTTCGAACGCTGGCGGCCGCAGCCCAAGGGCGGCTGGCGCGAGTCCGGCGACCCCACCGAGCTGGGCGGACTCCTCTACGACCTCGGCAGCCACCTCGTCGACCAGGCGCTGACCCTCTTCGGCCCGGCGGCCTCGGTCTACGCCGAGTCCGACGTCCGCCGCCCGGGCGCGGAGGCCGACGACGACACCTTCCTCGCCGTCACCCATGCGAACGGCGTCCGCTCCCACCTCTGGGTGAGCGCCACCGCCCCCCTCCTGGGCCCCCGTTTCCGGGTACTGGGCGACAAGGCGGGCTACACCAAGCACGGCCTGGACCCGCAGGAGGCGGCACTGCGCGAGGGCCGTCGCCCCGGCGACGGGGAGACGGAGTGGGGCGTGGAGCCGAGGGCCTGCTGGGGCCGGCTCGGCGCCGGGGCGTCCCCGCGGATGGGCGGCGGCGACCCGGTGCCGACGCTGCCCGGCGACTACCCCGCGTACTACGCCGCGATCGTCCGCGCCCTGCGGGACGGCGGCGCACCGCCGGTGACCGCCGCCGAGGCCGCGGCCGCGCTGCGCGTCCTGGAGGCCGCCAGGACCTCGGCGGCCGAGGGCCGCACGGTCCGCATCGGGGAAGGCGCATGAGCGCCCCGGTCTGCGCCCGGCCGTAGAGGACGAAATCCGCACCCTGGAAGCGCAGGAACGGCGCCTGGTCTTCGACACGTTCGACAACGAGGACGGTGCCTGGCGGGGCCGCGCCCCACGTAGCCGGCTGTCCCGCCGTGGGGGTTCGCCTTGTTGCGCCTGACGGCGCTTGCCGTTGCGCCTGACGGCGCGTTTTCCGGCCCGCTTCGCGGGCGTTGTCGGTCCGCTGCGCGGGGCGGGTCCGCTGCGCGGGGCTTGGTCGTACGTTGCCGGGTGCGGCGTCGTTTGCGCCTGCGGCGCATTGCCGGTCCGCTGCGCGGGGCTGTCGGGTGCGGTGCCGGGTCTGCGGGGCAGGGGGTGTGTCCGGACTGCTTCGCTTTACGTCCGGACACACCCCCTGCCCCGCAGACCCGTCCCCTCCCGTGGTGGGTCATAGAGACGGTAGGTGGGAGCTGGCGTAAGTGGTCCCGTGCCGGTCGCTCGTCATCGACGGTCACCCCTCAGTCCAGAGCCTGCACCGGCCCACAGACAGATGGTGCAACTGGCCTGAAATCCAACCCCCAACGGGAGGGGACGGGCCGGAGGGGGTGGTGTGCCGGACGTAAAGCGAAGCAGTCCGGCACACCACCCCCGCAGGCCCGTCACCGCACCCAACAGCCCCGCGCAGCGGACAAACACCACGCCGCAGGCGCAAAAGACAAGCGCCGTCGGGCGCAAGCAAGGCGAACCCCTACGGCGGGGAAGCCAACTACGTGGGAATCAAGCCAAGCGCAGCGCCTGCCGCTGGCGCCCCACCCCGTCGACCTCCAGTTCCACCACATCGCCGGCCCGAAGATACGGCTTGGGGTCGGGCTGGCCCATCGCCACTCCCGCCGGGGTGCCGGTGTTGATCACGTCGCCCGGGTACAGGGTCATGAACTGGCTTACGTAGCGGACCACTTCGGCCACCGGGAAGATCTGCTCGGCGGTGGTGCCGTCCTGTTTCAGCTCGCCGTTGACCCACAGCCGGATGCCCAGTGCCTGCGGGTCCGGTATCTCGTCGGCGGTCACCAGCCACGGGCCCAGCGGGTTGAACGTCTCGCAGTTCTTGCCCTTGTCCCACTGGCCGCCGCGCTCGATCTGGAAGGCGCGCTCGGACACGTCGTGCGCCACCGCGTAACCGGCCACCGCCGCCCGTGCCTGCTCGTCGCTCTCCAGATAGCGGGCGGTCCGGCCGATGACCACCGCCAGTTCGGCCTCCCAGTCGGTCTTCACGCTGCCGCGCGGGATGAGCACGGTGTCGTCGGGGCCGACGACGGTGTCCGGGGCCTTCAGGAAGACGATCGGCTCTTCGGGGGTGGCGGCCCCGGTCTCCCGGGCGTGGTCGTGGTAGTTCAGCCCGATGCACACGACCTTGCCGATCCGCGCGACCGGCGGGCCGATGCGGAGCCCGGCGTCGTCCAGTACGGGCAGGTCGCCGGCGGCCGCGGCGGCCCGGACGCGGGCGAGGGCCGCGTCGTCCGCGAGCAGCGCGCCGTCGATGTCCGTGACCAGGCCCGACAGGTCCCGCAGCAGGCCGGTTTCGTCGAGCAGCGCCGGGCGCTCCGCCCCCACCGGTCCGACACGCAGCAGCTTCATCGTCACAACTCCCGTGGTCGAAGGGTCGGTCCGGGAGGGTGCTCCCGGACCGGCCGATGGGGGACGGCCATCGAGCGATTTGGCTGATCCTCCGAGAACGGGGTCCACTCCGCAAGACCCCGTTCACGGACTGGACCGTTACTGAGCGGTAGTAACGATCGGGGTGCCGTCGGGCCGTCGGTTGTCAGCGCGCGGCGCGGTGTTCGGCTTGCCCGGGGCGCCCGACGCGTCCGAACCGCCCTTTTGCGCCGCGGCATTGGCCCTGGCCCGGGCCGCCTTCTGCCGCGCCGCCCGGGACTTGGGCCCACCCCGCCGCCCCGCCCGCGCCCCCGGGGAGGGGGAGCATGGGGCCGAGGTGGAAGTGGGCTGCGCCTGCGACGTCGACTGCGGCTGCGGCTGCCCGGTGGTGCTCGCCGCCGGCTTGGGGCCCCCGGTCGTCTTACGCTGCGTCGTCCGGCGGGCGGTGGTCGTCTTGCCGGCTGCCGCCGGGTCGCCGTCGGCCGCGGGCTTCCGGTTGCGGTGGAGGAGGGCGCGTTCGCAGGCCGTCCAGGTCGTGGTCGTCACCATGTAGAGGCCGGCCGCCAGCGGGACCACCGCGACTGTGATCAGCGTGCCGAACGAGAGCAGCGGCATCAGCTTGCCGAGGGCGCCCAGGCCCGGGGCCGCGGTACCCGCGGCGGGGGTCGGGACGGCGGCCGCCGCTGCCCGGGCGCGGCGGTAGTTCCAGGTGGCGACGGCCGCGATCAGGGCGAAGAGCGCGAGGTAGACCAGGCCCTGAGGGCCGGCCATCCCGCCGTCGGCGAGGGCCCGGCGCCAGGTGCCGCCGAGCGGCGCGCCCAGCAGCGTGTGGTTCAGCAGGGTGCCGCTGCCGGTGGAGAAGAGGTGGTACATCACGAAGAAGACCGGGATCTGGAGCAGGCTCGGCAGGCAGCCGGCCAGCGGTGAGGAGCCGGACTTCGCGTAGAGGTCGCTCATCGCCTGCTGGAGGCGCTCCCGGTCACCGCCGTACTTGCGCTGGAGGGCGGCGATCTGGGGGGCGAGGGCGGCGCGGGCCTTCTCGCCGCGGGCCGCCGCGCGGGCGAGCGGATGCAGGGCGGCGCGGACGCCGAGGGTGAACAGGACGATGGCGGCGGCGGTGGCCGCGGTGCCGAAGAGCGGTTCGATGAGCTGGGCGCCGCGCGTCAGCGCCTCGCCGAGGATGTCGAAAACGGACATGGGTGAGCCCTCCACGGGTCTCGTCGTGCCGGAATGGAGAGACGGCGTGACGAGCCGCGCGGGCACGCACCGGCGCAGCGGTGGGACAGGTCGGGAGGGGGACGTCGCCGGTCAGGGCACGGGCCGGGGCAGGGTGAGGGCCGGCCAGGGCAGGTGCCGGAGAGCAGTCGGGCGTCGGGGGTGCGCCGGAGCGGCTACGCGGCCGCCGGGAGGGCGCGGCCCGGTGCTCGCGGGCGCGGCCGGCCGGCGGCGTCCGGGTCGCGTTGCGGCAGGAAGGCCGTACGGCGCTCGCGGTCGCGGATGGCCGTGCGTATGCGGCCCGGTGGGACCGGGCGGGCGGTGGCGGCCAGGGCGAGGGCGCTGCACAGCAGCAGCACCGCGGCGGTGGTCGCGGCGGCGGCGAGGGACGTCGTCAGACCGCTCTGGGCGAGCAGGAGTCCGACGAGCAGGAAGAACAGCGCGCTGGTGTAGAGCCGCCAGGCATCGACGATGCGGTACATCCGGCTCCCCCCTTCCGCGCTCCCCCGCGCGTGCGTTGCTCTCGTCACTCTCGTTGCTCTCGGTCGGCGGCCCGATGCCGGTCCGACCGTCCGTTCCAGAGTAACCGCACCCGCGACCGCCCGCGACAACCAGTTCGAGGATTCACTCCAGACGGTGAACGGCAATAGACGGCAGTAGACGGCAGTGCTCAGCGACGCATTGCGGTGAACCGCAGCCGGCTGCGGCCGATGGGTGGCGCGGGCCCTACCGGGGGCCGCTCGCCTCCGCCGTCCCGGCCCCGGCACCGGCACCGGTCGCGTCCCCGACCCGGGGGAACTCGTCGTCCAGCGCGAGCACTTCGGCATCCGGGCGGTCGTCTCCGCGTTCGCGCGGGCCGAGCCAGGTGACCGCCAGGGCCACTGCCACGTTCACCGCGAGGCCGACGATGCCGGCGTTCACACCCCAGACGGGATCGTGGCCGCCGAAGACCAGAACGCACACCACGGTGAAGCCGGCCGCCAGGCCGCTCACCGCCGCGTACATCGTCAACCGCCGCCACACCAGCCCCAGGAGCAGCATCGGCACCAGCTGGGCCATGCCCTCGTAGGAGATCAGGGAGAGCCGGACGAGGGTGTTGGGCGCGGTGTAGGTGAGCACCAGCGCGAGGGCCCCGGCGACCACCACGACCACCTGCGACCAGAGTTTCTGACGGGACGCCAGGCGCGGCACCGCGCCGAGCACGCTCCTCCCCCACATCGTGCCGATGACCAGCATGAAGACCGCCATCGGCACGATCGACGAGAGCGCCGCGGCCGCCCCGATCACGCCCACCGCCCAGGCCGGCAGGGAGTCCACGACGAGTTTGAACAGCGCGAGGTTGGAATCGGCGCCGGTCAGGCCCGGGACGACGAACAGCGCCGCCAGTCCCAGCAGCATCGGCACGAACAACAGGACGTTGTAGAAGGGCAGGTACATCGCGTTGCGGCGGAGCGCGTCGGCGTTGCGGGCGCCCAGGTAGCCGGCCACGGTCGTCGGGAAGATCACCACCGTCAGGGAGTTGATCACGGTGGTGGTGACGAACCACGTCTGGCCCAGGCCGTTGGAGGCGTGGCCGGGGAAGGTCAGCCACTGCGGCTTCTCGGCGACGACGCGGTCCAGGAAGGGGCCGTAGCCGCCGAAGTAGTGCAGCGGGACGTACACCGCGAGGAAGCCGAGGGTGACGACGACCAGGATGTCCTTGAGGACCGACACCCAGGCGCTGCCGCGCAGTCCGCTGACGACGACGAAGCCGGTGGTCACCGCGAAGCCGATGAAATAGGCCCAGTTGAGGCTGATCGTGCCGTAGGAGAGGGTCGAGACGACCACGCCCATGCCGGTGATCTGGAGCTGGATGTAGGGCAGCAGGCAGACGGTGGCGAGGACGGCGACGGCGGCGCCGAGCCAGGGCCGGCGGTAGCGGTGGGCGACGATGTCGGTGATGCCGACCAGGTCGTGCCGGCGGGCGTAGGCCCACAGCATCGGGCCGACGACATAGCCGACGGCGTAGCCGCAGGACATGTAGGCCACGACGTAGAGCACCGGGGCGCCGAAGTTGTAGCCCCAGCCGGCCGCGCCGAGGTAGCTGAAGCTGGTGTAGCTCTCGCCGGCCATCAGCACCCAGATGAAGACGGTGCCCAGGCTGCGCCCGCCCACCGACCATTCGGCGAGCCCGCCCGGCCGCCCCTCCGACGCCCCTCTGCCGCGGACCGCGAGCAGCCCCAGGACGACAGTCAGCAGCATGAACGCGGCGAAGATCGCGGTGGCGACGGTGGCGTTCACGCGCCGCCCCCGGTCGCTTCGTCGCCGCTCCGGCCGTGACCGCGCCGGAGGTCGCCGCGGCGCGCCAACCACACCGACACCGGGGTCAGCAGGATCGCGAGCAGCATCCAGAAGAAGAGGAACGGCAGGCCGAGCACGGTCGGGGTGACGCGGTTGACGGCCGGCAACGCGAGCAGGAACAACGCGTAGGGGACCAGCAGCCAGAGCGCTGCGCTTCGCCTGCGCCCCACGTTTTCGGCTTTCCCGCCGTAGGTCGGTTTTCGCACGTCGGCCGAGCCTAGTCGTTGCACTTGGCTGGGCTCCCACGTAGTCGGCTTTCCCGCCGTAGGGGTTCGCCTTGTAGCGCCTGGCGGCGCTCGCTTGTTGTCCGCTGCGCGGGGCCGGTCCGCTGCGCGGGGCTTATCGGCCGCGGTGCCGGGCCTCCGGGGCAGGGGGTGTGTCCGGACTGCTTCGCTTTACGTCCGGACACACCCCCTGCCCCTCCGACCCGTCCCCTCCCGTGGGTGGTCATAGAGACGGTGAGTGGGGGCTGGCCTGAGTGGTCCCGTGCCGGTCGCCCGACAATTGCGGTCACCCATCCGTCCAGAGCCGGCACCGGCCCACCAGACATGAGCCCCAACTCACCTGAAATCCAACCCCCCAACGGGAGGGGACGGGCCGGAGGGGGTGGTGTGCCGGACGTAAAGCGAAGCAGTCCGGCACACCACCCCCGCAGGCCCGTCACCGCACCCAACAGCCCCGCGCAGCGGACAACAAGCGACGCCGCCAGGCGCAAAAGACAAGCGCCGTCGGGCGCAAGCAAGGCGAACCCCTACGGCGGGGAAGCCAACTACGTGGGGAAAACCGGCGGCTTCAGCCGCCTACCGCCCGGGACACCGCATAGATGCACAAGCCCGCCAGCGCCCCCACCACCGTGCCATTGATGCGGATGAACTGCAGGTCGCGGCCGATGTGGGCCTCGATCTTGCGGGAGGTGTGTTCGGCGTCCCAGCCGGCGACGGTGTCGGTGATCAGGGCGGTGATCTCGCCCTGGTACGTCGTCACGACGTAGACCGCGGCGCCCTCCAGCCAGCCGTCGACCTTGTCGCGGAGCCGGGCGTCGGTGGCCAGCCGGCCGCCCAGGGAGAGCAGTGCGGCGCGTACCCGCAGCCGCAGCTCGCTCCGTTCGTCCTCGGCGGCGGCCACGATCATCGCGCGGACCGCGCCCCAGGCGGAGGCGATCAGGTCCTGGACCTCGCCGCGGCCCAGCACCTCGGACTTGAGCCGTTCGACCTTCTCGCGGGTGCCCGGGTCGGCGCGCAGGTCGCCGGCGAAGTCGGTCAGGAAGCGGTCCACCGCGCCGCGCGCCGGGTGGTCGGGCATGTCGCGCATCTCGGTGACGAAGCGCAGGAGTTCCTTGTAGACGCGGTCGCCCACTCTGCGGTCGACGAACCGGGGGGTCCAGCCGGGGGCGCCGCCGGAGACCGCGGCGAGCACCGCGTCCCCGTGGTCGACCAGCCAGTCGTGGGCGCGGGCGCAAACCAGGTCCACGACCCGGGTGTGGCCGCCCTCGGCGACGATCTTCTCCAGCAGGGCGCCGATGCCGGGCGCGACCTCCTGGGCGTCCGCGCGGCGGGTGATGGCCTCGCCGACCACCGCCTGGACGTCGGAGTCGCGCAGTACGGTCAGCGCGCCGCGCAGCGCGGTGGACAGTTCGGCGGTGACCCGGTCGGCGTTGTGCGGTTCGGCGAGCCAGCGGCCGAGCCGGGCGCCGATGCCGACCGAGCGCAGCCGACGGCGGACCACCTCGCCGGAGAGGAAGTTCTCCCCCACGAAGTCGCCGAGGCTCTGCCCGAGCTGGTCCTTCTTGGTGGGGATGATCGCGGTGTGCGGGATCGGCAGTCCCATGGGCCGCTTGAACAGCGCGGTGACCGCGAACCAGTCGGCCAGCGCGCCGACCATGCCCGCCTCGGCGGCCGCCGCCACGAAGCCCGTCCAGCCGCCGGCGCCGGCCGCGCCGGCCCACTTCGCCAGGGCGTAGACCGCAGCGACGGCCACCAGCAGCCCGGTGGCCAGGGCCTTCATCCGGCGGACGGCCTGCCGCTTCTCGGCGTCGGCGGCGCTGTAGCGGAAGCCGCCGGGCACCGTGCGGCCGCCCGCGCCGCCCGCCGCGGGCACCGGCTCCACGGCCCGCGCCCCCTCGGTCGTCGTGTCGTCCATCCGCTCCACCGCTCCCGCCGTGTCCCCCGCCGACCGTACCGGCCGTACGCCCGTATGTGTCCCACAGTGCCCTACTCCTGGAACCCGCCACGAGTTCCCGGCGTCCGGGACACCCGGTGCGGAGCAGGGCGCCGGGCGGCCGGTGGGGGGTACGTGGGATCATGGACCACCGGCCGGACCGCTGCGACGCTGTTCACCGGGCGTCCGCGGCCCGCCGCCCTCCCCGGCCACCGCCGGGTGGGAGTGCCCCCAGTCCGCCCGGAGCGCGCAGCTCCGCCAGCCCCCTGGAGACCCCTCCGGCATGACCAGACGCGTGGGATACACCCTGCTCGCCGGCCTGGCGGCGGTGGTGGTGCTGATCTCGGCGGCGATATTCGCCGGTTTCGACGGCACCCCCGGCCTCCCGGGCGGCCCGCCGCGGGAGCCGCGGACCTCGGCGGCGCCGGCGGTCTCCGGGCAGTGGGTCGGCACCTGGTCGGCGGCCGTCGCGTCGGCGGAGCCCGGCACCAAGGACGGCTACGCGCAGATGTCGATCCGGAACGTCGTCCACACCAGCGTCGGCGGCTCCAGCGCCCGGATCCGGCTCTCCAACCTCTACGGCACCCGCCCGCTGCCGCTCAGCCACGCCTCGCTGGCCCTGTCGGCCGGCAGCGGCAGCCCGATCGCCACGGCCGGCAGCATGCGCCGGCTGACCTTCGGCGGCAAGCCGTCGGTGACGCTCCCGATCGGCGGCGAGCTCACCAGCGACCCGGTCCGGCTGGCCGTGCCCGGCAACGCCGACCTGCTGGTCACCACGTACTCCCCGGCCCCCTCGGGACCGGCCACCTACCACCCGTACGCCCGGCAGACGTCCTACCTGGCGCGCGGCGACCGCACCGAGGACTCCGCGGGCACCGCCTATACGGAGCAGAGCCCGTACTGGCGCTATCTGACCGGCGTGGACGTGCTGACCACCAAGGCACGCGGCGCGGTGGTGGCGATCGGCGACTCGATCACCGACGGCATCACCTCCACGCCCGGCGCCAACCACCGCTGGACGGACTTCCTCGCGGCCCGGCTGCGCGACGAGCCGGGCGCCCCCCGCTACGGCGTCCTCAACACCGGCCTCAGCGGCAACCGCCTGCTCACCGACAGCAGCCGCCTCGCCCCCACCAACGGGCCCAGCCTGCTCTCGCGTCTGGACCGTGACGTGCTGTCCCGTACGGGCGTGCAGGCGGTGGTGGTCGAGATCGGCGTGAACGACCTGTTCAAGGCACCGCGTCAGCTCGACCCGCGGAAGGTCGTGGCGGGCATGCGGGAGGTGGTGCGGCGGGCGCACGAACGCGGGCTGCGGGTCACCGGCAGCACCCTCACGCCCTTCGGTGGGCACCGCGGCTACTCCCGACGGCTCAACGCGGTACGCGAACGGGTCAACCACCTGATCCGCTCCGGCGCCGTCTACGACGACGTCGTCGACTTCGACCGGGCGCTGCGCGATCCGGCGCACCCGCTGCGGCTGCTGCCGGCGTACGACTCCGGTGACCATCTGCACCCCAGCGACGCCGGCTACCGCGCGATGGCCGACGCGGTGGACGTGGACGGCCTGCGGCAGACCGCGCCCGCCGCGCTCTGAGCCCGCGGCCCCGGTCAGTCCAGTTCGCGGCCCTGCCGGCGCTCCTCCTTGAGCCGCCGCCGCTCTTCCTTGCGCTCGGCCTTCAGGCGCCGCTGCTCCTCCTTGGGCAGCTTGCGTTCCACGCCGACGCCGCCCATCAGGGCCAGCCCCGAGACGATCACCCGGGGCGCCCCGGGCTCGCCCGGCACCCCGTCCTCCCGGGAGTCGAAGCCGCCCATGATGCCCAGCCCGCGCACCTCGACCTCGACGCCCGGCGGCACGACGACATTGACCCCGCCCATCACCGCCCAGACGTCGATCCGGACCTCCCGGTCGGCGAAGTCGGCCTCGCGCAGGTCGAGTTCGCCGCCGCCCATGAGGCAGATCGCGGTGAACCGGCGCCCGATCGTCCACCGGCCCCTGCGCTCGAAGCCGCCCATGACGGCGATGCCCGTCGTGGAGCCCTGGGCGCCCTCGCGGATCCGCGCGGACCAGGCCGTCACCGCGCCGTCCGGCGCCGGCTCCTTGCGGAGCGACAGCGGGGGCGCGGCGGGCGCGGCCGCCGGCAGGTCGGCGGTGAGCCGCTCCAGTTCCCCGTAGGTGCGGGCCTTGTGGGTGGCGTCGAACCGCTCGTCGAACTCCGCCATGTCCAGCCGGCCCTCGGCGAGGGCGTCCCGCAGGATCTCGGTCACCCGCTCGCGGTCGGCGTCGGAGGCGCGCAGCTGGGGGAGCCGTTCGTCAGTCATACGGACAGATTAGGGCCTGTCCGTGGGGATCAGGGGCGGAGCGGCGGCGTCCGATGCGGGTCCGGCCCGGCGGCGGTGCCGGGGGCGGAGCGGGCCGTGCCGCCGCCCGCGTAGAGCTCGGCGATCAGGGTCTCGATGTCGGGTTCGCGCACCGCGAGGTCCACCAGCGGGTAGCGGGCGGCGACCGCCGCCACCACGGGTGCCGCGCTGCGCTCCGCGGGGAACGCCAGCCACTGCCGCGGGCCCTCCACCTTCACCGTGCGGGCGCCGGGCACGCCCTCGATGGGCGGGAGTTCCTCGGCCAGGTCCACCACCAGGGTGCGCTCGCCGTCCGCGGCGGCCCGCAGCCCGGCCAGGTCCCCGTCGAAGACCAGCCGGCCGTGGTCGATGACCATCACCCGGCGGCACAACTGCTCGATGTCGGTGAGGTCGTGGGTGGTCAGCAGGACCGTGACCCCGCGTTCGGCGTTGACCTCGCGCAGGAACGAGCGGACCTTGGCCTTGCTGACGACGTCCAGGCCGATGGTCGGCTCGTCGAGGTAGAGCACGTCGGGGTCGTGCAGCAGCGCGGCGGCGATGTCGCCGCGCATCCGCTGGCCGAGCGAGAGCTGACGGACCGGCACCTCCAACAGGGGCGCGAGGTCGAGGAGTTCGACGCAGCGGTCGAGGTTGGTACGGAAGACGGCGGCCGGGACGCGGTACATCCGGCGCACCAGCTCGTAGGAGTCCTTCAGCGGCAGGTCCCACCACAGGGTGGTGCGCTGCCCGAAGACCACGCCGATGCGGCGGGCGAGGCGGGTGCGCTCCCGGGAGGGGTCGATGCCGGCGACCCGCAGCCGGCCGCCGCTGGGCACCAGGATGCCGGTGAGCATCTTGATGGTGGTGGACTTCCCGGCGCCGTTGGGCCCGATGTAGCCGACCATCTCACCGCGCGGCACCTGGAAGGTGAGGCCGTCGACGGCGCGGACCTGGTGCCGGGTCCGGCGCCAGCGGCCCGCCCGGCGGCGGACGGTGAAGACCTTCTCGACGTCCGCCAGCTCGATCAGCGGATCTCCGCCCACCGCGTCCATGGCCTCAACTCCCTCATGTCTCCGATGGCTTGGTGTCGTAGTGCTTGCTTCGTGTTGTGGTGCTTGCTTCGTGTCGTGGGGTCAGCTGCCGGTGCTGCGGTAGGCGCGGACACCGTGCCGCCAGGCCAGTGCGGCGCCGGCGACCATCAGCGCGGCCACCGCGGGGCCCAGGAAGGCCGTCCAGGCCGGCAGGCCGAGGGGGTAGGGGCGGCCGAGCAGCCACAGGGCGGGCAGCCAGTTGACGAAGGCCAGCGGGACGATGAAGGTGACGCCGCGGACGAGGTCGCGGGCGAACACCGTCGGCGGGTACTGGAGCAGGGCGTTGCCGCCGTAGGTGAGGGAGTTCTGGAGTTCGGCGGCGTCCTGCGCCCAGAACTGGAAGGCCGCCCCGGCGGTGTAGACCGCGCCGAAGATCACCGCGCCGCACACCGCCATCAGCGGCACCATCAGGACCCGGCCCGGCGTCCAGTCCACCTCGATCCGACCGGCCGACCACAGCAGCACCAGCAGCCCCTGGGTGGTGCGGCCCAGCCGGCGCAGCGCGAAACGGTCCGCGGCGATCTGGGCGTAGACCGGGGCGGGGCGCAGCAGCAGGGTGTCGAGGGTGCCGTCGCGGATCCGGGCGCCCAGCCGCTCCACGTTGCCGACGACCAGGTCCGCGAGTCCCAGCGCGAGGCTGCAGGTGCCGTAGAGGAAGGCGACCTCGGGGAGGGTGAAGCCGCCGAGCGCGCGGACGCGGGAGAACATCAGCAGGATCGCGGCGAAGTCCAGTGCGCTGCCGGCGAAGTTGCCGAGCGTCATCAGGGCGAACGACGTCCGGTAGGCGAGCGTGGAGCGCACCCACATCCAGGCGATCAGCCCGTACGCGTACATCCCGTGCCCGAGGGCGCGCAGCCGGCCGTCCGGTGCACCGAGGTCGCCGTCCCTAGCCACCCTGGACCACCACCTTGCGGGTGGCGGCGGACTGCACCAGCCGCCCCAGGGCCAGCAGTGCCGCCGCCCAGGCCGCCTGGAACGCCAGCCCGCGCAGCAGCGCCGAGCCGGTCCGGGCGCCGATCAGGACGTCGGCCGGTACCTGGAGCAGCGCCGCCCACGGCAGCAGCTGGGCGGCGTCGGCCAGCCCGCCGGGGAAGACCCGCAGCGGCAGCACCATCCCGGAGAAGAACATGCAGGACAGCCCGCTGACCATGGCCAGTCCCGAGCTGTCCAGCAGCCAGAACGCCGACAGCGCGACGAGGTAGCGCAGCGCGAAGCTGACGACGACGCCCAGCAGCGCCGACAGCAGGAACCAGCCCCAGGTCAGCGGGTCGCCGGGGAGCGCGAGCGGGAAGGCCAGGGCGCCGATCGCGAGCGGTGCGACGCCGCGGCCGAGCAGTTGGAGGCCGGCCCGGCCCAGGTCCGCGGCGAGCCACCACAGCTGGAGGTCGGCGGGCCGGTAGAGGTCCACCGCGATGTCGCCGCTGCGGATCCGCTCCTGGAGCTCGTCCAGGCCGCCGGTGGCGATCAGCGCGACGGCCAGCAGGGCCTGCCCGGCCCAGACGAAGGTCAGCGCCTGCGCCGGTCCGTAGCCGCCCAGGTGCGGCCGCTGGTCCCACAGGGCGAGGTAGGTGTAGGCGATGATGAAGCCGAAGACGGTGTTGGTGACGATGCCGGCGACGGTGGCGGCGCGGTAGGTGGCGTACCGCCGGAAACTGCCGGCCGCCACCGCGACGTACAACACGCCCTGCTCCCCCCGATCGTGGTCGATCCGCTCGTGGCCGGTCCGTGCGTGGTCGCTCCGTCCGGGCCGGTCCGTCCGGGGCGGTGCGGACGGCGGGCATCGGAGCCTAGGGTCCGCCCGCGGTGGGCACCATCGATTTATCACTCGTCCGGGTGAGGCAGGGGTGCCATTCGGCCGCTCGACGGGCGGACGCGGGTGCGTGCCACCCCCGGTGAACGGGACGGATGATGCGAAAGTTTCCTCTCGGGCATCAGCTGACTTTTCCGGCATAGCGCAGGAAACCCCGCACGGCACACCGCACCGCCGCCCCGCACCGCGGTCCGTGCGACCCGCAGCCCGGTACCGCACCCGCCCGGCAACCACACCGGTCCTGACACGACACCGCTCCGCCGCGGTACAACCTCCGGCGGTGGCCGAGGAGTCACACAGACATGAGCGACGACGCGCGGCACGACGGCACGGGCAGCGAGCACGCCGAGACCGACGAGACCGACGAGACCGACGAGGCAGCCGTCGCCCGTCCCCGGCGCACGGGCTGGCGCCGGCTCCTGCCGACCTGGCGGACGGTGGTGGGCGGCGTACTGCTCCTCCTGCTGCTGATCGTGGGCGGGCTGACCGCCGGTTACCTCCTCGTCGGCATCCCGCCCGCCAACAGCGCCGCGAAGGCGCAGAGCAACGTCTACCTCTACTCCGACGGCACCGAACTGGCCCGCGACGGCGACGTCAACCGCGAGAACGTCCCGCTCGGGCAGGTGCCCAGGACCGTCCAGCGGGCCGTACTGGCCGCCGAGGACCGGGACTTCGCCGACGAGTCCGCGGTCGACCCGGCCGCAATGCTGCGGGCCGCCTGGAACACCGTCACCGGCAAGGGCAGACAGTCCGGCTCCACCATCACCCAGCAGTACGTCAAGAACTACTACCTCGGCCAGGAACAGACCCTCACCCGCAAGGCCAAGGAGTTCTTCATCGCCATCAAGCTGGACCGCGAGGAGTCCAAGGACGAGATCCTCCAGGGCTACCTCAACACCAGCTACTACGGCCGCAACGCCTACGGCATCCAGGCCGCCGCCCAGGCGTACTACGGCAAGAACGTCGGCGACCTCACCACCGCCGAGGGCGCCTACCTCGCCGCGCTCCTCAACGCCCCCAGCGCGTACGACATCACCGCCCACCCCGAGAACCGCCCGCGCGCCGTGGCCCGCTGGAACTACGTGCTGGACGGCATGGTCGAACAGAAGTGGCTGAGCCGCGCCGAGCGCACCGCGATGACCTTCCCCGCCCTCGTCCAGGCCCGCGCCTCCGCCGGCCTCTCCGGGCAGCGCGGCTATCTCGTCGAAGCGGTCCGGGACTACCTCACCCAGCACGACGTCGTCGACGAGAACACCCTCCGGGCCGGCGGCTACCGCATCACCACCACCATCGACCGCAAGCGGCAGAACGCCTTCGTGCAGTCCGTCCGCACCCAGCTGATGGACCGGCTCGACGACACCCGCGCGGTGGACCGCGCCGTCCGGGCCGGCGGCGCCTCCATCGACCCCGCCACCGGCCGGGTCGTCGCCCTCTACGGCGGCATCGACTACGCCAAGCAGTACGTCAACAGCGCCACCCGGCGCGACTACCAGGTCGGCTCCACCTTCAAGCCGCTGGTCTTCGCCGCCGCCGTCGAGCACCACTCCGTCACCCAGGACGGCGCCCCGATCACCCCCCGCACCCTCTACGACGGCACGAACAAGCGGATGACGGTCAGTCACGGCCGGCCCACCGGCTTCGCCCCCGCCAACGAGGACGACCGCTCCTACGGCCCGCTCACCGTCACCGAGGCCACCGACAAGTCCGTCAACGCGGTCTACGCCCAGATGGGCATCGACGTCGGCCCGGGCACCGTCCGCAAGACGGCGGTCGCCCTCGGGGTCCCCGCCGACGCCCCCGGCCTCGCCGCCTCCCGGGGCGCCATCGCCCTGGGCACCGCGACCCCCAGCGTGCTGGACATGACCGAGGTCTACGCGACCCTGGCGCGGCACGGCCGGCAGCTCCCGTACACCCTGGTCGACCGGGTCACCAAGGCCGGTGAGGAGATCGACCTGCCGAAGCGCGAGCAGACCACCGCCGTCGGGCGGGCCGCCGCCGACACCACCACCCACATCCTGCGCAGCGTCGTCGACGGCGGCACCGGCACCGCCGCCCAGGCCGCCGGGCGCCCGGCGGCCGGCAAGACCGGCACCGCGGAGCAGGACAAGGCCGCCTGGTTCGCCGGCTACACCCCCGAACTGGCCACCGTCGTGGCCGTGCTGGGCCAGCACCCGCAGACCGCGGTCCAGGAACCGCTCTACGGCGCGGCCGGCCTGGACCGCGTCAACGGCGGCGACTTCCCCGCCCGGATCTGGGCCGACTACACCGCGGCGGCGCTGGCCGGCCGCCCCGTCCGCGACTTCGACCTGCGACTCCAGGACGGCGCCGAGCCGAGCCCGTCCGCCGCGCCGTCCGCCGACGCGTCGGCGTCGCCCAGCGGTTCGGCGTCCCCGAGCACCGGCCCGTCCGGCAGCCCCACCGCGACCGGCAGCGGGGCGCCGACGGGAACCGGCGCCCCCACCGGCCCGACCGGCGTGCCGACCCTGCCCCCGCTCCCCACCGACGTGCCCCCCACCACCGAACCCACCGAGGAGTTCCCGACGGTGGCCCCGCCGGACGCCGACGAACTGACCCAGCGCTGGGGCGGGTAACCGGACTGCGGCCGGTGCTCTGCGACCGGTGGGCGGAGGCGCCGTCAGTGGCCGGACGTGGCCTTCAGCCCGACGACCGCCACCAGCAGCAGGCAAATGAAGAAGATCCGCGCGGCGGTCGCCGGTTCGCCGAGGACGAGCATGCCGACCACCGCCGCACCGGCCGCGCCGATACCGACCCAGACGCCGTAGGCGGTGCCGATCGGCAGAGTGCGGGCCGCGTAGGAGAGCAGCACCATGCTGGCGACGATGCCGGCGCCGGTGGCCACACTGGGCCACAGCCGGGTGAACCCGTCGGTGAACTTCATCCCGATCGACCAGCCGACCTCCAGCAGGCCGGCGACGAGGAGCAGGATCCATGCCATGACGGCACCTCCGTGAAAGAGCTTCAACAGGGGTGCGTCGTCTTGTCCTGACCCGGTACGGCGCGTCTCGTCGGGTTCCCCCGAGGCTAGCAAAAGGCTCCCCCGCCGGCGGTGACACGGATCACCGCCGACGGGGGAGCCCCTCGGCCACAGCCGGCGACAGGTGCGGCGCTACAGATACAGGCCGGTCGAGTCGTCGGCGCCCTCCAGGCGCTCCGCGGCCACCGCGTGCAGATCGCGCTCGCGCATCAGCACGTACGCCACCCCGCGCACCTCGACCTCGGCCCGGTCCTCGGGGTCGTACAGCACCCGGTCGCCCACCTCGACGGTCCGTACGTTCTGCCCCACCGCGACCACCTCGGCCCAGGCCAGGCGACGGCCGACCGCCGCGGTCGCGGGAATGACGATGCCGCCGGACGAACGGCGCTCGCCCTCGGGAATGTCCGTCCGGACCAGCACACGGTCGTGCAGCATCCGGATCGGCAGCTTGTCGTGGGTGTCCTTGGCGTTATTCGGGCTCACGGCATGACCGTACCTGCCCCACGGCGGCACTCATGCACCGCGGGCCGGATCCGGCGGGCCGGACGGGCCCCGGCGGCGCGCTACTTGTGCCGCTTCTTCGAGCCCAGCACCAGCAGACCGATCACCGCCACACCGACCATGGCCACCGGAACGATCCGCTCCAGACGCGGCGCCCCGTCCTCGGACACCAGCTGGCCGCGCACGTCCGAGACCAGGCGGTTGACGGCCACATAGGCCCGCCCCGCCGTGCGGTCCACGGCCGCCGACGCCTTCGACTTCGCCTCGTCCATGATCGTCTTCGGGTGCAGCCGGACGCCGATCTCGTCGAGCGTCACGGCGAGATCCTGCCGCCTGCGGACGATGTCCGCCTCGATCTGGGCAGGGGTCCTGGCTTCCGACACCGCGCCGCCTCCGTCGTCTCGTACCGATGCGTACGGGGGCCGGACGCGTTCCGGGGCCGCCTCGTACGGAACCGGCCACTTCGATCATGTGCCGATTCGTGAAGGACAGTCTGTCAGCTCGCACCCGCGTACGCCCCACAGCACCCCCGTTTCGCGCCGCCCCGACGCCCCCGCCGCGCCCCGGGCGCCCCGCTGGCTAGTCTCGGGGGCGTCCGACCATCCGCAGCACCACCGCAAGGAGACGGAGACCCACCATGAGCGAGCGACTCCAGCCCGGCGACACCGCGCCCGCCTTCACGCTCCCCGACGCCGACGGCAAGCAGGTCTCGCTCGCCGACCACAAGGGGCGCAAGGTCATCGTCTACTTCTACCCGGCGGCGCTGACCCCCGGCTGCACCAAGCAGGCGTGCGACTTCACCGACAACCTCGACCTCCTCGCCGGCCACGGCTACGACGTCATCGGCATCTCCCCCGATAAGCCGGAGAAGCTCGCCAAGTTCCGCGAGAAGGAAGACCTGAAGGTCACCCTGCTCGGCGACCCGGACAAGGACGTGCTCACCGCCTACGGCGCCTTCGGCGAGAAGAAGCTCTACGGCAAGACCGTCACCGGCGTGATCCGCTCCACCGTCGTCGTCGACGAGGACGGCAAGGTCGAGCGGGCCCTCTACAACGTCAAGGCCACCGGCCACGTCGCCAAGATCATCAAGGATCTGGGGCTGTAGACACGACCGGCCGAGCCCGCCCGCCGAGCCCGCCCGCCGCGCCCGCCCGGCCGCGGCGGGCGGCGGCCGCACCCCTACGGCGCCGTCGCCGCCGCCTCCGGAACCGTCACCGTCGCCCGGTCCGGCAACTCCAGCACCGCCTCGGCACCGCCACCCGCGGCCGCACCGAACTCCAGCCGCGCCCCGAGCACCTCCGCCTGCCCCGCGGCGATCGTCAGCCCCAGCCCGTGCCCCGTACCGCGCTCCGGCGCCGCCGTACGGAACCGCCGCGGCCCCTCCGCGCGCAACTCCGCCGGATAACCCGGCCCGTGGTCCCGCACCA
Source organism: Streptomyces sp. MspMP-M5 (assembly GCF_000373585.1). Taxonomy (GTDB): domain Bacteria; phylum Actinomycetota; class Actinomycetes; order Streptomycetales; family Streptomycetaceae; genus Streptomyces. Next base: position 114,786 of record NZ_KB891929.1, read on the forward strand.
CGATCCGCGCCCCGGCCACCACCACCTCGATCGGCGGCTCACCGTGCTTGGCCGCGTTCGCCAGCAGGTTCACCAGCACCCGCTCCACCCGCCGCCGGTCCGTCTCCACGATCCGCGGCTCCCCCTCGACCGACACCGACACCGCCAGGTCGTCCACCCCGCGCTGCCGCGCCGCCCGCTGCACGATCCCCCGCACCAGCGACGGCAGTTCACAGGCGTCCAGATCGGCCCGCTCCACCCCCGCGTCCAGCCGCGACACCTCCAGCAGATCCTCCACCAGACGCCGCATCGCCTGCGCCCGGTCCTGCACCAGCTCCACGGCCCGCGGCTCCGGCAACAGCTCCGCCGCCGCCACCAGACCCGCCACCGGCGTCCGCAGCTCGTGCGCCACATCCGCGGTGAACTCCCGCTCCGCCTCCACCCGCGCCGCCAACGACGTCGCCATGTGATGCACACTGCGGCCCAGCTCGGCCACCTCGTCCCGGCCGTCACCGGCCAGCGCGTCCGCGTCCGGCGGCTCACCCGCCGCGATCCGCCGGGCCGCCGCCGCACTCAGCCGCAGCCGCCGCGACAGCCGCTGCGCCACGAACCACGACACCACCGCCATCAGCACGACAGTGCCGCACCCCGCGATCAGCAGCGCCCGGTCCAGCGCCACCTGCGCCGGATCGTCGTCCGGGTACGCCGCCGAGACCGACAGCGAACGCGTCGGCCGCTCCCCCTCCCCGCCGACCCCCGTCGCCGCCCACACCCGCGGATCGTCGCCACCACTGACATACGTCCCCGAACGATCGTGGAAGACCGCCTCCCGCAGCGGCGACGGCAGCGTCGCGTCGTCCAGCTGCGCACCCAGCGCCAGCGTCCCGTCCCGCTCGTAGATCTGCAGCGCCGAACTCAGCCGCTCGTCCTGATACGCCCGGGCCGACCGCTCCCGCTCGGCGTCCGCGATGTGGTGCACGGCGAACCCGAGCACCACCACCGCAAGCGCCGTCATACCCGAAATGGCCAGGGCGATCCGGCCTCGAATGCCCATCACGCGAGGTTGTACATCTCCGTCGTGTCACCGAGCGGAGTGGAGCCCTCGTACGTCACCTCCAGGCCCGTGAAGGCCCGCGCGCCGTCGACCACCTTCGCCCCGTACAGCCGGAACGTCGCCCGGTACCCGGCGTCCGTCCCCACCCCGGCCGCCGTCTTCTCGACCTGCACCACACCGTGCCCCTCGGCCTCGTCGGCGTCATAACGCTCCCAGGTGATGCCGGTCGCCACCATCCCGGCATCCGCACAGGTCAGCGTGATCACCTGAGGACGGATCTCCGGCTCCCCGATCCCGCAGTCCCGGACGCCCGGAAGACCGCCGGTCGGCCGGGCCCCCGCCTTCACCTCACCGTCGGACTTCACGTCCTGGACGGCCGAGGTCTTCGGCGCGGCATCCACCGCCGACGCACGCTGCGACGCCTGGCTGAACCACACCCCGCCGGCCGCCAGCGCGGTCACCACGACAAAGGCCACCAGGGCGGTACGCCCGCGCCTGAAGCGGGACCCTTCGCGGTCGGTCATCACACACTCCTCCCGGGGCACCTTCGCCCCGTCAACCCCACCAAGCAAACAACGACCGCCGCGGCAGCCCCACACCGGCCCCGGAGCCCGCGCGCGACACCGCCCGGCAGCTGCCACTTCCCGCACTTCCCGACGACAAAAGGACCCCCTTCGACGGACCTGCGCCGGAAAAAGGGCTATTTCGCCACCGCCACTCTCCTCTCCCCCCGACACAGGCTGATTGCCCGAATGCTGCGAAGACCACGCGGCTGTGTACCAGTCCTGTAACAAGCCACCCCCGTACGGCAACCCTCCACCCCTCCGACGTGCACCGGACGGGCGGACTCCACGTGACATACCTCGCGAACACCGCCCACAGTGTTTCGACCCGCCCCCCAGCGTGCAGGCGCACACGTCGTAGTTCCCACGCGCGCACAGCCGAACCGCGCGCAGACCGACCGGGAGGACCACCGCGTGCCCCACCTCAGTCCCGAAGACAGCCACACCACACCGAGGTCGGACCACGAGGCGCGCAGACGCCACTGGGTGCTCTTCCGCGCCATCGACCGGCGCCGCAACCCCCGACTCCGCCGCACCGACATCACGGTCACCGACGAACCGACCGTCCGGCGCGCCGTCAAGGCCGCCGCACTCGGCAACGCCATGGAGTGGTTCGACTTCGGGATCTACAGCTACCTGGCGCTGACCATCGGCAAGGTCTTCTTCCCCACCGGCAGCTCCACCACCAGCCTGCTCTCCTCCTTCGCCACCTTCGCCGTGGCCTTCCTCGTACGCCCCCTGGGCGGCGCCTACTTCGGCCCCCTCGGCGACCGCATCGGCCGCAAGAAGGTCCTCGCCCTCACCATGATCATGATGGCGCTGGGCACCCTCTGCATCGGCCTCATCCCCTCCTACGAGACCATCGGCCTGTGGTCCCCGGCCCTGCTCATCCTCTTCCGCCTCATCCAAGGCTTCTCCACCGGCGGCGAATACGGCGGCGCCTCCACCTTCATCGCCGAGTACGCACCCGACAAGAAACGCGGCTACTTCGGCAGCTTCCTGGAGATGGGCACCCTCATCGGCTACACCGGCGCCGCCGGCATCGCCCTCGTCCTCAACACCGCGCTGAGCCCCGACGCCATGCTCAGCTGGGGCTGGCGCATCCCGTTCCTCGTCGCCGGCCCGCTCGGCCTCGTCGGCCTCTACCTCCGGCTGCGGCTCGACGAGACCCCGGCCTTCCAGAGGTTCGAGTCCGCACAGAGCCACGCCCCCGTCGACGCACCCGGCCGGGCCGAGGAGGAGTTCACCCACGCCAACTCCGCGGGCAAGAAGCTGAGCGAGATCCTCACCCACCACTGGCCCGCGCTCATCCTGTGCATCGCCCTCGTCGGCGCCTACAACATCACCCACTACATGCTGCTGTCGTACATGCCGACGTACCTCACCGACACCCTCAAGTACGACGAGGCCCACGGCCTGCTGATCCTGCTCGTCACCATGGTCGTCCTGATCTGCCTGCTCCCCACCGTCGGCAGACTCAACGACCGCTACGGCCGCAAACCGCTCCTCATGAGCGGCATGGTCGGCTTCCTCGTCCTCGCCGTCCCGGCGTTCCTCCTGGTCAAGCGGGGCTCACTGCTCGCCGTCGGATGTGGAATGGCCCTGCTGGGCCTCTCCCTCCTGTGCCTCCTGGGCACCATGTCCGCCGCGCTGCCCGCCCTCTTCCCCACCAGCGTCCGCTACGGCTCCCTGTCCATCGGCTACAACCTCGCGGTCTCCCTCTTCGGCGGCACCACACCCCTGGTCATCACCGCCCTGATGGACGCCTTCCACAAGAACGTCATGGTGCCCGCCTACTACACGATGGGCGCCGCCCTCATCGGCGTGATCGCCGTCGCCTGCATGAAGGAGACCGCCCAACAGCCCCTCGAAGGCTCCCCACCCTCCGTCGCCACCAAGGAAGAGGCTCTCGCCCTGATCGCGGAGCGCACCCACGAACCGCGCTTCTGACGCCGAGCACCCGACTCCTCACCTGCCGTAACCACCCCTGCGTTCGATCGTTGTTCAGTTCGAAAGCTGAGAGAGCGCACGGGGTGGGCCTGGTGCGCCGCTACCGAGGGGGCACCATGCCGGTGAGTCCGTACACCCGGGAACGACTGGAGACCGCGGCGGCGACGTCGCGGACGCTGTCCGAGGCGGTGGGGAAGTTGGGGGTGGATCCGCGGAGCGGTGCGAAGCGGAACTACCTCAGGGAACGCATGAAGAAGCTGGGCGTGGACACCTCGCACTTCGAGCGCGAGGGCGTGCGGTGGACCAGGGAAACCCTCCAGGCCGCGGTGTCCGCCTCGACGAACATGTGCGAAGTACTGCGCTACCTCGGCCTGGAGGTCGTCGGCGGCCACCATACGCACATCAACCGCCGCATCAGGGCGTACGGGATCGATACTTCGCACTTCACGCCTGCGGCCCGCACGGAGAACATGAGGGGCAACCGACGCCGCCGAACGGCCGAAGAGATCCTCGTCGAGGCCACATCGGCGCACGCCACACGCATTCCGAACAACCGCCTCAAGAGGGCGCTGCGCGAGCGGGGCGTAGCGGAGCACTGCGCCCTGTGCGGAATCGAAGCGGTCTGGCAGGGGGAGCCGCTTCCCCTGGAGGTCGACCACATCGACGGCAACTGGCGCGACAACCGAATCGGAAACCTTCGACTCCTCTGCCCCAACTGCCACTCGACGACGGATAGTTACCGGGGGCGGGGCGCGGGTCGCACCAGGGGTGACGTCGAATGAGCAGTGGGGTGCAGTACACCCGCGAGCGACTGACCGAAGCGGCCACGCAATGTTCCGACATCGACGAGGTCATCGCGTTCTTGGGCGCTCGACCGTACGGCAATCTCCGCCGCTATCTCTTCCGGCGGTTCGGCCACTTCGGGATCGACGTTTCCCACCTTCCGCGTCAGCGACGAGACATGGGGCCGCCCGCCAAACCAGCCGCCGACGAGCTACGCCAGGCGGTCGAGGGGGCGACATCCATCGCCGGTGCGCTCCGCCTACTCGGCAAGAACCCGTACAACAGCCGGCTCCGCGCTCTGTTCCACACGTGGGTGACCCAGGACAGCCTCGACATCTCCCACTTCCTGGGGCAGGCGCATCTGCGTGGAAAGCCCGGTCCCGTGCCTGCCAAGCGCCCCGAAGACGTCCTGGTTCAGCACGACCGCAGGCAGCGCACTCCAACCCGCCAGCTGCGGCGGGCACTCCGGGAGGTCGGCGTGCCCGAGAAGTGCGCCAGGTGCGGTGTCGGCCCCGAATGGCTGGGGAAGCCCATGACGTTGGAGATCGATCACATCAGCGGGGACTGGGGCGACGACCGCAGGGAGAACCTCCGGTTGCTGTGCCCCAACTGCCACGCGATTACCAGTACCTGGTGCAGGGGAGGGCGACGAGCGGACCGTAGCGCCCAGTAGAGTAGGCAGCGCTGCGGGCCCGTATCCCAGCTGGCAAGAGGATGCCGGTTTAGATCCGGTATGTCGTGGGTTCGAATCCCACCGGGCCCACAGGAAGATCAGGCCCCGTACCTTCAGATCGAAGGTACGGGGCCTGACCCATTGGCTCAGCCCACCAACTCCCGCACCACCGGTGCCAGTGCCCGGAACGCCTTGCCTCGGTGGCTGATGGCGTTCTTTTCGGCGGGGGTCAGTTCGGCGCAGGTGCGGGTCTCGCCGAGGGGCTGGAGGACGGGGTCGTAGCCGAAGCCGCCGGTACCGGCGGGGGTGCGGCGGAGGGTGCCCTCCAGGGTGCCCTCGACGACGCGTTCGGTGCCGTCGGGGAGGGCGAGGGCCGCGGCGCAGGCGAAGCGGGCGGTGCGGAGTGCGTCGTCGATGTCGGCGAGCTGGGCGAGCAGCAGGTCGAGGTTGGCCTGGTCGTCGCCGTGCCGGCCGGCCCAGCGGGCGGAGAAGATGCCGGGGGCGCCGCCGAGGACGTCGACGCAGAGTCCGGAGTCGTCGGCGACGGCGGGCAGGCCGGTGGCCCGGGCCAGGGCGTGTGCCTTGAGGAGGGCGTTCTCGGCGAAGGTGACGCCGGTCTCCTTGACGTCGGGGACGCCGGGGTAGGCGTCGGCGCCGACGAGTTCGACGTCGAGGTCGGCCGCGTCGAGGATGGCGCGGAGTTCGGTGATCTTGCCGGTGTTGCGGGTGGCGAGGACGAGGCGGCGGGGGGCTGCCGGGCGGCCGGTCTGTGACTCCATGGGGGGCGATTATTCCTTGTCGCCCGGGGACCGGCGGAGGGGGCGGGGGCGGGCGGGGGTGGTGTGCGGCCGCCCGCCCCGGTGGCCGGCGCCGTCAGAGGGTGCGGGCCAGGGCTTCCTGCTGGGCGGTGTCGAGGGTGGCGCAGCCGGTGACGGCGAGGTCGAGGAGGGCGTCGAGTTCGGTGCGGGCGAAGGGGGCGGCCTCGGCGGTGCCCTGGACCTCGACGAAGCGGCCGTCGCCGGTGCAGACGACGTTCATGTCGGTCTCGGCGCGGACGTCCTCCTCGTAGCAGAGGTCGAGGAGCGGGACACCGTCGACGATGCCGACGCTGACGGCGCTGACGGTGCCGGTGAGGGGGCGGCGGCCGTGCTTGACGAGCTTCTTGTGCTGGGCCCAGGCGACGGCGTCGGCGAGGGCGACGTAGGCGCCGGTGATGGCGGCGGTGCGGGTGCCGCCGTCGGCCTGGAGGACGTCGCAGTCGAGGACGACGGTGTTCTCGCCGAGGGCCTTGAAGTCGACGACGGCGCGCAGTGAGCGGCCGATGAGGCGGGAGATCTCGTGGGTGCGGCCGCCGATCTTGCCGCGGACGGACTCGCGGTCGCCGCGGGTGTTGGTGGAGCGCGGCAGCATCGCGTATTCGGCGGTGACCCAGCCTTCGCCGGTGCCCTTGCGCCAGCGGGGGACGCCTTCGGTGACGCTGGCGGTGCAGAAGACCTTGGTGTCGCCGAAGGAGACGAGGACGGAGCCTTCGGCGTGCTTGCTCCAGCCGCGTTCGATGGTGACGGGGCGGAGCTGTTCGGGGGTGCGGCCGTCGATGCGAGACATGGTCACGACCCTATCGGCTGTGCCGAGGGCCCCGTTCCGGTGCGTGGGTGTGCACCGGATGCGGGGCCCTCGGGGGTGATCCGTGGGGGGATCAGCTCACATCATGTCTTCGATCTCGGCGGCGATGGGGTCGGCGTCGGTGCCGATGACGACCTGGATCGCGGTGCCCATCTTGACGACGCCGTGGGCGCCGGCGGCCTTGAGAGCGGCCTCGTCGACGAGGGAGGCGTCGTTGACCTCGGTGCGGAGGCGGGTGATGCAGCCCTCGACCTCTTCGATGTTGTCGAGCCCGCCGAGCCCGGCGACGATCTTCTCAGCCTTGCTGGCCATGTCCACTCCTGCTTGTCTCGGCCGTCGGCGCTTCCGCCGCGCGGATTTCACACGGTAACGCACGTTCAGCCCCCTTCCAGGGGCGCTCGTCCGTTCCATGGCGAAAGATGGCGAACGTCGGAGGGGGTTTCCGGAAGTGCCCCCTCCGACAAGTGGTCTACACCACCAGTATGCGGCAAGCGGCGGGCCGGACGGGGGCGGGGCGGCGCCGGGAGCACCCGGAGGGCGCGGATGAGTGCGGACGCAGCGGGCGCGGTGCCGGGGAAGGGGCCGGGGAGGCCGCTCAGGAGCCGGGCGTCGGGGCTCTTCCAGGGTCTGCAGAAGATGGGCCGGAGTCTTCAGTTGCCGATCGCGGTGCTGCCGGCGGCGGGCATCCTGAACCGGCTCGGTCAGCCGGATGTCTTCGGTGACAAGGGGCTCGGCTGGAACGCGGTGGCCAGGGTGTTCGCGGGGGCGGGTGGGGCGCTGCTGGACTCCGGGCTGGGGTTGCCGTTGCTGTTCAGCATCGGGGTGGCCATCGGGATGGCGAAGAAGGCGGACGGGTCGACGGCGCTGGCCGCGGTGGTCGGCTTCCTCGTCTACTCCTCGGTGTTGCACGCGTTCCCGTCGGGTTGTGCGGCGGGGCAGAGGTACACCCAGGCCGGTTTGTGGAACGGGGTGTGTGTGGACGCCTCGGCGAAGGTGACGCAGGCGGCGTTCCAGAATCCGGGGGTGTTCGGCGGCATTGTGATGGGGTTCTTCTCGGCCTGGTTGTGGCAGCGGTTCCATCGGGTGCGGTTGGTGGACTGGCTGGGTTTCTTCAACGGCCGTCGGCTGGTGCCGATCGTCATGGCGTTCGTGGGGCTGGTCTTCGCGGTGTGCGCTCTGTTCGTGTGGCCGCCGATCGGTGCGGGGCTGATGCGTTTCAGTGAGTGGCTGACGGCGTTGAGTGCGTGGGGTGCGGGGATTTTCGGGGTGGCGAACCGTGCGCTGCTGGTGGTGGGGCTGCATCAGTTCCTGAACATTCCGCTGTGGTTCCAGTTCGGGAGTTTCACCAAGCCGGACGGGACGGTGGTGCACGGTGACATCAATCGTTTCCTGGCGGGTGATCCGGCGGCGGGCCAGTTCACCACCGGTTTCTTTCCGATCATGATGTTCGCTTTGCCGGCGGCGGCGCTGGCGATCACGCATTGTGCGCGGCCGCACCGCCGCAAGGAGATCGCGGGCATGATGCTGTCGGTGGGCCTGACGTCGTGTGTCACGGGTGTCACCGAGCCGATCGAGTACGGGTTCATGTTCGTGGCGCCGGCGCTGTATGTGCTGCATGCGGTGCTGACGGGGGTGTCGATGGCGGTGAGCTGGGCGCTGGGGGTGCACGACAGCTTCAGTTTCTCGGCCGGCTTGATCGATTACGTCATCAACTGGGGGTTGGCGACCCGGCCGTGGCTGATCATTCCGATCGGTCTGTGTTTCGCCGGGCTGTACTACGTGGTCTTCCGTTTTGCGATCACGAAATTCGATCTCCAGACGCCGGGGCGGGAGCCGGACGAGGTGGGGGATGCGATGGAGCGCGAGAACGTGAAATAGCGCCGGTCCGGGAGCGGGTCCGGGGGCTTTTGGCGGGGCGTGGCGGGGGCCGGGTATTCCGCAGGTTCCTTGCGGCGCCTCCGCCGTGCTACAACAGGTCTACACCACTTGGTTGGTGTGGATCATGCGGCCGGTCCGGCCGCGTCCCCGAGACGCCGTCATCCCCCACCCCATTTGCCCGGGCGGCGCCTTGCCCACTGGAGGAAGTTGTGTCCACGGCCAGTGCCGCCCCCGCGGCCGACAAGAAGAAGAAGGGTGCCGGCGCGATGGCTGTCATGCAGCGCATCGGCCGCAGCCTGATGCTGCCGGTCGCCGTGCTGCCCGCAGCCGCCCTGCTCGTCCGCCTCGGCAACGCCGACATGCTCGGCCGGGATTCGTTCCCGACCGTCATCACCAAGATCGCCGGCTATATGGCGGCCGGCGGCGGTGCGATCCTCGACAACATGCCGCTGCTGTTCGCGGTCGGCATCGCGATCGGCTACGCCAAGAAGTCGGACGGTTCGACCGCGCTGGCCGCGGTGACGGGCTACCTGGTCTTCCAGAAGGTGCTGGCGACCTTCACCGACAAGAACCTGCCGAAGGTCGCGTCGGTCGTGGACGGCAAGATCGTCATGAGTGCGGCGCCGGTCAACGCCGGCGTGCTCGGCGGTGTGGTGATGGGCCTGGTGGTGGCCCTGCTGTACCAGCGCTTCTACCGGACCAAGCTGCCGGAGTGGCTGGGCTTCTTCGGCGGCCGCCGGCTGGTGCCGATCCTGTCGGCCTTCTCGGGCCTGGTCATAGGCATCGTCTTCGGTCTCATCTGGCCGGTGCTCGGCACGGGTCTGCACAGCTTCGGCGAGTGGCTGGTCGGCTCGGGCGCGGTCGGTGCGGGCATCTTCGGTGTCGCCAACCGCGCGCTGATCCCGGTCGGCATGCACCACCTGCTGAACTCCTTCCCGTGGCTCCAGGCGGGCGACTTCCACGGCAAGAACGGCGACATCGCGCGCTTCCTGGCCGGCGACCCGAGCGCCGGCCAGTTCATGACCGGCTTCTTCCCGATCATGATGTTCGCGCTGCCGGCCGCCTGCCTGGCGATCGTGCACTGCGCCCGTCCCGAGCGCCGCAAGATCGTCGGCGGCATGATGCTCTCGCTCGCGCTGACCGCGTTCATCACCGGGGTGACCGAGCCGATCGAGTTCACGTTCATGTTCATCGCGCCGGTGCTGTACGCGATCCACGCGGTGCTCACCGGTGTCTCGATGGCGCTGACGTGGGCGCTGGGCATGAAGGACGGCTTCGGCTTCTCGGCCGGCGCGATCGACTTCCTGCTCAACCTGGGCATCGCCTCGAACCCGTGGGGGCTGGCCCTGGTGGGTCTGTGCTTCGCCGCGATCTACTACGTGGTGTTCCGCTTCGCCATCACCAGGTTCAACCTCCCGACGCCGGGCCGCGAGTCCGACGAGGAGCTGGCGGAGCTGCAGAAGGCCGAGTCCAAGTAGCCGGCGATTCCCGTCGGTTGACCCCGGGTCCCCTTCCTCACCGGAAGGGAGCCCGGGGTTTTCCGGTTCTCCGGCGGTTTCCCGGTTCTCCGGCGGCAACTTCGGGACCGCCGGCGACCCGGCCGGGACGGCGCAGGCCGCTCAGACCTCGTAGACCGCGCCGGCCTTGGCGACCTCGACCGGCCCGTCGTAGACCTTCTGGGCGTCGCGGAGGCTGATGTCCGGGTCGGTCCACGGCGGGATGTGGGTCAGCACCAGCCGGCCGGCGCCGGCCCGCCGGGCGTGCTCACCGGCCTCCCGGCCGTTGAGGTGGAGGTCCGGGATGTCCTCCTTGCCGTGGGTGAACGACGCCTCGCACAGGAAGAGGTCGGCGCCCTCGGCGAGCCGGTCCAGCGCCGCGCAGGGCCCGGTGTCGCCGGAGTACGTCAGGGTGCGGCCGCCGTGCTCGATGCGGAAGCCGTACGCCTCGACGGGGTGGCTGACCTGTTCGGAGCGGACGGTGAACGGGCCGATGGTGGTGGTGCCGGGGGTCAGCGTGCGGAAGTCGAAGACCTCGCTCATCGCCGCCTCGTGCGGCAGGTCGGCGTGTGCGGCGGTCAGCCGGCGCTCGGTGCCGGCCGGCCCGTGGACCGGCATCGGCGCGCAGCGGCCGCCGTCCGGGCGGTAGTAGCGGACGACGAAGTAGCCGCACAGGTCGATGCAGTGGTCGGCGTGCAGATGCGACAGCAGCACGGCGTCCAGGTCGTAGAGACCGCAGTGGCGCTGCAGCTCGCCGAGGGCGCCGTTGCCCATGTCGAGGAGCAGCCTGAAGCCGTCGGCCTCCAGGAGGTAGCTCGAACAGGCCGATTCCACGGAGGGGAACGACCCCGAGCATCCGACGACGGTGAGCTTCATGCGGGCGTGAACCTCCATGGGCTGGGGGCACTCCCCCAACTGACGCTGGGGGCGCCCCCACCCGGCGGTGGCTGGGGGAGGGCGGCGGCCGGCGGTGCCGGAACGGGTGGTCCCGACGGTGCCGTGCGGGCTGCTGCCGGGTCCTTGGCGGTCGGTGCGGTGCCCACGAGCGTAAGGCGCAAAAGGGCGTGAGGCGCCTTTGGTGGGGCGAGCTGTGGGCGGAATCACCAGTCCGGGTGGGGGTTCGGCGGGCCGCCGCGCGCCGGCTTCCGGTGGACGGAAGTCCGGGGGCCGGGCGGGGCCGGCGGCGGGCGGTGCGCGAAGGGGTGGCCGCGGCGGACGCCGGCGGCCACCCCCTGGGGTCGCGGGGCCCTCAGGCCCAGAGCTGGCCGTGCAGCGTGGCGATCGCCGCCTCGGTCGACTCGGCGGTGTAGACGCCGGTGGAGAGGTACTTCCAGCCGCCGTCGGCGACCACGAAGACGATGTCGGCGGACGCGCCGGCGCGGACCGCCTTGCGGGCGACGCCGAGGGCGGCGTGCAGCGCCGCGCCGGTGGAGATGCCGGCGAAGATGCCCTCGGTCGCGAGGAGTTCACGGGTGCGGCGGACCGCGTCCTCGGAGCCGACGGAGAAGCGGGTGGTGAGGACGGACTCGTCGTAGAGCTCGGGGATGAAGCCCTCGTCGAGGTTGCGGAGGCCGTAGACGACGTCGTCGTAGCGGGGTTCGGCGGCGACGATCTGCACGCCGGGGACGTGCTCGCGCAGATAGCGGCCGACGCCCATCAGGGTGCCGGTGGTGCCCAGGCCCGCCACGAAATGGGTGACCGAGGGCAGGTCGGCGAGGATCTCGGGGCCGGTGGTGGCGTAGTGCGCGCCGGCGTTGTCGGGGTTCCCGTACTGGTAGAGCATCACCCAGTCGGGGTGTTCGGCGGCCAGCTCCTTGGCCACCTTCACGGCGGTGTTGGAGCCGCCCGCGGCGGGCGAGGAGATGATCTCGGCGCCCCACATGGCGAGCAGTTCGCGCCGTTCCGAGGAGGTGTTCTCGGGCATCACGCAGACGATGCGGTAGCCCTTGAGCCGGGCCGCCATGGCCAGCGAGATGCCGGTGTTGCCGCTGGTGGGCTCCAGAATCGTGCAGCCGGGGGTGAGCCGGCCGTTCTTCTCGGCCTGCTCGATCATGTGGAGCGCGGGCCGGTCCTTGACGGAGCCCGTGGGGTTGCGGTCCTCCAGCTTCGCCCAGATGCGGACGTCCTCGGAGGGCGAGAGGCGCGGGAGGCGGACGAGCGGGGTGTTCCCGACCGCCGCCAGCGGGGAGTCGTACCGCACGGTCCTTCAGACCCTTCCGCCCGCCACAGCGGGCAGGATCGTCACGCTGTCGCCGTCGCCGAGTTCGGTGCCGATGCCGGCGAGGAAGCGCACGTCCTCGTCGTTGAGGTAGACGTTGACGAAGCGGCGCAGCTCCCCGCCGTCGTCGACCAGGCGCTCGCGGATGCCGGTGTGCCGGCCGTCCAGGTCCTTGAAGAGTTCGTCGAGCGTGGCCCCGCTGCCCTCGACGGCCTTCCGGCCGTCGGTGTAGCTGCGCAGGATGGTCGGGATGCGGACCTCGATGGCCATGGGAGTGCTCCTGTCGGAGTTCGGGGTGCGGTGGCGGGTGCCGGGTACGTGCGGTGCGGGCGGGCGCGGTGCACCGCGGTGGTGTGCGGTCGGTGCGGTGCGCGGAGGGCGCGGGCCCGCGTGGGCGCGGCGCGGCGCCGCGGCAGGCGGCGGTCAGCTCGCGGCGCAGCGCGGACAGATGGCGCTGGAGAGGCGGCAGAGGTCGACGTGCAGCCGGGCGGCTCCGCAGCCGAAGGCGCCGAGGAGGGCGGATGCGGAGCGGCGCACGGCGAGCGGGGCGTGCGGCTGCACGCCCGGCCTCCACTCGCTCGTTCCGCCCACGACACGCTCAACCATGGGGTCATCGTATCGATTCCCGGTCCGGCTTCTGGAAGCCCGTCTCAGGATGCGGTCGGCCGCTGTACGACAGGTGGGACGCGGGTCCGGCGGCGTTCTCCGTACGCGCCGCGACCGGGGGTGAACGCCCAGGTCACGGCCATCGTCCGGGTCCGGCATGAGGTCGGCCACGCGTCAGGCGTAGCTCTCGACTATCCGGACCTCTTCCTCGGTGACCTCGCCGTCCACGATGCGGAACGAGCGGAACTGGAAGGGGCCGGCGTCGTCGGTGTCGGCGGTGGAGACCAGGACGTAGTGCGCGCCGGGCTCGTTGGCGTAGGAGATGTCGGTGCGCGAGGGGTACGCCTCGGTGGCGGTGTGCGAGTGGTAGATGATGACCGGTTCCTCGTCCCGGTCGTCCATCTCGCGGTAGAGCTTGAGCAGGTCGGCGGAGTCGAACTCGTAGAAGGTGGGCGAGCGGGCGGCGTTGAGCATCGGGACGAACCGCTCGGGGCGGCCGCTGCCGGCCGGGCCCGCGACCACGCCGCACGCCTCGTCGGGGTGGTCCTGCCGGGCGTGCGCGACGATCTGGTCGTGGAGGGCCTTGGTGAGGGTCAGCATGCGGCCAAGGATAAGAGGGGCGCGCGAAGCGCTCGGTTGAGGGTGGTGGCGGGCGACGGGCGGGCAAACAGGGGGCCCGCGGGTACCGAAGAGTGGTACGCGCGGGCCCGCATGCTGGACAGCCGGAGGTTTCCGGCCGGTTTTCCGTGGGGTGTCAGCCCTTCTCGGCCGGCTTCGTGGGTGCCCCGTTCAGCTGGGCGGCGTCCCGGCGCTTGATGGCCAGGTAGCCGACGCCCATGATGACGGCCCAGAGCGGGGCCGCGTAGAGCGAGATCCGGGTGTCGGGGTCGATGCCCATCATCACGATCACCATGGCGATGAAGGCCAGCGCGAAGATCGAGGCGAACGGGGCGCCGGGGGCCTTGAAGTCGGACTGCGGCAGCTCGCCGCGGTTGGCCTTGGCCCGGTAGCGCAGGTGGGACAGGAGGATGACGATCCAGGCCCACATGCCGGAGATGGTGGCGAAGGAGACGACGTAGTTGAACGCGTCGCCCGGCCACTGGTAGTTGATGTAGACGCCGACCAGCATCAGCGCGACCGAGATGCCGGTGCCGCGGGTGGGCAGGCCGTTCTTGCTGAGCTTGGTGAAGAACTTCGGGCCCTGGCCGTTGAGCGCGAGGTCGCGCAGCATCCGGCCGGTGGAGTACATCCCGGAGTTGGCCGAGGACAGCGCGGCGGTCAGCACGACGAAGTTGACGATGCCGGCGCCGGCCGGCAGGCCGATCTGCTGGAAGGCGGCGACGAAGGGGCTGACGCCCGGCTTGAAGACCGTCCAGCTGACGACGGACAGGATGATGATGAGCGCACCGACGTAGAAGAGGCCGATCCGCCACGGCACGGTGTTGATCGCCTTGGGCAGGACCTTCTTCGGGTTGCTCGCCTCGCCCGCGGTGACGCCGACGAGCTCGACGGCGAGGAAGGCGAACATCACGATCTGCAGCGTCATCAGCGTGCCGCCGATGCCCTTGGGGAAGAAGCCGCCGTGGGACCAGAGCAGGCTGAACGAGGCGGTGTCGCCGGCCTTGGAGAAGCCGAGCGTGATGACGCCGAGGCCGATCAGGATCATGCCCATGATCGCGGTGACCTTGACCATCGAGAACCAGAATTCCAGTTCACCGAAGATCTTCACCGAGATCAGGTTGATCCCGAAGAGCGCGACGGTGAAGACCAGCGCCGAGACCCATTGCGGTATGCCCTCGTTCCAGTACTGGACATAGGTGGCCGCGGCGGTCACTTCGGTGATGCCGGTAACGACCCAGAAGAGCCAGTACGTCCAGCCCGTGACGAACCCGATGAACGGGCCGAGGAATTCCCGGCCGTACTCGGAGAACGAGCCGGAGACGGGCCGGTACATGAGCAGTTCGCCCAGGGCCCGCATGATGAGGAAGATGACCAGACCGACGATGGCGTACGCCAGGATGATGCTCGGTCCGGCCTTGGAAATGGCCTTGCCCGCTCCGAGGAACAGGCCGGTACCGATGGCGCCACCAATGGCGATCATCTGGATCTGGCGATTGCCCAGACCCCGCTGGTAGCCCTCTTCGGGGGCTTCGCCAGCGGCCTCGTTGCCGTCGCGATTCTTGTCGACCTGCACAGAGGTCATGAGTGGTGCGCCTTTCTCCATACCGATCCGGTTCATTCCGGATCGGGTCCCGATCCCCCCGGATGGAGTCCTGCACGCCGACGGTCGGCCGGCTCAGCGCTCCCGCAGCGACAGGGGTGGCGTCGCAGACGGCAGGTCGAGAACTTGTATCACGGCACGCTGGAAACCGACCAGGGAGGATGCGAATCGCCACACAGGGAAAACGGGGCAAAGGGCGAAAAACACAACAGAGTGCACGGGTGTGGTGACGCGATCGTTATCCGGATTTGAGCCTCCGCTGAGCGAACACGGAAGGGGGGCGGGCGAGAGCGCCCCGGTGTGCGCCGGAGCCGCCCCGCCGGCCCCGTGATCAGCCGGTCAGCGCCTCGACGAGCGTCTCCTGGAGACCGCCCAGCCAGAAGTAGGCCAGCACCATCGGCTTGCGCGGATCACTGTCCGGCAGCCGCAGCAGCTCCCCGCCGTCCTCCTCGTCGCTGACCTCCAGCCGGGTGCCGATGGCCAGCCGGAGGTCGTTGAGCGCGCCGAGCCACTGCCGGCACTCGTCCGGCTTGAGCCGCAGCACCGCGCCGCCGCTCTCGGCCGTCAGCGCGTCCAGCGCACGCACCAGCGCCAGGGCGTCCTCGCGCTTGCGGGCCCGCAGGTCGTTCTCGGTGTAGCGGCGGAACTCCGCGGCGGCGGCGCGCACATCGTCGTCCGGGACGAGGTCGGGGCCGCCGTAGGCGTCGGGGAAGAGGCGGGCGAGCACCGGGTCGGACGGCGGCTCGCTGGGGCCCTCGGCGAACAGCGCGGCGAGCGGGTCGTCCCCGCCGGCGGGCTCGTCGCCCGGCCCGATCAGCTCCAGCAACTGGACGGCGAGGCTGCGCAGGATGGAGATCTCGACCTCGTCGAGCGGGGCGGCGGCACCGCCCCCGGGCAGCGGTTCGAACTGGCCGGTCATCCGCGGTCCTGCTGCAGCGTGGCCCACAGGCCGTAGCCGTGCATGGCCTGCACGTCGCGTTCCATTTCCTCACGGGTGCCGCTGGAGACGACCGCGCGGCCCTTGTGGTGGACGTCGAGCATCAGCCGGTGCGCCTTGTCCTTGGAGTAGCCGAAGTACGTCTGGAAGACGTAGGAGACATAGCTCATGAGATTGACGGGGTCGTTGTGAACGACCGTGACCCACGGAACGTCCGGCTCCGGAACCGCGAAAGCGGCCTCCTCGGCCTCCGGGCGCTCGATCTCGACCGGGACGCTGAGGGTGCCGTGATGCGGTCGGCGGGTGCTCATGGGTGACGGGTGGGCGCTCACAGGGCCCATGCTGCCACCCGGGGGCGGGGGACGCACAAACGCCCCCGCGCACGGGCCGCGGCGGGCGTGGCGGCCACGGGCGCCCGGTGGAGCGCCGACCACTATCGTCAAAGTGACGAGTATGAGGAGTAGCATCACCCTCATGCCGCATCTCCCGGGGGCTGACCCCCGGACCCCCAGCCGGTACCGGATGCGGCGTACCGAATTGCGAGGGATGCCGAAGTGAACGTTGCAGACCTGGGGCTGCCGGTGGCCGTGCCGTCGACTGCGCTCTTCACCGACCAGTACGAACTCACCATGCTGCAGGCCGCGTTGCGGTCCGGGACCGCGGACCGGCGGTCGGTCTTCGAGGTCTTCACCCGGCGGCTGCCGGAGGGGCGCCGCTACGGCGTGGTGGCGGGCACCGGGCGGGTGCTGGACGCGGTGGAGAACTTCCGCTTCGACGACACCATCCTGGGCTTCCTGCGAGAGCGCGGCATCCTCGACGGGCCGACCCTGGACTGGCTGGCCGACTACCGCTTCCGCGGCGACATCTGGGGCTACCCGGAGGGCGAGGTCTACTTCCCCGGCTCGCCGATCATGCGGGTGGAGGGCACCTTCGCGGAGGCGGTGGTGCTGGAGACGGTGATCCTGTCGATCCTCAACCACGACTCGGCGGTGGCCGCGGCCGCCTCCCGGATGGCGGTGGCGGCCGGCGACCGGCCGCTGATGGAGATGGGCGCCCGGCGCACCCACGAGCTCTCGGCGGTGGCCGCGGCCCGCGCCGCGTACGTCGGCGGCTTCCACGTCACCTCCGACCTGGCCGCCGGCTTCCGCTACAACATCCCCACCGTCGGCACCAGCGCGCACGCCTTCACCCTGCTCCACGACAGCGAGCGGGACGCGTTCACCGCGCAGGTCGAGACGCTGGGCAGCGGGACCACGCTGCTGGTGGACACCTTCGACGTCACCGAGGCGGTGCGGACCGCCGTGGAGGTGGCCGGACCGGGCCTCGGCGCGGTCCGGATCGACTCCGGCGACCTGCTGCTGATCGCCCACCGGGTGCGCCAGCAGCTGGACGAGCTGGGCGCCACCAAGACCAGGATCGTGGTCACCAGCGACCTGGACGAGTACGCCATCGCCTCGCTGGCCGCCGCGCCGGTGGACGCGTACGGCGTCGGCACCCAGCTGGTGACCGGCAGCGGGCACCCGACCTGCTCGATGGTCTACAAGCTGGTGGCGCGGGCGGACAGCGACGAGCCGGGCGCGCCGCTGCGGCCGGTGGCGAAGAAGTCGATGGGCGCCAAGTCCTCGGCCGGCGGCCGCAAGTGGGCGGCGCGCCGGCCGGACGAGGAGGGGGTGGCCGAGGCCGAGGTGGTGGGCACCGGCCCGGTGCCGGCCGGGCTGACCGACCGGCTCCTCCAGGTGCCGCTGATCAGCGGCGGCAAGGTGGTGGCCCGGGAGCCGCTGGACGCCGCCCGGAGCCGCCACATCGCGGCCCGCGCCGGACTGCCGCTGTCGGCCACCCAGCTGTCCCGTGGGGAGCCGGTGCTGCCCACCGAGTTCGTCTGAGCCGCGCGGCCGGCGGCCGGCGGGTGGGTGGGTACGGCGGAACCGTGCCCACCCCTCCCGCGGCGCGCCCGCAGTGGCTACCCTCGGTCACACCAGACCTCGCGCCCCCTTCGAAACCCCAGATCCCGCGCCCCCTTCGAACCCAGCCGGAAGGCACGCACCATGCACCGGGCACTGATCGTCGTCGACGTACAGAACGACTTCTGCGAGGGCGGCAGCCTCGCGGTCGCGGGCGGCGCGGACGTCGCGGCGGCCGTCACCGACCTGGTGGGCGCCGCGGCCGGCAGCGGCTACCGCCATGTCGTGGCCACCCGCGACCACCACGTCGACCCGGGCGACCACTTCTCCGACCACCCCGACTACCGCACCTCCTGGCCCGTGCACTGCGTGGCCGGCACCGAGGGCAGCGGCTTCCACCCGAACTTCGCGCCGGCGATCGCCTCCGGAGCGATCGACGCGGTCTTCTCCAAGGGCGCCCACGAGGCCGCGTACAGCGGCTTCGAGGGCACCGACGAGCACGGCACGCCGCTCGCGCGGTGGCTGCGGGAGCGGGAGGTCACCGAGGTCGACGTGGTGGGGATCGCCACGGATCACTGCGTGCGGGCCACGGCGCTGGACGCGCTGGCCGAGGGCCTGCGCGTCCGGGTCCTGCTGGACCTCACGGCCGGGGTGGCGGCCGAGACCACCGAGGCGGCCCTTGCCGAGCTCCGTGCGGCGGGGGCGGAGCTCAGCGGCAAGCCGGTGGTGGCCGGCGGCTGAGCGGGCCCCGTATCGCGGCCTGGCGGCCGCTCGTCCTCACACGCCGGACGGGCTGGAGTGCGCGGACGGGCTGGAGTGTGCGGACGGCCCGGCCTTCTGGCGCATGAGCGCGCGTATCGGGTGCCAGGATTCGGTGTCGTCGTCGGGGGCCTCGCGCCAGACGAGGCCGTCGGGGTGGTGGAGGACCGCGGTGATCTCGTCCGGGGTCGGCGGCTCGGTGTTGCCGCGCAGGTAGACGGCGCGCAGGCCGAGGTTGCGCAGCCTGGTCAGGGCGCGCTGGCGGTTCACCGCGTGGACCAGGACCCGGACGCGGCAGCCGCCGTCGTAGGGCCCGCAGAGCGGTCCGTGGTCCGGTCTGGGCAGTGAGAGGGCGACCACCACGCTTCCGCCGGGAAGCCTGCTGAACCCGCCTCTGGTCCTCGTCATATCTCCCCCGTGAGACTCGGCGTCAACAAGGAACTGTAGGACGCATCTAAACGCCTATCGGCCGCCGCCCGCTAGGGGGCGGCGGCCGACAACGCTGTGACCTGCGACTTTTACTTTCTACTTACTCGCAGGGCCGACCGTGAGGACCACCGTGGAGCCGTCCCGGGCCTCCTTGGTGAGCGCGATCTTGGTGTTGGTGTCAGGAACGATCACCCCGCCGGTCGGGTTCGCCTTGTCGTAGTAGACGCCGTGCCGGTCGTCGAAGACCCGGACCCCGGGCTTCGACTTGATCTTCACCTCGGCGCCGTCCTTGTGGAGCGTGAGGGCGTCCGTCCGGGCGCCGGTGAAGGTCGCGTCGTAGGTCTGGAAGCGGTTGCGCATCAGGGTGCCGTCGGCCCAGCGCTCGGCCGCCGGGTGGGCGTCGACCGGGAGGATGCGCCCGACGCCGGGGTGCACACCGACGTTGTTGTCCCGCTGCGAGGTGTCCCAGAGCCAGATCAGCACGCCCTTCTGGAACGGGAAGTGCTCCACCCAGCCCGGCCGGGAGGTCTTCCAACCGAAGTTGTACGGGCCGGACTTGAGGGTCTTGTCGTAGGAGACGTACTGGCGGTTCTCGGCGAGGTAGTACTGCGGGTAGTCCTTGGTGAAGGACGAGCCGATCCGCGTGAAGCCCTTGCTGGTCCAGCCGTTGTCGCCGTGCTCGGCGTCGTCGGTGAACAGCGGGGCGCCGTCGGCGGTGAGGGTCAGGGCGTCGGCGGTGAAGCCCTTCTGGGCGACGCCGCCGTCGGTCTGGTAGCGGAAGCGCAAGCCGATCTTCTTGCCGGCGTAGGCGTCCAGCGGGAAGACGAGGTCCTGCGGGGCGGTGACGGTACCGGTCAGCGCGGGCTTGCCGGAGGCGTCGCGGGGCAGCGGCGCGCCGTTCGCGGTGCCGTCCAGGGGCGTCCAGTTGGCACCGCCGTCGGTGGAGACCTCGGTGTAGACGGAGTCGTAGTCCTTCTCGGTGTCCCACCAGCCCTTGAGGGTGAGCGCGGCGTGGGACTTGCCGGTGAGGTCCACGGTCCGGGTCAGGGTGTTGGAGAGGTCGTCGCCCATCCCGCTCCACCACTGCGTGGCGCCCTCGGCGGGCTTGACGATCTCGGTGGTGACCTTCTTGGCGGGCAGGTCGACGACGAGTGCCTGCTTGTTCCTGGTGTTGTACTCGGCGACGCCGAGGGTGTGCCGGGACGGTGTGGCGGCCTTGGCGGTGGCGTAGTTGAGCCAGCCGAGCTGGAGCTTGTCCCAGGCGCTCATGTCGCCGGGCAGGTCGCCGATGGCGCCCTTGCCGCGGCCGAGCCAGGAGCCGGCGGACATCAACGACCAGAAGTCGACCGAGGATTCGCCCTTGCCGGTGGTGTCGTACTCGTCCGGCAGGCCCAGGTCGTGGCCGTACTCGTGGGCGAAGACGCCGAGTCCGCCGTTCTCGGGCTGCATGGTGTAGTCGCCGACCCAGAAGCCGGTGTCGCCGATCTGGGTGCCGCCGGCCTTGTTGCCCGCGGGGCCCGTCTTGCCGGCGTCGGTGCCGTACGCGTACCAGCGGTGCGCCCAGATGGCGTCGGTCTTCTGGGCGCCGCCGCCGGCCGACTCGTCCTCACCGGCGTGCACGATCTGGAAGTGGTCGATATAGCCGTCGGGCTCGTTGAAGTTGCCGTTGTGGTTGTAGTCGTTGCGGTCCCACTGGTCGTACTGGGCCAGGTCGGCCTTGATCTGGGCGTCGGTGCGGCCCTTGGCCTTCTGGTCGGTGACCCACTGGTTGACCGCGTCGCGGATCAGGTCCCAGGCGCTGGGGCAGTTGGTGGAGCCGCAGTAGTTGGAGCCGTAGCGGGCCTCGTTCCACGGGACCCGGACCCAGTCGGAGACCTGGCCGTTGACGGAGTAGCGGCCCGAGGACTGCTTCTCGTAGTACTTGGCCAGCGACTCCTTCTTCTTGTCGTGCGAGAAGTAGAGGTCCTGGTAGTGCTGCCGGTTGTAATCCGCCTGCCAGGCCGTGCTGTTGTCGTTCGCGCGGTCCGGCTTGGCTATCCGGTTGTGCGCCGGGCCGGGGGTGCCGCCGTACTTCTTCACCGGCGGCAGCGGACCGTCGCCGTCCGGGTCGTACATCGTGGTGTCGTCGACCTTGTCGCCGAAGTCCACGAGGATGGTGAAGATCTTGTCGGTCTTCTCCCGGGCCAGTTCGACGTACTTGCCCTTGCCGAGCTTGACGACCTTGGAGCCACCGCGCTCGGTCGCCTCGGCGTCGCCGGATATGACCTGCTGGAGCGCCTCGGTGCGCTGGGCCCGCTGGCGGTCGCTGAACGGGCCCTTGAGGTCGTGGGCGTCGGCCCGCTCGGGGGCCGGGTCGTGGCGGACGGCGGACGCGACGGGCGGGACCGACGACGGGGCGTCGGCCGCGGCCACCCCGGTCGAGAGAACGGCCGCCCCGGTGGCGGCGATTGCCGTGGCCAGGGCGGCCGCTCCGAACAGTCTTCGGTGGTATCTCACTTGGCGAAGTCCTCCCCTTCAACTGGCCGATGCTGGAGGGCATTCGACCGGATGTGGGGAAGAAAAGACAGATCTTGACGTGTGTGTGCACGCCCAAGTACGTTATCCGGCTTGCTTTTCACAGCTATCGGACAGCGGACGCACAGCTTCCGGATCGTACGGCGGCCCGACCGGCCGCCCGGTGAGATATGCCCGACGGGCATGCGCCCCCGCACCCAGCAGGCCGGATGCCGCCCGGGGCGACCACGCAGGACCGCTCCGCAACCGTGCCGTGCGCCCCCGTGCTCCGGGACGGTGGGTTAGGTCACGCTTACCTTCCGTTCCGTCCGGGCACAAGGAATCGTAGGCTCGTTCGGCGACGCGCCGCCGAACGTCCCGCATCCCCGCCGACCCCCCGAGGACGGATTCCGCCATGCCTCGTCCGACCGCCACCCAGCTCGTCTACGGTTCGGCCACGGTCTTTCTCTCCACCCTCGCGATGCTGCTGCTCTCGCAGACGCAGACCGGGATCGGGGTCGCGGTCATCGCCCTGGCCGGCCTCGGACTCGGGCTGCTGGTCGCCATGACGGTGCCCATGCCCGGGATGTCACGGGTGGTGCGCTGCGGCGGCGCGGGTGCCGCGGCCCCCGAGGGCGCCGCCCCGCTGCGGGCCGTGCCGCCCCCGGCCGGGCACCTGCCGCGGCCGCACGCCGGGGCCCGGGTCGGCGAACACACCCGCTGAGCCCCGACTCCTGACGCTACGTCATATATCGCAACCGCCGTCCCCCGTAGCGGAGTCAGTCCGTCGCGACCACCACCGTGCGGGCCGCCTTGTCGTGCAGGCACTGCTGGTACGGCTTGTCCCAGGTGCACCACAGGACGTTGACCAGCCAGAAGATGAAGCCGCAGCACGGGACGATCTCCGGCAGGGTGTAGACCGCGGCCCGGGTCCAGCCGGCCTGTGGGGTCGGGATCGAGCCGTCGGCGAGCATCGCGACCCGGATCCGCATCGCCATCTTGCCGACCGTCTGACCGCGGGTGGTCAGCATCACCCCCTCGTAGATCAGGTACACCAGCATCGCCACGCCGGACACCGTCGCCTGCTTGCTGGTCTCCACGCTGCTGGTGCTGAAGTAGTCCACCCAGCCGACGATCGCGTTCATGATCAGGGTGACCGGGACGCCGATGATGATCGCGTCGATGATCCGGGCCAGCAGCCGCTTGCCGCGGTTGGCCAACGGCGGCATCCCGGCCAGGGGGTCGGCCCCGTACTCCCCGGAGCCGTAGGGCCCGCCCGCCGGGGGCCCGCCGTACGGGCCGCCGCCGTGGGGGCCGCCCCCGTAGGACGGCGGAGGGCCGGCGCCCGGGGGCGGAGGGGGCGGAGCGCCACCGGGCGGCGGGGCGCCGGTGCCCTCGTTCGGGCCGGCGCCGTGCGGGGAGCCGTTGCGTGGGGCGCCGGGGTCCGGAGTGCCGCCCGCCGGGGGCTGCGGCGGCCTCTTCTGGAACGGGTCGTTCTCGGGCGGTTCACCGGGGCCGGGCGGGGGCTGGTCGGTACTCATGGCCCGAGTCGACCGCTTGCGGACGGGCGCCGCATCCGGCGGAGGCCGATCGGGGTACCCGGGCCGCCAGGGCGGGTGACGGCCCGGGGAACGACCGGGTGACGGTCAGTCGGACGCCGCGTCGGAGGCGACGAAGGTGCGGGCCGCCTTGTCGTGCCAGCACTGCCGCCACGGCTTGTCGAACACGCACCACAGGGCGTTGACCACCCCGACCACGGCGAGCCCGAGCACGCCGTAGACCAGCCAGCGCTTGACCGCCTGCGCGGTCTCCGGTGTGTCATGGCTCTCGATGTCCAGCACCCTCAGGCCGCAGAGCTTCTTGCCCAGCGTGCGGCCCCATTTGAGGGTCGGCAGCACCTCGTAGAGGCCGCCGCCGATCAGGACGACGGCCAGGAGCGTCAGGAAGACGGGGGCGGTGGTGCCGTCGACCAGATACACCGTCACCTGGCGGCCGGACTGCTTGGCCGCCTCGACCTTGGCGTCGAGGTGGTCGGTGACCGTGGGCCACAGGGGCAGCGCCGCCGCGAGGGTGACCAGGGCCAGCGCCGCGGTGTCGATCAGCCGGGCGGCCAGCCGGCGGCCGAGCGGCGCCGGGTGGCCCTGCGCGGCCTGCGCGGCGGCGAAGAAGACGTCGGCGGTCGGCGGCTTCCACGGGATGACGCCGTCGTCGTCGCCGGCGGCGCCGCCCTGCGCCGGGAAGGCGGGCGAGGGCGCCGGGGCGGCGGCCGAGGGCTGCTGCGCGGCCTGCGGCGGGGCCGGGCGGGCCGCCTGCGGGGCCGGCGGCTGCTGCGCGGGCGGCTGCTGGGCCGGCGTCCCGGTGGCGGGCAGGGACTGCGGCGCGCCGCCGGCCGGGCCGGCCGCGGGCCGCTCGCCCGCCGGCAGCCGGAAGGCCATCGTCTCGTTCCGGGCGGGCGGGCGGCCGTCCTCGGCCGCGTCCGGCCGGACCGCGCGGAAGGCGGTGGTGCCGTGGTCCGCGGCGGGCGCGTTACCGGCGGGATTCCCGGAAGGGGCGTTGCCGGCGGGGGCGTTGCCGGGCCGGACCGCGCGGATCGCGGTGGTCCCCTGATCGCCGGAACCGCGGCGGGCCCCGGGGTTGACGGCGCGGATCGTGACCGTCCCGTCGGCCGGGGCGTCCGGCGCGGACGGGGCGGCGCCGGGCGCCTCGCCGGAGGCGGCCGGGGCGCTCTCCGCGGTGCGCTGCGGCGGGAGCGTGCCCCAGGAGGCACCGCCGGACGGCGTGCCGGCGGGGGGCTGGCCGGGCGCGCCCCAGGAGACCCGGCCGTCCTCGCCGAAGCCGGACTGCCGGGCGGCGTCGGCGTGCCAGCCGGACGCCTCCTCCGGGCCCGCCTGGGCGCCCCCGCCCGTGCCGGGGGCCTCGGCGTCGTCGTGCGGGCGCACGACCGCGTTCGCGGCGCCGGACGGGTCGGCCTCGTCCAGGAAGACCGGGCCGGTCTCGTCGACGGCGGCGGGCGCCGGGCCCGTGCCGGGCGGCGGCGCCGGCATCGGCTCGCCCGCGGCGGGGGCCGGGCGGCTGGTGCCCGGCACCCATGCGGCACCGTTCCAGTACCGGATGTAGCCGGGGATGGACGGGTCCGGGTAGAAGCCTGGCGTGGGGCTGCCGCCGGCGGATCCTGAGGTAGGGGCGCTCATGTCCGAAGTCCCGTATCTGTTCTCGGCCTGGTGGGTGTCGGGGTGCAGTCTGCCGCAACGCGGCGTCCACATCCATCGGACCCCGGGTCGCAACCGTGTTCTTCCCCTGCCCCGGGAACCACAGGAGACTCCCGGGAAAAAACTTCGCCGAAGTCGTGTAAGAGTCCGGCCGCAGGCCGCTCTCTCCCGGTGCGGGTCCGCGCACGGGGCCCGCGCAGGGAGCCGGAGAGAGGCGGACAGAGATGCACACCGTGGTGGAACGCGAACTGGAACTGAACATGGTCCTGTCGCCGGAGCGAAGCATTCCGGTGCCGGCCCGGCTGATCTACCGGACGGACGACCCGTATGCCGTCCACGTCACCTTCCACGTCGGGTCGGACTCCCCCGTCCACTGGACGTTCGCCCGCGAACTGCTCGTCGAGGGCGTGTTCCGGCCGTGCGGCGAGGGCGATGTGCGGGTCTGGCCGACGAAGCCGGACGGCCGCAGCCTGGTCTGCATCGCGCTGTCCTCGCCGGACGGCGACGCGCTGCTGGAGGCGCCGGCCGCCGCGGTGTCGGCCTGGCTGGAGCGCACCCTGCGGATCGTGCCGCCGGGCTCGGAGGGCCCGCACCTCGGCCTCGACAAAGGGCTGAGCGCGCTGCTCGCGCTGGCCTCCCGGGACGACGCCGGGGCGGACGGCCCCTGGCCGGCGGACGAGGTCGAGCCAGGGGCGTGACGGTGGCGCCGCGCCGCCCCCGGCGCGCCGGCCGGCCGGAGGGGGACCGCCGCGGCGGCGGGACAGGGCCCGGTCCCCGTTCAGTCGCCGCGGTACGTCTCCAGCAGCCGCAGCCAGATCTCGCTGATCGTCGGGTAGGCAGGGACCGCGTGCCAGAGGCGCTCGATCGGGACCTCGCCGGCCACCGCGACGGTGGCCGAGTGCAGCAGCTCGCCGACGCCCGGCCCGACGAAGGTGGCACCCAGCAGCACCTCGCGGTCCAGGTCGACGACCATCCGGGCGCGGCCGCGGTAGCCGTCGGCGTACAGCGACGCACCGGCCACCGCGCCCAGGTCGTGGTCGACGACGCGGATCCGGTACCCGGCGCGCTCGGCCTCGGCGGCGCTCAGGCCCACCGCGGCGGCCTCGGGGTCGCTGAAGACGACCTGGGGGACGGCGTGCCGGTCCGCGCTGGCGCTGTGCGCGCCCCAGCGGTCGGTCTCCAGGATCGGCACTCCGCGGGCCCGGGCGGCGATCGCGGCGCCGGCGATCCGGGCCTGGTACTTGCCCTGGTGGGTCAGAAGGGCCCGGTGGTTGACGTCGCCGGCGCCGTAGAGCCAGCCGCCGGGCACGCCGGTGACCCGCAGGGTCTCGTCCACGTCCAGCCAGCCGCCCGGCGTCAGGCCGACGGTCTCCAGCCCCAGATCCTCGGTGCGCGGGGCCCGGCCGGTCGCGATCAGCAGCTCGTCGGCGATGAGCGCGTCCCCGGTGTCGAGATGGACGGTGAGCGGCCGGCCAGGTGCCTCCCGGCGTACCTCGCGCACCTCCACGCCGGTCCGCAGGGTCACCCCCGCCTCGGCCAGCGACTCGGCGACCAACTGCCCGGCGAACGGCTCCATACGGGGCAGCAGCCCGTCGCCGCGCACCAGGAGCGTCACCGCGGCGCCCAGCGCCCGCCAGGCGGTCGCCATCTCGACGCCCACCACCCCGCCGCCGACGATCACCAGCCGGCCCGGCACGGACTTGGCGCTGGTGGCGTCCCGGCTGGTCCACGGCCCGGCCTCGGCCAGCCCGGGGACGTCCGGCAGCACCGGCCGGCTGCCGGTGCAGACCGCGACCGCGTGCCGGGCGAGGAGCGTCCGCCCGCCGTCGACGGCCACCCGCCGCGGCCCGACCAGCCGCCCCCGGCCGCGGACGAGGTCGATGCCGGCCGAGTCCAGCCAGCGGACCTGCCCGTCGTCCTTCCAGTAGGAGGCGAAGGCGTCGCGGTGGGCGAGGACGGCGGGCGCGTCCAGCGGTCCGGCCGCCGCGTCCTTCAGCCCCGGCACCCGGCGCGCCTCGGAGCGGGCGGTGACCGGACGCAGCAGCGCCTTGCTGGGCATGCAGGCCCAGTAGGAGCACTCGCCGCCGACGAGTTCGTGCTCCACCAGTACCGCGCTCAGACCGGCGGCGTGCACCCGGTCGGCGAGGTTCTCGCCGGTCGGCCCGCCGCCCAGCACGATGACGTCGTAGGTGTCGGCGGCGGCCCGGTCGCCGTCGCCCGTCCCGCCGCCGGCCGCCTGCGGGCCGCCGGCCGCTGCCGTCGCTTCGCTCGCTCGGTTCGCTGACATCGGCGCTCGCTCCCTGCTGGGCATGGGGTGGGCCGGGTCCCCGGGACCCTCACCGACATCCTCTTCCCGGCGCGGGCTCAGCGCATCCGGCGTTCGACCGCCTCCTTGGCCTCCGCGAGCCCGGCGCCGGTCACCTCGCGGTAGAGCTTGATCGCCGCGATCTTCTTGTCCTGCGCCAGCAGCGCGTCGACCTCCGCCATCCGCGGGTCCACCTCCTCCTCCACCCCGAGGTGGGCCATGACCACGTCCACCTTCCGCTCCAGCCGCGCCAGCCGCCGCTCCAGCGGCTTCGTACGGCGGTCGGTGGCGGAGGCGAGCACGGCTACGGCCAGCACGAAGACGGCGATCGCGGAGTAGGTGTCCATGCCAGAAATCCTAGAGGAGTGAGCCCGGTGACCCGGGCAAGGGCCACGCCCCGCCGCCCGGTCGCTCCGCCGCCCCGACTCCCTTGAAAGCCAAGGAACTTGCCCGGCCCGCAAGGGTCGGACTCACTCGTCTAGGGTCGGTTCCGATCACCGACTGCACGGGGGAACGCAATGGACGACCGTATGGACGACCACATGGACGACCTCATACCGGACGGGGCCGGCACCGCACCGGACGACGCCGGCACGGGGACGGGGGCGGGTGACGTCGGCACGGTGACGGGCGACGCCTACCTGGCCGGCCGGCACGCCCCGGAGGGCTCGCCCGCCCACCGGCTCTACCTCTGGATCGAGCGCCTGCACGACCTCATGACCCTCTTCCACGAGCAGTTCGTCCACGAGGACTGGGAGCACGAATACAGCGCCCGTTCACTGCCGGAGGTGGAGGAGGCACTGCTCGCCTTCGGCGCCGTCGACGACGGCGACGACGCCACCCCGCTCCACATCGAGGCCGCGGCCGCCTATCTGGGCGAGACCCTGCTCCAGGAGGCGGGCGGCCGCTGGGACTGGGACGCGGCCGCGGGCACCGACGGCCTGCCCGTCGTCCGCCCCGATCCGGCCCTCGGCTGCGCACCGGTCGTGCCACTGCTCGTCGTGGGGCAGGCGCTGCGCGAGGCGTCCGGCCGGGTCCTCGCCACGGCGGCGCGCCTGCTGCGCAAGGCGGTCCGGGACCGTCAGCGGGAGCATCCGGAGTGGTGGCCGCAGCAGGTCCGCACACCGTGGGTGCACGCCGGGGCGGTCCACACGGACTGCCGCGCCCCGGAGCGCTGGCGGAACGACCGCATGATCGACTACCTCCGCTGGTGGGCGGAGCAGGCCGGCGGCCGCGACCGCTGGCTCTTCACCCCGGCCTCCCTGGACGCCATGGAGGCGCTGCTGCGCAAGCACTTCCGCACGGTCGAGGACTACGACCGCGTCGCCGACGAGCCCTTCTGGGTCATGGCCGCCTGGTACGTGGGCCAGTACGTCGTCCACAACAAGGGCGCCCTGTGGCAGTACCGCGAGGTCAACCCGGACGCCCCGCCGGGCACGTGGTACGCGGCGGACAACTACTGGACGGGCAGCGTCTTCGTCAGCCAGCGGCTGCGCTACGACGGCCACGCCGCACACCCCTGGGCGATGCTGCGCGAGGCGGTCGCCGGCAAGGACCTGCGCGAGATCGTGGACCGCTTCCCGGCCCCCCTCCCCCACCGCGCAGCCGTCGCCGAGCGCGTGACCTGGCCCGAGCAACTGTGGCCGCAGGCCCGTCCGGAACACCTGACTCCGCCGGCCCTCCCGCCGCTCACGGCCGCGGAGTCGGCGGAACTGACCGAGGCCGACGACCTCCAGGGCCCGGACTGGTTCGACAACCACCGGCTCAGCACCTGGCTCGCCGAACGGCGGGACGCCTTCCCCGCCTGGGCCGAGGCCGCCGGCGGCACCGCCGCGGCCTGGGACTTCTCCCCCGCCTCCCTCGACCGCCTCGAAGCCCTGGTGCGCGCCCGCTTCACCACCTACGAGGAGATGGTCGCCGCGAAGGACGAGCCGTTCCTGACCGGCGCCGCCTGGTACTTCGGCGAGGTCCAGGTCAGAACGTGCGGCGCCGTCTGGCGCTGCCGCCCACAGCCCCCCGAGGACCCCGACAACCCCTACGACGTCCCCATGGTCCAGGCCCCCCGCCCCACCCCGGACGAGGACACGTACGGGGACGGGGACGGGGAGGACCATGAGGAGGACCATGACGACGAGGAGTACATCCACCTCTGCGACCCGCCCGGGAGCCTGCGCGCCCTGCTCCTGAACGGCCCCGAGTCACACCTCCGGGACGCACTGGAGGCATACGGCTGAGGGGCACGGGACCGCCATCGTGCCCCCGACACCCTGGACACGCCCTGATGCAGACGGAACTCACCCCATCTACCCCACCTACCCCACCCACCCCACCTAATGGAGGCAGAACTCATTCCCCTCCGGGTCCGTCATGACCACCCACGCGCCGGCCGGTTCCCTGACCTCCCGCCGGACTCGGGCGCCGAGGGCGCAGAGCCGTGCCACCTCCTCGTCCCGCCGCCCCGCGGGGCCGTGCAGATCGATGTGCAGCCGGTTCTTTCCCGCCTTGGCCTCCGCTCGCGGTATGCGGTTGAAGAGCAGCCGCCGCCCGAGTCCCGTGCCGCTCTCCGGGTCGTACGGGTCGTCGGGGTGCCGGACCGCCGCCGC
Organism: Streptomyces sp. MspMP-M5; assembly: GCF_000373585.1. Lineage (GTDB taxonomy): Bacteria > Actinomycetota > Actinomycetes > Streptomycetales > Streptomycetaceae > Streptomyces. The sequence goes on from NZ_KB891929.1 coordinate 144,466, forward strand.
GTCCCGCCAGGCGCGCCGGTCGTGGTGGCCGACGAGGATCTCCGGCGCCACGGCACCGAGGCCGAGAAGCTTGCCGATGAGGGCACTGTGGTCCTCGACCTCGTAACGGAGCGCGCCCGCCCAGAAGTCGGCCTGGGCATGCGGGTCGTGGGCGTCGACGACGAGTTTCCAGTGCAGCGGTGCCGGGGGCATGGGAGTTGTGGTCATGGTCACCACTTATAGCCCCCGGCACTGACAACGGCCGGTCGCGCGAGGGCGGTCGGCCTGCCCGGGCGGGGGCGGCTTCCCGGGGCCCCGGTCCGTTTCCGGGTCTCAGAACAGCTTCCCCGGGTTGAGGATTCCCAGCGGGTCGAAGACCTGCTTGATGCCGCGGTGCAGGGCCACGCCGTCGGGGCCGAGTTCGCGGGCCAGCCAGTCCTTCTTCAGGACGCCGACGCCGTGTTCGCCGGTGATGGTGCCGCCGAGGCGGAGGCCGAGGGCCATGATCTCGTCGAAGGACTCGCGGGCGCGCCGCTCCTCGTCCGGGTCGGCCGGGTCGAAGCAGACCAGCGGATGGGTGTTGCCGTCGCCGGCGTGTGCGCAGACGCCGATGGTGAGGTCGTGCTTCTCGGCGATGGCGGCGGTGCCCGCCAGCATCGTGGCGAGCTGCGAACGGGGCACGCAGACGTCGTCGATGAGCATCGCGGGCTTGATCCGCTCCAGGGCGGTGAAGGCCAACCGCCGCGCCTGGAGGAGGAGTTCGGACTCGGCGGCGTCGTCGGCGGGGACGACCTGGGTGGCGCCGGCCGCCTCGCACAGCGCGCCGACCGCGGCCAGGTCGGCCACCGCGTCGGGGGTGTCGAAGGCGGCCAGCAGCAGCACCTCGGTGGTCTCCGGCAGGCCCATCTGGGCCATGGCGTTGACCGCGCGGATGCTGGTGCGGTCCATGAGTTCGAGGAGGGAGGGGGTGTGACCGTCGGCCATGATCCGGCAGACCGCGTCGCCGGCCGCCGTCACCGAGTCGAACTCGGCCACCATGGCGAGCTGTCGGGGCGGCGCGGGCTTCAGGGCCAGGGTGGCGCGGACGACGACGCCGAGGCTGCCCTCGGAGCCGACGAAGAGGCGGGTGAGGTCGTAGCCGGCGACGCCCTTGGCGGTGCGGCGGCCGGTGGTGATCAGCCGGCCGTCGGCGAGGACGACCTCCAGGCCGAGCACGTACTCGGCGGTGACGCCGTACTTCACGCAGCACAGGCCGCCGGCGGCGGTGCCGATGTTGCCGCCGATGGTGCACGTCTCCCAACTGGACGGGTCCGGCGGGTAGTAGAGGCCGTGCTCGTTGACGGCGCGGGAGAGGACGGCGTTGACGACGCCCGGTTCGACCACCGCGATCCGGTCGACGGGGTTGATCTCCAGGATGCGGTCCATTTTGACGAGCGACAGGACGATGCAGCCGTCGGTGGCGTTGGCGGCGCCCGAGACGCCGGTGCGGGCGCCCTGCGGGACGACCGGGACGCGCAGCTCGGTGGCCGTCCGCAACACGTGCTGGACCTGCTCGACGGTGCGCGGCAGGACGACCACCGCGGGGGCGCCGGCGGCGCAGAAGTTGGCCATGTCCCGGGCGTAGGAGCCGGTGACGTCGGGGTCGGTGAGCAGCGCTTCCGCCGGGAGCCCGGCGCTCAGGCGTTCGATGAGGTCCATGCCCTCAGACTCGCACCCGTGGGCCGTACACGGAAGATCGTGTACGGCCCACGGAGTGGCCCGACGAGCAGCCGGCGCGCAGCGCCTGTCATCTGGGGGCGGAGGTCGGGTGACGGGCGGGCGCTCAGAGGTTGCCGCGGCGGTCCTGTTCGCGCTCGATGGCCTCGAAGAGGGCCTTGAAGTTGCCCTTGCCGAAGCCGAGGGAGCCGTGCCGCTCGATCATCTCGAAGAAGACGGTCGGGCGGTCCTGGACCGGCTTGGTGAAGATCTGGAGCAGGTAGCCGTCCTCGTCGCGGTCGGCGAGGATCTTCAGCTCGCGCAGCTCGTCGAGGGGGACACGGGTCTCGCCGACCCACTCGCCGAGGGTGTCGTAGTAGGTGTCGGGGACGTCGAGGAACTCGACGCCGGCGGCGCGCATCTGGCGCACGGACGCGACGATGTCGTTGGTGGCCAGCGCGATGTGCTGGACGCCGGGGCCGCCGTAGAACTCCAGGTACTCGTCGATCTGGGACTTCTTCTTGGCCACGGCCGGCTCGTTGAGCGGGAACTTCACCTTCTTGGTGCCGTCCGCGACGACCTTGGACATCAGCGCCGAGTACTCGGTGGCGATGTCGTCGCCGACGAACTCCTTCATGTTGGTGAAGCCCATGACCTTGTTGTAGAAGGCCACCCACTCGTCCATCTTGCCGAGCTCGACGTTGCCGACGCAGTGGTCGATCGCCTGGAAGAAACGTTTCGCCGGAGGGGCGACCAGCGGCTGGGCGGCGACGAAGCCCGGCAGGTAGGGGCCGTCGTAGCCGGCGCGCTCCACCAGGGTGTGCCGGGTCTGGCCGTAGGTGGCGATGGCGGCGCGCACGACCGTGCCGTGCTCGTCCTTGGTCTCGTAGGGCTCCGTGAGGCCGGTGGCACCGTGCTCGACGGCGTAGGCGTACGCCGCGCGGGCGTCCGGCACCTCGATGGCCAGGTCGACGACGCCGTCGCCGTGCGCGGCCACGTGGTCGGCGAGGAAGCGGCCCCACTCGGTGGTCGGCTTGACCACCGAGGTGAAGACGAAACGGGCACCGCCGGACTCCAGGACGTAACTGGCCGTCTCGCGGCTGCCGGTCTCCGGGCCCTGGTAGGCCACGCGCCGCATGCCGAAGGCGGTGGCGTAGTAGTGCGCGGCCTGCTTGGCGTTGCCGACGGCGAAGACGACCGCGTCCATCCCCTTGACCGGGAAGGGGTCCGCCTGCCGGGCCGTGGCGGGGGTGGTGGGCTGGGTGTGCATCGTGGTCTCTGCCATGTCCGCAGAGTCCCGCCGATCCACAAGGTGCGCAATAGTTTGTGCAATCGCTGGGCATTGTGTACAGCAGTCCGCCGGACCGGTCGGGCGATCTGTACATGATGACCATCGGAATCGGAGGTGGCGGCCGTGGCGATCGATCATTTGGACGGGGCGCTGCTGGAACTGCTCGCCCGGGAACCGCGGATCGGCGTGCTGGAGGCGTCCCGCCGGCTGGGGGTGGCCCGCGGGACGGTCCAGGCGCGGCTCGACCGGCTTCAGTCGAATGGCGTGATCAGGGGGTTCGGGCCGGACGTGGACCCGGCGGCGCTGGGCTATCCGGTGACCGCGTTCGCGACCCTGGAGATCAAACAGGGCCAAGGCAGCGACGTACGGGCCCACTTGGCGTCCGTACCGGAAGTGCTGGAGCTGCATACAACGACCGGACACGGGGACATGCTCTGCAGGCTCGTCGCGCGGTCGAACGCCGATCTCCAGCGGGTTATCGACCTGGTCGTGGGCTTTGATGGCATTGTGCGGGCATCGACGGCGATCGTCATGGAAAATCCGGTTCCGCTCCGGATCATCCCGCTGGTGAAGCAGGCCGCGGGAGGCTGACGGCGGCGGGCCGCGGTCCGCTCCGGGCGGCCGGGAGCGGTGCCGGACCGAGGAGGCGACGGGTGAACTTCTGGGAGTACGTCGGCAGTCGGCACACCCAGCTGCTGACGGACACGTTCCAGCACGCCAGCGCGGTCTTCCAGTGCATGGTGATCGCGACGGTGCTGGGCGTCGTCCTCGGCGTCGCCACCTACCGCAGCGAGTGGGCCGGGGCGCTGGCGACGACGGCCACCGCGACGATCCTGACCATCCCGTCGCTGGCCCTGATCGGCCTGCTGATCCCGATCGTCGGCCTGGGCGTCGCACCGACCGTCGTGGCGCTGACCCTGTACGGGCTGCTGCCGGTGGTGCGCAACGCCATCGTGGGGCTGCGCGGGGTGGACCCGGCGCTGGTGGACGCGGCCAAGGGCATCGGGATGTCGCGGGCCGCCCGGCTGCTGCGGGTCGAACTCCCGCTGGCCTGGCCGCCGATCCTCACCGGTATCCGGGTCGCCACGCAGATGCTGATGGGCATCGCGGCCGTCGCCGCCTTCGCCTCGGGCCCCGGCCTGGGCAACGAGATCTTCCGCGGGATCGCCTCCCTGGGCAGCGCCAACTCGCTCAACCAGGTGCTCGCCGGCACGCTCGGGATCGCCGTCCTGGCCCTCCTCTTCGACGCCGCCTACGTCCTGATCGGACGCCTGACCATTCCCAGGGGGATCCGTGCCTGAGCCGAACGGGAGCAACGGGAACAACGGGAACAACGGGAGCAACCCAGCCGCCACGGAGCGGGCCGCGCGCCCGCCCGGCTCGACGGGCGCCGCCATCCGGCTGGAACACCTGACGAAGGTCTACCCCGGCAGCCCCGCCCCGGCCGTGGACGACGTCAGCATGGAGATCGGGGCCGGCGAGACGGTGGTGTTCGTCGGGCCGTCCGGCTGCGGCAAGTCCACCACGCTCAAGATGATCAACCGGCTGATCGAGCCGACCTCGGGGCGGATCCGGATCGGCGACGAGGACGTCACCGCGATCGACCCGGTCCGGCTGCGCCGCAAGGTCGGCTACGCCATCCAGGCGTCCGGGCTCTTCCCGCACATGACGGTGGCGCAGAACATCGCGCTGGTGCCGCGGATGACCGGCTGGTCCAAGGCGCGGACCAAGGAGCGCGTGGAAGAGATGCTCGACCTGGTCGGGCTGGACCCGGGCGAGTTCCACCACCGCTATCCGCGGCAGCTCTCCGGCGGCCAGCAGCAGCGGGTCGGGGTGGCCCGGGCGCTCGCCGCCGACCCGCCGGTGCTGCTGATGGACGAGCCGTTCGGCGCCGTCGACCCGATCACCCGCGACCACCTCCAGGACGAGCTGATCCGGCTCCAGCACGAGCTGCACAAGACCATCGTCTTCGTCACCCACGACTTCGACGAGGCGATCAAGCTGGGCGACCGGATCGCGGTGCTCCGCGAGCGCTCGCACATCGCCCAGTTCGACACCCCGGAGGCCATCCTCACCAACCCGGCGGACGACTTCGTCTCCGGCTTCGTGGGCGCCGGGGCGGCGCTGAAGCGGCTGAACCTGACCCGGGTGCGGGACGTGGGGGTGGTCGACTTCCCCACCGCGCAGCTCGACGACCCGCTGCAGTCGATCTTCGACCTGGTGCGGGACGGCGGCACCAACGAGGTGCTGCTGCTGGACCGGCACCACCGCCCGTACAAGTGGCTGCGCCGCGGTGACCTCTCGCGGGCCAAGCAGTCGCTGGCCCGGGCCGGCACGCTCGTCACCGACACAGTGACCAGGGACGCGACGCTGCGCGACGCCCTGGAGGCGGTGCTGACCGACAGCGCGGGCCGGGTCGCGGTCACCGGCCGGCGCGGCGAGTACACCGGTGTGGTCGACATGGAGACGCTGATGAACAACGTCCACGAACTGCTGGAGGAGGACCGGCTGGAGGCCCTGGAGCACCAGCACCAGCTGCGGGCGCAGCGCGCCCACCGGACCCAGCTCGCCCAGGAGGGCCTGGACGGCGCCGGCGGGCCCCAGGGCGGCGCGGGAGGCCGGGCGTGACGCCGGGCGCGTCCGCGGGCGGGGCGGAGCCGCCACGGGACGCGGAGACGGCACGGACGGTGGAGCGGGAGGAGGCGTCGAGGACGGCGCCCGTCGGGCCCGGCGAGCGCCGGATCAGCTGGCGGAAGTGGACGTTCATGCCGGCGTTCCTGACCGCCGCGCTGCTGGCGACCTGGCTGTGGTTCCGCGGTGCCCGCCTGGACTCCATCGCGCACCAGGCGGTGGACCACGGCAAGGTGTGGCTGGCGCTGCGCCAGCACCTGGAACTGACCGGTGTGTCCACGGTGTTCGTGCTGGTGATCGCGATTCCGCTGGGCATCGCGCTGACCCGGCCGCGGCTGCGCCGGGCCACCCCGCCGGCGATGGCGCTCGCCAACCTCGGGCAGGCGGTCCCGGCGCTCGGCCTGCTGGTGCTGCTGGTCATCTGGCTGGGCATCGGGGCCCGTTCGGCGATCGTCGGCATGGTCGTCTACGCCGTGCTGCCGGTGCTGGCCAACACCCTCGCCGGGCTGCGGGGCATCGACCCGACGCTGACCGAGGCGGCCCGCGGGATCGGGATGTCGTCGCTGGGCGTGCTGGCCAAGGTCGAACTCCCGCTGGCCGTCCCGCTGATCCTGGCCGGGGTGCGGACCGCGCTGGTGCTGAACGTGGGCACCGCGACGCTGGCGACGTTCGGCGGGGGCGGCGGGCTGGGCGACCTGATCTCGGCGGGCATCATCACCCAGCGGATGCCGGTGCTGATCCTGGGCTCGGTGCTGACGGTGGCGCTGGCGCTGCTGGTGGAGTGGCTGGCCTCGCTGGCCGAACTGCTGCTGCGGCCGCGCGGGTTGGAGGTGGCGACGTGAGGGGGCGGGCGCGGGGGCGCCGCCGGGGCGGGCCCGCGGCGGCCGGCGCGGTGCTGCTGGCCGCGGCGCTGCTCGGCGGCTGCGGGCTGGTCAGCGGCAGCCCGATGTCCGACGACGTCCGGCCCGGGACGGTGGGCCGCGGACTGCCGCTGAAGGGGGCCGATCTCACCGTCACGTCCAAGGAGTTCACCGAGAACATCGTCCTCGGCCAGATCATGGGGCTGGTGTTCAAGGCGGCCGGCGCCACCGTCATCGACAAGACCAACATCCAGGGCACCATCGGCGCCCGGGAGGCGGTCCGCACCGGCACCGCCGACGGGATGTACGAGTACACCGGCACCGGCTGGATCACCCACCTCGGGCACGTCGAGCCGATCCCGGACCCGCGGCGGCAGTGGGCGGCGGTGCGGGACGCCGACCGCCGCAACGGCATCGTCTGGCTGCCGCAGTCCCGGCTGAACAACACCTACGCGCTGGCGCTGAACGCCGCCAACGAGAGGAAGTACCGGGTGCGCACCCTCTCCGACGTCGCCGCGCTGCTGAAGAAGGACCCCGGCGCGGTCACCCTGTGCGTGGAGAACGAGTTCGCCACCCGCAACGACGGCCTGCCCGGCATGGCCAGGGCGTACGGGATGAGCGTCCCGTCGGGCAACGTCCGGCGGATGACCGGCGGCGTGGTCTACACCGAGACGGCGAAGGGGGCGTCCTGCACCTTCGGCGAGGTGTTCACCACCGACGGCCGGATCAAGGCGATGGGGCTGACGGTGCTGGCGGACGACCGGCACTTCTTCCCCAACTACAACGCCGCACCGGAGATCAACGCCCGCAGCATCGCGCGCCATCCGCAGATCGCCGAGGTCCTGGCCCCGGTCACCGCCGCCCTGGACAACGCCGTCGCCCAGAAGCTCAACGCCGAGGTGGACGTCAAGGGCCAGGACCCGCACCAGGTCGCCAAGGAGTGGCTGCTGAGGGAGGGGTTCATCAAGGAGGGCGGCGGCTGAGGCCCGCGCCCGGTGGGGCGAGTGTGGGGAAAAGGGCCCGGATCCCCGCAAGATCACGTATGGTTGCGCCACTCGAAAACGAACAAGTGTCGCAGTCGTCGTAAGGGTGGCCGCGGCAGGGGGAAAGGGCAGAAAACTCCATGAAGGCTTCCCGTGTCCGGCGCGGTGTCGCCGGTGCCGCCACCGTCGTCGCCCTGGCCGGGGCCGGCGTCCTGGCCACCGCGCCGATGGCCTCGGCCAAGGCCAACCTGATCCACATCGACAAGGTCGCGCTGGCCGCACCGGGTCTGAAGGTGAACGTCACGTACTCCTGCGACCCCGGCATGCACCACGAGCTGGTCGCCAACGCCGAGCAGCTCACCTCCTCGAAGCTGGCGAAGACCGGCGCCGGCACGATCAAGGGCGACAAGCTCGTCTGCGACTACGCCGACCACGTCGCGCAGGTGAAGCTCAAGCCGGGCTTCGGCAGCTTCGCCAAGGGCGACGAGGTGAAGATCACCGTCTTCTACTTCGACGAGGACGGCTTCCGCTACGCCGACCAGGAGACCATCGCCACCGTCTGAGCGCGGCGCCGGCCGCCCTCGGGCCCTCGGCTCAGCCGGTGCAACTGGGCACCTTCGCACCGGAGTTGAGGGCCTTGAGGGCGTCCACCGCGCCGTCCAGGGTGGTGACGGGGATCAGCCGCATCCCGGCGGGGAGTTCGGCGCGGGCGTCCGTGCACTCCGCGCGCGGCACGAGGAAGACCGTCGCCCCGTCGCGGCGCGCGGCCTGGGTCTTCAGGGCCACCCCGCCGACCGCGCCGACCGTGCCGTCGGCGTCGATGGTGCCGGTCCCCGAGACGGTCCGGCCGCCGGTGAGGTCGTGCCCGGCGCCGTCGCCGTCGAGCTTGTCGACGATGCCCAGCGCGAACAGCAGGCCCGCGCTGGGCCCGCCGATGTCCGCCAGGCTCAGGGTGACCTTGACGTCCTTGGGGGACTTGCCCAGCCGGCTCAGCGCGGCCCGGGTGGCGCTGTCCTGCGACTGCTTCATCTGCTCGGCGTTGTGCTCGGCGATCTCCTCGGTGTTGTTGCCCACCGGGTAGACCGAGTCGCGCGGCATCACCGCCTCGTCGGTGCGGAACCACGCCCGGACGATGTCCGGCAGGTGGACGGAGGCGTCCGGTCCGGTGGCGGTGATGGAGGTCATCCGCAGCTGCCCGCTGGTGTCGCGGGTGGGGGCGCCGGAGATGGTGATCACCGGCTTGCCCTTGTCGTCGCCGAGGACGTTGGCGGTGACGCCCGGATAGGCGACCGAGTACGGCAGCGGCGCCAGGGCCGCGGTCACGAGGACGGCGAGGACGAGGGCGGTGCAGACCAGCAGGGCACGGGCGCGTGAAGACACCCCGCCACCCTAAATGACCCCCGCCCCGTCCGCCCCGTGCGGCGCCCTGGGCACACGGCAGCGCCACAGGGTCCCCACACGGGCCGCCTGCGCTGCGCCGGTCCGGCGTGGCGCCGCCGGTTCAGCGCAGCGCCTCGGAGACCTCCCGGGCCGCGTCCACCACCCGCGGCCCGATCCGCGCCCCGACGTCGTCCGCCAGCAGCACCACGCCCACGCTGCCCTCTATGCCGCTGACCCCGAGCAGCGGCGCCGCGGCACCGCTGGCGCCGGCCTCCAACTCCCCGTGCGTCAGGGCGAGTCCACCGTCGTGGAGGCGGCCCTGGCGGGCCTTGAGGATGGCCCGGCCGGCGGCCCCGCGGTCCAGCGGGTGGCGGAACCCGGCGCGGTAGGCGACGTGGTAGTCGGTCCAGGTCGGCTCGACGACCGCGACCGCCAGCGCCTCGGTGCCGTCGACGAGGGTGAGGTGCGCGGTGGCGCCGACGTCCTCGGCGAGCGACCGCAGCGCCGGCAGTGCGGCCTCTCTGACCAGCGGGTGGACCTGGCGGCCCAGGCGCAGCACGCCCAGCCCGACCCGGGCCCGGCCGCCGGCGTCCCGGCGCACCAGGGCGTGCTGCTCCAGCGTGGCCAGCAGGCGGTAGACCACGGTGCGGTTGACGCCGAGCTTCTGCGACAGCTCGGTGACGGTCAGCCCGTGGTCGGTGTCGGCGAGCAGTTTGAGGACGCGCAGTCCTCGGTCGAGCGTCTGGGAGGTCTCTGCGGTCACGACGCCCCTCCTGGAGTGAGTGGCGGCGTCCGTACGCGGAGCGCTGTTCGTCCCGGAAACAGCGCCCTGGAGCCGCCGGCCGCTGTGCACCGGCTGCGCTCCGCGGCGGCGCTGCCACGGGGCGTGTGCGTGACCGGGACAGTAGCGAGCCACTCCGGTCAGCGGAAGAGTCCGTCCAGAATCCGGGCGCGGTCGCCCGGAATATCCGGGCTCGTCCGCACCGTGGGCCGCCCCCGGAGGCACCAGGATGCGCCACCCCGCTGCGGGGTGGCAGTGTGCCCCGCGAGCCGGCCGACCGGGCCCGCGCCACGCACCCGCACCGTTCCCCCACCGAACCCGCACCGGGCCTCCCCGGCTGCGCTCAGCGCATCCGCGTCGCCCACTCCCGCACCTTCCGGATGCGCTCGTTGAGCTGCCCGGCCGTGGCCTCCGCGCTCGGCGGGCCGCCGCACACCCGGCGCAGCTCGGTGTGGATCACCCCGTGCGGTTTGCCGCTCTGGTGGACGTAGGCGCCGACCAGCGTGTTGAGCTGCTTGCGGAGCTCCAGCAGCTCCTTGTGCGTGACCACCGGCCGCCGCTCGGCCGGGATCTCCAGCAGGTCCGCCTCGCTGTCCGGCTTCTTCCGGCTGTGCGCTATCTGCCGGGCCTGCCGCTTCTGCAGCAGCAGCTGCACCTGGTCGGGCTCCAGCAGCCCGGGGATGCCGAGGTAGTCCTGCTCCTCCTCGCTGCCCGCGTGCGCCTGCATGCCGAACTCGGCGCCGTCGTAGAGGACCCGGTCGAAGACCGCCTCCGACTCCAGCGCCTCGAAGGAGAACTGCTCCTGCTCTCCGGTGTCCTCGTCCTGCTGCTTGTTCGCCTCGTCCAGCTCCTTCTCGGACTCGGCGTACGGGTCCTCCTCACCGTCCTTCTTCGGCTTGTCGAGGACGTGGTCGCGCTCGACCTCCATCTCGTTGGCGAAGCCGAGCAGCATCGGGACGGTGGGCAGGAAGACCGACGCGGTCTCGCCTCGCCTGCGGGACCGCACGAAGCGGCCGACGGCCTGCGCGAAGAACAGCGGGGTGGAGATCGTGGTGGCGTACACCCCGACCGCCAGCCGGGGCACGTCCACGCCCTCGGACACCATCCGGACCGCGACCATCCAGCGGTCGTCGGAGTGCGCGAAGTCGTCGATCCGCTGCGAGGCGCCCGCGTCGTCGGACAGCACCAGGGTCGCGCCCTCGCCGGTGATCTCCCGGATCAGCTTGGCGTACGCCCGGGCCTGCTCCTGGTCGGAGGCGATGACCAGCGCACCGGCGTCCGGGATGCCCTTGCGGACCTCGGTCAGCCGCCGGTCGGCGGCCCGCAGCACGTTCGGCATCCACTCGCCGCGCGGGTCCAGCGCGGTGCGCCACGCCTGCGAGACGGCGTCCTTGGTCATCGGCTCGCCGAGCCGGGCCGCGATCTCGTCGCCGGCCTTGGTGCGCCAGCGCATGTTGCCGCTGTAGGAGAGGAAGATCACCGGGCGGACGACGCCGTCGGCGAGGGCGTTGCCGTAGCCGTAGGTGTAGTCCGCGGACGACCGGCGGATCCCGTCGTTGCCCTCCTCGTACGAGACGAACGGGATCGGGTTGGTGTCGGAGCGGAACGGGGTGCCGGTCAGCGCCAGCCGCCGGGTCGCCGGCTCGAACGCCTCCAGGCACGCCTCGCCCCACGACTTGGAGTCGCCGGCGTGGTGGATCTCGTCCAGGATCACCAGGGTTTTGCGCTGCTCGATGCGGTTGCGGTGCAGCATCGGGCGGACCCCGACACCGGCGTAGGTGATCGCGATTCCGTGGTACTCGCGGCCCAGCGGGCCGGCACTGTACTCCGGGTCGAGCTTGATGCCGATCCGGGCCGCGGCCTCCGCCCACTGCTTCTTCAGGTGCTCGGTCGGCGCGACCACCGTGACCTGCTGCACGACGTGGTGGTGCAGCAGCCACGAGGCGAGGGTGAGCGCGAAGGTGGTCTTGCCGGCGCCGGGCGTGGCCACGGCGAGGAAGTCCCTGGGCTGGGTCTGGAGGTACCGGTCCATGGCCGCCTGCTGCCAGGCACGCAGCTTGTTCGCGGTACCCCACGGGGCCCGCCCCGGGAAGGCCGGGGACAGGTGATGACTGTTGGTGGCGCTGGTGGTAGTCACGGTCTCCGTCGGCTGAGGTCGGCGATCGGCAACCGCGTCAGCCTACCGGTGCCCCCCGGCCCGCCCGGCGCGGAACGGCGGCTCCCGCGACGGGGTGGGAGCCAGCTCACACCGGCCCGCCGGGCAGTCACCGGCCCCCGGCCCGGCCGGTCTTCGGGCGCAGCCGGGCGGAGAGGAGCGCACCGGCCGCCGCCACCGCCGCCATCGCCGCGAAGACGGCCAGGAAGGCGGCGGGATGGCTCACCGCGGCGCCCGCGGGACCGCCCGGCGCGGCGCCGGCCGCGGCGATCGAGCCCCCGCCGAAGGCCACGAACAGCACCCCGCTGACACCGACGAAGGTCACGTTGCCCAGCGCGTCGGACATCTGCAGCGAGGCGGAGTTGCTGCCGGCCTCCTCCGGCCGGGAGAGCTTGAGCAGCAGCACGCCACCGCTGGAGATGTTCAGCCCCATGCCGAACCCGCCTATCGTCCACGCCGCGGCCACCGTCCAGACCGGCACCCCGTCGATCAGCACCAGCGGCACCAGCACGATCGCCGTGGCCAACAGGGCCATCCCCAGGCCCATCAGCCGCTCGCGGTGGGCGTCCAGACCCGGGCGGCTCTGCACGTACGAGCCGAGCGCCCAGGTCAGACCGCCTCCGGTGAGGGAGAGGCCGGCGAGGGTGGCGGACAGCCCGCGCTGGGTGACCAGCAGCAGCGGGATGAAGCTCTCGGCGGCGACCAGCGCCCCGGCGGCCAGGCCGCGCATCAGCACCACCGTCGGCAGTCCGCGGCCGGCCCGGAACGTGCCGCGCGGCAGCAGCCGCACGATCGCCGGGGCCAGCAGCGCCAGCCCGACGGCGGCCGGCAGCAGCGCGATCCAGCTCGGGTGCTGGCCCGCGTACTGCAGCAGCGACGCGCCCACCGCGACGGCCAGCGCCAGCCGGCAGCGGCGGCTGCCCAGGATCTGCCGGAGGCCGCCGTCCGGCGCCGGGGCCGTGCGCGGCAGCTTGCGCAGCGCCGGCAGCATCACCCCGAGCGGCAGGAGTATCAGCACGGGTATGGAGAGGAACACCCAGCGCCAGCCGAGCTGTTCGGTGACCGTCCCGGCGACCAGCGGGCCGACGATCACCGGCACCACCCAGGCCGCCGAGAACGACGCCATGACCGCCGGCCGCAGCCGCTCGGGATAGCCGCGGCCGACGACGACGTACAGCGCCACCACCGCCAGGCCGCCGCCCAGTCCCTGCACACCGCGTCCGGCGACGAACATCCCCATGCTCTGCGCCCCGCCGGCGATCACCAGCCCGGCGCCGAACGCCGCTATCCCGCTGAACAGCGGCGCCAGCGGCCCGCGCCGGTCGCTCCACACCCCCGAGAGCGCCATCGCGAACAGGCTGGCCGTGAAGAACGCCGAGAAGGCGAAGGCGTAGAGCCCGATGCCGTCGAGGGCCCGGGCCGCCACCGGCATGGCGGTGTTCACCGCGCTCGCCTCGAAGGCGATGAGGGAGACGACGGAGATGATGCCGAGGGTCAGGGCGCGGTGCTCCCGGCCGAGGACGCCGCCGGAGCCCTCCGTCGGCGGAGCCGCGGGCGGGGTCCGTTCCCCGGCCCCGGGCACCTGGCCCGCTTCCGGGGCGGTGGTGGCAGTGGTGGCGGTGGCAGATGCGGCGGTGCTGCCCGTCGCGGCCGCGGGGGCCGCGTCTACCGGGCTCGAAGGGTCAGCGGTCATCGGGCCAGCGTAAGGGCCGTAAAGGCGCTGCGCCCCTGTCCGGAGGCGGGGATTCCCTCGGCCATCGGTCCTACGCCGCGGCCCGTGACCGCCCCCGCATCCGGCCCCACACCCGGCCCCGCCACGGCCTTCCGGTCGCCGGGCGGCGGCGCACCGTCCGGCAAGCTGTCCGTATGCCGCACTTCCGCACCTACGACGCCACCGAGCTGCACTACCGCGTGCTCGGGCCCGCCGGCTCATCGCTGCCGCCCCTGGTGTGCCTGGCCGGCGGGCCGGGCCGGGACGCCGCCTACCTGGGCGACCTCGGCGGCCTGGCGGAGCACCGGCAGCTGATCGTCCCGGACAGCCGCGGCACCGGCGCCTCCCCCGCCGCCGCGGACCCCGGGCGGTACGCCTTCCCGCACCTCGCCGAGGACGTCGAGGCCCTCCGCGCCCACCTGGGCCTGGCACGCTTCGCCCTCCTCGGCCACGACGCGGGGGCCACGGTGGCGCAGGCGTACGCCGCGGCCCATCCGGAGCGGCTGACCCGCCTGGTGCTGGTCTGCCCCGGCTCCCGACTCCAGGGCGAACTCCCCGACGACGCACGGGAGATCTTCGAGGCCCGCAGGCACGAGGAGTGGTGGCCGCGGGCCGCGGTGGCGGTCCGGGAACTGGCCGAGGCGGCCGACCTGGCGCAGGTCCGCGCGCTGCTGCACGACGCGGCACCGCTGGCCTACGGGCGCTGGGACGCACCGCAGCGGGCCCACGCGGCCGCCGAGGGCGCGCAGTTGGGGCCCGTACCGCGCGCCGGCTTCTGGCAGGGCGTGGACGAAGCCACCCGGCGGGCGCTGCTGGCGGGACTGCGGCACACCGGCTGTCCGGTCCTGGTGGTCACCGGCGACCGGGACGCGATCGCCGGGATGCGGGCGGGCGAGCTGGTCGCCGCCTCCTTCCCCGACGCCCGGCTGCGCCCGCTGCACCTCGTGGGCCACTACCCCTGGGTCGACGAACCGGACCTCTTCCGCCCGCTCGTCGAGGCGTTCCTCCACACCCCCTGAGCCCGCCGGCCCGCCGTCCACCGCCCTTACGTGAACCGCGTGTTGCAGCCTCATGGCAGCCCGCCCGCCGCCCTTGCCCGGCCCCCCACCCGGCCGCCTACAGTCGGAGACGCACCGCATCCCGGCCGTGTGCCCGAGTGGTTCAGGGGCTCGCCTGCAAAGCGAGTTACGTGGGTTCGAATCCCGCCACGGCCTCTACTGCCTTCACCAGGCAAAAGAAAAGGGCGGCACCCCATGAGGGGTGCCGCCCTTTTGGCCGTCCGTCTCAGTTCCCGTCTCAGTTCGCCGGTACGAGGACACCGGCCGCGCCGCCGTCGTCATCGTCCGGCCGGTCCGTCTCGGTCTTCCAGATCAGGCCGTCGACCTGCCTCGCCACGTCGGCCCGCACCGCATCGACCATGTGCTGATACCGCGCGGCCATGGCGGTTGTCGACCATCCCATGAGGCCCATGACGGCCCTCTCGGGTACCCCGAGGATCAGCAGGACCGTGGCGGCCGTATGGCGCGCGTCGTGCAGACGCCCGTCACGGACGTTCGCCTCTCCCAGAAGTGCCTTCCACTCGAACCAGTCCCTGCGGTGGGACGGACTACGCCCGTGTTCGTCGGCGAACACCCAGCCGCCTTCCACCCATCGCTTCCCGGCTGTCTCGCGCTCTGCGTCCTGCGCCTTGCGATGAGCCCGGAGCAGGTCAACGAGCTGTTCCGGAAGGCCGACCGCGCGGCGGCCGGCACGCGACTTGGTGGTGGACGTCTCCGGGTTGCTGCGTCGCCTCTGCGGGCAGTATCCGGCCTTGCGCCCGCAGGGCTCCGCGCACCCGTGCGCGTACTGCGCGCGGTGGCGGCTGCGGCGAACCACGAGGAAACCCCCGTCAAGGTCGATGTCCTCCCACTTCAGGCCCAGTACTTCCCCCTGACGCAGTCCGAGGGCGAGGGCAACCGCCCAACGTGCCGAGTTGCGGTGCCGGTCGGCGGCCTTCAGCAGACGCTGGACCTCTTGCACGCTGTAGGGCTCCACCTCGTACTCACCCACCTTTGGGGCCTTGGCCAACTGGACGGGGTTCTTCCCGAGGTGGCCGCGCCGAACGGCCTCGTTCAGCGCGGCCCGGAACGTACGGTGCGCCTGGTGAGCGGTCGCAGCCTTGCTGCCGTTGGCCTGCATCTTCGCGTAGAACGCCTCGATGTGCTCAGGCTTGAGCCTGTCGAGACGGTGAGCGCCCAAGCCGGGGATGAGGTGCTTCCGAACGGCCACGCTGTACCCCACCATCGTGTTGTCGTTGACCGCGAGGGGCGCGACGTTCTCAATCCAGTGCGTCAGCCACGCCTTGACCGTCCAGGGCTTGCCCGGCTTGCGCACGGTCTTGGCGTCGCGCTGCCGCTCCAAATCGCGTACGGCGGAGGTGACTTCCGCTCGCGTCTTGCGCTCTACGTGGCGACGATCGGGCTTACCGTCGTCGCGTACGCCGACAGTGACGCGACCGTGCCACTTGCCATCCTTGCCGAGGTAGATGGAACTGCGGCCGTTCGGCTGTCGGGTGCGCTTCTTCTCTTCTGCCACCGGCAGACTCCTGTTCAGGGTGTCGGGATGGGGACCGGGGCGGCGGGCTGTCCTTGTCCGGGAGTGCCGCCGCCCCGGGCGTCGTCAAGCAGTTGCTCGTTTGGCCGCGCGGCGGCGGGCGAGGTACGCGGCCGGCGCGTCGGCGGGGACGCGGCGGAGACGGCCGACGTCGATGGACTCCAACTCTCCGGAGCGGATGAGCCCGTAGCACGTGGTCCGGCCGATGCGGAGTCGGCGGGCGGCCTCTTCGACGGTGAGGAGGACGAGGGTGGAATCAAATGCGGCGATGTCGGCCGTGTCCATGTAGAGATCCCCTTCGATCAGGGCGAGCTGTCCGAGGTGCGGATTTCTGCGTCACCGCGTCACCTGCGTCATGCACGCGTCTGACCTGCGCGTTTTGGGTGACGCAGAGCATGGGGCGCGCGTCACCGGTGACACAGGCCGTCCGTCACGGTGACGCAGGTGACGCGGCGTGACGCAGAAGGTGGCCGTCTGCGTCACGGTCGTATGCCCAGGTCACCCCGCATTTTTCGGGTACCCGTGACGCAGGTGACGCAGGGTTCCCCACTTAGGAAAAAGAAAGGGGGTGTCTGTGGTGGTGCTGCGCGGCTCAGGGCGTGAAGAAGGAGCCGCTTCGCGGCACGTCCATCGCAGGGCGGCGCCGCCGAACAGCAAGAGGAGCACCCCCGGCCGGTGGTGCTCCTCTTGCTCGTGCGGTCGGGTGTCAGTCAGAACGCCTGCTGCTCGTGCGGGGACGTGGCCGGTGAGCGGGTCATCTCGATGTAGCGGCCCTCCCTGGTGCGGCCCGAGTCGATGAGGACGCCCCGGGCGGCCAGGGTCGGCTGTAGACGCTTGAGACGGTCGGAGAGAACTTTGCCGGTGGTCGGCCACCCCTTGGGCAGGGGACGGAAGTCCTCGCCGGTGTAGAGGCGGGTGAGGCAGTGCAGCCACTCCGTGGAGGTCATCCGCTGCTCTGCGCCCGGTTCGATGTCTGCGGCGTGCCTGAGGACGGTCTGTGCCAGAAGGTCACCCTCGATCACGTCGTCGTTGAGGTCGTCCAGGCTGGCCCGGTAAGCGGTGAGCGCCCCGAAACCGGTCGCCGCGTCGAGCTGCGCGCACAGGTGCGCGAAGTCCGCCATCCGCAGGTCGGTAGGGGTCTCCGCATCGACCGCACGGACCTTCACCGTGAGGTCCAGGAGAGACCCGAGAACCACGGGCAGAACCTCCGCGTACTCCGCCCACAGCTCCGCCTCGGTGCGCCGGACACGGGGCCTCTCCAGCCGCAGCGGCAGGAGCCGTTCCGCGAGGTCGGGCCGGATGACACCCACATCGATGCCGGTCAGCAGCAGGGGGCGACGGTAACGGGCACGGAACACGTCTCCGTCGGTAAAGAGGGCGCGCTTGACGTTCTCGGCGCCGGTGACGATGCAGCACATGGCGTCGGACAGGTCCGGGGTCATGTGGGAGAGGTTGTCCAGGGCGGTGACCCAACCGGCAGCCACCGCCGCGATCAGGTTCTCTTCGTCCTTGGGAGCGCGGCGCAGGTCGCCGCTCATGCCCTCGATGATCCGCACGAGCATGCGGCCCCCGGTGGACTTGCCCGCCCCCTGCGGCCCGGTGAGGAAGGGGGCGGGGACGGGCACGGACGGCCCAAGGCAGCCGATCAGCCAGGCGATAGCCAGGCACTCGGTCTCCGCGTTGGCGAAGTTGCAGAGCCGCAGCAGGAGGTCGATGCCCTTGCCGTCGGTGTCCTTGGCCGGCAGGGGCAGTTCCCCGGTGAGCTGGGTGCGCCGCCAGCACACCTCGCGCGGATCGGGGATGGCGATGTCCCACCCGGTGGGGTGGATGCGGACGGACTGGCCGTCGCTGCGCCCCAGGTCCAGCCACGTCGCCCCGTCGAATCCGGGCGCAACGCGGATATGGACGGGCTGTACGTCCTCGGTCAGCGCAAGTGCTTCGATCAAGTCCAACGCCTCCTTAAGGGCGGTCCCGTTGAACACGCCGTGCCCGTCGCGGAAGAGACCGACCATGAGTTCCTGGCGGTGGCTGCCCGTCGTGCCCTGGGAACGGATCGGGCGGGCCACGGGGTGGCCATTCTTCTGCGCGTACACGGTCCCGTCGGCGGTGCGGAAGTACCGGAAGTGCGCCCGTGCGTAGTCGGTGATGACCTCGCGAGCGGGATTCTTCTCGTCGTCGGACACGGCCTATACCCCCAGTGCGCTGCGGGCGTTGGCCCACGCGTCGGTGCAGTGCCGGGGGGATTCACCCTTGGCCTGAGCGGCGGTGAACAGTCGCGCGATGTGCGCGTCGGTGAGGCAGCCACACCGGCCGTGGGCGGCCAGCACGGCGAGGAAGGTCCGGTAGACGGTGGTGTGGACCGCACTGTGCGCCTCGATGATGCGCTGCTCGGCCATGCAGATGCCGCGCTCCAGGTAGGCGGGCGTGCGATGACGGCACTCCCCGCCCCCGGTGAGGGCGGGCACGGTGACGACGGGCCGTGCAGGCCGGACTGTGGAAGGCTTCTTCACGGTCAGCGCGCGCACGACGTCGGGCAAATCGGCCGCGGTGCCTGTTCCCGGACCGAGCCAACGGGCGTAGGACATGAGCGACTTGATGTCGACGCCGGGCCGGACCGCGTTAGCGGACTGCATTGCGCCCCGGTAGATCCAGTGCTCGCCCCGCGTCGTCGGTACCGTGCGGGTGGCGGGCAGGTTCTCGTGGGCCCATGCGACGGCTGCCGCGTCGTCCAGATCGACCACCGTCAGCTCCGCACCGCCGGGGTGGTAGGCGATGGCCGCCGCCTCACGCCAGGCGGACGACCATGCCGGCGAGGTGAGGACTCGGGGGTCGGTGGTGGCTGCGGCCCAGGCGTGGCAGACGCTGGCGCACTCGCAGGGACCGGCGTTCTTCATGTTCGGCCGGCCGCCGCACGCGTTCCCCTTGCAGGCACGGCAGTTGCCGAACGGGACCTTTCCCGCCCGCAGGGGAAGGACCGGGACGCCGGCCGCCGCGAGGTGTAGTGCGGTGCGCAGGTGGCTTCCGTCCGGGTGATTCGCATCGACGGGGCGTCGGGCCTTGCAGTCAGGTGTCATGCTGTAGGTCTCCTGTTCTGCTACGTCGGGATTGGAGACCGTGGGCGGCGGGCTGTCCTTGTCCGGGAGTGCCGCCGCCCACGGGCGGAGCTAGAAGGGCGGTTCGTTGCTGTAGCCGCCGGGCGGGGTGCGACGCAGGGCGCGAGGCAAGCGCGGCAGGGGCATCAGGAGCCACCGGCGGGTCTCGTCCCAGCAGGTGCAGGGCTCCCAATCGGTGCCGGCGTACTCGCCGTTGTAGTCGCCGTAGTCGTGCGGGGTGCCGCCGTCGCCCGCGCAGTTCGGGCAGGCGGGGCGTGGGGTGTCGGTGAGGACCAGGGATCGGCGGGGCCAGTGGGCAACCTGAATGCGCAGTCGGATCACGGGCGTTGATCTCCTTCTGTCAGCCGTAGAACTTGTTCCGTTTGATGACGGCCTTGCGGATGTTGACCGTCGTCTGGCCGCCCGCCCCGCGGCTGGTGAAGACCTGTACGGCGACCCAGCCGCCGAAGATGACGGCGGCGAGGACGATGAGCTGGTGGATGAGGGCTGCGAGTGCGGCGATGAACGTGGTGAGCAGGATCAGCCCGCCGCACATCGCGCCGAACCCGATGCCCCCGAGGGCGATGTTCACTGCCGCGCGGGAAACCGGCGGCTTGGCAGCGACCGGTTCGGGCTTGGCGGGTTCGATGGCGTAGCCGGTGACGACCCGCCCGTCGGGCAGGACCACGCTCGCCACGGTCGGGGTGGTGCCGGGCTGGACGCGAACGAGCGGTGCCGTGGCGGGCACGGCGGGGGTGATGGGGGTGGGCTGGTGGACTTCCACGGGCCGTTCCGGGGGCGCGTGGCGGGCGGGTTCGGGGTACATGCGGAATCCCTTCCGGTGCCGGGCTGGGGAGGCAGTGACACCCCCTACCGGGAGGCTTCTGAGGGGGCTTTCAGGGGCTGACCTGGGGCGCCTCCCCGCCTCCCCGGAACGGTGTTTTCGCTGATCAAGGCGGGGGATGCGGGGTGGGGAGGCGGTTGGGGAGTTCTCCCCGCCTCCCCGGCGCGACCGAGTGCGCCTCCCCGCATTCAGGAGGCGGAAGCGGAACCGTCTTCGTCGCGTTCGGCGAGCGCGCGGGCGACGTCGTCGCGGCGGACAACCATGCGGCCGTGGGACTTGTACGGCTCCACTCCGGCTGCCTCCAGCACACGCTTGAGGTCGACGAACGACCAAGTGCCGTAGGCGTCCTCGTTGAGGATCGCGAGCCGCTTGAGGACGTCCTGGGTGTGCGAGCGCTCCGCGTCGCCCATGACGTGAAAGATGTCGACGAGCGGGTCACGCTCCTCGCCCCGCTCGATGGCGTGCAGGGTGGTGACGCCGCTCCGCAGCGCCTTGGCCCGGTCGGCGATCGCCTCGGCCGGGTCGTCGTCGATGAAGTGGGTGCGCACCGTGATGGACGACTGCCCCTTGGGCATGTCGATGCCGTCGGAGGCGACGACCAGGGTCCCCTTGTCCAGACCCTGTCGCAGCAGGTGCGGGGCGGCGCCGTCGTCGACGGCCTTGTCACCCAGCGCCATACGCGACTGAGACTCGGTTCCCACCACCAGCGAGGCGCGGGTGTGGGCGCCCTCCCGGACCAGCTTGGGAAGGTTCTGGTCGGTGGGGTCCTGGGTGCCCAGCCACATCAGCACGTCGACCGCACGACCCTGGTTGTTGATCTTACGGACGGCCATGAAGAACCGGGAAGTGGCCTTGGAGCCGCCGTACGGCCGCTTCTTGTCGTCGACAGCGGGGCACATGAACGCCACCTGCGCTTCGTCCACGATCACGATGAGCGGTGGGAAGACGGCCCCCGGGTCTGCGCGGCGCGCCTCGATCCGGCGGTTCATCTCTTCGACGGCGTCCTCCGCCATCTCGGTGACCTGGATGACGTGGTCATCGGACGGTCCCTGGATGAGGACGTCGGCGATGCCGTCGAACATCGCCCAGTCCCCAACCCCCTTGAGGTCGCCCAGCCAGAACTGTACCGACCGGTCCAGCGCCAGCCACAGAGCCAGCGCCCGCAGGGACGCGGTCTTGCCCTGGTTGGAACGGCCGGTGATCAGCAGGTGGCGCTGATACACGCTCAACTCCGCGGCGTCCCCGCGCAGATCCTGGCCCCACGGAGCCTTCCCCGTCTTGTAGTTCGCGGTCAGTGTCTCGTCCGTGACCAGCGGGGACGGGCCGATCGGCTCGTCCAGCGCGCCGGAGTCGGCGATCCACAGCCGGACCGTGCGGGCTGCGGTCGGGATGGTGATGAACACTTCGTGTTCGTGGCGGGTCAGGTTCTCCGCCAGCTTCCTGCGGCGCTGCTGCACCTCGTTCGTCGACACCCCCGAGGGCAAGGTGACGTCGACTTCAACACCGCATCCGGCGATGGTGATCGGGCCGAGCATCGAGGCGCCGGAGTCGCCCATCTCCTTGATGGCGTTGCGCAGCGCCGGCACTCCCAGGTCCCGCAGCGCCTTGACCACGATGGACGGGGTGATCGGCTCCCCCTCGCCGGAGCAGACGTTGGTGGGAAGCGCCCACTGCGGTGCGGCCTGCTGATGCCGCCCCACCGCCCACAGTCCGAGCAGCGCGAACAGCGGCCCGAGGGTGATCGCGTAGGGCCACACCACTTGCACAATGGTGATCATCAGGGCGATGAAGTCGATGACTGCCTTGATGGGGGTGACCATGTCGGTGACGTCCTTGTTGGCAATGGCCAGGACGATGCCGAGGGCGACCAGGGAGCCGATGCCCATGCCGGTGCCGACCAGGGCGCCCTTGGCAGCCTCGACCGGGGAGTGCAGCAGGTCCATGCGGCGACGGTGACGGGCTTCACGGTAGCGCTGCCCGCGCTCCTCCCACTCGGTGGCCGCCTCGTAGTTCCCGGCAGCCTCCGCTGTGCGGAGCATGCGTTCATAGCGGGCGGCGGTGCGGCCGTCCCATGTACGTCGGGCCACGATCCGCGCCCCGCCGGCGACGTAGAGGCCGTGCCGGGCGGCTGCCCGCGCGGCCGTCACGGTCCGCTCATCGGTGACGGCGCGGCGGACAGCACGCCCGGAGCGCACCCACAGCGGACGGGCGCGGGCGGCGCCGGGTCAGGCACCACCGTGAGGGTGGTCACCGTTGCAGGCTCGACGGGAGGTTCGGTGTTCTTGTGCAGGTGCACGACAGTGTCACCCATGATGGGAAGGCTCCTGACTGCCCCTTTGAGGGCGGGAGTAGGTACAAGGAGCCGGGGTGGCCGTGTCCGCGGAAAGAGGCGGTCACCCCGGCACCGGGCAGGGATCTGGTCACCACCAGCCGGAAGACTTCTTCTGGGCCTTGGCGCGGGCGGACTCGGTGAGGAGCCGCTGACGCTCGCTGTGCAGGGCGGTCAGCTCCGCGTTCAGTCGCGTCTCGGCGGCGGAAGCGGTGGCCTCCATCTGGTTCTCGGCACGGCCGGCGCTGCGGCCCCGGGCGACGCGGTAGGAACCGCTGGCCGCCGCGCGGGCCATCGCGCGGCGCTCGCGGCCGTTCAGCGGCCACAACTCGCCCCGGCGGACCGCTTCCAACTTCTTCTCAGTGGACCGAATCTCCCGGTCCAGGCGACGCAGGTCGGGGTTACCCATCAGGTACTCCTCAGCGAGTCGGAGGCATCGAGGTAGGTGCAGAGTGCACAGGTGCCGGTCGAGGCGGGGATGACGTAGCCGGCATCACGGCGGCACTGCGGGCAGGTGCGGCGGGCGGCGTTGGCCTTGGCCAGTGCGGCCCGCCGGGCGGGCGTCATCGGGCGGACCGGCTTGGCCAAGTCGACCCGGTAGAGATAGGCGACCAGCGGCCCCCGGCGACGGCGCGGCCGTTCGAGCTGCGCCACCACCGGCTGCCCACCGGGCCGCAGCCCCCGGGCACGCAGTTGGCGACGCGTGGCGTAGCCGTCCGGGGCAAGGCGCCACCGGAAAACCGGCAGCGCGCCCATCAGGCGGCCACGCGCTTCCACGCAGCACGCAATCGAACCTCGGAGGCGGAGTGCCCGGCCGCGCGGAAGCGGGCGGACATCTCGCGGTAGGACAAGGGCGGTGTCCGGCTGGTGCGGATCTCCTCCACCACCTCATCTAGCGCGTCATCGGTAAGGGCGGGTGTCGCGTCCAGGGCGGGAGCCCTGACCGGTTCGGAGGGGCCCCACACGGGAAGCTCCCACCGGGGCGTGACGCCCAGCGTGACGGGGGTCGTCACGCTGGTCAGCGCCTTGCCGGTCTCCTCACCCGCCCGCGCCGTCTCCAGCGTCGACCACGCCTTGGAGAGCGTCTTGGCGGTCTCGGCCTGGACGCGTGCGACGCGTGCCCCTGCCCCCGTCACGGCCGTCAACCGGGTCTCCTCCGTGGCCGCTTCAGCCCGCAGCCGGGCACGTGCCACGGCCGCCTCGTCCCGGGCTTCTTGCTGGATACCGCGGATCGACTCCAGCGCCCTCGGGGTGAGCGCCGTGCGCTCCCACAGCCCATGGACCAGCCACAGCGCCTTGGCAGCGATCGGCAGCCACGCCACGGCCAACCACGCGCCGGCCGATTGGGCAGCGGTGACCGCGTGGGCAACCAGGACACCAGCCGCCAGCAGACCGAAGCACCAGCCCACGGCGGTCACCGCACGGGAGTGGTCGCCTTGCGCGGCAAGCCGCCGCTCGTAAGCGAGGGTCGCCAACCAACCGCCATCGATCCCCAGGCCGACGACCAGCGCGACCATCCACGGCACAGCCGTGCCCAGCCACATCACGACCACGGCCAGAGTGAGCACCATGGACACCGCCGTCATCGCCACGGCGGGCAGCACGGTCTTCGCCTTCATGCTGCACCGCCCGTCCGCTCGCGCACCTTCATGGATGAGAGCAGGTGAACGGGCCCGTCGGCTGCTGCCGTGTCTTCGCTCCACTCCCACTCGGCACCATCGGTGGGCTCGTAGCCGAGCAATGTGAGGGCAGCCGTCCGGGCGGCGGGCGTCGGAATTTCCGAGCTGCTGAACACGTGCTCCGGCCACGGGTCGGTGGTGTTCAGCAGCCCCACGAACAGACGCCACGTGCCCGTGGTCGACGACACCGACAGCACCGCCGTGTGCACGCGTACGGTCGTGTCGCTCATGCCGCCGCCCCCGCCCCCGCCCGCTGGCCGCGAGCGGCCCGCATGAACGGCACCGTGCGGGTCAGCGCGTCGGCGTACAGGGCATCCCAACCGGCGACCTCGTCACCGGCGTCCTCCGACTCTCGCAGGTCCCGCAGCACTTCGCGAGCCACGTCCCGGCGAGCCCTCCGCTCCTCGTCCGTCTCCGTCTCCAGCGGGCCGCGGAACAGGTCGACGTCGATGCCGAGGGCCAGTTCCACGAACTCCGTCTCGTCTGCGGCCTCTTGGCCAGCGACGAAAGTGCGCATGCGCATGGTGGATTTCTCCTTGTCAGGTACGTCGGGGTGGCGCGAGGCGGTCGGCTGTCCTTGTCCGGGAGTGCGACCGCCCCGCGAAGAACCAGGAGTCAGACGGTGGCGATGACCAGCGCGGCGACCAGCAGCCACAGGTGGTGGAAGGACTGGTCAAGCGCATACGCGCCGGTGCCGATGTGCGGGTTGTCGTCGTGGCCGGCGCGCGGGGTACCGGGCCGGTAGAACTCGCCCTTGCCGGTCACCCGGGCCAGCCACGCGAGCGTGCTGCGCCGGTCGGCCCACCAGTGCGAGACCGCGTCAACCGTGAGCCCGGCGATGGCGCCGACCACCGACAGGTGCAGCCCCAGCAGCGCGGCGGCCGGGATGAGGACAGCAAGCTTCGTGAGCGTCAGAGTGGCGACGTGCCGGGCGTCCGAGAGTCGACCGACCCAACCGGGACGGCCCTTGTGCGCGGACTGGTGCGAGGTCTGCACCCAGTGGTCGCCCACGCTGTGAGCGACGTACAGGGCGATGAAGACGGCGGCGAACGTGGCAGCGTGCATCGGTAATGGACTCCTGACTGCGTCGGGATAGCGAGACCGGGCGCGGCGGGCTGTCCTTGTCCGGGAGTGCCGCCGCGCCGGGTATGAGGGCCGCACCGCAAGAAGCGGCTGGCCGAACGCCCCGGCAGGGAGTCGAACCCTGCCTACGACCATCGGGGCGGTGATGCGGTGTCTCCTTCGGGAGCGTGCTCCCGTTTCAGGCGTATGGAGACGTGACCTTTCGGTCTAAGCCATCCGGTTGACCAGGGATCCGGTTCCCTCGGCCCGCTCTGCCCCGGGCCCCTTGGAGCCGTGCCCAGAGACACAACTCCCGTTTTGTGCGCGCACCGTGACTCAGAAACAGTCCCTTCATCTGGTGCGCACCAGCAGGTTGGCATCTGGTGCGCACCAGAGTCAAGAGACTCCGTCGAATCGAGCGGCGGTTGCCCGCCTCGGCGCACCTTCAGAAGACCAGTCCAGATAGGGGAGCCGGTAGCCAACAGCCCTTAACTCCCGTCGCGTTAACCCCTGTTGACCTGCGACAATGTGAGGCATGCTGGGAAGGTCAGCGAGTGGACCATTACCGGGCGGTGGCCTGTGAGCACAGGACTTCGAAGCGCGCGAACGGCACGCGGCTGGTCTCAGGAACGACTGGTTCGCGAGATCGAGCAGTACGCCCGACGACACGTCACCGACGTTGCATCGACCGCGAGTTTGCGTGTGTACGTGTCCGAGTGGGAGAACGGCAAGCGCGCCATCTCAGACCGCTACGCGGCGATCCTGCGGCAGCTCCTCGGCGTCACAGACGCAGAGCTGCGGGGCGGTCCGCTCGTGGACGCTCCAC
The DNA here is from genome assembly GCF_000373585.1 of Streptomyces sp. MspMP-M5. Lineage (GTDB taxonomy): Bacteria > Actinomycetota > Actinomycetes > Streptomycetales > Streptomycetaceae > Streptomyces. The sequence continues at coordinate 170,356 of NZ_KB891929.1, forward strand.
CGGCTGCCGACGGATACGACGACCTCTTGAGCCGGATCGATTCGGCCAGCAGCGTCAGCCAATCCATGGTGAAGACGTTCAACGATCAAACCGAGCTACTGCGCACCATGGACCGCCAGATGGGCGCGTCCGGTCTCATCGACCAGATGACGGGCCACCTCGCAGCCCTTGAAGACGCGCTCAACTTCGCGGTACTCCCCAGCGCGCGCCAACCCGTGGCGCTTGCCCTCGCGGGAGCATCTACCCTCGCCGCGTGGCAGGCGATCGACTCAGGAGCGGTCGAACGGGCATGGCGGCACTACGAGTTGGCGAAGCGGGCAGCACGCGACGCGGAGGCTCCGATGTACCTCGCCCACGCGATGGGAGAGCAGGCGTACGTCCTGTGTGAGGCTGGCCGGCCGTCCCTCGGCCTCGACCTGGTCCGCGATGCCCAACGCACCTTGGGAAAGGCTGGTTCGCCACGCCTCCGTGCATGGCTGTACGCCGCTGAAGCCGAGCTGTGCGCCCATGCCGGAAAGCCCGACGACTGCCGGCGAGCGCTTGATGCGGCGATGGCGTGCATGCCACCTGGTCCCGAGGACCGCGACCCGGACATGCTGAGCATCTTCCTGAACGATGCGCACCTCGCCCGATGGCGCGGCAACGTTCTTGGCCTGCTCGGTGACGACGACGCGGTAACCAGCCTCTACGGTGCGCTGAAAGTGGTAGATCCGTCTTTCGTGCGAGCGCAGGCCGGGCTTCACGCCGATCTCGCGCAGGCCCACCTCACACGAGCCGAGTTCGACGAAGCGAACCACCACCTCAGGCAGGCGCGGCTGTTGGCGAGCCGCACCGGTTCGGTGCGGCAGCGCCGACGCGTTGACCTGCTCAGCGCAAGGCTGTAGGTCCCTGCTTGCCGCGGCTCGCCAGGATGTGGAGGAGGGCCACGAGTGTTCCTGAGCCCATCAGCTCACCGCGCGCCATCAAGCCCGGAATGTCGGTCAGCGGTACCCATTCGATGTGCCCCGCCTCCTCCAGGTCGGTCGGCGAACCAACCTGTTCGGCGCCGCGACCTACGAAGATCTCGTGAGGAGAGTCGACCATGCCGACCATCGGCTGATATGTGACGACGTGCTCCACCGACTTCGGGCGCCAGCCGGTCTCTTCCACGACTTCCCGTAGCGCCGTGTCTGAGGGTTCCTCCCCCTCGTCGACGATGCCGCCCGGGAGTTCCCAACCCCACTGCTGCGGGACGAAGCGGTACCGCCACATCATGAGTGCACGGTCCTGGTCGTCCAGTACCGCCGTGACGGCTACATGTTGGAGCTTCACCACGTGATGCTCGAAGCGCTCCATCCCTGGCGGTTCCACGTCCCAGAGCTGGAGTTTGACCCAACGGTTGTCGTAGAGGTCCCGCTCACCGTGGATGCGCCAGGGCTCCAATCCCTCGGGCGTCTCGACGCTCACACCCCCGGGCACCCGGTACATACTCCGGCCGTAGACCTCCAAGGCGCCTTCAGACACGAGTCGGCCCAGTACTTGCCGAAGTGCGGTACGACGGATGTCTAGCTCTTTGTCTTCTTCGAGCTTCCGCTCCGAGGGGATCTTGCTACCAGGGGCGTACTCGCCAGAGTCGATCCGCGCACGGATCACCTTGTATGCCTTCGTAGTCCTCGGTCCCATCCGTGGAGCACTCTCCGTTCTGAGGTGGTGCGTATCAGCGTAAGAGACGGGGACGGGATGCGGCTACCGTGCCCCCGCACCCACAAAACGCCTGGTGGCAGTCACCCTCGTCCCGACCTCTCCGTCTCGTTCACCTCCGTACACGACCGTCCGGAACCGTTCGCGAGGCTCCTATCTGCGGCCATGGGAGCGGCTGAGGCGAAGCCGGGCGAATGCAACTTCGTCGGTGATGCGGTGCGTAATGTCGGGGCCGCCCACGCCGCCGGTATGGAGGCGATCGGGTACGCAAACAAGCCCGACAAAGACACGGCGATGACTGAGGCTGGAGATGTGGCAATCGTTACCTCGATGGACGACCTCGCCTGGGCGGTTATGGAGGGCGACGGGGAGCCGGGGGCCGTTCGGGGCACCGCCGTCGGGGCAGTGCCCCGCGCTGGCCGAGGAAGAGCCAATGTGATGGTCACCGACATGGCTACGATGGTGCCAGCTCTGACGTCACTCGGACAAGTTGTTCGACCATGAAGCCGATATCCTGCCGAATATTTCGATAGTCGAATCTAAGGTATTGCAGTCTTGCCACACGAGCCAAGGAGTCTGGTAGGCATCCTTCTTCCAGTCGCTTAACTCCAGACAAGAGTACGGGAATCACTCTACGTTCATTCTTGAACGCCTCCTCAATCTCCCGCAACACCCAGTCTTGCCGAGGCGCAGGGCCACGGGATCCGGAGCTAAATTTCCCCAACCACCCGTCATCCACGACTACAAGCATCACCCCACAGCCAGCCACGGCTTCAAGGATGGACTCCGAGTAATCCGATCCCGGCGCTATAGATCTAGCAGCACGGAAAATTCGATCCTCTCCAAAATGATTCGACAGTAACTCATCCAATAGGGCCGCAGCATAAGCACCACCTTCCCTGCGATAGTTGATGAATATTTGAGACACTTCATCCCTATTTGGACTCAAACTGTTCGCCAACCCTTCCGCGAAGTCCTCACTCCCCAACCTTCGACGCCCTAGGCTAATCGACTACCAAAATGGGTAGTTCGGGCGGAGAGCTGAACCACTTCAAGCTGAGCCCGCAGGACAACGGAGGAGGCAACCTGGTGGGTGGGCAATCCCGTACAAAGCGCCGACAATCGGGAGCAAGCGAACCGAAGCCGTCGATCCCCTGGCAGAGTACCGACGATCCGCTGTCCAGTTCAGATCTGCTGGAACTGACGAAGTGGCACATCGATAGGTACGACCGACTGCGATCTTCCACATCCGTTCGCGCATCTGTATTACTCAGCGCCAACGCCATTTTGGCGACAGGTTCACTAATACTTGTGAACTATCATTTGCAAACCACTGAAGCGCCTCGCACCTTATGGATCGAGTGCACTTTCGGCGCCTTGGCTGTATTAACACTGTCGCTCATCCTCCGCAGCCTCTGGGCCTCGATCAACGCCATCGCGGCACGCAAGACGACCCGAGTCTTGCACTCAGCCGAGATTCCCTCCAGGTTCCTATTCAACTGGGGTGACACTCTCAGGTCCATTGATGGCCACAGCGACTTCTCCAGAAAAGTCACTGGGCTCGACTTAGATTCGATCCTTGGACACGCGGTCGCAGAACTGTGGACAGATATTCTTCAGCACTCGCAGCGGCACCGACATCTCAGATCAGCGATCAACACTTTTCGATATTGCATCATGACACTGTTGGGACTGGCTACGTTCACGTTCGCAGCAGCACTGAGGTGACCGTCTGAGATGTGAACTGTCGGGCTAGGCTCTGGGCAAGTGAAACAGGCCGGACCGCGGGAGCGGATCCGGCCTGCTTCGGCGGACCTTGGCCCGCTAGATGCCCCGTTCGTGCCGGACGGCGCGGCACGACTCATATCCGAGCCCGCAACGAGACGATGAGATCGCCGTGCCCGCGTACAGCGAGGCCTACCCTTCTTTCTGAGCAAGGCCGGCGATAACGGCCTCTGGTGATCCAGCCCAGCCGTCTTCGGTGGGCCAGACTGACGCGATTCCCTGGTGACTGAGCAGCCGCATGTACACATCGCCGATCGCTTCGGTGAACAACGCCATGCGGCGAGGCTGGGAGTCCTCTGGGTAGAGCAGGAAGGCGTAGGTGGCGAGTTGACCGATCGCCTCACGTACGGCGTGGCTGACATTGCCCCGGCGTACCACCTTCGCTTCGATCAGCCAGTCGTCACCATCGCGCCTGGCGACGAGGTCGCGCGGGTGGACGTTCGTCCCGGCGGCGAACCCAGCCTCGGCGAGAAACGCTCCGTAGCGCTTGACCAGTGTCTCGTGCTTGCGGCTCTTCTTGAGCACGCGAGCGGTGATCTTTTGCATGTACTCGTCGTCGCTCTTGGGAGCGAAGTAGAGGAGTGGGTCTTGCTCGCCGTTCTCCTTCGGCTTGATAGTGGTGATCACATCTCGCGTGGTGCTTCGCAAGTCCTCGCGCAGGACCAGAGCGTCCTGGTAGAGCTGGATCATCCTGCGGAGGTCGGTCTTCAAGGCCTCTTCGGTAGGCAGAGAGGCGACCTCGTAGACGCGGGCGAGGATGTTGCCGGCTTCGTAAGCCCGCGGCAGACCGGCTCTGCCACCCAGGTTGATGACGTCCTCCAGCCCTCCCGTCATGTTGCCCGGGAACGCGCCTCGGATGGCCGCGGCCTCGCCTCGGAGACGCTTCTCCGCCTCCCGAACTCCGAACGTCTCACGCAGCTCCGTGACTCCCTGGTTCAAGCTCAGCGAGACCGTCTTCATGTCCTCCGCGAAGAGGTAGACGAGGTACATGCCACGCGTGGCAGTGCTGGTCTCGTCGGGGTCGAAGAACGACACCCACGGGCAGAACGCCCCAGCTCCGTTCCCTGCGCTGCCCTTGATGATGTAACTCGCGGGAACGTAAGGCCCGAAGACCGAGGGCGCCGACCTCAACATCTTCGCGGCCGCGGACCCGGTGCCAGCCGTCCGGTCATACGTAGAAGCGACCTTGTGGAAGTACTCCCGAAGCGTCATGGCGAGGATGGTATGTGACCCCACTGACAGCGAGGCGTCCCAACAGCCCTCTAGAGCACCTTCGTGCTCCGACGGTCAAACCACATGCCCCAAGTGACCCTCAGCGCTCAGGACTTCAAAACCGACGATGGTCAATAGCTCCCGGCCACAGTCGTTGACTACGTCGTCCAGCATCGGCGCAGCGAAGGCTGCGGCGAAAGCCCCCGAGTCCGCAGCGGCGTACTCGTGATGGCGTGCCAAGTAGTCGGGCTTAGTACGTCGGTGCACCAGCCGGACGCGGTCAAAGAGCGCGGTGTCGAGACCGCCGTCTCGGACCCGGCGAATCGCCGTACACATGGCCTCGGTGTAGGTGAGGAAGCCCTCCACCGTCACAGCTACGTCCGGGTGTCCAGCGGCGCGCACCAGACCAGTTCCGGCGAACACACTGGCGGGCTCAAAGACCGCCCGCGCGGCCTCAACGAGCTCCTCTTGGTCGAAGCGGCCGGTGTAACCCACGTCCGTGAGCAGGCGAAGGAGCCGGTTCCGGGCTGTGTCCGACGCGAGCGAATGATCTAACTGTTGCAGCATCCCACGAGCGGCCTCGCGCGCGACCCTCTTGTTTCGCATCCCGTCCTTCAGCCAGGTACGCAGTGCCTTCACAGCCTGTCGGGTTGGGACGTAGTCATCGCCGAAGTACAACCACAGGTACAACGGAATCAAGGCCAGGCTAGGGATCTTGGGCATCTGCTGGCGCTTCTCCAGAAGCAGCAGGAACAACTTGCGCTGGTTAGTTGCGTGGAGGGCCTTGGCTGATCCCCGCCGCCCCTTCGACCTGCGAGTCGGCTTGTCCAACAAGCCTTGGGCAACCCAGTCGTGTACCAGGCGGGCCGTCACTTCATAGCCAGCCTCGCCGGCGTCTGTGACGAGGTCATCGATCGTGCCAGGTTCTGTGATTCTGCTCCAAGACTGCACCGTTGGAAATTACACCGCCTTGACCACAGGCCGGAGCCGTCTTCGATGGCTTGGGCGTAACTGCCCTGCCTACGCTCGAAATTGAGCAGGGAAGTCCCGACTGCATGCTTTGGTCGGCTCAGCCGGCGGTCCCTCCCTGCCTCAGAGCGCGTCCCCACCCAGGCAAGGAAGGCTCCATGGCCGTCGACTCTAGCTCCGCGCCCTCGAACCCCACCCCGAGCAACGCCCAGCGAACTTGGAAGCGACTGGGTTGTACCTTTGGTCGACTCATCGCTACCCAGATCCTTAAGGGAGCAGCAAGCACGGCGGGAGCGGCCATCGTCACCGCGGCTTCATGGTGGCTGAGGCGTCGCTGAACGGTTGCTCAGGAGCAACACGAGACAGGACAGCCGTCTCAGTTTCCGTCTCGTTCATCGCGGTACGCGGTCGTCCGGGGCCATTCACTCCGCCCCATCAGACACAGCGTTCGTACGGGACTGAACGACGGCGAACGCGTCCGGATCGTCCCCTGACCAGGACTGACAAACCTGCAAAGCGAGTTACGTGGGTTCGAATCCCGCCACGGCCTCTTTTCGCGCAGCGCCTCGGCGCGTCGTGCGCGGGCGCTTCGGCGCAGTCGTCCGACGGCGGCCCCGACAACCGCGGGGACCGCCGTCAGGCGCGCCGGCAGGTTCCGGACCGCGGCGCCGACTCCGCTGTTCCTACTGCGAGTTCGGGCCCGGTCGGCTTCCGTGCCGCCGTGTCGCCGGCCCCGTCCCCCGTGCGTTTCGTACATGCCACTCGCCCCCTCGCGTCCGGCGGCGTCTGCCACCGGTCGATCGTCCCGCCGGTCAGCGGCAACGTCGCCCTCGACGTCGTCACCGGCACCGCTCACCGGCGCCGCGTGCGGAATCGCACGCTGAAAACAACCGTAGGTGACGGCACTGACAATCGTCGTGACGGAGAGTGAAATCGCAGGTCGCGGGTGCGCTCAGGTCGACGAGACCGCGCGGCGCGGGGCCGCGGCCGGGGCCGCCCCCGCGCCGCGCGGCGAGGTCACTGCGGCTGCGACATCGTCGGCGTCTGCACCGGCTGTGCCACCGCCGCCTGGGGCCGGATCGGCAGCCGGCCGATCGGACGGCCGGTGGCGGCGCGGACGGCCGACGCGACCGCGGCCGGCGCGGTCACCACCGGCACCGCGCTGGCCGCCTTGGCGCCGAACGGCGCGACCACGTCGCGCTCCTCGACGAGCTTGACGATCCGGATGTCCGGGGCGTCCAGCGCGGTCGGCAGCGCGTAGCCGGTCAGGTCGGGGTGGCGGACCTGGCCGCGGGTGGTGCGGAGGTTCTCCATCAGCGCGGCACCCAGCCCCTGCGTCACGCCGGCCTCGATACGGGCCCGCAGCTGACGGGGGTTGAGCACCCGGCCCACGTCCTGGGCCACCGTCATCTCCACCACCCGTACGGTGCCCAGCTCGATGTCCACGTCGGCGACACAGCGGATGGCGCAGAAGGCGAGGCCGACGAACGCGTCGCCCTGCCCGGTCTCGTCCAGCGGCTCGGTGGGATGCGGCCGGCACTGGGCGGTGGCCCACAGCTCCTTGCCGTCCAGCGCCTCGGCGACGGTGGTGCTGAGCACCCCGTCGTACGAGGTGATCTTGCCGTCAGCGATCTGGAGCAGCTCGGTGGACATCCCGAACTTGTGGGCCAGCGGCTGGAGGAGCTGGGTGCGGACCATCTTCGCGGCCCGCTCGACGGCGCCGCCGGAGACCCAGGTGTGCCGGCCGTGGCAGGCCCGCCCGGCCGGGGGCTGATCGGTGTCCACGCCCGCGACGTGCACCTCGTCGACGCCCAGGGTCTCCTGGACGATCTGCCGTGCCAGCGTGGAGAACCCCGAACCGGTCTCCACCGCCGCGCAGATGACGGTCGCGACCGAGCCGCTGACCTTGACGGTCGCCGTGGACACCTCGTCGGCGCCCTCCGCGCCCAGCATGTGCACCATGCCCAGGGCGTAGCCGACCCCGCGCCGGACCGCGCCCGGTTCGCCCGCGCCCTCGGGGCCGCCCGGCAGCAGCCACTCCGCCTCGGGGGTGTCCTTGGGCAGCTCCGGCAGCGGCGCCTCGGTGACGGCGCGCAGCAGCTCGGCGACCGGGGCCGGGCAGGTGACGGTCTGCCCCGTGGGCAGCAGGTCGCCGGTGGCCATGACGTTGCGCCGGCGGACCTCGTCCGGCTCCAGTCCCAGCTGGGCGGCGAGCTTGTCCATCTGGCCCTCGTAGGCGGCGCAGACCTGGAGCGCGCCCTCGCCGCGCATGTGCCCGGACGGCGGGTTGTTGGTGCGCACCGCCCAGCCCTCGACGACGGCGTGCGGGACGACGTACGGGCCGCAGGCGAACGAGACCGCGGCGGCCAGCGCCTCGGCGGAGGTGTCCGCGTAGGCCCCCGCGTCCATCAGGATCTGCGCCTCCACCTTGACCAGCTTGCCGTCGGCGTCGGCGTGGTGGCGGTAGCGCAGCAGCGTCGGGTGCCGGTGGGCGTGGGCGAGGAAGGACTCCTCCCGGGTGGCGGCCAGCTTCACCGGGCAGCCCGTACGGAGCGCCAGCAGCCCCAGGGACAGCTGGATGCCGGGGTCCTCGCGGTCCGCGGTGGCGCCGGGCACGCCGGTCACCACGACCTTGACCTGCTCCCGCTCCAGGCCGAAGGAGGCCGCGGCCAGATCGCGGTCGCCGTGCGGGTCCGTGGAGGCCGTGTAGATCTCCACCCCGCCGTCCGGGCGCGGCACCGCGAGGCCGGCCTCGGCCCCGATGGGCGCCGGGTCCTGGCGGCCGATCCGGTAGAAGCCCTCGACCATCACCTCACCCACCGCTTCGGCGTCGCCGAAGCGGAGCGGGATGTGCCGGACGAGGTTGCCGTCGGGGTGCAACGGCTCCGCCTCGAAGGCGAGTTGGGGGTCGGTGACGGCCTCCAGGACCTCGTACTCGACCACGATGGCGGCGGCGGCCAGCCGGGCCGTGTCGGGGTGGTCGGCGGCCACCGCGGCGATCGGTTCGCCGTGGTAGCGGACCTCGTCCCGGGCGAACACCGGGCGGTCGGCGGTGCCCCGGCCGTACCCCTTGTCGCCGGGCACGTCCTCGTGGGTGACGACGGCGCGCACGCCCGGCATCTCCGTGGCGTGCCGGGTGTCCACGGAGCGGATCCGCGCCCGGGGATGCGGGGAGCGCAGCACCGCCGCCCACAGCAGGCCCTCGGCCCACAGGTCGGCGGCGTACGGGAAGGTGCCCTCCGTCTTGGCCCCCGCGTCGGCGGACATCAAGGAGACGCCGAGCCCGTGCGCCGGCGGCTCGACGGGGATCTGGACGCCCGCCGAGGGCGTCGCGGTCACCGCGCCGTCAGTCGTTCCACTCATGCCGAGACCTCGCTCCGCTCGCCCCCGCCTGCGCGGGGCGCGCGCCCGTCGACGGTCCTCACCCGGCTGCCGGCCGGGGGGAACCCGATGCCGCGCTCACTCATCCAGCGCCTCCCGGCTGCGGATCCTGGTTGTGCGGTGCCCCGTCCATCGGGTCGGCGGGTCCCGCCTGGTGGGGAATGCGGGCGGTCTCGGCCGGTGCCTCCGCGGCGACGGCCTCGGCCGCCTCGGCGGCCTCCGCGCGGGACTTCACGACGTCGGCGACGGCGTCCAGGACACCGCGGTAGCCCGAGCAGCGGCAGAGGTTGCCGCAGAGCGCCTTGCGGGTCTCCAGCTCCGTGGGGGCGTGATTGCCCTCCAGGAGGTCGTGCACGGTCATCGCCATGCCCGGTACGCAGTAGCCGCACTGCACCGCCCCGGAGGCGGCAAGGGCCTGCTGGACGTCGGAGGGCACGCCGTTCTGCGCGAGCCCTTCGACGGTGCGGACCTCGCTGCCGGCCGTGGTGGCGGCGGGCACCAGGCAGGAGGCGACCAGCCGCCCGTCCACCTGGACCGAGCAGGCCCCGCACTCCCCCTGGGAGCAGCCGTCCTTGGCCCCGGCCAGGCCGAGCCGCTCGCGCAGCACGTAGAGCAGCGACTCGCCGATCCAGGCGTCCTTGACCGGGCGGTCGATGCCGTTGACGCGCAGCATGTAGGAGGCCGAAGGGTGTTCGTCGTGGCCGTCGAGGACGGCCGGAGCGTCCCCGGCCTCCGGAACCTCCGGCGCGGCGGCGCCCTCCGGGGCCGCAGGGGGCGGCTCGGGCGCGAGGGCCTCGGTGTTGTGGGCGGGCGGGCCGGACTCGACGCCGGCCTCGGCGGGGGCCGGTCCGGCGGCGGGCGCGCCGAGGTCCGCGGCGGGCTCCGCCGGGTGGTCGGCCCGCGCGGCGTCCGGAGCGGGCGCCTCGGGGGCCTCCGCGGCCCCGGGCGGGCCCGCCGGTGCCGGGCCGTCGTCCAGGGCGCCGGAAGCCGCCATGGCCGCGGCAGGGGCCTGCGCAGGGCCTTCCGGCGCCGTGAGGGCGCCGTGGCCGTCGGGCGTCGCGGGCCCGGCGTCGGCGGGCTCCCCGGCCGGCCTGCCGGGGTCGGCAGCGGGAACGACGGGGGCACCGGCTCCGGCACCATGATCGACACCGCCGAGGGCGAACTCCCCCGTGGTGTCGTGCTGTTCGCCCTGCACCACCGGGACCGACCAGCCCTCGGCGCCCGCCGGGGCCGGCACCTCGGTGGCGGTGTCCTGACCGGCGGTCCCGTCCTGCGGGTGGGTCCCCCCGGCCGGCGGCCACTGGGCCAACGCGTCGGCGGGCAGCGACCAGTGGCCGGTCGCACCGCCCATGGGCGCCGCCGTGGCACCGGGTGCATACGGGTCGTCGGCGGGCGCGGGGAACGGCTCCCCCGCGGCGCCGCTCTCGTGGGCACCGTCGGCACCGGCGGCTCCGTCCGTGTCGACGGTGCCGGTGCCCCCGGTGGTCCCGCTGGTGGCGTCGAGACCGGCGGTGAAGTTCCAGTGGCCGGTGGCGCCGGTGTCCCCGGAGTCGGCCCGGCCTGCGGCCCCGTCGTCCTCGTAGGGCACGCCGGGGTAGCCGCCGCCCTGATAGACCGCGCCGCCGTGGCCGGCCAGGTGGTCGTCGCCGACCCGGTACTCGCCGGACTCCTCCAGGACGTCGTCGGCCGCCGGGACGGTCCACGCGCCACCGGCCGCCTCCGGGCTGCCGGCGACCGGCCAGTGCACCTGCTCGCCACCCCACGGCTGGGCGCCCTCGGGGGCGTTGGCCTGATAGGCCGCGGCGGGGTCCTGGTGCGGTGCGGCCTCCTGCCGTCCCGTGGGATCGGCGTAGCCCGCCGCGGGGTCGGGGTAGCCGGTGGACGGGTCGGCGAAGGGCATCGTCCACTGCCCGGTGGCCGCCGGGTCGGTGCCCGCGCCCGGTACCGGGGGCACGGCCGAGTGTGCGGGGAACGAGGACGGCGGGGTGTAGCCGTGGCCGGGCGCGGCCAATGGGTCGGCGCCCGGCGTGCGGTAACCGGCGCCGTACGCGCCGGTGGTGAAGCCTTCGGGGAGCTGGACGAAGGCGGTGGCCTCCGACTCGTACTCGCCGCCCGGCGGCAGCGGCTGCCAGCCCTGCTCGGGGTGCGGCTGCTGCGGATGGCGGTTGGTGTCTGCATCACTCACGAGAGCGCCCTCCCAAGTGCGCGGCGGGCCAGTGCTGCCACCGTACGGCGCAGGTGCAGGGCGGCCGGCGGCAGGGTCGCCGGTTCGGTGCCGTCCTGCGGCGGCGCCGGGTCGGGGATACAGGCGGCGGCCACGTAGTCGCCGAAGGCGGCCAGCGCCTCGGGGACCAGGCCGCGTTCGCCGTCCCAGTCGATGAGCGAGGCCACCCACTGCTCGGCCTCCAGGGGGCGCAGCGGCATCGCGGCGACCGCGCCGACCGCGCAGCGCACCGCGCGCCGGGCGGGGTCCAGGACCAGCGCGACGGAGGCGGTGGCGCGGCCGGGGCCGGTGCGCCCGGTGGCCTTGAGGAAGGTCTGCGGGGCGTGCAGCAGCGGAACCCGTACGAAGCCGACGAGTTCGCCGGGGCTCAGCATCTCGCGGCCGGTGAGCAGATGGCTGACCGGGATCTCGCGGCGGGCGCCCCCGGGGCCGGCGATGATCACCGTGGCCTCCAGTGCGGCCAGCACCGGCAGGGTGTCGCCCGTGGGGGCGCAGCTGACGATGTTGCCGCCGAGGGTCCCGGCGTTGCGGATCTGCGGCGGGCCGGCCGCGCGGGCGGCGGCGGCCAGACCGGGAATCAGGGCGGCGAAGTCGGGGCGCCCCATACGGGCGAGGGTCAGGCCGGCGCCGAGCAGCGCATGGCCGTCGAGGTACTGCCAGCCGCGGATCTCGCTGATCCGGCCGAGGCCCACCAGGCCCGCGGGTCTGAGGAGTCCGGCGTTGACCGCCGCCATGAGGTCCGTGCCGCCCGCGACGGGCACGGCGGCGGGCATGGCGGTGAGTGCCGCCACCGCCTCGTCGAGCGAGGCCGGCAACGTCACCGATTGCGACGCGTGCGGTGCGTGCGTGGTCAACCCAGCTGCCCCTTCCCCGGTGTCCCGGCAGTTCCGCTCCGCCGTACGGTACGTGCTCACGGCCCGGACGTGGCAACTCTGGCACATCTTCGCGCACCCGGTACGCGAGGGTGCGCGAAGCGGTGTTCCGTCCCCGAAGAGGGCGCGGGGCCCTGTCCCGTTTCGTCCGCCGGTTCCGGTGAACGTGCTCCACCGTTCCAGGGTCCGGCCGGACGGGCGCCCCGCTTGCCCGGGGGCTCACACGTTTGGGGGCGACCCGTCGAAGGGGCGTCCGAGGATGCCGGGGCGACGCTGCCAGGGGTGGGGGCCGCCGGGCGGGCGGTAGTCCACGCCGAGGGCGTCGAGGCGGGCGTAGTGGTCGGTCATCCGTCGGATGAAGTCCTGGTAGTCGCGGGCGGACGGGGCGGGCAGCCGGGACCAGGCGACCTCGGCGAACGCGGCCAGCCGCGGGAAGACCTGGTAGTCGAGGCGCTGCGGGCTGTCCATGACCTCGGTCCAGGCGTTGGCCTGGGTGCCGAGGACCCGCGCGGCCTGTTCGCCCGTCAGCTCCGGTGGCACCGGCTCGAAGCGGTAGACGTCCTCCAGGGTCCGTACGTAGCCGATCGGCACCGGCTCGTCCGGGGAGGGGTCCTGACGGTGGTCCAGGTAGACCTGCTGCTCGGGGCACATGACGACGTCGTGGCCGGCCTTGGCCGCGGCGATCCCGCCCGCGTAGCCGCGCCAGGAGGAGACCGTCGCGCCCTCGGCCAGGCCCCCTTCGAGGATCTCGTCCCAGCCGACGAGCCGCCGGCCGCGGGCGGTGAGCCAGCGGTCGAAATGCCGGATGAACCAGCTCTGCAGGCCGTCCTCGCCGTCCAGGCCCAGCGCCGCGATCCGGTCCTGGGCGGTGGGCGAGGCCCGCCACTGGTCCTTGGGGCACTCGTCGCCGCCGAGGTGCACGAACGTCGACGGGAAGAGTTCGAGGACCTCCTCCAGTACGTGCTCGTAGAAGCGCAGGGTGTTGTCGGTGGGTGCCAGTACGTTGGGGTTGACGCCCCAGGTGTCCCAGACCTTCAGGGAGGTGGTGTCGATGACGTCGGTGTTGCCCAGTTCCGGGTATGCCGCGATGGCGGCCTGGGAGTGGCCGGGGATATCGATTTCGGGGACGACGGTGATCCGCCGCTCGGCGGCGTAGGCGACGATCTCGCGGAGGTCGTCCTGGGTGTAGTGGCCGCCGTGCGGGCGCGGGTCCCACAGCGGCGAGTCGCGGTGGCCGAGCCGGGTGCGCTCGCGCCAGGCGCCGGTCGCGGTCAGCCGCGGGTACCGCCTGATCTCGATCCGCCAGCCCTGGTCGTCGGTGAGGTGGAGGTGCAGGACGTTCAGTTTGTGGGCGGCCATCAGGTCGAGGTAGCGCAGCACCCCGTCCTTGGGGAGGAAGTGCCGGGCGACGTCCAGCATCAGGCCGCGCCAGCGGAAGCGCGGGGCGTCCTCGACGGTCTGCTCGGGCAGGCCCGGTGTGTGCCGCGGGGCGAGCGGGGCGCGCCGGAAGGCGGCGGGCCCGAGGAGCTGACGGAGCGTCTGGGCGCCCCAGAAGACGCCGGCCGGGCCGCCGCCGGTGAGGCGCACGCCCCAGCGGGCGTCGGCGTCGAGCCGGTAGCCCTCCTCGGGGAGGGCCGGGTCGAGGGCGAGCGCCAGGGTGTCCGGTGCGTCGGCGGAGCCGGGCGGCAGCGGCAGGGCGAAGGCGGCGCCGAGCGTGGCGCGCAGCCAGCGTGCGGTGTCCTCGGTGCCGGGGGCGGCGGCCAGCGCGGTCTGCGCGCCGAGCCGTACGGTCCGGGGGCCGGCGCCGGCGTCGCCCAGGTCGCGGCTGAGCGGGGCCGGGATCAGACCGGTGGGGGGTGCGGTGTCCAGATCTGTCACGACGTCAGTCTTCACCGCCTCGCCGCGCGGAGAAACCCGCGCCGGACGGCCCGCGCCGGCGACGGCGTGCCCGGGGCCGGGGCGGCGGAGGTGCCGGGTACGGCGACGGGCCCGGGCCCACGAGGGGGCCGGGCCCGTGCGGACCTCGCGCGCGGGGCAGCGGGCCGGGGCGCCGCGCCTCCTGGGCGCGCGCCGCGGCCGGCGGTTACTTCTTGCCGCCGTCCTTGTCCTTGTCGCCGCCGGCGCCCATGGATTCGAAGATCTCCTTGCACAGCGGACAGACCGGGTACTTCTTCGGGTCGCGGCCCGGGACCCAGACCTTGCCGCAGAGCGCCACGACGGGGGTGCCGTCGAGCGCGCTCGCCATGATCTTGTCCTTCTGGACGTAGTGGGCGAAGCGCTCGTGGTCGCCGTCGCCGTGCGACACCTGCGGTGTCGGCTCTACGAGGGTCCCCGTACCTGCCCCGCGCTCGGGCTCAAGAGTGCTCATAAGTGCCAAGGGTACTCACGCGCGGCGCGGGCCGGGAGCGTCGGCCCGCCGCCAGATGCACCAGCAGTCCCAGGGCCGCGACCCCGGCCGCCGCCCAGGGGAGCGCCGCCGGCGACAGCCCCGCCGCCAGGGCCAGCCCGCCGAGCGCCGAGCCGACCGCGCTGCCCAGATAGAGCGCCGAGTTGTTCAGCGCGAGGGCGACGGTGCCGCGCTGCCCGCTCACCTGGAGCAGCCGGTGCTGCTGCGGCACCTGGAACGCCCAGCCCGCCGCGCCCCAGGCCAGCAGCGCGACCACCGCACCGGGCAACGCCACCGCCGCCAGGGTCGGCAGCAGGGCCTGCGCCGCGGTGACCACCAGCAGCACCCCGCCGGCCAGCAGCCGTACCCGCCCGGTGCGGTCCACCAGCGGCCCGGCCAGCACGCTCCCCAGGACGCCGCCGGCGCCCCAGGCCCACAGGTAGGGGGCGACCTCGTGGACGCCGCCGGCCGCGGCCAGCACCGGTGCGAGATAGGTGTAGAGGCCGAGGCTGGCCACCGCGGCGAGGAAGGAGACGGTGACGACGGGCGCCACCCGGCGGTCGGCGACGGCGGCCAGCCGGGCCCGTACGGGGACGGCGGGCTCCGCCGGCACCGGCGGCAGCAGCGCCGCCAGGCCGCCGAGCGCGACCGCGCCCAGCGCGGTGACCAGCCAGAGCGTGGCCCGCCAGCCGGTGTGCTCGGCCAGCAGTACCCCGATGGGCACGCCCAGCACGGTGCCCGCGCTCATCCCGCCCATGACGAGCGCCAGCGCCCGGCCGCGCTTCTCGGCGGGGACGAGCGCCGCGGCGGCCGCGGTGGACAGCGCGGAGTAGACCCCGGCGCCGGCGCCCGCGACGGCCCGGGCGGCCAGCAGCAGGCCGAGTGACGGGGCCAGCGCGGTCAGGCCGTTGCCGAGGGTGAAGACGGCCAGCGCGGCCAGGATCAGCAGCCGGGGCCGCACCCCGGAGAGCAGTCCGGCGACCAGTGGCGCGGCGATCGCGTAGGCCAGGGTGAAGACCGTCACCAGCTGGCCGGCGAGGGACACCCGGGTGCCCACGTCGGCGGCGATGACCGGTAGCAGTCCCGCCATCACGTACGCGTCCAGGCCGAGGGTGAAGGCCCCCAGCGTCAGCAGCAAGATCTTGCGCACCGCGCTCATCTCCCCTGGTGGTCCGGCGGGCCGGGGACCTTCCCCGGCCCGGGGCGGACCGCTCGCGGGGAAACGTAGGCAGTCTCCGGATGGCCGGGGAAATGCCCGCACGGAGCACTTATGCTGGGGCGGCATGAATGGTCTCCGCGGTATCCAGGACGGCGCCGGCACCGCGGCGGGGCCGGCTCACGACGACATCGGCGAGCCCGCCCCCGGCACCGACGACCGGATCACCGACCCGGCCCTCGACGGGGTCGAACTGCGGCATCTGCGGGGCTTCCTGGCCGTCGCGGAGGAGCGCAGCTTCACCCACGCCGCGGACCGGCTGCGGATCGGCCAGCCCGCGCTGACCCGGGCCGTCCGGGCCCTGGAGACCGCGCTCGGCGTACGGCTGCTGGACCGGACCACCCGCCGGGTCGCCCTGACCGACGCCGGCCGCCGCCTCTACGCCGACCTCGCACCGCTGCTGCCCCGGCTCGCCGCCGCGCTGCGCTCCCCCACCGGGCCGGCGGTGCTGCGGCTGGGCTTCACCTCGCTGCTGCCCGCCGCCTGCCGCGCGCTGATCGCCCGCTTCGAGGCGGAGACCGGGGCCGGTGTCCGCCTCGTCCGCCGGGACTCCCCGCTGGCCGGACTGGAGACCGGGGAGTCGGACGTGGTGGTGCTCCGCGGCGAGGTGCCGCGGGACGCCGGGCTGCGCACCGCGCTCCTGCTGCGGGAGCCACGGGTGGCCGCCGTGCCGCGGGCCGCCGCCCCGGGGAGCCTGGCCCGCCGGCGGGTGCTGGACTGGGCCGAGCTGGCGGAGCTGCCGCTGGTGGTCAACACCGTCACCGGCACCACCCGGCCCGAGCTGTGGCCGGCCGAGCGGCGCCCTCAACTCGCCTGCACCGCGGACAACTTCGACGAGTGGCTGGAGGCCGTGGCGGCCGGGCACGGGATCGGGGTGGCCCCGGAGGGCGTGGCCGAACGGCACCCGCACCCCGGGATCCGCTACGTCCGGCTGAAGAACACGCCGCCGGTGCCGGTGCGGCTCGCCCTGCCGGCCCGGGACGCCCACCCGCTGGCCGAGCGCTTCTTCACCCTGGGCGGAGCGCACCGGCGCTGACGGCCACCTGGCCCGCCCGGCGGCACCGCGGCAGCCCGGCCCGCTCTACGAGGCCACCGCCGGCACCGCGTCCCGCTCCCCCGCCGTCAGCCCCAGCTCCGCGGCGAACGCCAGCGCGGCCTCCGGGCGGACCTCGTACCAGCAGTCCGGGCCGCAGACCGCGTCCAGCAGCGCGGAGACGTCCGCCGCGCGGACCGTGCGGGCCGCGGCGGCCGCGATGAACGCGCGGACCGTCTCCGCGGGGTGCACATCGGTCTCGGTGAGGGCCACCAGATGCCCGGTGATCTCCTCCACCGCCGCGTCACCGGGCGCCGCCCAGCCCATCGCCGTCTCCAGGCCGTCGTCCGGCATCGCCGCGGGATACGGGGCACGGGCCCAGGCGCCGTCCTCGTACCAGTAGGCGAAGCCGAGGAGGTTGCCCCGGGCGTCGTCGCGCAGTTGCTCCCAGGGCAGCCACGCGGGGCCGCCGGCCAGGAAGTCGATCTGCCGGTCGCCGCTGTGGGTGTAGCTGCCGTCGGAGTCCTGGCCGCAGAGCAGGGCGCGGCCGCCGTCGTAGAGCCCGAGCCGCCACCAGTACGCGCCGCCGGAGTTCCAGCAGGCCAGGCCGTCCGGGCCGAAGGAGTACTCGTCGCCGTCGCTCATGGCCGCGGCCACCACCGCCAGGGTCGCGGCCCGCGCCCACACCTGCTCCGGATCGTCCAGGTCCCCGGGCACGCTCGGCCTGTGCATGGTGCTCTCCCCCGCTCCGTTCGACGCGGCCGCGCCCGTGCGACCGCGCAGCGTTCCTGGCACTGCGAACGATAGCGACGGGGTCCGACAACGCCCCATGACGAAGCCGTCACAAAGTGCCCGGCGCGCGCCCGGGCGCACCACCCGGCGCGCAGGGCCCGGCGCCGCGGTGCGGCGGGCCCGCTACGGGCCGGTGGCGGGCCGGCGGCTCAGTTCAGCGACGGGTCGTCGGGGTAGGTCGCCACCATCGCCAGCTCGTTGCGCTGCCGGCGCAGCACCGCGCGCCACAGCTGCTCCGGATCGGGCGAGGAGACGTCGCCCGGCTCGGACTCGACGACGTACCAGGCCCCCTCCACCAGCTCGTCCTCCAGCTGGCCGGGGCCCCAGCCGGCGTACCCGGCGAAGATCCGCAGGCTGCCGAGGACCGCGGCGAGGAGCTCCGGCGGGGCCTCCAGGTCCACCAGGCCGATCGCGCCGTGCACCCGGCGCCAGCCCAGCGGCTCGTCGCCGGGACCGGCGCCGTCGGCCGGGTCCGCGGCCGGCGCGCCGGCCGTCCCGCCGCCCGCGCCGCCGGCGTGGCTCGCCCCGCCCGTGGAGGGGGCGCTCTCGCCGGGCGTCCCACCGCCGGGCACCACCGCCACCCCGAGCGCCGAGTCCAGGGAGACCGGGCCGCCCTGGAAGACCACCCCGGGCTCCCCGGTCAGCCCGGCCCAGGGGGCGAGGATGTCGGCGACGCCGACCGGGGTGGGGCGGTTGAGGATCACGCCGAGGGACCCCTCCTCGTCGTGGTCGAGGAGGAGCACCACCGCCCGGTCGAAGTTCGGGTCGGCGAGCGCGGGTGTGGCGACGAGCAGCCGCCCTGTGAGCGAGGACACCTCGGTCATGGCCACATGATCCCGCACTTCCGGCCCGAAGGGGGAGTCAACGCCCGGACCCGCCGGGAGAACAGGGCGGGCGTACGACGGCAGACCCCGGCGCACGGTTCCGGCACCGAATGACTTATTCGCGACATTCTTCGCGTTCGCCGCAAAAGGCGATGACGCATCACAGGCGGCCTGTAGCGGAGCGTGTTGTGACAAAGCCATTACATGGCCGGACCCGGTCCGTCGCGACGGGCACCCCCTCGGCCGCCCTTACCATTTCTCGTGGCCCAGACCGACTCCAGGAACGCGAGATCCATGACCGTCTCCACTGACGACGTACTGATTGTCCACGGCGGCACCCCGCTGGAGGGCGAGATCCGGGTTCGCGGTGCGAAGAACCTTGTACCCAAGGCCATGGTCGCCGCCCTCCTGGGAAGCGGTCCGAGCCGGCTGCGCAACGTCCCCGACATCCGGGACGTCCGCGTGGTGCGCGGGCTGCTCCAGCTGCACGGCGTCACGGTGCGCCCGGGCGACGAGTCCGGCGAGCTGGTCCTCGACCCCTCGCACGTGGAGAGCGCCAACGTCGCGGACATCGACGCGCACGCCGGCTCCTCGCGGATCCCGATCCTGTTCTGCGGCCCGCTGCTGCACCGGCTGGGCCACGCCTTCATCCCGGGCCTGGGCGGCTGCGACATCGGCGGCCGGCCGGTCGACTTCCACTTCGACGTGCTGCGGCAGTTCGGCGCGAAGATCGAGAAGCGCGCCGACGGGCAGTACCTGGAGGCCCCGCAGCGGCTGCGCGGCTGCAAGATCCGGCTGCCGTACCCGTCGGTCGGCTCGACCGAGCAGGTGCTGCTGACGGCCGTCCTGGCCGAGGGCGTCACCGAGCTGTCGAACGCCGCCGTGGAGCCGGAGATCGAGGACCTGATCTGCGTCCTGCAGAAGATGGGCGCGATCATCTCCATGGACACCGACCGGACGATCCGGATCACCGGTGTCGACAAGCTCGACGGCTACACCCACCGCGCCCTCCCGGACCGTCTGGAGGCCGCCTCCTGGGCGTCCGCGGCGCTGGCCACCGAGGGCAACATCTACGTCCGGGGCGCCCAGCAGCGCTCCATGATGACCTTCCTCAACACCTTCCGTAAGGTCGGCGGCGCCTTCGAGATCGACGACGAGGGCATCCGCTTCTGGCACCCGGGCGGCTCGCTCGACGCCATCGCCCTGGAGACCGACGTCCACCCCGGTTTCCAGACCGACTGGCAGCAGCCCCTGGTGGTCGCGCTGACCCAGGCGTCGGGCCTGTCGATCGTCCACGAGACGGTCTACGAGTCCCGCCTCGGCTTCACCTCCGCGCTCAACCAGATGGGCGCCCACATCCAGCTCTACCGCGAGTGCCTGGGCGGCTCCGCCTGCCGCTTCGGCCAGCGCAACTTCCTGCACTCCGCGGTCGTCTCCGGGCCCACCCGGCTCCAGGGCGCCGACCTGGTCATCCCCGACCTGCGCGGCGGCTTCTCGTACCTGATCGCGGCGCTGGCGGCGCAGGGCACCTCCCGGGTGCACGGCATCGACCTGATCAACCGCGGCTACGAGAACTTCATGGAGAAGCTCGTCGAGCTGGGCGCCAAGGTGGAGCTGCCGAACGGCAACCCGCGGGGCTGATCCCCCGCCCGTCCGCGCCAGGAGGCGCCGCGTCGGTCGCACCGCGACGACCGCGCGGCGCCTTCGCGTTTCCCGGCCCCGGGTCCCCGCCCCCTGCGGACGGCCCACCGAAGGCCCTGAGCGGCGCGTACGCGGGCATACGAAGGGCGGCCACCCTCCGGGAAGGGTGGCCGCCCGACATGCCGTGGGAAGGGCCTTACTTGCCCTTGGCGGCTTCCTTGAGCTTCGAGCCCGCGGAGACCTTCACGCTGTAGCCGGCCGCGATCTGGATCGGCTCACCCGTCTGCGGGTTCCGCGCGGTGCGAGCGGCACGGTGGGTGCGCTCGAAAGTCAGGAAGCCGGGGATGGTGACCTTCTCGTCGCCCTTGGCGACGATCTCGCCGACGGTCTCGGCGAACGCGGCCAGAACGGCGTCGGCGTCCTTGCGGGTCACCTCGGCGCGATCGGCCAGAGCGGCCACCAGCTCACTGCGGTTCATGTATGTACTCCCGTGTTCTTCTTGCCAATGCGGCGTGCCACGCGGCGGAGCCGCATGTTTGGGCTCAGCGAAGCCGATGCTGCCAGGGCCCTCGGACAGTCTGCGGACCCGGGTCTGCGTGCCAGACCCTCGCGCCCGAATACGCATCCTGCCCCCACCTGCGGCGGTAAAGCCAATCCGGCACCCTGGAGGGTCACCCGCCACCCTATGGGTGGCCTGCTGGGGGCACGTCCTGCGACGCGCCGTCTCAGACCCCGGTGGCGGCCGTCACAGCCTCGCCCGCGGCCTTCGCCGCGTCCCGCACCGCGCCGGCCACCGCGCCCGCGACCTTCTCGTTGAAGACGCTGGGGATGATGTAGTTCGCGTTGAGCTCGTCGTCCAGGACGACGTCGGCGAGAGCGCGGGCCGCGGCCAGCATCATCTCGGTGTTCACCGTACGCGAGGCGGCGTCGAGCAGGCCGCGGAAGACCCCGGGGAACACCAGGACGTTGTTGATCTGGTTGGGGAAGTCGGAGCGGCCGGTGGCGACGACGGCGGCGGTCTGCCGGGCGAGGGCCGGGTCGACCTCCGGGTCCGGGTTGGCCAGTGCGAAGACGATCGCGCCGTCGGCCATCCGGGCCACGTCGTCGCCGTCGAGGACGTTGGGGGCGGAGACGCCGATGAAGACGTCGGAGCCGTCCACGGCCTCCTTGAGGGTGCCGGTGACGCCCTCGGGGTTGGTGTTGTCGGCGATCCAGCGCAGCGCCGAGTCGGGGTCGGCGTCGACCAGGTCGGCGCGGGCGGCGTGCACCACGCCGTGGATGTCGGCGACCACGGCGTGCCGGACGCCGGCGGCCAGCAGCAGCTTGAGGATGGCGGTGCCGGCGGCGCCGGCGCCGGACATCACGACCCGGACG
This sequence comes from Streptomyces sp. MspMP-M5, assembly GCF_000373585.1. Taxonomy (GTDB): domain Bacteria; phylum Actinomycetota; class Actinomycetes; order Streptomycetales; family Streptomycetaceae; genus Streptomyces. Next base: position 191,745 of record NZ_KB891929.1, read on the forward strand.
TCCTCGATCTTCTTGCCGACGACGCGCAGCGCGTTGGTGAGCGCGGCGAGCACCACGATGGCGGTGCCGTGCTGGTCGTCGTGGAAGACCGGGATGTCCAGGGCCTCGCGCAGCCGGGCCTCGATCTCGAAGCAGCGGGGCGCGGAGATGTCCTCGAGGTTGATGCCCGCGAAGCCGGGGGCGATGGCCTTGACGATCTCGACGATCGCGTCGGGGTCCTGGGTGTCCAGGCAGAGCGGCCAGGCGTCGATGCCGGCGAAGCGCTTGAAGAGGGCCGCCTTGCCCTCCATGACGGGCAGGGCGGCCTTGGGGCCGATGTTGCCGAGGCCGAGGACGGCGGAGCCGTCGGTGACCACCGCGACGCTGTTGCGCTTGATGGTGAGCCGGCGGGCGTCCTCGGGGTTGTCGGCGATGGCCTGGCAGACCCTGGCGACGCCGGGGGTGTAGACCATGGACAGGTCGTCGCGGTTCCGGATCGGGTGCTTGGACGACATCTCGATCTTGCCGCCGAGGTGCATCAGGAAGGTCCGGTCGGAGACCTTGCCGAGCGAGACGCCCTCGATGCCGCGCAGCTTGGAGACGATCTCCTGGGCGTGCGCGGTGGAGGTCGCGGCGATCGTGACGTCGATCCGGAGTTTCTCGTGGCCGGACGCGGTCACGTCGAGGCCGGTGACCGACCCGCCGGAGGACTCCACGGCCGTGGTGAGCTGGCTGACGGCGGTGCCGCTCGCCGGCACCTCCAGTCGCACCGTCATCGAATACGAGACGCTAGGCGCCGTTGCCATGGCCGACTTCCTCTGCTTTCCCTGGTTTGGCTCTGAGCGGCTCCGGATCTCAGGGGTTGCCGAGCCGGAGCGCGTCGTTCGATCGTCCCACCTACCAGCCGGTACACGGTAACCAGCTACGAATTCCGGAAAGACTCTTCCACCATACGAGAAACGATCGCCCGAATGGAACCCCACCGCCCCACGCGAATCGGCCACCTCGCACACGCGGGCGCGGCCGGGGGAGGAAAACGACTGCGGGCGCCCCTCCCGGAGGAGGGGCGCCCGCGCCGCTGCTTGATGACACCGACCCGCCATGCTCGCCTCGCGGCAAGTGGTCGCTCGTAGCGACGATGGTTGGGCCCGGGGGCTTGGATCGAGCCGGTGCCGCCACCAAGGCTAACAAACCATCCCGGCAAGCGAATCCCGTCCCGCGCACCCGATTTCACAACCCCTCGGATGGCAGCACACGGGCCCCGGGGCGGGGCCCGTTCGCTAGTCGCGGAGCAGGTCCGGGACGCCGTGCTCGTCGGGGTCGTCCGGGGCGGCGGAGAGCACGGTCAGCTGCTGGGTGGCTCGGGTCAGGGCGACATAGAGGACCCGCAGGCCGGCCGGGGACTCGTCGGCGATCTCGGCGGGCGAGACCACCAGGGTGGCGTCGTACTCCAGGCCCTTGGCCTCCAGGGAGCCCAGCGCGACCACGCGGTCGCCGAGGCCGGCCAGCCAGTCGCGGGCCTGTGCGCGGCGGCGCATCGCCACCACGACGCCGACCGTGCCCTCGACCTCCGCCAGCAGCCGTTCGGCCTCGGCGACGGTGGCCCGGGCCAGCGCCTCGTCGGCGGTGCCGTCCGCGCCGCCGGTGCCTCCGGTGCCGTCGACGGCGCCGAAGCGCGGCTGCAGGCCGGTCGAGCGGACCGCCCGGGGCGCCGGGGTGCCGGGCATGGCCAGGGCCAGGACCCGGGACGCCAGCTCGGCGATCTCGGCCGGGTTGCGGTAGTTCACGGTGAGCGTGAAGCGGCGGCGCGGGCGGGTGCCGAGCGCCTCGTCGCGGGCCTCGGCGGCCTCGTCCGGGTCCGACCAGGAGGACTGCGCCGGGTCGCCGACCACGGTCCAGGTGGCGTGCCGGCCGCGGCGGCCGACCATCCGCCACTGCATCGGCGTCAGGTCCTGGGCCTCGTCGACGATGACGTGCGCGTAGTCGGTGCGCTCCTCCTCCAGGCGCTCCCTGCGCCCCCGGCCGGCGGAGAGCCGGTCCGCGTAGGTGGTCAGCTCCTCCAGGCCGGTCAGCTGGTCCAGCGGGTCGGCCTCGCGGGGGCGGGCCGGCCGGGCCGGGGCGCCCAGGATCTGCTGGAGCTCGTCCAGCAGCGCGACATCGTGCACCGACAGCGGACCCCGGCCGTCGTCACCCAACCTCCGCAGCGAGCGGGCGAGTTGGCGGACCTCGCGGGGGTTGAGGAGGCGGCGGGCCCAGCGGCCGAGGCGGCGCTCGTCGGCCATCGCGGCCAGGACGCCGCGCGGGGTGAGCTCCGGCCACCAGGCGTCGAGGAACGCCTGGAAGTCGGGCTCGGTGACGAGGTCCTCGTCGAAGCCCTGGCGGGCCTCGGCGGCCAGCTCCGGGTCGGAGTAGCGGCGGGCGCCGCCGGACTTGGCCCACAGGGCGTCCAGGATCAGCCGGCGGGCGCGCGGGCGCAGCAGGTTGACCGGGGCGGTGCCGCCCAGCGCGGACTGGCGGACGGCGCGCAGCTCGGCCTCGTCCAGTTCGAGCCGGGCGCCGAAGGCGACGACCCGGAGGCGGGTGGGCGGGGCCGGGGCGTCGCCGGGTGCGGCGGCGAGGTCCTCCAGGGACAGCTGGGTGTCCTCGGCGGTGCGGGCGCGCGGCGGGGCGGGCACGGCCGCCTCCAGAGCCCCGCGGGCGGCCTTGCGCAGCAGCTTCTGCATCCGCGCCGAACCCTTGATGCGGGAGATCGGCGGCGGGTCGTACGCGGTCGCCTCGGCGCCCTCCACGAGCGAGCCGAGCGCCCGGATGGCGACCTGCCCCTCCTCGCCCAGGGAGGGCAGCACGCCCTCGGTGTAGGCGACCAGCAGCGGGGTCGGGGAGACGATCAGGATGCCGCCGGCGTAGCGGCGGCGGTCCTGGTAGAGGAGGTAGGCGGCGCGGTGCAGGGCGACCGCGGTCTTGCCGGTGCCGGGCCCGCCCTCGACCTCGGTGACGGAGGCGGCGGGGGCCCGGATCACCATGTCCTGCTCGGCCTGGATGGAGGCGACGATGTCCCGCATGGTGTGGCTGCGGGCCCGGCCCAGCGCGGCCATGAGCGCGCCGTCGCCGACCGCCGGCAGCTCCTCGCCGTCCAGGGTGGCGGTGACCTCCGGGCGCATCAGGTCGTCCTCGACGCCCAGCACCCGGCGGCCCTTGGAGCGGATCACCCGGCGGCGGACGACCCGGCCGGGGGCGACCGGGGTGGCGCGGTAGAAGGGCGCGGCGGCCGGCGCCCGCCAGTCGATGACCAGCGGGGAGTAGTCCGCGTCCAGGACCCCGAGGCGGCCGATGTGCAGCGTCTCGGCGATGGCGGCGCGGCCGTCCCGGATTGCGCCGTCGGCCGGCTCGACGGAGGTGTAGGCGCCGTCCGGGCCCTTCTTGCCGTCCTTGCCCGGGAGCAGGTCGATCCGGCCGAAGAGGAAGTCCTCGTACTCGGAGTTGAGCCGGTGGAGGTGGACGCCGGCCTGGAAGACCTGGGCGTCGCGTTCGGCGAGCGCGCCGGGCGTGCCGACCTGGCCGCGCTTGGCGGCGTCGTCCATCAGGAACTCGGCCTCGTGGATCTTCTCCTCGAGGCGCCGGTAGACGCGGTCGAGGTGTGCCTGCTCGGCCTCGATCTCGCGGTCCCGAACGGAATCCGGTGCGTGGTCCGGTGCGTGCGTGGCGTTGTGCGCGGCCACCCAAGCCCCCTTCTGCTGTGCGTAGGGCAGCCGTCAACCGTACGCGAACCCGGCACGGTGCGCACCTGGAGGTATGGACAAAACCGGACGTCGGCGGTCGGATGTCGACTCGGAAGGCGTTTCGGTCGGGCAGGCCCGGTCACCCCGCCGGATACGGAGGCACCGTCGCCGGATCAGGTCGCGGCGACGGACCCGGCGGCGGACCCGGCCGCGGTCACGGGATGCCCGCGGTCCGCCGCCGGTGCCGGGCCACCCGGGCGCGGTTGCCGCAGACCTCGCTGGAGCACCAGCGACGGCGCCGGCCGCGCGAGGTGTCCAGATAGACCAGCGGGCAGCCGTCGCCGGCGCACTGGCGCAGCCGGCCGCGCGCCGCCGGGTCGGTGAGCAGCGCGACGGCGTCCCGGGCCACCGCCGCCAGCAGCCCGGCGCAGTCGGGCGGGGCGGCCAGGGCGCCGGCGAGCGCGCCGTCCGGGCCGCGGACCGCGCGCACGGCGGGCGGCGCGGCGCCCTCGGCGGCGGCGTTGAGCAGCGCCAGATCGGCCGCGGCGGCCCGGCCGCGCACTTCGGCCCGGACGACCCGGCCCAGCAGCTCGCGCAGCGCCCGGAAACGGGCGACCCAGCCGGCGTCGACGGCGTCGAGCGGGGCGCCGGGCGGCACCAGTCCCGCGCCGGTCAGCCAGGCGGCCAGCGGCGCCGGGCCGGTGAGCCGCTCGCCGGCGGCCGGGGCGCCGCCGGCGGTGGCCATCAGGTCCAGGCAGATCCGCCCGCAGTCGAACCGGAAGTCGTAGGGGACTGCCATGGCTGCCATGTGCCTGTCACTCCTTGCGAACGGACACGGGACGGGAAAGGGGGCGCCGGGGGCGTACAGGAGCGTTCCCAGGGTGCCCGCCCGCGCCGCCCGCCGGAAGGCCGCGCGCGGGCGGCGGCGGAACGGGGCGGCCCGCGGCGCGCCAAGTGGCCGCCCGATCCGGGCACTTCGCACGGCCGCCACGAGACATGCCGCGTGGACACCCCCTGCGGACGCCCGCGCAGCACCTCATCCGGACACCCGCGTAGACACCCCATGTAGACACTGCACGTATACACGTGTTGTATAGTCCGCGGCATGTCGTCCTCACCGCTGCTCAAGAACCGCTCCACGCTGGCCCACAAGCTCGGCTACGCGGTCCGCAACCCGGCCCGGATCGCCCCCTACGTCAGGCGCACCGCCCGCGACACCTGGCTGCGCCTGAAGCACCCCGACCACGTCGCGTACTACCGCGCGGTGATGGCCTCGGACACCGACCGCAACCCGGAGGCCGCGGTCGGCAGCCGCAGCCACGAACGCTGGCTGGCACTGGGCGAGATGCAGTTCGACTACCTCGTGGAGCACGGACTGCGCCCCGGGCACCGGATGCTCGACATCGGCTGCGGCAACCTCCGGGCCGGCTGGCGGTTCATCGACCACCTGGACACCGGCAACTACTACGGGATCGACATCTCGCCGGACATCCTGATAGCCGCCAAGCGGACCCTCGCCACCTACGAACTCCAGGACAAGCTCCCGCACTTGACCCTCACCCAGGACCTGAAGCTGGACTTCCTGCCGGCCGCGCACTTCGACGTCGTCCACGCACACAGCGTCTTCTCGCACTCGCCGCTGCCCGTCATCGACGAGTGCCTGGCGCACGTCGGCCGGATCCTGGCCCCCGGCGGCTTCTTCGACTTCACCTTCGACCGCACCGAGGGCGCCGAACACCAGGTCCTGCGCGAGGACTTCTACTACCGGACCGAGACCCTGCTGCGGCTGGCCCGCGGGCACGGGCTGACGGCGCGCTTCATGGAGGACTGGGAGACCCGGCCGCACGGCCAGTCCAAGATCCGGGTGAGCAACCCGGCCTGAGGGGCACGGCGGCCCCTCGGGCCGGCGTCAGCCGCCGTCCCCGCAGGACCCGGAGTACTTCCCGGATTCCGCCGCCGCGTCCAGTGCCAGCCGGTAGCCGCGCTTGACCACCGTCTGGATCAGCCGGGGCTCCCCCAGCGCCGTCCGCAGGCGCGCCATCGCGGTCTCCACCGCGTGCTCGTCCCGGCCCGTGCCCGGCAGCGCCCGCAGCAGTTCGGCGCGGGCCACCACCCAGCCGGGGCGGCGGGCCAGGGCACGCAGCAGCGCCATCCCGGCGGGCGGCACCGGGCGCAGCGCCCCGTCCACCACGGCGCCCCGGCCGCGGATCTCCAGCCGCCGGCCGGCGACCGGCAACGGCGGTATCCGGCCCGGGAGTTCCCGGCACAGCAGCTGCACCAGCGGGCCCAGCCGGAACCGCTCCGGCTGCCGGGTGGACACCTCCAGCGCCTCCAGCGGGAGCGCCGTCACCGGGCCCACGCACGCCACCAGCACGTCCTGCCGCAGCGCGGCCAGCAGCTCCGGCTGGATGCCGCGCTCGGCGGCCCGGCGCAGCAGCGAGGCGGCGGCCGGTGCGCTGGTGAACGTCACCGCGTCCAGGCCGCGCGCCAGGACGGCGTCCAGCAGCCGGTCCACCGGCCCGAGGTCGGCCGGCGGCATCCAGCGGTAGACGGGCACCCCGACCACCTCCGCGCCACCGGCCCGCAGCGCCTCGACGAACCCCGGCAGCGGCTCCCCGTGCAACTGGAGGGCGATCCGCCGCCCGTCGACGCCCGCCGCCATCAGATGGTCGAGCACCTCGGCCATCGACTCCGAGGCCGGCGACCACTTCTCGGTCAAACCGGCCGCCCGGATCGCGCCGCGCACCTTCGGGCCGCGGGCCAGCAGTTCCGTCCCGGCCAGCCGGCCCAGCAGCGCCTCGCCCAGCCCCCAGCCCTCCGCCGCCTCGATCCAGCCGCGGAACCCGATGGCGGTGGTGGCCACCACCACGTCCGGCGGGTCGTCGGCCAGCGCGCGGGTGACGGCGAGCAGTTCGGTGTCGTCCGACAGCGGCACGATGCGCAGCGCCGGGGCGTGCACCACCTGGGCGCCGCGGCGCTCCAGCAGGGCGCCCAGCTCCTCGGCCCGGCGGGCCGCCGTCACCCCGACGGTGAAGCCGTCCAACGGGCGCAGCCCCCGGCCCCGTTCCGCGGGCTCCCGCCCGGCCTCCTCCTGCTGCTGGTGCATCGGTCCGTCCCGTCCGCCCGGAGTGGTCTGTTGCGCCCCGCGCTCCCGTCCGTGGCGCGCACGGTGCCGGCGCGGTCCGGCGCACCCGCGCCGGATGTCGAGCCTGCCAACGGCACGTGACAGGCCCGGTGCGCCAGTATTTCCCCGCTGTTACGGAAGCGCCTCCCGGGGCCCGGTTCTCAGAGGTCCGCGTATACGGGACGGCGCGTCGTCCCGTCCGGCTCCTCCGCAGCCGAGCCGCCCGCCGGGCGGCGCACGTACACCGCCCAGGTGACCGCCCCGCACACCGCGTAGAACACCAGGAACGCGGCGAACGCGGCCACCCCGGAGCCGGTGGCGGCGAACGCCTCCCGGAAGGCGAGGTTGATGCCCAGCCCGCCGAGCGCGCCGACCGCCCCGATCAGCCCCATCGCGGCCCCCGAGAGCCGCCGCCCGTCGGCCGCGGCCGCCTCGCCGGCCAGCCCCCGGCGCACCGCCCGGGCCAGGAAGATGCCCGGGATCATCTTGTAGGTGGCGCCGTTGCCCAGGCCGGTGAGCAGGAACAGCGCGGTGAAGCCGGCGAGGAACAGCGGCAGCGAGTGCGCCGCCGAGGCGGCCAGCACCACCCCGGTGGCCAGGCCCATCGCCGCGAAACCGCCCAGGGTGATCCGCGCGCCGCCGTACCGGTCCGCCAGCCAGCCGCCGGCCGGCCGGGCCAGCGACCCCAGCAGCGGCCCGAGGAAGGTCAGCGACGCCGCCTGGAGGGGGGTGCGCGCGAACTGGCTCTGGAGGACCAGCCCGAAGGCGAAGCTGTAGCCGATGAACGACCCGAAGGTGCCGACGTAGAGCAGCGCCATCACCCAGGTGTGCCGGTCCCGGGCCGCCGCCACGGCCGCCCCGGCGTCGTTGGCGACCGGCGCGAGGTTGTCCATGAACAGCGCGGCCAGCACCGCGCTCAGCACGATCAGCGGCAGGTACACGGCGAGCACCAGCCGCGGCCGGGCCGCCCCGGCCGTGCCGATCACCAGCAGCCCCAGCAGCTGCACCACCGGCACGCCGAGGTTGCCGCCGCCGGCGTTCAGCCCCAGCGCCCAGCCCTTCCTGCGCAGCGGGAAGAAGGCGTTGATGTTGGTCATCGACGAGGCGAAGTTGCCGCCCCCGACACCGGCCAGCGCGGCCACCGCCAGGAACACCCCGTACGGCGTGCCCGGCCTCATCACCAGCGCCGCGGCCGCCGCCGGCACCACCACCAGCAGCAGCGCGCTGAAGACCGTCCAGTTGCGCCCGCCGAACCGCGCCACGGCGAAGGTGTACGGCACCCGCAGCACCGCGCCCACCGCCGTCGGCACCGCCACCAGGAAGAATTTCCCGGCCGGGTCGATCCCGTATTCCGGCCCCATGAACAGCACCATCACCGACCACAGGCTCCATACGGAGAAGCCGATGTGCTCGGTCAGCACCGACAGGGCGAGGTTGCGCCGGGCGATCCGCTCCCCGGACTCCCGCCAGAACACCTCGTCCTCGGGGTCCCAGCGCTCGATCCAGCGCCGCCCCTTCCTCACCCGGCCACCCGTGCTGCGGGTGGCCGCGGTCTCCGTCGCGGTCTGGGCCGTCATGGCGCCTCCCAAGGTCGGTGCGGTCCGCGGACCGGGTCCGACTCGACGCTAGGGACGGCGGGTTACCGCCCTGTGGCAGCACGTCACCGGCGCGAAACCTTGCGCTCACGCGGGACGGGTGCACGCGGTGAGCCGCCGCGGCACATCCGCGGCGTACGGAGCGGAGGCGGTGCGCCGCCGTGCACCACGCGCCCCTCCGTTCACCCGAACGGGGTAATGGCACGTGCCGCGGACACTGCCAGCCTTCTTATCGGACGCACCGTGTAACCAGCCCACCACGCTCCGTCGTGAGAGGCGTCGGGCCCGCTCGTGGCCCGCCGTCCGGCGGCGGTCCTCGCCTCTGCCAGGGCGCCACACCCGCCCCCGCAGGGATGCCGGGCCCCGGACACCGGAAGGAAAGGGATGCCATGCACCGACCCCCGCAGCGGATCACCGGCGGACGACCCGGCTCCTGACGTCCCCGCCGCCGCGCGATCCCCCTGCCGGGGCACCTCCCCGCCCCGGCAGCACCGAGGCCGGTCCGGCCGCCCGCGGCCGGACCGCCCCGCGCCCCGCCGGTCCCCGACCACGCCAAGGAGTGGTAACCCCCCGTGGATTTCCTGGTGTTCCCCGACCACCCCCTCACCGACCGGCTCGCCGCCTGCCTGCCCCGGACCCCCGCCACCCGCACGATCGCCCACCTCTCCGGCCGCCCCTGGATCGTCGGCCACTGGCGGCCCGAGGAGCTGGTGACCGAGCGGGTCGGCCCGCGCTGCGCGGTGCTGCTCGGCACGACCTCGGCCACCCCCGGCGCGCTGGCCCGGCTGCTCCGCCGGCTGCGCGACCTCGACGACCTCGCCGGGCTGCGGCACGAACTCCCCGGCAGCTTCTTCCTGCTGGCCTGTATGGGCGCCGAGATCCGCGCGCAGGGCAGCCTCTCCGCGGTCCGCCGGCTGCACCGCACCGACCTCGCCGGCCTCACCGTGCTGGGCAGCCGCCCCCAGGACCTCGCCGCGCTGGCGCACGCCGCGGCCGCCTCCGGACTGCCCGGCACGCCCGGGATCGGCACCGTCGACGAGGAGGCGCTCGCCGCCCGGCTCCTCGCGCCCGGCGCCCCGTTACCCCTCGCGCTGCGCACCCCCTGGCGCGCGGTGCACGCCGTACCGCCCGGCCACTGCGCCGCGCACGACCCGGCCGGCCGGTACCGCGAGGACCGCTGGTGGCGCCCGCCGGAGCCGGACCTCCCGCTTCCGGACGCCGCCGAGGCGGTACGGGAGGCGCTCAGCGCCGCCGTCCACGCCCGCACGCACCGCGCCACGCTCAGCGCCGACCTCTCCGGCGGCCTGGACTCCACCAGCCTGTGCTTCCTGGCCGCCCGCGACGGCACCGAGCTGATCACCACCGGCTGGGAGGGCCGCGACCCGGCCGACGACGGCCCCCTGTGGAGCGCCCACAGCGCCTACCGCCTCAGCCGCGTCCGCCAGGAGGGCCGCCACCTCTCCCTCCCGTACACCGACGCCCCCACCTGGTACACCCCGCCCGCACAGCCCGCGCACACCGACCCCGCCGGCCCGTTGGCCGCCGTCCGGGAGGCGGCCCGGCTGCTCCACCAGGCCCGCCTGGTCGCGAAGTTCGGCTCCCGGATGCACCTGGCCGGCGTCGGCGGCGACGAACTGTTCGCGCTGCGGCCGGTGGCCCTGAACTCCCTCGCCCGCGGCGACCTCCGTGCCGCCGTGCGCCTGGCCCGCCGGGCCCGCCGGCTCGCCCCCTGGACGCTGCCGGCCACCGTCCGCACCCTGCTCGGCGGGTGCTGCTACCCCCGCTGGCTGGCCGCCGGCGCCGACCGGATCGCCCCCGGCGCGCGCCGCCGCCCCGCCGGCACGGACTGGGAGGACGTCCCGGCGATGCCGCCCTGGGCGCACCCGGACGCGGTCGCCACGGTCCGCCGGCTGCTGCGCGAGGCGGCCGCCGCGGCCCCCGAGCCGTTCGACCCGCTGCGCGCCCAGCACGAGACGGCCGCCGCCGCGGTCCGGGCCGGCGAGCGGGTACGCGGCATCGACGCCCTGACCTCGGCGTACGGCGTGGCCTACGAGGCGCCGTTCCTGGACGACGCGGTGATCGAGGCGGCGCTGGCCGTCCGGCTCGCCGACCGGGTGCCGGGCGGCGGCGGCAAGCCGGTGCTGGCCGCCGCGATGCGCGGCACCGTGCCCGGCCCGGTCCTGGGCCGCGGCGGCCGGCGCGCGCACAGCGCGGAGTTGCATGCGGGGTTGCGCCGCAACCGCCGGGCGCTGGCCGCGCTGTGCGCGGACTCCCGGCTGGCGGCGCTGGGCCTGATCCGCCCGGAGGCGCTGCGCCCGGTCCTGACGTCTCTCCAGCCGGACACCGGCGCGCTGCGGCCGCTGGACCCCACGCTGGCCGCCGAGTTCTGGCTGCGGGCCCTGCCGGACCGCCCGGCCTACGGCACCGTCCCGGCACCCGCCGGACGGGCGTCCGCCCCGGCCGCGGAGAGCGGCTGAGCCACCCCGCCGGGACGGCTCAGCCGGTCGGCTGGACGGGCGGGCCCATCCAGACGGTCTGCTCGCAGATGTTCATCCGGGTCTTCTTGCCCTTCTCGTCCCGGACCTTTATGACCTTCTGGTGGTGGTCGCGGGGCGCACCCACCACGACCTCGTCATTGCTGACCAGGCAGTCGGCGGGCGTCATACCGGGCCCGTGGTCCTTGTAGCGCAGGCTGGTGGTCACCGTGCCACCGCGCCGGAGGTCTATCGGCATGGCCCGCCCCTGCCCCTTGCCGTCCGACTCCGGCCCCTTGCCGACGTGGACGGCGAAGGTGGGAAAGCCGTCGAAGACGCACGGCTGCGAGCCCTTGTTGACGACCGACAGCCGGGCCTCCCGCTGGGCGCTGTGCGGCACCGCCTTGAGGACGGTGACCCGCCAGCTCAGGCCCTTGGTCCTGCAGTTGGCGTGCAGCGCCGCCATCCGCCCCGAGCCGCAGCCGGTCACGGTGAAGGCGGCGGTAACGGTCAAGGCGAGTGCGGCCATCGTCGTCGCGAGTACGGAACGTCGCTGCACGACTCCCCCCTGTTCCTTCCGTTTGTCCAATTCGCACGCATCGTTCGCACGCGGTGTCCGTCCGTAAGGAAGCAATTCCGGTGCCGTTGGTTGCCTGCTCGGAGGCACGAATACGCTCCGCATAAAGAGACATCGATCACGTGACGGCGACCCGACCGGCCCGCCGTCCTCCCGCGCCCCCCGCGGACTCACTCATCTAGGGCCTGCCGCCACCCGCCGCCGCCCCGTCCCCGGCGACGCCCATCGCCGCGGCGTCCGCCTCCGGCAGCCACCACTCGCCGTCGGGGAGCGTCAACCAGCCCTCCCGGGCGCCCAGTTCCCGGGCGGCGGCACACAGCGCGTCCAGGCCCGGATGCCGCAGCCCCCGCCGCCACACCATCCCTACCGGCGACAGCGGCACCGGATCCACCACCGGCCGCAGCACCATCCCCGGCACCTCGATGAACTCCACACTCGCCAGCACCGACCAGCCGCGCCTACGCACCACCCGGACGAACTCCTCCGCCCCCTCGATCTCCGGGAACGGCTCCGCCATCGCGATCCCCCGCCCCGCGAAGAGCCGCGCCGCCAGCTCCGTCCACTCGGCGGTGCGCGGGTTGCCGGCGGCCGCGTAGAGCGTCTCGCCGGCCAGCCGGTCCAGCGGCACGGCCGGGGCGGCGGCCAGCGGATGGTCCGCGCGCAGCAGCACCGCCATCGGCTCCAGCCGGACCGGCCGGTGACAGAGCCCGGCCCGGGCCGCGGCCGGCAGCCCCGCGAACCGGCCGAAGGAGACATCCAGCCGCCCGGCCGCCAGCTCGGCGGCCGCCCCCGTCAGCCCGCTGTGGAAACGGGCGACCAGCTCACAGCTGTCCGGCAGCCGCCGCCGGGCCTCCGCCAGCAGCCGGTACGCCGTCCCGACCGGCGCCGCCACGTCCACCACCAGCGGCCGCCCCGGCTCCGCCCGGAAGGCCGCGGCCAGCTCCTCGTGCGCCGCCACCACCCGCCGCGCGTACGGCAGCAGCCGCTCGCCCGCCGCGGTCAGCGCCACCTGCCGGGTGGTCCGCACGAACAGCTGGGCCCCCAACTCCCGCTCCAGCCGCCGGACATCACGGCTGAGCGCCTGCTGGGCGACGTAGAGCCGGGCGGCGGCCCGGGTGAAGTGCAGCTCTTCGGCGACGGCGGTGAACGCCCGCAGCAGCCGGGGATCGGTGTCGTACGGCACCGCCCCATCCTCACACCGGCACCCGCCGCCCACACCCGCCTTTCCTCATCTCGCCCGCACCCCCTCGCCCCACTCGACGCGCAGGCCACAGCACATTCACACCACACGTGCGTGAATGGTCCCGGCAAGGTGTTGGACCGCGGACGGCGGCCGCCGCGACCGTGGACGGCATGATCCTCTTCCTGGCCGCCCGCCCCGTCGCCCCCGCTCCCGTACGCCCCGCCCGCCGCCGCTCCCCCTACGCCCGGCTCTTCGCCGTCCCCGGCGCCCGGGCCTTCACCGCCGCGGGCCTCCTGGCCCGGCTGCCGATGGGGATGCTCAGCGTCAGCGCGGTCCTGATGATCGCCGGCACCCGCGGTTCCTACGCGCTGGCCGGGGCGGTCACCGCCACCGGCCTCGCCGCGACCGCGCTGGTCGGCCCCTGGACCGCCCGGCTCGTCGACCGCCACGGCCAGGCCCGGATCGCCGTCCCGGCCACCGCCGTCGCCGTCCTCGGCTCGCTCTCCCTGCTGCTGTGCGTCCGCTCCGGCGCCCCCGACTGGACGCTCTTCGCCTCCTACGCCGCGACCGCCACCACCCCCAACACCGGCGGCCTGTGCCGCGCCCGCTGGGCGCACCTGCTCCGCGACGACCCGGCCGCCCGGCACACCGCCAACTCCTTCGAGCAGGCCGTCGACGAACTGTGCTTCCTGCTCGGCCCGGTCCTGGCGACGCTGCTGTGCACCTCCGTTGCCCCGGAGGCCGGCACCGCCGTGGCCGCCGCCCTGCTGCTCACCGGCGTCCTGCTCCTCGCGGCCCGGCGCCGCACCGAGCCGCCCGCGGTCCCGCCCCGGCCCGGCCGCGCCGGCTCCCCGCTGCGTGCCCTGGGCCTGCCGCCGCTGCTGCTCACGTTCCTCGCCACCGGCGCGATCTTCGGCTCCCTGGAGGTGGTCACGCTCGCCTACGCGGACGCGCACGGCTTCCGGCCCGCGGCGGGCGGGCTGCTCGCCCTCCAGGCGGCCGGCTCCGGCGCGGCCGGGCTGCTGTGCGGGCTGCTGCCGCCGGCGGCCCGGCCCGCCCGGCGCTTCCTGACCTGCGTCGCCGCGATGACCGCGCTACTGACGCTGCCGCTGGCGGCCGCCGCGACCGGCGCCCCGCCGCTGCTCGCCGCGGCCCTGCTGACGGCCGGCACGGCCACCGCCCCGGCGATGGTCACCGGCATGGGCCTGGTCCAGTCCCGCACCCCGGCGGGCCGTCTCAACGAGGGGATGACGCTGGCGGTGACCGCGCTGCTGGCCGGCATCGCGGCCGGCTCGGCGGCCGGCGGCTGGGCCGCCGAACACCTGCCGTCCCCCGCCGCCGGCTACGCCGTACCGGCCGCGGCGGCCGCCCTGGCCCTCACCGTCACGGCAACGGCCACGGCCCTCACCCCCCGGCGTGCAACCTGAGGGACGAGCCCCGGCCAGGAGCTTCGGACGGCCGTCGTCCCGGGAGAGTGAGGGGGTGCGGATGGCCGCGCCCCGCCCCCGAAACGTCACAACGGCGGCCTGCCCAGAACTCGGGGGCGCGGGTGGCAGAGCCCCCGCCCCGCGCGGCCCAGCCGCGCAAAAACGACGAAGGCGACGCGGGCCCGCGCTTTTCGCGGGCACACGTCGCCTGTCGTCTTCGTGGAGATGGCGGGAATCGAACCCGCGTCCAACGGTGCGGAATCAGGGCTTCTCCGAGTGCAGTCCGCTGCGCTTTTCTCGGCCCCGGAGATCACGCGGACAAGTCTCCGACGGGCCCAGTCACTGTGAGATGTCCTTACTGACCCCCGTGACCGGGATCAGAAGTAAAGTCCCCTAGCTGATGCCAGGATCCGGGTCGGGAACAGCCCCGGGCTGACACTTCGCAGGTCGCTACTTAGGCAGCGAGGGCGAAGGAATCGCGCTTGGTGTTGGCGATTATTGGTTTCGGCATATGGTTTACGAGATCATTGCCGCTTCCTCGACTCGCTTCCCCTGCTTCGACATCCGCTGTCGAAACCGATCATCCCCATGTTTTCTTTTCAAGGTGGTGCGTCGCATCCCTCGCGGGGTGCGTGCCCATCGTACGTGACCAACGCACGTGGGTGCCAGCATATTCCCGGCGGCCTGCGCGGAGCCCGGCCCGGCCGCCGGAATCTCAGGCCCGCTGCCGGCGCCGGGCCGCCGACACCGCCCGCTCCGCCTCGCGGCGGTCCTGCTTCTCGCGCAGCGTCTGCCGCTTGTCGTACTCCTTCTTGCCCTTGGCCAGCGCGATCTCGACCTTGGCCCGGCCGTCCTTGAAGTACAGGGACAGCGGCACGATCGTGTGACCCGAGTCCTGGGCCTTGACCTCCAGCTTGTCGATCTCGGCGCGGTGGAGCAGCAGCTTCCGCTTCCGCCGCGCACTGTGATTCGTCCAGGTGCCCTGCGCGTATTCGGGGATATGGACGTTGTGCAGCCAGGCTTCCTGGCCGTCGATCTGGACAAATCCGTCCACCAGCGACGCGCGGCCCTGGCGCAGCGACTTCACCTCGGTGCCGGTCAGCACCAGACCACACTCATAGGTGTCCAGAATGTGGTAGTCGTGCCGCGCCTTCTTGTGCTGCGCGACGAGCTTGCGCCCGTCGTTCTTCTCTTTGCCCTTGCCCTTGGTAGCCATAGTCCGGCCATTTTCGCACTACGCACCGGTGCCGAGGCCACTCAATACTGTGCGGGCCCGTTTCTCCGCGTGGTCCTCGACGATCAGGTCCGGGGTGATGCCGGCGCCGTCCACGGCCCGGCCGGCCGGGGTGCGGTAGTGGCCGACGGTCAGCTCCGCGACCGAGCCGTCCGGGAACGCGCTGGGCATCTGCACCGACCCCTTGCCGAACGTCGGCGTGCCCACCACGACCGCCCGGCCGCGGTCCTGCAACGCGCCGGACAGCAGCTCGGCGGCGCTCATCGTGCCCCCGTCCACCAGCACGACCAGCGGGATCCGGGTGTCACCGGCGCCCTCGGCGTACAGGGCGCGCTGGCTGCCGTGCACGTCGTAGGTCGCGACCAGGCCGCCGTCGAGGAAGACCGAGGCGGTGGCGACGGCCTCGGTGACCAGGCCGCCCGTATTGCCGCGCAGGTCCAGCAGCAGCCCGTCCCGAGGGTCGGCGGCGCGCACCGCACGGCGGACGGCGGCCCCGGTGCCCTTGGCGAACGCGGTGATCTTGATGCGGGTCGGGGCACCGGCGCCGGCCGGGCGGTCCACGACGACGTTCCGGGTGTGCAGCCGGGTCCGGTGCAGGGTCACGCTCCAGTGGCGGGCGCCGAGCCCGAGGTCCAGCCGGACCGGCGTGCCGGCGGGCGAGCCGGTGCCGCCGGGGCTCTCGCCGCGCAGCCGGGCGACGGTCTCGGTGACCGGCCGTCCCCGGACCGGCCGGCCGTCGACGGCGTCGAGGCGGTCGCCCACCAGGACGCCGGAGCGGGCGGCGGGGCCGCCGGACTGCACCCGGGAGACCGTGATCCGGCCGTCGTCCCGCTGGCGTACCCACAGTCCGACGCCGACGTAGGTGCCGTCCAACTGGGCCTGGAAGGCGTCGAATTCACCGGGGGTGTAGACCGCCGACCAGCGGTCGCCGCTGCGGCTGACGGCCTCGGCGGCCTGCGCACCGGACTTGCCGTCCTCGGCGGCCGGACGGGCGGCCCGCTCGACGGACGCCCGGCCCGCGACCGTGCCCGCGGCGGCGGGCTCCGCAGCATCCCCGGCGGCTCCGACGTCTCCGGCGTCGTCCCAGGTGCCGGTGGCGGCGCCCGCGGCGAGCACCCCGGCGAGGAACAGCGTCAGGACCGCCCCGCGGCGGATGCGACGGGGCCGGTCGTACCAACACGGGCCCGGCATGCCGGTGAGTCTAGGCGACGAAAGGGCGCCGTACGGGGAGTTGACCGTACGGCGCCCTTGGCGAAGCTCACACCTTGAGGTACTTGCGCAACGCGAAGAACGCGGCGAGCGCGGGCATCAGCAGCCCGATGAGCAGCACCAGCGGCAGCACCGCCAGGACGGAGTCCCAGCCGATGAAGTTGACCACCTGGATCTGCTTCGCCAGCCACTGGTTGATCATGAAGTACTTGCCGCCGACGAGCAGGACGCAGGCGAACGCGGCACCGATGAGGCCGGCGATCGCGGCCTCCATGATGAACGGCAGCTGGATGTAGAAGCTGGACGCGCCCACCAGCCGCATGATGCCGGTCTCCCGGCGGCGGCTGAACGCCGAGACCCGCACGGTGTTGACGATCAGCATCAGCGCCACCACCAGCATCAGGCCCATCACGCCCAGCGCCGCGTAGCGCATGCCGTCCAGGAGCCGGAACAGCGGTTCGACGGTGTCCCGTTGGTCCTGCACCTGCTCGACGCCGGGGCGCTCGGAGAACGCCGACTTGATGACGTCGAACTTCGTCGGGTCCTTGAGCTTGACCCGGAAGGACTCCGGCAGCTGGTCGGGCGTGACCAGGCCGGCGACGGGGGTGTCGCCGAACTGCTCCTTGTAGTGCTTGTACGCCTGGTCGCTGGTCTCGTGCTGCACGTTCTGCACCAGCGGCAGCCGGTGCAGCTCGGCGAGGATGTCGTCCTTCTGCTGCTGGGTCGCCGCGCCCTTGGCGCAGTTGGCGGCGGTCTCGGCGTCGTTCTTGTTGCAGAAGAAGATGGAGACGTTGACCTTGTCGTACCAGTAGCCCTTCATCGTGCTGACCTGGTCGCGCATCAGCAGCGAGGCGCCAAACAGGCCGAGCGAGAGGGCCACGGAGACGATGACGGCGAAGGTCATCGTGAGATTTCGGCGGAGACCGACGCCGATCTCCGACAGGACGAACTGGGCGCGCATGGCGTCCTTTCAGTGCTGGTAGCCGTACACGCCGCGCGACTGGTCGCGTACGAGCCGGCCCTTCTCGAGTTCCATGACCCGCTTGCGCATCTGGTCGACGATCTGCTGGTCGTGGGTGGCCATGACCACCGTCGTACCGGTGCGGTTGATCCGGTCCAGCAGCTTCATGATGCCGACGGAGGTCTGCGGGTCGAGGTTGCCGGTGGGCTCGTCGGCGATGAGCAGCAACGGGCGGTTGACGAAGGCCCGTGCGATGGCGACGCGCTGCTGCTCACCACCGGACAGCTCGCCCGGCATCCGGTCCTCCTTGCCGCCGAGGCCGACGAGTTCGAGGACTTCGGGCACGGTCTTGCGGATCTGCCCGCGTGGTTTGCCGATGACCTCCAGGGCGAAGGCGACGTTCTGCCCCACCGTCTTGTTGGGGAGCAGCCGGAAGTCCTGGAAGACCGTGCCCACCTGGCGGCGCATCGCCGGCACCTTCCAGTTGGAGAGCTTGGCCAGATCCTTCCCCAGTACGTGGACGGCGCCGTGACTGGCGCGCTCCTCGCGCAGAAGCAGCCGCAGGAAGGTGGACTTACCGGAGCCCGAGGAGCCCACCAGGAAGACGAACTCGCCGCGCTCGATCTCCAGGGAGACGTCCCTGAGAGCGGGGCGATTCTGCTTCGGGTAGGTCTTGGAGACGTTGTCGAATCGGATCACTGATGCACCACGGTCGACCTGGGTAGGGGTACGGGTGGCCGGTGACGGCTCCCGTCGGTGAGCGTGACCCTACGCGAACCTCGTGTGGGGGCGAAGTCGCCGTGGGAGGTTGGTGCGTTTCTTCACGGCGCCTACGGGACAAAAGGCGCACATCACAAGGAGCGGGCGGGGGACGGCTCGGTGCGCGCGGAACGGGGCGATCCGCGGGGCGCGCCGTACGGCGGCGGAACTGGCACAGTGGTAGGGGGAACCAATGCGCCTCCCGGTGCGTTGGAGCGGTGAGTAAGGAGGTCGCATGACGTACGACCGATTGGTGTGCGCCAACTGCGCGGCCCCTGTGAGCGAGGGCCGCTGCCCTGTGTGCCGGGCCAGCAGGGAGCGCCTCCAGCGCGAGGCGGGCATTTTCGGCCAGTTCAATCCGGCGGTGCTGGCGGCCCTGCTGATCGTGCTGATCGCGGTCGCGGTGCTGCTCCGCCAGGCCGTCTGAGGGTCCGGGTCCGCCCACGGCGCCGCTGTGTGACGGCGCCGCCGCGCAGGGTGTCCGGATGTGGCCGGAAACCTTTTCCATGAACGCCCGAGGGGCCCGGGACGCTGTGTGCGTCCCGGGCCCCTCGTCATGTGCCGCGTCGGCGTCAGGCAGCCGCCGCGCCGCCGCCCTTGTTGATCAGGCGCGGCAGGACCCGGAAGCCCACACCGCCGGCGATCATCGTGGCCGCGCCGATCAGCAGGAAGGTGGTACCGGACGAACCGGTCTCCGCCAGCTGACCGCCCTTGGCCTGCTGCTTGGCCTGGCCCGGGGTGTCGACGACCTGCTCCTTGCCCTGGCCGGGCTGCTCGATCGGCTTGGAGCCCTCGTTGTCGGTGCCGGTACCGGTGCTGTCGCCGCCGGAGCCGCTGCCGCCACCGGTGGTGCTGCCACCGGAGTGACCGCCGGTGCTGCTGCCACCGGAGTGGCCACCGGTGCTGCTGCCGCCGGTCTGGCCACCGGAGTTCTGGCCACCCGAGGTCTGGCCACCGGTGGTCTGTCCGCCCGTGGTCTCGCCACCGGTGGTCTGGCCACCGCTGTTCTGGCCACCGGTGGTCTCACCGCCAGTGGTCTCACCGCCGGTCGTCTGACCACCGGAGTTCTGACCGCCGGTGGTCTGGCCACCGCTGTTCTGGCCACCGGTGGTCTCACCGCCGGTCGTCTCACCGCCGGTGGTCTCGCCACCGGTCGTCTGACCACCGGAGTTCTGACCGCCCGTGGTCTCGCCGCCGGTGGTCTCGCCACCGGAGGTCTGGCCACCCGAGGTCTGGCTGCCGATCTCGCCGCCGGTGGTGTCACCGCCGGCCGTCTGGCCACCGGTGGTCTGACCGCCGGAGCTGTCGCCACCGCCGATGATCCCGCCGATAATGCCGCCGATGAGGCCGCCGCCCGAGCCGCCGGCCTCACCCGGGCTGGCCGCGGAGGCCGCACCGGCCGCCGTGAGCGACGCACCGGCCGCGATCACCGCACCGGCCGCAATGCGCGCCACGCGCAGCCGCGTCTTCTTCGTCATGTACTGCTACCCCCAGTAGCTGAACTCGTCATTGGAGCACCGCCGCACGGGGCCACGACCGATGGGGGTGTGCACGCCTCGGCCCGGCACTGCCGGCGGGCCGTTCGCCTCCCCGTTCCTACACGCGCCCCATGACACACGCATGCCGCGCTCAGCCTTCCCAGTTCTCCGAACATCGTCAAGGCCGAATAAAGGCTTGATGTCTGAATTGCCATGAGTTGGGCGATACATGGACGTACGACTGTGACCTAACCGCCACGCAAAAAACAACTGCCCCCCTCAGGGAGGCAGTTGTCCGGCCCTTTCGCGGGCGTTCGTCCGCTTGCGGCTGTGGCTGTCCGCTGCCGGCTGCGGCCGTCCGCGGCTACTTGGCCTGCTGCTCCTGCTGCTTGCGCCAGCGGATGCCGGCCTCCAGGAAACCGTCGATGTCGCCGTCCAGCACGCCCTGCGGGTTGCCGACCTCGAAATCCGTCCGCAGATCCTTGACCATCTGGTAGGGGTGCAGGACGTACGAACGCATCTGGTTGCCCCAGGAGTTGCCGCCGTCGCCCTTGAGGGCGTCCATCTTGGCCTGCTCCTCCTGGCGGCGCCGCTCCAGCAGCTTCGCCTGGAGGACGTTCATGGCGGTGGCCTTGTTCTGGATCTGGGAGCGCTCGTTCTGGCAGGAGACGACGATGCCGGTGGGGATGTGCGTCAGCCGGACCGCGGAGTCCGTGGTGTTGACGCCCTGGCCGCCGGGGCCGGAGGAGCGGTAGACGTCCACCCGCAGATCGCTCTCGTCGATCTCGATGTGGTCGGTCTGCTCGACGACCGGCAGCACCTCGACGCCCGCGAAGGACGTCTGGCGGCGGCCCTGGTTGTCGAACGGCGAGATGCGCACCAGGCGGTGGGTGCCCTGCTCCACCGAGAGCGTGCCGTAGGCGTAGGGCACCTGGACGGCGAAGGTGGTCGACTTGATGCCGGCCTCTTCGGCGTACGAGGTCTCGTACAGCTCGGTCTTGTAGCCGTGGCGCTCGGCCCAGCGCAGGTACATCCGCTGGAGCTTCTCGGCGAAGTCCGCGGCGTCCACCCCACCGGCCTCGGCGCGGATGTTGACCACGGCCTCACGGGCGTCGTACTCGCCGGAGAGCAGCGTGCGGACCTCCAGCTCGTCGACCGCCTTGCGGACGTCGGCCAGCTCGCGCTCGGCCTCCTCGCGGGTCTCGTCGTCGCCCTCGGCCTCGGCGAGCTCGAAGAGGACCTCGAGGTCGTCGACCCGGCCGCGCAGCTCCTCGGCCCGGCGCAGCTGGCCCTGGAGGAAGGACAGCTGGCTGGTGATCTTCTGGGCGCTGGCCGGGTCGTCCCACAGGGACGGCGCGGCGGCCTGCTCCTCGAGCACGGCGATATCTGCCCTCATCTTGTCGAGGTCCAGGACGGCCTCGATCGACCCCATGGTCGAGGAGAGGGACTTCAGCTCTTCGGATACATCGACGACTGCCACGCACCCAGCCTAACGGCTGCCGCCGACAATCTGTCCCGGCGCGTCCCCGGTCCCGGCGGCCCGGAGCGGCCCGGAAAGGGGTGCGCAAGCCCGCCGCCGGACCCGCCCCGGGCGTGCGCGGCGGCCCCTCGGAGGGCTCCCGCGCAGGTCACGGGGCCTGCCGCGGCTGATGCACGCCCGGCGTGGCGCCGCCCGGCTCCGCACCGCCGTCGCCCGAGGCGAGCAGCCCGCCGACCGCGGCCGCCACGACGACCAGCGCGGCCGCCACGCCCACCTTGAGCCGCCGGCGCCGCACCGCCTCCGGCGCCGAGCGATGCCGCGCCGAGCCCGCCCGGCGCTCCCCCGGCGCCCGCGGGGCGCGAGCCGTGCCGTGCGCGCCGCCGGCCAGCTCGTCCGGCTCGGGGACCCGCATGCTGGTGTGCGTCTCCCGGTTGGAGTCCGGCTTCGCCCCCTGGACCAGGGGCACCGCGCCGCGCGGCGGGCCCTCTGGCGCCACCGCCGGATAGCCGGCCTCCGGGCGCGATCCCGCGGAAGCGCCCTCGGGGTCGTCGGCCGGCTGGTCGTCGTCGGGCTCGTCGATGTCCAGCGGCGGGATGCCGGCCAGGCCGGGCTGGATCTCCCGCAGCCGGGCGGCCAGCTCCGGGGCACGCAACCGGGACGCGGGCGCCTTGGCCAGGCACTGGACGAGCAGCTGCCACAGCTCGTCCGGGATGCCCGGCAGCGGGGCGACGCTCTCGGTGACATGGCGGCGCAGCACCGCGCCGGGGTGGCCGCCCCCGAAGGGTGTGAAGCCGGCGAGCATCTCGTACAGGACCGTCGCCAGCGCGTAGACGTCCACCGAGGCGCGCGGCGGCAGGCCCTCGATGATCTCCGGGGCGAGGTAGTCGGGGGTGCCGATGACCTTCGTCGCCCGGGTGCGGCGCGGGGAGTCCACCAGGCGCGCGATGCCGAAGTCGGTGAGCAGCGCGGGGTGCGCGCCACCGGGGCCGAGCGGACCCTGCATGTCCAACAGGACGTTCTCCGGCTTGACGTCGCGGTGCACGATCCGGGCGGCGTGCGCGGCGGCGAGGCCGTCGGCGACGTCGGCGGCGATGGCGACGGCGGCCTCCGGGGCCAGCCGCCGCTCGCGCTCCAGACGGGTGCGCAGGTCCGTGCCGCGAACCAGGTCCATGACGAGCGCGAGGTCGGCGCCGTCGACGACGAGGTCGCGGACACCGACGACCCGCGGGTGCGACAGGCTCAGCAGCGCCGCCCGCTCCTGCACGAAGCGGCCGACGAGCTCCTGGTCGGAGGCGAGATCCTCGCGCAACAGCTTGATGGCCACGGCCCCTTCGGGGCCCTCGCCCAGCCATACCGTGCCGGCACTGCCGCGCCCCAGGATCTGGTGGGCGGTGTACCGGCTGCCGATCTTCCGTGCCAAGACTGCTCCGACGTGTCGGGCCCCCGAGCGTCCTGCGGGGGCTGAGGTTGGCGTCAAAGCTACGCGGGCGCCAGAGGGTTCAGTGCCCCCAATGGCGGCAACCGTCACTTCTGTACGGGAATTCACCGGCCAGAAGTCGACAAAGCGACGATGTCGCGGCCACACCGTCCGTACGGACCGTCAGCGGCCGAGCTTCTGTACGAAGTCCTTCACGCTGGTGATGACGTCGCCGATCTGCTGGAAGAAGCCCTTGGTCGTCCCGATCCACTCCTGGAGCGGGGTGAACTCCCAGACCAACCAGGCCGCCACGAACAGCAGCAGCACCGTGAAGAGGCAGCCCTTCAGACAGCCCAGACCGGGGATCCGCATCGGGTTGGCGCTGCGCCGCCGCGGCTCGCGCGGGGGCCGGGGCTCCCGGGCGGGCGGCGGGGCCGGCTCGTAGCGCTGCGGCGGCGGCTCCTGACGGCGCTGGGGGGCCGGCGGCCGCTGTGCGGTGTAGCCGGCCGGCGGGGCGTCGTACCGGGGCTGCTGCGGGGCCGGGGCGGGCGCCGGGCGGCGCTGCGGACGGCGGCGCAGCGGGTCGTCCTGCGGCGCCAGGTACTGCACCTGGGTCTGCTCGTTGCGGTCCCGGGCGGCCCGCATCTGGGACTCCCACGGGTGGGGGCCCTCGGGCGCCACCGGACCGGCCGTGGGCGCACCGGCCGGCATCGGGGGCACCGGCGGCATGGCGCGCGTCGGGGCCGGTCCCTGGCCGGCGGGGCCGCCGGTGGACGGCAGCACGCTGGTCGGTGCGCCCGGGTCGTAGGAGGACGCGTTGGTGGGCAGCACCTGGGTGGGCGCCGCGGCGTCCGTCCCCTGGGGGCCACCGGTGCCGGTACCGGGGACGGTGGCCGGGTCCGGGTCCGGGACGAGCAGTGCGGCGACGCCCAGGGCCGCCTCGGCCTGCTGCGGGGTGGCCTGCGCGCCGATGCCGGCGGCGACGGTGCGCAGCCCGCGCGCGAGGTTCTCGGCGCCGGGGCGCTCCTCGGGCCGCTTGCGCAGACAGCGCTCGACGATCGTCCACAGCGGCTCGGGTACGGACGGCGGGCGCTGCGGGTCCTCGGACAGGTGCTTGTGCAGCACCTCCAGGGCGGTCGCCCCGGCGAACGGCGGGCGGCCGGTGAGGAGTTCGTAGAGCAGGATGCCGGCGCCGTAGACGTCCACCGCGGAGGTCTGCGGGCGGCCCTCGGCGGACTCCGGCGCCACATAGGCGGGGGTGCCGACGAACTCGTGTGTACGGGTCAGGCCCGGGGAGTCGGCCAGCCGGGCGATGCCGAAGTCGGTCAGCATCGGGTGCATCGCGCCGTCCCCGTCCGAGCCGGCGAGCAGCACGTTGGCGGGCTTGAGGTCGCGGTGGACGACGCCGTCGGCGTGGCTGGCGGCCAGCGCGTCGGCGATCTGCGCGGTGAGCAGGGCGGCCGCCACCGGGCTGAACGGGCCGTTGTCGCGGAGGTAGCGGTGCAGGTCGGGGCCGTCGACGAGGTCCATGACCAGCGCCAGCAGATCGCCCTCGACGACCAGATCGCGGGTCCGGACGATGTTGGGGTGGGTGAGCCGCAGCAGGACCGAGCGCTCCCGCAGGAAGCGCATCACCACGTCCGCGTCGGACGCTAGCTCCTCCTTGAGGACCTTGATCGCGACCGTTTCGCCGGGCTCCCCCGCGACGGCGGCCTCGGCACCGGCCGTCTCCCTCTGGCGGGCACGCCAGACGGTGCCCGTGGCGCCGCGCCCCAGAGGCTCCTCAAGCAGGTACTTGCTGCCTACCGGCCGCACGTCATGCGCTCCCTGGTCGTGGTGGATGCTTGCCTGGCCCGCTGGGTCAGCTCGCGGCCCGTCCGCCCCACTGTAGTGCCGTCGCACAAACATCTCGGTGCGGCAGACGGGGCGGTGCTCCTCGGGAAGACGCCGCTCCGGCGCCGTTGGTTGCCCGGATTCCGGACGCCGCCGACCGCGGTCGGTACGGGCCGGGAGGCGGCCGCGTCAACACGGCCGGGTCCCGCGTCAGCGGTCCGGGTGCCGTCCGCCACTGACCGGTTCGACGGCGCTCGGTGATCGAAATCGGCCGGTTCGATGGCCGTAAGCAGGCGGTTTCCCGGCGGGCGCCGACCAATCAAGATCATTGAAGGGCGGTCGGCGGGCGTGTTGTCAGTGGCAGGTGCGAGGATGCATCCCAGCACGCACGCGGCGGGGGCGCGCGGTCACTGTCGCGACGTGCATGGGACATGTCCGTGCCGACGTGCCCGGGGTGCGGTGGGGGTGAGCGGAGCCCCTGCCGCGTTCCCGGCAGAAGGGACCGTTGACGGCGATGCAGATCCGGCTGACCGTCCTCGGGCCGCGCAGCGGCCACACCACACGGGCCTGCGACGTCCTCGTGACGGCCCCCGCCGGCACCGCCCTGGCCGCCGTGGCCGGCTCGCTCGCGGCCGCCGTCGCGGGCTCCGGCGCGGACGTCGGCACCACCGGCAGCAGCGCCCCCGTCGTCCTCTACGCCGGCTCCGAGCGGCTCGACCCGCAGCGCGCCGCCCTCGGTGAGCCGCCGCTGATCGACGGCGCGGTGCTCTCCCTCCAGGGCCCCGGCCCGGCCCCCGCGCACGGCCTGCCGCACGGCTCCGCCCGGCTCCGCGTCGTCTCCGGCCCCGACGCCGGCGGCGTCCACCTCCTGCACGGCGGCCAGGTCCGTATCGGCCGCTCCGCCGACGCCGACGTCCCCCTGGACGACCCGGACGTCTCCCGCCTGCACTGCGCCGTCACCGTCGAGCCCGACGGCTCCGTGTACGTCGCCGACCTGCGCTCCACCAACGGCACCGCCGTCGACGGCACCGAACTCGGCGACCGCGCCGTCCCCCTGCCGCCCGGCGCCCTGCTGCGCATCGGCGAATCGGCGCTCCGCCTCCAGTCCCCGCCCCGCGCCCCGGACCCGGCCCTGAGCGCCACCCCCGACGGGGAGGGCCACCTCCGCGTCACCTCCGGAGGGACCGGCCCCGGGGGAACGGCCACCGGGGCATCCCCCTCGGCCACCGGGGAGACCACGTCGGGCTCGCTGTACGCGGGCGCCGGGCAGGCCGGTGTCGGTGGACGGGGGCCGGGGGGCGCGGAACCCTACGGGACCGGGGTCGCCGCCGGCGCCCCGGCGCCTGACGGGCCGGGCCGCCGGCGGGACACGCCGCTGCGCGGCATTCCCACCCCGGCCGCCGGGGAACCGGACGGCGGGGTGGCGTCCGCCGGCGCGACCGGCGTCCCGGCACCGTCGGCACACGGCCTCTTTCCGGTCGCCGCGCCCGGGCCGGGCACACATGGCGTGGGACCACAGGGGCCGGACGCACAGGGGTCGGGCGCACATGCAGCAGCCGTCCCCGGCTCGGTCGCGGCCGGCACCGGGGCGGGCGGAGCAGCAGGCGGGACGACCGGGGTGGGCGAGACAGGCGAGGCCAGCGGGGCGGCCGGGGCGCACGGACCTCGTGCGGCGCACGGCGGCCCCGTGCAAGCCGACCCCGTGGCGGGCCGGCCCACGGCGGAGCATCCGGAGTACGGGGCTGCGGCATACGGGACGGCATACGGATACGGAGCGGCGCGGTCCGGCCCTGCGTCCGGCCATGACGCGCCGGCCGGGCACGAGGCGCTGGCCGGCCGGGGCGCCGCGCCCACGGACGGCCAGACGCACGGTGGACAGCAGTCCCTGGCCCCCGCCGACCCGGTGACCCGTAAGTCCGGTCGGCGCGGCCTCGGCGCCTGGGCACGACGCCTGGCCGGCGGCCGCCCCACCACGGACCACACCGGGCAGCAGGGCCCCACCCCGGCGGGCCGGTCGCACGACACCGCCGCGGACGGCGACCACACGTCTCCGGCCGACGGCCCGTCCGACACGGCCGCCGAAAGCATCCCGTTCCCCTCCGGCCCGGCCGCCGACGAACGCTGGCCGGACGCCGCCGCCATCCTGCTCACCGCGCTCGGCCCGGGCCCCCGGCTCTGGGAGCGCGGCCCGGAGCACCCGGACGCGCTCACCGTCCGCCTGGGGACGACCGAGCGGGACGGCGGCCGCACCGCCGCGCCCGTCACCGTCGAAATGCGCCGGGCCGGCGCCCTCGGGCTGGCCGGACCGCGGGAACGGCTCGTCGGGCTGGCCCGGTCCGCGGCCGCGCAGCTGGCCGCGCTGCACTCCCCCGGGGCGCTGGAGATCGTGCTCGTCAGCTCCGACCGGGCGCGCCCCCTGGAGGAGCGGGTGGCCGACTGGTCCTGGCTGGGCTGGCTGCCGCACGTCCGCCCGGCCCGTGGCCAGGACTGCCGGCTGCTGCTCGCCTACGACAAGGAGCAGGCCGCGGCCCGTACGGCAGAGCTGGTGCGGCGGCTGGACGACGGCCCCCTGGGCCCCGGCTGGCCCAGCGCCGAACGCGCCGAGGTGGCCTCCGCCGCCGCCCGCCACCCGGGCCCGTACACCCTGCTCATCGTGGACGGGGACCCCGGCTCGTCGGCGCTGCGCGAGACCACCGCCCGGCTGGCCGCGGGCGGCCCGGCGGCCGGCATCCACGTGCTCTGCCTGGCCGAGACCCCGGCCGCCTCCCCTGCCTTCCCGCTGGCCGCGACGTACGAGGCGGCGCGCGCCGCCTCGCCCGCGTTCGGCGAGTGCGGGGCGGTGGCGGTGCTCAGCGGCGACGTGGCCACGGCCCTGCGAGTGGTCCAGCCGGGCTCGGGGCCGAACGGCACGGTCGCGACCGTGGACGCGGTCTCCGCGGCCTGGGCGGAGCGGTTCGCCCGGGCGCTGGCACCACTGCGCGAGGCCGAGACGGGCGGCGGCGCGGGCGGGCCGGCGGCACCGCGCGCCGCCATACCGCTCCCGGAGTCGACGCGGCTGCTGGACGAACTGGGCCTGGCCCGCGCCACCCCCGCGTCCCTGATGGCCCGTTGGGCGGCCGCGCAGGACACCGACCGGCCGCACGCCGCCGCGGTCCTGGGCGCCGGGCCGCACGGGCCGGTGACCGCCGATCTCGCGGCCGACGGCGCGCATCTGCTCGTCGAGGGCGCGCCGGCCAGCGGCAAGACGGAGCTGCTGCGGTCCCTCGCCGCGTCGCTGGCCGCCGCCGACCGGCCGGACCGGCTGGCCTTGGTACTGGTGGACGGCGCCGGCACCGAGCGCGGCGAGGGCCTGCGGGTCTGCACGGACCTCCCGCACGTCACGACGTACCTGGCCGCCTCCGACCCGCTGCGGATGCGGGAGTTCGCCCAGGCGCTCTCCTCCGAACTCAAGCGCCGCGCCGAAATACTGGCCGGCACCTCGTTCTCCGAATGGCGCACCAAACACCTCCCGGCCCCGCGCATCATCGCCCCCCGCCGCTCCACAGAGGGCACCCCCGCGACACCCGCCACCGCCACTACTCCGCCCGGCAGGTCCCCGGCGTCCGGCACGTCCCCCTCGCCGTCCGGCACATCCTTGACCTCCGGCGCGATCCCGTCGCCCGGCACGCCCATGGCATCCGGCACGGCCCAGCCGTCCAGCTCGTCCCCGTCGTCCGGAGCGGCCCCCTCGTCCGGAGCGGCCTGGTCGTCCGGAGCGGCCCCGTCCACGCCTCCGCTCCGCGACGCCTCTCCCACCCCCGGAACTCCACCCACCCCCTCCACCTCTTTCACAACGAGTAACGATTCCAGGGAACGAATCACTCTCCGTAATCGTTGCCGTAATGAGGAAGAAAGCAGCGGCACCCCGGCAGACCAGACGGACCCCACCCGCACGGGCACCCTGCGCCTCCGCGCCCGCCCCGGCGCCGCCCCCCAAGAACACAGCCACGCCAACCATCCCGACCACCACGACCACCGCGCTCCCGCCGACCACCGCGACCGCGACCGCCCGGAGGCCACCGAACCCCACCGGGAGCCCCACCGGTCCGGCACCTCCGACCGGTCCGGCGCCTCCGCCCGGACAGTGGCGTCGGCCGCCACCCCGGCCCCACCGAACGCCGCCCCGATGCCCCGCCTGTTCGTCCTCGTCGACGACTTCGACGCCCTGGTCTCCCCGGCCCTGGGCAGCACGGGCCGACCGGCCGCCGGTTCCGTGGTGCGCGCCCTGGAGGCGGTCGCCCGGGACGGCGCCGCCCTGGGCGTGCACCTGGTAGCCGCCACCGGCCACCCGGACCGCACCGACGGCACCGCGACCGCCGAACGGGCCACTCTGCGGATCCAGTTGGGCTCCCTGGGCGCTGCCACCGAGTCGGCCGAGGCGTCGGCGCAGGCCGGCCCCGAGCCGACGCCGCCCGGCCGCGGGCGGCTGCGCCGTGCGGCGGACGGCACGTCCACGCCGTTCCAGGCGGGCCGGGTGACCGGGCGGATACCGCGCACGTCCACGCTGCGGCCCACCGTCGTGCCCCTGGAATGGGCGCGGATGGGCGACCCCCCGGCCCGGCGCCCGCTGCGCGAACTGGGCAACGGCCCGACGGACCTGGCGTTGTTGGCCAGCGCGCTGCAACGGGCGGCACAGTCCTCGGGGGCGACGGCGGGGCCACCGCTGGTGTGACGGCGGGCCCCTGGTGTGACGGCGGGGCCCCGCTGGCGTGAGGAGGCGAGGCTGCGGCCAGTTCAGGGCGGGGCGGGCGCCCCTCGCGGCCTGCCCTCGACCTGGCCTCGGCCTGTGGCCTGGCTCAGGGCGGGGCCTGACCAGTCCAGCGCGGGGCTTCAGGCCGGACTCCAGCGCGGGGCTTCAGCGCGGGGCCTGGCTGATCTGGTCTGACTGGCAGTGGGGGCGGCCGTGGGGCGGTGGTGGGGTGTGGCCCTGGGGCCGTAACGGGCCTATTACGAATGGGGGGTTGGCGCGGGTGGCGGTATTGCGGAGGCGGTGGTGGGGGCGTAGGACTGTCGCACGTGCCGCGGTCACGGGGTGAGCGCGGACGCGACCAGGGCGGCGGGCAGGCGGTAGCCCCACGGCCGGGCAGCAGCGGCGACACGGCGGCGCATCAGGCCCCAGACCCAGCAGCCGGACCCACAGGTACAGCGCCAAGCACGACGGACCAGGTACAGCGCCAGGCACGGACGCACCAGGGCACCAGGGCACCAGGTAGAGCTACGCACCGGGTAGAGCAGGTGCGGTGAGTCGGCAGGAACGGCGCCATCGCAGCACACCACTGCACAGAACTGCACCGCACCACACTGCACAGCACCGCGCAACACGACCGCATCCATCGCCGCGTCCCTCACTGGATCGCTGCATCGCTGCGTAATCGCTGCGTAGAGCGCGTCATCGTGCGGCGGCGGCGCGGCGGTGGTGCTGCGCCGCAGGACAGTCACTCTCGTACGTGGCTGGGGGCAACGGTGTTGCGGTGCGGGTGTGGGCTGTCGGCGGTGGGTGGGACGTTGACGTGGATGGGGCAGGGAGGGATGTGGGGATGCGTAGACGAGTTGAGCGGGTGGTGGCTGGTGTTGTGGTGGTGGCGTTCGGAGTGGCCGGGTGTGGGAGTGGAAAGGGGAATGAGGGCGGAAGTGGGAGTAGTGGGGGCGGTAAGGGGGGTGGGGGTGCGGGGGTCACGGTGGTGTTGCCGAGGCTTGATGGGCAGCGGTTGCAGGTGACGGCGGTGTGGACGGGGGCCGAGCGGGACAACTTCGGCAAGGTGCTGGCGGAGTTCGAGAAGCGGACCGGGGCGAAGGTCGACTTCGTGCCGAGCGGTGACGACATGGCCGGTTTCATCGGGTCCAAGATCGCGGGCGGTGGGCCGCCGGACGTGGCGCTGCTGCAACAGGTCGGGGTGCTGAACGAGTTCGCGGAGAAGGGGTGGCTCAAGCCGCTCGGACCGGACGCCAAGGCGCAGTTGGCGAAGAATTTCAGCAAGGGGTGGCAGGTGCTGGGTGCCCATAAAGGCACCGGTTACGGGGTCTATTTCAAGGCCAGTAACAAGTCGCTGGTGTGGTACAACGCCAAGGTTTTCGAAAATGCCGGGGTGTCCGAGCCGAAGACCTGGCCGGAGTTTCTCAAGGTGGCGCAGACGGTTTCCGAGTCGGGTGTGGAGCCGGTGTCGGTGGGCGGGTCGGACGGCTGGACGCTGACCGACTGGTTCGAGAACGTCTATCTCTCGCAGGCCGGGCCGGAGAAGTACGACCGGTTGGCCCAGCACGCGATCAAGTGGACCGATCCGTCGGTCAAGCAGGCACTGACGACGCTTGGGCAGTTGTTCGGGCGTAAGGAACTGCTGTCGGGCGGCAATGCGGGGGCATTGCAGACGGATTTCCCGACGTCGGTGACGCAGACGTTCACCGGGGGTGACACCCCGAAGGCGGCGATGGTGTCGTCGGCCGATTTCGCGGCGGCCGATATCGCGCAGACGAAAGCGAGGGTGGGGACGGACGCGAAGGTGTTCCCGTTCCCCGCGGTGGGGGCGAAGTCGCCGGTGGTGACCGGTGGGGATGTGGCGGTGGCGCTCAAGGGCGGCAAGGCGGCGCAGGCGCTGCTGACGTTCCTGGCGTCGACGGACGCGGCCGGGATCTGGGCGCGGGCGGGCGGTTTCCTCTCGCCGAACAAGGCGCTGGCCCCGTCGGCATACGGGGACGACGCGATGCGGAAGATCGCCGCGTCGCTGATCGCGGCGGGGGACGACTTCCGGTTCGACATGTCCGACCAGGCGCCCGCGTCGTTCGGCGGCAAGCCGGGGCAGGGCGAGTGGAAGGACCTCCAGGACTTCCTGAAGAACCCCAAGGACGTCGCGGGCACGCAGCAGCGGTTGGAGCAGGACGCGGCCAAGGCGTTCGGGCACTGAGGCCGGGCGCCGGGGCCTCGGGGCCTGAGGGCAACTGCCTCGATCGGGCCGGCTCGACGGAGCCAGGCCGACGCGACCGGAGCGGAAGCGGGGGTCGTCACGATGAGCGATGCGCAGACGGGCGGGGGCGGGGGCGTGGGCACGGGTGCCGACGCGGGCAAGGCCGGGCCGCGGCGCCGGCGCCGCCCGTCCGGTTCCCGGTGGTGGGCGGCCGGGCTCTTTTTGCTGCCGGCGCTCGTGTTGCTGGGGGCGCTGGTGGGGTATCCCATCGGGTTCTCGGTGTATCGGAGTCTGTTCGACGCGTCGGGGAACGGCTTTGTGGGGCTGGGGAATTACGGGGCGATGTTCTCGGACGACGGCATCCGGACGGCGTTGAAGAACAACGTGGTGTGGGTGGTGGTGGCGCCGACGGTGTCCACCGCGCTGGGGTTGATCTTCGCGGTGCTGACCGAGCGGGTGCGCTGGGGTACCGCGTTCAAGCTGGTGGTGTTCATGCCGATGGCGATCTCGATGCTGGCGGCGGGGATCATCTTCCGGCTGGTCTACGACCAGGATCCGCAGCGCGGGGTGGCCGACGCGGTGTGGGTGGCGGTGCACGACACGTTCGCGGCGCCGGCGCCGTTCCCGGGGGCGAAGCCGCGGCCGCACGCGGATCTGCGGCCGTCGGGCGGCGGGGCGTTCACCACGCGGTCGGTGGTGCGGGCGGGGTCGCCGGTGGGGCTGCCGCTGGTGGCGGTGCAGCCGCAGGACGTGCGGGCGGCGAAGCCGGCGGTGGCCGCGCGGCCGCGGCCCGGGGAGGTCACCGGTACCGCGTGGCTGGATTTCACCCGTGGTGGCGGGGGTCGGCCGAATGTCGTCGATCCGGGTGAGAAGGCGCTGGCCGGGCTGACGGTGGAGGCGGTGAAGGGCGGCCGGGTGGTGGCGTCGGCGGTGACGGCGGCTGACGGGACGTACGCGTTGCCGGCGGATCTGGCGGACGGTGCGCACCTCCGGCTGCCGGCGGCGGACTTCGCGGCGGCGTACAACGGGGTGGACTGGCTGGGTCCGGCGCTCGTCACGCCGGCCATCATCGGCAGTTATGTGTGGATGTGGGCCGGTTTCGCGATGGTGTTGATCGCGGCGGGGCTGGCGGGGGTGCCGCGGGAGCTGTTGGAGGCGGCGCGGGTGGACGGGGCCGGCGAGTGGCAGGTGTTCCGCCGGATCACGGTGCCGCTGCTGGCGCCGGTGCTGGTGGTGGTGCTGGTGACGCTGATGATCAATGTGCTGAAGATCTTCGATCTGGTCTACATCATCGCGCCGGGCTCCAGTCTGCGGTCGGCGAATGTGCTGGCGCTGCAGTTGTTCCAGTCGTCGTTCGGTACGGATGTGGACGAGGGGCTGGGGAGTGCGATCGCGGTGTTCCTGCTGGTGTTGGTGATGCCGGTGATGTACGTGAATCTGCGCCGGATACGGAAGGAGCGCCGCCGATGACGCCGCCGATGAGGTCGCCGATGACGCCGCCGGTCTCGGCTGTGGACGGGGCCGCGGGGGCGGCCGGGCGTGGGGCCCGCGCGCAGGGGCGGCCGTCGGTGGCGGGGCGGCTGGCGGCGCGCGCCGGGGGCGGCGCGGTGCGGGTGTTCCTGGTGCTGGTGGCGCTGTTCTGGCTGATGCCGTCGGTGGGGCTGCTGGTGTCGTCGTTGCGCAGTCCGGCGCAGATCGCCGCGTCGGGCTGGTGGCAGGTGTTCGCCCGGCCCGCGCAGCTGACGTTCGACAACTACGGCCAGCTGCTGTCGAACGGGAAGGTGATGGGGTCGCTGGTGACGACGGCGGCGATCACGGTGCCGTCGACGGTGCTGGTGGTGGTGATCGGGTCGCTGGCGGGTTATGCCTTCGCGTGGCTGGAGTTCCCGGGGCGGGATACGTGGTTCATGGTGGTGGTGGGGCTGTTGGTGGTGCCGGTGCAGGTGGCGCTGATCCCGGTGGCGAAGCTGTTCGGCGCGGTGGGGCTGTTCGAGACGACGGCCGGGGTGGTGCTGTTCCACACGGCGTTCGGGCTGCCGTTCGCGGTGTTCCTGTTGCGGAACTTCTTCGCGGAGATCCCGCGGGAGCTGCTGGAGGCGGCGCGGCTGGACGGGGCGGGTGAACTGCGGCTGTTCACACGGGTGGTGATGCCGCTGGGCGGTCCGGCGATCGCGTCGCTGGGGATCTTCCAGTTCCTGTGGGTGTGGAACGACATGCTGATCGCGTTGATCTTCGCGGACAGCGGGCATCCGCCGATCACGGTGGCGCTGCAGCAGGAGGTGCGGCAGTTCGGCAACAACATCGATGTGCTGGCGCCGGGGGCGTTCTTGTCGATGGTGGTGCCGCTGGTCGTCTTCTTCGCCTTCCAGCGGCAGTTCGTGTCGGGGGTGATGGCGGGCGCGGTGAAGTGAGCGGGGTGCGGTGAGCGCGGCAACCGGGTGCGGGCGGGCCGGTGTGCGGGAGATGACCGGTGCCGGGGGCGGCGCTCACCTTCCGTTCATGTTGCTGCCCCACGATGGCGGCCGTTCCGTGCAGCGCGTGGTGCGGCCGGGGCGTTCCGCGGCGTGCGCCCGGGCCCCGGTGCCGTGCCGCGTCCTCGTGTCGTACCTCGCCATCGATTCCCGACCGTCTGGAGACGGATCGCCCATGACTGCCGTGACCGCAGACCTCAGTGCCGACGACCTGCCGCGCCCGACCCGGTTGTGCGAGGTCAAGGGCTGGTTCTTCACCGCCGATCAGCTGCTCTTCGACTGGTTCCTGCGTCATCAGCAGGACCGGTCGGTCGTGGGTGACCTGCTGGAACTGGGCGCGTACATGGGCAAGAGCGCGATCTTCCTGGGGGCGCGGCTGCGCCCGGGCGAGCGCTTCACGGTCTGCGACCTGTTCGACTCGCCGGCGGAGGACGACCTCAACTCCAAGGAGATGGCGAAGTCGTACGCGACGCTGACGCGCCGGGCGTTCGAGGCCAACTACCTGGCGTTCCACGAGGAGTTGCCGGTGATCGTGCAGGGGCTGAGCTCGTCGGTGGTCGAGCATGTCGCGGCGGGCAGTGTGCGGTTCGCGCACATCGACGCCTCGCATCTGTACGAGCATGTGCACGGCGACATCCTGGCGGTGCGGGAGCTGCTGACCGGGCGCGGGGTGGTGGTGATGGACGACTACCGCGCCGAGCACTGCCCGGGGGTGGCCGCCGCCACCTGGCAGGCGGTGACCGGCCACGGGCTGCGGCCGATCTGTGTGACCGGCACGAAGTTCTACGGCACGTGGGGCGATCCGGAGCCGTACCGGGACGGGCTGCTGGCGTGGCTGGCCGGGCGGGAGGACGTGTGGCACGAGGTGCAGCAGGTGAACGGTGCGCCGCTGGTGCGGTTGAGTGCCAAGGGTGCGCGGGAGCCGGCGCATCCGGTGTCCCGGCACGCGGCGGTGTCGCAGGCGGCGGAGCGGGCGCCGGTGGCGGAGCCGGCGGGCGCGGCCGGGGCGGCCCGGGCGGCCGCCGGGCGGTCGGCGCCGCGCCCGCCGCGCGGTGCGCTGCGGCGGGTGGCGCGGGACGTGCTGCCGCCGATCGTGACCCGGGCGCTGGTGCGGGCCCGTAAGCGGTAGCGGGCGGCGGGCGGGCCGACGGGGTGTGCGGTCCGCCCGGTTCAGCCCGGGGGCACCTGGCCGACCAGGACGAAGGAGTTGGCGCGCAGCAGCCGTCCGGCGGCCCGGGGCAGCGGGTGGGAGTAGGTGCGCCGGACGGCCAGCCCGGCGGCGGCGGCGAAGGCCCGCAGCAGGGTGAAGTCGGTGAAGCGGACGGGGTCGGGCTCGGCGCGGTGGCCGGCCTCCTGGGCGGTGATCAGCAGGACGCCGCCGCCGGGCCGGACGTAGGGGACGTAGGCGCGCAGCAGGTCCTCGACCTGTTCGTCGTCGAGGTGTTGCAGGACGTGGGCGGTGAGCAGCGCGTCGAAGGCTCCGGGGCGGGCGTGCGGGCCGGCGAGGAAGGCGTCGGCGGTGTAGGCGGCCAGGCCGCGGGCGCGGCAGTGGGCGACGGAGCGCGGGTCGTGGTCGATGCCGACGCTGCCGGGGGCGCAGGCGGCGAGGGTGTCGCCGTCGCCGCAGCCGATCTCCAGGACGCGGCCGGGGCCGATCCGGCGTACCTGCCGGGCGAAGGGGGGCCGGGTGGTCAGCAGCCGGGTCAGGGCGGCGTGCCGGCGGTGGGCGGGGAGGCGGACGGTGGAGGCGGCCGGGGCGGTGCCGGCGGGGTGCGGGGGGTGGGCGGCGGGGGTGCCGGGGGCGGGGGCCGCGGTGTCGGGGCGGTCGGTGGCGGCGGAGCTGTCGGTTCGTCCGGGCATCGCGGGGCGGTCACCTTCCTGGGCGGCGGGCGGTTGCCGGTGTCCGGCGCACGGGGCACCGGGCACGCTGTCCCACGGTCTACGCCATCGCGCGGTCCGGGCCGTTCCGCCGCACCTTCGCCTCACCCTTTCAGCGCAGCGCCGGTGACCGGGCCGCCGATGGACGAGTTGAGGGACGAGTCGGCCGCATCGTCCCGTTGTGCGCCCGGGGGTTGCCTCCCGTGGTCCGCCTGTCCGGAAAGGCTCGTCCGCCCATGAAGCCTCGGCTCACCGTCGTCGTCCCGGTCCCGCGTGGTGCGGGGTCCGCGCGCCATGTGGAGGAGTGTCTGGAGTCGGTGGCGGCCCAGACGCTGGCGGAGCTGGACGTGGTGCTGGTGGACGACGGTCCGGCGGAGGGGCCGGAGGGGCCGGGGCGGCGGCTGGCGGAGCGGGATCCGCGGTTCCGGGTGGTGCACCATGCGGGCGGGGGCCGGGGCGGGGCGTGGAACGCCGGTGCCCGGCACGCGTTCCCGCACACGGAGTTTCTGGCGTTCCTGGCGCCGGACGATGTGCTGCTGCCGCGGGCGTACGAGGATCTGACGGGGCTGCTGGAGACGTCGGGGTCGGATCTGGCGACCGGCAACGTCTACCGGCTGGGGGCGGCGGGCCGGAGCCAGTCGGCGGACCATGCGGCGGCGCGGGAGACGGTGCTGCGTACGCATGTCGCGGAGGATCCGGCGCTGCTGGGCGACCACTTCGTGCGGAACAAGGTGTTCCGGCGGACGTTCTGGGACCGGCACGGTTTCGTCTTCCCCGAGGGGGAGTGGTGCGACGGGGCGGCGGTGGCGCTGCCCGCGCACGTGCTGGCGGAGGCGGTGGACGTGCTGGGCGAGCATGTCTGTTACTGGCGGCTGCCGGAGGGGCCGGGCGGGCGCCGGCCGGGTGCGCAGGGGGTGCGGGACCGGTTCGCGGCGGTGGCGCGGATGCGGGCGCTGCTGGCGGATCCGGTGCGTCCGGCGTGCGGCGGGCTGCGGGCGGAGTACGACCGGGCGCAGCTGACCGGGGGGCTGCTGGATCTGGTGGCGGCGCTGCCGGGGGCGGCGTCGGAGGTGCGGACGGCGTTTTTGGACTGTGCCCGGGACTTTCTGTCGCGGACCGATCCGCGGCTGTTGCGGGCGCTGCCGGTGGAGCTGCGGATGCGGTGGTATCTGGTCCGGGCGGGGCGGTTGTCGGACCTGGTGGCGCTGTTGGGGCACGAGGCGCGCAATCCGGGGGGTTTCGTGGTGGCGGGGGCGCCGCTGCGGCGGCGGGCGGTGCTGCCGGCGGAGCCGTCGGTGGTGTTGCCGGCGGGGGTGGTGCGGCTGGCGCGGGCGGATTTCCCGGTGCGGGCGGAGGTGCGGGAGGCGGTGTGGCGGGGTGGGGAGTTGTTGTTGCGGGGCTGGGCGTACTTGCGGAATCTGCCGGCGGGGACGCGGCACGGGTATCTACGGACGGCGGTGCTGTCGTGCGGGCGGCGGCGGATCGTGCTGCCGCTGCGGACGGTGGCGATGCCGGAGGCGACCGCGGCGTCCGGGCAGGAGCTGCACTGTTACGACTGGGCGGGGTTCGAGCTGCGGGTGGATCCGGCGCGGTTGCGCCGCGGGGGGCGGCTGGTGCCGGGCGAGTGGCGGGTGGAGGTGCTGCTGGCGTCGGCGGGGGTGGTGCGGTCCGGGGAGCTGGGTGCGCCGGAGTGCGGGTCGGGGGCGGCGCCGGGGGCGTACGAGGGGGTGGACGGAATGCGGGTGGTGCCGCGGTATGTGGACGGGCGGTTGCGGATCGCGGTGGACCGGCGGGTGCGGCGGCTGGTGGGGCCGCCGGCGGTGGCGGGCGGGGCGCTGGAGCTGACGGTGGCGGCGCCGGGTCCGGCGCCGGTGGCGCTGCGGCTGACGCACGGGGAGACGGGGACGGTGGTGTCGTTCCCGGTGGAGGGCGCGGCGGACGGCGTGGCCGCGGCCGTCCCGGAGGACCGCGGCGCGGACCCGGACGCAGACACGGACCCGGACCCGGACACGGACGCGGACGCCGCCGGCGGGCGGTGCGTGGTGCGGGTGCGGGTGCGGCTGGACGCGTGGGACGCGGCGCGGCCGGTGCGGGACGGCGGGCCGGCCGCGATCCCGGCGCCGCACACCGAGACCTGGCTGCCGGAGCTGG
The DNA here is from genome assembly GCF_000373585.1 of Streptomyces sp. MspMP-M5. Taxonomy (GTDB): domain Bacteria; phylum Actinomycetota; class Actinomycetes; order Streptomycetales; family Streptomycetaceae; genus Streptomyces. The sequence goes on from NZ_KB891929.1 coordinate 229,632, forward strand.
TGCTGCCGGGCGGCGGCACCGACCCGGTGGGCTGCCCGCCGGGGATGGCGCCGGTGGCCCATCCGCTGCCGCACGGGCGGGAGTTGGTGGCGGCGGCGTCGCCGGCCGGGGATCTGGTGCTGCACGACCGGGTGCCGCAGGCGTACGTGGACCGGGTGGTGTGGCGGACGGACGGGACGCTGCTGCTGGCGGGGGTGCTGCCGGACGCCGCGCCGCCGGTCCCCGAGCTGGTCCTCAAGCACACCGCGCACGCCGCCGAGGCGGTGTTCCCGGCGGTCCACGACGCGGGGCGGTTCCACTGTTCGCTGCCGCTGGCGGCGCTGCCGTCGCTGGCCGGGGAGGTGCCGCTGCGGGAGGGCCGCTGGACGGTGCATCTGCGGGAGCGGGGGGCGGCGGCCTCGCCGCTGGACGCGCCGGTGCGGTACGCGCCGTCGGTGTTCGACGGGCTGCCGGTGTCGCGGACGGTGCGCGGCAAGCCGTTCACGCTGGACCGGGTGGGGCACGACGAGGTGTTCGTGGCGGCCGGGCCGGCGCTGCCGCCGGTGGACCGGGGCCCGTACCGGCGGCGGGTGCTGCGCGAGCAGCACTATCCGCTGCACCGCTCCCGGCCGCTGCGCGACACGGTGCTCTACAGCAGCTTCGGCGGCCGGGCGTACGGGGACTCGCCGCGGGCGGTGCACGAGGAGCTGGTGCGGCGGGGGCTGGAGGTCACGCATCTGTGGGCGGTGCGGGACGCGCAGACCGCGGTGCCGCCGACGGCCCGGCCGGTGCTGGTGGGCAGTGCGGCCTGGCACGGGGCGCTGGCGCACAGCCACTGGATCGTCACCAACACGCATCTGCCGCGCTGGTTCGTGCGGCGGGCCGGGCAGCGGGTGATCCAGACGTGGCACGGGACGCCGTTGAAACGGATCGGCGCGGATCTGGCGGGGACGCTGTGCGGGGGGCTGGCGCATCTGGCGCCGCGGCCGCGGCTGGGCCGGCAGTGGAGCGTGCTGCTGTCGCCGAACGCGGCGAGCACGCCGGTGCTGCGGTCGGCGCTGGGCTACGCCGGGAAGATGCTGGAGACGGGGCTGCCGCGGACCGATGCGCTGCACGCCGCGGACCGGGAGGAGGTGGCCGCCGCGGTCCGGGCCCGGCTGGGCGTGGGGCCGGAGAAGCGGGTGGTGCTGTACGCGCCGACGCCGCGCGACGACGTGGCGTACGACGCCTCGCACCACCGGCTGCATCTGCCGCTGGACCTGGACGTGGCGCGGTCGGCGCTGGAGGGGGACCATGTGCTGCTGGTGCGCAGCCATCCGCAGGTGCCGGACCGGCTGCCGGCGCACCATGCGCCGTTCGCGGTGGACGTGTCGTCGTACCCGGACGCGACGGAGCTGCTGCTGGCCGCGGACGTGCTGGTCACGGACTACTCGTCGCTGGCGGTGGACTTCGCCAACACCGGCCGGCCGATGCTGTTCCTCACTCCTGATCTGGCGCACTACCGTGACACGTTGCGTGGTTTCAGCCTGGACTTCGAGGCGCGGGTGCCGGGTCCGCTGCTGTCGTCGACGGGTGAGCTGGTCGAGGCGTTGGGGGAATTGCCGGCGGTGGCGCGGGCGAGTGCGCCGGCGTATGCGGAGTTCCGGCGGGTGTTCTGCCATCTCGACGACGGCGGGGCGGCGGGGCGGGTCGCGGATCTGGTCATGGAGTGAGGGGGCCGGCGGCGCGGTGAGGGCGGCGGGGCCTGCGGTGCGGGACGGTCCGGTGTGCGGTGTCCGGATCGGCATCTCCCGGCGCCGGCGTCGTTACCGCATGTACGGGCGTCCTGCGGGGCGTCCGCGCGGGTCGCTTCACGGTCCGGTGCCGGGGTCCGGCTGGTCACGAGACGGCAATGAGGCGAAAAAAGCGGGCGGCGGGTGCAACCGCTCGGTGGTTTTCGGCCTCTGATCCTTAAGGACAGGGGTCCGAACCCGCTCGCGCCAAGTGCTGCTGTCGACACGAAATGTAGATTTAGTGACTGTGAATGACGCCCTTGAGTCACAGCCTCGGCCCACCCTGTCGCCCGCCGCGCAGGTCAGCGTCGTCGTCATCGCGTTCAACGACGCCGTGCACGTCGCCGACGCGGTGCGGTCGGCGCTCGCGCAGGGGGACGCGGTCGCGGAGGTGATCGCGGTGGACGACGCCTCCACCGACGGCACCGGCGCGGCGCTGGACGCCCTGGCCCGCACCGAGCCGCGGCTGCGGGTCCTGCACCGCGGCGAGAACAGCGGCGGCTGTGGTTCCCCCCGTAACGACGGGCTGCGGGCCGCCGCCGGCCGCTTTGTGATGTTCCTCGACAGCGACGACGTGCTGCCGCCGGGCGCGGTGCCGGCGCTGCTGTCCGCGGCGCTGGAGCACGGGGCGCCGGTCGCCGCGGGTGCCTGTGTCCGCCGGGAGCTGCCGGCCCGCCGCGATGTGCCCTGGCAGCCGGCGCTGTACCGCGAGCCGGCCGTGTACGACGGGCCCGACGCCGCGCCGCAGCTGGTCCGCGACACGCTCTGCGTCAACAAGCTCTACGCCCGGGAGTTCCTCACCGGCCACGGCATCGCCTTCCCCGAAGGCCGCTACCACTACGAGGACTTCGTCTTCACCGCCCGGGTGCTGGCCGCCGCCCCGAAGATCGCGACCGTGCCCGACACGGTCTACGTCTGGCATGTGCGCCGCGCCGCCGCCAAGCAATCGATCTCCCTGGACCGCAAGGACGTCGCCAACTGGCGGCAGCGCATCGAGGCGCACCGCACGGTGCTGCGGATCCTCGGCGACGCCGGGCACAAGACGCTGGTGGCGGCCGCGGCCACCAAGTTCCTCGACCATGATCTGCGGATGTACGTCCGGGAGCTGCACACCCGCGGCGCCGACTACCGCGCCGAGTGGTGGCGGCTGACCCGCGACCACCTGGCCTCCTTCGAGGACGCCGAGGTGCGGGCCGCGCACGCCCCGGCCCGCTGGCTGGCCCGGGTGGTGCTGGCCTCCTCCGCCCCCCGCGACCTGGAGCGGCTGACGCAGCTGGCGGCCCGTCCCGGCCGTCTGCTGCCCCCGTACGCGACGGGCCCCGACGGCGTCCCGGTCTGGTCGGCGGACCTGCCCGAGGTGCGGCTGGAGGGCCTGGCGCCCGGGGACGCGGTGGACGCCGCCGACGAGGACGTGCCCGGCGCCGACGCCACCCCCCTCCTGCCGGTGACCGTCGACGCCGATCCGGTGCTGGGCGCGGCCCGCGGTGTGCTGCGGCTGCGGGTCCACGACCTGTACGGGCGGCTGGCCGCGGCCGGCCCGGTCAGCATCGACGTCGCACTGCACCGCCGCCGGGACGGCCGCCCCGGCCCGGTGCTGACCGCCGCCCTCGCGCCCACCGCCGACGGCACCGCCTGGACGGCCGCGGCGGTGCTGGACCTCGCCCCGCTGACCGAGCTGCCCGGCTCGCGGCCCGACGAGCCCGAGCCGTGGGACGTCACGGCCCGGCTGACCTGCGCGGACGGCACCGTCGTCGGGGCCGGGCTGCGGGCCGTGGGCGACGGTCTGCGGCGGCGGGTGCTGCCCAGCCGGCGCCGGCTGGTGCTGCTGGCCCAGCCGTACACCACCACCGGCGGTGCGCTGGCGTTCCGGGTGGCGTCGGGGCCGCGCAGTGTGTGGCGGATCGCCGCCCGGCGGCTGCGCCACTGACCCGCGGCCGCCGTCCCCCTGCCCCCTTGCCTAGGATTGGCGCCATGTCTTACTTGATCACGGGTGGAGCCGGCTACATCGGCTCCCACGTCGTAAGGGCCCTGCGGCAGGCCGGCGAGTCGGTCGTCGTCCTCGATGACCTGACCACGGGCGTCCGCGCCCGGGTCCCCGAGGACGTGCCCCTGGTCGTCGGCTCGACGCTCGACCGCGCGGTGCTGGACGCCACGATCGCCGAGCACGGCATCACCGATGTCGTCCACCTGGCCGCGAAGAAGCAGGTCGGCGAGTCGGTGGAGCTGCCGCTGCACTACTACCGCGAGAACGTCCACGGCCTGCAGAACCTCCTGGAGGCGATGGCCGCCGGCGGCGTCCCGCGCTTCGTCTTCTCCTCCTCCGCCGCCGTCTACGGCATGCCGGACGTGGACCTCGTCACCGAGGAGACGCCCTGCGTCCCGATCAACCCGTACGGCGAGACCAAGCTCGTCGGCGAGTGGATGGCGCGCGCCGCGGGGAAGGCCCACGGCATCAGCACCGCCTGCCTGCGGTACTTCAACGTGGCCGGCACGGCCACGCCGGAGCTGGCCGACACCGGTGTCTTCAACATCGTCCCGATGGTCTTCGAGCGGCTCACGCAGGGGGAGGCGCCGCGGATCTTCGGTGACGACTACGACACCCCCGACGGCACCTGCATCCGCGACTACATCCACGTCGCGGACCTCGCCGACGCGCATGTCGCGGCCGCCCGCAAGCTCGCCGAGCCGGGCCCGGTCCGTGATCTGACCCTCAACATCGGCCGGGGCGAGGGGGTTTCGGTCCGCGAGATGGTCGATCTGATCGAGGAGATCACCGGCTACGAGGGCGTGGTGCCCGAGGTGACCCCGCGCCGCGCCGGCGACCCGGCCCGGGTGGTGGCCGCCGCCGACCGCATCGCCAAGGAGCTGGGCTGGGCGGCCCGCCACGACGTCCGCGACATGATCGCGTCGGCGTGGGCGGGCTGGCAGCACCATCACCCGGAGTCCCGACAGGGCTGATGACGACGGCGCCGCTGCCGCCGCTGACGACACCGGCCGTACGCGCGCCGAGTCCGAAGCGCTGAATCCGGGCCGCCTGCTCCCCTACGGGGGGGATGGGCGGTTCGGTGTTTCCGGGGGTTCGCGGCTGCGTCAGGTCGGCAGTTCCAGGGCCGAGCCGGGGTGGAGGGCGACGCGTACGGGCGCGGTGGCGGCGGCCGGGTCGTCGTCCGGGCCGCCGGCCGGGGGCGCGTACCGCGGGAACGCGCCGCCGCTGACCTGCAACCGCACCCGGTGCCCGGCGGCGAACCGGTGGGCCGCCGCACTCATCGGCACCACCGCCTCCAGCGGTCCCGCCGCCCCGCCCTGCACGGTCACCCGCACCAGCCCGTCGCACACGTTCACCGACCGGCCCCGCCCGTCCACGTCGCAGAGCCGCGCGAAGACGTCGAAGGGCCGGCGGGCGGGCGCGCCGTCCACCCCGGCCGCCGTGACCCGTATCCGGGCCGCGACCGGCCCCAGCACCTCCAGCGGCTCGGTCAGCGCCGGCCCGGTGAACGTCAGCACGTCCGGCCGGGCCTCCAGCGCCCGGTTGTCGCGGCGGCCCGCACCGCGGGAGAGCACGGGCCCGCCGAGGGACGGCGTGGGGTCGGCCGGGTCGTGGCGGAACTCGCCCACCGGGCCGGTGCCGGCGGAACCGGCCGGGCCGGGTGTCCCCTGCCGCGCCAGCCGCCCGCCGTGGTGCAGGTACCAGGGCTCCGCCGCCCCCTCCGACGGCGGCCACTCCACGAGATCCCGCCACGCGCCCCCGGCAGCCCCCGCGTCCCCGGTACCGCCCCCGGTGCCGTCCCCTCCGACGTGCACCCGTACGGGCGTGGGCCGCAGCCCGGCCCGCTCCCCGTAGAGGTGGGCGCGCAGCCACGCCAGGCTCTCCGCGAACACCTCGGGCCATCCCTGCTGGAGCGCCGAGTGGTGCGTCCAGGGGCCGACGAGCAGCGCGGTCTCGCGGCCGGCCCGGCGCAGCCGCCGGTACTGCGCCAGGTTCTGGTCGAGGAAGACGTCCTGCCAGCCGGCGATCAGGCAGGTGGGCACCGCCGGGTGCTCCGCCGCGGCCGCCGCCGACGCGCCCCGCCAGTACGGATCGTTGCCGTCCGTTCGCTCCAACGACTCCGCGAGCCAGGACAGTTCGGCCGCCGGACCGGACGTGTACGGCACCGGCTCCCGGTGTGCGCGGGGCAGCCAGCGCCGCAGCCGCAGCGCCGCCCGCAGGAACGGCCCCCACCCCCGGTGCTGGTGGGCCATGCCGACGCCCGACACCAGGGCGTTCTCCAGATGGACCGCGCCCCCGGTGTGGAAGTACGCGTGCGGGTCGTGCAGCCCGACCTGGACCACCATCGCCCGCAGCTCCGGCGGCGGATCCAGTGCGAGGGCCCACTGCGTGTACCCCAGGTAGCTGACGCCGATCGTCCCCAACGCGCCGTTGAACCAGGGCTGTCGGCGCAGCCAGGCGACCGCGGCCCGTCCGTCCGCCGCCTCGTTCCGCCACAGATGGAAGGCGCCGCCCGACCGGCCCGTACCCCGGCAGCTCTGCACCACCACATGGAAGCCGTGCTCCGCGAGGGGAATCCCGTACAGCGGCGCCCACGGCACTCCCCTTCCGTAGGGCGACCGCACCAGCACCGTCGGGAACTCCCCCGGCCGGTGCGGGGATGCGTCGCCCGCCCGCGGGAAGTAGTGATCGGTCACCAGCGGCTCCCCGTCCCCGCCCGGCACCGACAGCCCTGTCTCGCATCCGACCCGGTAGGGCCCCCTCGGCACCTTCCGTGCCATCGCCCGCATCCACCGCGCCGCCCGTGCCGGCCGCCCGTCCGGCGCCACCCACTCCGTCACGATCACGCCCCCATCCCGCCGTTTCCTTATTCCCGTACGACGTACGAGAATAGCGGATGCTTGGATTGACCGGTGTTCCGTCCATGAGACAGGAGAGGAGACCGCGTGCCCGCGCCCGCATCCCCCGGCGACCGGCCCGGTGCGCCGGGCGCCGACGACCCGTACGGGCTCTGGCTGACGCCCGACCGCCCCCGCCGCGGCCGCCGCCCCGCCTTCACCCGCGAGGCGATCACCGCCGCGGCCGTCGCCCTCGCCGACACCGAAGGGCTCGACGCCGTCACCATGCGCGCGGTCGCCGCCCGGGTCGGTGCCGGGGTGATGTCCCTCTACAGCTACGCCCCGGACAAGGAGACCCTGCTGGAGCTGATGGTCGACCACGTCGGCGGCGAACTCCTGCCCCCCGCCCCGCTCACCGGCGACTGGCGCACCGACCTCAAGACGCTCGCCCACCACCAGCGCGCCCTGATGCTCCGCCACCCCTGGCTGCCCGCCGCCCTGACCGCCCGCCGGACCCTGGGGCCGCACACCCTGGCCTTCCTGGAGCACGCCCTCGCCGCGCTCCGCCCGCTCCCCCTGGACGGCGCCGCGAAACTGGAGATCTTCAGCCTTCTGACCGGCTTCGTGGCCTCCCACGTCGGCCATGAACTCACCCGCGCCGCGGCCGCCGACTCCCCCGGCCGCGCCACCGCCGAGGCCCGCTACCTCGCCGCCGTCGCCGCCGACGGCCACCACCCCGAACTCGCCCGCGCCCTCGCCTCCCCCGGCCGCCCCCTCACCCCCGACGCCACCTTCGCCCGCTTCCTCAACCGCCTGGTGGACGGCCTGGACACCGACCACCCGCACACGGAAACGGACCCCCTGCCGAGCCCGTGACACACGCTTCCGCCCCGCCGGAGCACAGGCTCCAACGGGGCGGAGGCACACGCGTGGACCTCAGGGCCCGGGCCTCAGCCGACCGCCCCCTGCCGCCAGGGCCGGACGAAGTCGTGCAGGGCCCGCCGTGCCGCCGGGGCGATCACCGGCGCGTCGGCCGGTGTGCCCGCCGGGTGCAGCAGATGGTCGACACCGGGCAGCACCCGCGGCCCGGGGCCGGTGGTGCGGGCCGCGGCGAGGCCGGACAGCAGCGCCGGCACGGTCCGGCACGGCACATTGACGTCCGCCGTGCCGCAGGTGACGAGCGTCCGCGTGCCGGGCGCGACGTCCCGGGCCACGGCCGGCGGGTAGAGCGCGTCGTCGCTGCGCACGAAGTCCGCGTTGACCGGCCCGAACATGCCGTTCAGGAGGGCGGCGACGGACGGCAGCAGCCCCGACGTGTCCACCGGCCGCCCACCCCGGAAGTCCGCGACGGCCCTGGCCACCCCCTTCTTGTTCAACTCGGCCTGCTCGGCGCTCAGTCGACCGGCCCGGACCGCCCGGTCCAGACCGTCCGCCAACTGGAACCCGACCATGTCCAGCAGCCGCACGTCCTGCGGCGCGAGCAGCGCGAGCCCGGCGGGCTTCGCCCGCACCGCGCGGTCGACGAGCAGCGCCTGGAGGCCGCCCTCGCTGTGCCCGACCACGAGCAGCGCACGCGGGTCGGCCTCCGGCTGGGCGCGCAGGGTGTCGTACGCGGCCACGGCCTGGCGGGTGTAGGCGGCCATGTCGGGTGCGCGGTGCCGGCCGCCGAGCCCCGTCCGCCCGGTGCCGTACTTGTCGAACCGCAGGGTCATCACACCGTCCTCGCCGAGCGCGCCCGCGAGGAGGGCCAGGGTGTGCGGGGTGAGTCCGGGCGGCTCGTCGCCGTTGCGGTCGGTCGGCCCGCTGCCGGGTATCAGCAGCGCCGCGGCCAGCCGGTGGCCCGCCCGGTGGGCGGGGATGTGCACCGTGCCGTACGCCGTGGTGCCGTCGGCGACGAAGCGGACCTCGCGGTCCTGGGCGGGCACGACCGCGGCGGCGGCCCGCGGAGCCGCGACCGCCCCGGCCACGTTCCCCGCCGGCCCGGCCGCGACGACCACCGCCACCGCCAGCCCGGTCAGCACCCTGCTGCACCAAGAAGAGCGCGAACGCATCAAACCCCCCAGTGAGTTGAGCCATGAGCCGATCCCTCGACTTGTTCTATAAAGGCTAGAAGAAGTCGATGAGGTTTGGCTACCGGGTCTTTTCGGTCCAGGTGACCGGGAGTTCGTGGACGCCGTAGATGTTCATGTCGGTCCGGAGCCGCACCTCGTGGGCGGGGACGGCGAGTTCGAGGGTCGGGAAGCGGCGCAGCAGGCCGCCGAAACCGGCGCGCATCTCGATGCGGGCCAGTTGCTGGCCGAGGCACTGGTGGATGCCGTGGCCGAAGGAGAGGTGGCCGCGGGCCCTGCGGTGGAGGTCCAGGGTGTCGGGGTTCTCGAAGCGCCGGGGGTCGCGGTTGGCGGCCAGCAGCGAGACCACGACGGTCGATCCCTCGGTGATCGTTTCGCCGCCGAGTTCGAGGTCCTCCGTGGCGTAGCGGTAGAAGATGTCGCCGACGGACAGATAGCGCAGGAGTTCCTCGACCGCGTCGGGGAGCAGCTCCGGGTCGGCGCGCAGTTCGGCCAGCTGCTCGGGGTGCTCCAGCAGCGCGAAGGTGCCCAGGGCCAGCATGTTGGCGGTGGTCTCGTGGCCCGCGAGCAGCAGCAGGAAGGCGGCGCCGGTCAACTCCTCGATGCTGAGGTCCTCGTGGCGGGCGAGGTCGGAGAGGACGTCCTCGCCGGGTTCGGCGCGTTTGCGGGTGACCAGTTCGGCGAGGTACGAGGTCAGTGCGCCGTACGCGGCCATCTTCTCGTCGAGCGCGATGTCCTTTTCCATGAATTTAGCGGAGTTGACCTGGAAGGTGTCGCGGTCCGCGTAGGGGACGCCGAGCAGTGCGCAGATCACCAGGGAGGGCACCGGCAGCGCGAACTCCTTGACGAGGTCCACCGGCGGGGCGAGGCGGGCCAGTTCGTCCAGTTGCCGCTCGGTGATCTCGATGATGTGGTCCTCCAGCTGCTTCATGCGTTTGACGGTGAAGGCGCCGGTGAGCCGGCGCCGCAGCCGGGTGTGGTCCGGCGGGTCCATGGCGACGAACAGGCCCGGTATCTGCGGGGACGGTTCGGTGGGGGTGGGCATGCCGGGGGTCTCGTACGGCACGTGGAGCACACCGATGTCCTGGCGGGAGCTGAACCGGGTGTCGGCCATGAGCCGGCGGACCTCTTCGTAGCCGGTGACGAGCCAGCCCTGGTGTCCGTCGGGGAAGGCCAGGGGGCTGACCGGGCGGGTCTCGCGCAGCCGGGTGATCCGGCTGGGCGGGTCGAAGGGGCCCGCATCGCGGTCCATGGGGAGGCCCTGCGGGACGGGAGGCGGCTGGCTCATGGGGGTGCCCTTTCGTGGCGGCCGTTGCGGCCGTGACGGCCGTTGCGACCACCGTCGCGTGCCGGCCTGACGTGCGGCTGACACGGCTCTGACACGGAGATCCGTCAGAAGCGCCCGGCGCCCTCGTCAGCCCTTCCCGTCAGCCCCCGCCGGCGGCACCGTGAGTGTCAACGGGCCGCGGCCGTCGGCCGATCGGACCGGGAGTTCGCGGCGCAGGCCGCCGGCGGTGAGGCGGAGGGCGACCCGCCAGGTGCCCGGGGGGCCGCTGCGGAGGCGGGAGCGGGCGCGGTAGCGGTCGCCGGCGCCGCGTTCGACGGTGGTGCGCAGGGCCACGCAGCGGGTGGCGTCGCGCAGCACGAACTGGAGGCCGGCGTCGGCGGGGCAGCCGGGGAGGGTGACGCGGGCGGCGACCGTGGCGCGGCCGGTGCGGGTGCAGGCGGCCTCGCCCCGGAGGTCGGTGCCGAGCGGGCGGCGGGCGCCGTCGTGGTCCAGGTCGAGGTGGAGGTGGCCGTGCGGGGAGGAGAGGAAGAGGGCGGCGACGGTGGGTCCTTCGGGGCCGTGGCCGACGACGCGGGGCGTGGTGTCGGTGGCCGGTGCGCCGCCTTCGGGGACGAGCCAGGCTTCACGGCGGAGGCCGGCGGCGTCCACGCCGGCGTCGACACCGGTGTCCACCCCGGCGTCGGCCCCGTCCCCCTCCGCCGCCACCGCGATCTTCAGGCCCCAGATGCCGTCCGCCAGTGGGGTGCCGTGGGCGGCGGTGGCCGGATCGAGGGCGGCGTGCCAGGTGTCGTCGGGGCCGAGCGAGGCGGGGACGCGGAGGTGGGCGCCGCTGCGGTGGAGGACGAGATCCACGTGATCGGCCCCGACGGGACCGGTGGCACGGAGGGTGGCGGTGCCGTGGAGGTGGAGGACGCCGCCGACCCACTGGAGGCCGGTGAGGCGCTGGTGGACGGCGATCCGGTCGGTGAGGTCGTAGAGGGCGTCCGGCAGCGGGTGGTCCGGGTCGCGGAAGTGCGGGTAGGCGGCGTAGGCGCGGCCGTTCTCGATGCGGGGGCGGCCGGCCGCGGGTGCGGTGCCGGGGGCGGAGTCGGCCCGGACGACGTCGGTCAGTTCGGTGTCGAGGCCGGCGCGCAGGCAGTGGGCGCGGAGTCGGAGGCCGGGCGGGAGGGCGGCGGAGACCCGGTCGGTCAGATAGCGGTCGACGAGGGGGCGGGCGGCCTCGCGCATCGCGCGCCGGCCGGCCTCGTCCCGGGCGAGGTAGGGGGCCGCGAACGGCATGAGTATCTCGCCGTGGAAGTGGCGGACCATCAGTTTGTCGCGGTCCGGGCCGGGTGGGACCTCGGCGGCGAGGCCGGCCAGGACGGTGTCGATGTAGGCGAGGTAGGCGGGCCAGTCCATGTCCTGGCGGGAGGCGTTGCTGTCGTCCGCGCGGCCGTGCAGGTAGTAGCAGTCGTAGTCGGCGAGGACGGAGACGGTGCCGGCGCGCAGCAGGGCGGCGATGCCGAAGGGGAGGTCCTCGGCGAGCAGCCGGCCCTCGACGAAGCGCAGGTGGTGGCGCTCGACGAAGGAGCGGCGGAAGAGCTTGTAGGCGGCCAGCGACCAGTAGACGGGTGAGTCGAAGACCGAGACGCGGGGGCTGGTGGTGCGCAGGTCGACGGGGGCGCCGCGGCCGTCGGTGCCGACGATGCGGCCGTAGACGATGTCGGAGCCGTGCTCCTCGGCCATCCGGGTGAGGCGGTCCAGGGCCTCGGGGCCGAGGTGGTCGTCGGAGTCGAGGAAGAAGACGTAGTCGCCGGTGGCGCGGTCCAGGCCGACGTTGCGGGGTCTCCCGGCGCCGCCGGAGGCGGGCTGGTGGACGACCGTGAGGCGGGGGTGGGCGGCGGCGGCCTCGTCGAGCCAGGCGGCGCTGCCGTCGGTGGAGCCGTCGTCGACGGCGATGATCTCGATGCGGTCCGGGTCGAGGGTCTGGGCGAAGACCGAGCCGAGGCTGCGGTCCAAGTAGCGGCGGGTGTCGTGGACCGGCACGATCACGGTGACGGTCGGGGCGTCGGGGCCGTGCGGGTGGCCGGGGCCACCGGTGCCGTCCTCGGGACGAGCGGAGTTGCGGGACACGGGAACAGTGGCCTCCGTTCCTTTCTGCGGGTCCTCGCCCTACCCCGCCCCCTCCGGGGTAAAACGGACTATCAAGCCATCAAGCCATATAAATCGTTCGCTGCCTGTCTGTGCGCGGGGGACCGCGCCGACCTCGGAGGAGCGCCGGTGAGCCCGACACCTTCCGCCCCCCAAGAGGGGGTCCGGGACCGGGAGGTTGCCCGGAGTCCGTCCGGCGCGACCCGTGCCGCACCCGCGGGGCCGGCCCGGCGCCGGGCGGCCGCGCCCGGGCTCGCGGCGCTGCTGTCCATGGGCGCGTACTGCCTGGCGCTGGCCGTCCACGGAAGCTATCCGTTCGGGCCGCGGCCCCGTTCGGTGAACGATCTGGGCAACCAGTTCGTGCCCTTCCACGCCCGGCTGTGGGACCTGTTGCACGGCGGCGCCCACGGGGACCTGTTCTTCAACTGGGGCAGCGGGTACGGCGTCCCGTTCCTGGCGGACTTCGTCACGTATCTGATGAACCCGTTCTCGCTGCTGGTGGGGGTGTTCCCGCGGGCGCTGGTGGATCTGCCGGTGTTCCTGGTGACGCTGCTGAGCATCGGGCTGGGCGCGGCGCTGATGACCGTTCTGCTGGGGCGGCTGCGGGCCGGGCCGGGCGGGCTGCGGGCGCTGCTGGCGGTGGGGTACGGGCTGTGCGCGTGGGTGCTGAGCGACGGGTACGCCGATCCGATGTGGATGTGGGGGCTGGTGTCGCTGCCGCTGCTGGGGATCGCGGCGGACTGGTGCCTGCGGCGGGTGCGGTGGGTGGCCGGGACGCTGCTGGTGGCGGTGGCGTGGGCCGGGAACTTCTACACCGCGGCGATGGCGACGCTGGCGACGGGGCTGGTGCTGGTGGTGCGGCTGTGGGTGGAGGGGCCGGCGGAGCGGGGCGGCGCCGGGCCCGGGGGCGGGCGGCTGCGGGTGGCGGGCCGGGCGGCCGGTACGGCGGCGGCCGGGATCGCGCTGGCCGCGCCGGTGCTGACGGTGACGCTGCGGGCCAGCCGGGCCTCGCAGCAGCCGCCCCCGGCGGTGTACGAGGGGCGGCCGCCGCTGCTGGACCAGCTGGCGAAGCTGCTGCCGCCCGGGCACGGCACGGTGCCGGCGCCGAACATCTCGGTCGGGGTGGCGGCGCTGCTGCTGGCGGCGGCCTTCCCGTTCGTCCGGGCGGTGCCGGTGCGGGCCCGGGTCGGGTGGACGCTGCTCGCACTGGGGATGGGCGCGTCGTTCGTGTGGAAGCCGACGATCCTGCTGTGGCACGGCCTGGCGCTGCCCAACGGGAGCCCGTACCGGGTCGCGTTCGTGCTGAGCGGGGTGCTGGTGATGATCGCCTGGCTGGCGCTGGCGCACCGCCCGCGGCCGCGGGAGCTGGCCGCGGGGGCGGGGCTGGTCGCGGCGCTGCTGGTGTGCTGCCGGAACCGGAGCGCAGTGAGCGGCGCGACCTGGCTCGTGGTGGCGGGCGGCGGGGCGCTGGTCCTGGCGGCGCTGGCGGCGCCGGCCCGCCTGCGGGCGCGGCGGCGGGGCCGGGCGGCGGCCACCGGGGCGCTGGCCGCCGTGGTGACGCTGACCGCGGCCTACACGGCGTTCTCGGTGACCGCCGCGCGGGACGCGATCCCGTGGTTCCGGCCGAAGCCCACCATGTCCGAACGGGCGCTGGCCGCCCGGCGCGGACTGGCCGCCCGGGACGACTGGCCGCGGTCCCGTACGGACCCGGGCCCGCACGAGTTCGCCGACAACGATCCGCTGCTGATCGGCGGCGAGGGCGGCGCGTACTACAGCAGCTATGTGCCGGCGGCGGCCGCCCGGACGCTGCGCGGGCTGGGCGCCGGCTGGTACATCCGGGGGCGGCACACGCTCAGCTTCCAGGACCCGGTGGGGCGGGCCCTGATGGGGGTGGGCAGTGCGCTGGTGCCGCCGGCGCCGGGTGCGCCGCGCGGCCGGCTGACGGTGGTGCGCGGGCGGCCGGCGCCGCTGCTGACCGTGCGGCGCGGGCCGCTGCCGGGGCCCGGCGCCGGCCCGGACACCGTCTTCGCCCGCCAGGAGCGGGTGCTCGGCGCCCGCGTCTACGAGGTGCCGCGGCTGGTGCCCGGCGCCGGCCCGGCCCCGCAGCGGGCGCCCGGCGGCTGGCTGCTGCCGGACCGCCCGCTGCCCGGCACGGACGCCGGCGTGCTGCCCAGGCCCGACGCGCCGGGCGCCGGGGCGGCCTTCACCGCGCGGTGCACCCCGGGCAGCCTGGCGCTGTGGTACGCGCCGTGGTTCGCGGGCGAGGTCGCCGGGCCGGGCGGGGCCGCCCGGGCGGTGGGCCAGTGGGACGGCACCGCCAACCCGCTGCGGCGCCTGGGCACCGTACCGGCGGACGGGGTGGTGCGGGTGCGGTTCACCGGGCAGCGCCGCGCGTTCGTGCCGGAGCGAGCCGTGGGCTGTCTCTCCACGGGGCGGCTGGCCGCGGCGGTGCGGGCGCTGGAGGGGCCGGTGCGGCTCACCGCGGGCGGCCACGACCTGACGGCGCGGCTGCGTCCGGGGGCGGCGGGGACCGCGGTGCTCGCCCTGCCGGCGGTGTCCGGATGGGGCTGTTCGGTGGACGGCGGGCCGGTCCGGGCGCCCGGGTCGTTCGGCGGTCTGGCGGCCGTGCCGCTGCGCCGCGGGGCGACCCGGCTGAGCTGTGCGTACGAGCCTCCGGGGCTGGCCGCGGGGCTTGCGGTGAGCGGTGCGGGGGTGCTGGCGGTGGGGGCGGTGGCCGGTACCACGGCGGTCCGCCGCCGGCGGCGCCGTCCCCCTCCATCTGCCTTCCCGAATAGTGCGTTTCATCCCGATTCGTAAAATGGCCTTTCAGGGGACGCCCGCGCGGGCGTCCCCTGAAACCCGGCGAACTCCGGCGAACGGCCCGCTCATGAAGCTCTCCATCGTCGTCCCCTGCTACAACGAAGAGGCCGTCATAGGCCGCTTCGACGACCAGCTGCGCGCGGTCCTCGACGGCCTCGCGGTGGAGTACGAGCTGTGCTACGTGGACGACGGCAGCCTCGACGGGACCCTGCCCCGGATCCGCGCCCTGGCCCAGCAGCACCGCGGCACCACCCGCTACCTCTCCTTCAGCCGCAACTTCGGCAAGGAGCCGGCGATGCTGGCCGGGCTCCGGGCGGCCACCGGCGACGCGGTGATCCTCATGGACGCCGACCTCCAGCACCCGCCGGAGCTGATCGAGAAGATGCTCGACCTCTACCAGCTCGGCCACGACCAGGTCATCGCCCGGCGCAGCCGGGACGGCGACCGGCGGCTGCGCACCACCCTCAGCCGCCTCTACTACCGCGCCGTCAACACCTGGATCGACGTCGAACTGGTCGACGGCGCGGGCGACTTCCGGCTGCTGTCCCGCAAGGCCGTGGACGCGCTGGTCTCGCTGCCCGAGTACAACCGCTTCTCCAAGGGCCTGTTCTCCTGGATCGGCTTCGACACCGTCAGCTTCGACTACCGCAACGCCGCCCGGGAGGCCGGCGAGACCAAGTGGCGCTTCGGCGCACTGGTCAACTACGGCATCGACGGCATGATCTCCTTCAACTGCCGCCCGCTGCGCGCCGCCATCTACGCCGGCCTCGGCCTGGCGCTGCTCGCCACCCTCTACGCCCTGTGGGTCATCGGCGCGGCCGTCGCCGGCGGGGTCACCGCGCCCGGCTATGTGACGCTGGTGGCCATCATCGTGGGACTGGGCGGCCTCCAGATGGTGATGCTCGGGCTGATCGGCGAGTACATCGGGCGGATCTACTACGAGACCAAGCGGCGTCCGCACTTCCTGGTCAAGGAGAGCGACGGCGTCGCCCCGCCGCCCGACCCGGTGCCCGCGTCCGCCCCGCCCGGGACCGCCGCCGTCGGCCCGCGGTCCCGCTGATGCGCGGTCCGGCCGCGGCGGTCCCGTGGGGCCAGGTCGTCCGGTTCACGGCGGTCGGCGTCGTCAACACCGTGACCTTCTACGCCTGTTACCTGCCGCTGCACCGGCTGCTGCCGTACTTCGCGGCCTACACGGCGGGCTTCGTCCTCAGCCTGGTCGGCTCGTTCTTCCTCAACACCTACTTCACCTACCGCACCCGCCCCACCTGGCGGAAGTTCCTGCTCTTCCCGCTGACCCAGGTCACCAACTACGCGGTGCAGAGCGCCGGTCTGGTGGCGCTGGTGAGCTGGCTGGGGATGGACAGCGTGGCGGCGCCGCTGGCCGCGGCCCTGCTGGCGCTGCCGGTCACCTTCCTGGTCTCCCGCCGGATCCTCCGACCACCGGTCCGCCCGGCCCCCACCCCCGAACAGCCCGATCAGCCCGAGCCGCCACCGGTGCGCTCGGGGCGGTCGGCCTAGACACGGTCGTCGAACTCCCGTCGTCCGCCCGGAAGGCGGGCGGGCTTTCCGTCACCGGCCCTGCGCGCGCCAGGCCAGGAACGGCGCGGTCTGCCCGGGCTTGCCCTGCCGGGCCGCGTACAGCCGGCCGTCGTTGCCGAGGGCGACCAGCACCGCCCGGCCGGCCGTGTCGCCGGCCACCCCGGCCGCCGCCGAGTGCGCCAGCCGGCACCGCTGCCAGGGCTTGGGCGCGGCCTGCGCCATCGCCACCCGGACGTCGCCGGCGTCGTCCCGGCCGGCCAGCACCATCCGGTCGCCGCGGCCGGCCGGCGCCAGTGCCACCCGCCCGTAGCCGCCGGCCCGTTCGCACTGCCCGGAGACCCGCCAGCTGCCGATCGCCCGCTGCCGCTCGGCGATCACCACCCGCGCGGTCCCCGTCTGCCGGTAGGCGATCCGCACCACACCGCCGGCCAGCGGGGCGATGCTGACCGGCCCGCCCGGCTCCGGCAGCCCGGTGGCCGCGCCCGGCCGCGGCGTCTCCCCCGGCTCCTTGGACACCCAGTGCTGGACGGTCCGCACGCTGGGCGCGACCAGGTGGATCAGCCCCTCGGCGTCCACACAGGCGTCGATCCCGTCGACGACCTGCGGGGACGCCCTGAGGGTGCCGACGCCGGCCGGGCCCTCCAGCCGGTCCCACGGCGACCACTGCGCGCCGTGCGGCCCGCTGCAGTGGCCGACGCCGCCGTCCCAGGTCTTCACGAAGACGTGCACCGTGCCGTCCCGGGCGGCCACCGCGGCGGGGAACCCGACCTCCAGCGACCGGACCGCATCCCGTTCCGGGGACCCCAGCGACTCCCACGCCCCGAAGGCCGGCGATCCGCCCCGGCCGGTGCCGGTCTGCCGCGCGGTGACCAGCTCGCGCCGGTGCTCCGTGCCCGGCCCCGGCAGCACCGTCCGGGACGCGAACAGCTGAAGGGTGCCGTCGGGATGGCGCACCGCGTGGATCTGCCCCTCCAGCGACTCCCCGCCGACCCGGGCCGGGGCGCCGAACCGGCCGCTGCCCGGCCCGGTCTCCGCCCAGCAGTACGCGGCCCCGCCGAGCACCGCGAAGGCGGTCAGCCGCCCGTCCCGGGCCGGCCGCACCCAGGCGTTGGAGCCGGGGGCGCGCAGCCGGGTGCTGCGGGTCCAGTTCCGCGGGCTGCCGTTGAGGGCCGTGTCGCCGACCTTGCGGTCGCCGCAGCCGGCCGGGTCGCCGCACGGGCGGTGGTCGGCCCAGCCGTAGACGTCGAGCGTGCCGGCCTTGCGGCGGGCGGTGGACAGGTCGAGGTCGTTGGGCAGCACCCCGAGCTCGTAGCCGAGGTAGCTCTCCACGATGGCCGGGGCGGGGTGGCCGCGTCCCCAGTAGCGGGCCAGCGCCGCCTGGGTGAAGTGGGCGGAGGCGGTGTGGTCCTGGTGGTCGAAGTAGCGCAGACCGGCCAGCCGGGGGTCGGGGGCGGGCAGCGGCGGCTTGTCGGAGTGCACCGCGTCGGGGTCCAGGGTGCGGACGACGGTGGGCCGCACCCAGTCGAGGACCGCCGCCAGGGTGTCGGTGACCTGGTCGCGGGTGTAGCGGAACTGCCGCTGGACGGGGCTGCCCTCGGGCCGCAGGGTGGGCAGCGAGTCGGCGACCCCGAGCCAGAGGCCGCGCAGGCTGGTGGCGCGCGGCTGGCAGACCGCGCGGGCCTCGACCAGCTCCACGAAGACCAGCTGGTGCTGGGGGGCGGCGCGCAGCGTCTGGATCTCCACTTGGAAGCCGGGCAGCAGGGTGCGGGCCTCGCCGTCCCAGACACCGGCGCGGTCGCCGGTGGCCATCTGGGCGTGCGCGGCGAGCAGTCCGTTGACCCGGGCCCGGGCGAAGGCCGGCCGGTCGGCGACCACCCGGTCGTGCAGGGCGCTGCCGCGGAGGGCGTTGCGGCCGTCGGACTCACCGCCCGTCAGGCACACCGTGACCACCCGCGCACCGCTGCGGATGGCCTGGTACAGCCCCGGGTTCATGAAGAACAGTCCGTCGTCGGGGTGCGCGATGACGTGCAGGAACACCTGCTCGGCCAGCTCCTCGGGCGGCTGCTGCTCACGGGCCGGCGGGGCCGGGCGGGCCGCGTCGGGGGACACCCAGGCCCACACACCGGCGCCCGCGGTGGCCGCGAGAACGGCACCGCCGGTCGCCTGGAGCAGCCGGCGGCGGGAGACGAGCGGTCCTGACGGTCCTGACCGGGGCACGCCCTCAGTATTTGCGGGCCCGGGCGATCCCGCGCGGCGCACCGCCGGTTCCGCCGGGCGCACCACAACCCTTTCGGGCGAATGCCCGTCAGCGGGATGCCGACGGGCCGGCGAACGGCTGCGGACGACGGACCGGCCCCGGCCGCGCACCCCGCGCCGTACACCGGACTGCCCCCGCCCCGCCCGGAGTTGACGGCGGACCACCTCTTCCCCCGGACAGGCGTACGGATACCATCCCCCGGTAGGTCTCGATCGGGGGAGGCTCCACATCCGCACGCACGACGACGTCTTCGCACCGCTGCGCGCCGACGATCCGCGGGAGGTGGCCGGCTACCGGCTGCTGGCGCGGCTCGGCGAGGGCGGTATGGGCTCGGTGTACCTGACCCGCACCCGCGGCAACCAGCCCGCCGCGCTGAAGGTCGTCCGCCGGGAGTTCGGTCAGGACGCGGACTTCCGCGACCGCTTCGAGCAGGAGGTCCGGGCCGCCCGCCGGGTGCAGGGATACCACATCGTGCCGGTCCTCGACCACGACACCGGCGGCGAACTCCCCTGGCTGGCCACCGCGTTCGTCCCCGGTCTGCCGCTCGACGAGGCGCTGCGGGACGGCCCGCTGCCGCTGCCGGCGGTCTTCCGGCTGATCGGCGCGGCGGCCGGGGCGCTGGGCTCGGTGCACGCCGCCGGGGTCGTCCACCGCGACCTCAAGCCGAGCAACATCCTGCTCGGCCCGCAGGGCCCCTACGTCATCGACTTCGGGATCGCCCGGGCGGCCGACGCCACCCAGCTCACCCGCAGCGGCGGCTTCATCGGCACCCCGCAGTACATGTCCCCCGAGCATGCGAGCGGCGAGCAGGTCACGCCCGCCGCCGACGTCTTCTCGCTGGGCCTGATCGCGGCGGTCGCGGCCACCGGCCGGCACCCGTACGGGGACGGCGCGGCCATCACCGTCGCCGCCCGGATCGCCAACACCGCGCAGGCCGCCCCGGACCTCTCCGGCTACCCGGACGCGCTGCGCCCGCTGCTCACCCGCTGCCTGTCCGCCGACCCGGGGCAGCGGCCGACGCCCGCCGAGGTGGCGGAGGTGTGCCGGGCGGCGTCCGGGCACGGGCCCCGGGACTTCGACGGCTGGCTGCCGGACACCCTCGCCGCCGAGATCGCCCGCCGCGAGCGCGCCGCCGGGGAACTGCCGGACCCGCCGCCGGCCGCGGCCCCGCCGCCCCCCGGCCACCCCCCGACGCAGGGCGCCACCGGCTACACCCCCACCCAGGGCGCGGGCCCGCACGCCGCCCCGACGCAGGGCGCCACCGGCCCGGTGCCCCCGCCGCCCGGCGGCCTGCACGCGATGCCCACCATGGGCCCCGGCACACCGGCGCCCGCGGCCGGCACCCGGCGTAACCCCGCGCTGCGGGCCGCCCTCGCCACGGTGGCACTGGCGGCCGTGGTCGCCGTCACCTGGACGCTCGCGCGCAGCGGCGGCTCCGGCGACGAGGCCACCGGCCGGCACGGCTCCCCCGCCGGCCCGGCCACACCCGCCCCCGCGCACCACAAGGGCGACGCCACCGCCACGCCCGACGGCAGCGCCGGCTACCAGGTCGTCTTCAAGGACCGCCCGTTCGCGCTGCGGGCTCCTACGGCAGCCGGCTTCAACTACATCGACCTGGACGTCCCCAAGTCGGTCCCCGGTGCCCAGATCGACACAGCCCCCTACGAGATCACCTACAACGGGGTGTCCGGGATCGGCCTGGAGTTCCACACCCCCATGGGGCGCAGCACCGGCCGGACCGCCCAGGCGTGCCTGGACGGTTCGCACGCCGACGTCCTCCCGGACAAGGTCAGCCGCGAGGAGCTGGACAAGGGCCGGACGATCCACGTCGGCACCCTGCTGTGCACGGAGACCACGGACGGCAACCTCGCGATGATCGAGATCACCGGGATGACCCCGAACCACGAGAGCAACATGCCCGACTTCGCGACGAAGGTGACGCTCTGGAAGAAGGGCTAGCGGCCGCAAAGAAGAGCTAGCCACCACGAGCAACGGCCACCGGCCGCCGGCTGCGCGTCCTGCCTACTCCGCGCCCAGTGCCGCCGTCACCGACCCGGCCAGCGCGTCGAGATAGCCCGCGGGCACCTCGTCGCGGACCACCAGCAGCCGCCAGTACAGCGGCCCGGTCAGCAGGTCCAGCGCCAGCCGGTGGTCGACGTCCGCGGGCAGCTCGCCGCGCTCCACCGCCCGGGCCACCACCGCCGCCGCGACCCCCTCCTGACTGTCGTGCAGCGCGGCCTTGAGCGCCTCGGCCAGCTCCGGGCTGCGCGCCGCCTCGGCCAGCAGGTCCGGGATGATCTGCGACGCCATCGGGTGCCGCAGCGCCCGGGCCGCGACCTCCAGCACCATCCGCACATCGCCGCGCAGCGTCCCGGTGTCCGGGGCCGGCAGCCCCGCCGCGGCGACCGCGGAGACCACGTCCAGGACCAGGTGCAGCTTGGAGCGCCAGCGCCGGTAGACGGCGGTCTTGCCGACCCCGGCCCGGCGGGCGATGCCCTCCATGGACATCCGGGCGAAGCCGACCGCGGCCAGCTCCTCGAAGACCGCCGCGCGGATCGCGGCGGTCTTGTCCTCCCGCAGCACGGCGGCGCCGGCCGGGGCCCGGCGCGCCCCGGGTGCCGCCGGGCCTCTCTCGCTCTCGGTGCCGTTTTTTGCCATGCCTTGATCCTAGCGGCACGACGCTACGGTTGCGTTTCGACGTACGCCCGCCCTAGTCTCGACGTCGCGACGATACGGACCCGTTCCGACGTCGTCGCCGGGTCCGCCGTCCCCGACGCGCTCCGACACGTCCCCGACGCAGCCCGACGCCCGTACGACAGCGCGCCCCCGCACGACAGCGCATCCCGGCACGAAAGCGCCCCCGGCACGAAAGAAAAGGCCGCATGCCCCAGACCCTCGCGCCCCCGGCTCCCGCCCCCGGCCCGGCACCCGTCCGGCCGGCCGGCCCCGGTGCCGCACCCGACCCCGAGCTGCGCGCCCTGGCCGAACGCCACGGCCTCACGGTCAGCGGCGCCCGCCCCTCGCTGCCCGAGTACACCCGCCAGCTGTGGCACCGGCGGCACTTCATCGCCTCGTTCGCCACCGCCAAGCTCACCGCGATGTACACCACCGCCAAGCTCGGCCAGCTGTGGCAGGTGATCACCCCGCTGCTCAACGCCGGCGTCTACTACTTGATCTTCGGCGTGCTGATCGGCACCCGGAAGGGCGTCCCGGACTACATCCCGTACCTGGTGACCGGCGTGTTCGTCTTCACCTTCCTGCAGAACTCGGTGATGGCCGGCACCCGGGCGATCTCCGGCAGCCTCGGCCTGGTGCGCGCGCTGCACTTCCCACGGGCCTGCCTGCCGATCTCGTTCTGCCTGGCCCAGCTGCAGCAGCTGCTCTACTCCATGGCCGTACTGGTCGTCATCCTGCTGGCCTTCGGGCAGGTGCCCACCGGGTCCTGGCTGCTGGTGTTCCCGGCGCTGACCCTGCAGTTCGTCTTCAACACCGGCCTGGCGATGATCATGGCGCGGCTCGGCAGCAAGACCCCGGACCTGGCGCAGCTGATGCCCTTCATCCTGCGGACGTGGATGTACGCCTCCGGCGTGATGTTCAGCATCAGTGTGATCCTCAAGGGCAAGCACCTCCCGCAGATCGTGGTGGTGCTGCTCAACGGCAACCCCGCCGCGGTCTACATCGACCTGATGCGCTTCTCGCTCATCGACAGCTTCACCAAGCACCAGCTCCCGCCGCACGTCTGGGCGTTCGCGGCCGGCTGGGCGCTGCTCGCCGGGGTCGTCGGGTACGTGTACTTCTGGAAGGCAGAGGAGCAGTACGGACGTGGCTGAGCACATGGACATGGACATGGACGGCACCCGGCCGACGGCGGCGGACGAGACCCGCATCCCGACCGTCATCGCGGACGACCTGCACATCGTCTACCGCGTCTACGGCACCGGCGCGGGCAAGGGCAGCGCCACCGCCGCGCTCAACCGGATCGTCCGGCGGCGCCCCTCGGCGGGCGTGCGGGAGGTGCACGCGGTCAAGGGCGTCTCCTTCACCGCCTACCGCGGCGAGTCGATCGGCCTGATCGGCACCAACGGCTCCGGCAAGTCGACGCTCCTCAAGGCGGTCGCCGGCCTCCTCCCCGCCGAGCGCGGCAAGGTCTACACCCACGGCCAGCCCTCGCTGCTCGGCGTCAACGCGGCCCTGATGAACGACCTCACCGGCGAGAAGAACGTCCTCCTGGGCGGCCTGGCGATGGGCATGAGCCGCGAACAGGTCCGCGAGCGCTACGACGGCATCGTCGAATTCTCCGGCATCAACGAGAAGGGCGACTTCATCTCGCTGCCGATGCGCACCTACTCGTCCGGTATGGCGGCCCGGCTGCGGTTCTCCATCGCGGCCGCCAAGGACCACGACGTGCTGCTGATCGACGAGGCGCTGGCCACCGGCGACCGCGCCTTCCAGAAGCGCTCCGAGGCCCGCATCCGCGAACTGCGCGAGGAGGCCGGCACCGTCTTCCTCGTCAGCCACAACAACAACTCCATCCGCGACACCTGCGACCGCGTCCTGTGGCTCGAAAAAGGTGTCCTCCGCATGGACGGCCCCACCGAAGAAGTCCTCACCGCCTA
>NZ_KB891930.1 GCF_000373585.1 Streptomyces sp. MspMP-M5
TCAACTGCATCAACTGCATCAACTGCATCAACTGCACGTCTGTGGTTCGGGAACCTCCCGCCGACAGTTCCCATCCTTTGCCAGGGTTCGGGACCGCGTCCAAGACCTGTTGTGATAGCCATGAGTTATGGATGTCCATGGGCGCGATCTACGCTACTTCACCGCTGTCGCCGAGGAGTTGAGCTTTACCCGGGCCGCCGAGCGTCTGTTCGTCTCCCAGCCTGCGCTCAGCAAGCAGATACGGATGCTGGAGAAGCAGGTCGGCGCGTGTCTGTTCCACCGGGACCGGCGGGCGGTGAGGCTGACCGCGGTGGGGGAGGCCCTGCTGCCGCACGCCCGCGGGATGTTGGCCGCATGGGAGGCTGCCGAGGTGGCGGTGGAGGAGGCGAGGGCCGCCGAGCTGCACACCCTGGTGATCGGCATGTCCACCAGCCCGGGCCGCGGGCTGCTGCCCGCCTTGCGGACCCGGCTGGTCTCCCGGTACCCGCACGCACGGCTCGTCCTACGGCAGGTCAACTGGGCTGATCCCACTGCTGGGTTGGCGGACGGGTCCTGCGATGTGGCCTTCGTCTGGCTGCCGTTGCCGGACAGTGACCGCTATCAGCATGTGGTCGTGGCGCAGGAGCCCCGCCTTGTGGCACTGCCGCAGGGGCACTCCCTGGTGGCACGGGCCGCAGCCGACAGCGAGGGAACGGTGGACTTCACCGATCTCCTGGACGAGCCGTTCCTCGCCCTCCCCTCCGAGGCCGGCCCGCTGCGGGACTACTGGCTGGCCCTCGACGCCCGGGACGGTCGCGCGCCGCGGATAGGCGGGGTGGTGGGCAGCGCCGAGGAGACTCACGAGGCCGTCGCCAACGGCCAGGGCGTTGCACTACTGGCCACCGGCAACGCCCCACTGGTCGTCCGGGACGAGGTGATCGCCGTGCCAGTCAGGGGCATCTCCCCGTCCCGTCTGGCGGTAGCCGCCCGCCGGGACGACGAGCGGCCGTTGGTGCTGGCCTATCTGGCCGCGGCGGCAAAGGTGGGAGCCGGCACTTCCTGAACCGAGCCGCCCGGGGTTGGTTCCCATGAAGGTCGAGGCGGTGCCGGGGATGTTCCCGGTGCAGCCGCCGTCGGCCTGCACCTTGGTGATCGCCAGTACCGCCGGCACAGAAGGGTCGGCAGATCCCGTGTTCAGGGGCGAGCCTCTTTCACCGGCGGCCGTTTCCTCACGCGATGTTGCTCGACACCTCGATGCGCGAGGAACGGCCGCGCTGCTGTCCCGTGGAGGAACCAAGGTCAGCAGGTCGGGTGATCCTGCGAGGCCAGACACCAACCTCAGGACACCAACCTCAGGGGCTGATGGCCGGGTGAGGAGGGTTAGGTGGTTGTCGCGTGGGTGGCAACCGGTTCGGGGTTCCGGTGGGCCGGGGCGGTCAGGTGCACTGCGCCGGCCGGCGCCGGTACGGCAGCGAAGATCGCGTCCTGCTGCGCCTGGAGTTCGCGGCGACGCTCGGGCGGGGTGCTCGGCAGCCGCTGTTCCTCGTAGAGCTTGTGGGTCTCCAACTGGGCGGCCTTGCTTTCCGGGGTGTGGAACTGGACCTCGAAGAGCTGGCCCGAGCGGGGCGCGCGCCAGGCGGAGTTGACGGCCTTGTAACCCTTGGGGCGGCCCCAGGTGTTGGACCAGCGATGGGTGTCGTTGCCCCAGGAGGAGAGCAGCCCGGCGGCTACGGTGACGCCATGGGTGTACTGCCCGGTCGGCCACTGGAGCGTGTAGCGGACAGCGTCGTTGAGCGTGGCGAGCGAGGTCTCCACGCTCTGCCCGGGGGTCTCCTTCAACTTGGTGGCGATCTTCCGCTTGAGCGAGTCCGGGGACTTCAGCCGCTGGTCGAAGCCGACGAGCTGCGCGTGGCTGAGCAGCGCGGCGGTGCGGACCTGTGGGCTGATGGACCGCTCGGCCCGCCGTGCCCGGGCCAGGTATGCGTCGACTTTCTTGTTGTCACCGGCGTTCAGGTGCAGTCCGTCCTGACTCCAGCCGCCGTCGGGGTCGGTGGCGTGGGCCTGCACGGACGGGGTGGGCGCGGCGGCACGGGAGGGCGCGGCCGGGGCCGCGGTGGCGGTATGCACCGCGCCCGTTCCGAGGGCGGCGGCGAGGGCGGTTGCCAGCGCGGCCCGGGTGACGATGCGGCCGGTGCGGTGGTGAGTCATTGGTGTGCGGAGTTCCTCTCTGTCGGGGGCCGTATCGCTACGGCTGCCGTACCGAGCCCGCAGGCTGCACAGAGGCTCGGTACGGTCTGTGGCAAGAGGTGTAACGGGCCGCGCGCGTATTGGTGGCTGTCTGCACGGTCATGGGCCAGTACCTGGCCTGAACAGGTACGCAGCAAGGCGCGAAACGGCTGATGGGGTCACCAGGGACGTTGCGGGTTCACGGCGTGGCCGTCAGGCTCACCGCGAGCGCTCCGATCACCGCGCTCGACACCAACGCGGTGACCAGCCGTCCCCGCGGGCCGGTCAGCGCCCTGCCCAGTACGGCTCCGCCCGTGGCCAGGAGCAGTTGCCAACTCGCGGAGGCGGCGATCACGGCTGCGACGAAGGTGGCACGGGCAGGGGCGTTCCCCTCCGTGTGCCCGGCCAGGACGAGAGCCGAAAAGTAGACGATGGTCCAAGGATTGAGCAAGGTCAGGCACAGGAAGCCGAGGTAGGCACGTCCCGGGCGGCCCAGGGCGGACAGCGATCTCGTCGCATCCGGGGGGCTGCCTCTTTCACGTACCGCCGTCAGCGCGGTCCGGGTCGCCAGGCCCAGCAGGACCGCAGCGGCGACCCAGCGCAGCGGACCCGCGACGGGCTGGACGGCTCGTGAGAGGGCGGCCCCGCCGAGCACGGCGAGCCCCGCATAAAGACCGTCAGCGGTGGCCACGCCGAGCGCCGCCGAGGCGCCCACCCTCAGCGAGGTCCGCGCGGTCAGGCTCACGAGGAGGACGGCGAGCGCGCCGACGGGCACGGCGAGGGCGTATCCGGCCCACAGGCCCGGCAGGAGAGCGTCGGAGACGAGTGCGGAGACGGCCATGCAGGCAGTCTCGGCGGCCGCGAGCCTACGGGTCCATCGAATGTTTCCGCTCACAATCATGCACTCCCGCCGAATGGTTGGATGACGGCGTGATCGATCCCCGGCTCCAGACCCTGCGGGTCCTGCACGAACAGGGCACGGTCACCGCAACCGCCCGCGTTCTGCACCTCACCCCGTCCACCGTCTCCCAGCAACTGCGTCAACTCGCGGCACAGTTGGGCGTGCAGCTGCTGGAACCGGACGGGCGGCGGGTCCGGCTCACACCTGCCACGCTGGCGTCGCCTGCGTGCGGCGCGGCAGCGAAGAACACCCGGTGATCGCCCGCGGGTTGGCGGCACTGCGCGCGGCCGCCGCCGCTGATCGGGAGTGACAGACGGACGCCACATCAGCGGCGCCGGGTTGACCAGCGGACCGCCGTCGGCCGGGCAGGCAAGCACGGGCCCAGCTCGCATGCGCCCGGTGCAGGGCGATCCCGACGCTTCCGCCCGGCCATGACTCGGCACAGGCGGTCGCCGCGAGGCAGGTGACCGGGAGAGCCTCCACGGTCATCGATCGACACCGGGGGGCTCGGCCTCGAACTCCTCGGCGCCACCTGGAACAAAACTGACCGTCAGATTGCCCTGCCTTTATCCGGTGGCGCTACGTTTCGACGACGGGGCTGACGAGATCTCATCTGGGGGAACACGGTGGCACTGGAACTGCCCGACGCGGTGGTGTCGTTTCTCGATTTCATCGGCGTCCACTGGCCGAATGTCAACGAGGACAAGGTCAGCGAATTCGCCGGTCATGTACGGGACTTCGCAAACAATCTGCAGCAGAGTCACCAGGACGCCACCTCGTCGGTGGAGCAGTTGTCCGAGATCTATCAGGGCGCGTCCTATGACGCCCTGATGGCCAAGTGGGGCCAGCTGTCGTCGAGTCACATGAACGAGCTGGTGACCGCGTGCCACACGGTGGCGACCGCGCTGGACGCCGCGTCCGGTGTCATCGTGGGCATGAAGGCGGCGGCCATCGCCGAACTCGTGGCGCTGGCGGTGACGTTCGTCGCGGACCAGGCCGCCGCCGCCGTCACCTTCGGGCTCGCCGAGGTCGCGGAGGCCGGGATCATTGCGGCGGCCCGCAAGGCGACGAGCTATCTGGAACAGCAGTTGGAGCAGTACGTCGTCGGCCAGGTGATCGAGGCCGCCATCACCCCGCTCGTCGACGTGGTCGGCAAGGCGGTCGGCGGACTCGTCTACGAGAGCACCGCCAAGGCCCTCGGTGTCGCCGGCGGCGGGGGTGCCGGGGAGAGCTTCTCCGTCCATCCCGAGGAACTGCACGCCCGCTCGCAGAAGCTGTCCGCACACGCCGAGACGGTGGCGGCGCACGCCGAGGACTTCAAGAACAAGCTGAGCGGGGTGAGTTTCGCGTGACGAACCGCATCGTCAAGGCGCTGGAGGACGGCGCGGTCCGGCTCGGCAAGACGCTCGGCGACGACGCCGGGAAGGCCGTCAAGAACCTCTACCACGACACCGGCGACCGCCTGCGGCAGGTGGCGAAGAACCACGCGGAAACCGACGCCAAGCACGCGTCGGCCATGGACGACATCCTCAAGGGCCGGCACGGTGACATGCCCAAGGCCCCGCACACCGGCCCGTCCTCGGCGCCGCATCCCTCGTCACCGCACCCGTCGCCGGGGTCGGAGGGCCCCAAGGGCCCCTCGAAGGGCCCCGGATCCGGTCGGCCGAACTCCTCCGACCCCTCGTCGCTGCGGGACGGGGTCAACCGCGACGGCGTGGGATCGTCCAAGCCCGCGGGCGGCCGCTGCAAGGGCGGCGACCCCGTCGACCTGGTGTCGGGCGAGATGGTCCTCACCGAGACCGACGTGCGCCTGCCCGGCCTGCTCGATCTCGTCGTCGAGCGCACCCATCTGTCGTCCTACCGGTGCGGCAAGTGGTTCGGCGGTTCGTGGGCCTCGACCCTGGACCAGCGTCTGGAGGCCGATGAGCGGGGACTCGTCCTCGCGACCTCCGACGGCATGCTGCTCTCGTACGACGTGCCCACCCCGCAAGCCGCGGTCCTTCCCCACCACGGCCCGCGCCGCGAGCTGCGCTGGGACGGGACGCCGGCCGGCGAGATCCGCGTCACCGACCGCGGGACCGGGCACACCCTGCACTTCCTGCCGGCCTCCGTGACCCCGGAGGAGGCGGCGGCCGGCCGGGTGTCCCTCCCCCTGGAGGCGATATCCGACCGCAACGGTCACCGGGTCGACATCTGGCGCGACGACGACGGCACCCCCTTCGAGATCCGGCACAGCGGCGGCTACCGCCTCGCCGTCGACACCGACGGCGGCCGCATCGTGGCCCTCCGCCTCCTCGGTGCCGAGGCCGGCCGGAACGGCGAAGATGCCGCCCCCGGCACGGTGTTGCGGCGCTACGACTACGACGACGGCCACCTCACCGCCGTCACCGACGCGCTCGGCCACACCACGCGCTTCCGGTACGACGACGCGGGCCGCATCGTCGAACGCGTCGACCGCAACGGCGGCTGGTACCGCTGGGAGTACGACACGGCCGACCGCTGCGTGCGCGGCACCGGATCCGACGGCTACCTCTCCTGCACACTCGCCTACGACCCCGTCAACCGCGCCAACAGCTACACCGACTCCCTCGGCCGCACCACCGTCTACCACTACGACGAGCAGCGGCGCCTGACCGGCTGGACCAACGCCGAGGGTCACCGTACGCACCGCACCTGGACCGGCCCGGACCTGCTCGCCTCGGTCACCGACGAGCTGGGGCACACCAGCAGCTACACCTACGACGAGCACGGCAACCTCACCTCGGTCACCCGCCCCGACGGCCGCACGACCCGTGCCGCCTACGACGCCCTGGGCCTACCGACCGAGATCGTCGAGGTCGACGGCGCGACCTGGCGGCACGAGTACGACGCCCACGGCAACCAGATCCGCACCACGGACCCGACCGGCGCGGTCACCGGCTTCGCCTACGACCGCGGCAGGCTGACCGCCGTCACCGACGCCCTGGGCAACACCCGCACGATCGCGAGCAATCCGGCCGGCCTGCCGCTGGCGGTCACCGATCCGCTGGGCCACACCACGGTCGTCGAGCGCGACGCGTTCGGCCGGGTCAGCTGCTACACCGATGCCTGCGGGCGTACCGAGCGGTTCGGCTGGACCGCCGAGGGCAAACCGGCCTGGCGGGAGTTCGCCGACGGCGCGACCGAGGCGTGGGAGTGGGACGGCGAGGGCAATCTGGTGGCCCACACCGACCGCCTGGGCCAGGTGTCCCGTTTCACCTACACCCACTTCGGGCTGCCCCTCACCCGCACCACCCCCGACGGGACCACCCACACCTTCGCGCACGACAGCGAGCTGCGGCTGACCACCGTCACCGACCCGCGCGGCCACACCTGGGACTACGCGTACAACGCGGTGGGCCGGCTCGTCTGGGAGAGCGACTTCCAGGGCCGGACCGTGGAGTACCGGCCCGATCCCACCGGTGAACTCGCCGCCCGCACCAGCGCTGCGGGCCACACCACGGTGTTCATCCGCGACGAGCTGGGCCGCACCGTCGAGGAGCACTCGTCCGACGGCATCGCCACCTTCGCCTACGACCCGGCCGGCTGCCTGCTGCGGGCCGCCAACGCCACCACCACCGTCACCCAGACCTACGACGCCCTCGGCCGCAAGCTCTCCGAGGACGTCAACGGCCGCACCACGACCTGGACCTACGACGCACTGGGCCGGCGCACCAGCCGACGCACCCCCAGCGGGGTGCTCTCCACGTGGTCCTACGACGCCGCGGGGCGCCCGGCCGCCCTCGACGTCGGGGACGACCGGGTGGGCTTCACCTTCGACGACGCCGACCGGGAGGTGCGGCGGCTCATCGGCCCCGACCTCGTCCTGTCCCACGAGTGGGACACCGCGGGCCGGCTCAGCGCCCAAGCAGTCGTCCACGGCGCCGACACCCTCCAGCACCGCGCCTACGCCTACCGCGCCGACGGACACCTCCGCGGCATCACGGACTCCGCAGGCGGCACCCGGCACTTCGAACTCGACCCCGACGGCCGGGTCACCGCCGTGCGCGCCCAGGACTGGACCGAGACCTACGCCTACGACAGCGCCGGCAACCTCACACACGCCGCGACCCCCGGTGACGACGCGGCCGGTACGGAGCGCACCTTCACCGGCAACCGCATCGAGCGGTGCGGACGCCACACCTACGCCTACGACGAGGACGGCCGGATGGTGCGCCGCACCACGCGGCTCCTCAACGGCCAGACCCGCACCGCACACTTCACGTGGAACACGGCGGACCAGCTCACCGACGCCGTGCTGGCCGACGGCTCCCACTGGACGTACGAGTACGACACGGCGGGCCGGCGCACCGCCAAGCGCCGTCTCGACGGGGACGGGGGCACGGCCGCGGAGATCCGTTTCGTCTGGGACGGTACCCGGCTCGCGGAGCAGCTGACGTCGGACGGCACCGCCACCGCGTGGGAGTACCACTCCGGCACCCACCGGCCGCTCACCCAGACCGTCGTCCACCCCGGAGGCCGCCACGACTTCCACACCGTGGTCACCGATGTCTCGGGCGCCCCGACGGAACTGGTCACCCCCGACGGGCGGATCACCTGGCGGCTGCGCACCACGGCCTGGGGAGAACCCGTCGGCGACGGGAGCGGCGACCACGGCTGTCCCCTGCGGTTCCCCGGCCAGTACGCCGACGCCGAAACCGGGTGGAACTACAACTACTTCCGTCACTACGACCCACAGACGGCCCGCTACCTCACCCCCGACCCACTCGGTCTGACGGCAGCCCCCAACCACTACGCCTACGTCGACAACCCGCTCACCACCGCCGACCCCCTGGGCCTGACGCCGCAGCGGGGGCCGAACGGCCGCTTCCTCCCGAACCCGAACGGCCCGGCCACCCACAACCGCGACAGCGAATACCCCAGCAGCTACCGGCAGTCGACCCACGACGCCATGGCGGCCAAGTGGACGGCCGAAGGCCAGGCCCAGGGCGGCGTGCCACGCTTCCCCGCCGGCCACCCGGAGGCCGGCCAGCGCATCCCGCGAGACCAGCTCAACTGGTTCAACTCCAAGGGGGAACCGGTACCCGCCGGCAAGGACCAGCTCACCTACGAGCACCTGCACCCGGTCGTCGACCACTGGAACAAGACCGGCTACAACTCCGACCGCCCCACCCGCAACGACTTCTACAACGACGCCAATAACATGGAGCCCATGTCCCGCAAGGACAACTCCAGCGGCGGAGGCAAGATGACCTCCACCTACCGCCAGGACACCGGCCCGAACTACTCCTGCACCTGAGCAGGACGATCCCCACCCCAGAGGAGCCACCCACCATGGACCTGACGTCGAAGCTGGCCGACCAGCCCGGCGCGGAGCCCGTACCCGGCGTGCCGGACGCCTGGCACTGGTCACGCATGATCTTCTCGTTCGACGCCGTGGTCGCACGGGGCCGCGTACTGGAGATGCGCGTGATGGGCGAGTACGACCCGGCGCTGGCCCGCGCCGTGCTGGAACTGGCCCGCGACCACGCGGAGCAGGTCGTCGGCGGCGAGCGTCCGCTCGTGGCGCTGGACGGGCTCGCCTGCCCCGGCTGGGACTTCGACACGGTCGCCGCCGTCGGACCGGAGGTGCACGAGTACCACGGGCAGGAGGACGCCGACCTCCACAAGGCGACGGTGGCGCTCTTCCCCGCCTGGCGGCAGGAGTTCTCCGGCACCGAGACCCTCGCCGAGGCCCGCCACCAGTTCGACCGCGGCCTCCAGCCGACGCGGCTGCGCCGTGACCCGGTCCCCTTCCTGCGGATGCGCTACCGCAACGAGCGCACCGGAAGCCACAGCGAGGGCTCCGAGCGCGGCCTGGCGACCTTGGACGTCCTGCAGCACGAACTGTCCCTCTTGCCCGGTTCCCCCGGCAGCCATGTCGAGTGGGAGAACCGCCTCGGCACCGTCTTCCGGGCCGAGTGCGGGGCCGAGCTGACGGTGCGGGGAGCGGACGGAGAACGCCCGACGACCGGGGACGCCCTGGTCGCGCTGGCCGAGCAGTCGGTGCTGCGCCCGGAGGAGGCCGCGTGACCGCCACCCGCGCCCTCACCGCCACCGGAGCCGTGTACGACGGCCCCGACGCGGAAACCCTCTACGACCTGCTCAGCGAACTGAACCTGGCACTTCCGTTCCTCGTCGTGGAACGTGCGGACGGCCGCGATCCGGAGCAGCACTACATCCAGGTCCACCTCGCGGAGGACGGGAGTTGTCTCGTGGAGTACCGCGACGGCGGCCCCGACCAGCACTTCCGCACCCTCGTGGCGCCGCCCTACGCCATGAAGGGCCACGACGAGGTCGCCGCCCTCGTCACGAGCTGGGCACAGGACGACGGCGAGTGGCGCCTCCGGGGCCACTGGCAGCGGGTACAAGTGTGAGCATCTGAGACACGGCTCCGCCGCCCCCACGAGCCCGACCGCGGGGGCGGCCGTGCCATCCTCCGCGGGTGTGCCGTGGCCCCGGCGAGGCGGCCACCGCCGATGATCGTGCCGAGTGTGTCGGCGGGTTCGAGGGAGATTGGCGAGCAAGTGCTTGGCGTCGGTCTTGGACGGGGCGATGTGCGGGAACGGGAGCCGCGCCGCGTTCTGGGCTGCGGTCGCGGGGGGCCCGCTCCCTCACCTCCTGGTCACCCCCTGCCGTTCGCGGTACGGGCGAGGGCGTGAGTGATCATCTCGGCCCGTGCGTTGATCATGAACATGCTGCCCGCGTAGAAAAGGTCGCCGGAGGCGATGTCGCCCAGTGCGAAGAACCGCGGGACGTCTTCGGGAACGGCGGCACGCAGGGCGTTGCTGGCGACGTCGATGCGCATGCCGCCGAGCGGGTTGCGGACGGCCAGGCCGGACTCGGTGAGGGAGTCGAGGAAGGGCTCTGCCCGGCTGCCGGTGGCGGCCAGCCCGGAACGGGTGGCGTTGACCACTGTGTCCACCCGAGTCAGCCGTCCGCCGCCGTCCTCCAGGGTGAACCCGCCGCCCGCACGAGCGGTGACGGTGGCCGTGCGGGGCCGTACCGTCAGCTGGCCGCTGTCCATGGCGTTCAGCAGGGCCCTGGCCGTGGGCGGCGGCATCGGGTTGTACAGCGGTTTGCTGAACGCGTGGAACCGATTCAGGAACAGCCGCCGGTCGACGTCCGGCATGGCGCACCAGACGGGTTCCCGCACCTGGTGCATCATCGCCGCCACTGCCGACTGGCAGGCGTTGTGGTCGAGCCGGGAGAGGTCCTCGCGCAGCCGCTCCGCCGCGGGCCGGTCCGCGGCGAGCGCGCCGAGGTCCACCCCGGCCGCGGTCAGCTCGTCGCGCAGCAGGCGCCAGGTGTCCCGTATCCGCAGCGCCCCGTCGCGCGCCACCCGGCGACGCACCGCCTCCGGCGTCAAATGGGTTAACTCGTATGGGCGTTGGGTGGCGCGTACCCCTGGCAACAAGCCGTGCCGAGAGGTCATGGTGATCAGCCCGCGGTGTCCGGAACGCAGCAGTCCGAGGGCGACGTCCACCCCGGACAGACCGCTGCCCAGTACCAGGACGTGGGCGTCGGCGGCTATCGCGGGCAGTACCGAGTGCAACGGATAGGGGTCCGGGTGGAAGCCGGGGGCGCCGGTCAGCAGGTAGGGGTCGGCGGGCTCGCCGGTCCCCAGACACAGCACCACCCGGTCGAAGTGGCCGACGCCGCGTGCGCTGCGGACCATCACGTCGTCGGCGGTCGCCTTCGCCTCGACGGCGAACTCCGGTACGACCCCCACGGTCCAGCCACGCCGCTCGGCGTCGGCACGGCAGGACTCCAGATGGGCCGTCAGGTACTCGCCGTAAACCCGGCGCGGGACGTAGGAGTCCACCGGCAGCGACGCGTACGGGGTGTCCCGGTACCGCGGTTCATGGTGCAGCCAGCGCAGAAAGTGGCCCCGATCCGCGCACCGTACCGACATATACCCGGCTTCCCGGTTGACCAGGGCGCAGTCCAGGTCCGGGCGGTAGGCACGGCCGGTGGCCAGATTGGCCGATCCCTCGTACACGGTGATGGCACAGCGCCTCTCCTCGCCCTCGAAACGGCGCAGCATGCTGTCCAGCAGGCTGACCGCCGCCGCTCCACCGCCGATCACCGCCACACGCATCGCGTATTCCTCTCCCACCGGCAGGGTCTGGATGAGAGAGTCCGAAGTCCCGCCTGCCCCACGGCGCCTGGACTTCGGGCTCACTCATCTAGCGGTCCGCGTCCAGATCGATGACGGGCAACCCGCGCGCCTCGTCCAGGCGCCTGGTCAACGGGATCGGGAACTCGGTGACGATGACCTCCAACGTCGGCCGTACCGTGGCTCGTTGCACGTGACCGCCGACGGTCGAGCCGTCCCGGCGGCCGAGCACCGCGTGCATGTGGACGGAGGGCCGCCCGCCCTTGAGCGCGATGTTGCCGGTCAGGCTGAGCACCTCGGTGTGCTCGGTGACCGGGATCGGGACGTGCGTCCTGCTCTCCGGGTCGAAGAGGGAGAGCGCGGCGTCGCGGAAGGCGCCGATTCCGGTGAACGAGGCCCCGGCCACCGAGTGGGCGGTGGCGAACTCCTCCAGTACGGGGAGCACGTCGTCGTCCTGGTCGAAGACGACGGCGAACATCCGGGGTGCGTCATCGGTCAGCAGGCGGCTGTGCATGTGGGTCAACTCGCTCTCGTGGTGCTGGCGGCCGAGTCGCCGCCGGTGACTTCGCCTTGCGTGGGCACGGCCGGCGCGGCCCGCCAACGTGCCTTCAACCGGCCGACCAGGTCGAACTGGTTGATGACCAGTCCCAGGATGACCAGCAGGATCGCAACGGCCTTCAGCGTGCCCAGCGGCTCGCCGATGATCAGTATGGAGGAGGCCATCCCGAAGACCGGCACGAGCAGCGACAACGGGGCCACGTGGGAGGTCTTGTAGTTGCGCAGCAGATGACCCCACAGGGTGAAGCCGAAGAGAATCGTCGGGTACACCATGTAGGCCAGCGAACCGATGCCCGCCCAGCCCATGTGGTCGAAGGAGTGGGTGATCGAACCCCAGCCGTTGACGCCCAGCGAGAGCAGGAACATCGGGACCGGCGGGATGAGGCTCGCCCACACCGTGAACGCCAGCGCGTCGCTCGGGTGGGCCTTCTTGATGACGATGTTGGCCGTCGCCCACGACAACGACGCGCCGATCACCAGCACCGCGCCGACGGCGGTGACCGACCCGTCGGTGATCCCTATGATCAACGCGATCCCGACGGCCGCCACCACCACGCCGGTCAGCTGACGCGGAACGACCCGCTCGCGCAGCACGGCCGCCGCCAGTCCGATGGTCCAGAACGCCTGGAGTTGCATCACCACCGAGGCGAGCCCGGCGGAGAACCCGAAGTGCATCCCCGCGAAGAGCAGACCGAATTGTCCGATCCCGAAGAACAACCCGTATAACGCGATGTAACGCCACGGTACTTGGGGGCGTTTGAAGAAGAACACCGCGGGCACGGCCGCCAGCAGGAACCGCAGTGAGGCGAGCAGATAGGGGTCGAACGACCGCAGTCCGATGTCGATGACGGCGAAGTTGACCCCCCAGATCACCATCACCAGGATGCCGCCCAGAAGCTTCGAAATCGGCAAGGAGCCCTCCTCAACGGGTGCTGTCGACAGGCGGGGCAGCCTGTTCGGTACGTATCACCTGGAACGCCTCGGCCAGTCGGCCGTCCGCCAGACCGCCCGCTTCGGCCTGCCCACGCAACCTCGAACGTATGCCATCCGCCAGGTTCGCACGATGGGCGGTCTGCGAGGTGTGGGCGCGCAGTGCGGCCAGCTTGCGGTCGAACACGTCGGTGACGTCGACCCAGGTGTCGGGGCGCGGCGAGGTCATCACCCAGATCTCCGGGACGATGCACGGCCGCAGCCCCTCGGACAGCAGCTCCGGGTAGGCGCGCGGGTTGCGGGCGTCCGGGTAGAGCGCCGCCAGCGCGGCCTCTCCTGCGGCGCGGTGGTCGGGATGGATGTCCGGCAGGAAGTCCCAGTTGATCTCCGGACTCTGGATCAGCGCCCGCTGCGGGCGGACCCGTCGGATCACCCGGGTGATCTCCCGCCGCAGTTCCAGGCCGGCCGTCAACTCCCCGTCGGGCAGGCCGAGAAAAACGACCTCCTTGACGCCGAGGGCGTCGGCGGCGGCTCGCTGTTCCGCCTCCCGGACGGCGGCCAGTTCGGCGCGGGGCACGGCCGGGTCCTCACCCCCGGCCGCTCCGTCGGTCAGCACCAGATAGGTCACCTCGGTGCCTGCCGCGGTCCAGTGCGCGATGGTGCCGCCCGCCTTGAAGTCCGTGTCGTCCGGGTGCGCCGCGATGGCCAGCACCCGCTCCACCCGGCCGAACGGGGGCTGCGCGGGTCCGGCGTCCGTCATGCGGGCTTCACCCCGGCGGTGAACAGGAAGGACCGCGGCACGTTGGGCACCGAGCGCGGCGGCACCGGGTGCGGCCAGCGGTCGAAGGAGGCACCCTCCTCCCCTGGCTGGAGGAGTTCCGTGGTCGCCCAGCCGCAGGACTCCAGGAACTCCTCCGGGGCGTCGGTGCCGAACAGCCAGGGGTTGCCGTCCTCCATCAGTACCCGCATGAAGCCCTTGGCGAGCGGGTTCTTGAGGGTGGCCCGGCTGGTCATGTCGCCGATCAGAACGGACCCGGGCGCGGAGAGCTCACCCAGCGAACCCAGCAGACCGCGGACCACGTCCTCGGGCAGGAAGAAGAACAGTCCCTCGGCCACCCACAGGGTCGGCTGCCCGGCGTCGAAGCCCGCGGCGCGCAGCTCGTCCTGCCATTCGCCGGCCAGGTCGACCGGTACCGCCCGGCACCGGCTGACGGCTCCCTGCGCACGCTGCGGGGGGTTCTCGGCCAGCAGCGCCGCCTTGGTCTCCAGCAGCGCCGGCCGGTCCAGTTCGTAGAGCGTGACCCCCTCGGGCCAGGTCAGCCGGACGGCGCGCATGTCCATCCCGGCGGCCACCAGCACCACCTGGCGGATGCCGCGTTCCTGGACGGTGCGCACGATGGCGTCGTCCATGTACCGGCTGCGCACCAGCACGAACGGGACGACTGCGGAACCGGCGTAGCGTTCGAGCAGTGCGAAGCCGGTCTCACCGGCGACCAGCCGCGCGTAGGGGTCGTGGAAGATGCGGTCCGGCCGTTCGGACTCGATCGCGCGCGCGGCGGCGGTCCACTGCGCGGTCTTGGACACGGGTTCCATGACCTGATTCACCGGTTCCATGCGTTACTGCTCCCCGTCTGTCGAGGTTGTGTCCGGGTGTTGTTCAGACATCGCGGCGTCTGTTGTCAGGTATCCCGGCGCCGGAAGATGCTGTGCAGGACCATGCTGAAGACCGCGGATCCCTGCGGGTTCAGCAGTTCGCACCGGGGGCGGACGATGCCGGAAGCGCGGCGACCGAGCACCGGGGAGATCCCCAGTACGGTCATCCGGGCCTGCAGCACGTCCCCGGGCCGCACCGGATGGTGGAAACGCATCTCGTCCACCCCTGGAGAGCCCTCCCCGGCGGACCGGTTCAGGATCTCCTCGACGTACCGTCGCATGAACAGCGACGCCGTCAGCCAGCCACTGGCCACCAGGCCGCCGAAGGCGGAGTCCCGGGCCCGCTCCGGGTCGGTGTGGAAGACCTGCGGGTCATAGGCGCGGCCGAAGTCGAGGATCTCCTCCTCGGTGACCACGACCTTGCCCAGCTCGAACACGTCCCCCACGTGGAAATCTTCTAGGTAGAGCATTGCCGAACCGACCTACCATTCCGCGCTGACGAGTTCTTCCGGCCGGGCCCCGGCCAGCCGGTACCGTTCCGGGGCGGCCGGCCGCCCGGTGTAGAGCCGGAAGAGGGTGGGGACATCGGTGTGCAGCCGCGCCGGTTCCCGGCCCTCGACCGGTGAGCCGAGGACCAGTTCCCGGTCGTCGAGCGTGACGTGCACCCGAGGGGTGGCGGCCACCCGGGCGCATCCGGCGAGCGCCGCCAGCGCCTCCGGCGCCCCCGCGCTCCGGTACGCGTCGGACATTCCCAGCGCTTCCCGGACGTCGCCGCCGTGGATCCACGTGCCCAGGGCCGCCAGATCCTTGGTGCCACCGGCCGCGCGGATCGCGGGGCCGGCCACCGTCAGACCGCGCTCGAACTCGTCCAGCACGTCGGCGAACGGCCAGTCCCGGCGCTCCTCGACATCCCGCTGGTTCTGGTCGTGGCTCGCTCGGTACGCCGCGCCGGCGGTCAGCCCCACCAGCGCCGCAGCACAGTGCGCCACCACGTCGCGCACCGTCCACGCCGGGCATACGGTGCCCCGTTCCCACATGTCTGACGGCAGGTCGCGCAGCGTGGGCACCAGGGTCTCGCGCTCGGCCCGCAGCAGTCGCTCGGGCCCGGTCTCGACGGCAGGTGCGGTCACGCCACGCCTGCCCGGAAGTACCGCTCCTCGATCCGCCGCAGGGTGCGGAAGTCGTCGACGTCCAGGGTCTCCATGTCGATCTCCTCGCCGCTGAGCCGCGAGACCAGAAGCATGAACTCGACGAAGGCGAGGGAGTCGATGAGCCGGTTCTCCAGGATGTCGAGATCCGGGTCTATGTCGGGTGTCTCCGGGTGGCGGGCCAGGATCCACTGCTTGAGCTGTTCCCGTTCAGCGTGCATGCGAGGTCCCTTCGATGGTTGCGGCTGATGCCAGTGCCTGGTCTGCCTTCGCGACGGCTTCGCCGGCCGCCCCCCAGTCGCCGTAGCGGTCGTGCAGCACGGCGAGCCACCGCTCCAGGCCGAACGCGACGCAACTGGTGAACACCGGCCGCCCGCTGTCGGCCAGTTGGATGGCGCAGCGCTCGCCGAAGAAGTTGCGGTGCTTGTTCACCGACGCGATGGCGAGTTCTCCGGCCAGGAACTCGTACTTGACCGGCGCGATGCGTTGCAGCAGCGCGCGCGGACCCTCGCCGTCGAAGAACGGGTCGGTCGCCGCCTCCTTGCGCAACGGCAGGTCCAGCGCCTCGGCGAACCGCAGGATGCGCGACGAGAAGCGGTTGATGTGTTCCTCGACGAACTCCTGCTCGCCCAGGGCCACGATCTCGCGCATGTGGAAGCCGAGCAGCCTGCGCAGCCCGGTGTACCTCTCCTCCCGGCGGAAGCATCGTCCCACCAGGGTGATCAGGGTGTTGCCCGGCAGGCTGGTGCCCTCCAGCCCCAGGTAGACCGCATAGCAGGTGGCCGACGGCAGGCCGATCTCCGCGCTCTGCAGCTGCTCCGACGGGAACGCCTCGATGGCGGAGGCGTCCTGGCCCTGCGGGCGGCGCTCCAGGTCCAGCGCGTTGACCACCAGCGCCTGCTGCGGGAAGTTCTGGTAGTAGTCGAGTTTCGCCAGCTTGGCCACCGGCAGCAGCGGTGCGCCGATGACCGGTTCGGCGCCGTCTTCGGTGCCCCACCGCTCGAACATGTCGTCCAGGTGCCGCAGGAGCCGGGCTTCGCCGGTAGGCAGGTAGGCGAGACCGTTCGTTTCCATGCAGATCTCCTTCGCCCGGTTCAGATGGCCGGCAGCTGGTCGTCGGCGAAGATCCCCGACTTGACCATGAAGGACATCGGCTTGCGCACCACCTTGCGTTCCAGGTCCCGGCGGGCCGGGTCGGAGACCAGCCGCTCGCGGAACTCCAGTGGCTTGTCGATCCGGGCGTCCCGGTAGACCTGCGGGTTGTAGAAGGAGCGGAGGCTGAAGACGATGTAGCGCTTCAGGTACTGCTCGATCTCCTGGCGCTGCTGGTCGGTCACGGTCTTCGTCAGCTCGGAGTAGAGCATCGAGACCAGTTCGCGGCCGAACGCGATGTGCCGGGACTCGTCCTCGTGGTGCACCCGGTTGACCTTGCGGATGGTCTCGTGCAGGGAGTCGTCGGCGGCCATCCGCATGTTGTAGAAGTCGACTATCTCCTCGAAGAGCAGGATCCTGGAGAACACCAGGAAGTTCTCCACCTGGGCGTTGTCATGCGGAATGGAGTTGAGTTTCGGCCCGGTGTAGATCTTGTTGCCGTACCGGAGGCAGAACTCGGCGAAGAACCACATGTGTTCGTTCTCTTCGCCGATGAAGTGGTGGAAGAAGTCCGACGGCAGTTCAAAACCCGCCGTGTGGATGCGTTTGACGACCTCGATGAGCAGCTCGCGGATGCCCTCGACGTTGAGGCTGTAGAAGTTGATGCTCTCCCAGCGGGACAGCCGCTGCAACTCCTCGGTCGTCAACTCCTCGGCGACTTCGGTGCCGTAGGTGGACATCAGGTCGTCGCTCATCCACGACATCTGCTCGGGCAGCGAATCGGGCCAGTCGAACTCGCGGTACGGGTTGTAGTAACCCTCCACCGACTTGTCGATGAGCCGCTTGAGGATCTCGGCGAACCGGGCCGACTGCTCCGGCACTTGCGGCACCTTTGTAGCTACTGTGGACATGCTTCTCCCTGTCGGTGAATGACTGGAGATATCGAGGGGGGCTCGGGCGTCACTGGAATCACATGTCGCTGTGAATTCCGGAAACTTCACGGTGTCTGCTGTATGAAGTTGCGGGTTCGCTCATTCTGCCGTGGTTACGGATCGGGGCGGCAGACATTGAGATGCTAGGCGACCGATACAGCCACGGGCCAGCGTCGGTCCGCCCAGGGATGAAGCGGAGTTCACATCTCCAATTTCACCGTGTGTCGCCTCCGGTAGCGTTGAGCAGCCAATTCCCCGTATATTTCAGCAACATTAAGTGATCAAAGTGCCCTCAAACGTGAGTTTGCCCCCGCTGGATGTTTTTCAGCCGACCCTGAAGAACCGCGCACCCGAGGTCACAGGCGGTGTGGCAGTTCGGTTGACGCTCAACTCCTCGTCACAGACGGGTCGTTGGCGTCACACTTTGGCACGATCACGCCCCTGGATGACTCACCATGCCGAAACAGCTGAGGTCTGGTGTGTTCATCAGAGCTCCATCGGGAGGTGACCCCGGCTGCGCAAGCGGTCTACTGCCCTGTCGCGATGCGAACGTAGGGAGACCCGGTAC
Source organism: Streptomyces sp. MspMP-M5 (assembly GCF_000373585.1). Classification (GTDB taxonomy): domain Bacteria; phylum Actinomycetota; class Actinomycetes; order Streptomycetales; family Streptomycetaceae; genus Streptomyces. The sequence goes on from NZ_KB891930.1 coordinate 18,125, forward strand.
ACGGATGACCGGCCGCCTGGTATCGCCGCAACCGACCGCCCTGGACAGACGCTTTCCCGGAGGATGCGGGGCAATAGCGCCCGGGTACCATCTCCGCTCCCGGAATTGCCGTGGCTCCCGTGCCCGTTACGGCCCGAACGAGAAACGGCCGGGGCGAAGCCATGAGGGACGACCTGGTCTCGACCTATGGAGCCGAAATCGCTGGGCTGCCTGTTCTGGCTTCCTGTTCGGGGAGGGGGGAGAGCCGGGGAGAGGGCCGGTCAGGGGCGGGCGGCCACAGTACTGAGATAGCCGGCCACCTGCCGGATCCGGTTCGCATCGGCCTCGGACACGGCGCCGAGAACCTCAGGTGCCAGCGCAACCGGGACGCCCAGCAGCTCCACGCATTCAAGCGCCTTTTGCCGGCACGCCGCGGCGATCGGTTCCGTGCCGAAGATGTACGGCAGCCTCATGCCGCGTTCGACGCCGATGAGGAGAGCCATCTGTGCGAAGCGTTCCGCGGCGTCGTCCACCGTCATCGTCTCGATGGGCTTCCGGCCGGGCGCGAAGACCGCGTACGGATCGTGCTCTGGCGCGGCGCCGGCGGTCAGGAGATCGGCCAGGTGGCGGGCAATCGCCGGAGCGCTGTGGAAACCGTCACGGTAGGTCCCCGTTGCGAAGAACAGGCGCGGCACCGGCGCGCGGCCCAGGAGCGGGAAAGTGTCCAGCGTGACCGGCCGCAGACCGTAATACCAGCGCCGCACGGCCGAGAACGCGATGTTCCGGTCGAACTGCGCGGTGTAGCCGGACAGCAGCGCCTGGACGACGCCCAGCCGCGGTCCGGCAGGCGCGTCGAAATAGACGTGGTTGGTCGCGCCCAGGTATTCGACTCCGTCCCCGAGCGGCACCGCGTGCAGCCCGCAGCCGCCGACGAGGGTGGGCGTGCGCACGACATACGGCACGGCATCGCTCCGCACGCGCTGGGTCTCCAGCGCCACACCTGTTCCGTTCAGCATCGGCTGCACCGCGCCCGGGGGCAGCTGCTCGATCAGGCGCCCACTCGCCGCGCCCGCCGCGAGGACGACGGCCCCCGCCGGGAGCATCGCTCCCGAGGGCAGCCGCACTCCGGTGACCGCGCCCTTGGCCGTCACCAGGGACACCACCTGGCCGGCGACGCGCGTGACGCCGAGCCCCGTCGCAGCGGCATCCAGGGACGCGAGCACACGGCGGGCGTCGACCGCCCCCTCGTTCTCCAAGTACAAGGCGTCCACCGGCTGATCACCCGCCTCCGCCGCCAACACACCGATGCCGTAGGGATCCACGTCCTGGCACGGCTCGCCATGCTCCTCGGCAGCCGCGCGGATCGCCCGCATACTGCCCACACCGTCACCCGTGGACCGCGCCCCCAGAACGACCAGCGTCCCCCGGACGTTCCCGACCGGAACCGCCACGTCTCGCCCCACCTCCGCGAGCCGCTCCAACCAGCCCGGCCACAGGCGAGCCGCTTCGCGCGCCAACGCGAACTTCGCACGGGACGCAGGATGTTCACCGGTACGCCCCGTGACCTCGGCAAAGCAGTTGAGCATCGCTCCCGCCGCCACGGAAGCAGAACCAGGGTGGGCCTCCGGGCCGACCACGGCAATCCGCAAGGAGCGATCCCGCAGCGCCGTCTCCACGGCGACGGACAGGCCCAGCGCACCGTTCCCCACGATCACCACATCGGCAGTCACGACCATCACCATCCCCAAAAGACAACAGAACAGTCCTACCGAGCGAAAGTCCATGAACAAGCCACGGCCGACCTTCCGGAAGCGCTGCGACCGCCGAGGTAGTTCGGGAGGCCGACGTCCACCTGATGACCACGCCTGGCGGCAGCCGGCTGCCGCACCAGATCACCGATGACGGGGGAGACGGCGGAGCCGTATTACTGCCCCGCGCGGATGGAGGCCGGCGCGACGGCCCTGGGGTGTCTGGACGAACCGTAGGAAGCAGCCCTCTCCCGCGCCGTGGGAGGCCGGCGCTCGGCAAGGATGCCCGTTCCGGCTCAGGCTCGCATGCCGCCGTCGACCCGGAGGACCGTGCCTGTGACGTAGGAGGAGCGGTCGCTGAGGAGCCAGGCGGCGGCCTGGGCGATCTCTTCCGGATCGGCGGCGCGGCCCAGCGGGGTCTGGGCGTTGAGCTGTTCGATGGTGCCGGGTGACTTCTCGTCCCACTCGTGCAGCATCTCGGTGAGCGTGGTGCCGGGTGCGATGGCGTTGACGCGGATACCCTCCGGGCCGTATGTGGCGGCTGCCGATGCGGTGAGACTGTTGACCGCCCGCTTCGCCGCGCCGTACGCGGGCAGTTGGGGGTTGCCCATCAGGCTGCCGACGCTGGAGGTGTTGACGATGGCTCCGCGCTTCGCGGTGGCACGGATGGCAGCGATCTCGGCAGTCATGGCCAGCCACGGACCCTTGAGATTGACGGCGCAGACGTGGTCGAAATCGGCCTCCGACAGCTGGTCCATCGGGCCGGGCGGCTGGCCCGTCGCGCCGTTGTTGAAGGCCACGTCGAGCCGGCCGTACAGCTCCACCGACCGGTTGACGGCTGCACGCACGCTTGCCGGGTCGGCCAGGTCGCACACCACATAGTCCGCGGTGCCGCCGGCCTCCCGAATCTCCTCGGTCACCGCCTTGAGCTGGTCCTTGGTGCGGGCCGCGAGAAGTACCCGGGCACCCTCCCGGGCGAACAGCCGCGCCGCTGCGGCGCCAATGCCGCGACCGGCACCAGTGATGAAGGCGACCTTGCCGGCGAGCAGGCCCGAGGTCGTGAGGGACGTGATCGGTGAGTTGTTCATGCCGACGAGCCTGTGCCTGGCCGCCCCGCTCATCCAGGCACCGGCAGTACCTGGCTGGGCGCCCCGGCGATCGCGCACACTGGGGAGGTGGATCGACGAGTACGACGAGAGCTTGGTGACTTCCTGCGCAGCAGGCGCGAGCGCATCACCCCCGCTGACGTGGGGTTGCCCGCCGGGGCACGCCGCCGCACCCCGGGACTGCGCCGCGAGGAGGTGGCACAGCTGGCGTTCATCTCGACCGAGTACTACACACGACTCGAACAGGCCCGCGCCCCACGCCCCTCCCGCGAGGTGCTGGCCCAACTCGCCCGCGCGCTGCGCCTGTCGGACGCCGAGCGCGCTCACCTGCACCACCTCGCCGGCGCCCCGCCCGGACCGCTGCCAGGGCCTTCGCGGGAGGTACGGCAGAGCATCATCGATCTGCTGCAGCGACTGCCGGAGGCCGCGGCGATCGTGTTGTCGGCGACGTACGAGGTCATTGCCTGGAACGACCTGGCCGCTGCCCTGATGGAGGACTTCTCCGCCCTGTCGCGCCGGGACCGGAACCTCATCCGACGCGCCTTCCTGGGCCCGCACCGGCCCGGCCGACGACTGTACGGCGTCTCGGACGCGGACGAGTTCGCCCAGAGCTCGGCTCAGCACCTGCGCGCCGCAGCGGCCCGCTACCCCAACGACCCGGAGGTGACCGGCCTGGTCGAGGAACTCCTCGCCGGAAGCGAGGAGTTCAGCCGGCTCTGGGCCACCCACGACGTGACTGCCCGCCCCACCCTCTGCAAGACCTTCGAGCACCCCCTCGTCGGCCCCGTCACCGTCAGCTGCGACGTCCTGGACATCGCCGACCGGGACCAGCAACTCGTCATTTACACCGCCGCCCCCGGCTCGCCGTCGGCACAGGCACTCCGTCTGCTGTCCGTCGTCGGCACGCAACACATGGGCGCGCCTGGTTAACGGTCTGCGACGCCTCGCCGAAGGCAAGACTCGTCCGCGCCTGCTCGCTGACTGCGTATCGACCACGTGACTCATCGGACAGCCCTGTCCACGCAGGGGCCCTCTCCGGCGCCACCAGTTGGTAAGTACGCTTGGTCATGTGAAGCAGTACAACCAGCGCGGAACCGATGCGCACACCTACACCGTCCTCGCCCTGACTCTGACCGGCACCGCAATCGGCGGCTTTACCCTCAGCGCCGTCTCACAGTGGCAAGGAAAAATCCTCGCGCTGATCATCGTGATCGGTTGGGGACTCGGCGTCCGATGGTGGAGCCGCACCCGGCCCCACCACACCAGCGACACCCACTGACCTCGCGAGGCGAGGGGAACGCGGGCGGGGACGATGTCACTTCAGCGCCGTATTCGCCGCCACCGTCAGGATCGACCGTAGCTGCGCAATGATGTCCAGCCGGTTCTGCACAAACTGCGGATCCGTGATCTTTCCGGTCGCTGGATCGGTGTTGCCGGCGCCGAACCGGAGCACCGGCGTGTGCACGTGCCCGCCTGGCAGCTTGTCGTGCAGGCCCAGCCGGTCGCGCAGCAGGGTCGCGCGGTAGGCGATCTCATTGGAGAGGTAGTTGCCGCCGCCGCCCTCACGGGCCGTGGAGCCCGGGGTGGGGCCGTCGGGGCGTACGACGGGTTCGGTGCGCCCTGCAGGGATCTCGGTGACCTCGGTGTGGTCGTAGCCCGGGAACCGGCCGGTGTGCGCGGTCACAATCGCCTTGTAAGGGAGGGTGGTCGTCGTCCACTGCGGTTGTGTGGCCGGGGCGGCAACCGGGATGGTCCCAGTGCTGCTGAGGTCGTCATTGTCGGGGTAGCCGCCGCGCCAGGCCCCGTTCGTTCGCTCGACGTCGAAGCGGCCCACCCGGCCCTGGCTCACCGTCGTGTACAGGTCGACCTTCGGCAGGTACGGCGCCAGCGTCCGCTCCACCGTCCCCTTCGCGAAGTCCTGCCAACGCACCGGGAACGTGACGGCCTCGATGCGGGCCGGACCGGAGTCGGTCTGGATCACCGTCCCGTCAAGAGCGAGCGCGACGGCTCCGGACGGGTTCGAGATCCTGATGTCCTGGTCCAGTGTGAACGGGTCGAAGCCGGTGACGAGAATGCGCTTGATGCCCGTGGCGCGCGACGGGTAGCGGATGTCGGTCTGACCGCGCGAGGTCCGCTCCAACTGGCCCAGCAGGGCCGCGCGTTGCGCGTCACTGAGCCCGAAACCCGGCTCCCACGTGCGCACGTCCCGCGTCATCCCGAGCCGCGCCCAGTACAGCGGCCGGTCGTCGTCCCGGCTGAGGCCGCCGCCCGCGGGGCCCCGCCCCTGCGCCCAGTCGACGGCGCGCCGCCACAGCGCCGTACCGTCCCGTACGACGATGCCGCGGGCCTGCTCAAAGGAGTGCGTCCGGGCCAGGTCTCGGACGAAGTCCGGCGCCACGGAGTCGAATCCGGAGCGTCGCAGTATCTCCTGCGGTACCGCCTTGTCCAGGCGCTGCTCCTCGACGGTCGGGGCCGGGGCGCCTTGAGCGTCCCGAGCCGCCGCCGTGGTCGCAGGTGCCGCCAGTCCCGCCAGCAGGGCCACACCGAGGATGCCGATCCGAGCACGTAGGGAATTCAAGGGACTTGGGATCCTTCCGTCGCTGTGGGGCGCGCGCGTACTGTCGGACCGCTGCAGTATCGCGTGACGGAAGTGGTCCACGCCATGAGGTGTGGCTCAGGGCTTCGAACTCATTTTTCCACTAGGTGTATTGCCCTGTGAAGGACGTCGTACGAGATCCCGCACGCCTCCGCCATCCGCACCAGGCCCAGGGCCGTTGCGCTCGCGAGCAGTACCGCCGGCAGCCGTAGCTCCGCAAGGCCCTCCTTGAGCGCGGCAGCCCTCGGCCGGGATGTCCTCGGCCGACAGCGACGGGATGATCAGCTCCCCATCCGGCGACAGCCGCACGTCCCCGGTGCCGGCCTTGCGGTTGCCCAGCACCTTCTCCATCCGCCACCGCCGCCATCAACTCCTGCCTGCACGCCTCAAGCGCGCTACGGACATCGGCCGGCATACCGAGCAGCTGGCGCGAGCTCATCGAGCGTCTTCAGACGCGAGAAGCTCCTGCCAGTGGACGGGAATCGGACACCTGAAGCCCGGCACCTGTTCCACAGGCGCACACCCACCTCACGGCCGGTTGCCATCTCACCGCCACCGAGTCCCTGCCTGGCCCAGGCTGTTGCTCGCCGAGCTGTGCTGCCTCAAACCAGTTCACAGCAGGGGGAGTTCAATCGCCACCCGGTCGGCCTCGGGAGTGCGCCAGCGCTGTGGTGGCGCTGCGGCAGTGCCGTATTCGCGGCCGTGCCCACCATTCGGCGCGGGCGTTGCCAGCTGCTGGGAGGCTGGTCGGAGTCGCTGTTCGGCGGCTGGCGAGGGTGCTGGTCAGCCGCAGGGGTGGGGGCGATGCTGGGCCACTGACACGCTGCAGAGTACGGGTTTTTCCCCTTCGTCCGTCGCGAAGACGAAGGTCGCGCCGGAGGCGGGGACGCGGATCGCGCACTGGTCCTCAAGAGTCAGCGGCTGGTAGTTCTCCCAGGGACATCCGGCCTCGTCCAGGGCCCGCAGGGCTTCGTCGTACGTAGGACGACCGGGGAATGTCTGCGGTTGTCCAGGCTCCTGCGACGGCCATTCCATCGTGGTCCAGTCCGTCTGGACCATGACCGCGTCGATCACCTGGCAGTGGGCATGGCAGACGGCGATCTCCAGGCTGCCGTACGCGTACAGATACGGCAGCCCGTCGGCTCCGGTCGAGGAGCCATAATCCCACGGAGGCCCCAACTCCTGCACGACATCCTTGAGTTCGGCGCCCAGGCGCGCCGCGCCGATGCGACCGGTCTGGGCGAAGGGTATAAGTATGTCCATAACGTGCATATGGCGAAGGGTTTCATGCAGATATCCGTCCGGTCCAATCCGCGAGGACGCGGCGCCGCCCTCAGTGCTCCGCTGGGAGTCCGGTGTGTCATCTGCGGGGTGCGTTGTGCTCTCTTGGTTTGGCGTCGGTGGTGGTGAGGGTTGGGGTGCCGCCCCGGGAAAGTGGGTTTGAGAACCGGTCGGTGGGTCTCCGGCCCTTCGCTCACGACGTGGCTGCCTGTGCCGGCACCGGCGGCATCGACGGCGGCCGCCGAAGCGGCACCGCGACAACTGACCGATGACGAACAAACGCCATGGGTGCGCCGTTCTACTCGGCCGTACGCCGACACCGGTTTTGTCGGTTTGTTGGGTGTTTAGTTGGGTGTTTATGGGGTGGTGGTGGCTGCGGGGTGTAGGGGGTGCAGGGGGTTTTGGTGTGTGTGGGGGGGTGGGGTGGGGGTTGGTGTGTGGGTGATGGTGGTGGTGTAGCGCTGGATGTTGTCTTGGGTGAGGGTGACGGCTGTGCGGTGGTGGTGTGGGGGGGTTGGGGGGAGTGGGTGGGCTTCGATCCAGCAGGGTGTGTCGTATTCGATGTAGCGGGAGAAGGTGTTGTGCATGGCGGTTGCTGTCATGGGCTGTGTGGGGGTCAGGGCTTGGGCGGCTTGGCGGGCGGCTTCCAGGAGGAGGATTCCGGGGGCGTGGTCGAGGGGGTGGTCGAAGAGTATGGGGTGGGTGGTGTCGATTCTCAGGGCCCAGCGGTGGGGGTTGTCGCTGGGGGAGAGGAGGATGTCGGCGTGGGTGCGGCGGCCGAGGTCGTGTGGGGGGATGGGGCAGGGTGGTGGGGGGGTTGGGGTGAGGGGTGCGGTGTTGGTGCGGCCGGCTCGGAGTCGGTGGTAGATGGCGGGTGGTTGGATGGTGAAGCGGGTGTGGGCGGTTGCCAGTGGCACCTCGTGGCGGACGACGGTGACGGCGAGGGTCAGGGCGGCCAGCCGGGTGCCGCGGTGCACTTTTTCCTGGCATTCGACGTGCAGGTTCAGTGGGCCGGCCCGGTCGGTGATCTGGGTGGCGTGGGGGGTGAGTTCGTAGCGGTAGTGTTCCCACAGCAGGTGGTGGTCGAACGGCACGTTGTAGGCGCCGTGGCACAGTAGCGGGAACATCTGGCGGATGGTCTCGGTGAGCAGCAGTGGGTCGACGGGGCTGGGGCCTGTTGTGTAGAAGCTGTGTGTTGTGGGCCAATGGGCAAAGACGGTAAAGGCATTGGTGTCTGTCCGTTGCCAGCCGGTGAGTAAGACCTCGGCGGAATTGGTCTTGTGGACGAATTTCTTGGGAACGAAGGCGACAGGGCTGGGCCTGGTGGTAGCGGGGACAGCGTTGCAGTGCATGCGGAACTCCCAGGCGATGAGGGAAGTGGTATCGATGGCACGGTGCGAGATGTGTTGAATCGTGTGGGCGTGCCTGGTGCGTGGTGGTGTCCTCTTGGGCGACTTTTTTGAGCTGTGAAAGGGGTGGCGCGTGGAAGTCGGTGGCCGAATAATTGCCAAGTAGAATAAAGAGCGTTCTCTTTTCTGTCGAGGGGTATTGAAGGGTCAGAGGATGAGACAAGTGACACAGGAACGGGCGCTGCGTACCCGTGAGAAGCTTTTTCGGGCGGGGGCGGAGGTGTTCGACGAGTTCGGGTACTCCGGCGCGGGTATCAACAAGATCCTGGAGCGGGCCGGGGTGACGACCAGTGCGTTGTACTTCCACTTCGAGTCGAAGGAGGGGCTGGCCAAGGCGGTGATGAACGCTCAGCCGCAGGCTGTTGAGGGCATGCTCCGTTCGGAGGGGCTGCAGCGGTTGGTGGACATCACGCTGGTGTGGGCGCAGCGTCTGCAGACCGATCCGGTGTTGCGGGCGGGGGTGCGACTGTCGGTGGAGCAGGGTGCTTTCGGTGTCCGGGATGCCACTGCCTACCTCAGCTGGCGCGACATCATGGCGGGTTGTCTTCGGGAGGCCGAACGCGGCGGTGAGCTGCGGCCTGGTCTCGATGTGGAGGGAGTGGCCGAGTTCGTGGTGGGGGCGTGTACGGGGGTTCAGCTTTATGCGCAGCTGGTGAGTGGCCGTCGGGATCTGCCCGAGCGGACGGTCAGGATGTGGGAACTGCTGTTGCCGGGGGTTGCTGCGCCGGAGGTGGCGGCTCGTATGGACTTGGATCCGGTGCGGGGAACTTCGGCGTGAGCAGTCGTTGCGGCCGTTTGAGCCTGCCGTTTGATGTCCGCTCATCTGGTTTCCGCGGTCGTACGGGGTAGGGGATGGAACGCGTCCGGCCGGCTCAAGGAGTCGGGCGGTGATGGTGGCAGCCAGGGCTTTCGGGCCAGGGATCGGAGATGAGGAGCAAGCTGAGATGACCGATGTTCAGGGGTTGTTGACCGACAGGGTGGTCATGATTACGGGTGCCTCCAGCGGGATCGGTGCCGCCGCGGCACGGCTGTTCGCGGCCGAGGGGGCGGCAGTGGTGCTGATGGCTCGCCGGGAGGAGCGGCTGCGTGAGCTGGCGGGGGAGATCGAGGCGCGCGGTGGCCGCGCGGCGGTGGCGGCCGGGAATGTGGGCGTGGAGAAGGACGTCGAGAGGGCGGTTGCGGCGGCGGTGGAGCGCTTCGGCCGCCTGGACGGCGCGTTCAACAACGCAGGCTGGGCCGAGGCGGGAACACTCCTGCACGAGACGGACAATGAGGTCTTCGACCGTGTGATGGAGGTGAATGTGCGGGGGGTGTGGAACTGCCTGCGTCATCAGCTTCCGGCCATGCTCGCCTGCGGCCGTGAGGCGGCGGTGGTCAATACTTCGAGTGTGGCGGGTTGTCGGGCGACGGGTGCGGGTTCTCCGTATGTGGCTGCTAAGCATGCGGTGTTGGGGTTGACCAGGGCGGCGGCGGTTGAGTATGGGGAGTGGGGGGTGCGGGTGAATGCTTTGGTGGTGGGTAGTACGCGGACGGAGTTGATGGATGAGGTGTTGGTGGGTGCGCCGGGGTTGGAGGCGGGTTTTGTGGGGCGTTCGGTTCAAAAGCGTATGGCGGATCCGGTGGAGGTTGCGCAGGCGGCGGCGTGGTTGTGCAGTGATCGGGCGTCTTTTGTGACGGGTGCGGCGGTGCCGGTGGATGGTGGTTGGACCGCTGCGTAGTGCACTGCCTGGTGTCTCGCGCGTCCTTTGGTGTGGGGGGCCGGAGCGACTGGCGGGGGG